>CAWGTG010000001.1:0-322957 GCA_963825455.1 uncultured Actinomycetota bacterium
AGTCAGCCCACGCCATCAATCTTTCAGGACCGAAGGCCGCAAGCGTCTCGAGCCCATCCTGGGCCCGGGGAGCCGCTCTACGGAGCTCCTGCGTGATTTTCGCGTTCCCATACAGCGAATCCTTCGGCGGCGACCCGATTCACGACAGCTTCTTGTGCGTAGAAGCTGATACCCATAGGTAACGGGTCATACAGGTGGGGATCCAGTCCGACGATCAGGGCGCGCTCAGGGCTGACTCCCAAGACCAGGGTGGTGTCTACGTTCGCGACGTCGAATGCGAGTTCGTGATCGTCGTCGGGCCAGGAGTCCTCACTCCCGTACCTGATCTGACCTCGGAGTTCACCTATGGCACGATTCTTGGTTTCCACCTGCGTCATCCGAAACGCGTAGACCATCAGGCCGCGACGCTCGCCAGCAGGTGTCATTAAGGCGACGTACAAGGGCATGCATGTGCTCTGGCTGCAGTAGAGAACCGTCGAGCCAGTCGACTCGAGAGCCGCCAGGATGTACTCGACGAGGTCACCGCGCCCCGAGACTCGATAGGTCCTCGGAACGACCCGCTGAGCAACCTTCGGATCAGTCATGCTCTGTCCGTTCAGAGGTGCGGGCCAGATCGATGACCACCACCTCCTTCGTGATCCAAACGTCAGCTGCAGCCGCTGGTGCTGCCGCAGCCCTCGCAGACGTAGCAGGAGCCGGCGGGGCGCATCTTGGTGCCGCAGGTCATGCAGAGGGGGGAGTCGACGGCGGTGCCGGTGATCTGCTCGAGGAGCTCGGCGCTGGTGTGGGCCTGCTTGGCGGGTTCGGCCGGGACCTCGCGCTGCTCGGAGCCGTGGGTGTCCTTGGTCTCGACGACCTCGGCGTCGACGACGTCCTCGGCTGCGGGGTCTCGAGAGGCTGACCGGACGGTAGCACGAGTCAGATTGCCGACGACCTCGGACGGGGGAGCCGAGCTCTTCGAGGGGCTCGTAGGAGCCGGTCTCGAGGTAGCGCTGGCGCTCGTCGGCGGAGAAGACGCCGAGGCCCTGGCGGGTCTCGAAGTCGAGGTAGTCCAGGGCGAGCCGGCGGAAGATGTAGTCCATGATCGACTTCGACATCCGGACGTCGGCGTCGTCGGTGAGGCCGGCGGGCTCGAAGGAGAGGTTGGTGAACTTCGAGACGTAGGTCTCGAGGGGGACGCCGTACTGGAGCCCGATGGAGACTGCGATCGAGAAGGCGTCCATCACGCCGGCGAGGGTGGAGCCCTGCTTGCCGAGCTTGAGGAAGACCTCGCCGAGCTCGCCGTCGTCGTGGGCGCCGGAGGTCATGTAGCCCTCGGCGCCGCCGACCGTGAAGGACGTCGTGCGGGAGACGCGCGACTTCGGGAGACGCCTGCGCAGCGGCTTGTAGACCTCGACCACCTTGGGCTCGAGCTCGGTCACGGGCGCGTTGCCGGCCTGGGCCGCCGCGGCCATGCCCTGGTCCTTCTTGGACGAGTCGGACTTGCCATCAGAGAGCGGCTGGCCGACCTTGCAGTTGTCGCGGTAGATCGCGGTGGCCTTGAGGCCGAGCTTCCACGACTGGAGGAAGACGTCCTCGATCTCCTCGACCGTGGCGGTCTCGGGGAGGTTGACCGTCTTGGAGATCGCGCCGGAGAGGAACGGCTGGCAGGCCGCCATCATCCGGACGTGGCCCATCGGCTTGAGGGAGCGGGCGCCCATCGCGGTGTCGAAGACCTCGTAGTGCTCCTGGCGCAGGCCGGGGGCGTCGATCACGTGGCCGTGCTCGGCGATGTAGTCGACGATCGCCTCGACCGACTCGGGCTGGTAGCCCATCTTGCGGAGCGCGCGCGGGATGGTCTGGTTGACGATCTGCATCGAGCCGCCGCCGACGAGCTTCTTGAACTTGACCAGCGAGAAGTCCGGCTCGATGCCGGTGGTGTCGCAGTCCATCATGAAGCCGATGGTCCCGGTCGGGGCGAGCACCGAGGCCTGGGCGTTGCGGAAGCCGTTGGTCTTGCCGAGCTCGACGACCTGCGCCCACTCCTTGGTGGCCAGCTTGTGGACCAGGTCGTCCTCGATGGCGAGGGCGCGGACCGTGTCGTTGGCGGCCTGGTGCTTGCGCATCACCCGCTGGTGGGCGTCGGCGTTGCGGGCGTAGCCGGCGTAGGGGCCGACGACCGCGGCGAGCTCGGCGGAACGGCGGTACGACGTACCGGTCATGAGCGAGGTGAGGGCAGCCGGCCATCGCGCGGCCGCCGTCGCTGTCGTAGCCGAGGCCCATCGCCATCAGCAGCGCGCCGAGGTTGGCGTAGCCGATGCCGAGCTGGCGGTAGTCGACGGTGGTCTTGCCGATCGCCTCGGTCGGGAAGTCGGCGAAGCAGATCGAGATGTCCATCGCGGTGATGATCAGCTCGACCGCCTGGGCGAACCGCTCGGCGTCGAAGGTGTCGTCGTCGCGCAGGAACTTGAGCAGGTTGAGCGACGCGAGGTTGCACGAGGAGTTGTCGAGCGACATGTATTCGGAGCACGGGTTGGACGCCGTGATCCGGCCGGTCTCGGGGTTGGTGTGCCAGTCGTTGATCGTGTCGTCGTACTGCAGTCCCGGGTCGGCGCACTCCCACGCGGCCTGTGCTGATCTTGCGGAACAGCTCGCGGGCGTCGACGGTCTCGATGACCTCACCGGTCTTGCGGGCGCGGAGCCCGAAGTCGGTGCCGTCCTCGACGGCGCGCATGAACTCGTCGCTGACGCGGACCGAGTTGTTGGCGTTCTGGTATTGGACCGAGGTGATGTCGGCGCCACCGAGGTCCATGTCGAAGCCGGCGTCGCGCAGCGCGCGGATCTTGTTCTCTTCCTTCGCCTTGGTCATCACGAACTCTTCGATGTCGGGGTGGTTGACATCGAGGACGACCATCTTGGCCGCGCGGCGGGTCGCGCCGCCGGACTTGATGGTGCCGGCGGACGCGTCGGCGCCGCGCATGAAGGAGACCGGACCGGACGCCGTGCCGCCGGAGGACAGCAGCTCCTTGGAGGAACGGATGCGGGAGAGGTTGAGGCCGGCGCCGGAGCCGCCCTTGAAGATGAACCCCTCCTCCTTGTACCAGTTGAGGATCGAGTCCATCGAGTCGTCGACGCTCAGGATGAAACACGCGCTGACTTGTTGTGGAGAGTTGGTGCCGACGTTGAACCAGACGGGGCTGTTGAACGAGAAGTACTGGTGGACGAGCAGCCAGGTCAGCTCGTGCTCGAACAGCTCGGCGTCGGCCGGCGTCGCGAAGTAGTCGTGGTCCTCGCCGCCCTTGCGGTAGGTCTTGACCACGCGGTCGATGAGCTCGCGCAGGCTGGTCTCGCGGACGTCGGTGTTGAGGGCGCCGCGGAAGTACTTCGTCGTGACGATGGTCGAGGCGTTGACCGACCAGAAGTCGGGGAACTCGACGCCGCGCTGCTCGAAGACGGTCTCGCCGGTCTTCCAGTTGGTCTGGACGACGTCGCGTCGCTCCCAGGTGATCTCGTCGTAGGGGTGCACGCCGTCGGTGCTGAACCGACGCTGGATGGTCAAGCCTTTGGTCGCGCCCTTCTTGTGGGCGGCCCCGCTCACCGTCTCGGTCATACCGTGTCTCCTGGTCCCGTTGTTGCCTCTTGGTCCCTGCTGATCATTGTTGCTGCTGGCACCGACACTCCTGCAGGACAGAGAGAGGTACCTGAGTGGGTCGCCCGGTACGCCGCTTCCCCACGACGCACCGGGCGGTCTGTGGGTCAGCCGCTGGGGGCTGAGGTGAGGTCGTCCGACTTGTCCAAGACTCCGTCGTCCAGGAGGGAGGCCAGCTGCTCGGCGCGGTGGTTGCGCAGGCTCGCGATCTCGATCTCGAAGTCCTCGGCGGTCTCGAACTGCTTGTAGACCGCGGCGAAGCGGAGGTAGGCGACCTCGTCGAGCTCGCGCAGCGGCTCCAGGATGGCCATCCCGACCTCGTGGGAGGCGAACTCCGCCTGGCCCGAGCCGCGCAGGGAGTCCTCGACGACGTGGCCCAGGCGGGCCAGGTCGTCCTCGGTCAGCGGTCGGCCCTTGCAGGCCTTCCGGACGCCCGCGATCGCCTTGTCGCGGTCGAACGCCTCGCTCGCCCCGGAGCGCTTCACCACGGTGAGCTGCATCAGCTCGAGGGTCGTGAACCGCTGCTCGCAGGACTGGCAGCAGCGCCGGCGGCGGATCGAGCTGCCGTCCTCGGCGACCCGCGAGTCGAGGACCTTGGTGTCGTTGTGCTTGCAGAACGGGCAGTACACGGCGGTCCTCCTCTCGGTGCAGGCGCGCTTCACAGACCCCGGCCTGGGGTGTGGATAACGGGGGCTTCGCTGTGTAGAACACCGAGACTTCTGTGAGCCTTCCACCCCCTGGCTGGGGACTACATGTGGAAAAACTACATCGGTGTAACACTACATCTAGTGGTGACATTACGCAGCCGCCACTAGGCATGCAAGAGCCCGACCGGACCATTTTTCCTGTGGGTCGCTCTGGTTGCGTTTGCGCAGGTCAGAGGCGGTGTGACGCACCGTCTGAACCAGGTCGGACCGGCGTGTCGCGAGTGTCGCTGCCGCCTAGGGTGACGGCGTGAGGCCGTCGGTCGTGGTGCACGTGCGGTGGGCCCGCACCGAGGACCTGACGGACCGTCACCTCGACCTCCTCGACGACCACGAGAACGACCGCCTGGCCCGGCTGCAGCAGCAGGATGACCGGGACCGCTTCGTGCTGGGAGCTGCCGTCTTGCGCGGCCTCGTCGCCGGGCTGGAGGGGTCAGACCCACTGCTGGTGCAACTCGACCGGACCTGCCCGCGCTGCGGTGCCCAGCACGGGCCGGTGACGACACCGGGTCGGCCGTGGCACTGCTCGGTGTCTCACTCCGGCCCGTTCGCGGTCGCTGCGGTGCTGGCCGCGGACGCCGCCACGACCGTCGGCGTCGACGTCGAGACGACCTGCCCGCCGGACTGGAACACGCTGTTGCCCGACGTACTGGCGCCCGGAGAAGCCGCGCCTGCGGACGAGGCCGGATTCCTGCGGACTTGGGCCCGGAAGGAGGCGGTGGTGAAGGCGACCCGCGAGGGGCTCTCGCGGCCGATGTCGTCGGTGGGCCTCGCGGCGCCACCCGCTGAGCTGCGGGTCGTCGACCTGGACGTCACGGAGCTCGGCGCGACGGGACCGATCGCGGCCGCGGTGGCCGTCGACGGTCCCGCCGGCGTCGAGCTGCGGCGAGCCAGGATCTAGACGGACACCGGTTCCAGCACCGGGAGCGCCGACAGCGGCATGCGGGGCACCGTCGTGCAGGCCGGGCAGCCGGCGGGAGGCACGTCGAACCCGTCGAGCGTCCACTCCTTCGCAGCCGCGAGTCGGCGGGCGAACCGGGCCACCACGCCGTCGTAGCGGAAACCGTCGAGGGCGCCCTCCACGACCAGGTGCAGGGCGACCAGCTCGTCGAGCAGGGCCCGAGCCCGGCCGTCGCTGGTGCCCGCCGTGAGCGCCGCCCGGTGCAGGCAGAACTCACCAGCGACGAGGCTCAGGCGCTCGAACAACCGGGCGGCTTCCGGGCTCAGCAGGTCGTACGTCGCCGCGAGCGCGCCGTCCACGGACCTCGGGTCGCCGTCGAGACCGACCCACTGCGGGTTCGCGGCGAACCCGGCGACGAAGCCTGCGACCGACTGGCTCGGCCGCAGGGCCAGCGTCGCCGCGACCTGACGGAGCAGCAGCGGCCAGCCGCCGCACCAGGTCACCAGCGGGGCGACGTCCTGGCCGTCGAGACGGTCGTTCCCGACCACCCGGCCCAGGAGGTCACTGGACGCCTGGGCGCCGAGAGGCCGCAGGACCAGCTCGTGAACAGCGTGGTGTGCGGAGAACGTGGTCGGCCGCCAGCGGGTGGTGACCACCAGCCGGCTCCCCGGCCCGGGCGGGACGACGGCGAGCACCTGCTCCACGGTGCCCGCGTCGTCGGCCACCACGAGCAGCCGACGGGCGTGCACCATCGTGCGGTAGAGCGCGACCCGGTCATCGAGCCGAGCCGGCAGGTCCGGCGGCGCGATGCCCAGGGACACCAGCGCCGCCGTGACCACATCCTTGGGCGACCGGCGACCGCCGCGCATGTCGAGGAACAGCTGTCCGTCGGGGAACTCCGCCGCCGCTCGGTGGGCCCAGTCGACGACCAGGGCCGTCTTCCCCATCCCGCCGGGGCCGGAGACGACGACGAAGCGGTGTGCCACCGCCGCTTCCAGCTCACGCAGCTCCGCGTCGCGGCCGAGGAACATCCCGTCAGGCGCGGGCAGCTGCGCCGGCCGCAGCGTCGCCCTTGGTTGGTCCGTCGGCTGGTCCGCCACCGACTGGCACTCACCGCGGAGGATCTGGCCGTGCAGGTCCCGCAGCTCGGGACAGACGTCGGCGCCGAGCTCGTCGGCCAGCCGCTCCCTCAACACCTGGTACGCCGCGAGCGCGTCGGCCTGGCGGTTGCTCCGGTAGAGCGCCGTGATGTGCAGTCCCGCCAGCTGCTCGGCGAGCGGGTGCTGGGCCACGGCCGGGGCGAGCAGACCGACGACCTCACGGTGGCGGCCGGCCGCCAGCTCGGCCTCGCCCCGGGCGACGAGCAGCTCCAGGCGCTGCTCGCAGAGCCGGGTGCGCTCCGGTGCGACGCCCGGGCTGGTGACGCCGCCCAGGGGGTCACCGCGCCAGACGTCCTGCGCCGCCGTGAGCAGCTGCAACCGCTCCCCCGGCGAGTCGGCCTGGCGGGCCGCTGCCACCAGGGACTCGCACTCGTCGAGGTCGCGCCCGAGCCGTTCCGGGTCGATGACGTAGCCCGGATAGCGGGTCTCGATGGCGTCCCCGACCTTGCGGCGCAGGCTGGAGACGAGCGCCTGGACGCGCGTGCGGGGTGCGGCGGGGAGGCGACTGCCCCACAGGTCGTCCACGAGGCGCTCGGTCGAGACGGCCACGCCCGGAGTGAGGGCGAGGATCACGAGCAGGTTCAGCTCCAGCGGGGACAGCGTGACTGGTTCGCCGGCGGAGGTGACCACGACAGGGCCGAGCAGGTCGATGCGCAGCCTCCTGTCCGTGCTCCCGACGGGCGCCGCCGGACAGGCGGTGATGGCATGCGGACTCATTGTTTCTCCCGAGTGAGTGGTCCGTCGCCCCGGCGGGTTGCGCTGGGGTTCCCTCATCCTGTGCGTGGGACGCCGAGCGGGCAAGGGCCGAGCAGGAAGGCCCTGGGGGAACATTCCGTCAGGTCAGCCTGTCGCCGCCCGCCCCGGCAGGACCACGCTGTGGCCGCGGAACTCGGCGACCACCGTCTCGTCCGCAGGCCGCCGGACGGTCACGTCGTAGATCCCGTTGAGACCCGCTCGCGTGCGCTCCTCGGCCTCCGCCACCAGGAGGTCGGCCGAGAGCGCCGGCCGCAGGAAGGCCGCCTGGGCGCTCTGCGCCACGGCCATCGGACCGTGGGTGTTGGCGGCGTAGGCGAAGGCGGCGTCGGCCAGGAGGAACAGGTATCCGCCGTGCACGGTCCCGTGCATGTTGAGCATGGTCTCGTCGACGCGCATCTGCAGCCGGGCCCAGCCCGGAGCGACGTCGGACACGACGATGCCGAGGGACTGGCACGTGCGATCCTCGGCGTACATCGCCATCGCTCGCGACCAGATCAAGGCCGTCGTGTCCGCGTCGTGGGTCATCTCCATGTCCTTGTCGTGGGGCCGGGTCAGTCGTGCGGCCGCTCGTCCACGACCTGGACGAGCTTGCCGGTGCGGGCGTGGGTGACCAGGTCGCCGGGGCGGACCCACTCGACCTGGAGCGGGTGGATGTGGCCGTCGGCCACGGTGGCCGGGTAGAGAGGCCGAGCGCGGTACGCCGCGTCGACGAGCCGGTCAGCCAGCTCGGCCAGGCTGTCGTCGGGCAGCTCGGCGAGCGTGGCGACGCGGAGCATCAGACCGTCCCTGCCGTCCCAGCGACGCTCCACCAGCTGCAGGCCCGAGATCACGCGTTCGCGGTCCGCCCCGAGCAGCGCGGCATGTACCTCGGCGTAGGCCATCGCCACGTTGGCAACCCGGGCCCCCTCGTGGGTGCGGCCGACCAACCGGAACGCCCGGCACTCGTCGTCGACCCACTCGCCCAGGTCGCCCACGGGGTAGCGGATGATCGGCATCAGGGTGCGGAAGAGGTTGGTGACGACCACGCGACCGCGCACCCCCGGCGCGGTGATCGGCTCCTCGGTGACCTCGTCGATGATCTCCACGACGGTCCGGTCGGGCACCGCCTCGTGCACGCGGACGTCGTCGCCCGGCACCGGCCACCCGACGAGCCCGGCGTCGACGGATGCGTAGCCGAGGGACGCGATCGTGGCCTGGGGGAACGCCTTGTGCAGCAGCGGTCGTACGTCGTCGAAGAGCAGGTCGCCAGCGAACAGCAGCAGCTCGATGCTGTCGGCCTCCGACCCCGCATCGAGCACCGCCTCGGCCACGCCTGCCAGCTTCATGGGCGTACCGGCGAGCACGTTGACGCCGAAACTGTCGATCAGCTCGGCCACCTCGGCGTCCGGGACGTGCCCGCCGACCGGGAGCCGGACGTTGTCGACCGGTGCGTTGTGGAGGGAGGCCTCGATGTAGAGGAAGCCGCCGTAGAGGTGGCCCGCGTAGAAGAGGTTGGCGACCCGGTGCCCGGGCTTGAGGCCGGCCCGGACCAGCCCGGCGCCGAAGGCCGACGTGGAGTCGAAGTGCTCGGTGCGCGACCACGGCGAGACCTTCGGCGTACCGGTGGTGCCACCGGAGGTGTAGACACCCGCGTCGAGAAGCGGCCCTGTCAGCAGCCGGTTGTCGGGCCACCGGTTGGCCGTCCAGAAGTCCGCCTGGTCGATGACGGGCAGGTCGGTCAGGGTCTCAACGCCAACCGGGAGGTGTCGGTAGAGGTCGGCATAGAAGGGCGAACCCCGTCGGGCGAGCTCGATCAGCTCTCGGAGCGGTTTGGCAGGCATCGGGTCTCCTCAGTGGACGGGCAGGGGCGCATCGGCGCCGACCCAGGTCCGGGCCAGTGCCTGGATCGTCGTGCCGTCGACGTCGGCGAGCTTCTCGGCGAGGTAGGCGCGCACCCAGGGGCTGGTCGGCACCCGGAACGGTGGTCGCGGGTCGGCCAGGGTGCGGACGACGACGTCGGCGACGTCCCAGCGCGACTGAGCCGCTCCTTCCCACCCTTCCTCGACCACCCACCGGAAGTAGTCGCCGAAGGTGTCGGCGTACGGGCCGGAGTCCGCCTGGATGGTCCGCCGGTTGATGTCGGGGAACCGGCCGAACTCGGTGTCGGAGACGTAGCCCGGCACCACGATCGAGACGGCCACGCCGTGGACGGCGGCGACGGGGGCGAGGCTCTCCATGAAGCCCTCGACGGCGAACTTCGCGGCGGCGTACGCCTCGTTGAACGGTTGCCCGACGACGCCGTGCACGCTGCCGATGCTGACCAGGCGGCCGCCGCTCGCGCGGAGGAGCGGCATGGCGAGCCGGCTGACCGCGACGGCTCCGACGAAGTTGACCTCGAGCGCGGTGCGGAGGGCGTCGAGGGTGGACATCTCCATGGTCGGGTCGAAGTTGGAGATGCCGGCGTTGTTGACCAGCGCGTCGAGCCGGCCGTGCGTACGTCGTATGGACTCGAAGCAGGCCGCGACCGAGTCCTCGTCGGTGATGTCGAGCGGGACGACGTCCATGGCTGCGTCGTTCAGTCCCTCCTGCTGCGACGGCTCGCGCATCGTCGCCAGCACGCGCCAACCGGCTGCGGCCGCACGTACGGCGGTCGCCTGGCCGATCCCGGTCGAGGCCCCAGTCACCAGGAGCACGCGGTCCGTGGTGGTCACGCGGGAGCCGCTTCCCGCACGGCCTGCTCGGCTGCCGACCGGTCCAGCGCGGACTGGACCCGCACGGCGGACACGAACGAGAACGCCGCCAGCAGCGTGCCGCCGACCATCGCGATCCGCGCCGCGTCGAGGACGCCGACGTGCGGGCTGAGGACGCTGACCGCGGCGCCACCCACGAAGGCGGCGAGCGGGATGACTCCCCAGGTCGCGGTCCGGAAGGCCGCGTGCATGATGCCCTGGTTCTCCGCCGACATCCGGGACTGCCGGATCGGAGCGCTGCACACGTTGATGCAGGCCATGAAGAAGCCGTAGGCGCCCATGGTCACCCCGATGACCGGCGCGGCCGGCAGCGTGGGTGCGGCCAGGATCCCGAGTGCGACCAGGTTGTGGGCGAGCAGCGCGAGCGCGAAGGTGCGGCCGAGCCCCAGGCGGGCGCCGATCCGCGGGGCGAGGACGGCGCCGAGCACGCCGCCCAGCGCGGCACCCGACATCGCGAGGCCGAACGCGCCGGCCGAGAGCCCGAGCCCGCGGTAGGCCAGGATCGGGAGCACGGTCACGAAGATCGGCCCGCCGCTGTTGAGCGTGACCGCGGCGACGACGACGCGGCGCAGCACGGGATCGGCCCAGTTGAGCCGGAACCCGAGCGACAGCCGGTCCCAGATCGACCCCCGGTGCTCGGACCGGACACCCCAGGTCGGCATCTGCCGGAAGCACCACGCGGAGACGAGGTAGCTCACCGCGTCGATGACGAGCGAGACCGCGCCGAGGGCGCCGTAGAGACCCGCCGCGATGGACGGCCCGCCGACCTCCGCGACCGTCCGGCTGCCCTCCAGTCGCGAGTACGCGCGGACCAGGCCTTCCTTCTCGACGGCCGCGGGCACCGCCACGAGGTAGCCGACGGTGAAGAAGATCGTCGCCCCGCTGATCGCAGCGACGCAGACGAACAGCAACGGGGTCGTCAGCACGTCCAGCCAGTAGGCGATGGGGATGACCAGCACGGCCACCAGCCGCACCAGGTCGCAGCCGATCAGGGTCCGTCGCTTGTCCCATCGGTCGACGAGTACGCCGGCGACCGGCCCGAGCAAGGGGATGCCGAGGTACTGCGCCATGCTGACGATGCCGACCTCGAGCGCCGATGCGTCGAGGGCGAAGATCATCAGGGTGGGGACCACGAAGATCGTGATCTTGTCCCCGACCATGCTGACCGACTGGCCGGTCCAGATGAGGTTGAACCGGCGACCCAGGGACCGCTCCTGGACGCCGTGGTCAGAGCTGGTGGTCACCCTTCCTCCTGCACCAGGAAGTTGGCGGTCTTGCCGGTCCGCTCGTTGGTGACGAGGGCATCCGCGACCCGCACCCGGAACGACTCGGGGTCGTGCAGGAACGCGGTGCTGAGCGTGAACGTCGACGCGAACAGCTCCTCGCGGAGCCGGCCCTCGAGATCAGCGGTCGCCTCGGCGGTCGGCAGCACCCGCACCTCGACGTTCGACACGCGGCCGCGTTGCTGGGTGATCAGGACCTGGGCCCGGGCCACGCCCGGGTCGCTCTCGACGCGGGCAACGATGTCGTCGACGTGCAGCCCCAGGCCGCGGACCTGGACGACGGAGTCTCGACGGCCCAGGATCCGCATGGCCGGTTCGTGCCGGCCGCACGGGCACGCGACGAGCTCGCCCGCGTCGCCGGTCTGGTATCGCAGCACCGGGTTGAGCATGTCCGGGTTGAGGGTGGTGAAGTCGAGCACGCCGTCGTCGCCGACGTGGACGAGCTGCTCCGGCAGGGTGTGGAAGGTGTCGACGGCACACTCGGGGGTGTTGGTGCCGACCACCCAGGTCTCGGTGCTGCCGAACATCCCCCACCGCCGGGCCAGGGGCGCCACGGCCGCGAGGTCGTCGTCGAGCTGCGGGTGCCAGGCCTCGCCGAGCCAGAGCACCTTGCGCAGCGCCGGCAGGGACATCCCCTCGGCCCGGGCCTGGGCGAACCAGAGCCGAAGCACGCTCGGCGTGCCGCCGATGGCGGTGACCTCGCGGTCGGTGAAGAAGCCCAGCCAGTCGGCGTACTCGTCCTGGGTGACCGAGCCGACGCTGATCACCCGGCAGCCCGACAGGTCGGCGAAGGCCGCGGCCAGGAAGTGGGCGCCCCACATCCGGCCGGCGCCCCAGGCGTTGACGAAGACGTCGTCGCGGTCGAGCGGCTGCCACTGGGCGTGGACACCGGTCATGTAGAAGCCGGTGGGCGCGTAGCCGACCTTGGGCGCGCCCGTGCTGCCGCCGCTCTGGAACAGCCAGGTGGCGCCGGTCTCGGCCTTCGGCTCCAGTGCGGCCAGCGCGGCGTTGAGGTCGTCCTTGTCCATCACCGGCAGCGCCGCGACGTCGCGCAGGTCGGCGACGATGTCATGGCCGTCGTACCTGCCGGCGAGCGCCGGCACGGACGCGAGCCGCTTGAGGTTCCCCTGGGCCACGTGGAGGGCCGGACGGGCGGCGTCGTCGGAGAGGCTGAAGTCGATGGCGCTCATTTGCGTGCCTCCAGGAATCGGGCGTGGGCGTTGCGGTAGGCGGTCCAGCGGGCTCGGGTGACGTCGCGCTGGAGGCTGCGGTCGGGATCGGACCACTCGGGGGCGATGACGCCGTCGGGCTCCAGCTCGGAGAACCAGTAGCGCTCGCCGTCGTGGAGGAAGTCGACGCAGAAGAACGGGACGTCGGGCAGCTTCTCGGCGAAGTACGCCGTGGCCTCGACGAGCTCGGGCGGGGTCGGCGGGAAGGCCATGTCGCCGCCGCGGCTCGCGTTGGCGACCGGCGACCCGGGCTCGGGAGTCCTCCGCATCGTCGCGTAGGGCTGACCGTCGACGACGTAGACGCGGTAGTCGATCGTGCCGTCGCCGAGGTAGGGCTGCGCGACCATCGTGGTGTCACCGCCCTGGGCCAGGCTGACCAGGCCGCGGACGTCCTCGGAGCTGTGCGCGATGTTGACGCCGCCGCCACCGCACCAGCTCGCCGGCTTGAGGATCGCCGGGTAGGTGAGGCCGTTGATCGCGACCTCGTAGAGGTGCTTGCCGACGTCGGGGCCGGTCCCGATGCGGATGGTCGGGATGGGAGGCACCGGCGAGTCCGCGAAGAAGAGCATCGTCGCGCCCTTGTCGTTGGCGATCGGCGACAGGGACGGCGGGAACGGCAGGTAGAAGCCGAGCTGCTCCAGCACGGCGTACACGGACAGCTGGTTCCAGATGTCCATCGCCTGGTAGGGCAGCGAGTAGAGCGCCGTGATGAACAGCGTGTCGTCGGGGGTCACCTCCTGGTCGTCGACGAAGACCCGCGGCTTGCCGGCGTCGAGCCCGTCGACGGTGATCGCATCGGGGGCGCACCGCGACCACTGCATGCCCAGCTCGCCCGCCACCTCGGCGTAGAGGTCCCAGAAGAACGGGTGCCACATGGCCCGGGCGCGCGTGGACTCGCGGTCGGGGAACACCCAGACCATCCGCTCCAGACTGGTTGTCGGCTGAGTCATCGCAGCAGACCTGCGTGGCGGGTGCGCAGCTCACGCTTGAGCACCTTGCCGGTCGGACCGAGCGGGAAGTCCTCGGGCGAGCGCGCGACCACGACCGCGAGAAGCTGCTCACGGCCGGCGTTCGCCATCTCCTTGTTGGCCCGGTCGAGCAGGAGCTCTGCCGTGGCGTCCTGCGCGTCTGCCTGCAGCTGTACGACGGCGATCGGCCGGGCGCCGTCCTCGGCGGGCACGCCGATCACCGAGCAGTCGAGCACCAGGTCGGCACAGTCGGCGAGCAGCACCTCCTCCAGGGGAAGGCTGTAGACGGGTCCGGTCGAGGTGTCGATGACGTCCACGGTCCGGTCGAGGTGGTAGAACCGGCCCTCGGCGTCGCGGCGAGCGACGTCGCCGGTCAGCCACCAGCCGTTGAGCTCGAACGACGCCGTCAGCCGCGGGTCGTGCCAGTAGCCGGGAGTCCGCGATGCGGTCTTCACGCCGAGGAGGCCCACGGTGCCGTCCGGCACCTCCTCGCCGCGCTCGTCGACGACGCCGGCCGTCACACCCTCGAGCGGTTTGCCCACACAGCGGTCATTGCGCTCGGTCTCGGGAGTGGTGACCTGGCCGAAGTTGGCCATGCCCATCTCGGTCGAGCCGAGCCCGTCGATGAACTGTGAGCCGGGCAGGGCGCCCTCCTCGGCCGCCTCGCGAGGGAGCAGCCAGGGCTTGATCAGCCCGGCCGGCCGCTCGCCCAACGAGACGAGGCGCCGAATGTGGCCGTAGTGGGCCGAGTCGCCGGTGTTGAACCACGAGTGCATCCTGGCCGCGCCGGCGACGGGCAGGTCGCCGGTCGCGAGCTGCACGAAGGTCCGCGGGAACGACGCCATCATCGTGGGCCGGAACGCCTCCATGACCGGCTCGACGACCTCGCGGCGCCAGTCGCCCATCACCACGACCGGCAGCCCCAGCAGGGTTGCGGTGAGGAAGTAGCTGAGTCCGCCGGCGTGGGTGTGCGGCATCAGGCACATCAGCCGGTCGTCCGGTTGGGCCGGGAAGCGTGTCATCCGGGGCTGCTTCAGCTCCCAGAACTGCCGGTGCCCGAGCATCGTCGACTTCGGGATCCCCGTCGTGCCCGAGGAGTGGATCAGAGCCACGATGTCGTCGGCCTCGTGCCGGTAGGGGTAGACCTCTGGCAGGTCGACGTCGGGGTGCCCCGCGTCGACCTCGGAGGCCAGTGCGACGAAACGCGGCCGCTGCGCCTCGCCCGCCCGGTAGGCGAGGGACAGGCGGGTCGTGTCGTCGGCCACCACGCCGACCACCCCGACCTTGTCGAGGTAGCGCACCATGATGTCCGGGGCCATCGCGTCGTTGACCAGGGCGGGGATCGCCCCCAGCGCGGACAGCGCGAGGAAGTGGATCAGGGGCGGCAGGCCTTCAGCGGTGACGACGCCGACCGGCTCGCCGGCGCGGACGCCGTTCGCCCAGTACCAGCGGGCATACCGGTCGCGCAGCCGTACCAGGTCCTCGAGGCTGTGGCCCTTGAGGAGGACCTCGCCGCGGTGGTCGAGATGGTGGCTGAACGCGTAGGGCACCGACCGGTTCGGGTTGGCGGCGACCGCCTTGTCGAGGAAGTTGCCCGCTCCGAGGTCGGGGTCGGTCATGAACCGCTCGCGAACCTCGAGCGGTGCGATGGAAGTGGTCATCGGCGTACTCCTGCCTGGATGTCGGCGGCGGCGCGGCGGCCAGACCGGATGGCGCCCTCCATGAGCCCGAAGAACTCGGTGCTCGTCTCGGTGCCGGCCCAGTGGATGCGGCCGTGCGGGTGGGTGAGGTGCGGTCCGAGCCGGGTCCAGTCCCCCGGCCCGAGCAGCGCGGCGTAGCAGCCGCGGGACCATTCCTCGCCGAGCCAGTCGGTGACGTGGACGGCGATCGGAGGCGGCAGGTCGGGGAAGATGCGCGCGGCCTGGGCGGTCGCGGCCTCCACCTGCTCGTCGTGGGTGAGGGTGGCGTAGGCGTGCGCGGCCGCGCCGGTGACGAAGCCGGTCAGCACGCCGACGGTGCCGTAGTGCGGCGAGTCGTCCACCGTGGACAGCAGCGGCCCCTCGGCGTTGACCGACCAGCCCGACAGCCCGTCGCGGCGCCAGGCCGGCTCCGGGTACACGAGGTGGACCTTCACCGCGCAGCCGCGTCCGGTGCGCGACGTGGCACGCGGGTGCGGGATCGCCGGGAGGAACTCGAGCGCCTGGGCGAGCCGGGGAGGCACTGCCACGACGACCGCGTCGGCGTCGTACGACGCCCGCTCGGTGCGGACGGTCACTGCGTGGGCGGCGTCGTGCAGCGCGACCACGGGCTCGTCCAGCCGGACGGTGCCGGCGGGCAGCCGCTCGGCCAGCAGCTCGCAGATGCGGTGCGCGCCGCCGTCCACGCGGCTGTCCTGCGCGCCGCCCTCGAAGTCGTTGAGGTAGCTGATCCCGCCGCCGGAGCGCAGGTAGAACGCCACGTGCAGCATGGACACGTCGGCCGGGTCGGCGGCCATCATCTCGCCGAGGAACAGCGGGAAGAACAACCGTGCGTCCTCGTGGAGCAGTCGTTGCTCGGCCCAGTCGGCGGCGGACAGCTGGTCGAGTCGGTCGGCCCCCGGGGTGAGCCACGCGGCGTGCGGGTCGACCTCTCGGACCAGCTCGTCGAGGAGCTCGAACATGTCGCCCAGGGCTACGGCGTTGAGCGGTGGGAACCGGCCGTGTCGGGTGGTCCCACCAGTTCCGAACATGAACCGGCTGTCGCCCTCCATCGCGGTCGGCGCCGTCTTCAGACCCAGCCGGGCGAGCAGGTCGACGAGCTCGGTGTGCCGCTCGCCGAGGTAGGCCGCGCCGGCGTCGACCCACTCGCCGGGCGCCACCTCGATGCCATGGGTCCGGCCACCGACGCGGTGGCGCGCCTCCAGGACGACGACCTCCATGCCGCCGGCGACGAGCTGCTCAGCCGCCGTCAGCCCGGCCAGGCCGGCACCGACGACGACGGCTCGCGTGGCAGTGCTCATCACCGGACTCATGACCGCCGGCTGTCGACCTGGGTCGTGAGCCCGGCCGGGGTCGGGGCGATGACGAAGTCGTCGAAGGTGAGCTCGACACCGAGCTCGCGCGCGATCGCACTCAGCACGCGCGTGGCGAGCAGCGAGTCGCCGCCGGCGTCGAAGAAGCTGGTGTCGTCGGTGACGTGGTCGACCTCGAGCACGCGGCGGAAGATGGCGCGGATCGCCGGCGCACCGGTGCGGATCGTGGCGGAGCTCATCGGATGGCCTCCTGGCCGTTCGGAGTCGGGGAGTGGTGGCGGTCGTGGGTTGCCCGGCGGTCGACCTTTCCGCTGCTCGTGCGGGCGACATCGGGGACGACGGTGATCCGGGAAGGCCACAGGTGGCCTGGCGCCCGAGCCCTGAGGAGCTCCCGGATCTCGGCGACCAGGTCGGTCGCGTCGGCGGATCGCCGGCCGGCGGGGACGACGTACGCCACCAGGACCGTGCGCCCGGAGACCGGTACGCCGGTCACCACCGCCGCGGCGACGCCCGGGTGCCGGCGCAGGTGCGCCTCCACCTCGCCCGGGTCGACCCGGACGCCACGCACCTTGACCTGGTCGTCGAGCCGACCCGCGTGGTGGAGCAGCCCGTCCGCACCGGCTCGGACGATGTCGCCCGTGCGGAACCAGCGGACGCCGTCCACGCGCACGAACCGGGCCTGGGTGGCGTCGGGCAGGCCGGGATAGCCGATGGCCAGGTTCGGGCCGGCCACGAGGAGCTCGCCGTCCTCGCTGATCCGTTGGAGGACGTGGCCGAGCGGGCGGCCGATGGGTGCGCCTTCGGTCTCGGTCCGGCCGCTCCCGTGCAGCTCCGCGGCGTGGGTGATCAGCGCGGTCTCGGTGGAGCCGTAGGTGTTGAGCAGGCGGACCCGCTCGGAACCGGGCAGGGTGCGCCACGCCGCCAGCCGGGTCGGGTCGACCGCCTCGCCGCCGATGACGACGAGCCGCACGGACTCGGGAAGCCGCTCACCGCTCTCGGTCAGATGCAGCACGAGCTCGTGCCACACCGCGGTCGGCAGGTCGAGAACGGTGACCCCTCCGCGTCCGACCGCACGGAGGAAGAGGGGCAGGCACCCGGAGTGCGCGTCCTTGTCGAAGACCACCGCGCCGCCGGCGGCCAGCGTCGGCAGCAGCTCCTCGAACGACGTGTCCCAGCTGAGGGAGGCGTACTGCAGAACACGGTCCTCGGGCCCGATCTCGAACAGGTCGACGAGGGCGGGGATGACCACGTCGAGCGCCCGATGCGGAACGGCGACGGGCTTGGG
This sequence comes from uncultured Actinomycetota bacterium, assembly GCA_963825455.1. Classification (GTDB taxonomy): domain Bacteria; phylum Actinomycetota; class Actinomycetes; order Propionibacteriales; family Nocardioidaceae; genus Nocardioides. Next base: position 17,654 of record CAWGTG010000001.1, read on the forward strand.
CCGGCCCGTGGAGCCCGAGGTGAAGAGCACGTACGCCGCGTCGTCGAGCGGCTGCCCGTCCAGTGCCGCCAGCAACGCGTCGGCGTGATCGGCGGGGAAGGCCGGGTCGATCGGGCAGTAGGTCCCGCCCGCCGCCCAGCAGCCGAGCAGCGCAACCACCGTTCCGGGCTCGTGGACGGCCGGGACAGGCACGACGCCGGGCCGGTCCCCCAGAAGCGCCGCATGGTCCTGAAGCTGGTGCCACAGCTCGGCGTACCCGATGACCCCCTCGTCCCTGACCAGGGCCGGTCGATCCGGCGCGGCCACTGCCCAGGCCTCGACGGCGGTCAGCACGGTCGACACGCGACTGTGGAGCGTCGTGTCGTTGACGGCGACCGTGGTCGACAAGGACCCACCTCCCGAGATGTGGCGGTACCGGCGAAGGCTCGCGCGCTCCGCTACGGATCCGATGCGGATCCGATGCGAGTCCCCTACTTAGTCGCTGCGCGCCCGTCAGCGATCGGTCAGCTCGCGTTCAGCTCCATCGAGAACCACACGCGGGTACCTTCCGCGTCGCGCTCGGAACCCCAGCGATCGGCCAGCGCTTCGACGAGCTGGAGGCCGCGCCCGTGCACTCGCAGTGGGTCGGAGTCGGCATCCGGGGCCGCGTCGGGTGCCGGGCCGCCGTGGTCACGCACCGAGACCGTGAGCGCGGTGTCGAGGGTGGCGCGGAGCTCGATCAGGCCGCCGGCGTGGACGATCGCGTTGGTGACCAGCTCGGACAGGCACAGCTGAGCGGTGGCGGCCAGCTCCTCGGACGCCTCCGCCCAGGACAGGAAGTCGAGCACGAACTGTCGAGCGTCGGCGGCGGCCCGTGGGTCCGCGTCGAGCACCACCCGGGCGCTCAGCACGCTGTCGTCGTCGGGCTCGGGCTCGTCGTCGTTCAGGTCGTGGCTGCCGACCCTGATCCGGCGAACGGCGTCAGCGGCCCGGCGCGCCGTCGCCTCGAGCAGGCCGCGCTGCGCGTCGTCGAAGGCCCACTCCTCCTCGAGGAAGACGATGAGCCCGCCGATCGGCGAGCCGATGCCCGGCAGCGGGACCGCGGCCAGGGCCAGGACCTCGGCCGGCTGTCCCGCGACGAAGTCGTCGAACCGCGGGTCGAGCGAGCCGCGCTCGCCCAGCACCGGCTCGCCGGTGCGCACCACGGAGGTGAGGGGCACGTCGTCGTAGGCGTCGATGTGGCACCAGTCGACGCGGTCGTCGTCGGATCGGTCACTCGCGGTGAACCTCAGCCGACGGCCGCCGCCCTCGGACAGGGCGAACCCGACCCGACCGACGCCGGGGAGGGCGACGAGGTCGGAGAGCAGGCTCCGGGCGACGTCGTCGATCGCCGAGGCGCCCACCAGGGCGAGCCCCAACCGAGAGAGGTGTCCAAGCGGCGCCCGCGGCTCAACCGGCTCCCCCGCCGACAGTGCGTCTGGCACGCCCCTCACGATAAGGGAGCGCGCCCTCCAGCGCGGGCTTCGTCGGGGAAGTCACAATGGCGCCGTGGCAGGGAGCCAGGGCACGCCGGTCGGTACGCCGCGCGGTGGCGCGCGCCGGGCCGCCAAGCCCAAGCGCTCCCTGCAGCCGAAGCTGGTCGCCCTTGGCCTGGGTTCGGTCGTGGCGCTGGTCGCCTGGGGCCTGCTGGTCTGGGTGGCCGTCGACTCCGGCCGCTCCGCGCGTGGCGGCGAGTCGGGCAAGTGGGTCTACCTGGGCGTGGCCTCGGTCGGCGCGGTGGTCTGCCTGTTCCTGTGCCTGTGGCTGTGCACGCTGCTGCTACGCCGGGTCGGGGTCCTCGAGGACACCAGGCCGCGGGTGCAGACGCACCGGCACTAGCGGTCGACCAGGCGACGCACGAACTTCAGCCCGGACCAGGTGTCGTCGATCGCGGCGACCTTGACGTCGACGAACCCGAGCTCGAGGCCGAGGTCGCGGACCACGTTCTCGTCGAGGTCACTTGTCAGGCCGAGCGCCTTCTGTGCGGCCAGCTTGGGCCAGCAGACCCAGACCATGCCGGCGGTCGAGGTGCGCTCGAAGAGCGTCGGCAGTCGCGTCGACAGCGCGTCGTACGACGTGTGGAAGGTCAGCGTCACGTCGGCGGTGTGGGGCAGCCGGCGCACGAGGTGCGCGCCTCCCGTGTCGCCCAGGTCGAGCTCGGCGGGCGCGCCGTCGAGGAGGACGACGTGGTCGTCCTTGATGCCGAGCTTGCGGACCAGAGGAGTCCCGGAGTAGCCAGCCACGGGCACATGGTGGCAGGGGTCTCGAGACGGTCGAAGAGCGACCTCCTCGACCACCGTCGTTGAAACAGACCGCAGGGGCGGAGCACAGTCCTGTCGAAGAACCTGCTCCGCCCCTGTCTTCCCCGGCCCGACAGCCGGGGTCGAGTCGGCTGTCGAAGTCTGTGTGCTGGCTCAGCCAGCAGGCGCGCTCAGTCGGCTGGAACCACCAGGCGCTGGCCGGCCTGCAGGACGCCGGAGTCGAGCGCGTTGAGCTGCTTGATCTCCTCCATCACGGCCCGCACGTCGCCGTCGTCGGCGAGGTCGGCGGCGATGCCCCAGAGCGTGTCGCCGGTGCCAACCTGGACGATCCTGGTGGGCTCGGGGCTGCCGGGCTGCTGGGTCGCGACGGAGCCCGCAGCGGTGACGAAGACGCCGATGGCGAAGGCCACCAGGAGCGCCGCGACCACCACGACCACGCGACCGCGACGGGTGAGCCGCACTGTCGTGCGCCGCACGCTTGCCTGGGGGCGAAGGGGCGCCGTAGTGAACATCGTGTCGAGGGTCATCGCGGTCATGTCGACTCCTGGGGAAGTGGAGGTTGCTGCTCTGGATCTAGTTGTAGACGTGGCCACCGACAGTCGCTGCCGGTTCGAACACATGTACGAGAATAGAGCACCTGTTCGAAAGAAATCAAACATGTGTTCGAACGGCGCGTTGCGGCGCTGACCCCGAATGGGCTGGACCCGAATGGGCGTTGGCATCGGGCGGACGACACGCCCGTTCGAACACATGTTTGAAATCGAGGCCTTGCCGCCGTTACGGTTCGCCTCATGGAGAGTGACTCAGGCGGCAAGGTTTCCGGCGGCACGGGTTCTGGTGGCACCGCTTCTGGAGGCACCGCGTCTGGAGGCACCGCGTCTGGTGGCACAGTCTCCGAGCTTCCCGACGGGCCTCCTGACGCGACCGGGCTGACGGCCCGGCAGCAGCGGATCCTCGAACACCTCCGCGACTTCATGGAGCGGCGCGGCTACCCGCCGAGCATGCGCGAGATCGGCGAGGCGGTGGGGTTGACCAGCTCCTCGAGCGTCGCCCACCAGCTCAAGGTCCTCGAGGAGAAGGGCTTCGTACGCCGCGACCCCAACCGCCCACGCGCGCTCGAGGTGTTCCTGCCCGAGGTGATGGCCGCGCGGCGCGCGGTCTCCTCGGCCGACGAGACCGTGCACGACGAGACCGGCATCGGGGACGCGATGCCGGCGGCGACGTACGTCCGGATGCTGGGGCGGATCGCCGCCGGTGGCCCGATCCTCGCCGAGGAGAACCTCGAGACCGTCTTCCCGCTCCCCCAGGAGCTGGTCGGTGGTGGCGAGCTGTTCATGCTGGAGGTCAAGGGCGAGTCGATGATCGACGCCGCCATCTGCGACGGCGACTACGTCGTGATCAAGCAGGCGCAGACCGCCGAGAACGGCGAGATCGTCGCCGCGCTGATCGACGGCGAGGCCACCGTCAAGACCTTCCAGCGCAAGGACGGCCGCGTCTGGCTGCTGCCGCACAACGCGGCGTACGAGCCGATCGACGGCACCCACGCCACGATCCTGGGCAAGGTCACCGCCGTCCTGCGCAAGCTCTGAGCGGCGTCCCGACCGGCCGCCCGGAACTCCTGGTCTGCACCGCACAACCGACTCGTTTGGCAGTCCGTCTCTCACGGTAAGGTCCAGAAGACCTCGTCTGATCCCCTGTAAGAGACACGGAGAACTCATGCCCAACCCTCCTAGGGCGCGCCGATTCCCCGCGCTGCTGCTCGCCGTCGGCGTGACCAGCGCCGTGGCGCTGGTCGCCACGACGCTCAGCACGCCGGCCGTCGCGGCAACCCACTCCTCCCGGGTGGCTGTGACCCACGACAAGTCGGCGAACGCCGCCCACTGGAGCCGCGCCGACCGGGCGAGGAAGGCCCTGGCCCGCGCCACGAAGGCGCTCGCCCCGGAGACGCCGCCCGCAGAGCGCCCCGACGCCACGATGGCGCTGCGTCGTCTGTTTGCGCTGAAGAACGCGCTCTCGCCGGCCGACCGCGCGGCCGCCGACAAGCTCTTCCAGCGGCCCAGCAAGCCCGCCGTGATCGGTGACGCCAACATCCTGATGCACTACGACCCGGCCGAGCTGGGCTACGACATCAACGCCGCGTTCGCGTCCATGGCCTACGTCGCCGACACCTACGCCGGCTCCGGCTACCGCCGTCCCAAGCCCGATGGCAAGAAGGGTGGCGACGCTCGCGTCGACATCTACATCGACCAGCTCGAGCCGGGCCTCTACGGCTACTGCACCAGCGACCAGCGCAAGTGGACGAAGCCGGGGCACTACGACGTGTGGGCCTACTGCCTGCTCGACGCCGACTTCGCCGGCTTCCCGCGCACCCCTATCGAGAACTTCCAGGTCACCGCGGCCCACGAGTACTACCACGCCACCCAGTTCGCCTACGACTACCTCGAGGACAACTGGTTCACCGAGGCCACCGCGACGTGGGCCGAGGACGAGCTCTACACGGCGATCAACGACAACTTCCAATACCTCAAGGACAGCCCGATCACCCGCCCGGGCAAGCCCATGGACAAGTACGGTGGCACCTTCCACTACGGCGTCTGGAACTTCTTCCGCTACCTCACCGAGCGCTATCCGGCCAAGACCGGTGCGTTGCCCGGGCTGATGCTGCAGATGTGGAAGAACGCCGACAGCTCCAGGGGCCCGCGCAAGGACATGTACTCCACGCAGGCCATCAACAAGGCGCTGAAGAAGGTGGGGCACACCACCATGGCCGAGCAGTTCGCGAAGTACACGGCAGCGACCCGGATCCCGTCGGTGACCTTCAGTGAGGGTCTGTCGCTGGGCTACCCGGTCAAGGCGCTCGGCGGCCAGGCCAACCTCCCCGACGGGAAGCGCAAGACGTTCAAGGCCAAGCTCGACCACCTGACGAGCGAGACCTTCCAGTTCGTGCCGGGCGGCGGGTCCACCAAGCTGAAGCTGCGGCTGAAGATGGCGCCGAAGTCAGAAGGTTCTCGCGCGGTCGTGGCGATCTACGGCCCCGCCGGTGCGGTCCAGTTCAAGAACATCAAGATCAGTGCCCGCGGCATCGGGCACAAGAAGGTCGCTTTCGACGCCAGCGTCCTCGCCGTCGACGTGACCCTGGTCAACGCGAGCACTCGCTACCGGGACTGCTTCCAGCAGGACACGGAATACGCATGCGGGGGCATCCCGCTCGACAACAACCTGAAGGCCCAGGTCCAGGGGAAGGCTGCCTGACCTGAGCCAGCGCTCTGCAGTTCGCTGACCCCGGTCGACTTCGGTCGACCGGGGTCGGTTGCTTCTGGTGGTCAGTGACAGCGGGCCTGGACCGGGATGGCTGCCTCGCGGCTCTGGTGGGCGTGCTTGAAGGCGTCGGCGACGTGAGCGGAGTAGGTCTTGAAGGCCCACTTGCCGTCGAGCCGCAGCATCAGCTCGTCGTTGTAGAGCAGCCCGCCGCACGTGGTGTTGCTGGTGCCGGTCACGACGACGTACCGCTCCTTGCCACGGATCTTGGCGTGGATCGCGTAGACCTTGTCGTGGGTGATGATCGTGCGGACCTTGCCGTTGTCGATGTCCACCTTGCGGCCGTCGGGAAGCTTGAACGGCGACTGGAGCCAGTTCTCGATGAGGTCGCGGGTGGTGACGATCCGCAGCTTGCAGCCCTCCTTGGCCAGCCGGCCTATCTGCGTGCGGACGTCGTAGCGCTGGACCACGGCGATCATGATGTTGACGGTGTTCATTCCCTTGGCGCAGTGGATGGACTTGAGCGTGTCCACGACGAGGTCTCCGCGCCGCGGGTAGACCATCGCGTTCGCCGTGCCGGCGAAGGACCTCTGCCGGTTCTTCCAGGTCACGCCGCCCACGGTCCAGCTCTGGGCGCGCAGTCGCTTGAAGTACTGCAGCCCGAAGGCGTAGAGGGCGTCGTCGTAGACCCGGGTCATGCTGTTGACCTGGGAGTACTGGCGTCCCTCGAAGTTGCTCGACGAGGTGATCAGCGACTTCTTCCCGCCGATGTCGGCGAGCAGGTACTTCAGGTGGTTCACGTTCTGCGACGGCGGGGCCGGGCCGCCGCCCGCCCACGGCAGGCAGGCGCCCTTGCAGACCACCACGTTCCGGGGCATCGGATCGCCGTTCTCGATCTTGGCGATCACCTGCCGCCCAGCCTTCTTGGTGCGCATGTCCGCGTCGGCCACGATCTCGACGTGGGCGCCGCGCCTCTGGGCGGCGACGATCGCCGTGGTCGTCGCCGGGATGTCCCACCGGAACATCGCGATCCTCAGGGAGTCGCCCTCGCCCGCGGCGTTGAAGATGTCGATGAAGTGCCGGACCACGATGGGGTCGCTGCCGCGGTGGGTCGCGGGTGAGGAGAAGCAGACCTCGAACGCCGCCGAGGTGTTGCAGCCGCTGATCTTGGTCTTGGCCGCTTCCTGCTTCTCGACAGCGCTCGACGCCGAGGCGATGGTGACCACCCCGACGAGGGCGACGAGTGCGGACATCCCGAGGCGCGTGCGCATGTCTCCCAGCGTCTCATCCAGAAATTTCGCGCGGGCACCTACCGGGGGGCTGACTGGTCCATCTGGGCCTGCGCTGATGCCGCCAGCCGCGCCAGCGCCTTGCGGGCCACGGCCGGGTCGGTGGTGGTCCACATGGGCGCGAGACTGGCCTTGAGGAAGCCTCCGTAGCGGGCCGTGGCGAGCCGCGGGTCGAGCACCGCGACCACGCCGCGGTCGGTCGTCGTCCGGATCAGGCGGCCGGTGCCCTGCGCCAGGAGCAGCGCAGCGTGCGTGGCGGCCACCTGCATGAACCCGTTGCCGCCGGCCTTGTCGGCCGCGCGCTGCCGGGCGCTCATCAGCGGGTCGTCGGGGCGCGGGAACGGGATCCGGTCGATGAGCACCAGCTGGCAGGTGTCGCCGGGCACGTCGAGACCCTGCCAGAGCGAGAGGGTGCCGAAGAGCGCGGTGTGCGGGTCGTCGACGAACTGCCGGGCCAGCTCGGGCAGCTGGGCGTCGCCCTGGGCCAGCGTGGTCAGGTGCGGAAGCCGCTCGCGGACGGCCACCGCAGCGGTCTCGGCGGCACGCCTGCTCGAGAAGAGCCCGAGCGCCCGGCCCTCGCAGGCGTCGACGAGCTCGACGATCTCGTCGAGCTGGGCGACCCCGAGCCCGTCGCGGCCGGGCGGCGGCAGGTGGCGGGCGACGTAGAGGATCGCCTGCCGGCCGTAGTCGAACGGGCTGCCGACGTCGAGGCCGCGCCACGGGAGGATGCCCTCGGCCCGCTCCACCTCTGTCACGTCGACGTTCTCCGACGGCTTCAGCCCGAAGCTCGAGGCCACGGCATTGAAGTCGCCGCCGAGTCGCAGCGTCGCGCTGGTGAAGACCGCCAGCTTGTCGGTGAGCAGCTTGTCGCGCATCGGCCCCCAGACCTGGAGCGGCGCGACGCACAGGTGAGGTGGTCGGTGCTCGGCTCCCTCGGTCACCCAGAGCACGTCGCTCTCCGAGTTTGCAGCCATCCGCTCCGCGGTGGCGAACACCTCCTGGACCATGCCCTTGGCCTGGTTGAGCCCGGCGTCGCCGTCCTGGCTCTGGTCGCTCTTGGGGTAGGCCGACAGGCAGGCCCGCGCACTGGTGCGCAACGAGACCAGGGCGTCGCCGAGCGCGTCGGGCAGGGTGTCGATCCTGCCGGGGTCGAGGTCGTTGATGGCCGCGCGCAGCGCGTCACCCGCGTCGGCGAGGTCGTCGGCCTCGCTGCCCTCGACGTGTCGCTGCGACCGCTTTGCCGCCCGGTCGACGTCGGCCGCGAACAGCTCGTCGGTGGCGGCCTGGGTGATCCGGGAGACCAGCTCGTGTGCCTCGTCGACGACCACGACGTCGTAGTCGGGGATCATCGGCACCCCCTCGATCGCGTCGATCGCGAGCAGCGAGTGGTTGGTGACGACGAGGTGGGAGCGCTGGGCCTTCTCTCGGGCGAGCTCGGCGAAGCACTCCTGGCCGTAGGGGCACTTCGCGGCGCCGAGGCACTCGCGGTGGTTGACCGAGACCTGGCGCCACTCGCGGTCGGTGTGCCGCGGCGCGTTGTCGCGCTCGCCGCTGCCACCGTCCCCCGACTCCTCCTCCGCCCAGGCGCGTAGCTCGAGCACCTTGGTGGCCATCGAGCCCTGCGGCGCCTCGATCAGGGTGCCCTGGTCGTCGGGTACGCCGGCGCGAATGCGGTGCAGGCAGGCGTAGTTGGAGCGGCCCTTGAGCACGGCGTAGGACGCATCGACGCCCGGCAGGTCACCGACCGCCTCGACCAGCCTCGGCAGATCGCGCTCGACCAGCTGATGTTGAAGGGCCAGGGTCGCGGTGGCGACCACGACCCGGCTGTCGTGCAGGAGCGCCGGCACGAGGTAGGCCAGCGACTTGCCGGTGCCGGTGCCGGCCTGGGTCAGCAGGTGGGTGCCCCCGACCATCGCATCGGCAACCGCCTCGGCCATCTCGATCTGGCCGGTCCGCTCCTCACCGCCCAGCGCCTCGACGGCCGCGGCCAGCACCGTCGCGACCGACGCGCTTTCGGTCTCGGGGGCGGTCGGGGCGGTCACCCGAGAACCCTAGTTGCCGGGACCGACCATTCCGTTCGCCTCTCCACCGAGGGGGATCACCAGCTCGACAGCGAGCCCGCCCGGCTCGAGCGGGGTCAGCTCCAGCCGGCCGCCGTGGTGGTCCGCGATCGCCTGGACGACGGACAGCCCGAGGCCGACGCCCCGGTCGGAACCGATGCGGTCCCGCACGCCGCGACGGAACGGCAGGGTCAGGTCCGCGGCGTCCCTCGCGTCGATCCGGGCGCCGGTGCTGCTGACGACCAGGACCACGTCGGCGCCCCGGGTGAGCAGCCGGACGTCGACCCAGCCCTCCGATCCGGCGAGGTTGTGGCGCTCGGCGTTCTGGAGCAGGTTGCCGACCGCCCGGTCGAGCAGCTCGGCATCGCCGGGCACGGTGACCGGCACCAGGTGGACGTGCCAGGGACGCTCCGACCCCTCCTCCTCACGGACCCGGTCGACCGCCTCGGTCACCAGCGCCATCAGGTCGACCGGCTCGTGCCGCGCCGGCTCGAGCCCCGACTGGACCCGGGCCAGGGTGAGCAGCGCATCGACGGACCGGTTGGCCCGGTCGGTCTGCCCCAGGGCCACCTCGGCCGCACTCCGGAGGTCCGCAGCCGTGGCGTCGGGATCGGCGAGAGTCACGTCGAGCGCGGCCCGCTGGTTGGCCAGCGGCGTGCGCAGCTCGTGCGACATGGTCGCGACCAGCCGTCGTTCGGACTCGAAGGCGGTCTGGATCCGGTCGAGGAGCGAGTCGAAGGTGTCGGCCAGCTCGCGGAGCTCGTCGTGCGGACCGCCCAGGGACACCCGTTCGTCCAGCGCGTGCGCGGAGATGGCGCGGGCCCGGCTGGTGATCGTGTGCACCGGCGCCAGGACCCGGCCGGCGAACACCCACCCCACGCCGACCGAGACCGCCGCGGTCAGCAACAGGCCGACGCCCGACCACCAGAGCAGCCCGTTGAGAGTCCTGTCGACGGCGTCGATGCGGGCCTGGAACACCGTGTCACCGAAGGTCGATCCCGGCTCCGGGGCCGGGCCGCTGAGCGAGGGGGGCGGAGCGGCACCGCTCCTGCCGACGAAGTAGGTCGCTTTCGGCGGATGACTGACCAGCGCGTAGATGCCGCCGAGCAGCACGGCCGCCGAGACGACCGAGATCAGCGAGTAGACGAGCGTGAGTCGCCAGCGGACGCTGAGCCCCGTCTTCACGTGCCCAGCCGGTAGCCCGCGCCACGCAGCGTCTCGATGACCGCCGGCTCGCCGAGCTTGCGGCGCAGTCCGACCATGGTCACGCGCACGGCGTTGGAGAAGGCGTCCGCGTGCTCGTCCCAGACCCGCTCCATGAGGTCCTCCGCGGACACCACCGCCCCACGGGCCCGGGCCAGCTCGGCGAGCACGCCGTACTCCTTGAGGGTCAGACGGACCGGCCGTCCGGCCCGGGTGACGCTCCGGCGCGCGGTGTCGATGTCGACCTCACCGACCCGGAGGAGGGGCGGTACGGCGGGCGTCGTGCGGCGGGCGAGCGCCTCGACGCGCGCCAGGAGCTCCGCGAACGCGAACGGCTTGGGCAGGTAGTCGTCGGCGCCCAGCGCGAAGCCGTCCACCAGCTCCTTGACGGTGCCTGCCGCGGTGAGCATGAGGATCCGAGCGGCCGTCCCCTCGCGCACCAGGGTGCGGCAGACCTCGTCGCCGTGGACGACCGGCAGGTCGCGGTCCAGCAGGATGACGTCGTAGTGGTTGATCGCGGCCTGGTCGAGCGCGGCGCCGCCGTCGGTGGCCAGGTCGACGGCGTACCCGGAACGCCGCAGCCCGCGCGCGAGGGCATCGGCCATGATCTCCTCGTCCTCGACGACCAGCACCCGCATGGAGGCACGCTCGCACGCGTCGGCTTCAGTCTGGATAAGGAAATCCGGAGAAGCTGCTGAGTTCGCCAACGTTCTCCGAGCGGCCGGCCCGGTGCAGTGGTGCCATGACCATCACCCACACCCTCAAGGCCGTTGCGCTGCGCGTCGTCCACCGGTTCCTGGTCGCAGCCGCCATCATCATCCTGCTCGGCATGACCGCTGCGTGCGGCGGCTCCAGCAGTGCCGACGACGATGCCCTGCCCGACGCGGCCGGCGCCTCGTCGGCCTCTCCCTCGAGCGAGGGTGATGACAGTGAGGCGGACCTCGACCCGGAGGACGCGATGCTGAAGTTCGCCCAGTGCATGCGCGAGAACGGCGTCGACATGCCCGACCCGTCGCCGGGTGGCGGCATCCGCGTGAACGGCGAGGGACTCTCCGAGGACCAGATGGAGGCCGCCCAGTCCGCCTGCCAGAAGTGGATGGACATGGCCGCGCCCGAGGACGGCGGCAAGGCGATGACCGAGGAGGAGAAGCAGTCGTTCCTGGACATGGCTGCCTGCATGCGCGAACGCGGCTACAACTTCCCCGACCCCGAGTTCGACGGCGGCCGGGTCACCCAGCGGATCGAGAAGGGCGACTCGGACCTCCCGGGGCCGGATGACCCGTCCTTCCGGAAGGACGCGGAGGAGTGCAGCGCCGAGGCCGGGCTGGAGCCGCCCGGCGAGGCCGAGGGCTCCACCGACGAGCAGCAGGGCTGACGTGGCCCGCCGTACGTCGATGGCGGTGGCGCTGGCCGCCGGACTGCTCACCGCCGGGTCACTGGCTGGGTGCAGCGTGCCTGGAGCGAACGACCCCGCGGACGCCGCAAGCGAGGAGAAGCCGTCCAGCACCGCCACCGTCCAGCGCACCGACCTGTCCGAGACCCTGACCGAGACCGGCCAGCTGGCGTACGGCGACCCGCTGGACCTGCCGTCCGGACTCACAGGGACGACGACGTGGTTGCCCGCGGTCGGCACCGTGGTCGAGAACGGCGAGCCTCTCTACCGGCTCGACGCCGACCCGGTGCTCCGGCTCGACGGGAAGGTGCCAGCCTGGCGCGACCTCGGCCCGGACGTGACGAGCGGCCGGGATGTGCTGCAGCTCGAGCGGGCGCTCAGCGACCTCGGCTACACCGACGACCTGGACATGGAGGTCGACGGGGACTGGACCTGGGTCACCACCATCGCAGTGGAGCGATGGCAACGGGACCACGGTCTCGACGACGACGGCGAGCTCCCCCTCGGGCGGGTCGTCTTCACCGACGGCGACGTGCGGGTGGCGTCGGTGCCGGTCGAGGACGGGACGCCCGTGCAGCCCGGCACCGTCGTCCTGCAGGTCGGTGCCACCCAGCGGGTGGTGACGGTCTCGGTCGACCCGACCCAGAAGAGGCTGGCGCCGGTGCACAAGGCCGTCGAGCTCGAGTTCCCCGACGGATCCACCGCCCGAGGCCGGATCCGCGAGGTCGAGCACATCGAGGCGACCGAGGCGACCGACGAGTCCCTCGACGTCTCCATCGAAGTCGTGGGCCCCGAGGAGGAGCGGAAGGCCGTCGGCAAGCAGCTCGACGGGACCTCGGTCCAGGTGGGCTTCTCACACACGATCGCCGAGGACGTGCTGGCGGTCCCGGTGACCGCGCTGGTGGCGCTCGTCGACGGCGGGTACGGCGTCGAGAAGGTCTCGGCCGACGGCTCCAGGTCGTACGTCGCGGTCACCGCCGGTTCGTTCTCCGAGACGCTGGTCGAGGTCGAGTCCCCCGATCTCGCCGAGGGCGACGAGGTCGTGGTCACCCCGTGACCACCTCCCACAAGTCGGCCCTCGAGCTCCGCGACGTGACCCGCACCTACGGCACGGGCACGGCCGCTCTCACCGTGCTCCACGGCATCGACCTGACGGTGGACGAGGGCGAGTACCTCGCCGTCGTCGGCCCGTCGGGCTCGGGGAAGTCCACCCTGCTCAACATCATCGGCGCGCTGGACCGGCCGACATCCGGCCGGGTGCTGCTGAGCGGCGACGACCTGACGGCGTTCTCCGACGCCCGGCTCTCCCGGCTGCGCGGTAGCCACCTGGGCTTCGTCTTCCAGCAGTTCTTCCTGCTGGAGCGGCGCTCGGCGATGGAGAACGTCGGCGACGGGCTCCTCTACCAGGGCGTACGACGGCCGGAGCGGCGCCGGCGAGCGGCCGAGGCGCTGCGCCGGGTCGGGCTGGCCGGCCGACTCGACCACACGCCGGCCGAGCTGTCCGGCGGGGAGTGCCAGCGCGTGGCGGTGGCGCGCGCGCTCGTGCACCGACCGCGGATCCTGCTCGCCGACGAGCCGACAGGGAACCTCGACTCCGCGTCCGGCCGGGCCGTGCTGGAGCTCTTCGACGTCCTGCACGCCGAGGGCGCGACGATCATCGTGGTCACCCACGACGAGTCGATCGCGGCGCGGATACCGCGGGTGGTGGCGATGCGGGACGGCCGGGTCGAGTCCGACGTGCGGGTCGGCGCATGAGCTGGTCACTGTCGCCGGCCGACCGGCTGCGGCTCGGCGCGCTCGGCCTGACCGCCCGCAAGGGACGCGCTGCCCTTTCGGCGCTCGGCGTGGCGATCGGCATCACCGCGATGGTGGCGGTGCTCGGCCTGTCCGAGTCGTCGCGGGCCGACCTCAACGCCCAGCTCGACGCGCTCGGGACGAACCTGCTCGTCGTCACGCCCGGCCAGGACATGATGGGCGACGACGCCACCCTGCCCGAGAGCTCGGTCGACATGATCGCGCGGGTACCGACCGTCGAGAGCGCTGCGGCGACGTACGCCGTCGACGCGAGCGTTCGGAAGAGCGACCTGGTGCCGGAAGCGCAGACGAGCGGCATCGTGGTCGCAGCAGCCGGCAGCGGGCTGGACACCGCGGTCTCCGCCGAGCTGCGCGAAGGCCGCTGGCTGGACGAGGCCACCGGGGACTACCCGGCCGTCGTGCTCGGGTCGACGGCGGCCCGACGGCTGGCGATCGGCTCGCTCGACGAGGGAGTCCGGGTCTGGCTCGACGGCCAGTGGTTCGCGGTGATCGGGGTGCTGGAGCCCGTCGTCCTGGCCCCCGAGCTCGACGCGACCGCCCTGATCGGCGTGCCGGTCGCCGAGCAGCTCTACGGGGACGGCGAGAAGCTGCCGCCCACCACGGTCTACACCCGCGTCGACTCCGACCAGGTCGCGGCGACCAGGGCCCTGCTCGGCCGGACGGCCAACCCGTCGGCGCCGACCGAGGCGTCGGTGTCCCGCCCCTCCGACGCCCTGGAGGCGCAGGCCGCCGCCGACGCGTCGCTCACCACGCTCACCCTCGGTCTGGGCGCCGTCGCCCTGCTGGTCGGCGCGGTCGGCATCGCCAATGTCATGGTCATCTCGGTGCTCGAGCGTCGGCGCGAGATCGGCGTACGCCGCGCGCTCGGCGCCACCCGGGCCGGGATCGGGAGCCAGTTCCTCACCGAGTCGGTCCTGCTCTCGCTGCTGGGTGGGCTGGTCGGCGGGGTGCTGGGAGTCGCCGTGACCACCGCGTTCGCCGTCCACCAGGACTGGGGAGTCGTGCTGCCGTGGCAGCCGGTTCTGGCCGGGCTCGGCTGCTCGCTGCTGGTGGGCACGGTCGTGGGTCTGTATCCGGCGCTGCGTGCCGCGTCGGTGCCACCCACGGAGGCGCTGCGGTCGATCTAGCTGCCGCGTGGCCCGGCCACGCCGGTGACGACGATGTCGACGACGCTCTCGATGAAGGCGCTGTCGACGGGCTCGCGGGTCAGCATCAACCGGAGGTGGATCGGCCCGATCACCGCCTCCACCACGACGCGCGGGTCTGTGTCGGCCGTGACCTCGCCCCGGGCGATGGCCCGCTCGACGATCGCCCCGTCGAGCCGGAGCCGCTCGGCCCAGAACCGGTTGTTGGCCGCAGCCAGCCGGCTGTCACGGCCCGGTTCGCCGGCCACCGCGTGGGCCATGGCTGCCACCTCGGGACTGGCGGCGTTCGCGGCCACCCTCCGCCCCAGCGCGAGCAGGTCCTCGCGGAGCGAGCCCGCGTCGGGGACCGGGATGTGCTCGGCGGCCCGATCGAGCATCGCCTCCAGGACCAGCTCCTCGCGGGTGCCCCAGCGCCGGTAGAGGGTGGTCTTGTTGACCCCGGCCCGACGCGCGACCTGCTCCATGGTGAGCGCGGGGTAGCCGCCGTCGGCGAGCTCGGCCAGCGTCGCTGCGACGACGGCCGCCCGGACCCGGTGGCTCGGGCCGCGGCGTCGTCGTACGCCGCTCTCCGTCGTGGCCATGCGGCCAGCGTAACTGCAACGCTTCGTTGTATATGCAACTGTGCGTTGCTTTTGCTAGCGTGCCTGGATGGAGACCTACGGGCGGGCAGGGCCGTTCCACCGGATCGTGCGCAGGACGGCGGCGACCAGGCCGATGGCGAGGATCTACGGCGTCATCCAGCAGCCACTCGACGAGCTCGTCCACCGACGCACCGGGGGCGCGAGCACGGCCACGTCGTGGCTGGCCGGGGTCGAGATCACGATGCTGACCACCACCGGCGCGCGGACCGGGACGGCTCGCACGCTGCCGGTGCTCGGCATCCCGGACGGCGAGGACGTCATCCTGATCGCGTCCAACTTCGGCCGGCCCAGCAACCCGGCGTGGTACCACAACCTGCGAGCCAACCCCCGCGCGACCATCGCCGTCGGCGGGGTGAGCCGCGAGGTGGAGGCGAGGGAGCTGACCGGCGTGGAGCGAGACCAGGGCTACCGACGGGGCGAGGAGATCTTCCCGGGCTTCACGTTCTACGCCCGCTGGACCCAGCGGCGGATCCCGGTGCTGCGGCTCACGCCCTCTCGCCCGGGCTGAGGTTCGGCGTCGCCAGCGACCCGAGCTCCAGTCTCAGTCACTGTCGACCACGAAGGACGGGATCCCGTCGACGCACGCCGCCTCGACCCTGACTCGCGCGTCGTCGGCGTTCTCGAACTCCACACGCAGGTCGTCCGGGCCGGTGTGGTCGACCTCGATCGACCAGCCGCTGGCGGGTCGGGCGCCGCCGAGGGCGATCGCACCGCCCCTGCACTCGGCGACCACGACACCGGCCGCGCCCTGCCACGTGCGACGCCTCGGACCTGCGGCCTGCTCGGGCGCGGACGTCGGCGGTGCTGCGGTCCCGGTCTCGGACGGCCGGTCCGGCGCCGGCTGGCCGCTCGTCGTCGACGTCGTCGTCGACGTCACGGTCGTCACGGGCAGGTCGCCCGCGACCTCTGCGCCTGCGTCGGAGATCACCGTCCACACCACGGCCGCGACCGCCGTGACCACCAGCACCCAGACCACAGCCCCGAGGACGAACCTGCGGTAGCGCGTCACCGGTTCATCCTCTCTCCCGTAGCGTGCCGCCATGACCAGCATCCTCGTCGTCGAGGACGACGAGGCGATCCGCCAGGCGGTGCTTCGGGGGCTGACCGATCGTGGTCACGCCGTGGCGACCGCGGCCACCGGCATGACGGGACTGGAGCAGGTGCTCTCGCGGCCGCCCGAGCTGGTGCTGCTCGACCTCGGCCTTCCTGACATCGACGGGCTGACCCTGATCACCATGATCCGGGCGGCGTCGCAGGTGCCGATCATCGTCATCACGGCCCGCGACGGGGACCCGGCCATGGTCCAGGCGCTGGACAGCGGCGCGGACGACTACGTGGTGAAACCGTTCGGGACCGACCAGCTCGCCGCGCGGATCCGGGCGGTGCTGCGACGCGCGGGCAGCGAGGGTACGCCGGCCGAGCCGATCCGGGTCGGCGGCCTGGTGGTGGAGGAGCGGACCCGCGTCGCCACGCTGGACGGGCGGCCGATCGAGCTGGCGCGCAAGGAGTTCGACCTCCTGCTCGCCCTGGCCTCGCGCGCCGGCGAGGTGGTCACCAAGCGTGAGCTGCTGGCCGACGTGTGGCAGCAGGCCTACGGCGGTTCCGAGCGCTCCGTCGACGTCCATGTCTCCTGGCTGCGCCGCAAGCTGGGCGAGACCGCGGCGGAGCCCCGCTACCTGCACGTGGTGCGCGGGGTGGGCATCCGGCTCGTCGATCCGACCCGGGGCGAGTGATGCGGCGGCGCATCTCATGGCTGGTGCTCGCCACGACGTCGACCATCGTCGTGTCCTTCGTCGTGCCGCTGTGCCTGCTGGTCCGCACCCTCGCCGAGGACCGGGCCATGGCCACCGCGGACCAGGAGGCGGGAAACATCGCCGCCCTGGTCACCGGCCGACTGGACGTCGCGAACCTCACCGAAGTCGTCGAGTCCGTCAACAGCGGTGGCGAGGTCGTCGTCACCGTCTACACCCCCGACCGCCAGGTCATCGGGGACGACTCGACCGGTCGTGACGACGAGGAGGTCCGCCGGGCCCGGCAGCGCGGTGAGGGGATCACCGTGGTCGACGACAGCGGTGGGCGAGTGCTGCTCCCGGTGGTGACCCCGGACGGCACGTCCGTCATCCGCGCCAGCGTCACCGAGCAGGTGCTGCGCGCCGGCGTGAACCGGGCGTGGGCGAGCATCATCGGCCTCGGCATCGCTCTGATGGCGATCGCCGCGCTGATCGCCTCGCAGCTGGGACGGCGCATCAGTGAGCCGCTCCACGCAGTTGCCGCGGTCGCTCACCGGCTCCGTGAGGGCGACCTCACCGCGCGGGCGGAGGTCGAGGGCACCGAGGAGACCGAGGAGCTCGCGCGGGCCCTCAACGGCCTGGCGGAACGGACCCGCGAGCTGCTGGTGGCCGAGCGCGGCGTGGTCGCCGACCTGAGCCACCGGCTGCGCACACCGGTGACCGCGCTCAGGCTGGACGCCGAGACGGTCGCCGACGCCGAGGTCGCACGCCGGCTCGAGGAGCACATCGGCGTTCTGCAGCGCAGCATCGACGCCATCGTCCGCGACGCCCGGCGCCCCGTGCGTGAGAACCTGCGCGAGGTCTGCAACGCCGCCGCGGTGGTGAACGAGCGAGTGGCGTTCTGGCGGGCCCTCGCCGAGGACCAGGGTCGCCCGGTGCAGGTCGACGTCCCTGACGCACCCGCGGTCGTGCCGCTGGCGGCGGACGACCTCGCGGACGTCGTCGACGTCCTGGTCGACAACGTGTTCGCGCACACGCCGGAGCCGGTGGGCTTCGGGGTCCGGCTGGTCCGCTCCGGCGACCGGGTCCGGCTCGAGGTCTCCGACGCGGGGACCGGGCCCAGCGCCGTACGCCGTGAACGCGAGGGCAGCACGGGGCTCGGCCTGGACATCGCCAGACGCGCTGCTGCAGCGGCCGGCGGTTCGCTGACCTTCGGGCGAGGCGCCGAGGGCGGTACGACCGTCGAGGTGATGCTTCCGCTCGTGCGCGGCTGACGCGCTCCGCAGCCCCACGCGTCAGTCGTCCTCGCCGTGGTGGTCGTCGTCCTCGTCGTCGTCACCACCGTGGCCGTGGCCGCTGTGGTCGTCGTCGCGGTCGTCATCACCGTCGTCATCACCGTCATCACCACCGTGGCCATGGCCGCTGTGGTCGTCATCGTCGTCGTCGCCGTGGTGGCCGTCCTCGCCCTCCCCGCCGTGATGTCCGTGGTCGTCGTCACCGCCGTGGTGATGACTCTGCCCGCTCTGGCTGGACGAGGACGAGGGCGCGGGCGCGGGCGCCGATGCGGGCGCCGGCGGCGGGGCAACGGCCACCGCGCTCTGTCCGGGAAGGGTGACGGTGCGCACCACTTCGGTGACGCACTTCCTGCCCTCGAGGCGGGCCGGCTTGCGGCACGGTGCGAAACCGGCGGGTCGGCCGTTGCGGGCCTTCTTCTCGGCCGCCTGGCCCGTCCCGTCGTCCGCGGAGTCGACGATCAGGGACTCGCGGGGAGTCGGCTCCGGGCTACTGGCCTGGACGACCTGGTAGGCGGCCATGCCGCCGAGCACTCCGGCCACGAGGACGACGGAGAGGAAGATCAGCGACTTGGGACGCAGGCTCATGTCCCGCAGCGTGCGTGACCCCGCGCTATGGCCGGGTTGTCGCTTCATCAAGGGCTCGTCAAGAAACGCCTTGATGTTCTTTTGACGTCGCGATGACTCGCGCTTGTCGCCGGGTCGCGGAACGTATCTCCCCGTGAGCACCTACGACAGGAGAACCCGCGACCGCTACCGGCAGGTCGTCGCGGGCGTGACCGGCGTCGCCGGCCTCGGCGCCCTGACCCTCACGGGCGGGCTGATGGGCATGGCGGCCGGCGAGGCTGCCCAGGAGCAGGAGGAGCAGGACGCGGACCAGGTGGCCCAGCAGGACCAGCTCGAGCCCCAGCGCCGCGAACCCAGGTCTGCGCTTCGCGAGCGGCCCCACGTGACCCGCGTGACCACCCGCTACGTCACCGGAGGCACGGTGAGCAGCGACCCTGGTCCCGGTGGAACCGTGTCCAGCGGCAGCAACAGCAGCTCGAGCTCGGCACCCGCGCCGGCCGCGCCGGCACCGCGGCACCGGAGCCCGAGCCGGAACCCGAGCCGCCACCGGCGCCGAGCAGCGGGTCGTGATGGCCACCCGCGCCCAGTCCAGGCATGCCCAGTTCCCGTGCTTCGGGACCTACGGCTACCTCGCCGTACGCCGGCCGGAGGCGCTCCCGCGCGCGCTGCGCATCACGCAGACCGTGATCGGAGACGTCGACTCGACCTGCAGCCGGTTCAGGACGGACTCCGACCTGGCTCGAGTGAACCGCGATCCGGGTCGGTGGGTCGACGTCCACCCGTTGTTGGTCGCAGCGGTGCGGGTCGCGGTCAGCGCCGCGGCCGCCACGGACGGGCTGGTGCACCCGTTGCTGGGGCGGCCGCTGGTGACCCTCGGCTACGACCGGGACTTCCGCGAGCTCCGGGAGCTCGCGACCGCGCCGACGGACTCGTCCGCGCCGTCCGTCGATGCCTGGCGGTCGATCGAGCTCGACGAGGCCCGCATCCGTATCCCGGCCGGCACCGCGCTCGACCTGGGCTCGACGGCGAAGGCCTGGGCCGCCGATGTGGTCGCGGCCGCGCTTGAGCAGGAGCTCGACGAGCCGGCACTGGTGAGCCTCGGGGGCGACATCAGCATCTCCGCGCGCGACGGTGGTCCGTGGCGGGTGGCGGTCGCGGAGCAGCCGAGCGACCTCCACGAGCGGCCCGCCTGCCTGGTCACCCTCACCGGAGGCGGTCTCGCGACGTCGAGCACGCGCGTCCGCCGGTGGAGACGTCGGGGCGCGATCCACCACCACCTGCTCGACCCCCGGACGGGAGAGCCGGCAGCGGAGGTGTGGCGCACCGTGACCGCCACCGGGCCGTCCTGCGTGGCCGCCAACACCGCCACCACGGCCGCGGTCGTCCTCGGTGACGCGGCCGTTCCGTGGCTCGACCGGCGTGACGTCACCGCCCGCCTCGTCGCGGCCGGGGGGCGAGTCGAGGTCACGGGCCAGTGGCCCCTCGATGTGGAACGGCGGGCCTCGTGATGGCGGGGCTGATGATGGAAGGGCCGATCCTCTGGTACCTCAACCGGGGCAGCGGCGCGGTCACCATGGTGCTGCTGACTCTCACGGTGGTCCTGGGCGTCCTGTCACTGGGCGGCCCGCCGGCTCGCCGGGTGCCGCGCTTCGTCCTCCAGTCGCTGCACCGCAACGCCGCTCTGCTCGCGTTCGTGATGCTCGGCGCGCACATCGCGTCCGCCGTGGTCGACCAGTACGTCGACATCCGCTGGTGGCAGGCGTTCGTACCGTTCGGTGCGACGTACGAGCCCCTGTGGCTGGGCCTGGGCGCGATGGCGGTCGACCTCCTGCTCGTGATCGCGGCGACCAGCATGCTGCGCCGGCGACTGGCGGACCGGACCTGGCGACTGCTGCACCAGCTGGCCTGGCCGATGTGGGGCCTCTCGCTGGCCCACGGGATCGGCATGGGCACCGACCTCCGCGACGCGTGGTGGCTGGTGAGCCTCGCCTGCGGCGCCGCAGTGGCGGCCGCCCTCCTCTGGCGCCTGGTGCGCCTCGTGCTCGAGCGTCTCGTCCGCCGTCGGCCCGAGGCCCCATCCGAACGCCAGCTCGAACCCGAACGTCCGTCCGTCCCCGAGCTGAAGGTGCTCCGATGACCATGACGACTCCCGTCCCCCTCGACTGCCCGCCCTCGCCGGTGCCGTTCCCGGACCACGTGCACGTCGAACCCGGGCCGGCGCTGCTCGCGGGGATCGAGGGCGGCCCGTCGCTGGCCGCACACCGGAAGCAGTACGGCGACCCGCCCGACGTCTCCCCCGAGGAGCTGCACGAGGCCCTGCGCCGGATCGCCCTGCGGGGGCGTGGGGGCGCGGGCTTCCCGTTCGCCACCAAGCTCGACGCGGTGCTGCAGCAGCGATCGCGTCCGGTGCTGGTCGTCAACATGAGTGAGGGCGAGCCGGCCAGCAGCAAGGACACAGCGCTGGCGATGACCCGCCCGCACCTCATCCTCGACGGGGTGGTCGCCACGGCGCGCTCGCTCCGGGCACGGGAGGTGCACGTGGTCCTCCCCGGCGAGCGAGCAGCAACCGCAACGGCGATGCGCACCGCTCTGGGCGAGCGCTCCGACGGCATCCGGATCGTGTCGCACGTCGCCGGATCGCGGTTCGTCGCCGGTCAGGCCAAGGCCGTGGTGGAGCTGCTGTCGGGTCGCCCGAACCTGCCAGTCACGTCGTGGCAGCCCGAGGCCGTCTCGGGCCACCGCGGCAAGCCGACCCTCCTGAGCAACGCCGAGACCTGGGCCAGGGTCGGGCTGCTCGTGCTGCGCGGGGTCGCGTCGTACTCCTCGATCGGGACCCGCGACGAACCCGGCGCCACCCTGTTGACGTTGAGCGCGCCCGGGCAGGACCCGGTGGTGCGCGAGGCGGCGTACGGCACTCGCCTGCGCCACGTACTGCCGGCAAAACTCTCCAGCCGGCCCGCCCTGGTGGGGGGCTTCCACGGGTCCTGGACCACGTGGGAGACCCTCGCCAGTGCGCGGATCTCGGTCGCGGGGATGCGGCTGCTCGGCTCCCCGCTGGGCGCCGGCGTCGTGCTGAGCGCCCCCAAGGGGACGTGCCCGGTGACGCTGACGGGCCACATCGTCGCCTACCTCGCAGGCCAGAGCGCAGGGCGCTGCGGGCCGTGCTTCAACGGACTGCCCGCCCTCGCGGGTGCAGTCACGTCGGTCGTCGACGGTGAGGGCGGACCCGCCCGCGTGGAGCAGCTCGCGACGCTGGTCGAGCGACGCGGAGCGTGTGCCCACCCCGACGGCACGGTCCGGCTGGTCCGGTCGATGCTGACGACGTTCGCGGACGAGGTCTCGCTGCACGCCTCGAGCGGGTGCTCCGAGCAGAGGCGGCTGCACCTGGTGCCCGACGGCGCAGCGCGGCGCGCGTCGTGAGCACCCAGCTCCGGGTCGACTGGCCCAACTGCAAGGCCCGCGGGCTCTGCCACGAGGTGCTGCCCGACCTGGTCGAGCTCGACATCTGGGGCTACCCGCTCGTCCGAGGTCCGGTCACCGACGACCTGCTGGCCGACGCCCGCGAGGCCGTCCGCACCTGTCCGAGAGCTGCGTTGCGGCTGGTCGAGGGGCGCTGACCTCGGCGGGCTATCGTCGGCCCGTGACCGACGAGTACCGCGATGTCAGCACTCCCGACGGCCGCACGCTCGAGGTCCTGACCGGCGGCGATCCGGAAGGCTTCCCACTGCTCTTCCACGGCGGCTCGCCGTCCGCCGCGGTGCGCTACGAGCCGTTCAACCTCGTCGTCCGCGAGGCCGGGCTGCGGTCGATCACCTACTCCCGGCCGGGGTACGGCGGCTCGACGGCCCGTCCGCGGCCGGAGCCTCGGATGGCCGACGACGTGGCCGACTCCGTGGTGGTCCTCGACGCGCTCGGGGTCGACCGCTTCGTCACGGCGGGCTGGTCCGGCGGCGGCCCGCGGGCGCTCGGCTGTGCCGCCCTGCTGGCGGACCGGTGTCTGGCGGCCGCCTCGATCGCCGGTGCCGGGCCGCACGACGGCGAGGGACTGGACTGGAAGCGCGGCATGGCCGATGAGAACGTCGTGGAGTACACCGCCGCCGAGGGCGGCCGAGACGCGTACGCCGCCTTCCTCGAGGAGGACTTCCTGCCGGTGCTCCTCGCCGACGCCGACGACCTCGCCGAGAACATGGGCGGACTGCTGCCGCCCGCCGACAAGGCGGCGATGGATCGCGGGTTCACGGAGTGGCTGACCGAGACGTTCCACCGCGCCGGCGCCCAGCGGACCGCCGGCGCGCTCGACGACGGACTGGCCGCGGTGCGGCCGTGGGGGTTCGACGTCGGCGCGATCACGGTGCCGGTGCTCATCTACCAGGGGCGCCAGGACGCGATGGTGCCGTTCGCGCACGGCGAGTGGCTGGCCGCGCACGTGCCCGGCGCCGAGGTGCACCTGACCGAGGAGGACGGCCACCTGACGCCGATGATCAACGGCCTGGCCGGGATCCTGGCCGACCTCAAGCGGGTCGCGGGTCTCTAGTCGGGGCGCGGAGACTCGCGACGTTGTCTCAAAGCCCGGCCGACGGGCGCCTTGCCGACTAGGTTCGGCGCGTGGACGGCGGCGACGCACCGTGGAGGCGGCCCGACCAGTCGATCTGGTCCGAGTCCTCTGCTCGCGCCGTGCTGCAGCTGATGGTCGAGTCGGTGGCCGAGCTGGTCGGGTTCGAGGTGGCGGCGCTGTCAGTGGTGCTCGGTGACGACCTGGTGACCTTGGCCTACACGGGGCCGGAGGAGCACCGGGAGTACATGGAGCAGCCCGACCCGGTCTCGGTGATCGAGTCGGCGCTCGCCAAGGCGGTGCCCTGGGGTCCGCGGCTGCGCTTCCTCGAGGCGACGCCGGTCGAGGAGCTCGAGGGCCACTGGGTCCACTTCGACCAGGTGCCCAGCGACCATCCCGACGCCTGGCGAGCCGACGAGGAGCTGTTCGCCGTGCTCAGCAGCGACGACGGTGCCGTCGTCGGGATCCTGTCCGTCGACCGGGCCACCTCGGGGCGACGGCCGGACGCCCGCGAGCTCGGCCTGCTGGAGAAGTACGCCGCGCAGGCCGAGCGCGCGGTGCTGACCCTGTTCGAGCGCCAGGCCCTGCTCGAGCAGGTCGCCCATGCCGAGTCCGCCCGTCACCTGATCCGCTCCGCGTCGCGGCCCACTCACGGCTCGCTCGAGGACGTGCTGCGGCTCACGCACGACCAGCTGGTGGCCAGCTTCGATGCTCGTGGCTCGTGGCTCCACGTGTTCCAGCCCCAAGGGCCCGGGCTGGGCGTGGTTCGCACGCACACCGGCGAGCAGGTCGAGATCGAGCCCGACCTCGTCGACCTCGTCGGTGAGGTCGCCTCGGACCTCTGGGCGGAGCAACGCCCGCTCGTGTTGACCCGCGACGACATCCCGGAGCGACTTCCGCCCGCGATCCGCAGGCACCTCGCCCGCCCAGACGTCGCGTGGGTGCTGGGCGTCGCCTTGGGTGTGGGCGAGGAGCGCGTGGGCTTCATGGCGCTGTGGCGGCACGCCGACCAGCCCGGCTGGTCGCCGGTCGAGATCGCCTCCGCTCAGCAGATCGGCCACGACCTCGGCGCGGCGTTGATGACCGCGCGAGCGCTCGAGAGTGAGCGCAACCTGGTGTCGGAGCTCCAGCAGGTCGATGACTACCGCAGTCAGCTGGTCGCGATGCTCTCGCACGAGCTCCGTACGCCGCTCACCGTGATCTCAGGCAACCTCGAGCTGCTCGGGGACACCGATCTGGACGCCCAGTCGAAGCGCTACCACGAGGCCATGGGTCGGGGCACCGAGCGGATGCAGACGGTGGTCGACGACCTGCTGCTGCTGGCTCGGGTGAGCAACCCGAACCACCCCCTCGTCCGGCTGCCGGTCGACCTCCGCTCGGTCATGCGCGACGTGGTCTCCCTGGTCGAGTCGACCGCGCGGTCGAAGGGGGTCACGCTCACCGTCGACCTCGATCCGGCGCCACTCGTGGTGCCCGGGGACGCGACTGAGCTCGACCGGCTCGTCGGCAACCTGGTCAGCAACGCCGTGAAGTACACGGGGTCGGGCGGCACGGTCGCCGTCAACGCCAGGCGCCGCGACAGCGACGTGGTGTTGGCCGTCGCCGACACCGGCCTCGGGATCTCCGACAAGGATCAGCAGGGGTTGTTCCGGGCGTTCTTCCGCACCACCAACCCCGAGGCGCTCCGCGAGCCTGGCACCGGCCTGGGGCTGGCGGCCGTCGCCACCATCGCCGAACGCCACCAGGGGCGGGTCGAGGTCTGCTCACGCCTCGGCCACGGCAGCACGTTCACGGTGACCCTGCCGACCCCCTGACCGCGCGTGGAGCGCCGGGTGGTGGCCCGACCCGTGCTACTGATCTTGGCCGAGCCGCGCGATCCGCTCGGCCACCGCGTCGCCGAACTCACGGTGACCTGCCGCGGTCAGGTGCAGCCGGTCGTCCAGGTAGGGCAGCTTCAGGTCGACGGTCGAGACGTACGGCACGGCGTACTGCTGTGAGAGTCGTGCGAGCAGTCGGTCCACGCGCGGCACCTTTGCCGCTCGCGACGGTGCCGTCGCCGGACCGACGACGACGGTGCGGTACGACGAGGCTGCGCTCATCACCCGCGCGAAGCCGGCCTTTATCTCGGCTTGACTGCGGTCGTAGTCGTTGAGTCCGCCCTCGACGACCACGAGGTCGGCACCTCCCTTGAGCGCGTCTGGTGCGCGGTCACCGAAGGAGACGCGGCCACACTCCGAGGACTTCGCACTGAACCCGGTGCCCGAGAAGCCGGCCACGTGGACGCTGCCGGGCAGCTGCGACGGCCAGGACTGGACGGGCCGGTCGAGGCCGAGACCGGCCGACCACGAGTCACCGATCACGACGACTCGCTCTCCCGAGCCGGTGACCATCGTGGCCCGCTTCACCGAGGCGGCGGCGAACCGCTCGCACTTCGAGTGGCTCGCGCTGGCGCGGGCGGCGAGAACCCCCGTGGCCGTGAGCGCGCACACCAGAGCGACGACCGTCAGGAGGACGGAGCGCCGGCGCGGCAGCGAGACCCGGAGGAGCACGCCGCAAGTGTGCGGAGCAGAACCGCCTCAACCCATGGTCCGACAGGGTCATTCAGGGGTCATTCCGGGGACCCCCTGACGTCGTGAATGACTAGTCAGGGGAGACCCGGACTCGTCAGACGGCGTACGACGAGAGCTCGCCCGCGAGGTCCTCGTTGGCGCGGCCGGCGACGATCGTGCCCTCGGCCGTGTGCTCCATCGAGTCGATCTCGCCGTGCTGGTGCAGCCGGTTGATCAGGTCGCCACGCTGGTAGGGCAGCAGCGCCTTGAACTCGACACCGGGCCGGGGCAGCTCGCCTTCGACGAGCACCAGCGCATCGGCGATGCCCTCGCCGGTCTTCGCGCTGACCACGACCGAGTGCGGCTCCGCGCGCTGGAGGCGCGCGAGGACCAGCGGGTCGGCCGCGTCGGCCTTGTTGATGACCACGATCTCGGGCACGTCCGAGGCCCCGATCTCTGCGAACACCTCGCGAACCGCTGCGATCTGGCCTTCGGGGTCGGAGTGCGACCCGTCGACGACGTGCAGGATCAGGTCGGCGTCGGCGACCTCCTCCAGTGTCGAGCGAAACGCCTCGACCAGCTGGTGCGGCAGGTGTCGAACGAAGCCGACGGTGTCGCTCATCGTGTAGATCCGGCCGTCCGACGTCGTGGTGCGCCGAGTCGTCGGGTCGAGGGTCGCGAACAGGGAGTCCTCGACCAGGACTCCCGCGTCCGTGAGCCGGTTGAGCAACGAGGACTTGCCGGCGTTGGTGTAGCCGGCGATGGAGACCGACGGGATCGCGCGACGTTTGCGGTCCTGGCGCTTGGTGTCGCGGGTCCCCTTCATCTCCTTGAGGTCGCGACGCAGCTTGGCGATCTTGGTGTTGATCCGGCGCCGGTCTGTCTCGATCTTGGTCTCACCGGGACCACGGCCGCCGATGCCCGCGCCGCCGGCCACCCGGCCACCGACCTGACGGGAGAGGTTGCCGCCCCAGCCTCGCAGCCGCTGCTTCATGTAGTTGAGCTGCGCCAGCTCGGTCTGCGCCTGCCCCTCACGCGACTTCGCGTGCTGGGCGAAGATGTCGAGGATCAGCGCGGTCCGGTCGACGACCTTGACCTTGAGCCGGTCCTCCAGGTTGCGCAGCTGGCTCGGTGCGAGCTCGCCGTCGCAGATCACGGTGTCGGCGCCGGTCGCCTGGACGATCTCGCGGATCGCGTCGACCTTGCCGCGGCCGACGTACGTCGCGGGGTCGGGCGACTGCCGGCGCTGGTAGATCGCCTCGAGCACCTCGGAACCGGCAGTCTCGGCGAGCAGGGCCAGCTCGGCCATCGAGTTCTCCGCGTCCTGGACGGAGCCCTCGGTCCAGACGCCGACCAGGACCACGCGTTCGAGGCGGAGCTGGCGGTACTCGACCTCGCTGATGTCCTCGAGCTCGGTCGACAGGCCGGCCACCCGGCGCAGCGCGTGCCGCTCCGCGAGCTCCATGGCTCCGACGGTCGGGACGGCCTCGGGGTCGTCCTCGAGCTCCCAGCCGGTGGTGGCTGCGAGCTCGTCAGCCAAATTGAATGATTCAGCGTCGAAGTCGGGGTCGAGCTCGATCGTCGAGTCGACCGGCTCGAGGTCCTCGACGTCCGGGGTGAGGTCAGGTGCGTTCGTCATGTGCCGTCAAGCGTACGGGCGGCCCGCGTACCTCGCATCCGGCTTTCGCCCGCGACACCCCCATGGGCGGTACTCGCTCCGGCGCCCTCGGTGTTAAGTTGCGCGCCTCGGGGCTCGACAAGGAAGACCCGACACCTCGTAAGGAGTAACCGGATGCATTCTTTGTTGCGCTCCAAACGCGCTATCGGAACGGTCGCGGGTCTCGTCGCCCTCGCCGTTCCTCTGAGTCTGGGGGTGGCGCCCGCTGCGAATGCGGCGCCGGCCGCCGACATCAAGGTCAGCCAGAACTATGCCGAGACCATCGTTCCCAACGAGGGCCTGGCGTGCAACGACGGCGTCACGGTGTTCGACACGAAGTTCTTCCGGCGCGTGGATCTCAGCGCCTACGGCGCGGCCAGCGGCTTCACCGTCTCGTCGATCACCGTCGCCGTCGAGGTCGCCGAGAGCACGGCCGGGAATGTCCCCGGTACCGTCTCGGTCTACGCCCTCGACCACGCCGCCGCCCTGACCACGGCCACCTTGGGGGCCCCCGTGGCGACCGTCCCGGTCAACTTCGACTCGGTCGCCAACGGTTCCCTGCTCACAGCTCCGATCTCCGCGACGGTCCCGGCGGGCAAGGACATGGTGGTCGCGGCCTCGGTCGCCACAGCTACCGACGACGAGCTCTTCTTCATGGGCGCCAACACCGAACCGCAGGTGGCGGAGGCCTACCTGCAGTCCGCTACTTGCGGGGCCACTGAGCCGACGGAGCTATCCGGCCTCGACCCCAGCCTCGCGGACACGGCGCTCGTCTTCTACGCCAAGGGCAAGACCACCGACTGCAAGACGGCAGAGACGGCCCTCAACACCGCCACCGCCGCCGCTGCCGCCGCGGCGACGAAGGTGACCACCGCCACCGCCGCCGTCACCAAGGCTGACAAGAAGGTCAAGAAGGCGAAGAAGAGCCTCAAGAAGGCCAAGAAGTCGGGCGACGCCGACAAGATCAAGAAGGCGAAGAAGAAGCTCAAGAAGGCCAAGAAGGCTGCCAAGGCAGCGAAGGCGGCCCTCGCGGCGGCTCAGGCTGCCCTGACGGCTGCCAATGCTGCGGTGACCACCGCCACAGCCGGCCAGAACACGAAGTGCGCGCAGCCCGTGCTGCCGCCGGCCCTGCCCCGTCCGTCGCAGAACAGCGAGCCGACGACCGGGAGCAACGGCGCGTACTCCTTCTCGAACGCCCGCTGAACCAGCACTGACGCGACACCGACACACCTGAAGTAGGCACGTGGTACGGCCCGAGGAGCCACGCTCCTCGGGCCGTAGCCGCCTCATTGGTCTAGCGTGCCGGGGTGCACGTCTCCGCGGACGGCCACGAGGTCGCCGAGCTCATGGACGCCTTGCCGCGCGGGCGCTACGTGCTCGGCCTCTCCGGGGCTCCTGGCGCCGGCAAGACCACGCTGGCCGCGGCCCTGGCGTCGGCGTACGGCGTCCCGGTGGTGCCGCTGGACGGGTTCCACCGCCCGAACGCGGAGCTGGTGGCCATGGGCAGGCTCGACGCCAAGGGCGCGCCGGACACGTTCGACGCGGAGGGGTACGCCGCCCTGCTTCGCCGGCTGCAGTGCGGTGGCGACGTGCTGGCGCCGTCGTTCGAGCACGGCCAGCCGGACCCGCTGCCGGACACGATAGAGATCCCGTGCGAGGCCGGGCTCGTGGTCACCGAGGGCAACTACCTGCTGCTCGACGAGCCGCGCTGGCACGCCGTGCGCCGGGAGTGCGACGCGATCTGGCACCTCGTCACCGACGAGGCGACCAGGGTCGAACGGCTGGTCGCGCGTCACGTCGCAGCCGGGCGGTCCACTGAAGACGCCACGGCTTGGGTGAGCCGCGTCGACCAGTACAACGCGGACCTCGTCGACGCCGCCGCAGACCGGGCCGACGTCATCCTCGACCTGTCTGCGTGGCTCGGTGAGCTGCGGCTCAGTCGTCCTCGAGCGGATTCCGGATCTTGACGCCGCGGAGCTCCGACCCTGTCGCGAGATCCTCGGTCCACAGCTCCTCACACCCGGCCTCGCGAGCAGCGGTCACGATCAGGGCGTCCCAGACGGAGAGCTGGTGGCGGACGGAGAGTGCGATGGCCCGCTGCGCGAGCGCAGCGTCGGTGCCGACGACCGGAAGTCGAGACAAGGAGGCGACCACCTCGGCAGCGGCTTGCTCCGGCAGAGCGGGCCGTAGCTTGCGGGTGAGCACCACATACAGCTCGAGTAGGACCTGGGTGCTGATGACGAACTCATGGTCTGGCCTCGCCAGAGCTGCCCTTGCCTTGCGCTGCTTGTCGGGGGTGCCGGCGTCGAGGTCGTAGGCGAGGATGTTGGTGTCGACGAAGACCCTAGGCATGGCGGGCCTCAGACACGTTGGAGATCCTCGCGGGTCCACGAGCGCTCGCCGCTCTCCGTGCCGAGGGCGTGGGCGTCGGCCACGGCTTCGATCGCGGCGAAAACGTCGCCGGGACGGGTGTCGTCGGCGTAGCGGTGCAGAGCCTCCGCCAGCATCGCGTTGACCGACTCTCCGCGCTGGACTGCGCGCACCCTCGCCCGTCGCAGCGTGTCCGCATCGACGGTGATCGTCAGGTTCGGCATTGGACCAGTGTAACACTGATCCCGTGCAGCACGAGTCGCCGTCAGGCCGGCTCGAGCGTCCTCGTCCAGAGCGCGACGCCTGACGAGTCGTGCAGGGTCGCGGTCAGCGCGCCGGCCGCGTCGATCGCCAGGTGGCCGAAGAACTGGTTGCCGTCCCGCGGCGACTGGCGCCGCTGCGAGTCGTTGCCCTTCGAGAACGCCACCTGCGGCCCGAAGGTCTGGTCGAGCAGCCCGTCCTTGCGCGGGAAGGTCTCGGCGGCCAGCGGCCCGGAGACGAACTCCCAGAACGGGTCGAAGTCGGTGAACGCCGCCCGCTCGGGCGAGTAGTGGTGCGCTGCGGTGTAGTGCACGTCGGCGGTGATGAAGACGACGTTGCGCACGCCGGCCCGCTTCCACGCGGAGAGGATCCGGGCCAGCTCCGGCTCCCGGCCTCGTGGCTCGCCGTCCTCGCCGTTGCACGGCCCGTCGAGGTCGTCGTCGTGCGTCGAGGGTATCGACAGCGGCAGGTCGGCCGAGATCACCTTCCAGGTCGCCGTCGAGGCGATCACCGAATCGGTCAGCCACGTCTCCTGGTCCGGACCGAGGATCCCCTGCGGGCGAACGCGGAAGGTGTCGTTCGCTCCCCGATAGGAGCGCATGTCGAGGACGAACAGGTCGAGGTGCTGCCCGCGCGGGACGCGGCGGTAGATCCGGCCGGACGCGTAGCCGTCGCCGCCGCGGTCGACGAAGGTGCTGACCGGCACCGGCATGTACTCCTGCCAGGCACGCCGGCCCCGGGCGGCCAGCACGTCACAGCGGCGCTCGGTGTAGCGGTAGTCGTCGAGGACCTCGCCGGGATACCAGTTGTTGCAGGTCTCGTGGTCGTCCCACTGCGCGACGGTCGGGACGTCGGCGTACAGCGCGCGGACGTTCGTGTCCTGCAGCACGTAGCGCTGCCGGCCGCGGAACTCGTCGAGCGTCTCGGAGACCTTCTCCACACCGTCGCTGACCAGGTTGCGCCAGACGTGGCCGCCCTCCTCCTCCACCGTCGACGGGATCTCGAGGTCGGCGTAGATCGTGTCCCCGCAGTGCACGAACAGGTCGGGGTGGGTTCGGTGGATGGCGGCGTACGTCGTGAGCCCGCCGAGCTCCTGGTTGATACCGAACCCCTGACCGCAGGTGTCGCCCGACCACGCCAGGGAGGTCGGCGCCGCGTGGATCGGCGCGGTGCTGAAGCTGACCCGCTCGGTCTGGCCGGTGGCGCCGTGGTCGGAGCTGAACCAGATCGTCGCGTCGTACCGGCGGCCGGGAGCCAGCGCTTTCAGCTGCAGCCGGGCCGTGTGGTCGGAGCGCGCATCGGCCCACGAGCCGCGCACGGTGCGTTGCAACCGTCCGTTGCTCTCGAGCCGGACCGCCATCCGACCCGGGCCGGACGCGCGGGCCCAGAGGACGGCCGAGTCAGTGGTGACCTCGCCGGACCGGGCGCCGTGGGTCAGTGTCAGCCGCTGCCGGACCTGGCCGGGAGCCCGGCCCGGCCACCCCACGGCGAGCAGTCCGGGCGTGGCGCCGATGCCCACACCACTGAGGAGAGCCGATCGTCTACCGACGTGGGGCATGCCCCGAGGGCACCGGTGGCTTCCGTCCGGACTGGTACGGGCACGTGTCGTGTCGCCCAACCTTGGATGAGCGTCCGGCACCGCAGTAGGTGTGGCTTCGCATCAAATGCGGAAGCGCATTATTTGCGTATCCGCAGTTTATGCGGCATCCTTGCCGCATGACACCTGAACCGACCCAGCTCGACGCCGTGCGCGAGGCCCTCGACGCGGCCACGGGCAAGGACGCCGGCGAGGCGCTCCCGCACCTGCGGGAGGCCGCGGACATGCTCACCGCGCTCATCGACGAGTCGATGGCCGAGGCGCTGCTCGCGGGCAAGGTGTCGCTGCGGTCCGCCGGAGCTGCGGCGGGCCTCACCGAAAACGCCGTACCCCCTCGGCTGGCCCGCACGCAGACCCTCGGCGCCTACGCCAACGAGGACGGCCGGGTGACCGCCGCCGGCGTGGAGCGCGCCAAGTACGACCACGAGTCCGGCAATCCCAAGCCGGCGCCACCCGCAGCCGCGGCACCGATGCGGTTCAAACCCCGAAGGAGAACGCCATGACTCGATCCGACCTGACCCACCTCTACTTCCTGCTCGACCGCTCCGGCTCGATGCAGTCGATCAAGTCCGACATCGAGGGCGGCTTCGCGGCGTTCGTCGACGAGCAGCGCAAGGGCGCCGGCGAGTGCCGGGCCACGTTGGCGCAGTTCGACGACGTCTACGAGCTGGTCTACGCCGACCGGCCCGTCGCCGACGTACCGCCACTCGACCTGCAGCCGCGCAACATGACCGCGCTGCACGACGCCATGGGCCGGCTGATCACCGACGCCGGTTCGCGGCTCGCCGCGCTTCCCGAGGCGCAGCGGCCCGGCACGGTCATCGTCGCGATCATGACCGACGGGCTGGAGAACGCCAGCAAGGAGTGGACCGGTGCCGCGGTCAAGGCCCTGGTCGAGCAGCAGACCGGCACGTTCAACTGGCAGTTCCTCTACATGGGCGCCGACCAGGACGCCGTCGAGGTGGGTGCGTCGCTCGGCATCGCCCGTGAGCACTCCGTGACCTTCAGCCGCAACCTGAGCAACGCGGCGATGGGCGTGGCCGGCGCCAAGATCAGCAAGCTGCGCGCGGCCCGGATCTCCGCTCCGGCGGCGCCGATGGAGGCGTTCACGGACGCCGAGCGCGACTCGCTGGCCGAGTAGCGCTACTTGGGAGGCATCCGGATGCCGCCGTCGACGCGGACCACCTCGGCGTTCATGTAGGAGTTGGTGAGGCACTCGACGACCATGCTGGCCAGCTCGTCGGGGACGCCGAGCCGCTTCGGGAAGAGCACGCTCTCGCCGAGCTTGGCCTTGAACGCCTCGGAGTCCGGCCCCTCGCCGTAGATCGGGGTGTCGATCAGGCCTGGGGCGATGGTGTTGAGCCTGATGCCCGAGGCGGACAGGTCCCGCGCGACCGGCAGGGTCATGCCGACCACGCCGCCCTTGGACGCGCTGTACGACGCCTGGCCGATCTGGCCGTCGAAGGCGGCCACGCTGGCGAGGTTGACGATCGCGCCGCGCTGGCCGTCCTCGTCGGGCTCGTTGCGGCTCATCACCGTCGCGGCCTGGCGGACCATGTCGAAGGTGCCGATCAGGTTGATCGCGATGACCCTCTTGAAGGCGTCGAGATCGTGCGCGGACTCGATCTGGCCGTCGCGCCCGATGGTCCGCTGCGCCCAGCCGATGCCGGCGGAGTTGACCACCGCGCGGAGCGGCGCGATCTCGGCGGCGGCGTTGACGGCCGCGGTGATCTGCTCGGTGTTGGTGACGTCGACCTGAGCGAAGACGCCCTTGATCTCCGCGGCGAGCGCCTCGCCCTTGTCCGCCTGGAGGTCGGCGACCACGACCGTCGCGCCCCTCGCGGCCAGCTGGCGGGCACAGGCCGCACCGATGCCGGAGGCGGCGCCGGTCACGATGGCGGTCGATCCACTGATGTCCATGGCCCGGGAGCCTAGGACCTCGGGTTGAGTCGCTGTACGACAAGGTAGGTCCATGCGCGAATCGGGTCGCCGCTCCCTCTCCACCGTCGCGATGACCGTCGCGGTCGTCCTCGCCTGGCTGAACGGGATCCTCGTGCGCACGGTCACCGTCGACGTGCAGTTCTTCGGCGAGACCGCCGACCGCAGCGACTACCGGGTCGCCGCCGGCGCCGGTGTGATGACCGCCCTGCTGCTCGTCCTCGGCCTGGTCGCGGTGCTCTCGCTGCGCGGGCCGGCCTGGCTGAGCTATCTCTCCGGGGCAGGTATCGCCACCCAGCTCGCGCTCGGGATCACCGCGTGGTGGAGCTCGCGGGAGATCGACGACTCGGTGGTGGTCACGAAGTCTGCGTGGGACGGCGTCAAGGACGTGCTGGTGCTCCCCGGCTCGTGGCCGCTGCTGCTGATGCTGGTGGTCGCCGTGGTGGTGGCGGTTCGACGAAGTCACTGAGCCGTGGCCGGCTCCCAGCGCACGCTGCGGTGGTCTCGACAGGCTCGACCAGCGCGTGGTCCGGTCCCAGCGCAGCTTCGCCACCGGTGGTTGAGGAGGTCGCTCTGCGACCGTCTCGAAACCCGGTGAGCCGATGCTGGGACTCGACCACCGGTCGGAGATCAGAGGTCGGTCTGGCCCGACGCCACGATCACCGCAGGACCCGTGAGCAGCACGCGGTCGTCGGCGGTCCAGGTGACGGTGAGCGTGCCGCCCGGTACGTCGACGCGGTAGGCGACATCCGAGCCGACCGGGCGGTCGTCGTCGGCGACTGCCGCGGCCACCATCGCTGCGCAGGCGCCGGTGCCGCAGGAGCGGGTCTCACCGGAGCCCCGCTCGTGGACGCGCATCGCGACGTGGTGGTCGCCACGGCGTACGACGAACTCGACGTTCACGCCGTCCGGATAGATCGCGGGGTCGTGCGTCGGCGGCTCGTAGAGCCGGCCGGCCTCGTCGAGAGAGGACACGAACGCCACCGCGTGCGGGTTGCCCATGTCGACGCGCCGGGCGGTCCACGTGATGCCCTCCGCCCCGACGGTCGTCTCGCCGAGGACCTTGGGCGTGCCCATGTCGACCGTGATCAGGTCGCCGTCGACGGTGAGCGTCTTGACTCCGTCGCGGGTGTCGACCCGGATCGGCGCTCGGTCGTCGGCCAGCCCGGCATCGACGAGGTAGCGGACGAAGAGCCGGATGCCGTTGCCGCACATCTCCGACAGGGAGCCGTCGGAGTTGCGGTAGTCCATGAACCACTCGGCATCCGGGGTCGTGCCGCGCAGCACCCGCAGCACACCGTCGCCGCCGATCCCAGCGCGGCGATCACACAGGGCGCGGACCCGGTCTGCCAGCTGCTGGGCGGTGAGCTCACCGTGGACCGTGCCGTCGAGGTCCGGCAGGAGAACGAAGTCGTTCTCGGTGCCGTGCCCCTTGAGGAACTCGTAGGGCATCAGCCGTAGAGCCCCTTGGCGTAGTTGTCCGGCCGGTAGTAGTCGTCGAGCTGCTCGACGCTCATGCCGGTCGGCTCGACCTCCTTGGCGATCACCGCGCGGCGCGGGACCTGCGCCTCCGGCTCCCACGTCTCCGGCTTCCAGATCCCGGAGCGCAGGAACGCCTTCGCGCAGTGGAAGAAGATGTCGTCGATCTCGACGACCACGGCGAGCAGGGGCCGGTGCCCCTTCACCACCATCTCGTCGAAGAACGGCGCATCGCTGACCAGCCTGGCCCGGCCGTTGATCCGCAGGGTGTCGCCGCGACCGGGGATCAGGAAGTTCAGCCCGACGTGCGGGTTGACCAGGATGTTCTTGTAGCCGTCGGCCCGCTTGTTGCCCGGTCGCTCTGCGATCGCGATCGTGCGGTCGTCGATCACGTGCACGAGCTGCCCGGGCGGGTCGCCCTTCGGCGACGCGTCGCAGTTGCCGTCCGCGTCGGAGGTCGCCATCACGCAGAACGGCGACGCGGCGAGCCAGTCACGGTCCACGTCCAGCAGCGCGGGCCGGCCCTTGTTGGCCGCGCGCTCGCCCGGCGTCCCGAGGAGCTCGACCAGCCCCTCGACGGAGTCGATCGTGGTCCAGGTGTCGGCGGTGCTCACCCCTCCAGAGTAGAGCCCGCCGCATCTCTATTTGCGCTTGACCACGGCCGCCGCTCCCCCGCCACGGCGGGTGGGCTCAGCGGCCGCTGTGAGCAGCCCGCCCGGGCCGAACTCGATCGCGGTGGCAGCCCCGATCTCCGCGGCGGACGTGCCTGGAGCACCGACGGGCGTCAGCGTGTGGCCGAGCAAGGTCAGCGCGGCGCCATAGAGGTCGAGGTAGGCCTGCTCGGCCTTCACAGGAGTCGTGTTGTTCGGGGCCACCCGCGGAGCCGCGAGGGCGTCGTCCAGTGACATCCCGAGGTCGAGCCGGTTGACCAGGATCCCGAGCACGGTGGTGATGATCGTCGAGCCGCCCGGCGAACCGACCGCGAGCAGGGGCAACTTGTTCTTGAGCACGATCGTCGGTGACATCGAGCTGCGCGGCCGCTTGCCGGGCTCGATCCGGTTGGGGTCGGCCGGGTCGTAGACCGCGGTGAAGTCGGTCAGCTCGTTGTTGAGCAGGAAGCCGCGGCCGGGCAGCACGATCCCGGAGCCGCCGGTCTGCTCGATGGTGAGCGTGTACTCGACGACGTTGCCGTCCTTGTCGGCGACGGTGAGGTTGGTGGTGTTGACGCCCTCCGTGTCCGGGGCGACCTCGGCCTTGCTGTTCGGGGTGGCGCAGCTGCCGTCGGACGCCGCGACGTTGCCCGCCGCGATCGGCGGCGTGAACGCGTGCAGCGGGTCGATCTTGCAGGCCCGCTCCGCGGCGTACGTGTCGGAGAGCAGCGTCGAGACCGGCACCCCGCTCTGGTCGCCGACGTACTTCGCCCGGTCGGCGAAGGCGAGATGGGCCGCCTCGATCACGAGGTGCTGCACCTGCTCCCGCGTCATCGACGTCAGGTCGTAGCGCTCGAGGATGTTGAGCGCCTCGCCGACCGTGGTCCCGCCGCTGGAGGACGGCGGCATGCCGTAGACGTCCAGGCCTCGGTAGCCGACGTGCGTGGGCCGGTGCTGGATGACGTCGTACTTAGCGAGGTCCTTCACGCGCATCTTGCCCTTGGGCACCGGCAGGTCGGTGCGGCCGCTCACCGGGGGCTTTCGCACGGTCTTGGCCAGCTCGCGGGCCAGGTCGCCGCGGTAGAACGCGCCCATGCCGCGCTTCGCGAGGAGGTCGTAGGTGTCGGCGAGGTCGGGGTTGCGGAGCAGGCTGCCGACCTTCGGCGCCTTGCCGTGCCGCAGGAACAGCTTGCGGGTCGACGTGAAGGTGTTGAACCGCTCGGCGTTGTCGTCGGTCTGCTTGTTGAAGGTCTTGTCGACCTTGAAGCCACGCCGCGCCAGGTCGGCCGCGGGCTCGAGCACGTCGGCGATTGACATGGAGCCCCATCGGTCGAGGGCCGCCTGCCACGTCGCTGGGGTGCCTGGGACACCCACGGAGACTCCGCTGGTGACCAGGTCGGGCGTGAACGTGTACGGCAGCCCGGTGGCCGGGTTGATGAACGCATCGTGCTTCATGGCGGCCGGCGCGGTCTCGCGGCCGTCGAGCGTCTTGACCTTCTTGCTCTTGGCGTCGTAGTAGACGAAGTAGCCACCTCCGCCAAGGCCCGCGCTGTAGGGCTCGGTCACGCCGAGCGCGGCAGCGGTGGCGACCGCGGCGTCGACGGCGTTGCCACCCTGCTTCAGGACCTGGAGACCGATCCGGGAGGCGTAGGGGTCGACCGAGGTGACCGCGCCGCCCTTCCCGACCGCGGTCGCGTGGCGCGGCGGTCCGGGTGCGCGCCGTTCGTGCTCGGCTGCCTGCGCGGCGGGGGCCTGGAGCGTGGTGACGGCGAGGGCGGCGGTGGTCAGGGCGACGAGGGGACCCGAGAACATGCCGTCGTCGGTACCCCAGCGGCGGCTACTTCAAGCCGGGGTGGGTGCGCAGCACCGGGAGCAGGAGCGACCGCGGCGTGACCTGGGCCATCGCGGCGGCGACTCGGTTCGCGACGCCCGGGATCACCACCATCCGGCCCTTGGCCGGCAGCGGCTGGAACGCCGCCGTGCTCGCGACGTTGAGGATCGCTCCCCGGCCGCGCTCGACCATGCCGTGGATGAAACGCGTGCAGAGATCGACGACGGCGACGACGTCCACCTCGACCATCTGCATCTCGGTGTCCGGGTCGGCCTCGGACACCCGGCCCATCGTGGAGAACCCCGCGTTGTTGACCAATACGTCGACGGTGACGCCGAGCTTGGTCACTCGCGACGGCAGAACGGCGCGAGCTGCCCGGTCCGCGAGGTCGGCAGCCAGGACGTCTGCCTGCCCGCCGCTCGCCGCGATCTCGTCGGCGAGGGCGGCCAGCTTGTCCTCGCTGCGGGCGACGATCACGAGCCGGTGGCCGCGGCGGGCCAGCTCGCGGGCGATCTCGGCCCCGATGCCCTGCGAGGCGCCGGTGACCAGCGCAGCCCGGTCTGGAGCAGGTGTCGGCAGGCTCATGCCCGGAGCGTAGGGCTAGGGCGCGCCCTACGTGCGCGGACCCACCACGTCGTAGCGCGCGGCGATGAACGCCTTGTTCTGGTGCACCTCGACGAGCCGGAAGTCGAAGCGGCGCGGGAACAGCGGCCGCCCCGCGCCCAGGGTCACCGGTGCGATGTAGCAGATCACCTGGTCGAGCTTGCCGGCCTCGGCGAACTGGGCCGCGAGGTCGCCGCCGCCGCACACCCAGACGTCCTTGTCGCCCGCGGCCGCGACCAGCTCGTCGTGCAGCGGAGCGACGTCGCCCTGGGCGAAGCGGATGTCGGCGCCCTCGACGGCGGTCAGCTCGCGGTGGCTGACCACCCAGGCCGGCATCGCGTACGGCCACTTCTCGCCGGACTCGGCGAGGTGGGCGACGACCCACTCGTACGTCGTCGCGCCCATCACGATCACGCCGATGTCCTTGATGAACTCGTCGTAGTTCAGCGGGCCCTTCTCGTCCTGGTCCTGGACGAACAGCCAGTCCAGCTTGTCCTGCTCGTCGGCGATGAAGCCGTCGAGGGTCATGGCGGTGTAGAACGTCGTGCGCGTCATGGGTGCCTCTTCATCCAGTTGAGCGGGTCGCCGGACAGACCGGGCGAGTCGAGCTCCTCGCCGGCGAAGAGGCCGTCCTCGGTGAGCAGCTGCCGGACCAGCAGCCGCCGTCCGGCCGAATGGGTGACCACGTGCGCGACGATGCCGCCGAGCACGAAGCTCTCCGGTGGGTCGCAGAGCGCGTCGACGACCCGGTCCGCCCAGGCGTCGCGGCGTTCGATGTCGCGGACCACCGCCAACCACGCGGCCGCGGCCTCGTCGTGCCGCTCCACGAGCCCGGCGACGTCGTCGTTGGTGCGGTCGGGGAAGTCGGCGCCGGTGATCGAGGCGACCCAGACCTCCTTGGTGAACACGAGTCGCTCGAGCAGCTGGGCGACCGACTGCTCGGGCCGCTCGAAGACGGTCACCCGGCGAGGCGGCAGCCGGAGCTCACGGAACCGCTCCTCGGGGAGCTGCTTGGCCGCCTCGAGCAGCAGCCGGGTGTCGTCGACGTCGTGCTGGAGCAGCAGCGTGGTCACGCCACCGCCGCCGGCGCTGCCGCGGCCGGGCTCGGCCTCCACCCACAGCGAGAACGGAGGGTGGAAGTGGATGCCGTTGGGCGCCGTGAGCCAGTGCGCGGTGCCGCCGCCCTTGAGCGCGCTCGGCGGGCGGCCGTAGGCCCGTGTGAACGCCCGGCTGAACCCCTCGACCGACTCGTAGCCGGCCTCGAAGGCGGTGTCGGTGACCGAGGCGCCCTGGCGCAGCTGCCACGCAGCTCGCTCCAGGAGGACCCGGCGCTTCATCGCCACCGGGGGCTCGCCGGCGCCACGGGAGAGCTGTCGGTTGAAGTGGTACGGCGACGAGTAGGCGTCACCCGCCATGTCGTCGAGGGTGTGGTTGTCCTCGTCGAGCACCGCGTCCAGCAGCTCGCGCAGCCGGTCGCGGCCGCCGTACCCCTCAGTCATGGGTCCAGTCTGGCCCCGCGCATGGTCGTGAGCCCGACCGATCTTGCTCAGCCGGCCGGGTTAGGGGCTGAGCATCTGCACGGTGAGCGAGATCTCCGCCTGACCGCCGAAGCCCGAGAGTGCCGCCGGCCCTCCCGACCCGTTGTGCGCGCCGAGGGTGACCTGCTGGCCGGCGCTCAACGTCTGCACCGACGTGATCTGCTGGCTGAACTCGGCAGCGGTCGAGTGGTCGACGACGACCTGCCGCAGGTTGTTGTCGACGTTGATGTGGAGCCGGCGGGTGGTTGCTCCGGCGCCGCCCCACGACACGTAGCCGACGACCAGGTAGGTGCCGGTTCTCGGGACGGTGATGAAGTCGTCGCCGACCGAGTACATGTTGCCGGTGTCGAAGCCCTCGGTGGCCAGGTCGACGGCGTTGGTGGTCCCGTCGGGGATGGTCCCGCTGTCCCGTTCCGCACGCGCACCCGGGAGTGCCCCAGCGCGCAGGTCGGCGGCGTCGAGGCCCGCGATGTCGTCGGGCCCGAGCCCCGCGACGTCGTCCGGGCCGAGTCCGGCGACGTCCGCACCGGTCACCGAGCCGTCCTTGACGTCCTGACCCTTGAGTGACTTGTCCTTGACGTCCTTGCCGGTCACCGAGCTGTTCTTGATGTCCTTGCCGGTGATCTGGGTGGCGGCGTACGCCGTCCCGCCCAGCAGCATCACGAGGCACAACGTCGAGACGACGTCGGCGTAGGTGGGGTGTCGTCGCATCGTTGCCTCCTGGCGATTGCCTGTCAGCAGACGGTAGGGCGTCAGTCGCCCAGTGACCAGACCGCTTGCAGCGCCTTGTCGACGAGCTGCGGGTCGTCGTACCGGATCCAGACGATGCGTGGGTCCTTGCGGAACCAGGAGTCCTGTCTGCGCGCGAACCGCCGGGTGGCCTGCGCGGTCTGGTCGCGGGCCTCCTGCTCGGTGAGCTCGCCGCGCAGGTGGGCGACCACCTCGCGGTAGCCGATCGCGCGCGGCGCGGTGCGGCCGTCGGCCAGGCC
Organism: uncultured Actinomycetota bacterium; assembly: GCA_963825455.1. Taxonomy (GTDB): domain Bacteria; phylum Actinomycetota; class Actinomycetes; order Propionibacteriales; family Nocardioidaceae; genus Nocardioides. The sequence goes on from CAWGTG010000001.1 coordinate 58,340, forward strand.
GTGTGCGAGGAGGTGACGGACCTCCTCCACGAAGCCGCTGGTGAACATTTGGTCGACCCGGGCGGCGATGCGCTCGTCGAGGGTCTCGCGGTCGATGTCGACGCCGATCTGGACCGTGTGCGGATCGGCGTACTCGAGGACCGGGAGGCTGGCGCTGAACGGCCCACCGGTCAGCTCGACCACTTCGAGAGCGCGGACGATCCGGCGGCCGTTCTCGGGCAGGATCAGCGCGGCGGCGTCCGGGTCGCGCTGCGTGAGCACGTCGTGGAGCGCCTGCGGCCCCCGGTCGGCAAGCTCCTGCTCGAGCCTGGCGCGGACCGCCTCGTCGGTGCCCGGGAACTCGAACCGGTCGAGGATCGCGCGGGTGTAGAGCGCAGAGCCGCCGACCAGCACCGGCGTCGTACGACGGGCGCGCAGCCGGTCGATCACGTCGCGTGCCCAGCCCTGGAACTCCGCTACGGTGGCCGGCTCGCGGACGGTCAGCGTGTCGAGGAGATGGTGCGGGATCCCGCGCCGAGCAGCCTCGGGGAGCTTCGACGTTCCGACGTCCATGCCCCGGTAGACCTGCATCGCGTCGGTGTTCACCACCTCGCCGTGGAGCCGCTCGGCGAGGTCGAGCGAGAGGCCCGTCTTGCCCGAGGCGGTGGCGCCCACGACGGCCACGACCGGGACCGTGGTCGGGGGCGCGGACATGTGACTAGTGTGACAATGCACGGGGTCATTCGGGCCCCTCCCCACCTTAGGAGCAGACATGGGCTTCCTTGATGACGCCAAGGAAAAGCTGAGCCAGGCCAAGGACAAGCTGGAGGACCTCGTCGACGGCCACGAGGACAAGGTCGAGGAGGGCATCGACAAGGCTGCCGACAAGGCCGATGACGCGACCGGTGGCAAGTACGGCGACCAGATCGACGCGGGTGCCGAGAAGGCGAAGGACGCGCTCGGCGTCGACGACGCCGCTCCTGCGGCTCCTCCCGCCGCTGCGACCCCGGCCCCTCCGCCCCCTCCGGCCGACCCGGCTGCTCCCCCCGCCTGATCGACCAGCGGTTCGTCGTCGTCCCCGCGGCGTACGTCTTCCTGTTGCGAGACGGCGTTGCGGGGACTGACGTGCTGCTGCAGCTGCGGCAGGGCACCGGCTACATGGACGACCACTGGGCGGCCGCGGCCGCCGGCCACGTCGAGAAGGGCGAGACGGCCTACGACGCCGCCCGGCGCGAGGCCCGCGAGGAGATCGGCGTCGACGACCTCGACCTGGTCTTCGCGACGTCGATGCAACGCACCCGGGGCGGCGAGCCGATCGACGAACGGATCGACTTCTTCTTCACCGCGCGCTCGTGGTCCGGGACCCCGCGGATCGTCGAGCCCGCGAAGAGCGCGGCCCTCGAGTGGTATCCACTGTCGGCGCTGCCGGACCCGGTGGTGCCGCACGAGCTGCACGTGCTGCGCGGCATCATCGAGGGTGAGCTGCCGGCATACACGACCTTCGGGTTTCCGAGCCACGGGAGAGATCGATGAGTGACGACAACCCCACCCAGACCGGCGACCTGGGCGACCAGCCCGCGCCCCAGATCGAGCCGGGCGAGCCCAACCCGGGCGGCGCGGACGCCGTACCCGAGGAGGACGACAACGTCCCGGCCGACCTCGGGCCGGAGACCAACCCCGCGGTGGAGGTGTCGCCCGACCCGCTCAAGAAGGTCCTCCAGGAGGGCGAGGACACCAAGACCGAGGCCACCGAGTCCGGCGACGGAACCGACGAGGACGTCGAGCCCCACGAGGACTCCCCCGCCTGACCGCTGGGTACCGCTGCCGCATGAGCGGTCACGAGCAGGACACGGACATCCGGGACTCGACGCCTGGCTCGACCGGGCCCGAGCGCGCCGCCGGCGGCATGGGCGTCAGCAGCGAGCGGGTCGGCCCGACCGGCTCCGGCCAGGAGGCGACCGACGGGGTCAAGGACACCTCTGTCGTTCCTGCTGAGGACGAGACGCCGCCGGAGCAGTCGGCCGGTGGTGAGGAGGTCCAGCCGGAAGGCATTGCCCCCGCGGCCGGCTACCCCAGCCTCGACCCGCGGTCCTCCGACAAGCCCTACAAGGACGCCTGACCCTCGGTCGGGAGCCGACCCTGCAGTGGTGCCGGGACTCCGACGATCGGCATGCCCAAGCCGACGCCTTGCCGCGCCGGCTCCTTGGTGCGCGCCTCCCAGGCGTCGCCGCTGCGGGTGCGGCGTACGGCGACCGGGCCGTCCGCCACGAGGTGGTGCGGCGCTGCGTAGGTGACCTCGACCGTGGCCACGTCGCCGGGTCGGACTTCCGCGTCAGGGGCCTGGAAGTGGACGAGCCGGTTGTCGGGCGCGCGGCCGGAGAGTCGATGGGTGGCGGCGTCCTTGCGGCCCTCGCCCTCGGCGACCATCACGTCGAGGCGGCGGCCGACCTGCGTCTTGTTCTCCGTCCAGGCGACCTCGTCGGCAACGGCGACCAGGCGCTGGTAGCGGTCCTTCACGACCGCCGGGTCGATCTGGTCGGGCAAGGTGGCGGCCGGCGTACCCGGACGCTTGGAGTACTGGAAGGTGAAGGCACCGCTGAACCGCGCCTGCTCGACGACCGACAGGGTCTGGCGGAAGTCGTCCTCGGTCTCGCCGGGGAAGCCGACGATGATGTCGGTGGTGATGGCGGCGTCGGGGATGGCGGCGCGGACCCGGTCGATGATGCCGAGGTACTTCTCCGAGCGGTAGGACCGCCGCATCACCTTGAGCACGCGGTCAGAGCCGGACTGCAGCGGCATGTGCAGGCTCGGCATCACGTTGTGCGTCTCGGCCATCGCCTCGATCACGTCGTCGGTGAACTCGGCCGGGTGCGGGCTGGTGAACCGCACCCGTTCCAGCCCCTCGACCTCGCCGCAGGCGCGCAGCAGCTTGCTGAACGCCTGTCGGTCGCCGAACTCGACGCCGTACGCGTTGACGTTCTGCCCGAGCAGCGTGATCTCGCTGACGCCCTCCTGCACAAGGGCCTCGACCTCGCTCAGGATCTCGCCGGGGCGGCGGTCCTTCTCCTTGCCGCGCAGCGCCGGGACGATGCAGAACGTGCAGGTGTTGTTGCAGCCGACGCTGACCGACACCCAGGCGGCGTACGCCGACTCGCGCTTGGTCGGGAGCGTGCTCGGAAACACCTCGAGAGACTCGAGGATCTCGACCTGCGCCTCGTCGTGGACCCGCGCGCGCTCCAGCAACGCAGGCAGGCTGCCGATGTTGTGGGTGCCGAAGACCACGTCGACCCACGGCGCCTTCTGCGTGATGGTCGCGCGGTCCTTCTGCGCCAGGCAGCCTCCGACCGCGATCTGCATGCCGGGCCGCGCCGCCTTCTTCGGTGCGAGATGGCCGAGGTTGCCGTAGAGCTTGTTGTCGGCGTTCTCGCGCACCGCGCAGGTGTTGAAGACAACGACGTCCGCGTCGTCGCCGTCGAGCACAGCGACGTACCCCGCCTCCTCGAGCAGGCCGCTCAGCCGCTCGGAGTCGTGGACGTTCATCTGGCACCCGTAGGTGCGGACCTCGTAGGTACGCATGACCCGTCAAGGGTAGGCGGGTTCCGCGCAGTGCCCCATTCTCAGGGGGCCATACTTCACGCGTGCGCGTGCGACTCGAGCTGTGAAGAGCCGCTGGTCGATCGGGTCCCGCGGCTCGATCCTGTCGTTGTGGTCAGACGGCTCGGTGGCATCCAGCCAGGCGACGCGAGCGCTGCTCGGACGCCGTACGGACGGGAAACTGCCCTCCGGGTCCGTGTTCGCGATCGGCGCCCTCTCCGCGGCAGCGGCGGCCGGGCATCTGTGGTTCTGGAGGCGTCGGCGCTAGCGTGCGTCCTCCGACTCCGACGTGCCCGAGGTGGAACGAATGCCCTACCTGGTCGAGAACAGCGACAGCCTGATGGTCCTGGGCGACACCGAGGGAGTCCTCGGGATCAAGCGGATCGAGAGGGCGCTCAACCAGCTCGAGTCCGACGGCTACCTGCTCACGTTCGTGAGTGACGGCTACTTCGTCTTCTACAAGCAGGGCGGCTGGGGCGGCTCGACCTGAGCGGCTGCTTCAGCTCGCGGCGGCCGCCTTCAGGTCTGCCCGCTTCTCGGTCACCCAGAGGTTGATCACGCCCTCGATGACGACTGTTCCGTCGCCGTCCACACCGCGCACCTGGACCGGCAGGTTCGGGTCGGTCGACGTCCATCGGCCGGCGTCGGTCTCGGCGATGCAGGTGATGTCGCCGATCGCCTTCGCGGTGTAGGAGACCGTCATCCCCTTCGGGATCCAGCGTCTGGTCTCGGGGATGGTCACCTCGGCGAGGGCGCCCATGGCGGCCTCGAGGCCGTTGCACAGCGCGATCGCGTGCACGGTCCCGAGATGGTTGTGCACGCGCCGGCGGTCGGGGATGACCAGCTCCGCGTGGTTCGGCTCGATGACGGTGAACCGCGGGCGGATGGAGAAGAAGTACGGCGCCTTCTGGCCGAACGCGAACGAGAAGACGCGGGCACCCACCAGCGGGATCGAGGTGCACTTCTGCCACAGCGAGAGGACCTGGCTCATGGCGTCATGTTACTCATGGGTAGCAACTCGTCGCCACCGCTCGCTCACGCCAGGGAGAGGAAGAACCGCTCGAGCTGGTCGAGCTCCTCTTCGGTCACCGAGCCCTTGCGGGCCGCCTCGCGGAGCTCGACCGCGATGATCGCGAAGCCGGCTCGGTCGAGCGCGCGGGAGACCGCCTTGAGCTGGTTGACGATCTCCTGGAGATCGCGGCCTTCCTCCAGCATGCGGAGCACGCCCGCGAGCTGCCCCTGCGCACGTTTGATCCGGTTCACGACCTGGGTCGTGCCAGTGGACGTCGGTGTGTCTGCCTGTGTCACCAGCACCACTCCCCCCGAGCAAGACGTCTGGCTCTGAGGACGTTCCTCGCCCGAACAACGTGCTGTCAACCTGGCGGTTACGGTTCGAGCGACATCACCGCAGGTCAGGCGAGCAGTTCGACCCTGTTGCCGGGCCCTCGCGGTAGAAGCGGCGCGCGTCCGCCTCGCCGCCGCCCGGGCAGCAGACCTGGACGTGGTGCAGCCTCACGAGCCGACCTTGGCCACCGCGAAGACCCGTCGGAACGGCAGCAGCACGGTGCCGTCGGTGCGGACCGGGTACGCCGCCGCCAGCCGGCGCTTGAACTCCGCCTCGAAGCTCCCGCGAACGTCGTCCGGGAGCGCCTGCAGCGTCGGCCGGGCGCCGGTGCCGGACACCCACGTGAAGACGGGGTCCGGGCCGCGGAGCACGTGCGTGTACGTCGTCTCCCACACGTCCACGGAACAGCCGGCCGCGGTCAGCGCGTCGTAGTAGACGGCCGGGTCGTGCGAGGACGGCGTGGCGACACCCGCCGTGTGCTCGGCGTACGGCGCCTCGGCGGCCAGCTCGGCCCGGATCGTGTGGCTCGGCTCGCCGAAGTTGCCCGGCACCTGGAAGGCGAACCAGCCGCCGGGCGCCACCGCCGCGACCAGCGAGGGCAGCAGCTCGAGGTGTCCGGGGATCCACTGGAACGTCGCGTTGCTGACCAGTACGTCGACCGGCCGTTCGGGCTGCCAGTCGCGCAGGTCGGCGACGGCGTAGGTCACCGACTGGCCGAGACCCTGTGCTGAATTCTGGGCGGCCGTGATCATCTCCGGACTTGAGTCGAGCCCGACCACGTGGGCGTCGGGCCAGCGCTCGGCGAGCAGCCCGGTGAGGTTGCCCGCGCCGCAGCCGAGGTCCACGACCTCGGTCGGTGCGGCCGCGCCGATGCGGGCCACCAGCTCGACGAAGGGGCGGCCCCGCTCGTCGGCGAAGGTCAGGTAGCGGTCCGGGTCCCAGGTGTGCGGCATGACGAAACTCCCCAACATCTTGGCCTAATACCTTGACATCAAGATAGTTTCATCATCCCGAGAGACTTTCTTGATGTCAAGATACTTGGCGGGCCGAGGCTAGGCTCCGCTCGTGACCACGGAGCTTCCTCCGACGATCGAAGGCGACGGCCCCGCCCTGCTCTGCCTGCACGGCGGGCCCGGGATGTCCGACTACCTCGCCCTGCTGGGCGACGAGACCAACGGCTGGCGCCGGATCCGCTACACCCAGCGCGGGCTGCCGCCGTCGACGACCGAAGGTCCGTTCACGGTGGCACAGCACGTCGCGGACGCGGTCGCGGTGCTGGACGCCCTCGGCCTCGAGGATGTCGTCGTGCTCGGCCACAGCTGGGGTGGCTTCCTGGCCGCGGTGCTCGCGATGGAGCACCCCCATCGGGTGCGCGGCCTGCTGCTCGTCGACCCGCTCGGGATCGTGGGCGACGGTGGCTACAAACGGTTCGAGGAGCAGATGACGGCCCGGACGCCGGAGGACGTCCGGGAGCGGGCCGACGAGCTCGACGAGCGGGCGATGGCCGGCGAGGGGACGGAGGATGACGCGCTCGAGTCGATGCGCATGGTGTGGCCGGCGTACTTCGCCGACCCCGCGGCAGCCGGCCCGATGCCGGAAGACCTCCGGCTCACCGTGCCCGGCTACAGCCAGGCGTTCGAGGACATCCTGGCCCTCCTCGCGTCGGGTGACCTTCCGACCCGCGCCGAGGCGTACGACGGGCCGGTGGAGGTCGTCTACGGTCTCGACGGCCCGTTCCCGGTCGAGGCAGCGCTGGAGACCGCCGCAGCGTTCCCGCACGGGAGGGCGACCGGCGTGCCGGACGCCGGCCACTTCACGTGGCTCGAGCAGCCGGGCTGCGTCGCCGACGGCCTGGTCCGCCTGGGCACCCTTCTCTGACTCATCTCTCGACGTCAAGAATCTCGACCAGCCGGGTTACTCTGGTCGCATGAAGGACGAGGTCGACGAGCTCATCGAGGCCTGGGCGCGTGAGCGCCCCGACCTCGACCTCGGCGCGGTCGGCGTCTTCAGCCGGATCTCCCGGCTGGCCCACCACCTCGACCGGGCCCGCCGGGCGGCGTTCACCGCGCACGACATCGAGTCGTGGGAGTTCGACGTGCTCGCCGCGCTGCGCCGCGCCGGGCCGCCGTACGAGCTCTCGCCGGGCCGCCTGCTCCGCGCCACCCTGGTCACCAGCGGCACCATGACCAACCGGGTCGACCGGCTCGCCGACCGCGGCTTCGTGGAGCGGCACCCCGACCCCGACGACCGGCGCGGTGTGATCGTGCGGCTGACCCGCGAGGGCAAGGCCGCCGTGGACGGCGCGTTCACCGCGCTCATCGACGCGGAGAAGGCACTGCTGGCCGACCTCCCCGCCTCCGCACAGAAGGAGCTGGCCGGGCTGCTGCGCCGGCTGCTGGCGCCGTTCGGCACCCAGAGCTAGTCGATCGCCTCGGCCGCCTCGAGCCACTCATGCTCGAGCGTCTCCCGCTCCGCGGCGACTCCCTGGAGCTCGGCGCTGAGCTCTGCGAGCCGCTCGTAGTCCTGGCCCGCGTCGACGATCGCGGCGTTCAGCTTCTCCTCGCGTACGCCGACCCGCTCGAGCTGCCGCTCGATGCGCGCGATCGTCTTGCGGGCCTCGCGCTCCTCCGCGCTCCCCCGCACCGCCTTGTGGACAACAAGTGGACGATTTCGCCCCGAATCCGACGCCGACCCGTCGTTACTGCTCATCAGTAACGACGGGTCGGCGAGGTGGAGGGCCTGGGAACGGCGCTCGAGGTACTCCTCCACGCCGCGCGGCAGCATCGAGATCTGGCCGTCGTCGAGCAGCGCCCAGACGGTGTCGACGGTGCGCTCGAGGAAGTAGCGGTCGTGCGAGACCACCACCAGAGTCCCGGGCCAGCCGTCGAGGAAGTCCTCGAGGACGGTGAGCGTCTCGATGTCGAGGTCGTTGGTGGGCTCGTCGAGGAGGAGCACGTTGGGCTCGGTGAGCAGGAGCCGGAGCAGCTGGAACCGGCGCCGCTCGCCCCCGGACAGGTCGCCCATCCGGGCGGTGAGGCGGTCGCCGGTGAAGCCGAACCGCTCCAGCATCGCCGTTGCCGTGATCTCGCCGTCCACGGTCCTGGTCACTCGCCGGATCGACTCCACGGTGGCCAGGACCCGCGCCTCTGGATCGAGCTCGTCGACGTGCTGGGTCAGGTGCTGCAGGGCGACCGTGCGACCGAGGCGCACGCGACCGGCGGACGGCGCCAGCTCGCCGGAGAGCAGGCCGAGGACAGAGGTCTTGCCGGAGCCGTTGACGCCGACGAGGCCGACCCGGTCGCCCGGGCCGAGCCGCCAGGTCGCATGCGACAGCAGGACCCGGTCACCGCGGCGAAGGTCGACGTCCTCGACATCGATCACGTCCTTGCCGAGGCGCTGGGTCGCGAACCGCTGCAGCTCGAGCTGGTCCCGTGGGTCCGGCACGTCCTCGATGAGCGCATTGGCCGCGTCGATGCGGAACTTCGGCTTCGAGGTCCGGGCCGGCGGCCCGCGGCGCAGCCACGCGAGCTCCTTGCGGACCAGGTTGCGGCGGCGCACCTCGGTGGCGATGCTCTGCCGCTGGCGCTCGGCCTGGGCGAGGACGTACGACGAGTAGCCGCCCTCGTAGACGTCGACCACGCCGTCGTGCACCTCCCAGGTCCACTGGCAGACCGCATCGAGGAACCAGCGGTCGTGGGTCACCACGACCAGCGCGGACGCGCGCCGGGCGAGGTGGTCGGCCAGCCAGGCCACGGCCTCGACGTCGAGGTGGTTGGTCGGCTCGTCGAGGATGACCAGGTCGTGCTCGCCCAGCAGCAGCGCGGCCAGGGAGCAACGGCGCCGCTCGCCGCCGGACAGCCCGGCCACGGCCCGGTCGAGGGTCACACCGGCCAGCAGGACCTCGACCACCTCGCGGGTGCCCGACTCCGCGGCCCACTCGTGGTCGGAGCGGCCGGCCAGCACGGCCTCACGGACCGTGTGCGTGTCGACGAGCTCGTCGGTCTGGCGCAGGTAGCCGATGAGCAGCCCCCGCTGCAGGGACACCCGGCCGGAGTCCGGCTCCGCCGCCCCCGTCATCACGTTGAGGAGGGTGGTCTTGCCGTCGCCGTTGCGGCCGACCACACCGATCCGCTCGCCGGCGGCGACACCCAGGGAGACGTCGGTGAGCAGGGGGCGGACGCCGTACGCCTTGGAGACCCGCTCGAGGTTGAGCAGGTTCGTGCCGGGGCTTGGGCTAGGCATAGGTGACCACGTGCGCGCCGGCGACCGGGCCGTGGGTGACCAGGACGACGTCGTGGTGCTCCGACAGCCGGCCGGCGACCCCGCGCGCCGCGTCGGCGTCCTCGGTGAGGAACACGCAGGTGGGCCCCGATCCGGACACGATGCCGCGCAGCGCGCCGCTGCGCTCGCCCCGCTCCAGCAGGTCGCCGAGGTCGGGGCGCAGGTCGAGGGCAGCCGTCTCGAGGTCGTTGTGGAGCGCTCCCGCCAGGATCTCGGGGTCGCCGGCCGAGAGTGCGAGGAGGACCGCGCGGGCTCCAAGTGGTTCTGCCGGCGCGTCGGGAGCGAGCTCGTCGAAGCGCCGGTACACCTCAGGCGTCGACAGCCCGACGGGCGACGGGACCGCGACCCACCACCACGTGGCCGGGTCGGGGACCGGCTCGACCCGTTCTCCGCGGCCGGTGCCGAGCGCCGTACCGCCCAACAGCGCGAACGGCACGTCGCTCCCGAGCTGGGCCGCGAGGGCGAGCAGGTCGTCGTCCGAAGTCTGGAGCTTCCAGAGCCGGTCGAGTGCGACCAGCGCGGCGGCCGCGTCCGCCGAGCCACCGGCCATGCCGCCCGCGACCGGGATCGCCTTGGTGATCGAGACCGACGCCCGGGAAGTGATGCCGTGGTGCTCGGCCAGCAGGCGCGCGGCACGGTCGACGATGTTGTCGCCGGTGACCGGTACGGCGTCGACGTCGATCCACTCGGGGACGGTGACGCCGAGCGTCCAGCCGGGCGAGGGCGCGACAGTGACGTCGTCGCACAGGCCGACGGCCTGGTAGACGGTCACCAGCGGGTGGAAGCCGTCGTCGCGCGGCGCACCGACGCCGAGGTGGAGGTTGATCTTGGCCGGCGCGCGGACGGTGACGGTGGAGGTCATGCCGTGGCCTCAGAGGACAGGGCTTCCGCGATCCGGGCGTACGCCGTGACCTCGAGCACCTCGCCACGCGCGGTCGGGTCGATCCCGGCGGCGCGCAGGGCCCGCTCCGCTACCGAGGGCGAGCCCGCCAGCCGGGAGAGGGCGCCGCGCAGGGTCTTGCGGCGCTGGGCGAAGGCGGCGTCCACGACCGCGAAGACCTGCTCTCGGGTCGCGGTCGTCGCAGGCGGATCGCGGCGGGTCCAGGCGACAAGGCCGGAGTCCACGTTGGGGGCCGGCCAGAAGACGTTGCGTCCCACCGTCCCCGCGCGGCGCACGTCGGCGAACCACGCGGCCTTGACCGACGGGACGCCGTACGTCCGCGAGCCCGGGGGCGCCGCGAGCCGGTCGGCCACCTCGGCCTGGACCATCACCAGCCCCTTCTCGAGCGAAGGCAGCACGGTGAGCAGGTGGATGAGCACGGGCACCGAGACGTTGTAGGGCAGGTTCGCGACGAGGGCGGTCGGTGCCGGTCCGGGGACGCCGTCGATGCGGAGGGCGTCGGCGTGGACGACCTCGCAGCGGTCGGCACGGTCGCCGGCGTGCTCGGCGATGGTGGCGGGCAGCCGGGCCGCCAGGAGGTCGTCAACCTCGATGGCGACGACACGAGCGGCCACCTGGAGCAGCGCGAGGGTCAGCGAGCCGAGACCGGGACCGACCTCGACGACGACGTCGTCACGGTCGACCCCGGACTCACGGACTATGCGACGCACGGTGTTGGCGTCGATCACGAAGTTCTGACCGCGCTGCTTGGTCGGACGGAGGTCGAGCTCGGCGGCCAGCCGCCGGACCTCGGCCGGCCCGAGCAGCTGCACCCCGGGCTCGGCCATGGCGGTCAGGCTAGTTGCGTACAGCTGAACTCAGGTCGGCAGTCCCAAGCGAGCGGCACAGCCGGGCCACGCGCCGTACCCGCCCGAGGCGTTGCGGAGCTTGGTGGCGACGGCGATCTGCGTCTCGCGGCTGTGCTGGCTCGGCAGGCCGGTGCCGCCGTAGGCGTGCCAGGTGCCGAGGCTGAACTGCAGCCCGCCGTAGTAGCCGTTGCCGGTGTTGATGTGCCAGTTGCCACCGGACTCGCACTGCGCCAGCCGGTCCCAGACACCGTCCGGGATCCTGGTGCCGATGCGGACGACCTTGGGCCGCGGCTTCTTCAGCACTTCCTGGCTCTTGATCCGCTTGTGCGAGAGCCTGCCGTTCTCGAAGACGAACACGTAGGTCACGTTGCGCACCCCGTGCCGACCGAGGCGCACGACCTTGGTCTCCCCGGCGTTCATCGTGTTGTCCTTCTTCTCGACCACCGGTGCCGCGAACTTCTCGCGGGCGACGTACTTCTCCTTCGCCTTCACATGGACGAAGGCCGCCTGGCGGCCGTCGATGCCGTCTCCGGCGCGTGACTCCACTGCGTGTGCGGGACCCGAGACCGCGGTCGATGTTCCCGCGAGGAGCACTGTCGTGAGGGTCCCGAGGACCGCTGCACGCACTCCCGCGCGGCTGGTGAACTTCCGTGTCTTCCTATGCACGGGGCACGAATACATCAGCGTTCAACTACAGAATGCAAACCCGCGCCCCCAGTTGTGATGAGGCTCATCGACGTTGTCAAGAAACCCCGGGCAGGGGCTACCAGGGCCCTCCGAAGGCGGTTTCGGTGTTGGTGTCGATGGCCGCACAGAGCGTCTCGAGGTCGTCTTTGCGCAGGTCAGCAATGGTGCGCACGGTGAGCGGAACGAGGTACGACGCGTTGGTGCGGCCGCGGTGCGGCATCGGCGTGAGGTACGGCGCATCGGTCTCGACAAGAATTTTGTCGATCGGCGCGATCCGGGCAGCCTCGCGGACCGGTTCGGCGTTCCTGAACGTCACCGTGCCGGCGAAGCTCAGGTGGGCGCCACGGTCGAGACAGGCCCGCGCGAAGGCAGCATCCCCGGAGAAGCAGTGCATCACCCAGCGGTCCGGCGCCCCCTCGTCGTCGATCACCCGCAGCACGGCGTCGTGGGCGTCGCGGTCGTGGATGACCAGCGTCTTGTCGAGCCGCTTGGCGAGGTCGATGTGACGCCGGAAGGACTCCTCCTGAACCGCGCGCCCGTCGTCGCCGGTGCGGTAGGTGTCGAGCCCGGTCTCCCCCACCGCTCGCACCTTGTCGTTCGCCTGGGCGAGCTGCTCGATCTCGGCGAGCGCTGCGTCGAGATCCGGCAGGCGGGGTGCCTCGTTGGGGTGCAGGGCGACGCCGGCCACGAGCGCCTCGTGGGTCGCGGCGGCGTCGACCGCCCACCGCGCGCCGCGCAGGTCGCAGCCGATCTGCACGATGCGGGGTACGCCGACCGCGGCCGCCGCCGCCAGCGCCTCCTCGACAGGCAGGGCCGCCTCGTCGCCGCGGCCCATGTCGAGGTGGCAGTGGTTGTCGACGACCGGGTGCGGCAGTGGCTCCGGTGCGGGTGGGCGCTGGTTCATGCGACGGAGCCGATCCGGGACAGCACCGCGTCGGCCACGGCCTGCGGCTCCTGGGTCGGGATCCAGTGGCTCGCGCCCTCGAGGACCCGGAGCTCGAAGGGGCCGGTGACGTGGTCGGCGCATCGGTCGACGGAGACCCGCTTCACGGCGATGTCGCCGTCGCTCCACAGCAGCGTGGTCGGTACGTCGACCGGGTCGGCGATGTCGCGCTGGTGGGTGAAGGGCATCGCGCGGTACCAGTTCAGCGCACCGGACAGCGCGCCGTAGTCCACGATCTCGCGACGGAACCGGTCGACCTCCTCCCGGGTCATGCCGCCCTTGCGCAGCTCCTTGTCGAACCGGCCGCCGGGCTGGGCGGCCAGCCGCTCCGGGAGGCGCGGCGTCTGGAAGGCGCCCATGTACCACGACGAGAACGCCTGGCGGCTCGAGAAGATCGCCCTGCGGAACGCCGCAGGGTGGGGCACCGAGACCGCGGTCCAGGTGCGCACCAGCTCGGGCCGGTGCATCGCGGTCAGCCAGCCGGAGTTGGCGCCCCAGTCGTGGCCGACCAGGTGCGCCGGCCCGCCGATGGTCTCGATCAGGGCGGCCACGTCGGCCTCGAGCTTGTGCATCGTGTAGTCGCGGCGCCGGGGCGGCCGGGCGCCGGGCGAGTAGCCGCGCTGGTCGGGCGCGTAGGTGCGCAAACCCTCGGCGTGCAGCAGCGGCGTGACCTCGCTCCAGCAGCTGCTCCGCTCGGGGAAGCCGTGCAGCAGCACGACCGGGTCGCCGTCCAGCGGACCCTCGTCGCGGACGTCGAAGGTGAGCCCGTCGTGGCGGTAGCGCAGCAGCCGAGTCATCGCTCCTGGGCTCCACCGTGCACGAGGTTGTAGACGTGTCGCTTGGGCAGCCCGGCGCTCCGGGCCACCTCCACGATCGCCTCCTTGCGACTCATCCCGGTCACCTCGCGCTCCGCCACGGCCGCGCGGAGGCTCTCGTCGTCGGTCGGTACGCCGGCGGCCGGGTCGGCTCCGGCCACCACGATCGTCACCTCGCCGCGGATGCCGGCCGCGGCCCACGCCGCGAGCTCGGCGACCGGGCCACGGCGTACCTCTTCGTGGGTCTTGGTGAGCTCGCGGCAGACCGCCGCACTCCGCTCTGCCCCCCAGGCCTCCGCCATCGCGGCCAGCGCCGCCTCGGTCCGGTGCGGCGCCTCGAAGAAGACCATCGTGCGTTCCTCGTCGGCGAGCGCGGCCAGCCTGCGCGCGCGCTCGCCCTGCTTGCGGGGCAGGAACCCCTCGAAGCAGAACCGGTCCACCGGCAGCCCCGACACCGCGAGCGCGGTGAGCACGGCAGACGGGCCCGGCACCGCGGTGACCGGCACGTCGGCGGCCACCGCGGCAACCACGAGCCGGTAGCCAGGGTCGGAGACGCTCGGCATCCCGGCGTCGGTCACCAGCAGGACCCGGTGCCCTGCCTCGAGCTCCTCGAGCAGAGCCGGCGTCCTCTGGGACTCGTTGCCCTCGAAGTAGGAGACGACCCGGCCGCCGATCGTCACGCCCAGCTCACTGGTGAGCCTCTTGAGCCGCCGGGTGTCCTCGGCCGCGACCACGTCCGCCTCCGCGAGCTCGCGGGCCAGCCTGGGTGAGGCGTCCTCTGCCCGCCCGATCGGGGTGGCCGCGAGCACCAGCGTCCCCGGGATCTCGGCCATGCCTCGATCATGTCAGCCGTCGCCGTACAGTTCCCGTCGTGACGAGCACGCCGACGCTCCCGCACGAGAGCCTGTCGGCGGACGCGTCGGGACGGCGGGTGCCGACGGCCTGGGAACGGGCCCGGCGGCGCGTCGACCTGGAGGACCCGGTCGTCGGCTGGACGGCCAGCATCGGGCTGACGCTGCTGTCTCTGTTCCTGCGGCTCTGGAAGCTCGGATCGCCCAAGGTCTTCGAGTTCGACGAGACCTACTACGCCAAGGACGCGTGGTCGCTGCTGCACTACGGCTACGCCCGCGGCTACGTCGACGGCGCCAACGAGAAGATCCTCGACGGCAAGACGTCGGGGCAGTGGACCGACGGCCCGTCGATGATCGTCCACCCCGAAGCCGGCAAGTGGCTGATCGCACTGGGCGAGAAGGCGTTCGGGATGGACCCGTTCGGCTGGCGGATCGCCGCGGCCGTGGTCGGCTCGCTGATGGTGCTGGTGATGTGCCGGCTGGCCCGCCGGATGACCGGCTCGACCGCCCTCGGCCTCGTCGCCGGGCTGCTGCTCAGCCTCGACGGACTGGAGTTCGTGCTGTCGCGGCTGGCGCTGCTCGACATCTTCCTGGCGTTCTTCATCCTCTGCGCGGTCTCGTGCCTGGTCGCCGACCGGGACTGGTACCGCGCCAAGATGGCGCGGCTGGTGCCCGACCAGGTGACCGACCCGGCGTCGTACGGCCCGGTGCGGGGGCTGCTGTTCCGGCCCTGGCTGCTGGCCAGCGGCATCTGCTGGGGGCTGGCGATCGGCACCAAGTGGACCGCGATCTACCCGCTGGCGGCGTTCGGGGTCATGGCCTGGCTGTGGGGCGCCGGGGCGCGGCGGTCCTTCGGCGTGCGCTGGGCAACGCTGCGCTCCATCGTCACCGACGGGCTCCCGGCGTTCGTCCACCTCGTCGTCATCGGCGGGATCGTCTACACCGCGACGTGGACCGGCTGGCTGGTCCACGCCCACGAGTACGAGAAGTCGCTGTCGTCCACGCAGTACACGCAGTTCATCAAGGAACAGCCCTGCAAGGTGACCACCAAGGACGACGGGACCACCGAGACGGCGGAGAACAACCTCGACAACAGTGGCAAGCGGTGGCCGACGGCGAGCGAGCCCGACGCGCACGGCGTCGGTGAGGTCGTCCAGTCGCTGCGGTCGCTGTACTACTACCACCGCGACGTCTACACGTTCCACACGCACTTCCTGAACTGCTCGACGCACACCTACGCGTCGAAGCCGTCCGGGTGGCTGCTCCTCAACCGCCCGGTCGGCGTCGCAGCCGACACCGGCATCGAGCCGGGCACCCGCGGGTGCGACGCGGCCAAGGGCAGCACCTGCCTCAAGCAGGTGTTGCTGATCGGCACGCCGACGATCTGGTGGGGCGGCATCCTGGCGCTGCTGTACGCCGTGGCGATGTGGGTGGGTGGCCGCGACTGGCGGTTCGGCGTGGCCGTCGTCGGCACCGCGTCGACCTGGCTGCCGTGGCTGCAGTACGACAGCCGTCCGATCTTCCTGTTCTACGCCGTGGCGATCCTGCCCTTCGTGGTGCTCGCGCTGACCCTGACCATCGGGAAGCTGATCGGCAGCTCACGGGCGCCCAGCCCACGACGTACCGCGGGCGTGGTGGTGGGCGGGTCGTTCGTGGTGCTCACCCTGCTCAACTTCGCGTGGTTCTGGCCGATCTTCACCGACCAGCTGCTGACCCACTCCGAGTGGATGGACCGGATCTGGTTCCAGCGCTGGATCTGACGGGTCAGCGGGTCCGTACGGCGTTCGCGGTGCCGCCGCCGGGGACCGCCTCGCCCTTCTCGTTCTCGCAGCTGGCGGCGAACGCGAGCAGGTCGTCGACGTCGAAGTGCGAGGGGTCGTCGTGGGTCCCCTGCACCTCGAACACGCTGGCGTCCGCGCCCCGGGCCTGGAGGCCGGCGGCGAGCTTGCCGGCGTTCT
This sequence comes from uncultured Actinomycetota bacterium, assembly GCA_963825455.1. GTDB lineage: Bacteria > Actinomycetota > Actinomycetes > Propionibacteriales > Nocardioidaceae > Nocardioides. Next base: position 74,542 of record CAWGTG010000001.1, read on the forward strand.
CCGACTCACGGACCCAGGTGTCCCCCGGCGAGGTGACCATCCGGTAGCGGGTCGCGGTCGGCAGCTGGTCGATGGTGTTGACCGGGTTGCGGTCGAAGGGGACCTCGCCGCCGAACGCCTCGCGGATGATCCGCGGGCCGCCGGGGACGTTGTCCATCTTGGTGAGGTCGACGGCCGGCTTCACGCCGTACCAGCAGGGTGGGACGAGACCGGTGTGGGCCATCGCGTTGAGGGAGACGGTGCCGCCCATCGACCCCGAGACGTAGAGCTTGATCGGCAGGTTGCCCGTCTGCTCCCCGGCCCAGGCGACCAGGTTGACGGTGTCCTCGGTGGACGCCTCGTTGCCCCACGAGTCGGTGTGGAAGTCGGAGGAGGCGACGATCCAGCCCGAGCGGACCAGGGCCTGCAGCCACGGCTCGTCCATGCGGTTGTCGACACCGCCGTTCTGGCCGTGGAAGTAGATCGCGATGCCCTTGGGGTGATCCGTCGGTGGCATCGAGAGCCGGACGTCCTGGGCCTTGATCCGGCCGTAGATCACCGACCCGGTGGGTGCCTCGGCCGTGGCCGTGGCGGTGGCGAAGACGAGAAGGACGGCGATCAACGGGGCCAGGGGGCGGAACCGGAAGATGCGGCCGAGCACCGGGTGCGTCCGCACCCCGGCAAGCAGCTCGGACACCGGCATTCCTCCAGTATCGCGATGTCGGACGGGTCCCTCGACCCCCACGGGACGATGTTCACACAACGATCGTCGCGCGGTCCAAGTCACGCTCAGCGGAGGTCGAGGCGGTGGACACCCCCCTGAGTGGTCCCGGCGAACAGCCACTGGCCGTCGGAGGTGACCATCAGGCTCTGGACCGACAGAGTCTGGAGGCCTTCGGAGATGTTGCCCCACTCCCTCCCGCCGTCCGTGCTCCTGAGCACCCCGCGGCCGCCCTGGACCAGTCCGTTGGCGGAGTAGCCGCGGCTGGCGGCGTAGATCGCCCCCTGACTCCCCGGCGCGAAGGCGAGGTCCGCCACCTGGAGCGGCAGCCCGCCGACGTCGGCGGTGCGGAATGTGCTGCCGCTGTCGGTGCTGAACCGGATGCTCCGGTCACCGACGACCACCCGGTTGCCCGAGACCGCGACCGCCCGTGCCGGACCGTCCAGCCGAAGGGTCCAGGTCTCGCCGAGGTCGTCGCTGCTGAAGGTGCCTTCGGTGGACGCGATCCACAGCCGACCGGGGTGCTCGGGGTCCCCGGCCAGGTCGTTGACGATGCCGGGGCGGACCACCTTGCGCCACGTCGTTCCGCCGTCGCGGGTCACGAACAGCCCACTGCCCTTCAGGCTGCCGAAGGCCACGACGACCTGGTCCGGGTCGTCCGGATGGACGTACAGCGCGAACGGCACCTCGCTGGTGACTCCTCGCTGGGTCCACGTGGCCCCGCCGTCGTTGCTGCGGTAGACGTAGAACTGGCCCGTGGCCGCCTTGCGGACCCTCCACACGACCTCCGGGTGATGGGCGCTGACCTCGACCTGCCCGACGACGGCGCCGAAGGTGGCCTCCTTGCCGCTGAGCCCCCACTCGGCCGTGGCGGGCGTGACGGGGCCGGTCGGCAACGGCGTGTCGTAGACGTCGCGGTCGGTGCCGGCCAGGAGCGTCGGTCCGGCCCCCGGGCGCTCGGTCACCGCGATGTCGTACGCCGTCGAACCCTGAACGGCGATCCGCTGCGGCTGGGCGCCCTCGGCCGTGGTGCGGTAGAGACCGCCGCCGGGGGCCGACCACAGCAGCCCGTCCCCCCACCGGTGCGCGTCGATCGGGATCGACCCGGGCTGCGGGTTCGTCACCTGGGTCCACGTCGCGCCGTGGTCGTGGCTCATCCACTCGTAGCCGCGGTAGGTGCTCACGACGAGGAGCCCGCGGTCCAGCGAGATCCACTGGGTGCCGAGCCCGGCCGAGAAGATCGACTGCCAGGCACCGCCGTCGCGGGAGCCCCACACGGTGTTGCTCCCACCCTGCAGCACGGCGGTCAGCTCGGCGTCCGCCACGAGCCCAGAGATCCGGTCTCCGGCCGGGGACGTGTGCAGCACCTCGGCGGGTCCCGGCGTGCCGAACAGCAACGCGGGGATCCGCACGACCTCGGCCGACGTCGCCAGCAGGGCGTCGTCACCGACCAGCGCCGCCCCGACGAGTGGGGCGGACACGGTCCGGGGCCACTCGCGCCAGGTGTCGCCAGCGTCCGTGCTGGCCCACAGGGAGTCCTGGGTCACCGCGAGCAGCCCGTCGCTGGTCGGCTCGCGCACCAGTGCGTCGATGTGGACGTTCGGGAAGTCCAGGACCTGCCAGGTGTCGCCCGCGTCGGTGGTCCGCAGGAGCCGGCCCTGGTAGGTGGGGTCGAGCACCTCGTCGAAGAGCCCGCCGGTGCGGCCGTTGACGGCGTACCAGGCCGTGCCGGGTTCCGTGGCCGACACCACGCCCTCGCCCCGGCCGGCCGCGACCGGCCACGTGGGCGTACGCCGCCACGTCTCGCCGTGGTCGTCGGTCAGCCACGGCCCGAGCGCGGTCGGCTGGGACATGGCGGCGCGGCCCTCGTCGAGGGACACCGATAGCCGGCCTCCCTCGCTGTTCGGGCCCACGGGCTCCCAGCCCGGTCCGGCTGCTCCGTGCACGACTTCCCAGGAGCCCCGTCCGACCAGCTGGACCCCTGTCGTGGTCGTGCCTTCGACCGTGAGCCGGTAGGTGCCGGGCGCATCGGCGTCGAGCGGCGCGCGGTACCAGGTGCTGTGGTCGAGCGTCGTCGGCACCCGCCACCGGCCACCTCGGGGCCCCTCGACCACCACCTCCGGCGGCGCGGACAGCTCCGACGGGGAGTAGACGAAGGCCTCGGAGCGGCCGTCGCTGGGGTCGGGGGAGGCACGGACGATCATCGGCCGCAGCGCCAGCAGGTAGGGGACCGACAGCGACTGCCCGCCGCCCTGCGGGCGCGCCACCAGCCACCCGCTCACGTCCGAGTCCTCCCAGGACCGCGGAGCGCGCGCCCGGATCCCGACCGTGGCCTGCCCGTGCGCCGGCACGGTGATGCTGGGCACCGCCGCGGTCACCCGGCCGACCGAAGATGGTCCCGGTCGCACCTCGAGCTCGAGCGAGACCGGGTTGTCGGCGTCGTTGTGGATCGTCACCTCAGCGTTGGCTCGGACGCGCGGTTCGCCGAGGTCGGCCAGCCCGAGGTCCACCGACGTCGGGCTGGCGGTCAGCGTGGCGCTGGCGGCCGCCGCCACGTCGAGGCGGCCCGCTCCCTGAGCGGTCGGGTCCGCGTCGAGGATCTTCGCCGAGCCGGTCAGGCGTGCGGCGATCGTCTGGCCCGCGGAGTCGGGGTCCAGCTGTGTCAGAAGGGCAGCGGCGCCGGCCACGTGGGGGCTCGCCATCGACGTGCCGGAGATGCGGTAGACGCCCGGCGCCCACTGGGCCAGGGGCCAGGTGGAGCGGATCTCGACGCCCGGCGCGACGAGGTCGGGTTCGAGGCCGAAGTCGGGCGCGGGCCCGCGGGAGCTGAAACCGGCCATCTGGTCGGTGGCGTCGGTCCCGCTGATCTGCACCCGCACCGGTCCCTTGGCCAGGTCGGTACGGAGCGCCTCCCACTGGAGGTCGTGCAGTCCGAGCACGACCAGCCGGTCCATGCGGAAGCTCTCACCGCTTTGCAAGGACTGAGTCGCCTCCTCCTGGCGCTGCAGCACCGGGCCGCCGGAGGACGTGTAGCCGAGGGCGGCGACGGCGCCGCGGTCCTCGGCCTCCTTGGCCTGCTGGATCAGGGCCGGCGAGACGTACTCGAGGGCGGGCGGGATCGACGCGCGGAAGGCGACCACCTTGCCGGTCACGTCGCCGACCTGCTCGTAGTCGGCCGGCTTGCCCTGTCCGACGTCGACCAGCTCGGCGGTCACCGCGCGCGCCGGCGGGTACGCGGAGTACGGCGCGCGGAACGCCTGGATGTCGCGTTGCCGCGGGGTGACCTGCTTGGCGACCGGCAGCCACATTCCGCTGACCGAGGCACCCACCGAGATCACGCCGCGGCCGAGCGCGGGGGCCGACACCGTCATCGGCCCCGGGCCGGCGTTGCCCGCCGCCGCCACGACCACGATGCCGAGGTCGACGACCTCCGCGGCCGCCTCGGAGAACGGGTCGGTGCCGTCGCCGGGCGCTGCCAGGCTGAGGTTCACCACGTCGGCCCGGTGCGGTGCCGCCGGATCGGCGGCCAGCTCCAGGGCCGCGATGGCATCCGAGACCTGGCCGGCGTCGTCCGACGTGACCCGGTAGGCCGTCAGCTCGGCTTCCGGCGCCATCCCGGTGACAGCACCGTCCGCGGCGACGATGCCGGCCACGTGCGTGCCGTGCCCGTCGGTGTCCATCGGGTCCTCGTCGTCGTCGACGAGGTCGTAGCCGTCGACCACCTTGTGCCCGGGCCCGAACCCCGCGCCCAGGCTGGGGTTGGTGTAGTCCACGCCGCTGTCGATGATGGCGACGGTGGTGCCGGCGCCGCGCACCGGGGTCCCGTCGGGAGCGGTGCGTTTCCACACCTCAGGCGCGCCGACGAGGGGCACGCTGAGGTCCGTGGTGGTGCGCACCTGCTCGTCCGGCAGGACGGCACGCACCCCAGGAAGCTGCTCGACCCGCTCCACGTCACCGGCCTTCATCGACACAGCCAGCGCGTCCACCAGGTCGGTGAGGGTCCGCCGCTCCGTCACCGGCGCGCCGGAGGCCCGGATCCGATCAAGGACGGCGTCCTGTTCCGCGGCCACCTCGGCCCGGCGTACGGACACCAGGCGCAGCGCCTCTGCCGACGGCCTACCGGAGGCGTCGATCGTCCCGGCCGGCAGCCCGGCGAAGGCAGCTGGCTCGTCGAGCAGGATCAGGTACGGCGCGCCCGGATCGTCCGGCGCACCGAGCGCCTGCGCCGGAGGGCGTGGTGGGACGGTGAGGGCCAGGAGGACCAGCAGGACGGTCAGCGTGGCGATGAGAACGGCGCGGGAGACGGTGCGGCTCCGCCCGAGAAGGAGCGTCATGCCGGGCAACCTAGGTCGGCGACCGGTCTCGTGGGCCGTCCAGGAGTGGCCGACTATCGCCAAGTCGGGAACCCGCCAGCCGATGGCTCCGGCCTAGGTGGAGAGCAGCGCGCCGACCGGCTGCGGGGTGAAACCGGGGAAGACCGCCGCCGACGACGCCCCGAGCCGTTTGGTGACCACCTCGCTCAGCACGCTGCGGTAGTCCGTGGTGACGAGCAGGTCGGCGTCCACCGTGTTGGCCAGCCCGGGCCAGGTGCCGTAGTAGCCGCCCTTCACGCCGCCGCCGAGGAGGAACATGACGTTGCCGTAGCCGTGGTCGAGCCCCTGGTTGGCGTTCTCCTTCACCCTGCGGCCGAACTCGCTGACGGTGACCACGGTGACCTTCGCGGCCAGTGGTCCCAGGTCGGTGAGGAACGCCGCGAGGCTGAGCGCGAACTCATCGGCCATCGACCGCAGGTTGCCGGAGTCGGGTGATCCGATCCAGGTGTGGTGGTCCCACGACCCGTGGTCGACAGCGATCACCTCGGCCCCGACGTCGGCGCGGATGGTGCGAGCCGTGGCCGCCAGGGCCGCTCCCAGGTCCGAGCCCGAGGGGTACGCCGCACCGTTGGCCGGGGTGGCGGAGCCGTCGCGGACCGGCTGGAACTCCTCGACCACGTCGAACGCGTTGTGGGCGCCGGCCGCGAGTGGACCGGGGACCCCGTCCCACAGCTTGGCCAGCGAGGCACGGCGCATCGCCTCCGAGGCGTCGTCCCAGTAGCCCGAGAGGCTGACCGAGTCCACGTCGGTGGTGACCAGCGTGGGTTCGGGCCCAGCCAGCGCGGTGATCGGCACTCCGCCGCCGAACTGGATGGCCTCGATGGGCGTGGCGGTGCCGTTCTGCCCGACCAGCCGGTTCAGCCACCCCACCCGTGCCGACGAGCCGGGGTCGGCGTCCTCGAGGTCCTCCATCGCCGAGAAGTGCGAGCGGTTCGGCGCGGGCAGCCCGGTGGCGTGCACGGCGGCCATCGAGCCGGCCGTCCACCACGGCAGCAGCGGCGCCAGCGCGGGGTGCAGGCCGAAGAAGCCGTCCTTGGCCAGCAGCCGGGTCGAGGGCACCTGGATGGAGGGTCGAGCCGCGTAGTAGTTGGGGTCGCCGTGGGGCACCACGAGGCTGAGCCCGTCGCACGCCCCGCGCATGGACAGCAGCACCATGACGCGGTCGACGGGCGCGGCGGCGTACGCCGTGGACGTGAAGGCCGTGCCGTGCACCGCAGTGACGGTGGCAGCACCGCCCACGACGGCCAGCCCTCGCAGGAAGCCCCGCCGGCTCAGGCCGGCGGCGCGGGCGAACTCCTCGCAGCAGCCGGGGTCGGACCTTGTCGTGCTCATCAGCGGCTCATGTGTTCGGGGCTGTCGAGCACGGTGGTCAGCAGGACGGGCATGTTCCACTTCACGAGGGCGTGGTTGAGGGTGATCGAGGTCGCCGCGGTGAGGCCGGTGGCCAGGCAGCACGCCTCGACCAGCCGGGTCGGTGCGGTCCGGCCGAGGAAGGTGCTGGACAGGTGCTGCACCAGTGCGTCGAAGCGCATCGACTGGCCGGGCAGGAGGGGCACCCACGACGCGACGGGGTGGTAGGTCGTCTGGGCCGTCGGCCACCAGCCGCCGCACAGCGTGTAGTGGGTCTCGAAGGAGGCCAGCACCCGCGAGACCGACGACCACGACGCGCCGTCCTCCGGCTGTCCGTCCGGGCGGGCCCAGTCGAACGGCGCCTGGCCCAGCCCCACCGTCTGCCACAGCACCGCGTTGGCTCCGGAGCCGTCTCCGGTGGGCGGCGCGGCCTGGATGTCCAGCGCCCGCCAGGTGGCCACGACGTCGTCCGCCGGGTTGCGGACCTTGAGTCCCTTGGCCGCGATGAACTCCGGGTGCGCCACCAGGGCCCGAAGCACCGGGATGATCGCGGTGTCGTTGGCCAGGTAGACCTGGGCCAGGTGGTCGACGAGCGCCACCGACGGGCTGTCGGACACGTAGCGGACCGCCAGCTTGCGGGCCAGACGGTGCGCGGTGGCCGGGTGGTGGGCGAGGTAGGTGAGGTACGCCGCGACGACCGGGCGGCCGTCGGCGTCGGCGTTCGGGTGGCTGAACCCCATGACCTGGACCGGCCCGGTCCAGTGCGACGCCGGGTTGTACGACGTGGCCCAGGTCGTCCACATGGCGACCTTGTAGCCGGTCAGGATCTTGGCGGACGCCTTGACGTCGTCCTCGGTGTAGTTGCCGCGGCCGACGGTGTGCAGCTCGAGCAGCTCGCGGCCGAGGTTCTCGTTGGGCGCGTTCTTCGTCGAGTTCGCATTGTCGAGGCTGATGCTCATGGCGGGGTGGGGGATCGCGGCGACCAGCATCTGGTCGAAGCGGCCGAGGGCGTGGGCGCGGATGGTGCGGCCGTAGTCGGCGCGGAAGCCGAACACGCCGTCGTCGTGGACCGGCACGTGCAGGTGGTTCTCGAAGAACTCGGTCACCGACTCCAGCAGCTGCCGCCTCGAGCGCATCCGGCGCAGCAGGCACCACCGCTGGTAGTCGGCCATCGCCGTCCACGCCTCGCCTGCCATCGCCTGCTCGTGGGCCCACATGGTCGGCGCGTCCCACGCAAGGCGCGGCCACCAGCCGTCCAAGGCGTCGCCGGCCTGGTCGGCGATCGACGCCGGGGCCAGCTGGGCGTCGAGCCAGGCCCGGACGGTCTGGTACCCGCTCATCTCCTGGAGCAGGGCCGGAGTCATCCCGTAGGTGAACCGGCTGGCCAGGTGCAGCGCGAGCAGGGTCGGCAACCCGTTGGCCCCGGCCGGCTCGTCGTACGCACCCGCTGGCGTCGGCGGGCCGGGGTCGGTCGGAGGATCGGGCTGCTGGGCCGGCTTGTGCTTGCGGTGCCGGCAAGTGCGTGCGCGCCAACAGGTGTGCTTGGTGTGGACCTTGCAGCGGTGCCACTTCCGCTTCGGCTTCGGCTTCCGCTTGTCCGCGGCCGCCTCAGCGGTGCCAGTCAGCGCCGGAACCACAGAGAGCGCCGCCAGGCCGCCCACGACGGCACGCCCGACCGAGCGGCGGCCCGGCGCAGGCGCGTCGGGCAGCGTCGTGAGACGGGTCATGGGGGTTCTCGCTCGGCGGTGGAAGGGGTGCGAGCTACGCCGCCAGGAGGGCGCGATTCAGCCGGGCCGGCGGGGGATCCGGCTCGGCGCTCCCACGAGCGGTGCGTCGCGTGCTCAGGTTGGCACTCGGCCGCGGCGGATGCGGCGGAAACGGACGGAGGGGCCCGATCGGCCGATCGGTGGTCCATACCGATGCCCGGCCCGATGTCGATTCCTGTCGGCCAGTAGTCGGCTGCTACCGTTTCCGCTCGCGTCTCCGGACGCACCCGGGGCTGTGGCGCAGCTGGTAGCGCACCTCGTTCGCAACGAGGGGGTCAGGGGTTCGAGTCCCCTCAGCTCCACCGGTCGCAGCCGATGGTCAGTCGACCGTCGAGCCGCTGATCTGGGGCTCTCCCTTGCCGAGGAAGAAGATCCCCGGGTAGTTCTCGAAGCCCAGGCTCGGGTTGTCGTGCAGGGTCGAGTCCCGGATGGAGAGCGTGCCGGTGCGGTCGTTGCTGACGAAGAAGACCGCGCCACCGCCCTCGCGGGCGACGTTGCCCTCGATCGTGGTGCGCACGAGCTTCAGCGTGAACAGGTTGCCGTCGAGGTAGATGGCGCCACCGCTGCCGCCGCCGGGAGTGCCGGGATGGGCGGGGTTGGCGCCGCGGCCTATCGCCTTGTTGCCGCGGAACTCGCTGTCGGTGACCAGCCACGAGACGCCGATGCTCGACAGCGCGGCGCCGTTGGAGCAGCGGCCACCGGTGAACGTGCTGCCGGTGACCTTGACCGGTAGGTCGCGGAACTGGTCGAACACGCGGATCGCCGCGCCGCCGAGGTCGGGCCCGGTCTTGTCGCAACGGTTGCGGGTGAACGTCGAGTTCACCACCGAGAGCCGGCCGCCGCGCACGAACACGGCACCTCCCCCACCGCCCTCCTCGAGCGACCCGGTGGAGTCACCGCGGGTGAAGGTGAGGTTGCGGAGGACCAGCTTGGGCGTCGCCTGGTCGTTGCAGTGCGACGTGGTCCACACGAGCCGCTTGTCGCAGGTGTTCTGGTAGAGGATCCGGTGCTTGCCGCCGCCGCTGAGGGTGACGAGGCCGCCACCGTCGATGACCACCTTGCGCGAGGCGTCGTTGTGCACCTCGGCCTGCTTGTCCATCACGATCGTGACCGGGTTGGGGCCGCAGTCGAAGGTGATCGTGCCGCCCTTCGCGACCGCCTTCCGGAAGGCGGCCGCGCTGCAGCTCGCTGGGGTGCCGTGGCCGACGACGCGGTGGGTCGGCGCGCGCTCTGCGACCTGCTGGGCGACCTGCTGGGCGACCTGCTGGGCGACCTGCTGGGCGACCGGCGGCACGGCGTACGACGGCACGGGATTGAGCAGGGCTGCGACCAGCCCGCCGAGCAGGACGATCGAGAGCGTGCGGGGCATGACCCTCACACTAGGCGCGTCCTAGGCGCCGGACGCACGTCGTTCGGACGACTCCGAGGAGGCCGGCCGCTCGGCGGCCTCGGCCTCGCGGGCCAGCTTGCTGTCGGACGCGTTGCGGCCCGAGCTCCAGACGCCGGTCGAGTCGAGGTCGATGGTGCTGACGGTCCGGGTGGCGACCGGCTTGGAGACGTAGGTGGGCAGGGGCACGGAGACCGGGTCCCAGCTGTCGGGGTCTCGCTCCACGGGCTCGTCGCCGGCCCGCGCGGGGTCGACGCGGGCGATCTCGCCGGTCTGGTCCTTCGGCTGCTCCGCCGCGGGCTCGGCCGGGATCCGGGCGCTCGGCCGCACTGCACGCTCGCGCTTGACCATCACCCGACAGGCGACCAGCCAGACGACCAGGACTCCGACCGGGACGGCGCACCAGATCCAGTCGAAGTAGGTGAGGTAGGCGAGCGCTGCCACGGCGGCGTTCGCGACCAGGATCAGGCTCACCACGCGCAACCGGCGCTTGGCCGCGCGGGCCGAGGCGCGGCGGTGGGCCCTGAGCGCCTGCTTCTTCTCGTCGAGTGACGTGGAAGTGCTGCTCTTCCGGTGTTCCGAGAGCACTGTGGCGTCGCTCGACGGCGCACCGGAGCCGGAGGCAGGGACCAGCCGGGCCTTGCGGCGGTTGATCGGCTCACGACGCCCGAGGACCCGCAGCGTGGCCGAGAACCGCTCGACGGTGCGGGTGCGAGCACTCTCCTCGTGGTGTTCGAGCGCCTTGGGGATCAGGTAGACGGCCCAGGCCACGGCCAGGGCCACGAAGATCAATGCGCTGGGATCCACGGTCCTGAGGCTAGAAGTTGCAGCGCATCCCGGGGCGCATGTCAACCCGTGTGTCGCAAAAAGTCTCGTGTGACTACTGGGGTTCGGTCCTGTGGGCGGCGCCGCCCGAGGCGCGCAGTCGGGTCAGCACCCCGTCGGGCACCTCTTCCTTGGTGATCGCGTAGATCCGGTGGTCGCGCCAGGCGCCGTCGATGTGCAGGTACTTCGGCGCGTAGCCGATCTCGCGGATCTCGAGCTTCTCGACGACGCGCAGCGAGTTGGAGTTCTCCGGCCGGATCGCGATCTCGATGCGGTGCAGCCCGGCGGTGAAGAAGCAGTGGTCGATGACCATGGCGACCGCTCGGGGCATCAGCCCGCGCCCGGCGTACTCCCTGTCGAGCCAGTAGCCGACCGACGCGAACTGCGCCGAGCCCCTGACGATGTTGTTGACCGTGACCTGGCCGCCGAACTGCCCGTCCACCTCGACCGCGAACGGGAACGTCGCGCCCTGGCGGGCCTGCTTCGACAGCCGCCGCACCAGCTGCTTGAAGCTGGTCGGGCGGGCCTCGCCACCGGGAGGGACCGTCGCGTCCCAGGGCACCAGCCAGGCGGCGTTCCGCTGCCGGGCCCGGCGCCAGGCGTCGTGGTCGGTGGTGGCCAGCGGCCGCAGCGTCAGGTCGCGGTCGACCAGCCGCACCGGCCAGTCAGTGGTCACTGCCGGCCACCTGTTCGACGGCGTGGACCAGCACGTGCTTCAGCACGGCGATGGCGTCCTTGACTCCACCCTTGCTGCCGGGGAGGTTCACGACCAGGCAGGTGCCGACCCGCCCGGCGAGGCCGCGGGAGAGCACCGCGGTGGGGACGCCCTTGCTGACGCCGTACGCGCGGATCGCCTCGGCCAGCCCGGGGATCTCGGCGTCGAGCAGCGGCCGGGTGGCCTCGGGAGTCAGGTCGGTGGGAGTGAGCCCGGTGCCGCCGGTGGTGAGTACGACGCGCGCGCCGGCAGCCACCGCCGAGCGGATGGCGTCGGCGACGGGCTGGCCATCACTGACGACGGCGGGCGCCGCGGTCTCGAAGCCGAGGTCGACCAGGAACTCGACCAGCAGCGGTCCCGTGGCGTCCTCGTAGACGCCGGCCGCTGCCCGGTTGGAGGCGACGACGACGGCGCCGATCACCTCGACCAGTCCCCCGACCGGCCGCCCGACTTCGACTCGACCCGTACGTCGGTGATGACCGCGGCCTTGTCGACGGCCTTGACCATGTCGACGACGGTGAGCGCGGCGACCGAGACCGCGGTGAGCGCTTCCATCTCCACACCGGTGCGGTCGGTCGTCCTCACGGTCGCGGTGATGTCGACCGACTCGTCGGTGACGGTGAGGTCGACGGTGACGCCCGAGATCGCGAGCGGGTGGCAGAGCGGGATCAGCGAGGGCGTCTGCTTGGCGCCCATGATCCCGGCCAGCCGAGCCACGGCCAGCGCATCACCCTTGGGCACGCCCTCGCCCTTGAGGAGCGCGACGACCTGGGGGGAGACGAGGACCCGGCCGGTCGCGGTCGCGGTGCGCGCCGTGACGTCCTTGTCGGAGACGTCGACCATGCGCGCCGCGCCGGTCTCGTCGACGTGGGTGAGCCGGTCCTCGGTGGCCATCGCCCTAGAACTCGCCGTCCAGCACCAGCACCTGCACCTGGTCGCCCGGGTCGAGCGCGGTGGTGTCTTCGGGCACCACGATCAGGCTGTTGCTCTCCGCCAGGTGGCCGATCAGGTGCGAGCCCGGACCGCCCACGGGCTCGACGTACGGACCGTCGGCGTCGGAGCCGACCTGGCCCCGCATGAACTGGCGGCGGCCCCGCGGGCGACGTCATGCCGCGGGTCAGCCGGGCCTCGAGCAACGGCCGCGAGACCGGCGCCAGGCCCAGGCAGGTGCGGATCGCGGGGAGCACGAACACCTCGAAGGAGATGTACGCCGACACCGAGTTGCCCGGGCAGCGTGACGATCGGGACCCGGCTTGTCGCCAAGGACGCCGAACCCCTGCGGCTTGCCGGGCTGCATCGCCACCGGGCCGAACCAGACTCCATCGCGCGCGCAGCGCCTCCTTCACGACGTCGAAGTCGCCTTGGGAGACGCCACCCGAGGTGACGACGAGGTCGGCGCCCGCCAGCGTGCCGTTCAGCGTCTCGAGGAACGCCTCCGGCTCGTCGCGGACGATGCCGACCCGCTGCGGGACGCCGCCGGCCCGGGTCACCGCAGCCGCGAGCATGTAGGAGTTGCCGTCGTAGATCGAGTCCTCGCCGAGCTCCTCACCGGGCTCGCGCAGCTCGGTGCCGGTCGAGAGGATCACGACCCGCGGCCGGGGTCGGGCCAGGACCGTCGACCGGCCCACCGACGCGAGCAGCCCGACGTGCCGGGCGTTGAGCGTCGTGCCGTCCTTCACCAGCAGGTCGCCGACCGCGACGTCGTCGCCGGCCGGGCGGACGTGCTGGCCGGTCTCGGGAGCCTCGTCGATGCGGACCTTCGCCGTGCCTCGGTCGGTCCATTCGTAGGGGACGACGGCGTCGGCGCCGTCGGGCACCGGGGCGCCGGTCATGATCTTGGCGGCCGTGCCGGGCGCCAGGGTGCGCGGGCCGGCCCGGCCTGCGCCGATCTCGCCCACGACCGGCAGCAGCACGGGTTGCTCGGCGGTGGCGGCGGACACGTCAGCGGTGGGACGGCGTACCCGTCCATCGCAGAGTTGTCGAAGCTGGGCAGCGACATCGTCGCGACGACGTCCTCGGCGCACACCAGCCCGAGCGCGTCGAGCAGGGGAACGTCGACCGGCGCCAGCGGCCGCACGCCCGAGAGCACCCGCTCGAGGTGCTCCTCGACCGAGCAGGGCTCGGGATCGGTCACGACCCAGAGTCTGCCGTGAGGACGGTGTCGTCGGGGATGCGTTCGGCGCTGTCGGTCGAGAGGTCGACGTCGCCCACCACCTGGACGTGCGCTCCGAAGGTGAAGTCGCCGTCCACGGTGAGGCTGGTCGCCTTCTTCATCGACGGCGTGCCCTCCGGGAAGCGCTTGTCGAACTCGGCGACCACCTTGTAGACCTTGCCGTCGAGGTCGACGAACGGGATGTCGCCCGAGACCTGGTCGAGCACGAAGTCGGAGCCGATGTCGTAGACGTCGGAGCGGATCACGAGCAGGTCGTTGGTGGTCTTGACCGGGACGAAGCGGTCGCGGCCGACCTCGATCAGCCGAGAGTCCGGGAACAGCTCGACGGCGGCGCCCATCGCGGTCTCGACCTGGATCACCTTCGGACTGGTCGGGTCGCTCGGGTCCACGGTCTTCTCGTTGCGGATCAGCGGCAGGCCGAGGATGCCGTCGCGGACGTCGAGGGCCTGCTTCATCGCGCGCAGGTCGAACCACAGGTTGTTGGTCGAGCAGAACCGGTGCCGATCGAGGTCGGCCAGGGCTTCCCGGTCCCCGGGCAGGGTCTGCGCGGTCTCGCGAAGCACGATCCGGCCGTCGGACTTGCGGCGCGCGAAGTGGCCGCCCTTTCGGTCGCTCGCCGTACGCCGCACCGCCTCGATCGCGAAGGGCGCGCCGCTGGTGGCGAACCAGCCCGCGACCCGGGCGTCGGGTACGGCGCCGAGGTTGTCGGAGTTCGACACGAAGGCGCGCTCGTAGCCGGCGTCGAGGAGCTTCTCGAGGAGGCCGGATCCGCGCAGCGCGGTGTAGACGTCGCCGTGACCGGGTGGGCACCACTCGAGGTCGGGATCCCTCGGCCAGCTGACCGGGGCGAGGTCCTTGAGAAGGAGCTTGGGCTCCTTGTTCTGGAGGAACTCCAGCGGCAGCCCCTCGACCGGGAGGTCCTGGTAGCGCGCGACCGCGGCCATGGTGTCGGCCGAGGTGTGGAAGCTGTTCATGAACAGCAGCGGCAACGGAGCGTCGTACTCCTTGCGGAGGTGGAGCACCTGCCGGGCGATGATGTCGAGGAAGGAGAGGCCGCGGCGCACGCACAGCAGCGACTTCGCGCGGTCCATGCCCATCGAGGTGCCGAGACCGCCGTTCAGCTTGATCACCGCGGTCGCGCGGATCGCGTCGGAGGCGGCGGCGTCACTCACCTCGACGTCGCCGAGCGCCTCCATGTCGACCGGCTCGATGGCGGACTCGGGGATCATCCCGGTCTCGCCGTGCTCCAGCAGCCGGAAGTAGTGCGCGAACGTCTCGATGGCGACTTCGTCCACTCCGGCGGCGACCATCTTGTCGCGGGCCTTGTTGAGCCCTGTGCTGCCCATACAACGATCGTAGGCTTGCAACGTGATCGGGGCGAAGACGGCGATGCGTGACCAGTTGCTGACGACCCGCAACCGGCGCCCGCTCCTGGCGCGGTCCGAGGCCGCGCGGGAGATCGCGCTGCACCTCATCGAGGCGCCGGAGGTACGCCGGGCGGCCACGGTCGCGGCGTACGTAGCCATGGGCCCGGAGCCCGGCACGGCACAGCTGCTCCAGGCACTGGTGGCGGCCGGGAAACGGGTGCTGCTGCCCGTGGTGCTGCCCGACCTCGACCTGGACTGGGCGGCGTACACGGGTGACCAGGGCCTCGCACCCGCTCGCTTCGGTCTGCTCGAGCCGGTCGGCGAACGACTCGGCCCGGAGAGCGTGGCGACCGCCGACGCGGTGCTGCTGCCGGGGCTGGCGGTGTCCAGTCGTGGCGAACGACTGGGGCGCGGTGGCGGCTGCTACGACCGGGCGCTCGGGCGGGTGCCGGTCGGGACGTTCACCTGCGTACTGCTCTACGACGACGAGGTCGGCGTCGAGGTGCCGGTGGAGGCGCACGACCGCCCAGTGACCGCGGCCGCGCACCCCGCGGGAATCACGCGGTTCGCCCCAGCGTTCTGATCACCGTAGTATTTGGCAGTCACCCCGGCCGAGTGCCAGCGTGCCAGCCCGACGAGGAGTCCCGTGCCCACCTATCAGTACGCCTGCCGCGAGTGCGGCCACGCCTTCGAGCAGGTCCAGAGCTTCAGCGACGAGACGCTGACAGTCTGCCCGGAGTGCGAGGGCCGGCTGCGCAAGGTGTTCAACGCCGTGGGCGTGGTGTTCAAGGGGTCGGGGTTCTACCGGACCGACAGCCGCAAGAAGGAGTCGTCCTCCGAGACGTCGGCATCCCCGGCCAAGGCCGACTCACCCGCCCCGGCGACCGCGTCCACCACGTCGACCACGCCGGCCTCGAGCGACTCGTCCTCGTCGGGCTCGTCGGGCTCGTCCACGACGACCACGAAGTCTCCCCAGCCGACCGCCAGCTGACGGTTCTCCACAGCTCGGCAACTCGCGGCTGAGGGGGCTCGGCGCGCGCTCGTAGCGTCGCCTCCATGCCCACCCTCCTGCTCCGTCTGCGTGCCGCGGCCCGCCGGGTGCGACGGGCCGTGCTGCGCCGCCGCCGGCTGCTGGCCGCGCTGTGCGCCCTGGTCGCGGTGTGGGCCGGGCTCCAGGCCATCGCGGCGCCGGCGCCCGAGCGGGTGCCGGTCACCGTGGCCGCCCACGACCTCGGCGCCGGCACCGTGCTGCGACCCGGCGACCTGACCACCGTGGGCTTCGCGCCCGGGACGGTGCCGTCCGGGCACCTCCGCGACCCGGTGGGCCGACAGCTGGCCGGGCCGCTCCGGCGCGGCCAGCCGATCACCGACACCGCGATGCTCGGAGTCTCGCTCGTGCGCGACCGTCCCGACCTTGTCGCGCTCCCGGTGCGGCTGCCCGACACGGCGATGGCCGAGCTGCTCCGGATCGGCGACGAGGTCGACGTGATCGCCGCGGACCCGCAGGGCGGACCTGCCGCCACCGTCGCCCGCAAGGCCCTGGTGCTCGCGCTGCCACCACCACCAGCGGACGCGGCCGCCGACGGGCTGCCGGGTCGGCTGGTGGTCCTCGGTGTGCGGGAGGCGGAGGTCACCGCCGTCTCCTCAGCCACGGTGACGCACTTCCTGACCGTCGCGTGGTCCCGATAGCGTGCTGAGGGTTCCGCTGCCCTTGCAGCTCGCACAAGTCTCGAGGGGGACACATGAGTGGCTTCAAGAACTTCATCCTGCGCGGCAATCTGGTCGACCTGGCCATCGCCGTCATCATCGGTGTCGCCTTCGGCACAGTGGTCACGACGTTCACCGCCTGGCTGACCAGCCTGATGCCCGACGCGGCCGATGACGTGTTCTCCAACGTGCCGAACTCGTTCGGCGCGTTCCTCAACGCCGTGGTCGCGTTCGTGATCCTGGCGGCCGTCGTCTACTTCTTCGTGGTGGTCCCCTACACGACCGCCAAGGAGAAGTTCTTCCCGAGCCCCGAACCCGGCACTCCGGAGGACATCAAGCTGCTCGAGGAGATCCGCGACCTGCTGGCAGCGCAGTCCGGACGCCCAACGCCCTAGCGTCAGCCGTGGTGCGGCGGCACCTGCTCCTTGAGCCAGGTGTCGCCGCGGTCGGTGGCCGGTTCAGACTGTTCGGCCGGGTCCCGCTCGTCGGCGGTGGTGTCCGGCAGCACGTCGCCGAAGACCTCGGCGAGACGACGCTTGCGCTCCCAGTCCGGCTCGGACTGGTCTGGTCCGGGCTGCCCGTTCACGAGCAGAGGCCGGCGAAGTCGAGGTCGTCGGAGCTGGCGTCCACGCCGTCACTGTCGTCGGTGGCGTCGTCACTCGGTGACGAAGTGTCGGACGGCGACTCGGTCGAGGACGACTCGGAGTCGGACGCCGATGACGTGCTCGAGCTCTCGTCACCGCTGGGGCTCGCGGTGCCGGAAGTGCTGGCCGACCCGGAGGTCGTGCCGCTCGGCACCTGGTTGGCGCCGATGGACCCGTCGCGCAGCTTCCCCAGCGGCTGGTCGTTGGCGATCCGCTTCCAGAGGGTGTCGGCGTCCTCGGTCCACTCGACCCGCCCCGGTTGTGCGGTGCTGTAGACGAACGGCACGGTGATGAACCGGATCCGCTTGAGGCCGATGTTCTTGAACTGCAGGCCGACCTTCGCCATCTCCTTGATGTTCGGGATGTCGGTGGTCAGGGAGGCGGTGGCGGCGTTGAGGAACCGCACCAGCCGGTCGAAGCGGGTCAGGGTGCCGTTGGAGAGCACCTTCTCGACGAGCGCGGCGATGAACGCCTGCTGCCGCTTGATCCGGCCGATGTCGCTGCCGTCGCCCACGCCGTGGCGAACGCGCACGTAGGCCAGCGCTTCCTTGCCGTTGAGGGTCCGGGTGCCTGCCGGGATGGTGATGCCGTACTCCGAGCTGTCGATGTCCTCGGGCACGCAGACCTCGACGCCGTCGACGGCGTCGACCATGTCCTGGAAGCTGCCGAAGTCGACGACGACGTAGTTGTCCATCCGGACTCCAGTCATCGCCTCGAACTGCTTGATCGTGCACGCCGGACCGCCGTAGGAGTACGCGGCGTTCCACATTTGCAGCGTGCCGCCCGGGATGGTGTCGCCGTCGTCGTCGATGCAGTCGGGACGCGTGACCAGGGAGTCGCGGGGGATGGAGACGCCGTAGGCCGACTCACGGTCTGCGGAGAGGTGGAACAGGAGCGTGGTGTCCGACCCGCCGCCGGCCTCCTGGTCGATGTCGCAGCCGTCGCAGTCCCGGGAGTCGGAGCCCATCACGAGGATGTTCAGGGGCTGCTTCGGCGCCTCGATGTGCACCTTCTCGGGCCGGTCGTCACCAAGCTGGTCATTGACGTTGACGACATTGAGGTTGCCGTTGAGGTGGCGGTAGAGGAAGGCCACCGAGAGACCGCTCACCATGCCGAGCGTCAGCAGCGTCGCCAGCAACACCTTCGCGACCGTGTGTGTGCGCCGGGTCCGGCCACGCCGCTTCCCGGGCTGATATGGGGACGGCAGCTCGGGCTGGGCAGAGTGCTGCGCAGCGTCGGGCATCGTCACCTTCACATGGGCGGGTGGCTGACTGACGAGGAGGGCGGGTGCGCACGTGGGTACGCGCTCGTTCGCGCCAGATTACGGGTGTGAAGCAAATGATGGCCATGACCGGCCGGTAACGCCAAGTATCCGCACCCACCCCCGTGACAGGATGGCCGCCGGTTTCACCACACCAGCCCCAGTAGCTCAGCGGATAGAGCAGCCGCCTCCTAAGCGAAAGGTCGCAGGTTCGACTCCTGCCTGGGGCACCCGCGAGCGGCGCCACGGTCCAGCCCCGCCAGTTCTCATCGCGGCAGCACCTCGACGAGGTAGCGACCGCCTGGCACCCGGAGGTCGGCCCGGGGGGCCTTCTTGACCGCTCGCTGGATCGGCACGTTCGTGAGCTCACGGGTCTCGCCGTTCGAGGTGATGGTCGCGGCAGTCTGGTGCGCGACGGGACTCTCGGGTCAGCCGAGCGGCAGGTGGAACACGACTATCGCCGGCTCGAAGTCGGGCGAGTGGGCGATCATCAACCGTAGGGTCTCCGCACCGCGCTCGGGGTGGTTGAAGCGTCGCAGCTGCCCCCCGTGGCCGAGCACGTCATGGTCCGACCACCATTCGGAGAACTCCGGGCTGGTCTGCTTGAGCTCGCTGATCATCGTCGCCAGCCGATGGTCGCCGTCATGGTTGGCGCTGATCGCCCTGAGCCGGGCCACGACCGCCCGGGTGTCCTCCTCCCAGTCGGCCAGCCGCTCGCGGGCTTCGGGCGCTTGGAGCATCCAGCGCAGCATGTTGCGCCGAGCCGCGGGGAGCGCACCGAAGTCGGTGTAGTAGTCGGCGACGGCGGGGTTCCACGCCAGCAGCTCGCTGTAGAGGTTGATCCCGTAGACCGGGAACGGGCTGTCGTGCGCGAGGTGGACGAACTGTTCGATCATGGCAGCGGCGGCATCCGGAGCCGGAGTGGGCGGCTCGTTCGGCGTGACCAGTGAGTGGAGGTACTGCCGCTCGTCATCGGACAGCCTGAGCACCTGGGCCAGGCTGTCGAGGACCTGGCTCGACGGGTGGATGTCGCGGCCCTGCTCCAGGTAGGTGTACCAAGTGGGGCTGAGCCCCGAGAGCACCGCCACCTCCTCGCGCCGAAGGCCCGAAGTACGCCGGCGCTGGCCCGGTGGCAGTCCGACGTCCGCCGGCTCGATCCGCTCGCGTCGACTTCGGAGGAACTCGCCGAGCTGGCGCCTCAGCTCCTCGGACATGCCGGGATCCTACGGCTCCTGCCGGAGGTGGTACTGCCACTGCCAGCACTGGCCGTTCCAGCTGCCCGGTGCCTCACAACTGCGTACTCCCGCTCTCGTCCGATCCCCCTGAGTGTGGTTCCAGAGCAACCACGAATTCTGGAGGAAGCAATGCAGGAGAAGACGCGGATCGCAGTCGTCGGAGCCACTGGCCGCCTGGGTCACCACGTCGTGGACGTCATGAAGGCGGCACACGACGTCGTTCCCATCTCGAGGTCACAGGGCGTTGACGTGTTCACCGGGAAGGGACTCGCCGAAGCACTCTCCGGCGTCCAGACCGTCATCGACGTCTCCACCTTCCCCACGCCCGACCAGGAGGCCGCGACGGAGTTCTTCTCCACCGCAGCGCACAACCTGCACGAGATCGGCGAGCGGGCGGGCGTCGAGCGGATGGTCGAGGTGTCGATCGTCGGCACCGACAAGTACGCCGCTGGCTACAGCGTTGCGAAGGTCGCGCACGAGAAGGCGATGCTGACGGGCCCGATCCCGGTGCGGGTGCTGCGCGCGACTCAGTTCTTCGAGTTCGTCGAGCAGCTGCTGGTCTGGACTAGGCAAGGAGACGTTGCCTACCTGCCCAAGATGCAGGTCCAGCCGGTCGCTGCCCGTGCGGTGGCGATGGCGCTGGCCGAGCTGGCCACCAAGACAGCGTGGACCGACTCAACTCGACTGGACAGGCCGATCCCGGAGATCGCCGGCCCGCGCGTCGAGAACCTCGCCGACCTGGCTCGGCGGTTCGCCGCACACCGCGGCGATCCGGTCCGGGTCGAGGAAGTGACCGACCCCGCCGACCCGGACCGGGTGCTGGAGGCGACAGGTGGGCTGCTGCCCGGCCCTCAGGCGACCATCGCCGGCCCCAACTTCACCGAGTGGCTGGAAGCCAGCCAGTCCCCACGGACCGAGGGGACGACCCCCATGGCTACGCAGGAGAACGCGGCGACTTCCTGATCGCCACCACACCCAACGAATGGAAGGAACTGTCATGACCGTTGTGAGGCAGCACCACTACACCGTCAACCCATCCGATCTCGACGACCACCTCGCCCGACGCGCAAAGGCGATCAACGCCATCCGTGCGGGTCACCCCGGTCTGGTCCGGACCCGACTGACCCGGTTGGAGGACGGTACCTACACCGACACCTGGGACTGGGACACGACCGAGCACATGGGAGCCGCCTTCGCCGCAGCCAGGGAGATCCCTGAGATCGGTCCGGCGATGGCCCTTGTCCAAGACAACCAGGCGCAGAGCGGCGAGGTGGTCGACGAGGGTTAGCGGCACGCTGTCAGGACGAGTGCCGATCGGCGTCCCACGTCTGGCTCAGCACGGCCCTGTGCGTGGGAAGTGCTTCGGCGTGGGTCTGCCGGCCCTTCTCGGTGAGGCACACGAACATCGCCCGTCGGTCATCGGTGCACATGCTCCGCTCGACCAGCCCGTCACGCTCCAGCCTTGCCACGGCCCGGGACAGCGCACTCTGGCTCAGGTGGATGTCGCCGGCGAGGTCGCTCATGCGGTACTTGCCGCAGTTGGCGTCGACCAGCCGATCCAGGGTCTCGAACTCGCTCAGGCCGATCTGGTGCTGCTCATCGAGAGCCCGCTCGAGGGCGCAGCTGACGGCCGCATGCCGCTCCAGAAGCGCGCGCCACTCCCCGACCAGGCTGGCCGGAGCCCCCGTGGTCCTCGGGACGACAGTGGTGCTTCCCATGGGGCGGAGACTACCTTCGTGAGTAGTTGAATGCAAGAGCATTAATTGTGTTTGCATCCAATGCGCGTGCATGTAATGGTGGCGAAGTGACTTCCCGAACCCTCCCTCTTGCTCCCTCCCTCCCCAGCTCCACGGCGTGGAGCCCCCGGCTCTGGGCGATGCTGATCACTCTGTGCATCGTGTTGTTCCTGGACGGCCTCGACGTCTCGATGATCGGTGTGGCCCTCCCCTCTATCGGCGCCGAGCTCGACCTGTCGACGTCCACCCTGCAGTGGCTGGTCAGCGGCTACGTCCTGGGGTACGGCGGCCTGCTGCTCCTCGGCGGACGCACCGCCGACCTGCTCGGACGCCGGAGGGTCTTCCTCATCGCGCTCGCGGTGTTCGCCCTCGCCTCCCTCGCCGGCGGTCTGGTGAGCAGCGGACCGCTCCTGATCCTGACCCGCTTCATCAAGGGCCTGGCGGCCGCCTTCACCGCGCCGACCGGGCTCTCGCTCATCACCACGAACTTCGCCGAAGGTCCGGCCCGCAACAAGGCGTTGTCGATCTACACCGTGTTCGGTGCCGGCGGCTACTCCTCAGGCCTGCT
The DNA here is from genome assembly GCA_963825455.1 of uncultured Actinomycetota bacterium. Classification (GTDB taxonomy): domain Bacteria; phylum Actinomycetota; class Actinomycetes; order Propionibacteriales; family Nocardioidaceae; genus Nocardioides. Next base: position 96,349 of record CAWGTG010000001.1, read on the forward strand.
CTTCGGTGGGCTGATGACCGGCGTCGGCTGGCGATGGACCTTCTTGTTGCCGGTGCCGATCGCACTGGCCGCGTTGGTGGCGGCGTTCGTGCTGCTGCCGCGGGAGGAGCCGGCCAGGGAAGGCGGACACGACCTGCTCGGCGCGGCGTTCTCCACCGGCGCGATGCTGCTGCTCGTCTACACCATCGTCACGGCACCCGAGGTCGGCTGGGCCTCGGCCCGCACGATCGGCTCCTTCGTCCTGGCCGCAGGCCTGTTCGGGGCCTTCGTCCTGGTGGAGAGCCGGGTCAAGCACCCGTTGATCCGCCTCGGCATCCTGCGCCAGGCCTCGCTGGTCCGCGCGAGCCTCGCCATCGTCGCGGTGGCCGGCTCCTACTTCAGCTGGCAGTTCATCGTGACGTTGTACCTCCAGGACACGCTCGGGTGGACCCCGCTGCGCCTGGCGCTCGCGCTCCTGCCCGTCGGCATCATGGTCGCGGCATCGGCGGTGTTCTCCGACAAGCTGGTGGCCCGGTTCGGCACCACCCGGATCATCGCCGTCACGATGACCGTGATGGCCGTGGGTTACCTGCTCTTCCTCCGGATCGACACAAGCCCGTCGTACCCGACGATGCTGCTCCCCGCGCTGCTGCTCATCGGTGTGGGCTGGATCGGGTTCCCCGCGATCAACATCCAGGCGACGAACGGGATCGACGACCACGAGCAGGGGCTGGCGGCCGGTGTGCTGCAGACCTCGATGCAGGTCGGCGCGGCGGTGGTTCTCGCCATCACCACCGCCCTGATCTCGTCCGGCGGCACTGGACCAGTCTCGGCGGAGGCCGCGCTCGGCGACTTCCGGCACGGACTCGTCTTCGGTGCCGTGGTGTCCCTGGTCGGCGCCGCGGTGGCGGCGTCCGCACTCCTCCCGCGGCGCGTCACACAGTCGGCGGAACCGCTCGCGGCCGACCTGACGCCCGAGCCGGAGTACGCGTCGACCGGCGGGTGAGGGTCGCGGCGTTCAGATCTCCGTACGACGCTCGCTGACGGTCTGGGTGCCGTCACTGTGGGTCGTCGTGGCCACCGACCGGGTGCCACGGCGGCCCGCGGTCGCGGCGGTCAGCACGATCAGCAGCCCGCCGACGATCGCCATGATCCAGCCGACCATGGTCAGGTCGACACCGTTCACCTGATCGGTGACGGCCAGGGCCAGCACCAGGCCGACCACCAGCAGGAACCCGCCGAAGCCGTAGCCCATGAGAATCTCCTCTGTTCCGGCCGCGGCCAGGAGGCCGCGATCCGGACCTGAAGGTGACCGGATCAGGCGCGGGACAAACGCCGGTGCAGACCGGAGCCACCGAGCATGAGAAGTCCCTCATCCTGGGGTACTAGCGTCCCGCGGATGACTCGGCACACCACTCTCACTCGGTTCCTGGGCGGCCTCACCGCCGCCATCTTCGCCACCGGTCTGGCCCTTGCCGCGCCGGTGGCCAACGCCCATGACGGCGGCGAGGCGACGGAAGCGGCCACGGAAGCGGCCACGGAAGCGGCCACGGAAGCGGCCACGACCATGGGCATCACGGCGACCCGGCGACCCACATCCCGCTGCCGAACGGGTTCCTTCCCGAGGGCATCACCACCGGGCCGGGTCACACTGCCTACTTCGGCTCGCGTGCCGACGGCGACATCTACCGGCTCGACCTCCGGACCGGCGAGGGCGAGGTGATCAGCGAAGGTCCCGGGACGCCGTCGGTGGGGCTCAAGCTCGCCCACGGCTGGCTCTTCGTGTCCGGTGGCTCCGCCGGCAACGCTCGGATCGTCGACGCCCGCAGTGGAGACGTGCTGGCCACCTACACGCTCGCGCCCACCGGCACGCCGGCGTTCATCAACGACGTGATCGTCACCGACAGGGCGGCGTGGTTCACCGACTCGCTCGACAACGCCGTCTACCGGCTCGCCCTGCGCAACGGGCACCACGGAAATCACGGACACCGGCACGGCCATCACGGCCACCACTCGCTGCCCAGCCAGGACGACGTGACGAAGGTCGACCTCACCGGCGCCTGGGTCCAGAATGCCGGCAACAACGCCAACGGCATCACCACCACTCCGGACGGACGCGCGCTGCTGGTGATCAACTCCAGCAACGGGCTGCTCTACCGCGTCGACGACGACGGTGTGGCGACGCAGGTCGACCTCGCCGGGTATGTCATCACGAACGGTGACGGGCTGCTCCGCGAGGGCAGGACGCTGTACGCCGTGCAGAACCGGCTCAACCAGGTGGCGGTCCTCAGGCTCAGCAAGAGCGGCGCCAGCGGCGAGCTGCGGGACACGCTCACCTCGCCGGACTTCGACGTGCCGACCACGATCGCGCGGTCCGGCGGCGACCTCTACCTGCCGAACGCACGGTTCTCGACCCCGCCCACGCCGACCACGGAGTACTGGGTGACAGGTATCGACGACTGAGCAGGCTCAGAGGGTCTCGAACGTGATGCCCGCCGCAACCAGGCGGGCCATCAGGTTGTCGCCCATCGCCTGGGCGGTGGTGACGCTCCCTGCGGTCTTCGGGTTGTCGTCGAAGGCCAGGCAGAGGGCTGACTCGGCCAGCATCTTCGAGGTCTCGCCGTAGCCGGGGTCACCGCCCCGGACCCGGGTGTGCACTGTCCGCCCGTCGCCCTCGCCGACGAAGTCGACGCTGAACCACGACTTGGCACGGCGAGCCTCGTCGGGCCCCTCGCCCTGCTTGATCCGGCCGAGCATGAAGTTGCGCAGCGGCGGCACCTGGGCCGTGGCCAGGACGGCGCCGGCCCCGAGCGCGAAGGCGGCGGCGTTCCACGGCTTCTTGGCACCGGCGTAGTGGGAGTAGGTGAACCGCGGACCGTACGCCGGGAGGGCGGCGCCGCTGCGGGCCACGACCGTGCCGTCGATGGTGGGCAGCGGCAGCAGCCACCAGCCGAGCAGCTTGTCGCGGTGCGGCTTGCCCGCCACGGCCTTCGACGAGCGACCCTCGGGCCGGTGCTCGGCCGCCCGCCTGGCCTTGGCGGCGTTGCGCGTCTCCCGTGCCCTGGACATGATGCCCATCGCCGAGTGGAAGGTGCCCCCCGAGGCGATGGCCCCGACCCGGACGACGCCCCGCAGGGCGACCGGGCCCTTCGCGGCCAGCTCCTTGACCGTGTAGTAGGCGCCGAGGTCGTGCGGGATGGAGTCGAAGCCGCAGCAGTGCACGATCCGGGCGCCGGACTTCTCGGCGGTCGCGTGGTGGGCCATGTACATCTGGTCCACGAACAACGGCTCGCCGGTGAGGTCGACGTAGTCGGTGCCGGCCTCCGCGCATGCCGCGACCAGCGGCTCGCCGAACTGCAGGTAGGGACCGACCGTCGAGATCACGACCTTGGTGCGCCCGACCATCGCGTCGAGGGAGGGGCGGTCCGCGCTGTCGGCCTCGATCAGCTCGAGGTCGGCGAGCGAGGCGTCGAGCGTCGCGAGCTTGTCGCGGACCGCCTCCAGCTTGCTGCGGTTGCGGCCTGCCAGAGCCCAGCGGAGTCCGGTGGGCGCGTGCTCGGCGAGGTACTCGGCGGTGAGAGCCCCCGTGAAGCCGGTGGCGCCCAGCAGGACGACGTCGAGGTCTCGGGGCGTGGATCCGGCCATGGCCCGACTCTCCCAGAAGGAACCCGACCGTGGTGCGGCACGTCCGATCGGCGGAGTCCGCCGATCGGGTCGACTCCCGACCGTCCAAGGACCGCATCATGCCTCTGCGCCGCATCCTCACCCGCACTCTTGTCTCCGTCACCGCCATCGCCGGCCTCGGTGCTGCCTTCGTCGCCGGCACGTCGTACGGCGGCTCCGACCATGCCGGCACCGGCCGTTCAGGGGTCGGGGGGACGGATGCCTCGCCCGCGGCGTACGCCGGCTCGGACCTCACCCTCGCGGAGTCGTGCGACGACCTGCTGGCGTGGTACGTCGAGCGCGGCCTTGACGTGGTCGGTCCCTACGGGTGGGGTGGCAACCCCAACATCGTGTACGACTTCGCGGAGAGCTCGGCCGGTGGAGACGCGGTGCGCGCACCGATGGCTCAGGTGAAGGCTCCGGCCCCGGTCCGCTCCACGAGCGGCGAGACCGGCACCAACGTGCAGGAGGCCGGCGTCGACGAGCCGGACGTCGTCAAGACCGACGGCCGCACCCTGTTCCGGGTCCAGGACGGCGACCTGGTCACCTACGACCTGAGCGGGACCGAGGTAGCACGGCTCGCCTCCCTCGACCTGCCCGGTGCTGCCGGCGCCAGCACCACCGAGATCCTGCTGTCCGGGGACACCGTGGTCGCGCTCTCGCACCGGGCCGCCGACGGGCGCGGTGGCCGGGCGGTCACCGAGCTGGTGACCGTCGACGTCTCCGACCCGGCCGCCCCCGTGACCACCCACACGGTGGAGTACGACAGCGCCCTGGTCACCGCGCGGCTGCACGACGGCGTGGTGCGCCTGGTGCTCCAGGCCGAGCTGCCCGACCTCGACTTCACCGAGCCCGACCGCGAAACCACCGAGTTCGAGGCCACCCGGGAGAACCGTGACGCCGTCCGGGACAGCACCATCGAGGACTGGCTCCCGAGCGCCTCGCTCGACGGCGGTGCCGAGAAGCCGGTGCTCGGCTGCGACCAGGTCGCGATCCCCGACGACGGCACGTCGCTCGGCACCATCGCCGTCGTCGGCTTCGACGCGTCCGCGCCCGACGCCCCCTCGGCGAGTGGCCTGGCCGTCGACACCGACCTGGCCTACGCGTCGGCCGACCAGCTCTACCTGGCCACCAGCCCGACGTACGGCGGGATCTTCGGCGGCTGCTTCGACTGCATGGAGGCCTTCCCGGTGCCCGACTCGCGCGGCCTCGCTCCCGGGTTGGCTGACCGGCCGCGACAAGGACGGCGTCGACTGCTGCAGCCCGATCCCTGCGCCACGCGGTGGGTACGACGACGCCAGCCACCTCTACGCGTTCGACCTGGACGGCATCGACACCACCTTCGCCGCGTCCGGGCAGGTGGACGGCGTGATCCGTGACCGCTGGTCGATGGACGCCGTCGGCAGTGGTGCCGACGCGGTGCTCCGGGTCGCGGTCGGTCCCAACGGCAGCACCGGCAACTTCAACTCGATCGTGACGTTCCGCCAGGAGGGCAACGACCTCGTCGAGTCCGGGCGGCTGGACGAGCTCGGCGTCGGCGAGGAGATCGAGTCGGTCCGCTGGTTCGACACCCTCGCGATCGTCGTCACGTTCCGCCAGGTCGACCCGCTCTACGCCATCGACCTCACCGACCCCGACCAGCCGGTCCTGATGGGCTCACTCAAGATCCCGGGCTACTCGGCGTACCTCCACCCGCTCGGCCAGCACCGCCTCCTCGGTCTGGGACAGCTGCAGGGCACCAACGGCCGGTGGGGCGCCCAGGCAGGGCTGTTCAACGTCACCGACCTCACACACCCCCAGCAGCTCGACGTCGTGGAGTTCGGGCCGGACAGCCAGGCCCTGGCCGCCCAGGACCCGCGCCAGCTCACGTGGCTGCCCGACGGGCGCACGGTGCTCACCGTGATCGCCGACTACGGCAGGCGTGGCAACGTCGGCTACGTGTCGGTGCTCACCCTCGGCGACGGCGTGCTGTCCAACCGGATGGTCCCGGTCGAGTACGGCGACGAGGTGGCCGCTGTCCGCCTGGTCCCCCTCGCCGACGGCCGGGTGGTGCTGGTGACCGGCGACGACGCGTCGTTCTTTGGGGTGTGAGCCAAGGGCCTCTGTGCGTTCGACAGCACACGGGGCGGTTCGCGAGCGCAGCGAGCGCGGCCCGCGATCGGCCCGATGCCCGCGGCGGACGGCGAAGCCGCGAGCGCAGCGAGCAGTCCGTCGTGGGCTCGGGCCGAAGCTCGCGGGCGTAATGTCGGATCATGTGCCGCAACATCCGTCCGCTCAACAACTTCCAGCCCCCGGCGACCGACGACGAGGTCGCCGCCGCGTCCCTGCAGTTCGTGCGCAAGGTGAGTGGCGCGACCAAGCCGTCGGCGGCCAACCAGGAGATCTTCGACCAGGCCGTGCACGAGATCGCGCACGTCGTGCGCCACCTGATCGACGACCTGGTCACGACCGCGCCGCCCAAGGATCGCGAGGTCGAGGCGGCCAAGGCGCGTGAGCGGGCGGCGCTGCGGTACGCGCAGTGACGCTTGCGCCGGAGGTTTCGAGGCTCGCCGCGCTCGCACCTCAACCACCGGTGGCCGAGGTCCTCGACTTCCTGGCCGAGCGGCCACTCGTCGTGCTCACCGGCGCGGGGTGCTCGACCGACTCCGGCATCCCCGACTACCGCGGTCCGGGCAGCCCGTCGCGGACGCCGATGACCTACCAGGAGTTCGTGTCCGGCCCGGAGGCGCAGCAGCGCTACTGGGGTCGCAGCCACCTGGGCTGGTCCCGGATGAAACAGGCCGAGCCGAACGCCGGCCACCACGCGCTGGCAAGGATCGATCCCGAGCTCCTCATCACCCAGAACGTCGACGGGCTGCACGAGCGGGCCGGGTCGCGACGGGTCGTGGCGCTCCACGGCCGAGTCGCGGAGGTCGTCTGCCTGGCCTGCCGGGCGGTCACGGCCCGGAGTGCGCTGCAGCAGCGGCTCACCGAGCTCAATCCCGGCTTCGCCGAGCGGCACCTGGAGGCAGAGGTGCGACCGGACGGCGACGTGGAGCTGGACGAGACCCACGACTTCGTGGTCGCCGACTGCGGCGGGTGCGGCGCGACGCTCAAGCCGCACGTGGTCTTCTTCGGCGAGAACGTCCCTGCCGACCGCGTCGAGCGCTGCTACGCGGCGGTGGACGCGCTGGCCGACAGCGGCGGCGCGCTGCTGGTCGCGGGCTCGAGCCTGACCGTGATGAGCGGCTTCCGGTTCGTGCGCCGGGCCGCCAAGGCGGGCATCCCCGTGGTCATCGTCAACCGCGGTGAGACGCGCGGCGACGACCTCGCGACGTACCGCCTGGAGGCGGGCACATCGGAGTTCCTGACCGCGCTGGACGCGCGGCGCAGCTAGCTGGGCTCAGACGGCGAGCCCCGGGGCCCGGTGCCTCGGCACGTAGTCGGCGATCTCGCGACGGATCGCCTTGGCGCTGTTGAGCCAGGCCCCGACGTCCACGACGTTCGGACGCCGCTTCGCGTCGTCGGCCGAGCGCTCGATCGTGGCGATGCTAGACATGTGTGTCCCCAATTCCCCCGAAGACGCCCCCACGGCATCTTCCCCACGGACAACGGTAGGCGGAACGCCCGCACCATGCACGCTCACGGCGGGAATCCGTTGTGCTGGTCTACGCCACCCTTCGGATTCCGTCGTCAGAGCTTGCGAACGAAGATGTGCTCTGCCGCCTCGGGCACGATCTCTGCGGTCTCGCCGCCGGATCCGACCAGCACGCCCTCAGGCGTGGAGACCACGGTGATGGTCTTGTCCGGCAGCGCCCCGACGCGGCGCAGCGCGCTCATCAGCGACTCGTCCTTCTGCATCTCCTCGGAGATGCGCCGGACCAGCACCCGGCCCTCCTCGAAGGAGGCGGCCTCGGACAGCGACTCGACGCCGTCCATGAACTCCTCGCCCACCTTGGCCTCGCCGAGCTCGCCCAGCCCCGGGATCGGGTTGCCGTAGGGCGACTCGGTCGGGTGGTCGAGCAGCTCGACCAGGCGGCGCTCCACCGTCTCCGACATGACGTGCTCCCAGCGGCACGCCTCCTCGTGGACGAGCTCCCAGTCCAGGCCGATCACGTCGGTGAGCAGCCGCTCCGCCAGCCGGTGCTTGCGCATGACCCGGGTCGCGAGCCGCATCCCCTCGTCGGTCAGCTCGAGGTGGCGGTCGCCCTCGACGGTCAGCAGGCCGTCGCGCTCCATCCGGGCCACGGTCTGCGAGACGGTGGGGCCGCTCTGGTGCAGCCGCTCGGCGATCCGCGCGCGCAGCGGGACGATGCCCTCCTCGACCAGCTCGTAGACGGTCCGGAGATACATCTCCGTGGTGTCGATGAGGTCGCTCACCTGTCCATTCTGTCCTACGAGGGGGTACCGAGCCGCACCACGGACAGCAGAGGGGAGGGGGCGAGATGCCGAGGAGCGTGATGTGGTTCCGGCGCGACCTGCGCCTCGGCGACAACCCGGCGCTCCTCGAGGCCGTCGCCAACGGCCCGGTACTCCCTCTGTTCGTGCTCGACCCGGCGCTCTGGGGGCCGGCCGGGCCGTCCCGCCGCGCCTACCTCGGCGCCTCCCTGCGCGCGCTCGATGGCGAGCTGCGGCGCCGGAAGACCCGGCTCAGCGTGGTGCGTGGACAACCGGTACGCCGGGTGGTGCTGGCCGCCAGGACGGTCGGCGCCGAGCGGGTCCACGCGGCCGCCGACTTCGGTCCCTACGGGCACCAGCGGGACCTCGAGGTGGAGAAGGCCCTGGCCGACGCCGGCATCGAGCTCGTCCGCAGCGGGTCGTCGTACGCCGTCGCGCCCGGGCGGGTGACCAACCGATCGGGTGACCCGTACAAGGTCTACACGCCGTTCAGCAAGGCGTGGTCGGACCACGGGTGGCTCGGCCCGGTCGACCCGCCGACCGGCGCGAGCTGGCTCGCAAGCGCAGCGCCGGCGCGGCGACCTACCGCAAGGAGCTCGCGTGGCGCGAGTTCTACGCCGACGTGTTGTTCCACCAGCCGCGGACCGCGCGCGAGTACCTCCGGCCGGAGTTCGCGCGGATGCCCTACGACCCGCCGGGAGACCAGCTGGAGGCGTGGCAGGAGGGGCGCACCGGCTTCCCCGTCGTGGACGCGGGCATGCGCCAGCTCCGCGCGACCGGCTGGATGCACAACCGGGTCCGGATGGTGGCGGCCAGCTTCCTGGTCAAGGACCTGCACGTGGAGTGGCAGCACGGCGCCCGGCACTTCATGCGGTGGCTGGTCGACGGCGACCTCGCCTCCAACCAGCACGGCTGGCAGTGGACCGCGGGCTGCGGCACCGACGCGGCGCCGTACTTCCGCGTCTTCAACCCGACCACCCAGGGCAGGAAGTTCGACCCCGACGGCCGCTACGTCCGGCAGTGGGTCGAGGAGCTGCGCGACCCGGACCGGGTGCCCGACCCCCACGGCCCCGACACGGAGACCCGCGACCTCGTCGGCTACCCGGGACCGATCGTCGACCACGCGCAGGAGCGGCAGGAGGCGCTCGACCGGTGGCAGGCCATTCGCTGACTTTGGTCAATACGACGTCGACCGCCGTCGGTTCCGGCAGCCAGGCGGCGTTCCTAGCGTCAGCGGCATGCGCACGCGCTGGCTCCCGGTCCTCGCCCTCGCCGTCCTGGCGCCGGTGTGCGCGGAGTATCTCTGGGGCTACGACGACTCCACCGGCCACCCCGGCACGCTCGTCGGGAACCTCATCATCTTCACGCCGCTCTACGGCTGCCCGGCGCTGCTCATCCGCGAGATGGCCCGCCGCCGCGGGCTGGGCTGGCCCGGGATCGTCTTGCTGGCCGCGGCGTTCGGCGTGGTCGAGGCGGGGCTGGTTGACCAGTCGATGTTCAGCCGCGACTACCGCGACATCCCCTACTGGCACGACATCGCCGACCCGACGTACGTCGCGCCGATCGGGCTGAGCATCTTCCTGGCGGTCTCGTTCGTGGCCAACCACGTGATCGCGAGCGTGGCCGGGCCGATCGCGCTGGTCGAGGGCCTGGCCCGCCGGCGTCCGCGGGAGCCCTGGCTCGGTCGCCCGATGATCGTGGTCGCGACGCTGCTCTACCTCGGCGCCTGCGCACTGGTGTACGCCGACATGCTGGACACGGAGGGCAGCATCGCCTCCCCCGGGCAGCTGGTGGGGGCGGGCGCCGCGGCGGCGCTGCTGGTCGCGGGCGCCCTGCTGAGTGGCCGACGGCCTCGCACCCAGCGTGCGGGGGCAACGCCGAGCCCCTGGCTGGTCGGGTCGGTCGCGTTCGTCGTGGGTCTCGGCTCGCAGACCTTGCCGCCGTCGCCGCTTGGGACCGACGTCCTGCTGACGATCTACGGGACGGCAGCCGCCGCCATCTGGTGGCTCTCCGGCCGGCCCGGCTGGGACCGCGCGCACGCCGCGGCGGTCGCGGTCGGCGCGTTGAGCGCGTTCGGGATCGGGGCCTTCTGGACCGACCCCATCGGCCAGGTCACCGACGCCGAGAAGCTCGGCCACAACGTCGCCCTGCTCGTCCTCGTCAGCCTCGTCGGCGTTCTGGCGGTACGCAGGGGCGACAGTCGCAGGCAGCGCGTTAGCGTGGCGGCGTGAGTCAGGACAGCCCTACGGACATCAGCGTCGACACCGAGCTCGTCATCGCCGGCCGGTTCCGAGGCCCGGCCAGGTCGGGCAACGGCGGCTACACCTGCGGGGCGCTCGCCGCGCTGGCGCCGTCGGACTGGGTCGCGACCACGGTCCGGCTCAGCCAGCCACCGCCGCTGGACGTCGCGATGACGGTCACCCGGTCCGTGGAGCTCCTGGTGGCGTCGTACGACGGAGCGGAGGTCGCGCGAGCCCTGCCTGCCGACCACGATCCGGAGCCGGTGCCGGCGGTCGACGCCGCGACCGCGCGGGCCGCCGAGGCGGCGTACCCCGGCCTCACCTCGCACCCGTTCCCGACCTGCTTCTCGTGCGGGACCGGCCGCGAGCCCGGTGACGGGCTGCGGATCTTCCCCGGTCCGGTGGCGGACGGGCGGGTCGCCGCGACCTGGACGCCTGAACAGAGCGTCACTGCCGACTGGCACGAGTACACCGACGCCGCCCGCGAGGTCGGCCACGCCGTCACCTGGGCTGCGCTCGACTGTGCCGGTGGCTGGGCGGCCGACATCGGCGAGCGGTTGATGGTGCTCGGCACCATGACGGCGCGGCTCCACTCGTTGCCCAAGGTGGGCGAGGAGCACGTCGTGGTGGGCGCGGCTCGCGGCGAGTCGGGTCGGAAGCGGATGAGCGCCGTGTCGCTGTACGACGCCGGTGGCGGGCTCGTCGGCACCGCCGAGCACGTCTGGATCGCCGTCGACCCGAAGGCCTTCAACTAGTGGCAGGGCAATTGAGCGGCCCCTGGTGGCGGCATGCGGTGACCTACCAGGTCTACGTCCGCAGCTTCGCCGACAGCGACGGCGACGGCGTCGGCGACCTGCCCGGCATCACGTCGCGACTGCCCTACCTGCGCGACCTCGGCGTCGACGCGCTCTGGATCACGCCGTTCTACACCTCGCCGCAGCACGACCACGGCTACGACGTGGCCGACTACGAGGACGTCGACCCGCTGTTCGGCACCCTCGCCGACGCCGACGCACTGGTCGCGACCGCGCACGAGCTGGGGCTGCGCGTCGTCGTCGACCTCGTGCCCAACCACACCTCTAGCGAGCACGCGTGGTTCCAGGCAGCGCTCACCAGGGAGCCCGGCTCGCCGGAGCGGGCGCGCTACCTGTTCCGTGCCGGTCGCGGGCCGAACGGCGACGAGCCGCCCAACAACTGGCGCTCGGTCTTCGGCGGCCAGGCCTGGACCCGCGTGCCCGATGGCCAGTGGTACCTGCACCTCTTCGACAGCACCCAGCCCGACCTCGACTGGCGCAACCCCGAGGTCGGCGACATGTTCGAGGACGTGCTGCGGTTCTGGTTGGACCGCGGCGTCGACGGTTTCCGGGTCGACGTGGCGCACGGTCTGCTCAAGGAGGCGAGCCTGCGGGACCAGGTCGTCGCCGAGGGCAAGGAGCCGGCCAGCGGGGTGGACTTCTACGACGAGAGCGCCATTGCCGAGTGGGTGCTCCGTGACGAGCCGATGTGGGACCAGCCGGAGCTGCACGACGTCTACCGCCGCTGGCACAAGGTCCTCTCGGAGTACCCCGGCGACCGGATGACTGTCGCCGAGGCGTGGACCCAGACGTCCGAGTCGATGGCCCGCTTCGTCCGGGCGGACGAGATGAGCCAGGCGTTCAACTTCTCCTGGCTGCTGGCGCCGTGGTCGGCGCGCGCCTTCGCGCACGTCATCAGCAGCACCCTCGAGGAGCTCGCCGAGGTCGACGCTGCGCCGACCTGGGTGCTGAGCAACCACGACGTCGTTCGACACGCGACGAGGTACGGCGGCGGGCCGGTCGGCGTCGCCCGCGCGCGGGCCGCGACGCTCGCGATGCTGGCCCTCCCCGGGTCGGCGTACCTCTACCAGGGTGAGGAGCTCGGCCTCGAGAACGTCGACGTCCCTGAGGACCTGCGCCAGGACCCGGCGTGGCTGCGCACCCACCGCGACTGGCGCGACGGCTGCCGGGTCCCCATCCCGTGGTCGGGCGACGCGCCGCCGTACGGCTTCGGCCCCGGCAACGTCCAGCCCTGGCTCCCCCAGCCGCTCGACTGGGCCGACCGCTCGGTGGCCGCCCAGGAGCAGGACCCGGACTCGACGCTGGCGTTCTACAAGGCCGCGCTGGCCGCCCGTCGGAAGCACACGAGCGGCGCCACGGAGGACGTCGGGCTCATCGACGCGGGGGCCGACCTGCTCGCCTTCACCCGGGGCAACCTGACTGTCGTGCTCAACGCCGGCAAGGACGCGGTCGAGCTCCCGGCCGGTGACGTGGTGGCCGCGAGCGGGGACCTCGCGGGCGAGCTGCTGCCCGCGGACACCGCGGTCTGGCTCGCCAGCCCCGGCTGAAGGTCTCGTGACCTGAGGCCTGAGCCTGCGTCGCGAGCGAGGATGCTTTTCGCGAGCGCAGCTCGCGCGCCCCGCGGGGGTAGACAATCAGTCGTTCAGCGAGAGGTTGTACTTCTCGAGCGTGGCGGCGAAGGTCTCCAGCTCGTCGGTGGTCCAGTCGCCCAGCCGCTCGTCGAACCACTTGCGTCGGTGCGCCATGACGTCGGCGAGCCGGCGCCGGGCGTCGTCGCTCGCGACGATGAGCGTGGCGCGGCCGTCGGCCGGGTCCGGCGTACGTTCCACCAGGCCGAGGTCGTCGAGGTGCTGGAGCTGCCGGCTGACCGCGCCCTTGTCGATGCCGAACTGCTCGACCATCTCCGACGCCCGGACCGGGCCCTCGTCCACGAGCCAGGACAGCATGAGGTACGACGCCGGCTGGAGGTCCTCGTGGACCGACCGGGCACGCTCACCGATGACCCGCCTGATCCGGCGGATGAGGACGCCGACCTCGCGTTCGAGATGGCGCAGGGAGTCGGCGCGGCTCGTCATCGGACGCCCGCTTCGACCCTGCCCTCGACCCGCACGGGGCCATTGTTGCCGATCGCGGCCTCCTCATGGTCCAGCGTGGTGCGCAGCGGCACCTCGCGGATGAAGAGGATGCAGACGAACGCGATCAGGGCGAACGGCGCCGCGACCAGGAACAGGTGACCGGTGGCCTCGCCGAACGCGCCCTCGTAGAGCGAGCGAACCGGCGCGGGCAGTGTGGCCAGGTCGGGGATCGTGCCGGTGCTGTGGTCGCCCTCGATGCCGAGGGCGGCCAGCCCGTCGGTGACCTTCTGGGTCACCTGGTGGCTGAGCAGTGCGCCCAGCGCGGAGACGCCGATCGAGCCGCCCATCGAGCGGAAGAACGAGACGACCGAGCTGGCGGCACCCATGTCTGCCTGGGCGGTGTTGTTCTGGACGGCGAGGACGAGGTTCTGCATCGTGGCTCCGAGCCCGAGGCCGAGCAGCGCCATGAACGCGCCGACCTCGACCAAGGGGGTGGTGGCGTCGATGGTGCCGAGCAGGGTGATCCCGACGACCACCAGCGCCATGCCCCCGACCAGGTAGCGCTTCCACAGGCCGGTGTCGCTGATGATCCGACCGGTCACGATGCTCGAGACGAGCAGGCCGCCGACCATCGCGACCGACATGAGGCCGGCCTCGGTCGGGCTCATGCCGCGGGCATTCTGGAAGTACTCGCTGAGGTAGACGGTCGCACCGAACATCGAGATGCCGATGAGGACCGAAGCCGCTGTGGCCAACGACGTGGTGCGGTCCCTGAACAGGCGCAGCGGGATGATCGGCTCGGCCGCGACCCTGGCCTCGACGTACGCCGCCGCCGCGATGACGAGCAGTCCGATGACGACCATCGCGGCGCTGGTCAGGGAGATCCAGTCGAACTGCTGGCCCGCCAGCGAGACCCACACGAGCAGGATGCTGACGCCGCCGACGATGAGCGTTGCGCCGAGGTAGTCGATCTGGACCGGGCGCGTCACGACCGGTAGGTGCAGCTTGGCCTGGAGCACCAGGAACGCCGCGACCGCGATAGGGAGGCCCACGAAGAAGGTGCCTCGCCAGCCCAGTGGCGAGTCGACGATCAGGCCACCGATCAGCGGGCCGGAGACAGTGGCCAGTGCGAACGTCGCGCCGATGTAGCCGGAGTAGCGGCCGCGCTCGCGCGGGCTGACCATCGAGGCGATGACGACCTGCACCAGGGCGGTGAGGCCGCCGACACCGAGTCCCTGCACCAGGCGGGCGCCGATCAGGACCTGCATGTTGGGTGCGAGCGCCGCGATCAGCGACCCGACCGTGTAGATCACGAGCGCGGACTGGACGAGCAGCTTCTTGCTGAACAGGTCGGCCAGCTTGCCCCAGATCGGGGTGGTCGCGGTCATCGCGAGCAGGGTGGCCACGACGACCCAGGTGTAGCCGGTCTGGCTGCCGTGCAGATCGCTGACGATCCGCGGCAGCGCGTTGGTCACCACGGTGCTCGACAGCATCGCGACGAACATCGCGAGCAGCAGCCCGGACAGCGCCTCGAGCACCTCGCGGTGCGACATCTGACCGGAGGCCTCCACGGGTGACTCGTCGGGCGGTGTGGAAGGAGCGAGGGCGGGGCTGGTCTGGGTCACTGGGTCCTGTCGGTCGATGCGGCGCACGAGATCATAAGGTTGACGTTGTCAACGGTATTCCCGAAGGTTGACAATAGTCAACCAACGAGGCCCAGATCACGGTTGACCGAATAGCACGACCGTGCGATTATGAGTACGTGACCAAGGGCGAGGAGACCAGGGCGGCGATCCTCGATGCCGCTGTGGCGATCGCCTCCGAGGTCGGGTTCACCGGGCTCACCATCGGCCAGCTCGCCGAGCACACGGGGATGAGCAAGAGCGGGCTGTTCGCGCACTTCAGGTCCAAGGAAGCGATGCAGCTCGAGACGCTCGAGTGGGCCCGCGAGCGGTTCACCGACCTCGTCATCCGGCCGACGCTCGCCGCGCCCCGGGGAGAGACGCGGGTCCGGGCCCTCTTCGACCGGTGGCTCGACTGGGAGACCCAGGCTCTTCAGGGCGGCTGCATCTTCGTGACAGCGTCGGCCGAGTTCGACGACCAACCGGGCGCCATGCGGGACGCCGTGGTGCGCAGCCAGCAGGACTGGATGGAGTTCGTCGCCACGGTGGCCGGCACTGCCGTGACCGACGGTGACTTCAGGGCCGATCTCGACACCGAGCAGCTGGCCTTCACGCTCCAGGGCCTGATGCTCGGCTACCACCACGCCGCCCGGCTGATGCGCGACCCGAAGGCACGCGAACACACCCGGCAGGCCCTCGACCAGCTGCTCGCGGCCAGCGCCGCCTGACCACACGACAAGGGAGACACCCCATGGCATCACTGCGGAAAAGCACGATCGTTCGTTCTCGGAACCGGCTCATGCGGGCCTGGTTCGAGTACGCCGACTACGCGGCGCCCCGGCGCGCCGGGCGGGCGGCCTGCGACCTGTGGTTCACGGCCCCGCCGCGGATGGCGGACGTGGAGCTGCCGGGCGGAGGTGCGGCGTTCGAGGTCGTGGCGCAGGGTCACCCCGTCCGCGGGTTCGTCTGGGGCGACGCGGCACACCCATCCACGACCGTCTACCTCGTGCACGGCTGGGGAGGTCGCGGCGCGCAGTTCGCCGCGATGGTGCCGCCCCTCCTGGAGGCCGGCCACCGCGTGGTCATGTTCGACGCACCGGCCCATGGTGACTCCGACCACGGACCAGCCGGACCGGGGCGGACCAACGGGGTGGAGTTCGCCAAGGCACTGGACGCCGTCTTCTGCCGGTTCGGGCCGGCCGAGGCGGTCGTGGCGCACTCGATGGGCACCATCTCGACCTACCTGGCGATGCGCTACGGGTGGCTCGGGGCAGCGCGCCTGGTGTTCATCGCACCCATGGTCGAGTCCGAGTCGTTGTTCGACCAGTTCCAGCGGGCGCTGGGTTTCGGCCCTCGCGTCCGGGCAGCGTTCGACCAAGCGGTCGACGAGTTCGTCGGCGTGGGGGTGCGCGAGTTCGACGCCCGCGTCCAGGCCCGGCACGTCGACGCGCTGCCCACACTGGTGATCACCGACCGTGGCGACCGGCAGACGGCGTACGCCGACGTGGTCGACTTCGCGGAGTCGATCAAAGCGCGGCTGGTCACGACCGACGGACTGGGGCATCGCAAGATCCTGCGCGACCCGGCCGTCGTGGAGCGGGTGGTCGAGTTCGTCTGCCGCGACCGCGAGCTCGGCCGGACGGCCTAGGCACACATGCAGCAACCCGCAGGCGTGGCCCCTGTGGAGGGGCCGCACCGGGGGACGTTCCCGGTTCGCCTGCGGGTCGGACAGCTGCTTTGGATTCGCCAGCAGCTCAGCGGACGATTCCATCCGCCGTGTTGCTGGGGCTGCTAGCGGGCAGCCACCTCACGCGTCCTCAAAGAATTCATTCTTCGGACCACCTCCTTTCCCGTGTACGACGAGCGTAGGTCGCTCGGTCAAGAGCGGCAACGGCTTATCCGGCGTCGCGGAGGGCCTCGACGGGAGCAACGGCGACCGCTCGGGACGACGGGACCCACGACGCGGCGAGGACCAGCAGCACGCCCGCCACCGCCACGGCGACGAGGACGACCCCCGGGACGCCCCAGACGAAGCCGTCGTTGCGGAACCCGATGAGCGACTGGGCGCCGAGTGCGCCGTACGTCAGACCGAGGACCATCCCGAAGCAGACGGCCGTGGCCGAGAGAGCGACCGACTCCTTGGTGATCATCGTGCGCACCTGGCCGGCGGTGAAGCCGAGCGCCCGTAGCAGCCCGATCTCCCGCGTGCGCTGGATGACGCCCAGCGACATGGTGCTCACGAACCCGACGGCGGCGATCAGGGAAGAGACCACCACGACGCCGATCATGACCGCGGAGACGTTGCGCAGGATGTCGTCCGCCTGAGCGGCCTCGGTCGGGGTCAGGTCCCACGAGTCCGACGCGCTGCGCAGGGCCGCGAAGCCGGCGGCGAACGTCGTCACCAGCGTCACCCCTATGACGAGTCCCATCGTCGAGCGCGTGGTGCGCCCTGGGTCCCGCACCGCGTTGCGCGCCGCCACCTTGCTCGGCGGGTCGCTGCCGAGCAGCCGGCTGGCCGCCGCGACCAGGCGGGGCACGACGAGCCGGGCGCCGACCAGCAAGCCGGTTCCGGAGAGCATCGCGCCCAGTGCGGCCGCCAGGAAGCCGATGGCGCTCCCGGACTCTCCGAGGGCGGCCGCGCCGGCGAGCACGACGGCACCGGCCACGATGAGGAAGGCCGTGGCCAGTCGCCGGAGCCGGCTCGTGCGCGGGGTCTGCGGCGAGGGCACGGCGGCACCGGACAGCGCCTGTGCCGGGGTGGCGCGCAGCACGGCGCGCGAACCGACCCAGGCGGCGCCCGCCGCCGCGAGCGTCACCACCACCGCGGCCGGCGCCGCGAGCACCGGGAACTGCGAGTAGTCCCCGTCGGGCAGGCGGTCGGCCGCCACGAGCGCTGCGCGGGTGATGTCCCCGGTCAGCACGCCGAGCAGCACGCCGACGACGACGCCGATCGCCGCGACGACCGTGGTGCCGCGGACCACCGCCCGGCGGAGCGTTCGGGCATCCGCACCCAACAGCCTCAGCAGCGCGATCTGGCGCAGCCGCCCGGCGATGACCGTGTCCACGCCGTTGACGATGACGACGGCGGAGACGTAGACGGCGACCGCGATGAAGACCGAGGCGACGACCCCCAGCACGACCCCCACGGCGCTGATGTCGCCGGCCTGATCCGAGTTCACCCTCAGGATGTCGCTGCCCACGAGCAGGGCGCCGGCGTAGAAGCCGCACATCGCGGCCACGAGCGCAACGGTCCCGAGCTCCCGCCGGGCGCCGAGCACGAGATCGCTGCGGGCACTCATGCGACGCCAGCTTCGAAGCCGATGAGCAGCTCGGCGATCTGCTGCGGCGACATCGCGGCGTGATCGCCGACCAGCCGGCCGTCCGCGAGCACGAGCACGCGGTCGGCGTACGACGCCGCCACCGGGTCGTGGCTGACCATGACGATGGTCTGGCCGTACTCGCGGGCGGCCGTGCGGAGCAGCCCGAGCACCTCGCGGGAGCTGCGGGTGTCGAGGTTGCCCGTCGGTTCGTCGGCCAGCACGACCGCCGGCCGCGGGGCCAGCGCACGTGCGATCGCGACCCGCTGCTGCTGTCCGCCGGAGAGCTCGCCGGGCCGGTGGTCCACCCGGTTGGCCAGGCCGAGCACGTCGACGAGGTGGTCGACCCAGGCGCGCTCCTCGGCCGACAGCCGGCGGCCGGCCAGCTCGAACGGGAGCAGCACGTTCTCCAGCACGTCGAGGGTCGGCACCAGGTTGTAGGACTGGAAGACGAACCCCACGTGCACGCGGCGCAGGAGGGTCCGGGCCCGGTCGTCCATGCGGTGCAACGGCTGGCCGGCGACGTGGACCTCCCCGGCGGTGACGTCGTCCAGCCCCGCCGCGACGTTCATGAACGTCGACTTGCCCGAGCCGGACGGGCCCATCACGGCGGTGAAGCCGCCGCGCGGCACGACGACGGTCACGTCGTCGAGGGCACGCACCTCGCCGGCGCCCCGGCCGTAGACCTTGCTGACCGAGTGGAACGAGACGACGGAGTCGACAGGGGATCCCATGCCCTCGACGCTAGGAGCGCGGGCGCGGGGGCACATCGGCCGCGAGCGGGGTCTTGCCTACATCGCAGGATGTACTTGCGGCGGCTGGGATGCCTCGCCCGGGACATTTCCACCAGGCGGATCGCGAGCGGAGCTCGCGCCCCCCGCGAGTCGACCTCGCGCCCGTGACGACGGCGAAGCGGGCGAGCGAAGCTCGCGTCGTCACGGGGTGGGGTCGAAATTTGCGGGGGTATTCACAGCAGCCCGTGCTCGTAGGCGTAGACGACCAGCTGCACCCGGTCGCGCAGTCCGAGCTTGCCGAGGATCCGGGAGACGTGGGTCTTCACCGTCGCCTCGGACAGGTGCTCGACGGCGGCGATCTCGGCGTTCGACAGCCCGCCGGCCGCGCGCAGCAGGATCTCCCGCTCGCGGGGAGTGAGCTGTTCGTACTCCGGGCCGGGGCCGCTGCGTGCCGAGCGGAACCGCTCCAGCATCGACCGGGTCGCCCCGGCGGCGACCACCTGGGAGCCGTCGGCGACGGCCCGGATCGCGGCGAGCAGCAGCTCGGGCCGGGCGTCCTTGAGCACGAACCCGCTCGCGCCGGCCTCGATCGCCGACACCGCGGCCTCGTCGAAGTCGAAGGTGGTGAGCACCAGCACCCGCGGCGCCTCGTCGCCGAGCCGGTCGTGCAGCAGACGGGTCGCCGTAACGCCGTCCACCCGGGACATCCGGACGTCCATGACGACGACGTCCGGCCGGGACTGCGCGACCAGCCCGGGCACCTGGTCGCCGTCGTCTGCCTGCCCGACCACCTCGAGGTCGGGCTGGCTGTCCAGCACCATCGCGATGCCGGCGCGGAACATGGCCTGGTCGTCGACCAGCGCGACGCGGACCGTCACGCGGCCGGCTCCGGGAGCTCGGCGCACACCGTCCAGGTGACGCCGTACACCCCGGCCTCGAACGTGCCGCCGGCCGCGGCCACCCGGTCTCGCATCCCCGCCAGCCCGTGGCCGGTGCCCGGACCGGTCGAGGAGCCTCGCACCCGGTTGCGCACGACCAGACGGTAGCCGTCGCGCCAGTCCTCCTCGACCTCGACCGGGTGCGCCAGGTCGCCGTGCTTGAGGGCGTTGGTCAGCGATTCCGCCAGCAGCCGCTGGGCAGCCACCGCGAGCAGCCCGGACGTCGAAGGATCGCCGTGCTCGACCAGCTGTACCTGCATCCCCGAGGCACGGATCCGCTCGACGAGGGCGTCGCGGGAACCCCTGCCGGGTGGGGTCGCGGGCTCCTGGTAGCGCAGCTCGGCGAGAAGGTCGCGCAGGTCGGCGATGGAGCCGCGCGCTGTGTCCGCGATGACGTCGAGCGCCTTCGCCGCCTTGCGGTCACCCTCGGGACCGTCGAGTGCGTAGCGAGCGCCGTCAGCCTGGGCCGCCACCACCGCCCACGTGTGGGCGACCAGGTCGTGCATGTCGGCGGCGATCCGGGTCCGCTCCTGCTCGAGCCCCGCCTGCACCTGGGCGGTGATGCGAGCCCGGCTCTGCCAGCGCACGTAGCCGGCCGCCCAGCCGCCACCGGCGACCAGGGCCGCCAACGACGCCGAACCCGCGACAGCGAAGGCGACCGAGACACCGCTCACCGCGTCGACCCCGTCGACGCCGACCATCGTGGCCAGCACGGCGGCCGACCCCAGCGCGCCGACCAGCCCGAAGCGGCGGACCGCGGCTCGCGGATGCGCGCCCAGGACGAAGAACACGCCCGCGTAGCCAAGGTCAGCGAGCAGGACCAGCTCCCCGCCCACCAGCTGGCACCCGCCGGCCCCGGCCGCCAGCACAACCATGGCCGGCCACGACAGGCGGCGTACGGCGAGCGCGAGACCCATCGTCAGCGTGCCCACGATGGCCGGCACGGACTGCTGGATGGCAGGAAGGATGGCGAGCAGCGTGAAGCCACCGGCAGCGAGGACGTCGAACAGCAGCTGCCGCGGCCTCGGCCGGGCACCCTCGCCCCAGAGATCCTGCGGGTCCTGCACTCCCTCAGATTATGGGGAGTCAGGCTACGGCAGCGGCGAACTGCGACTGGTAGAGCCGCGCGTAGGCGCCGCCGCTCGCCAGGAGGGACTCGTGGTTGCCCTGCTCGACGATCCGGCCGTCCTCCATCACCAGGATCAGGTCGGCGTCGCGGATCGTGGAGAGCCGGTGCGCGATGACGAACGACGTCCGGTCGGTGCGCAGCGCCGCCATCGCGTGCTGGAGCAGCAGCTCGGTGCGGGTGTCGACCGACGAGGTGGCCTCGTCGAGGATCAGCAGCGCCGGGTCGGCGAGGAAGGCACGCGCGATCGTGAGCAGCTGGCGCTCGCCGGCGGACAGGTTGCCGCCGTCCTCGTCGACCAGCGTTTCGTAGCCGTCGGGCAGCGAGTGCACGAACCGGTCCACGAACGTCGCCCGGGCCGCCTCGAGCAGCTCGTCCTCGGTCGCGTCGGGGCGGCCGTAGAGGATGTTGTCGCGGATGGTGCCCTTGAACAGCCAGGTGTCCTGGAGCACCATCCCGATCCGGCCGCGCAGCGCGGCGCGGGGCATCGCGGTGATGTCGGTGCCGTCGAGGGTGATCCGGCCGGCGTCGAGCTCGTAGAAGCGCATCACGAGGTTGACCAGCGTGGTCTTGCCGGCGCCGGTCGGGCCGACGATCGCGACCGTCTGGCCGGGGCTGGCGACCAGCGAGAGGTCCTCGATGAGCGGCTCGGCGGGGTCGTAGCTGAAGGACACGTGCTCGAACCGCACCTCGCCACGACCTGCCGGGGGAACGACCGGGGTGCTGTCGGGCACCTGCTCGTCGGCGTCCAGCAGCTCGAAGACCCGCTCGGCAGAGGCAACACCGGACTGCAGGAGGTTCATCATCGAGGCGACCTGGGTGAGCGGCTGCATGAACTGTCGTGAGTACTGGATGAAGGCCTGCACCTCGCCCAGCGTGAGCGTGCCGTGCGCGACCCGGAGGCCGCCGATGACCGCCACCACGACGTAGTTGAGGTTCCCGATGAACATCATCACCGGCATGATCAGCCCGCTCACGAACTGCGCCTTGAACGACGCCTCGTAGAGCTCGTCGTTCTCCGCCGCGAAGGCCCGCTCGACCTCTGCACGCCGACCGAAGACGGTGACCAGCGCGTGGCCGGAGAAGGACTCCTCGATGTGCGCGTTGAGCTTGCCGGTGCGGCGCCACTGGGCGATGAACTGGCCCTGCGACCGCTTCATGATCCGCGAGGTCACGAACATCGACAGCGGAACGGAGACCAGCGCGATCAGCGCCAACAGCGGTGAGATCCAGAGCATCATCGCCAGCACCGCGACCACGGTGAGCACCGACGTCAGCAGCTGGCTCATCGTCTGCTGCAGGGTCTGGCTGATGTTGTCGATGTCGTTGGTGACCCGGCTCATCAGCTCGCCGCGGGGCTGCTTGTCGAAGTACTCGAGCGGCAGAACGTTGACCTTGTCCTCGACGTCGGAGCGCATCCGGCGGACGGTGCCCTGCACCACGTCGTTGAGCAGGTAGCCCTGGCCCCAGGAGAGCGCCGACCCGACCGTGTAGACGGCCAGGACCTGCAGCAGGATCGTGCGGACCGCTCCGAAGTCGACCGCCCGGTGGGCCAGGAAGGCACCGAAGATCTCGTCGGTCGCGTGCCCGAGCAGCCGGGGGCCGTAGGCGAGCAGGAAGACGCTGGCCACGCAGAGGGCGATGACGGCGTAGGCGCGGTTGCGCTCCGGCGCCATCCTGCGGATCAGCCGTTTGGCCGAGGGGCCGAAGGTCATCGCCTTCTGGCCGACCTGGCCGCCGCCCATCGGGCCCCGGCCGGGGCCGCCCATGGGCGCCTCGATCCGCTCGGTCTGCTTCATGGCTGCCCCGCCCTTGGGAGCAGCGCCCTTGGGGGCGGGCGCGGTCGTCGTCATGCTGCCTCCTCGGCTGTCAGCTGGGAGGCGACGATCTCCTGGTAGGTCTCGTTGCTCTCGAGCAGCTGGGCGTGGGTGCCGCGGCCGACCACGCGGCCGTCCTCCATCACCAGGATCAGGTCGGCGTCGCGGATGGTGGAGACCCGCTGGGCGACCACGACGACGGTGGAGTCGCGGGTCTCGGGGCGCAGTGCCGCACGCAGGCGGGCGTCGGTGGTCAGGTCGAGCGCGGAGAACGCGTCGTCGAACAGGTAGATCTCCGGGCGGCGTACGAGCGCGCGGGCGATGGCGAGACGCTGCCGCTGACCGCCCGAGACGTTGGTGCCGCCCTGGACGATCGGGGCCTCCAGCCTCTCCGGCATGCGCTCGACGAAGTCGCGGGCCTGCGCGATCTCCAGCGCCCGCCAGAGCTCGTCGTCGGTGGCGTCCGGCTTGCCATGCAGAAGGTTGCTGCGGACGGTCCCGGTGAACAGGAACGCCTGCTGCGGCACCAGCCCGATCCGCGACCACAACAGCTCGGGCTCCATCTCGCGGACGTCGACGCCGTCCACCCGCACCGCGCCCGAGGTCGCGTCGAACAGCCTCGGAACCAGGTTGACCAGGGTGGACTTGCCGGCGCCGGTCGAGCCGACGATCGCGACGGTCTGGCCCGGGCGGGCGCTGAAGCTGACGTCACAGAGCACCGGCTGCTCGGCGCCCGGGTAGGTGAACGAGACGTCGGCCAGATCGAGCTCGCCGTGGCGGGTGAGCTCGACGACGCCCTCGCGGGGAGGTACGACGCTGGGCACGGTGTCCAGCACCTCGCTGATCCGGTCCGCGCACACGGCCGAGCGCGGGATCTGCATCAGCATGAACGTCCCCATCATCACGCTCATCAGGATCTGCATCAGGTAGCTCAGGAACGCCGTCAGCGCCCCGACCTGCATCTGGCCCTCGTTGACCCGGTGACCGCCGTACCAGATCACCGCGACGCTGGAGATGTTCACCACGAGCATCACCAGCGGGAACATGGTCGCCATCCAGCGGCCGGCCCGGATCGACACCTCGGTGAGGCCGTCGTTCGCCTCGGCGAATCGCTGCCGCTCCCGCGGCTCGCGGACGAACGCGCGGACCACCCGGATGCCGCTGATCTGCTCGCGCAGGATCCGGTTCACGTCGTCGATGCGGCTCTGCACCAGGCGGAAGCTCGGGACCATCTGCGAGACCACGAGGCCGACGGAGACGAACAGCGCGGGCACGACGACCGCGAGCAGCCACGACAGACCGAGGTCCTCGCGCATCGCCATCACGATCCCGCCGACCATCATGATCGGCACCTGCACGGCCAACGAGCAGGCCAGCAGGGCGAGCATCTGCACCTGCTGGACGTCGTTGGTGTTGCGGGTGATCAGCGACGGGGCGCCGAACTGCGCGACCTCGCGGCCGGAGAACGCGCCCACGCGGTGGAAGACCGCGGCGCGCACGTCACGGCCGAACGACATCGCGGTGCGGGACGCGCAGGCGACCGCGACGACCGAGCAGAGGATCTGGAGCAGCGAGACACCGAGCATGATCATGCCGACGTGGAGGATGTAGTCGGTGTCGCCGACCGCCACTCCGCGGTCGATGATGTCGGCGTTGAGGCTGGGCAGGTAGAGCATCGCGACAGTCGCGGTGAACTGCAGCACCACGATGGCGGCCAGCCACGGCTTGTACGGCGCCAGGTGCGTGCGCAGGAGGCGCAAGAGCATCAGTGGTCTCCCTTCTCGACCCCGCGCAGGATCACGTCCGCGACCTGCTCCGGGGTGAGACGGCGTTCGGCGCCCTGCACGCCGGGGTGTCGGCTCCCGAGGACCAGCGCGCGCAGCGCGATCGCGGCCTCCTCGGGAGTGGTCCGGAGCTCGTCGGCGTGGGGCGCGAAGAGGACGTTGGTGAGGTTGTCGAGCAGCGCCTCCTGGGCCTTGGTGACGAACGCCGGCGGGCCCTGGTCCTTGGCCGGCGGCCCGTCGCTCATCCAGAGCTGGCGCAGCGCCATCATCACGCGCATCACCCGGTAGGAGCGCTCCTCCAGCCGGGTGGCGACCCGGACGACCTTGTCGCGCAGGCCGTCGAGGTCGGCCAGCTGTTCGGCCATGTCGTCGGTGGAACCTGGCGGGTTCATCACGTGCTCGGCCACCGCGTGGAAGAGCGCCCGCATGTCGGGGAAGACCCGGAAGATCGTGCCCTCCGCGACGCCGGCCGCCTCGGCGACCAGCCGGCTCGTCACGGTGGCGCCGTGCTCCATCACGAGCGCGACGGTGGCCTCGACGATCTCGGCGCGCCGCTCATCCGGCGACAGGGGCCGGGCGCGCTCCCGGCGGGCGGTGATGTCAGGCATGCCTGGCATTCTAAGTGAGTGAGCGCTCACTCACAACCTGTTTCTTACCTGCGCGTGCCCGTCCAGGCCACGGTGTAGCCGCACGTCTGGCCTCCGGTCACCGCGGCCACCACCTCGGCCTCGAAACCGTCGTCGCCGAAGGTCCCGGTGACCGCGAGCGAGTGCGTGTCCGAACCGACCGTCACCGGGACGGCTGCAGTGGCGAAGCTCCCGTCGTCCCGCAGCGGGCCGACGTAGCTGATGCCGGCGTGGATGAGGGTGACGGAGTCGCCGTCCTGCTCGACCGTGGTCTCGTTGTCGGCCACCTCGATGCCCTCACAGGTGCTGTCGAGCAGCTCGACCACGGTGTCGTAGTCACCTGCGAAGGTCGCTCCCGCTGAAGACTCGGACGACGGTCCTGGCGCCGGCTCGGCCTCCGGTTCCGAGTCGTCGTCGCCGGAGCAGCCCGCCACCAGCAGCACCGCTGCCACCAGCAGTGCGACCAGTGGTGATCCGCGTGACGTCCGCTTCAGAGCGACGGCTCCATGGGTGCGGCCGGCGGTGCCGGCTCGGCGGGCGCGGGATCGAGTGCTCCGAGCAGGGCCCGGAGCCGGTCCTCGTTGCGCTCGAGCACGTCGAGGCTGACGTCGGCGGCGCCGGGCTTGCCGTTCTGGTACTCGAAGGGGTTGTCGAGATCCCGGATCAGTCCGACCAGGTAGAACAGCAGGTAGCTCAACAGCCCGACCAGGAAGAGCGATGGCCCCGGCTTGCCGAGGTCGGTGATGATCAGCACGACCATGAGGGCCGTCGCGGTCACCTCTGCGATCAGGTAGCCGGCCGAGACGTACGACGTGCGGCGCATCGTGTCCATCCGGATCACGAGCTTGCGGATCGAGGCCTGCTCGGTCTTGAGCCGAGTCGTGAAACCAGCCTGGATCGCCGGGGCGAACACCCTGAACGGGCCGTTGAGCGCACGGATGTCCGACATGACGTCGTCGAAGCCGCGGTTCTGCATCAGCCACATCCGGATCGACTTGCTGATCTCGATCAGCTGAGCCAGGCCGGTCTTGGCCTCGGGCAGCTTCAGCTCGTCATAGGTGATCAGGCACTCGTCGGCGATCGTCTCGAGGCTGGAGGCGACCTCGCCCGGCAGCCGCTCGGCCTCCTTGAAGTCACCGGCCGTGCCGGCGAGGAGGAAGCCCACGATGAAGACCTCGGCAGCGACCGCGCCGGCCAGCAGCGGGTTCACCTCGAAGACTTCCCATTCGGACGCATGGACGATCAGCTTGAGGATGATCACGGCCAGGGCCCACGGCAGCGCGCCGATGAGCAGCCGCGGACTCCCCCGGAAGAGGTGCTTGATCACAAGGGAAGACGTTATGTCGCCACCGGCCGTCGCGCATGGTCACTGTGGGCCATTTGAGCGCTACGGTGCGAGCCGCTCCGTGCGCCAGCCGTCCGCCGTACGCCGGTAGACCAACCGGTCGTGCATCCGGCCCGGCCGGCCCTGCCAGAACTCCACCGACTCCGGGTGCACGAGGTAGCCGCCCCACTCCGTGGGAGTAGGCACCGCGCCGTCGGCATGGAGCCGCTCCGCGTCGTCGTACGCCGCCATCAGCTCGTCTCGACCGGAGACGACGCTCGACTGGTGCGACGCCCAGGCGCCGAGCTGGGAACCGCGCGGGCGGACCGCGAAGTAGGCGTCGACATCGGCCCGCGGAAGGAGGGAGGCGGTGCCGTCGACGCGGACCTGGCGCTCGAGCGGGTGCCACGGGAAGAGCAGCGCGATCCGCGGGTTGCCGGCGAGCTCGCCGCCCTTGCGGGAGCCCGTGTTGGTGTAGAAGACGAAGCCGTCCTCGGAGACGCCCTTGAGCAGCACCAGCCGCGCCGAGGGCGCGAAGTCGGCGGACACGGTGGCCACCACCATGGCGTTGGGCTCGTGCAGCCCGGCTGCGTGCGCGTCGTCGTACCAGCGGCGGAACATCGCGATCGGGTCGGGCAGCAGGTCTGACTCGACCAGCCCGCCTCGGGTGTACTCCTCGCGGGCTGCGACGACAGCGTCGAGCGCGTCCGGGCCGTCGGGGTTGTCGGTCATGAGTGTCCCTGGAGCTTGCCGAGGTCCATGGACGTTCAACATACGGGCCCCCTCGCGTCTCGCTCGCGGTACGGCACAATGCGCGACATGGCCGACGACGTAGCCGCGGTGGCGGTGCACGAGGGTCTCGAGGGCGTCATCGCGTTCCAGACCGAGATCGCCGAGCCCGACAAGGAGGGGTCGGCGCTGCGCTACCGCGGCGTCGACATCGAGGAGATCGTCGGGCGGGTGCCGTTCGAGAACGTCTGGGGGCTGCTCATCGACGGCACCTACCAGCCCGGCCTACCGCCGGCCGAGCCCTACAACATCCCGATCCACACCGGTGACGTCCGGGCCGACGTCCAGGCCGCTGTTGCGATGCTGGCGCCGACGCTCGGGATGCGCCAGACCTACGACATCACCGACGAGCAGGCCCGCCTGGACCTCTCTCGAGTGGCGGTGATGGTGCTTTCGTACGCCGCCCAGGCGGCCCGCGGCCTCGGGCTCCCCATCGTGCCGCAGCGCGAGGTCGACAAGGGCAACTCGCTCGCGGAGCGGTTCCTGATCCGCTGGAAGGGCGAGCCCGACCCCAAGCACGTCAAGGCGATCGACGCCTACTGGTCCTCCGCTGCGGAGCACGGCATGAACGCCTCCACGTTCACCGCCCGCGTGATCACGTCCACCGGCGCCGACGTCGCCGCGGCGTTCTCCGGGGCGATCGGAGCGATGAGCGGCCCGCTGCACGGGGGCGCGCCCGCGCGCGTCCTCACCATGATCGAAGAGGTCGAGAAGTCCGGCGATGCGGATGCCTACGTCAAGGGGCTGCTCGACGCCGGCGAGCGGCTGATGGGCTTCGGCCACCGCGTCTACCGGGCCGAGGACCCGCGCGCACGAGTGCTTCGCCGCACCGCGCGCGAGCTCGACGCGCCCCGCTACGAGGTGGCCGAAGCGCTGGAGAAGGCCGCGCTGGCCGAGCTGCGGTCCCGCCGCCCCGACCGGGTCCTCGAAACGAACGTCGAGTTCTGGGCCGCGATCGTCCTGGACTACGCCGAGGTGCCCGCGAACATGTTCACGTCGATGTTCACGTGCGCCCGCACCGGCGGCTGGTCGGCGCACATCCTCGAGCAGAAGAAGACCGGCCGGCTGATCCGCCCCTCGGCGATCTACGCCGGCCCGTCGGCGCGGCCTGCGACCGACGTCGACGGCTGGAAGGACGAGTGGTCGGCGTAGCTGTAGCCGACCGTCGCTGCGCAACCTCCTCAGCCACCGCTGGCAGGCCTGGCTCGCTTCGGCAGTCCCGCGACCACGAGGTCGTAGGAGTGCTCGACCATCTCCCGGAGGTCCTCGGCGCTCACCGACCCGTCGAGGTCGACGGAGTTCCAGTGCCTCTTGTTGGTGTGGTAGCCGGGCCGCACCGCGGCGTACTGATCCCTGAGCTCGAGCGCCTTCGCCGGGTCGCACTTGAGATTCACGAAGCCCGGGTCATCGTCCAGCGAGACCAGCGCGAACATCTTCCCGCCGACCTTGAAGACGGCCACCTCGTCGCCGAACGGGTAGTCCTCGACCGCGCCCGGCATCCCGGTGAGGAGGTCGAGCAGCCCGTCCCGGTCCACGGACCGATCATGCCCCGGCGTCCTGACACCGTCGTACTGACCTCCGGGCATGCCGCAGCCCCCGTTCGCGTGGTGCCCGGGAGGGCCTGCCCATCAGGCGACCCGGGGTGCCGCCCGGCCCATGTGGAGGTATCGAGCCCGACCGTCGTCGTCCGCGCCGATGAACTCGACGGTGCCTGCTCGCCGGCCGGCCACGTCGAAGGAGGCAAAGGTGTCGTGGTCGGCGCGACGCAGCTCCCGGACGAGGGATTCGAGACCCTCCCCCGCAAGGGCGGCCATCGTGGCGGCCTCGTTGCGTTCGGTCCCGGTGAGCCAGAGTCGGCCGAAGCCGTCGGCGGTCACCTCGGTCACCTGGTTGCGGAGCGCGTACGTGCCGCAGTAGCGGTCCGGGTCGTCTATCGGTGCCGCGTCCGGCGCGGACGGGACATCGGCTGGAGTCACGCCGGCGAGACGGCTCAGCAGCTCCTCGCTCAACGTGGCAAACAAGGGCGCCATGTCTCCACCGTTGGCCAGCGCAGCGATCGCGACGCCGTGGTCCGGCAGAAGTCTGAGCATGCAGGCGTTGCCGGGTGCGTCACCGCCGTGGTCGACGACGTAGGGCGAGTGCCCGATCCGCCATCCCAGCCCCTGCGAGCTGCCCTGTCCCGTCGCCGGACGGAGGTCGACGTGGGGTTGGCGCATGAGGCGGGCGCTCTGCTCCGACAACAGCCGGACGCCGCCGGGCGTGCGTCCGTCACCGAGGTGCATCGCCGCGAACGCGACGAGCCCCCGAGCCGTCATGGCGAGCTGGTTGCCGGCCGCCGGATTGGACGGCGGCATGACCGCCCACGTCCGCAGTGGGCGCAGCGGCGCGCCTGGCCCGGCGGACACGTGGCCGATAGCCGTGCGGAAGGCCGGCGCCTCGCCGGCGTCCACCACGACCTCCTCCAGACCGAGCGGGTCGGCTACGTGGTGACGGAGCGCCTCATTGAAGGTCATCCCGCGGAGGACCTCGATCACGCGACCGAGGACGCCCATGCCGGCGCTGCAGTAGGAGAAGAAGCGGCCTGGTTCGACGTGCTGCTCTGCCTGCGAGACGTGTTCGGCCACGAAACGCTCCAGCGCGTCGTCGCTGTCACTCGTCGGCGACCAGAGGTCGCCCTCGAACCCGCCGGAGTGCGTGAGCAGGTGTCGCAGGGTGATCATCGAGCTCACCTGAGGGTCCGCGGTCCGGAACTCGGGCAGGTGCCGGATGACCCGGTCGTCGAGCTCCACCAGCCCCTCGTCGACCAGCTGCATGGCCAGCGTCGCGGTCCACACCTTCGTGGTGGACTGGATCATGAACGGCGAGTCCGCCTGGACGTCGACCTGGGTGCGGAGGTTGACGACACCGGCCACGGCGTCGGTGACCTCGCCGTCGTGGAGCACCGAGACAGACGCTCCCGGCACACCGTGCTCCTCGATCAGGGCGGCAAGACGCTCCTCGAGCGTGGGCAGTGCTGGAGCCACGACGACCTTCCTGGTAACGGTTCGTCGCCTCCCAGTACCCGACGGGGCAGGCTCAAACTGGCCCGTTCACTGGGCCGGGGAGGCCGGCACCAGGTCGACGTAGAAGCTGGTGAGCCCCTTGGCGCCGGCCTTCGACAGCGAGATGTGCACGTGGTCGCGGTGGCGAAGCGTCTTGGAGCACTTCCGCTTGGAGCGGCACGAGGACGAGAGGTACTTCTCCGGCTGGAACTGGTGGTAGGCCGGGTAGAAGTGGTCGTTCCAGATGACGTACATGATTCCCATCCGGCGGGCCAGCGCGGCCTCGTTGCCCTCCGCGTCGGTGGCGAAGGCGGCGGCGAGGAAGACCTTGGCCAGCCTGCGGTCAGCCGGTACGGCGGCATTCAGCGTCCAGTCGACCGCGCGGCCGTCCTTGTGCTCCGAAGAGCCGGAGCCGGAGCAGGGCCGGTTCACCGCACCGCCGGCGCCGCCGTACGTCGTGACCAGCCACTCGCCCAGGGCGATGGTGCCGGCGCGGGGCTTCTTGGTGCACGTGGTCTGGGGGTCGTACGACGCGTAGTCCTCGACGGCCATGCCACCGCCATCGACACTGGCCACCGCGGCCGGGCCGACCAGGCAGGCAGCGGCCGTGCACAAGGACAGGGCCGCCGCGACGAGGAGCGCGCGCACGTCGGGGACCGTACGTCCGTCGCCGGGACCGCGTGGGCGGAATGGGGTGAATTACAACCGTGTGTGTGCTGAGCGGCGCGTGGTGTGGGTCAGGTAGGCCAGCCCGCGCGGCGAGACCTCGTAGCCGACGGGGAAGGAGACCGTCAGCCCGAGGTTCTTCAGCTTGCGTACGTCGAGCTTGAACGGCGCCGTCTCGCGGCCGACCAGCTCCGCCAGGTCCGGCGCCCGGCGCTGTGGGTGCCGCCGGATCAGCTCGAGGTAGTGCAGTGTCCAGGGGCCGTGCGCCGCCGCGCGGTCCAGGCGCTCGAGCCGCGTGTCCAGCTCCACGACGTCCTCGGGGGTGAGCTCCGCCGACGAACGCAGCGCCACCCGCGGGTCCGGTCCGGCGTACGACAGGTCGACGCGGTAGGTCTCACCCTCGGGCGCCAGCCGGCGCCGGAGCCGCTCGGCGTCCGGCCAGCCCGCCCGCGCGGCCTCCTCGTCGGTGATCGCATCGGCGTCGACTATCCCCACGGCGTCGACCCGCACGAGACCCGCCGAGGTGGTGAACACCTGTCCGGGCACCACGTCCTGCTTGCGCCAGCGCCGGAAGGCGAGCGACACCGACCCGTCTGCGACGCCCTGCGCCACCTTCATCGGCAGCAGCAAGGCCTCAGAGCATCCCCTCGACCGCGTCCTTGGACTCCTTGAGGCCCAGTCCGGTGTGCTCGCGGTAGACCTTGATCGCCTGGATCAGGTTGCCACTCTCCTTCAGCTGACGCACTTCCTGCAGCCAGACCCCGTCCGCCGGCAGCGCGCCGGCGCTGCCGGCCGCGGGGTTCCCGGCATAAGGGACCGAACCGCCGGCCGCGACCGCACCGGTGGTGAGCGTCGCGACCTGGCCCTGCAGCGAGGCCACCGCGGACTCGAGCCTGGCCAGCCGGTCGTTGATCGCAGCGAGGTCGACCTGGTCCTGCGCCGACTGGTCGTTCGATGAACCACCGAAAATGCCCACCAGCACACGTTAGGGCATGAGGAACTTGGCGTAGCAGCGGTTCAGCGGCTCGTGCTGGTAGTAGCCGAACGACGGGATCGGCGTGTAGCCGGAGGACTCGTAGAGCGCCATCGCCTCGGGCTGCGCGGTGCCGGTCTCGAGGATCATCGCCTCGGCGCCGGCCTCGGCCGCGGTCCGCTCGAGGTGGGCCAGCATGGTGCGCGCGAGTCCTCGCGCCCGGGCGTCCGCGGCGACGTACATCCGCTTCACCTCGGCCGTACGCCGGGTGCCGAACGCCTCGACGTCGTCGTGGGCCCGCCAGGCGCCCGACGCGATCGGGCGCCGTTCCCCGTCGAGGTCGAGGTAGCCGACGTAGAAGCTTCCGAGCGGCGGCTGGAACATCAGCGGGTCGAGCGGGGTGTTGTCCGGGCCGCCGTAGCGGACGACGTACTCGGCCTGGACTTCCGCGATCAGCTGCATCGCGTCGGGGTGGCCGTAGTCGACGCGGACGATCTCGATCTCAGCCAAGCGCGTGCCCACAGTTCTCGCAGACCTCCGCGTCCTCCGGGTTGCGGGCCACGCACTCCGGGCAGAACCGGCCGCCGCCGTCGTCGCGGGAGACGACCAGGCAGATGACCGCGAAGACCACGAGCACCGGGCCGACCACCAGACCCCAGCCGTCGACCACCAGTCCCCAGGCGGCCACGCCGAGCCCGGCCAGCCCGACCAGGACGCCGCCCAGCACGAGCACGCGTTGCAGCCCCTCGGGGTCGCGCGCGGAGCGCCCTGGGCCCATCTGGACTCCTCGGGGTGTCGATGTGAGCGGCTGCCAGAATAGGAGGCGTGACCGATGCCCCAGACAGCGCACTGCGGATCCCGTCAGACCTGCTGCCCGACGACGGGCGGTTCGGAGCCGGACCCTCCAAGATCCAGCCCTCGCACCTCGACGCGCTCGCGGCCACCGGCTCGTCCCTGATGGGTACGTCGCACCGACAGGCCCCGGTTCGCAACGTCGTGGGCCGCGTGCGTGCGGGGTTGGCCGAGCTGTTCTCCATGCCCGAGGGCTACGAGGTGGTCCTCGGCAACGGCGGCGCTACGGCGTTCTGGGACGTCGCGACGTTCGGGCTGATCGAGAAGAAGAGCCAGCACCTGACCTTCGGCGAGTTCTCCAGCAAGTTCACGAGCGCCGTGAAGGCGGCGCCGTGGCTCGACGAGCCCTCGGTGATCGCCAGCGAACCGGGCTCGCGACCGGTTGCCGCGGCGGAGGCCGGCATCGACGCCTACGCCTGGGCACACAACGAGACCTCGACTGCGGTGATGGCGCCCGTGGTCCGTCCCGAGGGCACCGACGACGGCGCGCTGGTGCTCATCGACGCCACGTCGGGCGCCGGCGGGCTGCCGGTGGACCTGACCGAGACCGACGTCTACTACTTCGCCCCGCAGAAGTCGTTCGCCTCCGACGGCGGGCTGTACGTCGCGATCTTCTCCCCCGCCGCGATCGAGCGCGCCGAGCGGATCGCCGCGTCCGAACGGCACATCCCGGCGTTCTTCGACCTCAAGATCGCGATCGACCAGTCCCGGCTCAACCAGACCTACAACACCCCGTCGGTCGCGACGCTGTTCCTCATGGCCGAGCAGCTCGACTGGATGAACAGCCTGGGCGGGCTCAAGGGCATGGTCGAGCGGACCACGCAGTCCTCGGACCATCTCTACGGCTGGGCCGAGAAGTCCGACGCGGCGTTCCCCTACGTCACCGACCCCGAGCACCGCTCGCTGGTCATCGGCACGATCGACTTCAACGACGACATCGACGCCGACGCGATCGCGGCCACCCTGCGGGCCAACGGCATCGTCGACACCGAGCCCTACCGCAAGCTCGGCCGCAACCAGCTCCGCATCGCGATGTACCCCGCGATCGAGCCGTCCGACATCGCGGCGCTGACCGCCTGCATCGACTGGGTCATCGAACGGCTCTGACCGTGCCCGACCTCTCCGAGCAAGAGCAGCCCACCGAGCCCGCCCCGGTCTCGGTGCAGGCGCAGATCCTGGCCACCGAGCATTGGAGCTTGCTGGCCACTCGGAGCCTGACCTGGAGCGAGAGCTTCAGCCGCGCCAGCTGGTTCGTGACGGTGGTGTCAGCGGGCGTGGTCGCCCTCGCACTCGTGGCGGACAGCACCGACCTGGGCTTCCGCTTCGCGCTGCTGCTCATCCCCCTGCTGGTCGTCATCGGCGTGGCCACGGTGGTCCGCCTCGTGCAGCTCAACAGCGAGGACGTCGAGCTGGTCGTCGCGATGAACCGGTTGCGGCGGGGCTACCTCGACCTGGCGCCCGAGCTCGAGCAGTACTTCTCCACCGGCCACAGCGAGGACGTCGGCGGGATCATGCAGACCTACGGCGCCCGCCGCCGGCTCCCGGCCACTCAGCACCTGTCGAGCATCCCCATGCTGGTCAGCGTGATCGTCGCTGTCCTCATCGGGGCGCTGGTCGGCCTGATCGTCGACTCGTTCGGCGCGGCCGTCGAGGCGGCCGTCGTCATCGGCATCGGGGCCGGCCTCGCTGCCATGGCGACCCTGGTCGTCATGGTGGTGCGGCACGTCAAGCGCACGTGGGACCGATGATCACTGGCTTTCTTCGAGCTGTGCCCTGATCTGTTCGTACGTCGCGTGGTCGAAGGCGACCAGCCGCGCCTCCTCGACGCCGGTGTCTGCGCCCCGGAACACCTCCAGCGGGGCAGCGATCGCGTCGTCCTTGACCCAGCCGTAGACACCGGCACTGACCAGCGGGAACGCCACGGTCCGGGCGCCGAGCTCGTCGGCGACCTCCAACGCCCGGCTGTAGCACGACAGGAGCAGCGACCGGTCGGTCTGGCCGGCGTGCCGGTTGGGGCCGACGACATGGATGACCCACCGCGCGGGCAGGCGGCCCGCGGTGGTCCAGCCGGCGTCGCCGGTGGCGAGACCATCGGGGAAGCGCGCGATGCAGTCCTCCAGGACCTCACTGCCACCCGCGCGATGGATGGCGCCGTCCACGCCACCACCCCCGCGCATGCCGTTGTTCGCGGCGTTCACGACGGCGTCGACGTCCTGCCGGGTGATGTCGCCCTCGACGACGGTGATCTCCATCGCCCTACTTCAGCACCTGCGCCGTGAGGGTGCCGTAGCAGCCGTTGGTGGCGGTGTCGTCCGACGCGTTGCCGACGACGCGCACCACCTTGCTGCCGTCTGCGGTGTGGAAGAGCGCATCCACCCACTCCCGGTCGTCGACGAGGGTGAGCACGCTGCTGGCACCGGCAATGGGGGTGACGAGGTTCGTCGTCATGTCCGTGCCCTGGTTGGGCGAGGCAGCGATCAGGATCTCTCCGGTCTTGCCGGCGCCGAGCAGGTGGTTCCAGCGGAACCGCACTGTCTCGTCCTCCAGGTTTGCAAATGTGCCGGGCTCGATGCAGAAGAAGTTGAAGCTCCCGTAGCCGGGCACGGTGACGTCCAGGTCGTCGGTCTCGGTGAAGTTGCCCTGCGCGATGAACGGAGCCCTCTGGTAGGCCGCCGGGCCCAGCCCGCCCAGGGCGGCCGCATCGGGCACGGTGGTCAACGCGCCTTCATTCACGTCGGCGCCAGTCAGCGTCCCGTCCTTGATGTCCCTGCTGGCGACCTTGTTGTCCTTGATCTGCTTGCTGCCGACGGTGTTCTTGCCCAGCCCGGCGGCGTACGCCGTCCCGGAGAGCGCCACGGCCAGCGCGAGCATGGCTACCACGTTGGCGAAGCTTGTCCGCAGGCGGACGAGTCCGAGCATGATGACCTCCCGGTCGGGTGCAGGTGGCGTGCAGGTCCGCCTCATTCAACGACCGTCGACCAGTGCTGTCACGCCTCTCGGAGCAGCCGAAGCGTCGCCCGCTCCAGGGCGGCCTGCCGCTCGTCGGTGGTCTCGTAGCGGCGCCCGGTCGCCCGCTCGATGGTGCGGCCCTCCTCGTACGCATCGACCACCCGCGGGTCGACGTACGACGAGCGCGCCAGCGCGGGCGTGTTGCCGAGGAACGCCGCCACCTCCTTCATCGCGCCGGCGACCGCTCGCTTGCGAGAGGCCTTGGTGAGCCCCGGCTCCGGTGTCTCGGCGAGAGCGGCAGCCGCCAGCACGGTCGCGTGCCAGGTCCGGAAGTCCTTCGCTGTCGCCTCGAGGCCGGTGGTGGCCCGCACGTACTCGTTGACCAGGTCGGGCAGGATCGAACGCCACGAGCGGCCGTTCTTGTAGGCGAGCAGGCTGGGGTCGTCCGGCGTCCGCCTCCGGCGCATCACCTCGATCGCCGCGATCACCACCCCGTCGTCGATCTCGATGACGTGCTCGACCCCGGACTTCCCGACGAAGGTGAAGATCAGCGCGTCCTGCTGGCGCCGGACGTGGCGGCGCTCGAGGGTGGTCAGGCCGAAGGAGCCGTTGTCGGCGGCATAGACGTCGTTGCCGATGCGGAAGTACCCGAGGTCGAGCAGCCGGACGGCGGCCGCGCAGGCACGCTCCAGCGGCATCCCCTCCTGCCCGAGGTCGAGGAGCACCTGATCCCGCGCCTTGGCCAGCGCCCTGCCGAACTGCAGCATCCGGTCGAACTTCTCCGCGTCGCGCCGAGCGCGCCACTGCGGGTGGTAGAGGTACTGGCGCCGTCCGGCGTCGTCGGTGCCGACGGCCTGCAGGTGACCGTTCTCGTACGGCGTGATCCAGACGTCGGTCCACGCCGGCGGGATCACCAGGTCGCGGGCCCGCTGCGCCTTGGCTGCCGAGAGCTTGCGACCGTGCTCATCGAGGTAGACGAACCCCTTGCCCGCGCGGCGTCTGGTCCAGCCGGGCTGGTCCGGCGAGGTCGTGCGCAGGCGCGGCATGGCGGCACGGTAACCAGTAGTGCGTGGCTCAGCGGCGGCGCAGCGACCGGGTCAGCACGACGAGGCAGCCGAGACCGATCAGCCCTCCGAGGAACCACGGCCACGCAGGCCGCTGGGTCTGGGTCGTCTCGGGCAGCTCGGAGTCCTCGTGCGACTCGGTGTGGGTGGACGGGGAGGCGCTCGGAGCGGGCGAGGCGGAGCTCGTCGGCAGGGACACCCTCAGCACCTTGGAGTGCAGCCCCTCCGAGCTGAGCAGCAGGCTGCCGTCGGCGTCCACCGCCAGTCCCTCGCCCTGCGGCTGGTCGGGCAGCTGGAACTGGTCGACCTTCTCCAGCGACGGGAACGAATAGACCGCCGCCACGGCGTAGTTGCGGACCACGATGTGCTTGCCGTCGGGGAGGAACGCGCCGTCGGTGGCCAGGGGCAGCACGTCGCCGAGCGCACGCATCTGACCGTCGCCGGACTCGGGCGCTTCGAACAGCTCGCCGCCGAGAGCGCCCTTGGTGGCGACGTAGAGCCGGCCGGTGGTGGGGTCATGCATCAGCGTCTCGGCGTCGTGAGCGCCATCGGGATAGGTGAGGTCGCGCACCTCGGGCTCGACGTCGCTGCCGGAGCCACCAAGGGCGACGTGGGCGACCTGCACGGAGTCGCGCGACTCGGTGTTGTCGCCGATGTCGCCGACCCAGACGGAGTCGTGCCCATCCGGGGCCAGGGCCTCGACGTCGACCGGGTCGTCGGCCCAGTCGGTGTCACCGACGGTCTTCCCGGTGACCGGGTCGACCGAGAAGACCCGGCCGGTGTCGCCAGAGTCGTTGGTGGTGACCACGAGGCCGTCGACGACCGCGAGCCCGCTGGACTCGATGATCTCGTTGTCCCGGAACGAGAAGACCACCTGCGACCGGTCCGTCGGCGCCACGGCCGCGCCGAGCAGGAACGGTACGACGAGCAGCCCGGCCAGGACCCGCTCAATCATCGAGCAGCTCGGCCAGCTTCGGATGGATGCCCCAGGCCGCGACCAGGTCGTCGTACTCGCGCCGGAGCGAGCCGCCCTTGACCGGTGCGCCGGTGCGGGTGGCACGGAGGAGGGTGTTGCGCGGGGTGTGCTTGCTCTCGACGAACTGGACGACGTCGACGCGGTAGCCCTGCAGTCGCATCAGCGTGGCCCGCAGCGCGTCGGTCAGGGTGTCGGCCAGCCGCTCGCGGAGGATGCCGTGCCTGGTGAGCATGGCGTACGGCGACGGGGTCGGGGCCCTGCGGAGCTGCGCGGCGACATCGTGATGGCAGCAGGGAGCCGCCAGCACCAGCGACGCCTGCCACTCGACCGCGCGGGCCAGCGCCTCGTCGGTCGCGGTGTCGCAGGCATGGAGGGCCAGCACCACCTCGGGCGCCGGGTCGAGCGTCACGCCGCCGATGCTGCCGACCACGAACTCGGCGTCCAGTCCGAGCTCGCCGGCGACCTTCTCGTTGTGCTCGCGGGACTGCTCCTTGACGTCCACGCCGACCAGGTGGACGGGCAGGCCCCGGACGCCGGCGAGGTAGCGTTCGGCGGCGAAGGTCAGGTAGGCGTTGCCGCAGCCGAGGTCGGCGACCCGGAGAGGTGACTCGGGCGTCGGCGTGCGCAGCTGCCCCTTGTCGATGGCTTCGGTGACCGCGGTGTCGAGGAGCCGGAGGAACTCCTCGACCTGACGGTACTTGTCGCGCCGGCTCGGCTTGAGCCGGCCGTCGGCGTCGGCGAGCCCGAGCGTCCGGAACAGCCGGTCGTCCTCCGGCAGCAGCCGCGCCTTGTCACGATCGTGCTCGCGGTCCAGCTCCACCGGTGTCGAGCGCGGGCTGGTGTGCACCAGTGCCTCACCCTTGCGGGTCACCCGCAGCTGGACGGTCTCGGTCGTCGTCTCCAGGTGCCAGTTGCCGAACGGTTCATCGAGCAGGTCGTCGATCGCGTCCCGTGCGCTGTCGCCCGACGCGTGGTTCGAGGTGTGCGCCTGTGTGTCGTCGTACGCCGTGAGCTGGAGGTGCCGACCGGCCTTGAGGTCGACGTACCGCAGCTCGACCCGACGCCACCTCGGCTCCCCCGCCTTCTGCCGCCCCGAGGCGACGGCCCGGACCAGCGACTCGGGGTCGAGGAGCCGGCCCCGGACCTGCACGAGGGCGCGCAGCAGGTTCTCGGCCATCAGGGTGACTCCTCCGATCCTCGGTGGATGCCAGTGTCGTCCAGGGCGTGCGATGGCAAGGCGCCGGGGCGCTGGCAGACTGGGCGTCTTTCGAGCGCCGGCGACGCCGCCAGCGTGCGTGCTGGGCGGCACTGGCGCCGCCGCAGGGTCGGAGGTGTCACCCTTACTTGACCGCGGCGATGACGACGATCAGGAGCAGCCCGACCAGCGCCAGCGGGATGACCAGGCGGCGATGTCGGGGATTCACCCGACGAGTCTAGGAGGCCCGGTCGGCCTCCCCGTGCCGTCGTGCGACGCGGTGGTCAGAGGATGTGTCCGCCGTTGACCGTGATCTGCTGACCGGTGACGAAGCTCGCGGCCTCGGAAGCAAGGAAGGCGACCATCGCGGCGATGTCCTCGGGTGTCCCCAGGCGTCCCAGCGGTACCTCCGCGGCGTACGCCGACGTGTCGAGACCCTCATGTCGCTCGACAGGGATCCAACCCGGCTGCACCAGGTTCACCGTGATGTTGTCCGGTCCGAGCTCCTTGGCCCAGACCTTGGTCAGGCCGACCTGGGCGTGCTTCGCCGCGACGTAGGCGGACATGCGAGGCAGGGCCCGGTCAACCATGTCGGAGCCGATCAGGATCACCCGGCCGCCGCCGTTCACGCGCATGCCGGGCAACGCTGCCTGCACCATCAGCGTGGGACTCTTGACGAAGAACTCCAGCTGGTCGAGATGGGCGCGCCAGGTCAGCTCCTCAAGACCCGCCTCGGGCTGGGGGCCGGTCGCGTTGGCGACGACCGCCAGCACCGGCCCGAGACGCCGCTCGACCTCGGCAACCAGGTCCGTCACGGCCTCCTCGTCGACGACATCAGCGCCGAATGCCTCGGCCACGCCTCCGGCCTGGCGTATCGACTCGACAACCGTGTCTGCCGCCGCCTGGCCGGCGCGATAGTTGACCGCGACCGCCCACCCGTCCACCGCGAGCCGTCGGGAGATGTGGGCGCCGAGCCCCCGGGAGCCCCCCGTCACGAGGGCAACGCGATTCGGACCCATCGGCCAACACTAGGCGTCGCAGGGCGGAGGGCAGCCGGTCACGCACGGACAACGACCGGACCCGCCAGGGCAAGGCTCGCTTGCCCGGCCCGTCGGAGGGTGGCGGCATGACCAATCTGACCCATGGAAGAGACTTCCAGCTCGGCCAGGCGCTGCGCGCCACCGTGCTCACCACTGCCGAGGAGACCGAGGGCCGCCATGACCTCACCGAGGGCCATCAGGCGGCCGGGGACATGACCGCACTGCACCTGCACCGTCGCTACGAGGAGAGGCTCTGGGTGGTCGGCGGGGAGGCCGAGGTCTGGGTCGGCGACCAGTACGCCGTCCTGCGCTCGGGCGACTTCGTGCACATCCCGAGGAACGTGCCGCACGCCGTCAGGGCCGGCGCCGACGGGTGCCACGCGCTGAACATCAGCTCGCCGGCCGGGTTCGCAGAGCTCGTGGCCCGGACCGGTACGCCGGCGGAGCTGGCCACCGCCGAGACCGAGCTCGACATGGACCTGTTCATGGCGGTCACCCAGGACCTGGGCGATGTCGTGCTGGGTGACCCCGGGGCGCTGCCGGCCGATCTCACCCCGGAGCAGCTGGCCCACGCACTGACCTTCGCGGAGGTTTGACGGGACGCATCAGGGCCGCGCTCGGCCGTGGCCCGCCCGGAACGCCGCCGGCGGCACGCCGTACTCGCGCTTGAAGGCCCGGCTGAAGTGGGCCGCGTCCACGAGCCCCCACCGGGCGCCCACCGCAGCCACCGGGCACGTGCCCTGCTCGGGGTCCAGCAGGTCACGCCGACACCGGTCCAGTCGTCGACGGCGGATGAACTCGGCGACACCGGTGCCCGTGGGCTCGAACAGCCGGTGCAGGTAGCGGACCGAGATGTGGTGGGCCGCGGCCACGGTCGTGGGCCCGAGCTCGACGTCCGACAGGTGCTGTTCGATGTAGCCGCGGCACTGCACGAGGAGAGCTCGCCGCCGCGCGTCGTGGGAGACCGCCGGCTCGCGGTCGAGCTGGGCCGCCACTCCGACGTTGATCAGGTCGAGGATCGCGGACCCGAGGCGAGCACCGGCGGCTCCGTCGTCGGCGTCGAGATGAGCGGGGAGCGCACGGACCAGCGTCGACACCAGCCCAGCGGCACCGGTCGCCGGGAGCCGACGGCCGAGGAGCGGGGCCAGCTCGCGTGGCCGTAGCGGGCTGAGCCGCTTGGGGAAGGTGACCATCACCGCCCGTCGCCGGGTGTAGGTGCACCACATCGGCCGGGACAGGTCGACCAGCCCGAGGTCGCCGGGCTCGAACCGCGCGCTCCGGCCGGCCTGCTCGCCGGTGGAGGACCCGTTCGCCTGGACGAAGAGCGCGTACCGCTCCGGGTCGTCGACCCG
The DNA here is from genome assembly GCA_963825455.1 of uncultured Actinomycetota bacterium. Taxonomy (GTDB): domain Bacteria; phylum Actinomycetota; class Actinomycetes; order Propionibacteriales; family Nocardioidaceae; genus Nocardioides. Next base: position 137,683 of record CAWGTG010000001.1, read on the forward strand.
GATGTCGCGGGCGGTGCGCAGGGCCTCCCCGGGGGTGTTGCTGGACTCGACCACGCGCACCGGACCGACGTCGCCGACGCGCACCTGGTCGCCGTACACGCGTCCGGCGCGGCGTACGCGCATCCCGACGAAGCCCGGCACCGTGACCGGTTCCCAGGTCTCCCGAGTGGTTCCGAGGGGCATCTCCCACATTCTGCGCGCCGGGACATCGAGACCCAAACCGGTTCTCGACGGGACGCGGCGAGCAAGGCCGGCCCCGGCCGGGTCACGAGGTGGTCGCGGTCGGGTCACGACTCGTCCTGAGGTATCGCGCACTCGTGGCAGACGGTGCCACGGTCAGCACATGACCACCGCGGACAGCGTTGCCCAGGCCATCGCGCACGCCTTCGACTTCTGGCTCGGCGAGTGGGACGTGCACGACCCCGAGGGCAACCACGTGGGCAGGAACTCGATCACCGACCTCTACGGCACCGGCGCCCTGGCCGAGCACTGGCGTGGTGACCGCGGCGTCGTCGGCCACAGCCTCAGTGCGTGGGACGTCGAGCGCGGCTGCTGGCACCAGACGTGGATGGACTCCACCGGCGGGGTGTTGCTGCTCGACGGCGACGTGCAGGACGACGCGATGGTGCTCGAGGGCATCGACGCCGACTCGCGCCAACGGATCACCTGGACCCGCGACGGCGACGGCGTCCGCCAGCTCTGGGAGACCTCCAAGGACGACGGGGAGACCTGGGAGACCGCGTTCGACGGCCGCTACCGGAGGGCCTGAACCAACAGCTCGGCCAGGTGCAGGGCCGGTACGCCGGCCAGGTCGTCGAGCTGGAGCCGGCAGGACATGCCGTCGGCGAGCACGACGGCGTGCGGCTGGGCTCGCACAGCCGGCAGCAGGTGGGTCTCGGCCACCGCGACCGAGACCTCGTAGTGGCCCTTCTCCATGCCGAAGTTGCCCGCCAGGCCGCAGCAGCCCGCGACCCGGGTGACCGTCGCACCGGCGCGCTCGAGCAGCCGCTGGTCGGCGGCCCAGCCGATGACGGCGTGGTGGTGGCAGTGCGGCTGGGCGACCACCTCGACACCGGTCAGGTCGGGCAGCGCGAGCTGCTCACGCTCGACGAGCTCGGCGAGGCTGAGCACGTCGAGGGTGCTGCCGGTGAGCTCGGCGGCGTCGCTGCGCAGCGTGGCGAGGCAGGACGGTTCCAGGCCGATGACGGGCACACCCGACTCGACGTACGGCGCGAGCGCGGCCACCGTGCGCGTCATGATCCGCTGCGCCTGGTCGAGCTGGCCGGTGGTGATCCAGGTGAGACCGCAGCAGGCGTCGTCGGGGATCACGCGGGCGGTCAGCCCGGCGGACTCGAGGTAGCGGATCGCGGCGTGGCCGTTGGCCGGGAGGAAGTGGTCGCTGAAGGAGTCCGCCCAGATCCAGACGTCGGGCGTGCCACCCGTAGGAGCGGACCTTCGCAGCGTCGTCTTTGCGAACGCCGGGAGAGAACGTCGCTGGTCGATGCCGGCCGCCGACTTTGCCAACCTCGCCACCGGGCCGAGGCGCATCATCCGGTTGGCCAGCGGCGCGACCGGCGCGGCCCGATCCGCCCACTGCGGGAGCCGGCCCAGCAGGCGATGGCTGCGCGGGCGGCGTACGCCCTCCACGTCGTGCTTCTGGTGCAGCGCCTCGGCCTTGTAGGTCGCCATGTCCACGCCGGTCGGGCAGTCCGACGCGCAGCCCTTGCAAGCCAGGCACAGGTCGAGGGCCTCGGCGACCGCCGGGTCCGCGAAACCGTGCACCAGCGACCCGTCGATCGCCTCCTGGAGCACCCGGGACCGCCCTCGGGTGGAGTCCTTCTCGTCGCGCGTGGCGAGGTAGGACGGGCACATCACGCCACCGGTGGACGCGGCGACGCACCTGCCGACGCCGGTGCAGCGGTGCACCGCGTCGGCCAGCCGGCCACCGTCATGCGGGAGCTTGAGCAGGGGCAGCACCGGCTGGCGAGCGCGGACCGGCCGCAGGTCGGCGTCGAGGGGCGCCGGGTCGACCAGGTTGCCGGGGTTGAGCAGGTTGCGCGGGTCGCAGATCTCCTTGACGGCCGCGAATAGCCGGAGCGACTCGGCGTCGTACATCAGCGGCAACAGCTCGGAGCGTGCCCGGCCGTCGCCGTGCTCGCCGGAGAGGGAGCCGCGATGGTCCCGCAGCCTGAGGGCGCAGGCGGTGAGGAAGTCGCGGAAGACCGCCGCGGAGCGGCGGTCGCCCGGCTGGAAGGGGAAGTCGATCCGCACGTGCACGCAGCCGTCGCCGAAGTGGCCGTAGGGGACCCCGTCGAGGCCGTGCTCCATCAGCAGCTCGTCGAAGTCACGGAGCCAGGCGCCCAGCCGTTCCGGAGGAACCGCGGCATCCTCCCAGCCGGAGTGCGCCGGGGTCTTCAGGCTGCGGGCCGCCAGGCCGGCGCCGTCCTCACGGATCCGCCACAGCGCGGCCGCCTCGGCGGCGTCGGTGACGAGCCTGTGGGCCAACGCACCGGCTTCGCCCGCGATCTTCGTGGCCAGCTCCCTCGCCTCGGGACCGACCAGCTCGACGAAGAGCCAGCCGGCGCCGCCGGGCAGCTCGGGGACCGCGCTGCCGCGGGCGTTCACCAGGTCGACGATCCGGGCGTCCAGCCCCTCGCAGGCCACCATGGCGCCGCCGGTGGCCGCCAGCAGGGCCGGGACGGCGTCCGCCGCCTCGACCATCGACGGGTAGCCGAGCACCACGAGCAGCCGGTCGACCGTGTCGTCGACCAGGCGGACGGTGGCTTCTCGGACCAGTGCGAGGGTGCCCTCCGAGCCGACGAGGAACCGGTCGACGCTGCGGCCGTGCTCCGGCAGCAGGTGCTCGAGCGAGTAGCCGCTCACCTGGCGACCGAACCGGCCGAACTCGGTGCGCACGTGCGCCAGGTGCTGGTCGACCAGCGCCGCCAGACGCGCCTCGACATCCTGTGCTCCGGGCCCCCAGGTGACGTCCAGCGCCACCACGTTGTCGACCGTGCGTCCGTAGCCGAGCGCCCGCGACCCGCAGGCGTTGTTGCCGATCATCCCCCCGACCGTGCAGCGGGTGTGCGACGACGGATCAGGCCCGAAGCGGAGGCCGTGGGGAGCGGCCGCGCGCTGGAGGTTGGCGTGCACGACGCCCGGCTGCACGACCGCCGTACGTGCCTCGGGGTCGATCGAGACGACCCGGTTGAGGTGCCTGACGGTGTCGACGACGATGCCGGGGCCGACGGCGTTACCGGCGATCGAGGTGCCGGCTCCGCGCATGGTGATCGGTACGCCGGTGGCCCGCGCGACGTCGAGGATCGCGTCCAGCTCGTCCGCGACGCGGGGCCTGACGACCACCTGCGGGACCACGCGGTAGAGGGAGGCGTCCGAGGAGTAGAGCGCCCGGGTGAGGACGGAGTCGTCGACGTCGGAGACCCCTCGCTTCCGCAGCTCTGCAGTGAGATCTGCCGAGTCTGCGGTCACCTCACCAGTGTTCCATCGAGGCGACGAACACCTGCGCGAGGTCCTCCTCCGTGGGCGCCTTGGGCGAGGTGGCGAGGAGTCGCTGCTGCTGGGTGGCGCCGGCGACGAGGTCGTCGACGTCGGAGGTGCCGTAGCCGACCTCGGCCAGGCCGTTCGGGATCCCGATGTCGCGCATCAACGCGGTGACCACGTTCGCCAGGAGCTCCGGGCCGTCGCCGCTCGCGTCCGGGTCGAGGATCCGGGCCGCGCGCAGGTGTCGTTCGGGCGCTGCGTCGAAGGTGAACCGGAACGCCGCCGGCGCGGTCAGCGAGACGGCCATTCCGTGCGGCACGATCGGCTCGCCCTCGGGGTAGCCGTCCGGCACGTAGCCCCTCACCCGGCCGGCGATGGGGTAGGCGTTGGCGTGCGGGATGTGCACGCCGGCGTTGCCGAAGCCCAGCCCGGCGAAGGTGGCGGCCATCGCCATCTGCTCGCGCGCCTCGGTGTCCGAACCGTCCTTGATCGCGCGCCGGAAGGCGCCGGCCAGGAGCGACATCGCCTTCTCCGACCACATGTCGGCGATCGGGTTGGCGCCGCAGTAGGGCACCCGCTCCTCGGGCTCCTTGGCGTCGAAGTCGGCGTACCAGCGCGCGGTGTAGCTCTCCAGCGCGTGGCAGAGGATGTCCATCCCGGACGCGGCGGTGACCATCTTCGGCTGGGTCACGGTGAGCCGGGGGTCGACGATCGCCAGCTTCGGACGGAGGGCGACATGGCTGATGCCGGTCTTCACCTTGAGCGCCAGCACGTCGAGCACGCAGATCGTGGTGCTCTCGCTGCCGGTGCCGGTCGTGGTCGGGATGGCGACCAGCGGCAGCAGCGGGTACGCAGGAGGCCGCGCCTCGCCGACCGGCGCGTTGATGTAGTCCATCAGCTCACCCGGGTTGGTGAGCAGCAGGTTGACCGCCTTGGCGGTGTCGATCGAGGAGCCCCCGCCGACGGCCACGATGGCGTCGAAGGGCTTGGCCCCGGAGCTGGCGTCGCGGGCGAAGTCGATGGCCTCGTTGAGCGACTCGTCGGTCGGCTCTACCCGCGCCCGGTCGAAGATCACCACCTCGATACCGCGCTGCCAGACCTGCTCGGCGATCCGCGAGGGGTGGCCGGTCTCCATGACGCCCTGGTCGGTGACGAGCAGGACCCGACGGGCGCCGAACGTCGCCAGGTCGTGGCCCACTTCGGCCGAGGCGCCCGGCCCGAACTTGAGCGCGGGTGCGGCGTACGTGAAGACCGTCTCGGTCACGATTTCAACCTACGCTCGCTGGCGGCGAGCGCCGACCGGACCACGTCTCGGATCCGGTAGGGCTCGTCGCCGAGCGCCGACAACGGCACCCACGCCGCAGCGTCGGTGGTGCCGTCGACCTCCAGCACAGCCGGTTCGCCCGCGGAGACGGTGGCGTCGAAGACGACCTGCAGGGCGTGGAAGTCCTCCCGGCGCCCCGACGGGGCGGTGCCCTCGAAGTGGGTGGAGCCGACGTCCAGCACCTCACCAGGGGTGCAGTCGAGACCCGTCTCCTCCCGGACCTCGCGGACCAGCGCGTGCCGAGCCTCCTCGCCGTGGTCGATGCCGCCGCCGGGAAGCGTCCACCAGCCCGGGTGCGGGCCGCGCGAGGAGTTGCGCGTCAGCAGGACCTCCCGGCCGGCGGCAGCGTCCCGCAGGACCAGCGCGTAGGCCGCGACGCGCTGCAGCTGGAAGGGCCGGTGCTCCTCGAGCACCTCGGTCACGAGGCTCACCACGGGCACCGAGCCGTTGAGGACCGAGGCGACCGGCTGCCACGCCGCTTCCATCGTCGAGCCGTCGACCTCGACGACGTGCGGTTCCGGGCTGTCGAGCGGCACCCAGCCGTCGTAGACGATCCGCAGCGCGTGCGCGTCCGCGCGGCGGCCCTGCCGCCAGGTGTTGCGCTGGTGGTAGGAGTACACGCGCGCGGTCTCGTCGATGACCACGTTCAGTCCGGTCTCCTCGTGCACCTCGCGGACCACCGCGTCGCGCGGATCCTCGCCGTGCTCGAGGCCGCCGCCAGGAAGCGTCCACAGCTCTTTGCTGGTCAGTCGCTTGGCCAGCCGGCTCAGCAGGATGTGCTCGTCGCGCATGATGACGGCGTACGCCGCCACCCGCTGCACCCTCCGCACCTGTCGTCGCTCAGCCACCACCCCAACCTAAGGCGTAGCCCCACCGCAACCGCGGCCCTACGCTCGCCCAGAGGGGTGGTGCGTGTGGCCGATGTCCTGGTCGGGCGGGCGGGCGAGCTGGCCACGCTGACCGAGGCCATGCGCGCCGCGAGCCGCGGCCAGGGCCGGCTGGTTCTCGTCCGAGGCGAGGCGGGCATCGGCAAGACGCGGCTGATCGACGAGCTGGCCCAGCGGGCGGCACGGAGCCATGTGGTGCTGACCGGCCGCGCCGTACCCGGCGGCGGGGCCTACCGCCCGGTGGCCGAGGCGCTGGTCGGGCTGCTCCGCAGCGGAACCGCCGTCCCGCCCGAGGCCCTCGGTCCCTACCGCGCACCGCTGGCCAGGGTGCTGCCGGACTGGAGCGAGCCGGGCGACTCGCCCCACGAGGCGGACGCGGACCCGGCGCTGGTGCTGGGCGAGGCGGTGGCGAGATTCCTGGCCGAGGTCGGCCGGGAACGCCCGTGCCTGCTCGTGCTCGAGGACCTGCACTGGGCGGACGCCGACACCCACGCGGTGGTACTGCACCTGGCGACAGCGGTCCGCAGCCTTCCTGTGCTCGTGGTCGTGTCGGCGCGGGACGACGAGCCGGGCACCGACCCGACCACCAGGCTGGAGCTCACCCCGGGGGTGGTGACCCTGGCCGTCGGCCGGCTCCCAGACGACGCCGCGGCCGAGCTGGCGACGGCCGTCCACGGGCCGCTCGACGAGGTGACCCTGCGGCAGCTGACCGGGCGCGCCGAAGGGTTGCCGCTGCTCGTGGAGGAGCTGTCGCCGCAGACGGCCGCCGGACCGGTGCCTCCGACGTTCGCCGGACTCGTCGAGTCCCGGCTCGGCGCGCTGTCCGAGCCGCATCGGCGCGTGGTGGCGCCGAGCACGAGACCCGCTACACCGCGCGGCCGGGCGGACGGCTGGTCGCGACGGGGTCGGCCGTGGCGTACGCCGGTGACGTGGACGGACTGCTGCCTCCCGGCGACATCCACCGCGTCACCAACGCCGGCACGGACCTCGCGATCTCCCTGCATGTCTACGGTGCCGACCTGAGCCTCGTCGGGTCGAGCATCCGTCGGCGCTACGACGACGCCCTGGTCGGGTAGCGCCTTCCTCAGGCGAACGGCGGTCGGTGGTCGCGCGCGATCGAGCGGCGGCCCGCCCAGCGCCAGACCCGGGCGGCACGGTCGCGGTCCTCGTCGGTGATCAGGTTGCCCATCCACCGCAGCGCCAGGGTCATCAGCCAGTCGGACCGCATTCCGGCCGGGCCGAGGGTCGACAGGAGGTGCGGGATCGTGACGAGCCCGGCGAGCCGCCGGGCGATGGAGAACGCCTCGCCGTAGTGCTCGCGGAGCAGCGCGGGCCACGCGGTCGCGAGGTCGTCGCCGCTCGCGATCATGTCGGCGACCAGCCTTCCGGTCTCGAGGCCGTAGTCGATGCCCTCGCCGTTGAGTGGGTTCACACAGGCCGCTGCATCGCCGATCAGCGCCCAGTTGGGGCCGGCGACGTTGGTCACGGCACCGCCCATCGGCAGCAGCGCCGAGGTGGGCATCCGAAGCTCGCCGGAGAGCTCGAACTCGTCGCGGCGCAGCTCGGCGTACTGCGACATCAGCGGCTTGATGGCGAAATCGGCTGGCCGCTTGCTCGTGGCGAGCGTCCCGACGCCGATGTTCACCTCGCCGTTGCCGAGCGGGAAGATCCAGCCGTAGCCGGACAGCACCTTCCCCGCCTGGTCGCGGAGCTCGAGGTGGGAGCTGATCCACGGGTCGTCGCTCATCCCGCTCGCGACGTACGACCGGCCGGCGACGCCGTAGACGGTGTCGCGGTGCCACTCCCGCCCGAGCACCTTGCCCAGCGGTGAGCGGACGCCGTCTGCCACCACGAGGTGACGGCAGCCGATCTCGATCGGCCCGTCGTCGGTCTTGAACACCACACCCGCGACCCGGTCGCCCGCGCGGCGTACGTCGACCGCCCGGGCGCCGTCGACCGCGGTCGCACCGGCCTTGATGGCGGTGGTCCGCAGGTGGTCGTCGAGCTCGGTGCGCGCCACCGCTGAGCCCCACGACGGAAGCCCCGTGCCGGGTTCTCCTGAGCCGGGCCAGGGCAGCAGGAGCGTCTGGCCGAAGCCGTGCGCCCGGAGACCCTGGTTCACCGCATGAGCGCGCAGCCAGTCGTCCAGCCCCAGCCGCTGCATCTCGCCGACCGCGCGCGGGGTGAGGCCGTCGCCGCAGGTCTTGTCCCGCGGGAAGACCGCCGCATCGGCCAGCACGACTTCAGCCCCGCCGCGGGCCGCCCAGGCGGCCGCCGCCGACCCCGCGGGGCCGGCGCCGACGACGAGAACGTCGGCGTGCAGGGGCGGGCTGGTCACCCCTGCATTGTCTCAGGGCGCCCGCCTGCGCCGTGAATCCGGTCAGGCCCCCTGGCTGCCGAGGGGTGGGAACTTCTCCTCGGCCTCGTCGTATCCCTCGGAGTCCTTGAACATGCCCTTCTCGACGTCGAAGTCGCGCTCGGTGTTGTCGACCTCCACGGCGTCGGGGCGGTTGTCGGGGTCGAGGCGGCGCTCCCGCTCCTCCTCGATCTCCTGCTCGTCCTCCGGGTCGGCACCCGGCTGGCGGGCGCCACCTAAGGCAGGCTCCTCGTCCCCCTCCTCGGGCGGACCGTCGGCAGCGTGGTCGCCGCCCTCGCCGGCCACCGGAGGCGGATCGCTGTTGGGATCGTCGTCGGGCGCTGCGTGCTTGCCCGGGGTCTCGGGCTGCGACTCACTCATGAGTCAGGTGTACCCGAACAGGCAGCGCCCGTCACACACCTCGTCCGAGACGCGGGTCGGCCGGAATCCGGCGGTCCGTTCCGGTCCCGAGGGTCGGGTGGCTGCCGCGGATGTGCACCTCCCAGCTCTCGACGTGCAGCACCCACAGCCGGAGGTCCGAGTCGCCGGTCAGCTCCTCGGCCGCGAAGGTCCGCGCGCCTCGCCCGGGGTCGAAGGCCTTCGGCACGTGCTGCGCGAGCTCGTCGGCGGGGATCTCGCGCGCGGTGCCGGTCACGTAGACCGCACCGGTGTCAGGGCCCGGCGACACCGTCGAGTCGAACACCACCCCGCTGAGCCTGTTGTCCCGCGCGAGGTTGTGCGAATGATGGCTCGCCGGGTTCGAGACCCAGTAGAAGTCCTCGTAGCCGTGCGGGACGAAGTAGACCGGCGACGTGCGCGTCCGCCCGTCCTCGTCGATCGTGCCGAGCACGATGAACCGGATCCGGTCCAGGATGTCTCGGGCGATCTGGTCCAGGTCAGGGTCGGCGGTGTCTTCGCTCATGTGGGAGTGGACCGCCGCCCCCGCCCGGACTCATCGGCTAGTGATAGGCCTTGTGCTGAAGCAGGTGCACCTTGGGGTTCGCACACCCGGTCGTCCTGTGCTTGATGAACTGCGACCTCGTCTCGTCGGGCACGTAGACCCGGAACCCGTCGACCTTGGTCGGCTGGCACTTGCTCTTCGGGTAGGGCGCGTACGACGTCTCCGCCACCGCGCTGCGCACCTTGTCGCCGGGGGCCAGGACGACCCGCGGCCTGTTGCTCGGCGTACGGTCCGCGGCCGCGCCGACCTGGGTGCCGTTGCCGCCGCCGACGTACGACAGCCCGCCGTAACCGCGAACCCAGCACGTCTTGTCAGAGGTGTTGCGCAGGATGATCCGCCCGTAGATGTGACTCGTCGCGGCGTCGCCGCCCTTGTAGGACGCGGTCAGGTTGTCGTTGGTGCACTCGGGGGTGGCCCGGTGCCCCACCGCTGCGGTGCCGCTCGGCGCCAGCATCATCACGCCCCCCATGACCGACCCGGCGACCACCGTCGCCACCCCGCTCCAGAACGGCACCCTCATCCAGCGCTCCATCACGCTCATCCTCCTGTGGACTCGAAAATTCGTCCGTCAATCAGTGTGACTCCCGGGACGCAACCGCAGTTGTGGACGGGCCTGAGTTTCGGCTGAGACTTTCGCCGAGCCGTCGTTACTGCCCGTCAGTAACGACGGGTCGGCGTGGCGAGAGCACCGAAACAGGCCACCTGGCGTCCACAGATCTGGTCCGGGAGGCCGTCGTCCACAGGAGAGGTGGGCTGGGTCAGCTGCGCTGCTTGCTCGGCCCGGGTGCCACGTGCGCCGACACGGCGCTACGGCCGACGCGGGCCCTTCGGGCGCGGGCAGCAGTACCGCCGGGTCGGCGATGCCCGGACGCAGCAGGGCCCCCGCCCTCGACAGCCTGCGGCTGTCTCGGAGGGGGGCCCTGCGTGCGTGTCAGTTCTGATAGCTCCCGAAGTCGAAGTCCTCCAGGGCGACTGCCTGTCCGCCGGCGCCGGCGAACTCGTAGTCGTAGGAGTCGTAGCCGGTCACGGAGTACGCCGCGGCGCGGGCCTCCTCGGTGGGCTCCACCCGGATGTTGCGGTAGCGCTCGAGGCCGGTGCCCGCCGGGATCAGCTTGCCGATGATGACGTTCTCCTTCAGACCGCGCAGCGCGTCGGAGCGTCCGTGGATCGCCGCGTCGGTGAGCACGCGGGTGGTCTCCTGGAAGGAGGCCGCGGACAGCCACGACTCGGTCGCGAGCGAGGCCTTGGTGATGCCCATGAGCTCCGGGCGACCCGAGGCCGGCTTGCCGCCCTCGGAGACCACGCGCCGGTTCTCCTCCTCGAACCGCACGCGGTCCACGAGGTCGGAGGGCAGCAGGTGGGTGTCACCCGACTCGAGCACCGTGATCCGGCGCAGCATCTGCCGCACGATGATCTCGATGTGCTTGTCGTGGATCGCCACGCCCTGCGACCGGTAGACGGCCTGCACCTCGTCGACCAGGTGCTGCTGGGTCTTGCGGACACCGAGGATGCGCAGGACCTCCTTGGGGTCCGGCGTACCGACGACCAGCTGGTCGCCGACCTCGATGCTGTCGCCGTCGGCCACCCGGAGGCGGGAGCGCCGGCTGACGGGGTACTCCTGCACGTCCGAGCCGTCGTCGGGGGTGACCCGGACGACGCGCGCCTTGTCGGTCTCCTCGATCTCGACCCGGCCGGCCACCTCGCTGATCGGCGAGACGCCCTTGGGCGAGCGGGCCTCGAACAGCTCCACCACGCGGGGCAGACCCTGCGTGATGTCGTCGGCCGAGGCGACGCCACCGGTGTGGAAGGTGCGCATCGTCAGCTGGGTGCCGGGCTCACCGATCGACTGGGCCGCGATGATGCCGACGGCCTCACCGATGTCGACCAGCTTGCCGGTGGCCAGTGAGCGGCCGTAGCACTTGGCGCAGGTGCCGGTCTTGGCGTCACAGGTCAGCACGGAGCGGACCGACACCTCCTCGACACCGGCGGCCACGAGCTCGCCGATCTTGACGTCGCCGAGGTCCTCACCCGAGGTCGCCAGCACGTCGCCGGTCTCCGGGTGCTTGACCTCGACGGCCGCCGTACGGGCGTACGCCGCGGTCTCGGCGTTGTCGTCCTTGCGGACGGTGCCGTCCTCGCGCTTGACCCCGATCCGCTTCAGCAGGCCCCGCTCGGTGCCGCAGTCGTCCTCGCGGATGATGACGTCCTGGGAGACGTCCACGAGGCGACGGGTCAGGTAGCCGGAGTCCGCCGTACGGAGCGCGGTGTCGGCCAGACCCTTGCGGGCACCGTGGGTCGCGATGAAGTACTCCAGCACCGTGAGGCCCTCACGGAAGTTGGACTTGATCGGGCGCGGGATGATCTCGCCCTTCGGGTTGGCCACGAGGCCACGCATGGCGGCGACCTGCCGGATCTGGTTCATGTTTCCGGAGGCACCCGAGTCGACCATCATGAAGATGGGGTTCGACCGGTCGAAGTTCGCCTCCATCGCGTCACCGACCTTGCTGGACGCGTCGGTCCAGATCTCGATGAGCTCCTGACGGCGCTCGTCGTCGGTGATCAGGCCACGCTCGAACTGCTTCTGGATGTTCGCGGCCTGCTTCTCGAACCCGGACAGGATCTCGGCCTTGTTGGCAGGCGTGACGACGTCCTCGATGGACACCGTGACCCCGCACCGGGTGGCCCAGTGGAAGCCGGTGTCCTTGAGAGCGTCGAGCGACGCCGCGACCTCGACCTTGGTGTAGCGCTCGGCCAGGTCGTTGACGATCGCGCCCAGCGCCTTCTTGCCCACTTCGTAGTTCACGTAGGGGTAGTCAGCCGGAAGGGTGTCGTTGAAGAGCGACCGGCCCAGCGTCGTCTCGAGGATGATCGCCTGGCCCTCCTCCCAGTCCGCGGCGTCGTCGCCCAGCGGCGGGACGATGTCGGACAGGCGGATCTTGATCTTGCTCTGCAGCGTGATCTCGCCGTGGTCGAAGGCCATGACGGCCTCGGCCGGTGACGAGAACGCGCGACCCTCGCCGGCCTCGCCCTCGCGGTCGGTGGTGAGCCAGAACAGGCCGATGATCATGTCCTGGGAGGGCATGGTCACCGGACGGCCGTCCGACGGCTTGAGGATGTTGTTGGTCGACAGCATCAGGATCCGGGCCTCGGCCTGCGCCTCCGCGGAGAGCGGCAGGTGCACGGCCATCTGGTCACCGTCGAAGTCGGCGTTGAACGCGCCGCAGACGAGCGGGTGGATCTGGATGGCCTTGCCCTCGATCAGCTGCGGCTCGAAGGCCTGGATGCCGAGGCGGTGCAGCGTCGGTGCGCGGTTGAGCAGCACCGGGTGCTCCATGATCACCTCTTCGAGCACGTCCCAGACCATCGCGTAGCGCGAGAGACCGGACGTCGCCCGCTCCACCATCCGCTTGGCGGACTTGATGTTCTGGGCGTGTGAGAGGTCCACGAGCCGCTTCATGACGAACGGCTTGAAGAGCTCCAGCGCCATCATCTTCGGCAGGCCGCACTGGTGCAGCTTGAGCTGCGGACCCGACACGATCACCGAGCGGCCCGAGTAGTCGACGCGCTTGCCGAGCAGGTTCTGGCGGAACCGGCCCTGCTTGCCCTTGAGCATGTCGGACAGCGACTTCAGGGGCCGGTTGCCCGGACCCGTGACAGGACGGCCACGACGGCCGTTGTCGAACAGCGAGTCGACGGCCTCCTGCAGCATCCGCTTCTCGTTGTTGACGATGATCTCGGGCGCGCCGAGGTCGAGGAGCCGCTTGAGCCGGTTGTTGCGGTTGATCACCCGGCGGTAGAGGTCGTTGAGGTCAGAGGTCGCGAACCGGCCACCGTCGAGCTGCACCATCGGGCGCAGGTCCGGCGGGATGACGGGTACGGCGTCGAGCACCATGCCCTGGGGCTTGTTGCCGGTCTTGCGGAACGCGTCGACGACCTTGAGGCGCTTGAGGGCCCGGACCTTCTTCTGGCCCTTGCCGGTCGCGATGGTCTCGCGCAGCGACTCCACCTCGGCGGCGATGTCGAAGTCCTGGAGCCGCTTCTGGATCGCCGTGGCGCCCATGTGGCCCTCGAAGTACTTGCCGAACCAGTTCTTCATCTCCCGGTACAGCATCTCGTCGCCCATGAGGTCCTGGACCTTGAGCGCCTTGAAGGTGCTCCAGACCTCCTCGAGGCGGTCGAGCTCGCGCTGGGCACGGTCGCGCAGCTGCTTCATCTCCCGCTCGGCGGCGTCCTTGACCTTGCGGCGCTGGTCGGCCTTGGCACCCTCGGACTCCAGGACCGCGAGGTCATCCTCGAGCTTCTTGGTGCGGTCCTCGAGGGCGCCGTCGCGGCGCTTCTCGAGCCGCTCGCGCTCCAGGCCGACCTTGTTCTCCAGCGAGGACAGGTCCTTGTGGCGGGCGTCCTCGTCGACCGAGGTGATCATGTAGGCCGCGAAGTAGATGACCTTCTCGAGGTCCTTCGGGGCCAGGTCGAGCAGGTAGCCGAGCCGGCTCGGGACACCCTTGAAGTACCAGATGTGGGTGACCGGGGCGGCCAGCTCGATGTGGCCCATCCGCTCACGGCGGACCTTGGAGCGAGTGACCTCGACACCGCAGCGCTCGCAGATGATGCCCTTGAAGCGCACCCGCTTGTACTTGCCGCAGTAGCACTCCCAGTCCCGGGTGGGACCGAAGATCTTCTCGCAGAAGAGGCCGTCACGCTCGGGCTTGAGCGTGCGGTAGTTGATGGTCTCCGGCTTCTTGACCTCGCCGTGGCTCCACGTGCGGATGTCCTCCGCGGTGGCCAGGCCGATCCGAAGCTGGTCGAAGAAGTTCACATCAAGCACGATGGCTGTTGTCCTTCGTTAGTTCTGTGTGGTGAAAGCGTGGACCGAGGGGGCAGACCACCCGGTGGTTGAGGAAGGCGCGCGAGCGCCTGTCTCGAAACCCCGGGTGGCCGGCACCTCAGACTTCTTCGACGGAGCTGGGCTCGCGACGCGACAGGTCGATGCCGAGCTCCTCGGCGGCGCGGAAGACGTCTTCCTCCGCGTCCCGGAGCTCGATCGACGAGCCGTCCTGGCTCAGGACCTCGACGTTCAGGCAGAGCGACTGCATCTCCTTGACGAGCACCTTGAACGACTCGGGGATGCCCGAGTCGGGGATGTTCTCGCCCTTGACGATCGCCTCGTAGACCTTGACCCGACCCGGTACGTCGTCGGACTTGATGGTCAGCAGCTCCTGGAGGGCGTAGGCGGCGCCGTAGGCCTCCATCGCCCAGACCTCCATCTCGCCGAACCGCTGGCCACCGAACTGGGCCTTACCGCCCAGCGGCTGCTGCGTGATCATCGAGTAGGGGCCGGTGCTGCGGGCGTGGATCTTGTCGTCGACCAGGTGGTGCAGCTTGAGGATGTACATGTAGCCGACCGCCACCGGGTCCGGGAACGGATCGCCGGAACGACCGTCGAAGAGGGACGCCTTGCCGTCCGACTTGACCATCCGGACGCCGTCGCGGTTGGGCATCGTCGCACCGAGCAGACCGGTGAGCTCGTCCTCGCGGGCACCGTCGAACACCGGGGTCGCGACCTTGGTGTTCGGCGCCGCCTTCTCGGCGTGGATGTCGATGAGCCGCTGCTTCCAGTCGCCCTTCGACTTGTCCTCGGCGATGTCGAGGTCCCAGCCCTGCTTGGCCAGCCAGCCCAGGTGCAGCTCGAGGATCTGGCCGATGTTCATCCGACGCGGCACACCCAGCGGGTTGAGCACCACGTCGACCGGCGTGCCGTCCTCCATGAACGGCATGTCCTCGATCGGCAGGATCTTCGCGATGACGCCCTTGTTGCCGTGGCGTCCGGCGAGCTTGTCGCCGACGGAGATCTTGCGCTTCTGCGCGACGTAGACGCGCACCAGCTGGTTGACACCCGGCGGGAGCTCGTCGCCCTCCTCGCGGTCGAAGACGCGGACGCCGATGACCGTGCCGGACTCGCCGTGCGGGACCTTCATCGAGGTGTCGCGGACCTCGCGCGCCTTCTCACCGAAGATCGCACGGAGCAGCCGCTCCTCGGGGGTCAGCTCGGTCTCGCCCTTCGGGGTCACCTTGCCGACGAGGATGTCACCGGTGGTGACCTCCGCGCCGATCCGGATGATGCCCCGCTCGTCGAGGTCGGCCAGCATCTCCTCGGAGACGTTCGGGATGTCCCGGGTGATCTCCTCCGGCCCGAGCTTGGTGTCGCGAGCATCGACCTCGTGCTCCTCGATGTGGATCGAGGTGAGGACGTCCTCCTGCACCAGGCGCTGGCTGAGGATGATCGCGTCCTCGTAGTTGTGTCCCTGCCACGGCATGAACGCGACCAGCAGGTTGGTGCCCAGCGCCATCTCGGCGTTGTCGGTGCACGGACCGTCGGCGATCGGCTGACCAACGACGAGCTTGTCACCCTCACTGACCAGCGGACGCTGGTTGATGCAGGTGCCCTGGTTGGAGCGCTTGAACTTGTTGAGCCGGTAGGTCGTGTAGGTGCCGTCGTCGTTCATCGTCTCGATGACCTCGGCGGAGACCT
This sequence comes from uncultured Actinomycetota bacterium, assembly GCA_963825455.1. GTDB lineage: Bacteria > Actinomycetota > Actinomycetes > Propionibacteriales > Nocardioidaceae > Nocardioides. Next base: position 153,241 of record CAWGTG010000001.1, read on the forward strand.
CCTTGACCACACCGGCCGTCTCGGCCACCAGCACGTCGCCGGCGTCGACCGCCGCGCGATATTCCATGCCGGTGCCGACCAGCGGCGAGTCGCTCTTGATGAGCGGCACGGCCTGGCGCTGCATGTTGGCGCCCATGAGCGCGCGGTTGGCGTCGTCGTGCTCGAGGAACGGGATCAGCGCGGTAGCGACCGAGACCATCTGGCGCGGTGAGACGTCGACGTAGTCGACGGCGTCGGCCGGGACCTCGGAGACCTCACCGTCGCGCTGGCGCACGAGCACCCGCTCGTCGGTGAACTTGCCCTTGGCGTCGATGGTGGCGTTGGCCTGAGCGATGACGAAGCGGTCCTCGTCGTCGGCTGTGAGGTAGTCGACCTGGTCGGTGATCTTGCCCTTCTCGACCTTGCGGTAGGGCGTCTCGACGAAGCCGAACGGGTTGATCCGTCCGTAGGACGCCAGCGAGCCGATCAGACCGATGTTGGGACCCTCAGGAGTCTCGATCGGGCACATCCGGCCGTAGTGCGACGGGTGGACGTCACGGACCTCCATGCCCGCGCGGTCACGTGACAGACCACCCGGGCCGAGCGCGTTGAGCCGGCGCTTGTGCGTCAGGCCCGCGATCGGGTTGGTCTGGTCCATGAACTGCGAGAGCTGCGAGGTGCCGAAGAACTCCTTCAGCGCCGCCACGACCGGGCGGATGTTGATCAGGGACTGCGGCGTGATCGCCTCGACGTCCTGGGTCGTCATCCGCTCGCGGACCACGCGCTCCATCCGGGCCAGGCCCGTGCGGAGCTGGTTCTGGATCAGCTCGCCGACCGTGCGCATCCGGCGGTTGCCGAAGTGGTCGATGTCGTCGGCGGAGATCTCGAGGTCGCCCTGCGGGCTGTCGATCTGCGCCTGGCCGTCGTGCAGCGCGACGATGTAACGGATCGCCGCCACGACGTCGTTGAGCGTGAGCGTCTGCTGGTCGAAGGCCTCGACCAGACCGAGCTTCTTGTTCACCTTGTAGCGGCCGACCTTGGCGAGGTCGTAGCGCTTGGGGTTGAAGTAGTAGTTGTTGAGCAGCGTCTGCGCCGCCTCGCGCGTCGGCGGCTCACCCGGACGCAGCTTGCGGTAGATGTCGAGCAGCGCGTCGTCCTCGGCCACGGTGTGGTCCTTCTCGAGCGTGAGCTCGATGGACTCGTAGGCCTTGCCCTCGGTGCTGTTGGGGTCGGCGAACTCGCGGCGGATGTCCTCGATGGACATGCCGAGCGCCTTGAGGAGCACGGTGACGTTCTGCTTGCGCTTGCGGTCGAGGCGGACGCCGACCATGTCGCGCTTGTCGATCTCGAACTCCAGCCAGGCACCGCGGCTCGGGATCAGCTTCGCGGTGTAGATGTCCTTGTCGGACGTCTTGTCGGCGGTGCGCTCGAAGTAGACGCCCGGCGAGCGGACCAGCTGGGAGACGACGACCCGCTCGGTGCCGTTGATGATGAACGTGCCCTTGTCGGTCATGAGCGGGAAGTCGCCCATGAAGACCGTCTGGCCCTTGATCTCACCGGTGTCGTTGTTGGTGAACTCCGCCGACACGTAGAGCGGAGCGGAGTAGGTGAAGTCCTTCTCCTTGCACTCGTCGACGGTGTACTTCGGGTCGTAGAAGACGGGGTTCTCGAACGAGAGCGACATCGTCTCGGAGAAGTCCTCGATCGGAGAGATCTCCTCGAAGATCTCCTGGAGCCCGGACTTGCTGGAGACGTCCTCACCCTCACCGCGACGGCGCTCGACCGCGCGGTCCCACGCCTCGTTGCCGATCAGCCAGTCAAAGCTGTCGGTCTGGAGGGAGAGGAGCTGCGGAACCTCGAACAGCTCGGAGATCTTCGCGAAGGAGATGCGGCGGCCAGTGCCGGATGATGCGGGGCTTGAAGCGGGCGTGCGGGAAGTGGTGCGCGCGGCCAAGAGTTGTCCTCATGAGGGCTCGTGAGCGGAGAGGCACCCGACCACCACAACAACACCCATCCGGACAGGGCGAGGAGCATTTGAGAGCAGGCGCAAGGACCCACGATAGCGGATGAGCGGGCAGCCTTCAAGACCGCGCCACGGCTGATCCGCATGGCGTCCACCGAGTGTGGTCCGAAGCGGGCCTCAGGTCAAGCACTTCGGCTGTTTGTCTACCCCCGCAAACTTCGGCCCCACCCCCGTGACGACGCTCGCTTCGCTCGCGGGCTTCGCCGTCGTCACGGGGCGCGAGGCCGAATCGCGGGGAGCGCTCGCTCCGCTCGCGAACCACCCGGAGCAAGCTCGCGCCGGTCCGAATTTGCGGGGGTATTCAGCCGGCGAGCGGGCTGGTGTCCATGTTGTCGACGAGCCACTCGTCGCCGGACTTCTCCATGGTCATCACGACCTGGTCCCTGAACACGGTCGGCTCGGTCGCGTCGGCGCGCAGGGTCGGCCTGTTGACGAAGACCAGCACCTGCACCCGGTCGTCTCCGGAGCGGACGATCCCGGAGGCGACCACCTCGGCGGTCACGATCGCCTTCAGGTCGGGTGCATTGGCGGCGATCTGGGCGAACAGCGGGTCGTACTTCTCCTTCTTGTACGCCGGCGTCATGAGCGCGCCGGCGGCCTTCTGGTCCTCGTCGAGGTGGCGGTAGTCGTAGGCCAGGATCGTGGTTGCTGCCCGCTCTGCCGCCCCCTGGGCGTCGCTGGTCGCGTCGGCGATCGAGTCGTCGGAGGGCTGGGTGACCAGGTAGCCGGCTGTCGCCACGAGGATTGCCACGAGGACAGCAAGGCCGGCGAGCAGCCAGGCGGGAATCGTGCGTTGCGTCGTGGTTCGCGGGCCTTGCTCTTCGCGAGTTGGGAGCCGCGCTTCCAATTGCGTCTCGGTTCCCCCTGACCCGTGAGTTTGGGGGTCTTCGTCTGGCTCCAGGCTGGCGTCGTAGGCGGCTCGGCGCTCCTCGTTCAGCAGTACCTCGGCGGCTTCGTTGAGGGTCTTGAACCGGCGGTCGGTGGGGTCGAGGTCGGCGATCGCGGCCTTCCAGGCGGAGCGGATCTTGTCCTCGGAGGCGTCGGGCTCGACGCCGAGCAGGTCGTACCAGGTCGGGGTCACTGCGTGGCCCCCTCGGTCGGCGTGGGGGTGGGCAGGCCGGTGGGCGCCTGGGTGCCGCTGCCGGCATCGTCGTCGTCGGTGCCGGTGAGCGGGCTGAAGTCGTCGACCAGCCAGGTGCCCTTCACCTTGACCAGCCTGACCTGGACGCGGAACGGCGCCGGCTCGGTCTGCACCCGCTCGTCGGAGCCGGGGCTCTTCGGGTAGGACTGCGTGATCGAGCCCGACACCAGCGCGGTGGCCGAGTCGGAGTCGATCGCGGACACGCCGGTGCTGAACACCTCGGCTGTGCGTGCGAGCCCGGCCTGCTTGACGGTCGCCTCGGCGAGCGGGGCGTTCTTCTCGAAGTCCGCCGCGAACTTGGGGGTGATGACCTCTTCGACCAGCTCGCGGTACTTGGGCATCGTGTCGCCCTCGAGCAGGTCGGGGCCGTAGGTGTTGATCCGGAGCATGAACTGCTCCGACTGCGCCATCACGCTCTCCCGTTCGGACTGCAGCGCGTCCTGGTCCCCGTCGATCCCCAGCGCGGAGACCGGCCGGGTGGCGGCGAGGTAGGCGACAGTGGCCACGGACGCGAGCAGCAGCACCGAGAGCACAACCAACAGCGTGAGGCGCAGGCTGTGCGAGGTGTTGCGTGCGTCGCCGTCCGGAGCCGTGGTCTCCTCAGTCACTCCTGACCGCTGGTCAGGGGCTGGAGGAACAGCCACTTCCAGGACTCCTCTCCTAGCGACGGCGGGGCAACGCTACCGGTCGTGGAAAGCCCTGGGTCTCCCCAGGTGAGCTTGCCGGTCTCCGGGTCGTACGACGCCACGACCGGCGAGTCGGCGTACGAGGTGGCGGCGCGCGGTGCGTTCTGGGCGCCGCGGGCGTTGCTCTCGGTCGCAGGCTCCTCGCACCGGGCGTTGACGTTCATCGGCCGGCTGTCGCCGTCCTGGGGTGGCCGGGTGTCGGTGCCGCCATAGCCCTGGTGACAGACCTTCTGGTTCGTCAGGATCATGCCGAAGTGCGCGTCGTAGAGGCCGGTGTCCGGCGACTTCGAGACGACCGTGAAGCCACCTTCGACGACGTAGGGGTAGATCACGAGGATCTGCTTGATGCCGTCGAGGTGCTTGACGATGACGTCGCCGGTCGTGACCAGGTTGTTGATGAGGTCGCCGAGCTCCACGCGGTTCTGCTCGAGGAAGGTCCGCAGCTGGGTGGCCGCGACGCCTCCGGTGTCGATGAGCTGGCGCAGGTCGGGGTCGGCGCCGGCAAGCACGCTGCTGAACGCCTGGAGCTGCGAGGAGAAGTTCCGGATCGCCGACTCGCTGTCGATCTGGCCGTGCAGGACGGTGTTGCTGTCCCTGATCAGCGCCGTGGTGACGTCGAAGTTGTCGTTGGCCGTGTTGATGAACGAGTTGCCGCTGTCGATGATGGTCTGGAGGTCCTGGCCGGTGCCGGCGAAGGCAGCGCCGAGCTCGTCGACGGTGGTCTTCAGGTCGTCCTTGTCGACCGACTCCACGGTGTCGGACAGGTGGGTCAACAGGGTGTCGGTGGCGATCGGGAGCCGTGTGTCCTGCTCCTCGATGACCGAGTCGTCGTGGAGGTACGGGCCCTCGTTGCGCTGCGGCTGGAGCTCGACGTACTGCTCCCCCACGGCGGACCTGTTGCCGACCACCGCGAGGGTGTCGGCGGGGATCTCGTCGAAGCGGTTGTCGATGTCGAGGACGACGTTGACGCCCTCGTCGGTCAGCTCGAGCTTCTTCACCTTGCCGACGCTGACGCCCCGGTAGGTGACCTCGCCGCCGGCGAAGATGCCGCCGGAGTCGGCGAAGTTGGCGTTCACCGTGTAGTTGTCGTCGTAGAACGCCTTGTCGAGCTGCGCGTAGCGCGCCCCGACGAACGTCACGCCGAACAGCGTGATCACGGCGAAGACGAGCAGCTGGATCTTGGTACGGCGGGTGATCACTTGGTCTCCCCTCCGTTCTCGGCGTCGGCGTCGTCTGCGCTCGGCGCCACCAGGGTCGGCACCAGCAGGTTGACCAGCGACGGGTCGTAGACCGTCTGCAGCTGGGCCATGGTCGGCCCACCATGTGCCGCGTCCTGCCACGGTCCGGTGCCGCTGCGGCCGAGCCCGAGCCCGCCGAGCACGCCGCCGAGCTGGCCACCGAGCTCGCTGAGCGGGTCGGAGCCCGGCGCGCCGGGCAGGCCGGGCAGCCCAGGGACGGTGTTGAGCACGACGCACACGGCCTTGTTCCTGTTGGCGGGCTGCTGGCAGAGCTCCTTGAGCTTGAGCAGCGCCTCGGGCGTGTTCAGCACCTTCTTGCAGGCCGGGCTGGCGAGGTTGCCGCTGGCGAGGCAGTCGAGCACGCTCTGGAGCAGCTGGCCCGGGTCGAGCTGGGTCGGCAGCACGTCGGTCGGGTCGGTGGGCAGCCCCTTGGTCAGGTCCACCTCGAGGACGATCGACAGGTTCGTGTAGTCGCCCATGTGCAGGTTGCGCGCCACCTGCGGGTCGCGGCCGACGACCTCGTCGACGAAGGGGTAGGTCAGGAAGGTGTTGAACGCGTTGACGAAGTCGTCGCCCGAGGCGGCCAGCTGGTTGAGCACCGGCTGGAGCTGGCGCAGCGAGTCGATGGTCGCGACCTTCGAGGCCTTGATCACCCGCACCCCGACCCCCGACAGCTGGTCGAGGGCCTGCAGCATCCGGACCAGGTCCTGGCGCTGCCCGTCGATGCTCGTCAGCGCGCTCGGCAGCTCCTCGAGCGCCTCGTCGATGTTGCCCTCCTGCTGGTGGGCCGAGAGCGCGAGCCGGTTGAGTGCCTCGATCGCGTCGACGATCTGGGCCTTGTTGGTGTCGAGGCTGCCGGTGAAGGTGTCTATCTGGCTGAGCACGGAGCGGACGTTGTCCTCGCGCCCGGTCACCGCCTTGTTGAGCTCCTGGGTGATCGTCTGCAGCTGGGCCACGCCGCCGCCGTTGAGGATCAGGCTCAGCGCGCCGAGCACCTCCTCGACCTCCGGGTTGCGGCCGGTCCGGTCGAGCGGGATCACGTCGCCGTTGCCCAAGGCCTGGTCGCTTGCGCCGGCTTCGGGTGCCGACAGCGAGACGAACTTCTCGCCGAGCAGGCTGGTCTGGCGGATCTCGGCGATCGCGTTGTCGGGCAGCTTGGTGTCGTTGCGGAGCTCGAGCGTCACCTCGGCGTGGTAGCCGTCGAGTCTGATCTCCTTGACCTGACCGACGCTGACGTCGTTCACCTTGACCGTCGACTTCGGCACCAGATCGAGGACGTCCTCGAACTGGACCGTCACCTGGATCGGGTTGTCGCCGACGTCGGTGCCGCCGGGCAGTGGCAGCGAGTAGACGTCGAAGTCGCAGCCCGAGAGGACGACGCTGCCGAGCAGCAGGCCCAGGAGGAGGCGCAGGCGCTTCATCGCGCGCTCCCATCGTCCGGGGCCACGAGCCCACCCAGGGTCGGGTCGAAGGGCTGGCCGTACGACGACCCGGTGCCGAACGGCGCGGAGCGCTTGAGCGCCGTGCTGGCGAGGTTGCACAGCTGGCCGCTCTTGTCGGCCTGGCTGAGGAAGCCGCACAGCAGCGTCTTGGGATCGGAGGCGATCTGGTTGACGACCTCTCCCAGGTTGGCGTTGGTGTCGAGCGTGCCGGACTGCGGGTTGTAGGTCAGCGCGAGGTTGTTGAGCGCCACGGGGGCGTTCTTCAGCGTCTCGTCGAGCGCCGCCCGCTGCTTGACCAGCACCTTGGCGACGCGGTTGATGTGGGTGATGTTCTTGCCGAGGATGTCGCGGTTCTCCTGGACGAAGGTCGCGACGTCGCCGAGGCCGATCGACAGGTTGTGCAGTGCCGCGGCCAGCTCCTCCTTCTCGCCGGAGAGCATGTCGGAGACGTCGGAGAGCGACTGGTTGAACTGCCGCACGGTCTTGTCGTTGGTCGCCAGGGTGCTGAGGAAGCCCTCGAGCTCACGGGCCGAGCCGAACAACGCCTCCTTGTTGTCGTCGAGGGTCTGGCTGAGGGTGCTGAAGTCCTGGATGGTCTGGTGGAACTGGGCGCCCTGGCCGCCGAAGTTCTCGGCGGTGGTGGCGAGCAGGTCGGACAGCGCGCCGTTCTTGTTCGCGCCGTTGGGGCCGAGCGCGACGTTCAGCTGGTCGAGGCTGGAGTAGATCTGGTCGAGCTCCAGGGGCACACCGGTGTCCTGGTCCTGGAGGACGGCGCCGTCCCCGAGCTTGGGGCCGCTCTCGTAGACCGGCGTGAGCTGGATGTAGCGGTCACCGACGATGGACGGCGACACGATCACGGCCTGGGCGTCGGCCGGGACGTCGATCGTGTCGTCGTAGTGCATCTCGACGACCACGTCGGTGCCGTTCGGCGTGACCTTGTCGACGGCGCCGACCTGGACACCGAGCACCTTGACCGCGCTGCCCTCGTAGATCGAGATGGTTCGCGGGAAGTGCGCAGTCAGCTTCTTGGTGTTGTCGCCGCCGAGGAACATGGTCATCCCCGCCGCCACGACCAGCGCGAGGAGGCAGAGCGGCACGATGGCCCGTTTGGCGAGGCTCATCCGACGCCACCCCCGTTCAGCAGGTCGGGCGCGGGCGGCATGTTCTGGATGTAGGTGTCGAACCACGGCCCGTTGCCCAGGGTGTTGGTGAACACCCGGTAGAACGGCGCCATCAGCCGCAGGCTGTTGTCGATGTTGTCCTCGTTCTTGTTGAGGATGCCGACCACGTCGTCGAGCTGGGTCAGGGCCGGCTTGAGGTCGGCCCTGCTCTGCCGGACCAGGGCACTCAGCTCGGTCGACAGGGTCGATGTCGACACCAGCAGGTTGTGCACCGCCTCCCGGCGTGCGACCAGCGCCTGGAAGAGGGTGTCGGACTCCTTCATCAGGGCGACGATGTCGTCGTCGCGCTCGTTGAGCACCGTGGAGACGCGCTCCAGGTTGGTGAGCAGCAGCTGGATCCGCGAGTTCTTGTCGGCGATGTTCGACGAGAGCCGCGAGACGCCGGACAGCGCCGCCTTGAACTCCTCGGGCGTGTTGCGGGTCAGGTCGGACAGGGTGGTCAGCGATCGCGCCAGCTGATCGGTGTCGATCTGTTCGGCGGTCTCGGCCAGGCCGGAGAACGCCTTCACGACGTCGTACGGCGAGCTGGTCCGCTCGACCGGGATCTCCTTGTCGGGGTCGAGCTGGCCGCCCCCGGCCGGCTCCAGCGCGAGGTACATGGCGCCGAGCAGCGTGTTGACCCGGATCGCGGCTCCCGTGTCCGTGCCGAACTCGGAGTCGGTCTTGACCCGGAACGAGACCTTGACGTGGTCGCCCTCCAGCTCGATCTTGTCGACCTTGCCCACACGGACACCGGCGATGCGGACCGGGTCGTTCGCCTTGAGTCCACCGGCCTCGGAGAACGCTGCGGTGTAGGTGTCGCCCCCACCGATCACCGGCAGGTCCTGGGCACGGAAGGCGGCAAGGATCATCACCACGATCACGGCGATGCTGATCGCCCCGATGGTCACGGGGTTGCGCTCGCGGAAGGGTTTGCTCATCCGAGATCACACCTGGGGGATCCGGTGTTGTAGGTCACGGGGACCGTGAGCCCGGGCAGCTTGACCTTGCCCTGGAACTGGCAGAGGTAGAAGTTGAACCACGAGCCGTAGATCGCGGTCCGGCCGACCTTCTCCAGCTTGATCGGCAGCACCTGCAGTGCGCGGTCGAGCTCGCCGCGGTTGCGCTGGATGTTGGCGGTCAGCGTGCGCAAGTTGGCGATGTCGTCGACAAGTGGCGAGCGGATCCCCTTGACCAGTGACGCGGTCTGCACCGAGAGCTGGGAGATCTGGTCCAGCGAGCCGAGGATCGCGTCGCGGTCGCTGTTGAGGCCGCCCACGAACTGGCGGAACGTCGTGATCAGCTCGTTGAGCTGCTGGTCGCGGTCGGCGACGTGGTCGAGCACCTCGCTGAGGTTGTCGACGAGGGCGCTGATTACCTCGTCGCGGTCCGCGAGGGTGCTGGTCACGGAGGCGGTGTGGGCCAGCAGGCTCTCGAGCGTGCCGCCCTCGCCCTGGAAGACCTGGACGATCTCGTAGGAGAGCTGGTTGATGTCCGCGGGACTGAGCGCCTGGAAGAGCGGCTTGAACCCGTTGAACAGCACGGTGAGGTCGAGCGCGGGGGCCGTGCGCGCGATCGGGATCGTTCCGCCCTCGGCCAGCTTGCCCGAGGAGCCGACCTCCTGGGTGAGCGCGATGTAGCGCTGGCCGACGAGGTTGCGGTACTTGATGGTCGCGTGCGTCGCCTCGGTCACAGAGGTCGAGTCGTCGACGGAGAACGTGATCAGCGCACGAGTGCGGTCGGTGATCGCGACTTCCTTGACGGTGCCGACCTTGACGCCCGCGACCCGGATGTCGTCGCCCTTGTTGACGCCGGTCGCATCCGAGAAGACGGCCTTGTACGTCGACGCTCCCGCGAAGGTCAGGTTGCCGATCGTGGCCACCAGCACGCCCGTGGCGATCGTGGTCACCACCATGAAGATGACCAGCTTGGTGAGATCGAGAGTGGTCTTCTTGTCCAGGAGCTTCATGGGGTTTCACCCCCGATCGAGACAGTCGCGCCGCGGACCATCGGGCCGAGCAGCAGGCCGCCGAGGTCGGGGACCCGGTCGGCGGTGGTGCCGAGAGTCGGGGCAAGCAGGGTGTTGAGCAGTTCGGACTCCTCGGGCGAGCCGGCATAGCCGCCGAAGTCACCCAGCTGGACGGCGCTCGCGTCGGCGGCGTCGTACGACGTGCCCACCCGGCTGGTGCCCTTGCCGGTCGGGGTGTCGATGCCGTCGGCGAAGTCGGGCTGGCGGCGGACGGGGTTGGACTGGCTCCAGGGCGGGCTGGGCAGGTGCAGGCAGGTCGGACCGCGGTCCTCACCGAGCACCGGCTTGTCGGCGGCGGTGTAGCCGCGCGGCTGGTTGGGGAGGGTTTCGAGCACGATGTGCAGGGTGAAGCCGCGGAACGCCGCGGCCTCGAGCTTGGCGCCATTGACGATGCCGCCGAGCAGGCACGGGAACTCCGTCGAGTAGCGCGCGAGCACCCGGAGCTGGGCACGGCTGACCCGGCCGAGCCGGATCAGGTTGTCGCCGTTGTCGTCGAGGAACGTGCGCGCGGTCCCGGAGAACTGGGTGACGTCGTCGAAGAGCTGGTGCAGGCGGGCCTCGCGGGTCTCGAGGGTGCCGGTGGTCGTGACGGTGTTGTGCAGGATGTCGCCGACCTGGGGCAGCACCTCGGCGTAGGTGTTGGAGACCGACGCGGTCAGCCGCAGGTCCTCGACCAGGGCGGGGATCTGCGGGTTGAGCCGCTTGAGGTAGCTGTCGACGGTCTCGAGGTTCTGGCCGATCTGGTCACCGCGGCCCTCGAGCGCGGTGGCCAAGGCGTTGAGGGTCTGGTTGAGCTCGGCCGGCTCGACCGTGCGCAGCAGCGGGTAGAGGTCGGACAGCACCTTCTCGACCTCGGTCGAGACGACGGTGCGCTTGATCGTGTCGCCCGTCTTGATCGGCGTCGCGGACGCCTCGTCGGGGATGATGAGGGAGACGTACTTCTCACCGAAGAGGGTCTTGGGGACGATCGACGCAGTGACGTTGTCGGGGATCGTGTCGATCTGGCTGGGCGACAGGCCCAGCGTCAGCTCGGCACCGTCGGAGGTGGCGCTCACGTCGAGCACCTCACCCACCAGGACGCCCCGGATCTTCACGTCGGCGCGCGCGGGCAGCTGCAGGCCGATCTTCGACGTCTCGACCGTGACCCGGTCGTAGTCGGTGAACTTCTTCGTGAACGTCGCGTAGACGAGGTAGACCGACAGGACCACCAGCGCCAGGAAGACGACGCCGAGGATCTTGTGCTGACGGGTGAGGTAGCTCATCCAGCCAACCTCACGGTGGTGTTGGCGCCCCAGATCGCCATCGACAGCAGCAGGTCGATCACGTTGATCGCGACGATGCTGGTGCGGACCGCGCGACCCACGGCCACGCCCACACCGGCCGGACCGCCGCCTGCGTTGTAGCCGTAGTAGCAGTGGATCAGGATCACGACGACGGCGAAGACCAGCACCTTGCCGAAGGACCAGAGCACGTCGCCCGGCGGCAGGAACTGGGTGAAGTACTGGTCGTAGGTGCCGCTGCTCTGGCCGAAGAACTGGGTGATCACCAGCCGGCTGGCGAAGTACGACGAGAGCAGCCCCACGACGTACAGCGGGATGATCGCGATGAGGCCGCCGATGATGCGCGTGGTCACGAGGAACGGCAACGAGGGGATCGCCATCACCTCGAGGGCGTCGACCTCCTCGGAGATCCGCATCGCGCCCAGCTGGGCAGTGAAGCCGCAGCCGACGGTTGCGGCCAGGCCGATCGCCGCGACCAGCGGGGCGATCTCACGGGTGTTGAAGTAGGCGGAGACGAACCCGGCGAGCTGGGCGGTGCCGAGCTGGTTGAGCGCGGCGAATCCTTGCAGCCCCACCTCGGTGCCCGTGAAGAAGCACATCGCGACGATGACGCCGACGGTGCCACCGATGACGGCGAGGGCACCCGAGCCGAGCGTGGTCTCGGCCAGGATCCGCAGGATCTCCTTCTTGTAGCGGACGACCGTGCGCGGCGTCCACGCCAGCGCGCGGATGTAGAAGCTGAGCTGCGAGCCGAGGTCGTCGAGAGCGCTCGCGGGCCTCTCGTAGATCGCCTTGAGATTCGCCATGGCCATAGCCCCGCTAACCCGTCTTGGGCGGGACGAGCTGGAAGTAGAGCGCGCTCATCACGAAGTTGACGACGAACAGGAGCATGAAGCTGATGACGACGGACTCGTTGACGGCGTCGCCGACACCCTTCGGACCGCCGGCGGCGTTCATCCCCTTGTAGCAGGCCACGATCGCGGCGATCAGTCCGAACACGATTGCCTTGGCCATGCCTTGCCAGAGGTCTGGTAGCTGGGCCAGGGCTGTGAAGCTCGACAGATAGGCGCCCGGTGTGCCGTCCTGCAGGACGACGTTGAAGACGTAGCCACCGGCCACGCCGACCACCGAGACCAGGCCGTTGAGGAAGACCGCCACCAGCATGCAGGCGAGAACCCGGGGTACGACGAGGCGCTGGATCGGGTCGATGCCCAGCACCATCATCGCGTCCAGCTCTTCGCGGATCTTGCGGGCGCCGAGATCAGCGGCGATGGCGGAGCCGGCAGCGCCGGCGATCAGCAGCGACGTCGCGATCGGTCCGGCCTCGCGGACCACTGCAAGAACGGCGGCCGAGCCGGTGAACGACTGCGCGCCGAACTGCTTGATGAGGCCGCCCACCTGGAGCGCGATCACCGCGCCGAACGGGATGGCGACCAGTGCCGTCGGGATGATCGTCACCGAGGCGATGAACCAGGCCTGCTGGAGGAACTCGCGGGTCTGGAACGGCCGACGGAACAGTCCCCGGCCGACATCGAGGCCGAAGGCGAAGAGCTTGCCCGCGGTCCCGACCGGCGCGAGGACGCGCGTTGCGGTCGTGGATGCCATCTCGTCAGGCCCTAGCCGGCCCCGGGCGCCATGGACATGTTCTGGTCGAAGGAGCCGGGCGGCGGGGTGACGCCGTTGTCGCTGCACCAGGCCCCGGGCTCTCGCTGGCTGCGCCGGGCGATCCCGTTGGAGGGCTCGAGCTGCATGGGGATCGGCGGCAGCGGCGGCATCTCCTCGTCCTTCTCCGCCTCGAGCTCGTCGGCGTCCTTCTCCTCGGACATGCCGATCGGGCCCACCTTCTGGGCATTGAGGAACTGGCGGACCACCGGCTCCTCGGAGGACAGCAGCATCTCGCGCGGGCCGAACATCGCGAGGTGGCGGTGGTAGAGCAACCCGATGTTGTCGGGCACGGTCCGCGCGGTGTTGATGTCGTGGGTGACGATGAGGAACGTCGCGTCGATCTGGGCGTTGAGGTCGACGATCAGCTGGTTGAGGAACGCCGTCCGGACCGGGTCGAGGCCGGAGTCGGGCTCGTCGAAGAGCACGATCTCGGGGTCGAGCACCAGCGCGCGGGCCAGTCCGGCGCGCTTGCGCATGCCGCCGGAGATCTCGCCCGGGAGCTTGTCCTCGGCGCCGAGCAGCCCGACGAGGTCCATCTTCTCCATGACGATGTCGCGGATCTCGGACTCGGACTTCTTGGTGTGCTCACGCAGCGGGAAGGCGACGTTGTCGTAGAGGTTCATCGAGCCGAACATCGCGCCGTCCTGGAACAGCACGCCGAACAGCTTGCGGATCTCGTAGAGCTCCTTCTCGGAGCAGCTCGCGATGTCGGTGCCCTCGATGATGACCGAGCCCTTGTCGGGCTTGAGGAGGCCGATGAGGGTCTTGAGGAGCACGGACTTGCCGGTGCCGGACGGACCCAGCATCACCGACACCTCGCCGGCGGGGACCGTGAGCGTGACGTCGCCCCAGATCAGCTGCTTGCCGAAAGACTTCGACAAGTCCTCGATCCTGATCTCCACACCCATGCCGCGTTCTCCCATCGACCGAGGGTTGTCTGCCGCCCGGTCCCCTCTGTGGGCGCGACCCGACCTGCAACCCACTGACCAGTAACAACGGTGGTGTCGCCGCGAGGTTACGCGGTGGTGCGACGCACCTCAGGGCTTCCGGGACGTTACCCAGCGAGGCCCGAATGCCATCCCCCGCCCCGTATCCGGCGGTCCGGCGTACACGTGCAACAGCGGCCGTCCCCGGGTGGGGACGGCCGCTGTTGTGATCGTGCGTCAGGCGGCGGGGCCGCCGACAGTCACTTGACCGTGACGCTCGCCCCGGCGCCCTCGAGGGCGTCCTTGGCCTTGTCCGCGGCAGCCTTGTCGACGCCCTCGAGGATCGGCTTCGGCGCGGCCTCGACGAGGTCCTTGGCCTCCTTCAGACCGAGGGAGGTCAGCGCGCGCACCTCCTTGATGACGTTGATCTTCTTGTCGCCAGCGGCCTCGAGGATCACGTCGAACTGGTCCTGGGCGGCATCGTCGTCGCTGGCGGCGGCAGCGCCACCACCCGCGGCTGGGGCGGCGGCAACGGCGACCGGAGCGGCGGCGGTGACGCCGAAGGTGTCCTCGAACTGCTTCACGAACTCAGAGAGCTCGATCAGCGTCATCTCCTTGAACGCGTCGAGCAGCTCGTCGGTGCTGAGCTTCGCCATGGTGGCGGTTCCTTCCGTGTGGTGGTCCGCGGCGTACGCCGTGGACCGGGTTTCATCAGTGGTGGTGGTCAGCCCGTGGATCAGGCTTCGGTGGCCGATGTGTCTGCGTCGTCCGACTCGGCAGCGGGGGTCTCCTCCGCGGCTTCGTCGCTCGACTCGGTCGACTCGTCGGCAGCCTCGGTCGCCTCGACCGCGGGCTCCTCGGCAGCCGCCTCTGCGGCAGGCTCCTCGGTGCTCTCGGCGGGGGTCTCCTCGGCCGCCAGAGCGGCCTCCTCTGCAGCTGGCTCCGGCGCAGTGTCGGTTTCCGGGGAAGCACCACCAGCGAGGATCGAGGAGTCCTGCTCGGCCTTCGCCTGGAGCGCACCCACGACACGGGCGGCCTGGGCGAGCGGCGCGTTGAGCAGGAAGACGGCGTTCTGGAGCGAGGCGAGCATCGCGCCCGCCAGCTTGCCCAGCAGGACGTCGCGCGACTCGAGGTCGGCGAGCTTCGCGACCTCCTTCGCGTCGATGGCCTTGCCGTCGAGGTAGCCGCCCTTGATGATCAGGGCGGGGTTGGCCTTGGCGAAGTCACGCAGCCCCTTGGCGGCCTCCACGACGTCGCCCTTGAGGAACGCAATCGCGGTGGGACCGACCAAGAGCTCGTCGAAGCCGGCCATGCCAGCCTCGGATGCGGCCAGCTTGGCCAGCGTGTTCTTGACCACGGCGTAGTCGGCGTTCTCGCCGAGGGAGCGGCGCAGGTCCTGCAGCTCCTTGACGGTGAGTCCGCGGTAGTCGGTCAGCACTGCGCCGGCGGCATCGTTGAACGACTCGACGATCTCCGCGACGGCGGCCTGCTTGTCTGCCCGCGCCATCGGTCTCCTTCTCTCTGTGGTGAGACCGGCCGTCAAAATGACGAACGCCCCGAGCGCAGGCTCAGGGCGTGATGGCTTCCCGTGCGGGATCCGTGCTCTGTCTCCTGCGCAGGTCGCCCGCATCTCTGCGGAACCTTCGATCCGGCTGCTTGCACAGCCGAACGACCGGCGGTCTCTGGTTACGGCGAGAAGACTACGGGTGCCTCGCACGCAGGGACAAATCGGGCTGTTTCCCCGGCGCGCTTCGGCCCCATGTGTCACGAGGAGGGCAGTGGGGCTGCCTGTTTACCCCGGCGAGTTTCGACCCCAGTCCGCGACGACGCTCGCTGCGCTCGCCGGCGCGCTCGCTCGCTGCACTCGCGGCCCGCAGTCGTCGCGGCCATGGGGCCGATCGCCGGGCGCGCGGGCTTCGCCCGCGACAAACCGGGTCGCTGCGCTCCCTCCGAGGCTCGCGGCCTCGGCGAAGCGGGCGCCAAGATTTAAGTCAGCCATGGGTGGGGAGGGAGCGCAGCGACCCGGTCTTTCGCGCGCAGCGCGCGCCCCGCGATCGGCCTCCGAGCCGCGACGACGGCGAAGCCCGCGAGCGCAGCGAGCGTCGTCGCGGATTGGGGGCCGAAGCTCGCGGGGGTGTTCAGCTGATGACCCTCACCGGCTCGCCCGCCATCCAGGCCTCGATGTCCTGGACGGCCTCTGTGAAGTAGGTGCGGTAGTTGGCAGCCGTGACGTAGCCGAGGTGCGGCAGGGCCAGCACGTTGGGCAGTGTTCGCAGGGGGTGGTCGGCGGGGAGTGGCTCCTCGTCGAAGACGTCCAGCCCGGCACCGGCCAGGCGACCCTGCCGGAGGGCGGCGACGAGGGCGTCGTTGTCGACCAGCGCGGCGCGGGCGGTGTTGACGAAGTAGGAGCTGCGGCGCATGGCGGCGATGTCGCCCGCATCGATGATCCGCCGGGTCGACCACGACAGCTGCAGGTGCAGCGAGACAACGTCGGCGTTGAAGAGCAGGTCCCGCTTCGAGGCGGCCAGCCGGACACCGGCCGCGTCGGCCCGCTCCTCGGTGAGGTGCGGGCTCCAGGCCATCACGTCCATGTCGAAGGCCCGCGCGACCTTGGCCACCCGGGTCCCGATCTTGCCGAGGCCGATGACCCCGAACGTCGAGCCGGCCAGGTCACGGCCCACGGTCGACTGCCACGGGCCGCCCTCGCGCATCGCCGTGGTCTCCTTCGACACGCCGCGGAGCAGGCCCAGCACCAGCGCCCAGGTCAGCTCGGCCGGTGGAGCCGAGCGGGAGGCGGTGCCGCACACGATGATGTCGTGGCCGCGACAGGCGGCCAGGTCGATCGCGGCGTTGCGCGAGCCCGTGGTCACCACCAGCTCGAGGTCCGGGAGCCGGGCCAGGATCGACTCGGTGAGGGGCGTGCGCTCCCGCATCACGACCACGATGGAGGCGCCGCGGAGCGTGCGCACCACCTCGTCGGGATCCGAGAGGTGGCGCCGCACGGACACCACGTCCACGTCGCGCAGGATCGTCCAGTCGGCGAACTGCGTCGCCACGCCCTGGTAGTCGTCGAGGACGACGCACTTCACGTCTGCGCCACCGCCTGCCCCCAGAGCAACCCGAACGACGTCGGGGTCACTCCTCGGAGGCCTGCGCGTCCTCGGACGTGACGTTCTTGGTGCGGTTGGGGTCGACCTGGACGCCGGGGCCCATGGTCGTCGAGACCGTCACCTTCCTGATGTAGCGGCCCTTGGAGCTGGCCGGCTTGAGCCGGAGGACCTCCTCTAGCGCCGCCGCGTAGTTCTCGGCGAGCTGCAGCTCGGAGAAGGAGGCCTTCCCGATGATGAAGTGCAGGTTGGAGTGCCGGTCGGTACGGAACTCGATCTTGCCGCCCTTGATGTCCGACACGGCCTTGGCCGGGTCGGGCGTGACCGTGCCGGTCTTGGGGTTCGGCATCAGACCGCGCGGACCGAGCACCCGGCCGAGGCGTCCGACCTTGCCCATCATGTCCGGGGTCGCGACGACGGCGTCGAAGTCGAGCCAGCCGCCGTTCACCTTCTCGATCATGTCGTCGCCACCGACGAAGTCGGCGCCGGCCTCACGGGCGGAGTCGGCCTTGTCGCCGTTCGCGAACACGAGGACGCGCGCCGTCTTGCCGGTGCCGTGGGGCAGGTTGACGGTGCCGCGCACCATCTGGTCGGCCTTGCGGGGGTCGACCCCGAGCCGCATCACGACGTCGACGGTCTCGTCGAACTTCTTCTTGCTGGACACCTTGGCGATCTTGATCGCGGTGAGCGGGGCGTAGAGCTCGTCCTTGTCGAACGTGTCTGCCGCCGCGCGGTAGGTCTTGCTGCGCTGCATGTCTGGTCTCTTCTCTTCCAGGTGTGGTCTCGGTGAGCCAGCGCGGCTCTGCCACTTGTGCGGTGTGGTGCTGGGGCCGGGGTTTCGAGACGGTCGCAGAGCGACCTCCTCAACCAGCGGCGTGGCTACTCGGTGGTGACGCCCATCGACCGGGCAGTGCCCTCCACGATCTTCATCGCGGCGTCGATGTCGTTGGCGTTGAGGTCGGGCATCTTGGTCTGGGCGATGTCGCGCACCTGGTCCTTGGTCAGCCTGCCGACCTTCTCCTTGTGCGGGACGCCCGAGCCCTTGCTCAGACCGGCGGCCTTCTTGATCAGCTCAGCGGCCGGCGGCGTCTTGGTGATGAACGTGAACGAGCGGTCCTCGTAGATCGTGATCTCGACGGGGATGACGTTCCCGCGCATGGACTCGGTCTGGGCGTTGTACGCCTTGCAGAAGTCCATGATGTTGACGCCGTGGGGACCGAGGGCCGTTCCGACGGGCGGGGCCGGGGTCGCAGCGCCGGCCTGGAGCTGCACCTTGACCAGCGCAGCGATCTTCTTCTTGGGAGGCATTCCTTCTTCTCTTCCTTCTCGTGGTCATGACGAGCGCCGTGCCCTGCCGAATCGCAGAGTGGCGCCCTGCCACCTGGTGTTGCTGCTTCAGACCTTTTGAATCTGGCTGAAACTCAGCTCGACCGGGGTCTCCCGGCCGAAGATCTCGACCAGCGCCTTGACGCGCTGGGACTCCGGGTTGATCTCGGTGATGGTCGCGTGCAGGGTCGCGAACGGGCCGTCGACCACCATGACCGAGTCCTGGACGTCGAAGTCGGCCACCTCGACCGGTTTCTTGCTCGCCGCCGTGCTGCCTGGCGCGGCGGTGCCGGCGGCGACCGCCTCGGCCTCGGCGCGGGCCACCACGGCCGGGGCCAGCATGTTTTCCACCTCGAGCATGCTCAGCGGCACCGGCTGGTGGCTGTGCCCGACGAAGCCGGTCACCGACGGGGTGTGGCGCACGGCGGCCCACGACTCGTCGGTGAGGTCCATCCGGACCAGGACGTAACCGGGCAGGACGGTCCGCTTGACCATCTTGCGCTGGCCGTTCTTGATCTCGGCGACCTCCTCGGTGGGGACCACGATCTCGTGGATGTAGTCCTCCATGTTCAAGGAGATGATGCGGTTCTCGAGGTTCGACTTCACCCGGTTCTCCATGCCGGAGTAGGTGTGTACGACGAACCAGTCACCCGGCTTGGCCCACAGCTCGGCGCGGAACTCCTCGAGCGGGTCGGGTGCGGCGGTCTCGCCGTCCACGTCGTCATCCGCCTCGGGGACGGCCTCGTCGGTGTCCGTTTCGGTGTCTTCGTCGGCCTCGAGGTCGTCCACCTCGACCTCGGCGACCTCGGCGCTCACGGGCTCGTCGTCGGTCGCGTCAGCGGCGTCGTCTGCGAGCTCCGCCGCGACGTCCTCGGCGAGCTCGGCGTCTGCCTCGGCGTCTGCCTCGTCGTCGCCCTCGGCCTCAGACAACCCCAGCGTGGTCGCACCGCCGTCGTCGGTGTCGTCGAGTCCCATCGCGAGGTCGGTGGTCTCGTCGGTCACCTCGGTGTCGAGCCGCGGGTCGTCCTCGACCTCGGGGCCGTCGTTCGCCTCGCCGTACTGGTCCTCGAGCTCGGCCGCCGGGCGTTCACCGGGCGCCAGCCCGGGCTGTATCTCGGTCTGGGTCTCGGTCTGGGACTCGGCCTGGTCCGTGGTCTCCTCGACGTCGGCAGCGTCATCGGTGGTGTCCACCGAGGACTCGGGCTGCTCGTCGTACTGCTCCGACACGTGTCGCTCCATCACTTGTACTGCTGGGGGCCGTCCGGCCGGCTGTCTGGCCGTGGCTGGCTCTGGTTGTGGCTTGGTTACTCGGCGCTGCGGCCGTCGAAGATCTCGAACGCCAGCTTGCCGAGCCCCAGGTCGAGCAGCGAGACGATCGCCATCATGATCAGCACGAACACCATCACCACGATGAAGTAGGTGACCAGCTGGTCGCGCGTCGGCCAGACGACCTTGCGCAGCTCGGCCACGACCTGGCGGTAGAAGACCGTCGGGCTGGTGCGCTTCTCGGACCCCGAACGCTCGCGCGGTCCGCGAACCGCCTTGCTGTCCGTCACGCTGTTCGCCTCGATCCTTCGTTGTGTTGCTCAGTGCTTGCTCGGTGCTTGCTGGGGCTTGCTGGGTGCGTCCTTGCAGGGCACGAGGGACTTGAACCCCCAACCTTCGGTTTTGGAGACCGATGCTCTGCCAGTTGAGCTAGTGCCCTCCGGGGTCGTCTCCCTCACCCGGGTGAGGGCATGGCAAAGCCTGTGGGAAACCACCAAACGGGGAGTCTACGGGGAAGCCTCGGCGAGTGCGAACTCCGCGCTTTCGCACCGGTCTGGAACGATGAGGCTGTGACATCTCCTGGTACCTCGCAGGCTCAATCTTCCCCCGGATCTTCATTGGGCCAACGCGCGCCTCTGGCCGAACGTTCCCCCCAGGAGCTGGCCGAGTTCCTGGCCGAAGCACGCGCGGCGTACGACGGGCTGGTGGCCGAAGGACTCAAGCTCGACCTCACCCGCGGCAAGCCGGCGGCCGCCCAGCTGGACCTCTCCAACGAGCTGCTCAGCCTGCCGCGAGGCGTGGTCGACCAGGCCGGCGTCGACACCCGCAACTACGGCGGGCTGGAGGGCATCGCCGAGCTGCGCGCCATGTTCGCCGACCTGCTGTGGGTCGAGCGCGAGCAGGTCGTCGCCGGTGGCAGCTCCAGCCTGGTGATGATGCGCGAGGTCCTCACCGACCTGTGGCTCCAGGGTGCCGTGGACGGCGAGCGGCCATGGGGACAGGAGGAGAAGGTCCGGTTCATCTGCCCGGTTCCGGGCTACGACCGGCACTTCACCCTGCTGGACTGGTTCGGCATCGAGATGGTGACCGTGCCCATGAACGACGACGGCCCAGACCCCGACGCGGTGGCCGAGCTGGCCGGCAAGGACCCGAGCATCAAGGGGATCTGGGTGGTGCCGACCTACGCCAACCCGTCCGGCTCGATAGTGAGCCAGGAGGTCGCGGAGCGGCTCGCTTCGATGACGACCGCGGCGCCGGACTTCAAGATCCTCTGGGACAACGCCTATGCGTTCCACCACCTCACCGAGGCCGAGGCCAAGAGCGCCGACATCCTGTCGCTCGCGTCGGCGGCCGGGCACCCGCACCGGCCGATCATGTTCGCCTCGACCTCGAAGATCACCTTCGCCGGTGCCGGCGTCGCCTTCCTGGCCGGCTCCGTCGAGACCGTGAAGTGGTACACCGGCCACCTCGGCAAGGGCGCCATCGGCCCCGACAAGGTCAACCAGCTGCGGCACTCGCAGTTCTTCGGCTCGCCGCAGGGCGTCCGCGACCACATGCAGAAGCACCGGCAGATCATCGCGCCGAAGTTCGAGTCGGTGCTCGGCGTGCTGCACGAGCAGCTCGACGGCCTCGGCATCGCGTCGTGGACCGAGCCGACCGGCGGCTACTTCATCAGCCTCGACGTCCTGGACGGCACGGCGGCGCGGGTGATCGAGCTGGCCAAGCAGGCCGGCGTCTCGCTGACGCAGGCCGGCTCGTCGTTCCCCTACGGCGACGACCCGAACGACCGCAACATCCGGCTGGCGCCCACCTTCCCCGAACCGGCCGAGGTCGAGGCCGCCACCCGCGCTGTGGCGACCTGCGCGCGACTGGCCGCCGCGGAGAAGCTGGTTGGCTAGCTTCGGGCGGCCCCTCCGCGAGCTCCCGAAGGCACATCTGCACCTGCACTTCACGGGCTCGATGCGGCACGCCACGCTGCTCGAGCTGGCCGAGCGCGACGGCATCCGACTGCCCGACCAGCTGGTCTCACAGTGGCCTCCCGAGCTCTCGGCGGCCGACGAGAAGGGCTGGTTCCGCTTCCAGCGGCTCTACGACGTGGCCCGCTCGGTCCTGCGGACCGAGGGCGACGTACGCCGCCTCGTCCTGGAGGCCGCCGAGGACGATGTCGACGACGGCGGCGGGTGGCTGGAGATCCAGGTCGACCCGAGCGGGTACGCCGCCCGGTTCGGCGGGATCACGGCGTTCACCGACCTGGTCCTCGACGCGGTCCGCACCGCGTCCGAGCAGACCGGGCTGGCGATGGCGGTCATCATCGCCGCCAACCGGATCCGGCACCCCCTGGACGCCCGCACACTGGCCAGGCTCGCCGGCCAGTACGCCGGAAGCGGGGTCGTCGGCTTCGGCCTGTCCAACGACGAGCGGCGCGGTTCGACCGCCGATTTCGCGGGTGCCTTCCGGATCGCCGAGCAGGCCGGGTTGAAGCTGGTCCCGCACGGGGGTGAGCTGCGCGGCCCCGAGCACATCGCCACCTGCCTCGACGCGCTGCACGCCCAGCGGCTCGGTCACGGCGTCCGGTCCGCCGAGGACCCGCGGCTGCTGGACCGGATCGTCGCCTCCGGCGTCGCCCTCGAGGTCTGCCCGGTCAGCAACGTGGCGCTCGGGGTCTACTCCGACCTGTCCTCGGTCCCGCTGCCGACCCTGATGGAAGCCGGCGCCACGATCGCCCTCGGCGCGGACGACCCCCTGCTGTTCGGCTCCCGCCTGCTGGGGCAGTACGCCGCCATGCGGGCCGCTCACGACCTGTCCGACGAGCAGCTCGCCGAGCTGGCCCGGATGTCGGTGCGAGCCTCGTCGGCCCCCGACGACGTGCGGAAGCGGTTGATCGACGGCATCGACGAATGGCTGCTGCCAAGATCTGACGCGTGAGCGACCCCGACGAGACCGCGCCGTTCACTCACCAGCCCTACGGCAAGGGCGCGGGCGACAACCCGTTCGTGTCGCCGTCCGGGCCGGCCTCCCAACCGTCCGGGCCGGACTACGTCACCCCGCCCGCAGCTCCACCACCGACCGCCGGTCCGGTGCCGTACGGCCCGCCGCCCGGCGGCCAGCCCTACGGGTTCCAGCCCGGCTGGGCGCCGGCCTACGGCTCGCCGTACCCCGGCTCGCTCAGCCACAAGGGCGCCACCACGTCACTTGTGCTCGGCATCGTCTCGATCGCGAGCCTTCTGCTGGGGTTCGCGTGCTGCTTCATCACGTTCCCGGGCGTCTTCTGCGCCCCGTTCGCCTGGGGCATCGGCGCGAAGGCCAAGAAGGAGATCGCGCAGCACCCCGGCGTCTACGGCAACGTCGGTTCGGCCCAGGCGGGCATGTGGATGGGGATCGTCATGTCGATCGTCGGTTTCCTCAGCATCGGACTGCTGGTCGCGCTCGTCGTCTGGATCGGCTACACCGACTACTCGCTCGTCTGAAACCGCTTCACCGCCAAGGATTGACTGGCACCATCCCGGTGCCGGAGTCGGAGCCGGTCGACCACAAGGGAGCCAACGCCGCCCAGGTGCTCGGCATCGTCTCGGTCGTGAGCTATCTGGCGGCGTTCACCGTCCTGGTCACGACGCCGGGGGTCCTGTGCGCACCGGTTGCCTGGGCGATCGGCGCCAACGCCATGACCCAGATCGACCACTCCACTCCGGGTCGGTACCGCAATCGGAGCTCGGCGGTGCGGGGGATGGTGATGGGCACCGTGGTCACGATCATCGCGCCAGTGACGGTGGCGGCACTGGTCGTGATCTACATCGCCGTCGGCCGGGAGCCGATGGGTTAGAGCTCGCAGCCGACCAGGACCGGTTCGTTGACCAGCCGGATGCCGTGCGTGGCCTCGACGCCGTCGCGGACCTCGCGGGCCAGCGCGAGCAGCTGCTCGGTGGTGGCGCCACCGCGGTTGGTGATCGCGAGCGTGTGCTTGGTCGAGAGGCCCACCGGCCCCGCGCCGTACCCCTTGTGGAAGCCGGCCCGCTCGATCAGCCACGCGGCACTCGTCTTGACCCGACCGTCCGGCTGGGGCCAGGCGGGGGCGCCCTCGGGCAGGTCGGCCTCGTCGACGACGGGGTTGGTGAAGAAGGAGCCGGCGCTCCACGTGTCGTGGTCGTCGGGGTCCAGGACCATGCCCTTGCTCCGGCGAAGATCGAGCACGGCCGCCCGAACGTCGCCGAGCGGGACGCGCTGGCCGAGCTCGACGCCGAGGGTGCGGGCCAGCTCGGCGTACTGCACCGGGGCACCGAGGTTGCCCTGGCGGAACTGGAAGGTGACGTCGAGGACGACGTGCCGCTCCGGGTCGGCCTTGAACCGAGAGGTGCGATAGCCGAAGCCGCAGTCCGCGTTCGCGAACGTGCGCGCTCCCTTGAGCACGCGGTCCCAGACCCGCACCTGGGCGATGGTCTGAGCGACCTCCTGGCCGTAGGCGCCGACGTTCTGGATGGGGGTGGCGCCGACCAGGCCGGGGATGCCGGCGAGCGCCTCGACGCCGACCCACTCGCGCTCCACGGCCCGGGCTACGAGGTCCTCCCAGCTCTCCCCCGCCGCCACCCTGACCATGGCCCCTCCGCAGGTCGGGTCGTCCCCTTCGACGTCTGCCTGTACGCCGCTGGTGGCGACCTCGACGACCGTGCCGTCGAAGCCGGCGTCCGCGACCACGACATTGCTCCCGCCGCCGAGCACGAGCAGCGGCCCCTCGATGCTGGTCATCGCGTCGACCAGCTCCTGCTCGGAGGTGGCGCGCACCCACGACGTCGCGGGGCCACCGACCCGGAGCGTCGAGTGGTCGGAGAGCAGCTGTGTCATCTCAGGTGGCACGGACGACGGCCTTGGGCATGCCGAGCACCTTCTGCCCGCCCGAGGTCACCGTCAGCGCGATCGTGGTCAGGCCGTCCTGGGGCTCCTTGGCCTCGCCGGCGATCTCGACCTCGACCCCACCGTCGGCGGGTACAGCGATCGGGGCCGTGAACTTGCAGCCGAGCGAGACGACCTCGGCGCCCGGGAACCAGTCCGCGACGGCGCGGGCCGCCAGCGCCATGGTGAACATGCCGTGCGCGATCACACCAGGCAGCCCGACGCTGCGGGCCACCTCCTCGTCCTGGTGGATCGGGTTGTGGTCGCCGCTCGCCTCGGCGTACGCCACCAGGTCGGCGCGGGTGATCGTGAAGGTCCTGGTCGGGAGGCTCACTCGTCCGCCCCCCGGTGCACCAGGGTGGCGCTCGTCGAGCAGACCAGGGCGCCGTCGGCGTCGGTGATGTCGCTGGTGGTGCCGATGATGTCGGTGCCCGCGATCTGGCGCAGGCTCGCGACGCTGAGGGTCGCGGTGAGCACGTCGCCGGGCACGATCGGCCGCTCGTAGGTGAACCGCTGCTCGCCGTGGACGATGCGGAACAGGTCGACCTCCTCCGCCTCGAGGAAGGCGTTCATCGCCTCGAACGCCATCACGATCGGGAACGTCGCGGGAGCCGGCCCTCCGTCGTACGACGAACCGGTGGCCTCGGCGAAGGCGCGGACCCGGTCCTCGGTGACCGCGAATGCGGCGGTGGGTGGGAAGGACCGGCCGACGAGCGACTGGTCGACAGGCATGCCCCCAACGTAGACGTCGACCCGGCAGAAAGTTTCTGCCGGGTCGTCGTAGGACTGAACGTCAGCGAGTCTCGCGGTGCGCGGTGTGCTTGCGGCAGCGCGGGCAGAACTTCGCCAGCTCGAGCCGGTCGGGGTCGTTGCGCCGGTTCTTCTTGGTGATGTAGTTGCGCTCCTTGCACTCGGTGCAGGCGAGCGTGATCTTGGGGCGAACGTCGGAGCTCTTGCTGGCCACGGGCTGGGTCCTCTTGTCGTCGTACGTCGAAGCTGGGAGTAGCGGGGGCGGGATTCGAACCCGCGACACCACGATTATGAGCCGTGTGCTCTAACCACCTGAGCTACCCCGCCACGGGGGACACGGCCTCACTGTCAAGCGTACTGGCGCACGCCAATCCAGATCCGACTGTGCCAGAGCCCCTCTACGGAATCGAACCGTAGACCTTCTCCTTACCATGGAGACGCTCTGCCGACTGAGCTAGAGGGGCCGGTGGGTGACACCGACGGAGAACTTTACACAGCCTCGTCGGTCTGGCCGAATCGCCCGCGGACGGCTCAGCTCAGCCCTGGATCCGGGCGAAAGGAAGCGCCTCCTCGAGCTCGTAGGCGAGCTCGATCAGGGTGGCCTCGCGCCCGGCTCCGGCCCCGAACATCATCCCCTGCGGCAGCCCTGTGGCGGTGGTCGCGAGGGGTAGCGAGATGGCCGGGTCGCCGGTGGCGTTCTGGAGCGGGGTGAACGCCACCCAGTCCTGGATCCGGTCCATCACGAGCTCGTAGTCCTGGGTCGGGTCGAGCCAGCCGACCTCCGGGGTCTCGGTGGCCAGGGTCGGCGTGAGCGCCACGTCCCAGCTCTTGAAGAACTCTGCCGACGCCCTGCTGCTGCGCCGCAGCCGGCGGATCGCGCCAGGCATCCTGTGCAGGTTGCGCCGGGCGTAGGCGTACAGCCCGTGGCTCACGTGGTCCAGGTTCGCCGGCTCCCACGACCGGCCGTGCATCCGGCGCCCGCTCCTCAGGAGGAACAGCGCCAGGCTCGACCAGTAGACGAGGAAGTCGTCCGGGAACGACGGCCCCACTGGGGCGTCGACGTGCTCGACGCGGTGGCCGAGCTCCTCGAGCACCGCAGCGACCTTGAGGGTGAGCTCGGTGACCTCGGCGTTAGCACCGCGACCCACGCCCTCGGTGTGCACGCCGATCCGGAGTCGGCGCCGCCCCGGGCGGGTCAGGTCGCCGATGGGCGGCAGGTGCAGCGCGCGGTAGACCTTCTCGGTCTCGCGGAAGAACGCCGCGGTGTCCCGGACGCTCCTGGTGACCACACCGTCGCTGATGATCCGGACCGGCATCTGGCGCATCGCCGCGTCCTGGGCGAGCCGGTCGCGGGTCGGCTTGAGCCCGACGAGGCCGTTGACGGCCGCCGGGATCCGGATCGAGCCGCCGCCGTCGTTCGCGTGGGCGATAGGGACCACGCCGGCCGCCACCATCGCCGCCGAACCGGCCGAGCTGGCGCCGGCGGTGCGGTTGGTGTTCCAGGGGCTGCGGACCGGGCCGAGCCGCGGGTGCTCGGCACTAGGCGAGAAGCCGTACTCGCTGAGCTGGCTCTTCCCCAGCGGCAGCAGCCCGGTGGCGAGGTACATCCGCGCGAAGTCCCCGTCCCGCTTGTCCGGCACCGGCGTCCACGCGTCGGTGCCCTGCATGGTCGGCATCCCGACGGTCTCGACGTTGTCCTTGAGCCAGGTCGGTACGCCGGCGAAGAAGCCCGGACGTGGGTCCCGCGCCAGCGCCCGAGCCCGGTCGAACGCCTCGTAGGCGATGCCGTTGAGCTCCGGTTGCATCCGCTCGGCCCGGGCGATCGCCGCATCGACCACGTCGGGGATCGAGATCTCCCCGGTGTGCAGCGCCTCGACGAGCCCGACCGCGTCGCGCTCGCCGAGGGCGTCGTCGGTGAAGGCGTGGATGCGGTGCTCGCTCACGGCTCAGAAATCTAGCGGGTCCTTGACTTATCGTTTATCGTTGTTATTGAATATCGATATGAAAGACAGCCTGCGGCGGTCCCTGGCGCCGTTCCTCCTCCAAGGGTTCCTGCGGTTGCTCGTGCTGGTCACTCCCCTCTTCGTGTTCTTCACCGTCCTGAGCTCGGACAACCGTCGGGTGACCTGGGTGGACACCCACACCAGCTTCAGTGCCGAACCGTCACTGTCGACGCTGGGATCCCCGCGGTCCGGGACCCAGATCCAGGGCGAGGCCCAGCTGCGCTACGTCGTCGACCAGGCGTCGGTCGGGCTGTGGTTGGTCACCCTCCTGCCGGGGTTCGTGCTCGCGGTCGCCATATCAGCGGTGGCCCTCCTGCTCCTGCGGACGATGCGCGAGACCTACGCCGGCCGACCGTTCTCCGAGCACGGGGTCCGGAGACTCCGCCTGATCGCGGCGGTGGTCGGCACATCAGCGGTCGTTGTCCCCCTCCTGAGCTCGTTGTCGTCCCACGCGATCGTGGCGCGCGTACTGCCCGACCAGGCCCCGGGGATCTTCGCCGGATGGGACGTCGACGGTGCCACCATCCCCTGGCTCGTGGTGGCTCTCGTCGTCCTCGCGATCGCCGAGGCCTTCGACATCGGCGCGGGCCTGGCCGACGACGTCGAGGGGCTGGTCTAGGGCGTGCCCGTCGACGAGCCACATCGCGTCGTCTGCAGGCTCGACGAGCTGCTGACCGAGCGGGACATGACCCTCACCGCGCTCGCCGAGCAGATCGGCGTCACGATCGTGAACCTCAGCATCATGAAGAACCAACGCGCCAAGGCGGTGCGGTTCAGCACCCTGACGGCGATCTGCGACGCCCTGGACTGCCAGCCCGGCGACCTGTTCGAGGTCGAGGGCTAGAAGACTGCGCCTGGGTTGAGGATGCCTTGGGGGTCCAGGGCGTCCTTGATCTTGTGGTTGAGGGCCAGCGCGTCGGGGCCGAGGTAGTCGGCCAGCCAGGGGCGCTTGAGCCGGCCCACGCCGTGCTCGCCGGTGATGGTGCCGCCTAGCTCCATGGCCAGCTCCATCACCTCGCCGTAGGCGGTGCGGGCCCGGTCGGCCATCTCGGTGTCGGCGGGGTCGAAGACGATCAGCGGGTGGGTGTTGCCGTCGCCGGCGTGCGCGATGACCGCGATGGTGACCTCGCGGTTGGTGGAGATCTCGGCGATCCCGGCGACCAGGGCGCCGAGCTGGGGCAGGGGTACCCCGACGTCCTCGAGCAGCAGGGTCCCGGTCCGCTCGACCGCGGGGATGGCGCTGCGCCGGGCGACCACGAACGCCTCGCCCTCCTCGGGGTCGTCGGTGGAGAAGACCTCGGTGGCGTTGTTGGCCTGACACAGCCCCGCGATCAGCTCGCACTCCGCGGCCGCATGACCGGCCGGCTCGTCGGACTGGATGACCAGCATCGCGGCCGCCTCCCGGTCCAGCCCCATCCTGGTCAGGTCCTCGACCGCGCGGATGGTCGGCCGGTCCATGAACTCCAACATCGAGGGCCGCAACCGCCGGGTGATCGCCAGCACCGTGGCGGTCGCGTCGTCCAGGGTCGCGAACGTCGCGACCAGGGTGGCCGGCGGCCGCTGCTTGGGCACCAGCCGCAGCACCACCTCGGTGATGATCCCCAGCGTCCCCTCCGAGCCCACGAACAGCTTGGTCAGCGACAACCCCGCGACGTCCTTGATCCGGGCCCCGCCCAGCCGGACCGCGGTGCCATCGGCCAGCACCACCGTCAGACCCAGCACGTAGTCGGTGGTCACCCCGTACTTCACACAACACAGGCCACCCGCGTTGGTCGCGATGTTCCCGCCGATCGAGCAGATCTCATACGACGACGGGTCCGGCGGGTACCACAGGTCGTGCTGCGCCGCCGCCGCCTTCACCTGCGCGTTCATCAGCCCGGGCTGCACCACCGCGGTCCGGGTGACCGGATCGACCTCGATACCGGTCATCCGCTCGGTCGAGACCACCAGACACCCCGACACCGCCGACGCACCGCCGGACAACCCGCTGCCGGCACCACGCGGCACCACAGCGATCCCGTGCTCCGCCGCGAACCGCACCGCCACCTGCACATCCTCGGTCGACCCCACCCGCACCACCGCCAACGGGACACCCGCATCAGGATCGTTGGCCCGGTCCCACCGATACTTCTCCATCCGCTCCGTATCGGTGACGACCACGTCGTCACCCAGCTCCGCGACCAGGGGCCCGAGGTCGACCTGCACGTCCGCTGTCATGTAGGCAAGACTGGCTCGCTCAGGGCAAAGACGCCAACGAAGGAGTGATCGTGGGAGATCGAGTGACCGTCGGAGGGCTGCAGGTCGCGTCGGTCCTGCACGCGTTCGTGCGCGACGAGGCACTGCCCGGGTCGGGTGTCGACGAGGCCGGCTTCTGGACCGGTGTCGAGGCGATCCTGAGCGACTTCGGCCCGCGCAACCGCGAGCTGCTGGCTCGCCGCGACGAGCTCCAGCAGCAGCTCGACGAATGGCACGAGAAGAACCCGGGCCCGGTCGGCGACCAGGCGGCCTACGTCCAGCTGCTCCGCGACCTCGGCTACCTCGTCGACGAGCCCGCAGACTTCACCATCGAGACCAGCGACGTCGACGAGGAGGTCGCCGTCCAGGCCGGCCCACAGCTCGTCGTACCGGTGCTCAATGCGCGGTTCGCCGCCAACGCCGCCAACGCCCGCTGGGGCTCGCTCTACGACGCTCTGTACGGCACCGACGTCCTCCCCGAGGACGACGGCCAGGAGCGGCAAGGTCCAGGGGGAGCGTCGTTCAACCCCAAGCGCGGCGCGGCCGTGATCGCGAGGGCGCGCGCGTTCCTCGACGAGCACTTCCCGCTCGAGCACGGCAGCCACGCCGACTCGACCGGCTACTCGACCGAGGACGGCGTCCTGACGGTCAAGCTGGGCGACGGCGGGTCCTCGCTCGCGGACCCCACCCAGTACGTCGGGCACAGCGGCGACCCGGCCGACCCCGAGGGTGTGCTCCTGGTCCACCACGGACTGCACGTCGAGATCCAGGTCGACCGCTCCGACACCATCGGCAAGGACGACGCCGCCGGGGTGAAGGACCTGCTGATGGAGGCCGCGGTCTCGACCATCATGGATCTCGAGGACTCGGTCGCCGCCGTCGACCCGGACGACAAGGTCGCGGGCTACCGCAACTGGCTCCAGCTCAACCAGGGCACCCTGACCGCCGAGGTCGCCAAGGGCTCCGGCAAGGACGCAGTGTCGTTCACCCGCGGACTCGAGCCGGACCGGCTCTACGACGGTCCGAACGGCCAGCTCGTGCTGCCCGGCCGGTCACTCCTGTTCGTGCGCCAGGTCGGCCACCTGATGACCACCGACGCGATCCTCTTCCAGGGCGAAGAAGTCCCCGAGGGCATCCTCGACGCGATCATGACCGCGCTGTGCAGCCTGGTCGACATCCAGGGTCGCAGCGAGCGAGTCAACTCGCGGACCGGCTCGATGTACGCCGTGAAGCCGAAGATGCACGGGCCGGACGAAGTGAAGTTCACCGACGACCTGTTCGCCGCCGTCGAGGACCTGCTCGGGCTCGGTCGGGGCACGATCAAGCTCGGGATCATGGACGAGGAGCGGCGCACGTCGGCGAACCTCAAGGCCTGCATCCACGCGGCGCGGGGGCGGGTCGCGTTCATCAACACCGGGTTCCTCGACCGCACCGGCGACGAGCTGCACACCTCGATGCTGGGCGGCGCGATGATCCGCAAGGGCGACATGAAATCGACCGAGTGGATCAAGGCCTACGAGGACCAGAACGTCGACATCGGGCTCGCGTGCGGGCTCCAGGGCCGGGCGCAGATCGGCAAGGGCATGTGGGCGATGCCGGACGAGATGGCGGCGATGCTGGAGCAGAAGATCGGCCACCCGCAGGCCGGTGCGTCATGCGCGTGGGTGCCGTCGCCGACCGCGGCGACGCTGCACGCGCTCCACTACCACCAGGTCGACGTCGCGGCCCGGCAGCAGGAGCTGTTGGCCGATCAGAAGCAGGGCGGCCGACGTACGACGATCGAGGAGCTGCTCACCGTGCCGCTGGCCGCCTCGCCCGCGTGGAGCGACGAGGACAGGACCGCGGAGATCGAGAACAACCTGCAGGGCATCCTCGGCTACGTGAAGCGCTGGGTCGACGACGGCGTCGGCTGCTCGAAGGTGCCCGACATCCACGGCACGGCGCTGATGGAGGACCGCGCCACCTGCCGGATCTCCTCCCAGCACGTGGCCAACTGGCTGCGGCACGGGGTGGTCACCGCCGACGAGGTCGAGGCGGCGTTCCGCCGGATGGCCGACGTGGTCGACGAGCAGCAGGCCGGCCAAGCAGGTGACCAGGGCTACCTGCCGATGGGCCCGTCCTACGACGGCGAGGCGTTCGGCGCCGCACACGACCTCGTCTTCGAGGGGCTCACCCAGCCCTCGGGCTACACCGAACCGATCCTGCACCGCCGTCGTCGAGCGCTGAAGTCGGCACAGAAGGGTGAGTCATGACCCTGTCCCTCTCCCAGGCCCGCGCGATCATCGCCGGCACTCTGGCCGCCGGCAGCGCGGCCCAGTTCAAGCCGCTCACGGTCGTCGTCCTCGACGCCGGCGGGCACGTGCTCGCGGTGGAGCGCGAGGACGGCTCGTCCAACAAGCGGTTCGAGGTCGCCCACGGCAAGGCGCACGGCGCGGTGTCGCTGGGGATGGGCTCGCGCTCGCTGATGGAGCGCGCCGAGCAGCAGCCGTACTTCGTCGCCGCCGTCACCCACTCCGTCGGCGCGCTGGTGCCGGTGCCGGGCGGAGTGCTGGTGAAGGCCGCGGACGGGACTCTCCTCGGCGCGGTCGGAGTCTCGGGTGACACGTCCGACCACGACGAGGAGGCCGCCCTGGCGGGCGTCGAGGCGGCCGGGCTGGTCGCTCAGGCGGACTGACGTGCCCATCGTCGACGTCGAGCTCGTGGGCGAGACGTTGGTGACGGCGGACACGACCCAGCGCCTCGCCGACGCCGTCGGCGAGGCCCTCGCCTCGCGACCCGGCGGGACCTGGGTGCGGGTCCGGCTGCTGGAGTCGAGCCAGTACGCCGAGAACGGCGGGATGCCGGAGGGAGTGCAGCCCGTCTTCGTGACGGTGCTGGAGCGCCAACGGCCCACCGGGCAGGACCTGGCCGACCGCGTCAGCCGCGTGACCGCCGCCGTCGCCGACGTGGTGGGGCGGGACCCGGAGAACGTGCACGTGCTGTTCGAGGAGAGCGCATCGGGCCGGCTGGCCTTCGGCGGCCGACTGGTCGATTGACAAGGTCGCCTCCCAGCGCAGGCTGCGGCGGTCTCGACAAGCTCGACCAGCGAGTGGGCGAGTCCCAGCGCAGGCTTCCGTCAGCCGGATTGACCCCGCCGGAAGCAGCCGACCAGGTGCGGGTCGAAGATCCCGATCGCCTCCATCAGGGCGAACATGGTGGTCGGGCCGACGAAGGCGAAGCCGCGCTTCTTCAGCTCCGTGGACAGCGCCTTCGACTCGGGTGAGGTTGTCTGCATCTCCTCAGTGGACTTCGGCGCCGGCGCATCCTCGGGGGCGAACGACAGCACCAGCGCCTCGAGTCCTCCGGCCTCACGCAGAGCCACTGTGGCCCGGGCGTTGACCACCGCGGCCGAGATCTTTGCGCGGTTGCGGACGATCCGGGCGTCCTGCATCAACCGGGCCTCGTCGTCCTCGCCGAACGCCGCGATCTTGTCGGGGTCGAAGCCCTGGAAGACTTCGCGGAACGCCTCGCGCTTGTTGAGGATGGTCGACCACGAGAGCCCGGACTGGAACGCCTCGAGGGTGAGCCGCTCGAGGTACGCCGACTCGCTGTGCACCCGGTTGCCCCACTCGGTGTCGTGGTAGTCGCGCATCACGCCCGGACCACTGCCCCACGGACAGCGCGCGACGCCGTCGTCACCCACCACCGGACCCATGCCAGCGATCCTGACCTACGCCGCCGACAGCGTCTAACGCCGCTCCTTGAGCCGTGCGTTGGGCAACGGTGGCGCCGGGATCGGCGGCTGGTCGTCACCTGTCGGGATGCCGAACCGCCCGTCGGCGTACCCGCCGTCCTCGAGCTGGGCCATCCACGCCTCGCGGAAGGCGACGACGTCCTCGTGGCTGCGGCCGACGAAGTTCCACCACATCACGATCGCCTCGCCGAACGGCGGGCCGCCGAGCAGCAGCACCCGGGCATCCGCGACGGCCTCCAGGGTCAGCCGCTGCGAGCCGGGCGGCAGGTAGGCGAGCTCGTGCTGCTTGGTCTCGACGTCGCCGAGCGAGACGACGCCCGTGTCGACCAGTACGCCGTGCTCGAACGTCGGGTCGACGTCGAGGTGCAGCTCGGTACCGGCGCCGAGCAGCAGCTCGGCACCGAGCAACGGCGTCGCGGTCGCGACCGGCGAGGTGTCGCCGAGCAAGGAGCCGAGGAAGACCCTGGCCTCCCAGCCCTCGCCGCTCACACCGGCGGGTGCGTAGTGCTCGAACGTCGGGGCGTCGTCGCGGGCCGACGACGGCAGGGCAACCCACAGCTGGGCGCCGTGCAGCACCGTGGTCTCCGGCGTCGAGACCTCGGAGTGGCTGATGCCGTGGCCCGCGGTCATCAGGTTCAGCTCGCCCGGCCGGACCATGGCGTGGTGGCCGGCGCTGTCGCGGTGCTCGATCTCGCCGGTGAACAGCCAGGACACCGTCTGCAGCCCCGTGTGCGGGTGCGGTGCGACGCTCATGCCGCCGGAGTCGGCGACGTGGTCGGGGCCGTAGTGGTCGAGGAAGCACCACGCGCCGATCAGCGACCGCTCCCGCTGCGGCAGGGTGCGACGTACGGTCATCGCGCGCGGCCCGCCGAGCGGTACGTCGCGGGGCGTCAGCACCTCGATTCCAGTGCGCGATGGTTCGCACACGACCTCATCGGGCTTGTCCTCGAGGTTGCTCACACCTCGATTCTGGCTCAGGACTGGTGGATGGGGTCCGTAGCGCGCTTGTGGCCGACCTCGTGACCATCGCCCTGCTTGATCACGCCGTTGCGACGACCGGCAGGCTTCTCCAGGCGGATGATCACCGACTTCGAGGTCGGGGTGTTGCTGCCCTCGGCCTTGGAGTCGAGCGGGACCAGCGGGTTCGTCTCCGGGTAGTACGCCGCGGCGCACCCGCGCGGCTGGTCGTAGGACACGATGCGGAAGTCGGTCACGGCCCGCTCGGACCCGTCGTGCCAGACGCTCACGAGGTCGACGTGGTCGCCGTCCTCCCAGCCCAGGTGCGCGATGTCGTCGGGGTGCACGAGGACCACCCGCCGGCCGTTCTTGATGCCGCGGTAGCGGTCGTCGAGGCCGTAGATCGTGGTGTTGAACTGGTCGTGCGACCGCAGGGACTGCAGCAGGAGATGGCCCTCCGGCACCTCGAGCACGTCGATCGGACTGGCGGTGAAGATCGCCTTGCCTGTCTCCGTCGGGAACTCCCGGCTGTCGCGCGGCGGGTCCGGGAGCGTGAAGCCGCCGGGCTGGTTCACCTTCTCGTCGTACGCCGCGCAGCCCGGCACCACCCGCGCGATGCGCTGGCGGATGGTCGAGTAGTCGGAGCGGAAGACGCCCCACGGGATGCCGTGCTCGCCGCCGAGGGTGGCCAGCGCCAGCGAGCAGACGATGTCGACCTCGGAGCGGAGCTGGTCGGAGGCTGGGTCGAGCGGACCCTTCGAGGCGTGCACCGCCGACATCGAGTCCTCGACGGTCACCCGCTGCTCGCGGCCGCCGGTCAGGTCCTTCTCGCTGCGCCCGAGCGCCGGGAGGATCAGGGCGGTCCGGCCGTGCACGACGTGCGAGCGGTTCAGCTTGGTCGAGACGTGCACGGTGAGCTCGGCGTTGCCCATCGCCTGCTCGGTGACGTCGGTGTCGGAGACCGCGGAGACGAAGTTGCCGCCCATCGCGAAGAAGACCCGCGCCCGGCCGGCCGCGAGCGCCTTGACCGACTCGACGGTGTCGAAGCCGGGCTCGCGCGGCGGCTCGAAGTGGAACTCGTCGCGCAGCGCGTCGAGGAATTCCGGCTTGGGCCGCTCCCAGATGCCCATCGTCCGGTCGCCCTGCACGTTGGAGTGCCCGCGGACCGGGCAGAGCCCGGCGCCAGGCCTGCCGATGCTGCCCTGGAGGAACGCCACGTTGGCGATCTCCTTGATGGTGGCGACCGAGTTGCGGTGCTGGGTCAGCCCCATCGCCCAGCAGATCACCGTGCGCGAGGAGTCGCGGAACATCGCCGCGCACTCCTCGATCTGGTCCCGGGACAGCCCGGTGGCGGTCCGGACCTGGTCCCAGTCGAGGTCCTTCACGTGTGCGGCGTACTCCTCGAAGCCGCTGGTGTACTGCTCGATGAAGTCGCGGTCG
The DNA here is from genome assembly GCA_963825455.1 of uncultured Actinomycetota bacterium. GTDB lineage: Bacteria > Actinomycetota > Actinomycetes > Propionibacteriales > Nocardioidaceae > Nocardioides. Next base: position 188,511 of record CAWGTG010000001.1, read on the forward strand.
ACGGCGTCCCACTTCAGCAGCAGCGCGCCGATCGCCTGGAACAGTGCAAGGTCGCCGTTGACCCGGATCGGCAGGTGCAGGTCGGCCAGCGTGGTGCCCCGGCCGACCACGCCGCGCGGGGTCTGCGGGTTCTTGAAGCGCCCCAGCCCCGCCTCCCGCAACGGGTTGATCGACACGATCTTCGCGCCGTTCTTCTTGGCCAGCTCCAGCGCGGAGAGCATCCGCGGATGGTTGGTGCCCGGGTTCTGGCCGGCGATGACGATCAGCCCTGCTTTGTGGACGTCCTCGAGGGTGACCGAGCCCTTGCCGATGCCGATCACCTCGGCCAGCGCCACCGAGGTGGACTCGTGACACATGTTCGAGCAGTCGGGCAGGTTGTTGGTGCCGAGCGCCCGGGCGAAGAGCTGGTAGACGAACGCCGCCTCGTTGGACGTCTTGCCGGACGTGTAGAACACCGCCTCGTCCGGGCTTCCCAGCCCGCGCAGGTGCTCGCCGACCAGCTCGAACGCGTCGTCCCACGTGATCGGTTGGTAGTGGGTGCCGCCCGGACGAAGCACCATCGGCTCCACGATCCGGCCCTGCTGGCCCAGCCAGTAGTCGGTCTTTTCCTCGAGCTCGACGAGCGGGTGGGCGGCGAAGAACTCGCGGCCGATGTGACGCCGGGTGGCCTCCTCGGTGGCCGCCTTGGCGCCGTTCTCGCAGAACTCCGCGGTGTGCCGGTGCTCCGGTGCCGGGTCCGGCCAGGCGCAGCCCTGGCAGTCGAAGCCGTCGACCTGGTTGAGCTTGAGCAGGGTCCTGGTCGCGCGGCGCAGCCCCATCTGCTCGATCGCCCGCTTCATCGTCACTGCCACCGCGGTGGGACCGGCCGCGTGGTCCTGAGCGTGGCCGACGCTGAGCCGGCTCTCGTCGATGTCGCGGGTCGGGGGCTTGCGGGTCATACACCCACTCCTCGCTCGTGATACCCGCCAGGGCACCCGAGCCCCGGCCACTCCCGTCCGAATCGTCCGTCCAGGTCCTGTCATGTGCCCGGAGGAAGGACTATGTTCGGCGCGATCGCAACGTGGAACGGCGTACCCCCCAGTGGCCGTCCAACACCACGTCGCCTACATCAGTACCCACGAAGGAGCACTGCATGAGCAGCACCGAGCCTCCCGCAGGGTCGACGCCGCCTCCCGGCGAGCCGACGCCCCCGCCGCCGGCACCCGAAGCGGCCGCCCCGCCCCCGCCCGCCAACCCGAGCACGGTTCCCCCGCCCCCGCCGCCCCCGGCCGGCGCAGCGGCTCCGATGCCGCCGACGCCCGGTGCGGCGTACGGCCCCGGCCAGCCCGGCAACCTGGTTGACCGGTTCCTGGCCCGCCTCATCGACGGGATCATCGTCGGGATCGTCTACGTCATCCTCTACGTCGTGCTGCTCGCGTCCACCAGCTACTTCCTCGCGGTGTTCCTGAGCGGGGCCGTGGCGGCGCTGCTCTACCTCGGGTACTTCGGCTACATGGAGTCCGACCGGGGCCAGACCATCGGCAAGCAGGTGATGAAGCTCAAGACGGTCGGGCCCGACGGGCACAGCAACCCGAACATGAACGAGGCCGTCAAGCGCAACATCTGGTACGCCTTCGGCATCATTCCGTTCGTCGGTGGCCTGGCCGAGCTGGCCTCGGTGATCCTCATCGCGGTCGGCATCAACGGCGACCCCGTGAACCGGCAGCACTGGTTCGACAAGTTCGCCGGCGGCACCAAGGTCATGAAGATCGGCTGACCCGTCACAAACTGACGCACCGCGACGCTGACCCGGCAGAAAGTTTCTGCCGGGTCAGCGCCGTTGTGGGGGAGGAAATCCCTCGAGGGCATGGCTCGCGACAGGGGGAGCGTGAGGAGATACGACGTCACCGACGCACACCTGCTCCGGCGGGTGAGCGACGGTGACGACGCGGCGCTGCGGGAGCTGTTCGACGCGGCGCTCGCTCCAGAAGCGGCTCCCGATCTTCCCCCGTGGACCGGCGTCCTCGTGGCCACGACGGTCTGGCTGGTCGCGACGTTGCGTCGCTGACCCGATTCAGGAGTTGCTGAACACCGCCGGACTGTCCCCGCCGTCCGGGCCGCGACCCGCCCAGGTCCACGCGTACGCCGGGTCCTCGACCGCCAGCCCGCCCTCGCCCAGGTCGAGCGGGGCGAAGGTGTCGACCATGACGGCCGACTCCTCGAAGTAGTCCACGCCCAGCGAGGCCTCGATCGCCGACGGCTGGGGGCCGTGCGCGTAGCCGCCCGGGTGCAGCGAGATCGAGCCGAGCCCGATGCCCGAGCCCTTGCGCGCCTCGTAGTCGCCGCCGACGTAGAACATGACCTCGTCGCTGTCGACGTTGGAGTGGTAGTAGGGCACCGGGATCGAGAGCTCGTGGTAGTCGACCTTGCGAGGCAGGAAGTTGCAGACCACGAAGTTGTGGCCCTCCCAGACCTGGTGCACGGGCGGCGGCTGGTGGACCTTGCCGGTGATCGGCATGTAGTCGTCGATGTTGAAGGTGTAGGGGTAGAGGCAGCCGTCCCAGCCGACCACGTCGAACGGGTGCGTCGCGTAGGTCATGCGGGTGCCGACGATGCCCGCGCTGGTGCGGTGCTTGACCAGCACCTCGACGTCCTCCCCTTCGGCCAGGAACGGGTCTGTCGGACCGTGCAGGTCGCGCTCGCAGTACGGCGCGTGCTCGAGCAGCTGCCCGTAGCGCGACAGGTAGCGCTTGGGCGGCGCGACGTGGCTGTTCGCCTCGATCGCGTAGAGCTGGCTCGGCTCCGACGGCACCCAGCGGTGCGTGGTCGCGCGCGGCACGATCACGTAGTCACCGGTGCGATAGCTCAGGACGCCGACGACGGTCTCGACGGTGCCGGAGCCGGCCTCGACGTACACACACTCGTCGCCGATGGCGTTGCGGTAGTACGGCCGAGGGGTCGACGCCCGTGACGACGTAGCCGATCCGGACGTCGTTGTTGCCGAGCACCAGCCGGCGTCCGGTGACCGCATCTTTGTCGGTGGCGAGCTCGTGCAGCTTGAGGTGGCGCGGCTTGAGCGGGTGGTTCGGCGTGCGGGTCTGGTCGGGCAGCTCCCAGATCTCGCTGCCGACGATCGCCGACGGCACGCCGCGGTGGTAGAGCAGCGAGGAGTCGGAGGAGAACCCCTCCTCCCCCATCAGCTCCTCGCGGTAGAGGTTGCCGTCGGGGTCGCGGTGCTGGGTGTGTCGCTTCGGCGGAACCTCACCCACTGCTCGGTAGTGCGCCATGTCTCGTACGTTATCCCCGTGCCACTCGACGATGCGTGGGCCCGTCTGGTCGACGATGCCGCGATCTTCCCGCCCGGTGATGCTCCGCTGCACGAGGCCACCGCGGCGTACGGCGCGCGGTCGGCCGAGGGCGGAGCCGAGCTGGTCGGCACGTTCGTCCTCAAGGACACGGACCTTCCGCTCGTGCGCGGCTTCGGCGGGCCGTTGTCGGTGGTCGTCACCGGCGGCGCGGGTCAGCTGGCAGGCCCGGTCGGGCTCTGCGCCAAGCTCGGCCTGGATCTGGCAGGCATCGAGATCGCGGTGCGCGACCTCGATGACCCCACGGGCAACGCCCGGCGGGTGGTGGCCGCTCTCCGTGAGGTCGAGACCGCGGTCCCGGTGTACGTCGAGCTGCCCGCAACTCCAGCGGAGGGCAGATGGCTCGCGGCTGCCGACGTCGTCGCCGAGGCCGAGCTGCTCCTGAAGTTCCGCACCGGCGGGCTCGATGCAGCGGCGTACCCGACCTCGGAGGTGCTGGCCGGCTGGATCGACGCCGCGCTGGACCGCGAGACGTCGTTCAAGTGCACGGCCGGGCTGCACAACGCGGTCCGGCACACGGGCGACGACGGGTTCGAGCACCACGGCTTCGTCAACGTCCTGGTCGCGACAAGGCGCGCCTTCGACGGCGCCTCGCCGGACGAGGTGGTCGATGTGCTGGAGCAGCGCGACGGCGCGGTGCTGGTGGCCGCCGCAGCGGATGTCGACCTGGCCGGCGGCCGGCGCTGGTTCCGCTCGTTCGGGTCGTGCTCGGTGGCCGAACCGCTGGCGGACCTGCGAGGGCTGGGGTTGGTCCCGTGAACGGGTTCGGGCTCGACCACCTGCCGTACGGCGTCTTCTCGGTCGCCGGCGGGCCGCGCCGCGTCGGCGTGCGCTACGACGACGAGGAGGGCGCCTGGGTCGTCGACCTGCACGGCGAGACCGGGCGGCTGGAGTTCGCCGAGGCGGCGCTCAACCCGTTCATGGCCCTCGGCCCGGAGGTCTGGCGGCAGACTCGTGAGGAGGTCCGCGCCCTCATCGAGGGCGGGTGCGAGCCGTTGCCTCTCGAGGAGGTGACGCTGCACCTCCCGGTCGAGGTGGCCGACTACGTCGACTTCTACGCATCGCTCGAGCACGCGTCCAACGTCGGCAAGATGTTCCGGCCCGGCACTTCCCCGCTCCCCCCCAACTGGCGACACCTGCCGATCGGCTACCACGGCCGGGCCGGCACCATCGTGGTCTCGGGCACACCGGTCACCAGGCCCAACGGACAGCGCAAGGCGCCCGACGAGAGCGCTCCGACGTACGGCCCGTCCACGCGGCTCGACATCGAGGCGGAGCTCGGCTTCGTCGTCGGGGCGCAGTCGGAGCATGGTGTGCCGGTGCCGTTCACCGGCTTCGCCGACCACGTCTTCGGCGTCACCGGGCTCAACGACTGGTCGGCGCGAGACATCCAGGCGTGGGAGTACGTCCCGCTCGGGCCGTTCCTCGGCAAGTCGTTCGCGACCTCGATCTCGCCGTGGGTGACGCCGCTGGCCGCGCTCGACGCCGCCTGGGTGGAGCTGCCCGAGCAGGACCCGGAGCCACTCCCCTACCTCGGTCCCGGCGCGACGCGCGGCCTCGACATCGACGTGGAGGTCGAGCTGAACGGCGAGGTGGTCAGCCGGCCGCCGTACCGCACCATGTACTGGTCGCCAGCCCAGATGCTCGCGCACCTGACCGTGAACGGCGCCTCGCTGCGCACGGGTGACCTGTACGCGTCGGGCACGATCAGCGGACCGGAACCGGACCAGCGGGGCTCGTTCCTGGAGCTGTCGTGGGGAGGTGCCGAGCCCTTCGCCGGCGCCGACAAGACCAGCCACACCTTCCTCGAGGACGGCGACGACGTGGTGCTGCGCTACTCGGCGCCCGGCACCGACGGCGGCCGGATCACCCTGGGCGAGGTGGCCGGACGCGTCGAATCGGCGCGGGTCTAGTCAGTGGCCGGGTACCAGCAGTCCATGCCTCAAAGCCCCACCCCGGTTCCCAGAAGCGGCGCAGGTCAGCATCTGATCCGGATGGCCATCGGTCTCGCAACGATCGCGGCCATCCTCACCGCGAGCGGGCTGGCCGAGCCGGTCTCGGCTGCGACGCGAACGACAGCAGCGACCGCCAGACCGGACGTCGAGTTCAGCGATGGCGAGCCCCGCAACGCCCGGCTGACCATCCCCGGCGTCAGGATCCACCAGCTGCCGGTGATCGCCTACCGAGGCAAGACCGACGACGGCCCCGGCACCCGGATCCAGAACCGCGGGATCGCCGCGAGTCCCTACGGCCCCCACGGCGGGACCGGACCCGGCGGGTTGGGCAACTACCAGGTCACGGCGCACCGGACCACGCACGGTGGGATCTTCCGGCACACGCCGAGGCTGGACAACGGCTCGAGGGTGTACGTCGACGCGGGCCAGTGGCGCTACATCTACGAGATCATCAAGACCCGGTGGGTGTCCTTCCGATCGGCGAAGTCCCTTCGGGAGCAACGCGCGCCCGTGCCGGGCAAGCCCGGCAAGAATCCGAAGCGCGGCTACATCACGGTCTCGACCTGCGCGACCCCCGAGGACCGCGCCGCCGGCAACTTCTGGACGGACCAGTTCGGGAACCCCGAGCACCGGATCGACAAGATCGGCGTGCTCGTGGAACGCGTGCCCAACCCGCACGTGTGACTCGAGCTCGTTTCTCGCCGCGTTCCTAGACTGCCCACATGGGCCTGTTCACCCCGCTCGCGATCCGGATCGGCGCGATGTCGTGGATGCCGAAGCTGCTGCCGCAGGTGGTGTGGATCGACAAGTTCCTGTACCGCGTGACGCGCGGCCGGGTGACGATCCTGGACATCGCGGGACTGCCCAACCTCAACCTGACCGTGACGGGCCGCAGGTCCGGGGTCGAGCGGACGACGCCGCTCCTGTGCGTCCCCGACGACGACACGATCCTGATCGCCGGCTCCTACTTCGGTGGCCCCAAGACGCCGTTGTGGGTGGGCAACCTCCGGGCGGCGGACGGTGCGGCCAGGGTCGACCACGGCAGGCAGAAGTTCGCGGTCACGGCCACGGAGCTGACCGGCGAGGACCGAGCCGCGGCCTGGCGGACGATGCTCGAGGTGTGGCCGAACTACGCCAAGTACGAGGAGCGCACCGACCGCGTGATCCCGGTCTTCCGCCTGGTCCGAACCTGCTAGACCGTGGGCGCTAGCGTCAGCCCGTGCAGTACGGCCAATACCCCAGTCCCCGGTTCACGGTCGCCCACCTCAGCGACGTCCACCTGCTCGCGCACGGCGTCCGGCAGTACGGCGTCGTCGTGCCCGAGGCGGGGCTGCAGCTCGCCCTCGAGCGTCTCGGCCGGCTCGACCCGGTTCCGCAGGCGCTGGTGTTCACCGGCGATCTCGCGGACAAGGCACAGCCCGACGCGTACGCGCGGTTGCGAGAGCTCGTCGAGCCCGTTGCTGCGGACATGGGCGCGCAGGTGGTCTGGGTGATCGGCAACCACGACGAGCGCGCGCCGTACGCGAAGGGACTCTTCGGCTCCGACGACGACGGTCCGCAGGACCGGGTCTACGACGTGGGCGGGCTGCGGATCGTGGCCCTGGACACGAGCGTGCCCAGGTACCACCACGGCGCGCTGGCGCCCGAGCAGCTCGACTGGCTCCGCGACATCCTGAGCACGCCTGCCGAGCACGGGACGATCCTCGCGATGCACCACGCGCCGATCCCGGTGCCGACCCTGGAGCCGGCGGCGATCATCGAGCTGCTCGACCAGGACCGGCTGGCGGAGGTGGTCGAGGGCAGCGACGTGCGGCAGATCCTCGGCGGCCACTTCCACTACACGTCGCACTCGACGTTCGCCGGCATCCCGGTCTCCATCGCCTCGGCGTCCTGCTACACCACCGACCCGGCGCCGGTGGACCGGCTGATCTCAGGTGTCGACGGCCACCAGGCGTTCAACACCGTGCACGTGTACGACGACCGGATCGTGCACACCGTGATCCCCATCCCCGAGGCACCCGAGGTGAGCGGGCAGCCGGCGGCGTTCAAGGAGGCACTGGAAGCACTGTCGTTCGAGGAGCGCCGCGAGATCGTCAGTCGCAAGGACTCCGACTTCAACACCCACACGGAGTCCCACGAGCCGCGGGACGCGCTGACCGATCTCTAGCGGTGCGCGCCCCGCAACTCGCCATGGCGGGTCAGAGCGCAGGACCCGTGTAGTCGCTCGAGTCGCCGGTGACGATCACGTAGAACCTCTTGCGGTTGGCGTCGGTGGTGAAGCCGCCGTCGCTCAGTCGCGGGCTGGCCACGAAGACATTCGGCACCTGCGTGCCGGGCGGGCCGCACACGGTGATCGCCGTGCCGCACTGGCTGACGGCGATCTCGCCGGAGAACTCCGGGTTCGCGTCGGGAGCGGTCGCCCTGCCGTTGGTGATCCCGTCGGCGTTCTGGTCCACCGTGTTCTGGAGCGCCACGGAGGCCAGGACGGCGTTGTTGCCGAGCGGCTCGTTGGCGTTGATGTAGACGTTGCCGTTGGCCCGCAGGCTGTTGTCGCCCGGCGCGGGTGCCGTGTTGGGCAGGACCGGGTAGGCGAAGGCCACGCTGAACCCGCCTGACTGGGCCTCGATCTGGCCCGCGCCGTTGACCAGGGCCCAGCGGGCACCGGTGGGAATGGTGCCCGGCTTGAGGTCCTTGGCCTTGATCGACCCGTCGGCCACGTCCTTGGACCGCAGCGTCTGGTTCGTGATCTTGCTGCTCGTGACCGTGTTGTTCTTGATGTTGGCGCCGTTGACCTGCACGGCGGCGTACGACGTCCCGCCCAGTGCGACCATCAGCGCCGCGACCGAGACCAGGACGGAGGGGCTTGGCTTTCTCATGGGGAACCCTTCGTCATCGCGGACCCCGATGGCCCACGTGCTAAGCGGTTCGGAGCCGTCGGTGGAGTGGATGGGCCCGAGGACCAGCCCGTGGGACCATGCCTGGCATGAGCGAGCAGGGGCTCTGAGCGGCGTGGCACTCGTCGTACGCCCGGCGGCGGAGCCGGACCGCGAGCGGTGGGCGGAGCTCTACCGCGGGTACGCAGCTTTCTACGAAGTGTCTGCCCCGGACCTCGACCACCTGTGGCAGCGGATCACGGAGCTGGATGAGATGGAGTGCTTCGTGGCTGAGCTCGACGGCGACGTGGTCGGCATGGCGCACGTCCGCGCGTTCGCGCGTCCGCTCGAGGGCGACTGGGGCGGCTTCCTCGATGACCTGTTCGTCGATCCTTCGCGACGCGGCACGGGTGCGGGCGAGGCACTGCTCGCGCACCTGCGCTCCCTTGCCGCGGACCGAGGCTGGGGCGTGGTCACCTGGATCACCGGCGCCGACAACGACGTGGCCCGCCGGCTCTACGACCGGCTGGCCGACGCGCAGCCCTGGGTCACCTACGACATGGCTCCAGACATCCCTGACGATTCGTGACCGGGAAAGGTTGACTAGTTGAAGAGTTCTTCAAGTAGGGTGTGTCTCTTCCGCGCGGGCGCGCTCGGACTTCCATCAGGAGTCACGTTGGACAGGTTCATCACTATCGCCGGGCTGACCGTCAGCGGGCTGTGGCTGATCGTGCTGGCCCTCGTGACCGGCCTGCAGCGCTTCTAGGGCTACTAGGCGCGACAGCCCCGGTCCGCCTTCACGTCGGCGTTGGTCATCACCAAGGCGTCCGCGGGGGCCGTCACCCGTGGGGCATCGGCGGGACCGGCCTTGTAGTTCACCGAGATCCGCAGCTCGCTCAGGGTGATCTCCGCGTCGGGCGGCACGTCGCCGCCGGCCGCGCGTACGGCGCTGACCAGGTCACCGCCCTGGAGCTCGACATCGGTGAGCACGCCGTTGATGAGCCGGACGCCGACGGGGACGGATGCCCGGCCGAGCTGGCTGGCGTCGAGCTGCACGAGACCGAGGACGCCCGTGGTCAGGAGCTGAAGCCCGATCCGGAGGGGTACGTCGGCGCCGATGACGATCGTGTCGCCGTCCTGGTCCACGACCACCTCCGGCCGGAGCGCACCCAGGAGCGTGATGAAGCCCGGCACACCGGGCGTCATCGCAAGCTGGCCGCCCGGCACCTGACCCGGCCCGGTGCGCAGCCAGCAGCCGGCCAGCGGCTCCTCCCACGTGGACAGCTGCATGTAGAGGTCGGCGTCGACCGCGCGGACCTCCATCGAGCCCTTGACCTCTTCGCCCTCGGGCGCCTCGGTGCTGGCGAGCTCCTTGGGCGAGGTGGTGGTCGACTGCCAGCCCGCCTGCTGGAACGCCCGGCCCTTCGTCTCGATGGCCAGCGCCGGGCCGGAGAACACGTCGTGGCGGAAGTCGATCACCGGCTGGTCCACCAGCGGCTTGACCGCCGCGCGGAAGAGCACCTTCACGTCGTCCGCGCCGGTGGCGGACGCGGTCGGGCTGGCCGAAGCAGTCTCCACCTCCGGCGTGCCCGCGGGATCGTCGCTGCCGGTGCAGCCGGCCAGGGCGGCGACCAGTGCGAGCGCCACCACCCACCTCGTCCGCACGGCCCGACGCTACGTCGCTGCGGGTCGGCACGACGCGGCACCCTCCGCCGGATGAAGCATCCAGGCGACGTCAGCCACCCTGACTCGGCAGCGGCGGGACCATCACCGTCGGGTCGCCGAGGATGACCAGGCTCTGCCGGTCGGTGGCGGTGAGGCGGTAGTACGTCGCCCGGTCGCGGGCGCCTTCCTTCATCAGCGCTACGTCGTCGAGGGCGGTCTTGAGCTTGCTGTACAGCTCGCCGACCCCGCGGTAGTGCTCGTCGAGAGCGAGGCCGAGCGGCGTGCGGCGGTAGAGGCTCGGGTACCACGCCTCGGTCAGCCCCGCAGTGAGCCACTGGCCGGTGTCCTGCTGCACCAGAGTCCAGTCGAACGTGGGCTCGACGTGTCCGACGAAGGCGCGCAGCGGCTTCTCCGCTCCGAGCAAAGCGGTAGGCAGTGGCGCGACCGCGGAGCCGAGCTCACCGACCGCGCTGGTCACCTGGTCGGCCAGCGAGCCGGCTTCGAGCAGGCCGTCGTACGACGTGCCGTCGTTGCTGCCTGCGGAGCAGCACGCCTGGGCGTACCAGATCGCGCCCGCCGGCTGCCACGCGGCAAGCAGCGTCTCGATCGACAGGACATTGCGGTCGTTGTCGACCGGAAGGCCGAGCGATGCGCGCATCTCCTCGGCCTTGCCGATGGGGCCGGTCTTGCCGTGGCTGCTGGTGACGATCACCGATGGCCGTTGCTCGGTGAGGGCGTCGAACAGCGCCTGGCAGGTTGCGGCCGCGCCCTCGATGCGGGACACGGCCAGCTCGTTGTCGGTGCCCATGGCGGTGGCGATGACGTCGGCGACGGTGGCGTCCATCGTGTGGGTGATGGCGTCGAAGTCCACGCTCCACACCAGGGCGTGGCCCACTTCGGAGTCCTGGTCCTCCCATCCCGCGAGCAGCGCGTCGACGTACCTCGTCAGGCCGGGCTCCGGCAGGTCGAGACGGCCGACGTGGTGGCGCCGGTTGAGCGCGAACTGCACCCGCCAGGGCACCTCGCTCGGCGAGCCGACGACGAGCAGGTAGAGAGGCAGCCTTCCCTTGGCGACGCCGAAGTCGCTCAACCCGATCTCCGGGTCCTGGCGGCTGCCGTCCTCGAAGTAGCGGGCCAGCTTCTCGTCACCGAGGTCGGCGCGGTAGCGCAGCACCGGCGCGTTGCCGCGCTCGGCGATGAGCTTCTGGATGGGCACCGGCGCGTCGACGCCTCTGGCCTTCTCGGCGGGAGAGAGGTCGTCCCGGTCCGGCAGTACGACGCCCCACCCGATGTCTTCATGCATCCAGTCGGTGAGCAGCGCCGCGTCCGCGGGTGCGAGCGTCTGCTGCTTGCGGAGCACGTTGCCCTTGCTTCCCCACCGGTTCGCGTCCTGTGCGAGGGCGCCGCTGACCGGGGCGTCGTCGCCGGTGTACGCATTGAGGGTCAGCGTGCCCGGAAGGCTCATCCGCCCAGCCCGCTGGGGGCAACGAGGCGTAGCTCGTCGAGGAACTCGACCGGGGCGCCCTCCGGCGCGATGGCATCGACAAGGCCCTCGACGAGCCCGGCCTCGCCGATCGTGTGCTGCACGTCGGTCTCCTGCGCGTCGTGAGCGGTGACCACGAGCGAGAACCCGCCCGGCGTGCCATAGAGCACGGGCATGGTCCACGAGTCGTTGGCGTCCGGGTTGGACCCGTGCAGGTCGCGCAGGCCGCGCCGAGCACGGATGAGCAGGTCTGCCCAGCTGAACGACTGCTCCCCCAGCCCCTTCGCCACGGTCTCGCGGACGGTGTCGAACAGCTCGGGGTAGAACGCCGTGGTGAAGGCCACGGCGTCTGCGACGTCGACCTGGCGCTTCATGCCGACCGCGGCGGGGACGCCGGCGCTCACCAGCTGCTCGGCGTGGGTCAGCGACTCGTCCGACGACTGCGCGCCACGGCACGTGTTCAGCACGACACCCCAGGCCCCCGCACGGGCCACGGACCGGCCGAGCTCCTCGACATTGACCTTGACCGAGCTGGTCCCGTCGTTGGTGTCGAAGTCCTGCGCGGTGCCGATCTCGAGGAGGCGGACTCCGTTGGCGATGGTGCCGTGGCAGAACAGGTGCAGCAGGTGCGGCTCCTGACCCTCGATCGCCTGCACCAGCCCGGTCGGGCCGCCCGGCGGCGGCACCGGCAGGGCGGTGATGTCGGCGTCGCCGAGGCCGGTGATCGTGGTGACCACGCTCTCCTGACCCGAGAAGACGGTCACCTTCACGGCGAGGTTCGCCTGACGTGCCTGGGTGACAGCGGCGTGGATCGCGGTCCACTCGTCCATCGCGTCGACCTGCACCGCGGACAGCACGCACACCAGCCTCAACGGCGGCACGAACGACCGACGCGGCCGCTCCTCCAGGGCGCCACCGCGGGCGATGCGCGCGATGGGCCAGCGATCGTCGAGGGCGAGGAAGGCGTTGTTGCCGACCAGAGCCTCCCAGCCCAGCCCGTGCGCGGTCGGGTCGCCGACGCGGAAGCAGATCGGCAGGCTGGGGGCGCCGTTCTGCTGCGCGAGAGCCATGTCGAGGGCCGCCCTCACGGCGGTGTTCTCGCGGATCTTCTGGGCCAGCAGCTCGCCCACCTGCCGGACCAGGTTGGGTCCGTTCAGAGCGAGTACGTCGTCGAGCGTCACGACGCTGACCACGTGTGGGTTGTCGATGTTGAACGGCGCCTTGACCGAGCACACGCTGCCGCCGCCCTGCAGGGGGTCGAGGTACACCACGATGGCGGTCACAGCGCCTCCTGGGCGTACTTGTCGACGACCGTGCGCACCTTGCGGATCGCGGACTCGACGCCCGCGAAGTAGGCCTGCTCCGACGGCGTCGGCGTACGCGCGTCGGTTGACTGGCGGTAGCGGATCAGCTCCCCTTGCTGCTGCTCGAGGTAGCGCTCCGCAGCAGAGAGCCACATCGGCGTCTCGTCACGCTCGAAGTGCTCCTTCACCGCGTCGCCGGGTGCGGGCAGGTCGTCACCGGTCGACGTCGGCAGCATGGGCGACTCTGCGACGTAGACCTGCTTGGGCTGCGCCATGATCATCAGGCTCGGCGATGCGGGTGGGAAACCCGGCGCGGCCGCGGTCAGGAACGCATAGCACTCCTGCAGCTTGGTGAAGTCCTGGTCGAGCGCCTGGTCGTGCAGCACCACCGGGCCCGCGCGTACGGCGCCGAGGTCGTCGACCAGGCGACGGAGCCCGAAGTCGGAGTAGTTGTCGGGCGGCCTGGAGAACCCGACGACGAGGGCGCCGACCTGAGTGAGGAATGCCTTCAGCTCGCCGCTCTGCACCGACACCGGCCATCCCCGTTCGAGCGAGTCCGGCTCGAGCGGCGTCAGGATCGCGCCTTCCTGCCCGAGCGCGTTGCCGTGCGCGATGAAGTGCACTGCGTCCAGCGTCCGTCCGCCCATCGCCTGGCGGATCCAGCGCAGCCACCCGTTGCGCAGCTCGCCGCCGTAGCCATCGGCCGTCCTGGACCTCTCGACGTCATGCACCTCGACCGCACGCACCGGCAGCCCCGACAGCTCGCTGCGGAGGAAGTCCCGCGCCTCGAGGTCACCGAAGACGTGCAGCCGCAGGCGGTCGCCGATGCCCGCGGCGATCGCCCTGGCCACCTGAGCACCCAGCTGCGCGGCCAGCGACGGCCCCTCGGCAGCCGGCGCGGTGGCGACGAGGGCCAGGTCCAGCGCGGAGCTGGACCGGTCCTGCTCCGGGAACGCGTCGGGGATGCGCAGGAGCGGCATCTCGACCGCCGGCTGGAGGTCGCGCTCCCACGGCACAGCGCCGAGGACGCCGTACGGGTGCTTGAAGTGCATCCAGAGCACCGAGTTGGGGTCGAGGGCCTCGTGCACCCACTCGGACACCCACGTGACCACCTCTGGTGGGACCTGGACCCGGTCATAGGACTGGTCGGTGTCCTGAAGGCCGAAGGCGTCGAGCGGGATCGAGCGCATGTCGAGGATGTTGTGCTCGTGCCCCGTGTTGTCGACCAGCGAGAGGTCCGCGCACGGCCGACCGTCGAGCTCGGCGAGCTGTACCGCCAGGACCGGGAGTCCGTAGAACTTCTGGAGCGCTATAGCCATGTCGTCAGCCCTTCACCAGGTTGAAGAGGGCCCACGCGGTGGCGGCGCTGACGACGTCACCGTGCCCCTTGATGAGGTCACCGCCCCTGACTGCCCACACTTCCGGGCCAGCGGGATCGAGGTCATAGGGGTCGGGGCAGGTCTTGATGCCGACTTCCTTCCACTCGGCGAGGCCGCGCGGTCCGTAACCGCCGAGCGCGGCGTACGTGCTCGGCGGCTCGTCGCCCGCGATGCCGATGTCACCGACGTCCTTTCCCCTGCGGAGCGAGAGGTGGAAGGTGTTGTGCAACGGGAAGTCGTGGTGGCTGAACGTCGTCAGGATCGGCTGCTTCACCATGGCCAACGCCGCGCGGTAGCCGCCGGGCGTGCCGGTCTCGAGCCGCTCGGCGAAGCAGAGGTGGTTCACCGCCGGTTGCAGGAGCAGCAGCGAATCGACCGGTCGAGGGAGCGGGCCGCCGTCGGGACGGGACACCGCGTTGAGGTGCACGCGCGCGCCGTACGAGTGGCCGATGAGGTGGAAGCGCGCCTCCGTCGCCTTGCCGAGCAGGTCGCGCAGGAGCGGGCCGACGGCCTTGGTGCCGATCACGCCCGCCCGGTCCTTCATCTGGTAGACGGTGAGCAGCCGCACCAGCTTGCGCGGATCGAGCTTGTCGAGGAACCCCGCAGCGAGCGGCTGGCCGGGAGTCTGCGGCTGGGCGCCGACGGCCCCGAAGTCGGCCGCGGACCCGACCTCGGCCGGTGGTTCCGTGGCCGCCTGGTACATCGCCCACGCGGCCCGGACGTCGCCGACATCCCGCGGCGCGTCCTGGGGCACTTCCTCGTCGCCACCGGCGAAGACGCTGCTGAGAAGCTCGACCAGCTCCTTGCTCTCTTCCTCGTCGAGCGCCGGCCGGTCGAGGAGGTCGTAGTAGCGGTCCCGCTGGTCCTCGGCAACGAGGCCGCCCAGCTCGTCGATCACGGGCAGGTCGGCCTCGTTGGGGTCGCCCTCCTCGGCTCCGGCGAACTCAGGTCCGCGCTCTCCGGGCAGCACCAGGGCGGTGGAGGGCCAGAAGATGCCGACCAGAATCGGCCGATAGGGGCGGCCGAGATCGAGCTGGTTGTCGGTGACCAGCTGGCGGAACGTCGAGAAGAAGTCCTGGTAGCGCCCGAGTGCGGTGCCCCAGTCGTTGTTCCAGCCGTGGCAGAAGACGTAGACGTCGGTGTAGTCGCCGGGGAGCGAGTCGAGCAGGTGCTGGCGGGTCTGCGGTCCCTGCGACCGACCGTCCTTGTCGAAGCGCAACGCGTAGAAGGGCGCCTTGTGGTTGCCGGTGATCGGGATCTCGGCGTACGGACCCGCACTCAACGTCATGGACTCACTCCCGCGTCGGTCTCAACCCCGTGCAAACTTCGTACTGCACCACCGAGACCGCTGCCCATAGTCCGTTCAGGTCATAGACCTGACCGATCCGCGCCGGGCGGTACCGTACGAAGACGTCGATCAGCAAGGCGTCCCCGTGAGCTTCAGCCGATGGGCACGTCGACCAAAGCCGTCGGCTGATCCGGACAAGGGATCCCAGATGAAGGCATCAACGAGCAAGCTGGTCTTCCACTTCAGTGAGGGTGACAAGGACCAGAAGGACCTGCTCGGCGGCAAGGGTGCGAATCTCGCCGAGATGACGCGCCTGGGCCTGCCGGTCCCGCCCGGCTTCACGATCACGACCGAGGCCTGCCGGTTCTACCTCGAGCAGGGGCGTCAGCCCGACCAGCTGACCGTCCAGGTCACGATGGCCCTGCGCCGGCTGGAGGACGAGGTCGGGCGTCACCTCGGTGACGCTGCCGATCCGCTGCTGGTGAGCGTGCGCTCGGGGGCGAAGTACTCCATGCCCGGGATGATGGAGACCGTCTTGAACGTCGGGCTCAACGACCGCTCCGTGCTCGGGCTCGTGGAGGCTTCGGGCGACGAGCGGTTCGCATGGGACTCCTACCGCCGGCTGATCCAGATGTTCGGCAAGACGGTGCTCGGCGTCGAAGGCGAGGCGTTCGGGGAGGCCCTCGACGCCGCCAAGGCGAGGAAGGGCGTCGAGACGGACGTCGAGCTCGAGGCGAAGGACCTGCAGGAGCTCGTCGACGAGTTCAAGCAGATCATCGTGGACCACACCGGCTCGGACTTCCCCCAGGAGCCTCGGCGGCAGCTGGACCTGGCCACCCGCTCGGTCTTCGACTCGTGGAACACCGACCGGGCGAAGCTCTACCGTCGGCGCGAACGGATCCCGCACGACCTCGGCACCGCGGTCAACGTGTGCACCATGGTGTTCGGCAACCTCGGCTCCACCTCCGGCACCGGGGTCTGCTTCACCCGCGACCCTGCGACCGGGAAGCCAGGTGTGTACGGCGACTACCTCTCCAACGCGCAGGGCGAGGACGTGGTCTCGGGCATTCGCAACACCCTGTCGCTCGACGACTTCGCCAAGCTCGACAAGGCCTCCTACAAGCAGCTGACCAAGATCATGCGGCGCCTGGAGACTCACTACCGCGACCTGTGCGACATCGAGTTCACTGTCGAGCGGGGCAAGCTGTGGATGCTCCAGACCCGCGTCGGCAAGCGCACCGCGGCGGCGGCGTTCCGGATCGCCACCCAGCTCGTCGACGAGCAGCTGATCACCATGAACGAGGCGCTCGAACGGGTCACTGGCGCGCAACTGGCACAGCTGATGTTCCCGCAGTTCGACGCCTCGGCCGAGCGGACCTTGTTGACCAAGGGCATGGCCGCCTCACCTGGTGCGGCCGTCGGCAGAGTGGTCTTCGACTCCCCCACTGCGGTCGAGTGGAAGGCCCGCGGAGAGCGCGTGCTCCTGGTGCGCAAGGAGACCAATCCCGAGGACCTCGAAGGCATGATCGCGGCGACCGGCATCCTCACCAGCCGCGGCGGCAAGACCTCGCACGCTGCCGTGGTGGCGCGTGGCATGGGCAAGACCGCGGTCTGCGGTGCCGAGTCGTTGGAGGTCGACGTCGCTGGACTCGTCGCCACCGCCGGCGGCGTCACTGTGCGAGAAGGCGACGTACTCTCCATCGACGGCTCGACCGGTGAGGTCTTCGTCGGTGAGCTCCCGGTTGTGTCCTCTCCGGTGGTGCTCTACCTCGAGGAGGGGCTGGACACGGCGCTGGACAAGGTCGACGAGGGCACCGCCGACGTGGTCCGGGCAGTCGACCGGCTGCTCACTCACGCAGACGGCGTACGCCGACTCCGCGTGCGGGCCAACGCCGACAACGGCGCGGATGCCGACCGCGCGAGGCGGATGGGTGCCGAGGGGATCGGGCTGTGCCGCACCGAGCACATGTTCCTGGGCGAGCGGCGCCCGCTCATCGAGCGTGTCGTCCTGGCCGACGACCTCAAGGAGCGTGAGGCTGCGCTGGCTGAGCTGGTGGAACCGCAGACCCAGGACTTCGTCGAGCTGCTCACCGCCATGGACGGTCTTCCCACCACGATCCGCCTGCTCGACCCGCCACTCCACGAGTTCCTGCCCGACCGAGCGGAGCTGATGGTCAAGGTGGCCGTCGCCCGGGAACGCGGCGAGGAACAGCCGGACGACGTGCGCCTTCTCACGGCCGTCGAGCGCCTCCACGAGTCCAACCCGATGCTCGGGCTGCGAGGCGTCCGTCTGGGGCTGACGGTGCCCGGGTTGTTCGCCCTTCAGGTCCGTGCCGTCGCCCAGGCGGCGGCGCAGCGGGTCAAGGCCGGCGGTGACCCACGTCCGGAGATCATGGTGCCCCTGGTCGGCTCGGTCATGGAGCTGCACCTGATCCGCGACGAGGCCGACACGATCCTGGCCGAGGTCCGCGAGACAGAAGGCGTCGACCTGCACATCCCCATCGGCACGATGGTCGAGCTGCCCCGCGCAGCACTCACGGCATTCCGGGTGGCCGAGGCCGCCGACTTCTTCTCGTTCGGCACCAACGACCTCACCCAGACGACCTGGGGCTTCTCGCGCGACGATGTCGAGGCGGCGTTCTTCGCGGCGTACCTGGACAAGGGAGTCTTCACGGTCTCGCCGTTCGAGAGCCTCGACGTCGACGGCGTCGGCCGGCTGGTGGACATCGCGACCAGGGAAGGACGCACCACCCGGCCGGGCCTGAAGGTCGGCGTCTGCGGTGAGCACGGTGGCGACCCGGAGTCCATCCACTTCTTCCACCGAACTGACCTGGACTACGTCTCCTGTTCGCCCTTCCGCGTCCCGGTCGCGCGGCTCGAGGCGGGTCGTGCGGTGCTGGGCCAGCCCGAGGCGCACGCATCGGACGACGACGAGCTCGAGCGCAGCTGACTCACGCGCCGGTCAGGCCGCCCGGACTGCAGGCTAGGCCGTTCCCGCGGAACTGAGCCGCGGCTCGGGCGGACCGTCGAGCAGCGTCGGGGTGTAATCGAGGAGTTGGATGTTGCCGTCGAAGGTGCGGCTTTCGACCAGGTCGAGCGACAGGTCGGGGTAGTCGTCGAAGATGCGCTGCCGACCGGTGACCCCCGTGACGACGGGGAACACGACGACTCGGAATCGATCCACCAGCCCGGCTGCGAGCAGCGATCTCACCAGGCTGAGGCTCCCGATGGTGCGGAGCTCTCGTGACTCGTGCTGCTTGAGGTCTCGAACCGCCGTGATGGGGTCGCTGCTCACCAGTTCGGTGTTCGCCCACGAGAGCGGCTCGGTGAGCGTGGAGGAGAACACAACCTTGCGCGTAGCGGTCAGCGCCTGTGAACCGGGGTCGTCTGCCTGGGCCATGTACCCGGCGAAGAGCCGGTAGGTGGTCGCGCCCATGAGCTGGATGGGATCTCCCTTGAGGTCCTCCTCCATCCAGGCAAGGTACTCGGGCCCTTCCAGGCCCCAGTAGCTGGGCCAGCCCTCGGCACCTGCGTATCCGTCGAGCGAGATGATGAAGTCCACCATCAGCGTTGTTGACATTGCTGTGTTCCCTTCTTGGTGCGTGGAGTTGTTCCTTGGTCGACAGCGTTAGAGGTCGCGCATGGCGCTCCTGGCTGCCAGACGTCGCGAGTGGTTCACGTCGTGGCCGGCCGATATCGCAGCCAGACCACTCCGGACTGGTAGGGCGTGGCCGCGATCAGGTCGAGCCGGATCGGGCCGACACCGTCGAGGATCTGTGGTCCGGTCGGCCACACATGCGGGTTGATCCAGAACCAGAACTCATCGACCAGCTCGTTCTGAGCGAGAGTGTGCGCCAGTTCGCCGCATCCGGAGACTCTCAGGCTGCCGGTGTGCTTCGCCTTGAGCTCGGTGACTGATCGGACGAGTTCGCCCTCAAGCAGCGTGGCGTTCCAGTCCAGGGGTTCGGTGAGGGTCCGGGAGGCGACGTACTTGGGCATGGCGTTGATGCGCTCAGCGAAGCGACCCATTGATGGGTCGTCACCGAGATGCGGCCAGACGGCCGCCAGCCCTTCGTAGGTCTTGCGGCCCAGAAGCATCGCGTCGGCGAGGATCAGCTGCTCGAGCCCGGCGTCGCCGCTGTCGGCGTCGAGCACCAGCCACTCCTCGGGAGTGGGGGACTCGAAGGAGCCGTTGACGGTGATCTGGGTGCTGACGATGACCTTTCCCATGCTGCTGCTACCTCCTGATAACGGATTGCTGGGTGAGCGAGTACGTCTGCGCCGTCGGCCATCTCGGTGGCTCCGATCAGGTTCATGGCGGTCGGGTCGATGCTCGATGGCAGCGACTCGCCGGGCCGAGCCGCAGTTCTCTCGGCGGGGGTAGCCGGAACCTTGGGGGGCGAGTCCGAACCGTCGGCCCCGGGAAGTCGTCCTGTCGTGAGCGGCGGCGAAAGCATGTTGTGAAACGTAGGGTCGATCCCCGAGCCCCACCATTGGCTTGAAGGTCAATGTGCGCAAGAATCGGGCCATGCACCAGGTGGCCGTCCTGGCCCTCGACAGGGTCATGCCGTTCGAGTGCTCGATCCCGCACCGCATACTGGGTTCGGCTCGAGACGCGGCGGGAAACAACTTGTACGCCGTCGCGACGTGCTCCCTCGACGGACGGCCCGTGCGCACCGCGGCGGACTTCGACCTGAACGTCGCACACGGCGCCGAACTGCTGGCCACGGCAGAAACCATCGTGATTCCCCCCTTCGGATCGCCCGACGAGCCTCTGGACCCGCGACTCCAGGCGCATGTCGCGCAACTCTTGGGCAAGACGAAAGTGGGTGCGCGCGTCGTCACGCTGTGCGGGGCGGCGTACCTGCTGGCCGCGACAGGACGCCTCGATGACCTCCACGCCACGACCCACTGGAGCCTCACCGCGGCGTTTCGCCAGGCGTTCCCGCGCGTCGTTCTCGAGCCCGACGTGCTCTTCGTCGACAACGGGCCGGTCATCACCGCTGCCGGCGCCGCGGCCGGGATCGACTGCTGCCTCCATCTGGTGCGGCGCGATCACGGAGCACAGATCGCGAACGCCGTCGCTCGGCACTGCGTGGTACCGCCCTACCGAGACGGAGGACAGCAGCAGTTCATCCAGCACCCGGTCCCACCCGCCGAGGACGCCTCCACCCTGCCGGTCCGGACCTGGGCGATGGACCACCTCGACCAGCCGTTGCCGCTGACCGAACTGGCCGCACGCGCCAACATGAGTGTTCGCACCTTCACGCGGCGATTCCGCGACGAGACCGGCACCAGCCCCACCGCGTGGATCCTGGGGCAACGCATCGACCTCGCTCGACGCCTCCTGGAAGTCGGCGACCTTTCCGTCGAGTGCGTCGCCACCCAAGCCGGATTCGGCACCCCAGCGGGACTGCGCGCCCACTTCGCCACACACGTGGGAGTCTCACCCTCGGCATACCGCCGCACGTTTCGTGGTGCCAACACGATGGCCACGCCAGCCACTCGATGACAGACGAGAAGCTTGTGGGCTGAGCCAAGTCCGGTACTGGCGTGCGCTACCGGGAACAGCCCGAAGGGAACTCACCCACTGTCGTCCAGTCTCAAGCGTCCAACCAGGCAGTTCAACGGAGCTCCGATCAGGCGCTGGGCGCATCTCGGCTCCGTTGCTGCGCGCGCCGCCATGACGTTGGATGACCGCATGGCAATCACTCTCGCCGCGCTTCGATGGCTCGCGCTCGACCCTGGAGCACAAGCCCGGTTCTGGGCGGGGCTGCTCGACCTTCCTGCAGAGCGAGATACGGTTGCCGCGCCCGGATTCTCGCTTCAGTTCGTGGACACGGACCGGCCCAAGACAGCGCAGGGGCGGATACATCTCGACCTCACAAGTCACTCACCGGAAGATCAGCGGGCCCACGTCGCGACCGTTCTTCGGCTTGGTGGCCAGCACGTCGACATTGGCCAAGACCCCACCGAGGCCCACGACGTACTCGTGGATCCGGAAGGCAACGAACTGTGCGTTGTAGAGGCTGGCAATCGGTTCCTCGCCAACACCGGTCGCATCGGGGCGGTCAACTGCGACGGAACCCATGCCTTGGGGGTCTTCTGGAGCCGGGTGCTCGACTGGCCACTGGTGTGGGACGAGGGCGAAGAGACGGCCATCCAGTCGCCCAATGGCGGGTCGAAGTTCACATGGAGCGGACCGCCGCTGATGGCGGGTGACTCACCTGAGCGGATCAGCCTCCATCTCGCCGCCCAAGGCCCGGAGGACCTCGCGCGACTCCTTGAACTCGGCGCGACCGTCCTCGGTGGAGGACGGTTCCTCGACCCTGACGGCAACGAGTTCACGGTGACATCTATGTAGGTTGCCGTCCAACGCGAGAGGTCCAGCCGGGAGGCTGGCCTTCACCAGACCTTTCGAGCGCACTGATCTCGGCTGCGTGCACGTCCACAGCGATCGAGCCGTCCCACAAGCGGAACCGCCAATGGCGGAGCCGCGGGCCGGCGCGCTCGCCGCTGGTGAGGGACTCTTTTCTTGCCGGTGGCAGGTGCAGGATTCGAACCTGCGAAGGCATACGCCGACGGATTTACAGTCCGCTCCCATTGGCCGCTCGGGCAACCTGCCTGGGATGTCATCGGACCCGGCTTGGCCGGTCGACAACGAGGCGAAACAATAGCGCAGCGCGCACCGCGCACGAGAATCGCAAGGGGAGACAGATGGCCGACTCGTCGTTCGACATCGTGAGCAAGATCGACCGCCAGGAGGTGGACAACGCGCTGGGGCAGGCCGCGCGCGAGATCGCGACGCGGTTCGACTTCAAGGGCACCGGCGCGACCATCGAGTGGCAGGGTGACCAGGCCATCGAGATCAGTGCGTCAGCCGACGACCGCGCCAGCGCCGTCCTCGAGGTGTTCAAGCAGAAGCTGGTCAAGCGCCAGGTCAGCCTGAAGGTCCTCGACGCCTCCGAGCCGCGCCAGTCCGGCCAGGTGAGCAAGATCGGGATCGCCCTCAAGGAGGGCATCAGCTCGGAGGACGCCAGGAAGATCTCCAAGCTGATCCGCGACGAGGGGCCCAAGGGCGTCAAGGCGCAGATCCAGGGCGACGAGCTCCGGGTCTCCTCCAAGAAGCGCGACGACCTGCAGGCCATCCAGGCCCTGGTCCGGCAGCAGGACTACGATTTCGCGGTGCAGTTCACCAACTACCGGTGACCTGCGCCGTCAGCGGCCGGGTGTGGTGGCGGCGTCGAGCCCGGCCTCGAGGAGGACCGGCACTGCCGCGGCCACGCCGTCGTACCCGTCTCCGCCCGCGGTGACGCCCAGCCGGTGCCGGTAGGCGATCCCCTCGGCGATCACGGCGAGCTTGTAGTAGGCGAGCGACACATGGAAGCCGAAGCTGGGCAGTGGTACGCCGGCCCTTGCCTCGTAGCGGTGGCGCAGCTCGTCCGGGGTCGGGAAGCGGGGACTCGTCCACGCCGCGTCGACGCCGAGCACCCCGCTGAACCCCGGGTGCCGGTAGGCGCACATCGTCGCGACGTCCGCGACCGGGTCCCCGAGGGTCGACAGCTCCCAGTCGACGACCGCGAGCACCAGCCCCGGGTCGTCTCCGTCGAGCAGCACGTTGTCGACCCGGTAGTCGCCGTGCACGACGGCGGTTCGCTCCTGCTCGGGCACCCGGTCGACCAAGAGACCGTGGAGGCGGTCGGCCCTCGGGTCGTCCGCGCCCATCCGCTCCCACTGGGTGGCCCAGCGGCGGAGCTGGCGCTCGCCGTAGCCACCCGGCCGGCCGAAGTCCGCAAGCCCGACGACCTCGGGGTCGACCTGGTGGAGCGACGCGAGCACGTCGACGAGCCCGGTGGCGCACCGGTCCACGTCCGCGTCTGTCCAGCTCTCGAGATCGGCGCTGCTGCGCACGGTACGGCCGGGCACGAAGGAGACGACGGCGCACGGTGCGCCGAGGACGGATCCCTCGGGGTCACAGGCAGCCGCCCGGGCTACCGGTACGGCGCTGTGGCCGAGCGCCGCGACGACGCGGTACTCCCGGACGACGTCGTGCGCCGAGCCCACCACACCGCCCAGGGGCGGCCGGCGCAGCGCCCACGAAGCGACGCCGTCGTCCAGCCGATAGGTCAGGTTGGAGCGCCCACCGGTGAGCAGCGTGGCGCGAAGCGGCCCGGCCACTGTCTCGCCGGCGCCGGCAAGCCACTGACCGAGCCGGACGAGCTCGTCGGCAGTGAGCTCAGCCATGGTCGGTCGCGGCGTGCACGGCCCGGCGGGCGATCGACCAGCGGTGCACCTCCGAGGCGCCGTCGTAGATGCGGAACGGCCGGACCTCGCGGGAGAGCCGCGCCAGGGGCAGGTCGTCGGACACCCCGGGGCCGCCGCACATCTGCATCGCCCGGTCCACGACGCGGCCGATTGCCTCGGCCGCGAACGTCTTGGCGATGGACGTCGACATGGAGGCGCGCTCCCCTTGGTCCAGCTCCCAGCAGGCTCGCAGCAGAAGGGCCCTCGAGGCAGCGAGGTCGATCTCGCTGTCGGCGACCTGCTGCTGGATCATCCCGAGGTCGGCGAGCCGGGACCCGAACGCCTGCCGTTCCGCGACGTGTCGCAGCGCCACCTCGTGGCCGCGCTGGGCGGCTCCGAGCCAGCGCATGACGTGGGTCATCCGGGCAGGCCCGAGCCGGACCTGGGCGTTGGCGAAGCCGCGATCCACCTCACCCAGCACCCGCTCGTCCGGCACGTGTACGTCGTCGAAGGAGACCTCGCAGTGCCCGCCGACCATCGAGCGGTCCAAGGTGCCCAGATGCCGGCCGACCGTGATGCCCGGAGTGTCCGCGGGCGCCAAGAACATGGTGGCGCCGTTGGCGGTGCCCGGCTCGCCGGAGGTGCGTGCCATGACGATGAAGAACGCCGCGCCGTCCGCGCCGGTGATGAACCATTTCTGGCCGGTGATCCGCCAGCCGCCGGGCACGCGAGTCGCCGCCGTCCGGAGCGCCGACGGGTCCGAGCCGGCCCCCGGCGCCGGCTCGGTCATCGCGAACGACGAGCGCACCTCGCCGGACACGAGCGGCCGAAGGAACTCCTCCTTCTGCTCCTCGGTGGCCACGTGTGCGAGCAGGTGGACGTTGCCCTCGTCGGGCGCGGCGATGTTGACCGCGAGCGGACCGAACAGGGACCGGCCGGCGGCCTCGAAGACCGGCGACCGGTCCACCATGCCGAGGCCCAGCCCGCCGTACTCCGTCGGCGCGTGCGGGCTCAGCAGCCCTCGCTCGCGCGCCTCTGTCTGAAGCTCGCGGCGCAGGCTGTCACCACCGGCCGCCGCGATGTCGCCGCCGGCGGTGTCCTCGAGCGGGAGCACGACGTCGGTGACGAACGACGAGGTCCGTGCGACCAGCGCACGGACCTCGTCGGGGACGGTCAGGTCCACAGGGTCACGCCGGCACTGCGGCATGTCCGAGGGTGAAGTTCTCCCGGTACTCGGTGTCGACCTCGTGCTGCATCCGGTCCATGTAGGCGCCCATCCCGGCCATGTAGAACATGTTGGTCACGGGCTTGCCGGGGATGTTCGAGCCGTTGATCCACGAGTCGACGATCGAGAACAGGGTCGTGTTCGCGATCTCGTCGCACTCCGCGACCCAGGCGCCCTCCGCCTCGGCCGTCGGCTCCATCGAGCCGAGCCCGTGGTCGCGGACGTACTCGACGCTGCGAGCCACCCAGTCGACCTGTGCCTCGTGCGCCGGCGGCTGGTTGGTGAAGGGGCCCATCGGGCCGTAGATCATGTAGAGGTTCGGGAAGCCGTGCGCCATCAGCCCGAGGTGGGTCCGCGGACGCTCGTGCCAGCTGTCATGGAGCGAGACGCCGTTGCGGCCACGGTGCTGGATCTTGAGCTGGTTGCCGGACACCGCATCGAAGCCGGTTGCCAGGATGACGACGTCGAGCTCGTGCTCAGCGCCGTCCTCGGTCCGGATGCCCTTCTCGGTGAACTCCACGATCGGGTTGTGGTGCACGTCGAGGAGGGTCACATTGTCGCGGTTGTAGGTCTCGTAGTAGCCGTCGCAGCACAGCGGCCGCTTGGCGTAGAGGTCACCCGGGATCAGTGCGTTGGCGGTCGACGAGTCCTTGACGATCTCGCGGATCTTCTTGGCGATGACGTCCGTGGCGGCGGCGTTGGCGACTCTGCTGACGGCCACGTCGTTGAAGGCGGCGAACATGTACTGGAACCCGCCACCCTGCTCGTACTGGTGCTCGAAGGTGGCGAGCCGCTCTTCCACCGGCACCGACTCGGCCGAGACGTCGCTCTCCTTGAAGCCGAACGCCGTCACCGAGTAGAGAACGTCGTGCCAGTAGCCCTCGTAGTCGTTCTCGATCCGTTCCAGCAGCCCTGGCGCGATCGGCCGGTGCTTGGCCGGCACCACCCATTGCGGGGTGCGCTGGAAGACGCTGAGGTGCCCGACCTTGTCCGCGATCTCGCCGATGACCTGGATGCCGCTGGAGCCGGTTCCGATCACACCGACGCGCTTTCCAGCCAGGTCCACGTCTTCCTGCGGCCAGCGCGCGGTGTGGTGGATCTCGCCCTTGAAGCTGTCCTGGCCCGCGAACCGCGGCATCTTGGTCGCCGACAGCAGGCCCACGGCCTCGATGAGGAACTGGGCCTGCCAGGTCTCGCCCTGGTCGGTGACGATCGTCCATCGGCTGGTCTCGTCGTCCCATGTCGCGGTCTCGACCTGGGTGTTGAACTGGATGCTGCGCCGCAGGTCGTGCCGGTCGGCGACGTGCTTGAGGTAGGACAGGATCTCCTCCTGTCGCGGATACCGCTCGCTCCACTTCCACTCGTGGAAGAGCTCCTTGTCGAAGGAGTAGCAATACGCGTTCACCTCGGTGTCGGAGCGCGCGCCGGGGTACTGGTTCCAGAACCACGTGCCGCCCACGTCGCCGGCGTTGTCGAACGCCTGGACGGAGAGGCCGGACTCGTTCCGCAACCGGTGGATGCTGTAGAGCCCAGCGAACCCCGAGCCGATGACGATGGCGTCCACCTCGTGCACGCCGTCGTCGGTCTTGACCTCGTCGCTCATCGCGGGTGTCCCTTCTGGTCGTCCTGAGCCCGTGTCGGGGCGCCGCCCATCGTCATGACCCGCGGCAGTCGCGGGATGTCCCATTTCGGGACGAGGGTGGGACGAGGGTGGGACGAGGGAGACCAACCGCCAAGGTTTGCCTGACGGCGCGCAACGCCGCTCCCCTCGGGTGTCTCAATTTGGAACAGTGACGCCCTTGACCCGCACGGGGATGATGTAACGACAGTCACACTCGGGGGGAACAGGAGTTTGGCCATGTCGTCGTCGTCCCTTGTGCGCATCGATGCCGCCCGTGAGCACCTGCTGGCCGATGGCACCATCCCGGACCACCTGGTGAAGTCGGTCCGGCCCGACGTGCTGACTTCATGGAAGCGGTCCTTGATGAGCGGGGCCGAGCTGGCCAACCCGGCGCTGACGTTCCGCGGCGAGCACCACGCCCACACGGCGCTGCGGCTCGCCGCCGACCCGGTCCTGTCACGGCTCGCCGGCGAGCTGGCGGGGCTGGATGCGGGCGTGCTGCTCTGCGACCACGAGGCGATCGTCGTTCAGCGCTGGGTCTCCGACGCGGGGATCCTGCCGCTGATGGACCGGATCAACTCGAACGTGGGCTTCTGCATCAGCGAGGAGACGATCGGCACCAACGGCGTCGGTAGCGTGATCGAGTCCGGCGCCGCCCTCCAGATCTCGGGCCCCGAGCACCTCGCCGAGGCGCTGCGGCCGTTCACGTGCGTCGGCGTGCCGCTGCACAACCCGATCACCCGGCGCCTCGAGGGCGTCATCACGATGAACTGCCGCGCCAACTCCGGCAACCCGCTGCTGACGCCGCTGATGACCAGCACCGCCCAGGAGGTGGAGAGCCGGCTCCTGGCCCAGGCAACCACCAGCGAGCGGCAGCTCCTCGACGCCTACCTCGTCGCGATCGGTTCGCGCCGTGCGCCGGTCGCGGCGGTCGGCCAGGACATCTTCATCGCCGGCCCCAAGGTCACCGACCTGCTCGAGGGTGTGGACCGCGCGTCGCTGTGGGAGTACGTCCGGGCCGTGGCGCTCGGCACGTCGGCGCAGGCCAGCAGCTACGGCGTCAGCGCCGAGCGGTTCCGGATCTCGCGCTGCAAGCCGATCGAGCGGGACGGTCAGGTGATCGGCGTGGTCGTGGAGTTCGACGTCGACCGGCCCACCCGCGAGGCGCCGTCGGCCGTGGCTCTCCCCCGCCCGACCGTGTCCCTGCCCGGCAAGAGCCCCGCGCTGGTCAACGCGATCGCCCACGCGACCCGGCTGGCCGCCACCGGAGTGCCCATGCTGATCGACGGGGAGTCTGGCGTCGGCAAGTTCGCGCTGGCCCGGTCGGTGCTGCAGAGCGCCCAGGTCGACCCCGACCGCATCGCGGTCATCGACGCCGCGTCCGGTTGGGACGACAGCGGGACGACGTTCGTGTCCGAGCTGCGGCGCGAGCTGGAGTTCCAGCCCGACGCGCTGCTCCTCCGTCACCTCGAGGGGCTCACGCCCGAGGCGGCAGCCGCCAGCTCGGCGCTGCTCGACAGCCTGGACGAGCTCGAGTCCCCGCCGCGGATCATCGCCACTCTGACCACGAGCGGCGAGCCGAATCCCGGGCTGCGCCGCCTGATCGACACCGTCGGCGTCGGCCGGGTCACGGTGCCACCGCTTCGCGACCGCCACGAGGACATCGCGCCGACCGCGGTGGCGCTGCTCCAGAAGCACCGTGGCAGCAAGCAGGTGCACTTCTCGTCCGCGACCCTGCGCTGTCTGATGCGGGCACCGTGGCCGGGCAACCTGCGCCAGATGGATGCCACCGTGCGCGGACTGCTCTCGTCGTCGATCGGCCCGGAGATCCGCCCGGAGGCACTGCCACCGGAACTACAGGGCAGCTCGCGCAAGCGAGACCTGTCGGCGATCGAGGAACTGGAGCTCGGTGCGATCCTCAACGCCCTCAAGCAGCACAACGGCAACAAGCTCGCGGCGGCCCAGTCGATCGGAATCTCGCGCTCGACGCTCTATCGCAAGCTCCAGGCCTACCGGCTCAACCCCGACCAGCAGTTCTTCTAGATCCGGCACCCGTGACCAGGACGACCGGAGTAGACGCGGCGCGCGAGCACCTGCTCAGCGACGGCACGATCCCCCGCCACCTCGAGAGGGGCGTTCGCCCCGAGGTGCTGCGGTCGTGGCGCCGCTCGCTCATGAGCGGAGCCCAGCTCGCGAACCCCGCCCTGACCTTCAAGGGCGAGCACCACGCACGGGCGGCGCTGCGGCTGGCCGCCGACCCGGTGCTGTCCCAGCTCGCCGACCAGCTGGCCGGGCTCGAGGCCGGCGTACTCCTGGCGGACCACGAGGCGACCCTGGTGCACCGGTGGCTGCCGGACCGCTCGATCGTCCCGATGTTCGACCGGATCAACGCGATGACCGGCTTCGACAACAGCGAGGAGTCGATCGGGACCAACGGCTGCGGGAGCGTCATCGAGCACGGCTCCGCCATGCAGATCTCCGGGCCCGAGCACCTCGCCGAGGCGCTGCGGCCGTTCACCTGCGTCGGTGTCCCGGTGCACAACCCGCTGACCCGCCGGCTCGAGGGCGTCATCACGCTCTCCTGCCGGGCCAACTCCGGGAACCCGCTGCTGACCCCGCTGATGACCAGCACGGCACAGGAGGTGGAGAGCCGGTTGCTCGCGCAGGCCAGCACCCGCGAGCGGCAGCTGCTCGACGCCTACCTCGTCGCCATCGGCTCGCGGCGTACGCCGATCGCGGCTGTCGGCCAGGACATCGTCATCGCCGGCCCCCGCGTCACCGAGCTCCTCGAGCGCGTAGATCGGGCGGTGCTGTGGGAACACGTCCGCGGCCTCGCCCTCGGCAGCGGGATCTCACTCCGCGAAGGGCTGCTGGTCGAGCAGGAGCGGTTCCGCATCGGCCGCTGCCAGCCGGTCGTGCACGGCGACGCGGTGATCGGCGTCATCGTGGAGCTCGAGGTGGCAAACCTCGACCTCGCGACGGCCACCAGCCTGCCCGACCCGGTCCCGCCGCGGCCGACCGTCACCCTGCCCGGGCACAGCCCCGCCCTGGTCACCGCGATCGCGCACGCGACCCGCTTGGCCGCCAAGGGCGTGCCGATCCTGATCGAGGGCGAGGCCGGCGTCGGGAAGTTCGCGCTCGCCCGTGCGGTGCTCCAGTCGGCCGGACCGTCGGAGGATCTCGTCGTGCTCGACGCGGCCGGCGAGTGGGCGGACGGCACCGACGCCTTCGTCACCCGACTGCGTGAGGAGCTCGGCCGCAGGCCCGGCGCCCTGCTGCTCCGCCACCTGGAACAGCTCGGCCCGGAGGCCGCGGCAGCCACGGCCAGCCTGCTCGACCAGGAGGGTGCCGCGGCACCGCAACCGCGGCTCGTCGGCACGCTCACCACCGGAACCGTGGCGGGCGCCGGGCTCCGACGGCTGATCGACACGCTGGGTGTCGGCCGGGTGACGGTGCCGCCACTGCGTGATCGTCAGGAGGACATCGGGCCGACCGCCCTGGCGATGATCGAGAAGCACCGTGGCAACCGGACCGTGCACCTCTCCAGCGCCTCGATCCGGCTGCTCATGCGGGCGCCCTGGCCGGGCAACCTGCGCCAGCTCGAGGCGGCCGTCCGCAGCGTGCTCTCCACCAGCATCGGACCGGAGATCACTCCCAATGACCTCCCGGTGGACCTCCAGGAGAACTCTCGCAAGCGGGACCTCTCGGCGATGGAGGAGCTCGAGCTGGGTGCGATCCTGGCCGCGCTCAAGCAGCACCACGGCAACAAGGTCGCGGCCGCGCAGTCGATCGGCATCTCGAGGTCGACGCTGTACCGGAAGCTGCAGGCCTATCGCATCGACCCCGACAAGCAGGTTTTCTGACCAGGTCGCTCCCTTGTCGCAATGTGGGACAACGGCGAGAGCGTCGTCACCGCGACGCTGGGTGCATGCCCACCACCCTCAGTCCGCCGGCGACCGCGGATGTCGCGGCCCTGCGCGACCACGCGCACGAGCTGCGGCGGCTCATGATGACGATGACGCGCGGCAAGGGCGAGGGCTACATCGCCCAGGGGCTGGGCATCGCCGACTGTCTTGCGGCGCTGTACTTCCACGAGCTGCGGCACGACCCGGAGCGGCCGGACTGGCCGGACCGCGACAGGTTCCTGCTGTCGACCGGTCACTACTCGATCGCGATGTACGCCGTGCTGGCGGCGGCCGGCTATCTCGACGTCGAGGAGCTGCCGACGTACGGCCTCAACGGGTCGAGGCTGCCGATGAGCACCTTCGACGTGACGCCCGGCATCGAGGTCGTGGGCGGCTCGCTCGGCCAGTGTCTCGGCCAGGCCGTCGGCATGGCGTTGGGGCTGCGCCTGGACGGATCGCCGGCCCGGGTCTTCTGCGAGTTCTCCGACGGCGAGCTCGACGAGGGCTCGACCTGGGAGGCGCTGATGGGTGGCGCCACCTTCGGCGTCGACAACGTAGTCGCCCTCGTCGACTGCAACGGCATCCAGGCCGACGGCCCGGTGACGGTCGCCATCGAGCCGGTCGCCGACAAGCTGCGCGCGTTCGGCTGGGACACCCGTGAGGTGGACGGCAACGATCTGGCAGCCCTGACCGAGGCGCTCGCCGCGTCTCGCGAGCCCGACGGCCGGCCGAAGGCGATCGTCCTCCGCACGACCCCGGGACATGGCGTCCCCAGCCTGGTTGCGCGGCCGCGGGCGCACTTCGTCCGGGTCGCCGACGACGAGTGGGGCACCTACATGGACGAGCTGGAGGCACATCGTGACGAGTGAACCCCAGGTGTTCGGCCAGACCCGAGGGATGGGTGAGCTCATCGACGTCGCGGACAAGGAGACCGTCCTGGCGCCGTTCGGCACCGAGCTGGCCGCCCTCGGCCGGGAGCGGCCGGAGATCGTGGCGCTCACCGCCGACATGGGCCGCTACAGCGACATCCTTCCGTTCCGCGACGAGCACCCCGACCGGTTCTTCAACGTCGGGATGGCGGAGCAGAACCTCGTCGCCACAGCGGCCGGCCTCGCCAAGGTCGGCAAGATCGCCTACTGCACGACCTACTCGGTCTTCGTCACCCGGCGGGCCTACGACTTCGTGGCCATCGCCTGTGCGCACTCGAAGGCGAACGTGAAGATCTTCGCCGGGATGCCCGGACTGATGAACGGGTACGGCGCGACGCATCAGGCGACCGAGGACCTCAACATGATGCGCGGCATCGCAGACATCACGATCATCGACCCGTGCGACGCCATCGAGCTCCGACAGGTGGTGCGCGCCGTCGCCGACATCCCCGGCACCGTGTACGTCCGGCTACTGCGCGGCCACGTGCCGGTCGAGCTGCCGGCTGAGTACGAGTTCATCCTCGGCAAGGCCGCGCGGCTGAGGGAGGGCGACGGGTCCGTGGGTCTGATCGGAACCGGCTACATGACCGCCCGTGGCCTCGACGCCGCGCGCGCCGCGGCCGAGCTCGGCGTCGATGCCAGCGTGCTGCACGTTCCGACGATCAAGCCCTTCGACACCGCCGCGGTGCTCGAGTTCGCGAGCCGGCACGACCGGCTGGTCGTGGCCGAGAACCACAAGACGACCGGTGGACTGGCGACGCTGGTGACCGAGGCGATGTTCGACGCCGGGGTGCTGCGCCCGGTCATCCGGGTCGGCCTCGAGGACGGCTTCTTCGAGTGCGGTTCGCAGGAGTACCTCGAGGCAAAGTACGGCGTCGACCTGCCCCGGGTCCTGCGAGCTTTGGTCGACGGAGTGTGACGGTCCCCGGCGTGCGCCTGTTCGCCGGGCCGCTCCGCTACCTCCAGGGTCCGGGTGCGCTGGACGCGCTCGGCGAGCTGGTCGCGCCGTACGGTCCGCGCCCGGCAGTGGTGACCGACGCAGTCGTCCTCGAGCTGCTCGGCGACCGGCTGGAGCGGATCCTGCGGGACGCGGGGCTGGCACCCGAGGTCCGGCTCCTGACCGGGGAGATCACTTCGGTCGCAGCCGACGAGCTCACGGCGTCCGTGCGCCACGCCTCCCCCGGTGTCGTCGTCGGGATCGGCGGCGGCAAGGCGATCGACGCCGGCAAGGCGGTCTCGCTGCGGCTGGGCGTGCCCGTGGTCACTGTCCCCACGATCGCGTCGAACGACAGCCCGACCAGCCGCGCGATCGCGATGTACGACGACGCGCACCGGATGGCCTCGGTCGACCAGCTGCCGGTCAACCCGCACGCTGTGGTGGTCGACACCGGGGTCGTCGTCACCGCCCCGGTGCGGTTCCTCCGCGCCGGCATCGGCGACGCGATCGCCAAGGCCTACGAGGCCGCCGGCTGTGCGGCCGGCACCGGCGTCACGACCCTGGGCACCCGGCCGCTGCGGATCGGCGCCGTGATCGCGAACGCCGCTCACGAGGTCCTCCGCGCCCACGCGGTGGCCGGGGTGGCCGCCTGCGAGCGGCAGGAGCTCACCCCCGACGTCGAAGCGGTCGTCGAGGCGGTGGTGCTGCTGAGCGGGATGGGCTTCGAGAACGGCGGGCTGTCGCTGGCGCACTCGCTGACGCGGGGGCTGATGCAGGCGCGGGGGGCGAAGGACGCCCTGCACGGTGAGCACGTCGCCTGGGCAAGCCTCGTGCAGCGGACGGCCGAGCAAGCCGAACCACGCGAGGTCGAGGCGCTGCGCGGCTTTCTGCGCGAGATCGGGCTCCCGACCAACTTGCCTGAGCTGGGCATGGCCGGCGCCACGGTCCCGGAGCTCCGGGAGATCGCCCGGGTGACGATGACGGCGCCGCACCTCGCCAACCTCGCGGTGCCGGTCACGGAGGACGACGTCGTCGCGGCGATCATCGAGGTCGAGGGCCGCTGACCCTCGGGCCTCAGCGCCGAAGCACTACCGCGTCCACGGCCACCACGCCATCCTCGAGCAGCATCAGCGGGTTGGCGTCGAAGCCAGCGATCGAACACATGGGGTCGGCCAGCACCTCGGACGCGCGAACCACCGCCTTGGCCCACGCGTCGACGTCGATGGCCGTCTCGCCGCGGACGCCGGCGAGAAGAGGTGCCATCCGCAGTCTGGCCATGGCCTCGTGCACCTCGCCCAGCGTGCACGGCGCGAGCAGCAACTGGGTGTCGGGCATCGCCTCCACGTGAACCCCGCCGGCGCCGAGCACCATCACGGGGCCGAAGACCGGGTCGAGGGCGGCACCGAGCAGGCCCTCGTGCAGCCCGCGCACCATAGGGGCGACGAGGAAGCCATCGAGCGCGACGCCGTGCCCGGCGGCGGAGGCGACGACCTGCTCTGCGGCCGCCCGCGCCTCCTCAGCCGAGGAGATCCGGAGCCGGACCAGCCCCAGCTCGGACTTGTGGGGGGTCGCGCTGGTGCAGCCCTTGACCACCACCTCGGCCACGCCGAGCCGGTCGAACGCCGCGGCGACATCGTTGCTCTCGGCCACCAGCTCGTGCTGGACCACCGGCACGCCGACATCGGCCAGGGCGGCGAGGCTGTCGGACTCGTTGAGTGTGCCTGGATCGATCGCCGGCCGCGCACCCACCGCCGGCCGGGGGAGCGTGTCGGCCCTGACCATCCGCCTGCGGTGGGCGAGGTACTGCGCCAGAGCCTCGACGGCGCTGGCCTCCTCCTCGAAGACGGGCAGGCCGGCCGCCACGAACGGCGCGGCGACGTTCGGCTGCGGGACCGCCAGCACCAGCGGCGTCCCGGAGGCGGCGAAAGCGGCGGCGTCCCGCGCGAACCGTTCGACGTCGTACCCACGGCCCGCCACGGGGATCCCGAGGAGGCACGCGTCCACACCGGCGTCGTTGCCGAGGATCGGGAGCACCTTGCCGAACAGGCCGGAGTCGGTGAGCAGCGCAGCTGTCACGTCCACCGGGTTGGCAGTCGCGGCGAACGTCGGCAGCACATCCTCGAGCGCGGCCACGGTCTCCGGAGCGAGCTCGGCCAGAGGAAGGCCGGCGCCCTCGGCGGCGTCCGCGGACAGCACGCAGACCGCGCCCGAGTTGCTCACCACGGCCAGGCCGTCGCCCCCGGGGGCCCAGTCCTGCAGGTAGAGCTCGCTCGCGGCAACCAGCTCGCGGACACCGTGCACCTGCCAGATCCCGACCCGCTCCAGGAAGGCGTCCAGCACCCGGCGCTCGGTGGCGAGGGCGCCGGTGTGCGACGCGGCGGCCCGGCTGCCCGACTGGCTGCGGCCGCCGACCAGCGCGACCACGGGTACGCCGCTGCGCCGGGACCGCTCGCCCAGCTCCACCAGCGACTCGGGGTCGCCGACGTGCTCCAGGTAGAGCAGCAACAGGCGGAGCGCCTCGTCCTCGACGACCTCCGCGGCGAGCTCTGCAGCCGTCACGTCGAGGTCGTTGCCGGTGCCGTGCGCGTAGCGGACCCCGATGCCGCGGCGGCGCAGGATGCCGTAGGGCACCGAGGCCAGGGCGCCGCTCTGGCTGACGATGGCCACCGGGCCGTCGGCGGGTGGCTCCTCGGTGAACAGCGTTGAAAAGCTGAGCACGGTGCCGGAGTGGAAGCTGGCCAGGCCCTGCGAGTTCGGGCCGACCACGCGCATCCCGGCTCGGCGGGCGTGGCCGAGCAGCTCCTCCTGCATCCGGAGCCCCTCGGCGGTCCCGGTCTCGCCGAACCCCGACGACATCACGACCGCGCCCTTGACCCCCATCGCCGCGGCAGAGGCCACGGCGTCCACCGCCGCCTGACCCGGGACGGCGATCAGCGCCACGTCCGGAACGATCGGGGAGTCGGCGAGGGTGGGGACGGCGGTCAGCCCCTGCACGGTGTCCCGACGCGGGTTGACCGCGATCACGGTGCCGCCGTAGCCGAACTCGCGCAGGTAGCGGAGCGGCCGGCCGCCGATCTTCTCCGGGTCGTCGGAGGCGCCCACGACGGCAACCGATGCGGGAGTGTGGAAGACCGCGAGGTCCGAGGTCATGTCAGCCCTCTCTGCCGAAGCTGGGCACGAGCGCGCCCTCGGGCCCGCCGTGGCGGAACTCGATGCGGGCGCGGTCACCGGGGGTCAGCCCGTCGTCGTGCACGACGCCCATCACCACCGGCCCCTCGTCGAGCTCGACGAGCCCGAGGCCGAGCACGCCGGTGCCGTCGTCCGCCCGGACGTGCACACGAGTGACGGCGACGCAGAGGCCACCGCCACCGGCCGGTGACTGGTCGTGGTCCGCAGAGCCGCACACCAGGCAGTGCGCGGACGGCAAATACCAGTGGTTGCCGCACCTCGCGCAGATCGTGATGTTGAGGAGGGGCGCGCCCGTTGTCCAGTCGGGGATTCGCTCAGTCATCGGGCGGTCCTCCGCAGAACCACTCCCACGTGCGCCGAGAGCACGCCTCCGTCCGCGTGCACGTAGCCGACCTCGCACTCCGCGACCTGCGCGGCGCCGCGCTCGTGGCGCAGCTGAGTGGCCACCTCGGCCAGGTGGGCCATCCCGCCGCCCACCCCGCAGTGTCCGTAGGAGAGCAGGCCGCCGTGGGTGTTCATCGGATAGCGGCCGTCCACCTCGAAGGCACCCGCGCGCGCGTAGGCGCCGGCCCGGCCAGGAGGGGCGAGGCCCAGCTCCTCGAGCAGCAGGGCGACCGTGATGGAAAAGCTGTCGTAGACGCCGAAGACGTCGACGTCCTCCCAGGTGACGTCCGCGTCGGTCAGCGCGCGCTGCGCGGCCAGCGCCGCCCCCGACGCGCCGGCCTCGAGCGCGGACAGGTGCTGGTGGCGGTGGGCCTGGCCGGTGCCGGCCACCGTGAGCGAGCGTTCCGACGTCGGCGACGAGGACACGACGAACGCCGCTCCACCGTCGGACACGGGGCAGCAGTCGAGCAGCCGGAGCGGCTCGGCGATCGGCCGCGACTCGAGCACGTCGTCGACGGTGATCGGCTTCTGGAACTGGGCGCCGAGCTTGCGGGCGGCGTGGGCGCGCATCTGCACGGGCAGCGACGCCAGCGCGTCCTCGCCGAGCCCGTAGGTCCACAGGTAGCGCGAGGCCAGCAGCGCGTAGTACGCCGGCACGGTGCCGCCGAGCGGGACCTCGTAGCGGGCGTGGCCGACCTGCGCGAGCACCTTGGTGGAGGTCTCCCGGGTCTGCCCGCTGGCGCGGTTCTCCCCCGCCACCACCAGCACCTGCCGGGCGGCGCCAACCTCCACGAGCTCCACTGCCTGCGCGAGCATGGACAGACCGGTCGCGCCACCGGCGTTCATCCCGAAAGCGATCGCCGGGCGGATCCCGAATCGCTCGGCGAAGAGGTTGGCCGGCATCAGATGGCTGTCCACGGTCGAGTAGCCGGTCAGCACGGCGTCGACCGACGCGGGCTCGACCCCGGCGTCGGCGAGGGCGAGGTCCGCGGCGGTCACCTGCCACTCGACGGAGTCCGGCCCCGGCTGGCGCCCGAACGCGGTGAGTCCCACGCCGGTGAGCAGCGCCGTCATCCGGACGCCCGAGGGACGCCGGCCCGCACGGTCCGGCGCAGCACCTGCTTCTGGATCTTGCCGGTGGAGGTCTTCGGGAGGTCGCCGAAGTGCACCTGCCGCGGGACCTTGAAGCCGGCCAGGTGCCGACGGACATGCGCGCTCAGCTCGTCGGGGGTGACCGTGGCGCCGTCGCGGAGCGTGACGAAGGCCACCGGGATCTCGCCCCAGCGCTCGTCGGGTGCGGCCACCACGGCCGACTCGACGACGTCTGGATGCGCGTCGAGGACCCGCTCCACCTCGACCGACGCGACGTTCTCACCGCCGGTGATGATCACGTCCTTGGCCCGGTCGGTGATTTCGACGTAACCGTCGGGATGCATGACGGCGAGGTCACCGGTGCGGAACCAGCCGTCGAGGTCGACTGCGGCGGTGGCCTCGTCGTCGCGGTAGTAGCCGAGCATCACGTCATTGCCGCGGGCCACGATCTCGCCGACCGTCCGGCCGTCGGGAGCGACGTCGACACCCCGGCCATCCACTACGCGGAGGGGCTCTGCGATCACGTTGCCGACACCCTGACGGGCCCGGAGCATGGCCTGCGCGTCGGCCTCGAGGTCGTCCCACTGCGGCTGCCACTCGTTGATGCCGATCGGGCCGAAGGTCTCGGTGAGGCCGTAGAGATGGGTGACGTCCAGGCCGAGCCCGTCCATGCGGGCGAGCAGGGTGGGCGACGGCGGCGACCCGCCGGTCTGGACGGCGACGCGCCGCTCCAGCGGTGGACCCGCGGCGCCATCGGCCGCCGCGATCATGGTGAGCACGGTCGGCGCCGCGCTGAAGTGGGTGATGCCCTCGTCGCGGAGGAGCGTCCAGATCCGCTCGGGGTCGACCTTGCGAAGGCAGACATGTGTACCGCCCACGGCCGTGATCCCCCACGTGAGGCACCAGCCGTTGCAGTGGAACATCGGGACTGTCCAGAGGTACGACGTGCCCTGGTCCATCCGGCCGTGCACGATCAGCGCGAGGCTCTGCAGGTAGGCGCCCCGGTGATGCGTCATCACGCCTTTGGAGCGGCCGGTCGTGCCGCTCGTGTAGTTGATACCGAGCAGCCCGCGCTCGTCGGTGCACGCCACCTCGGCCGGCTCTGCCGTTGCCAGCAGCCGCTCGTAGTCGCTGTCCGGCCCGGCCTGGAGCGCCGGGATGCCGGCGGCGGCTGCCACCCGAGCGCCCGACTCAGCGAACTCCTCGGAAAGGACCAGGAGTGATGCTCCGGAGTGCTCGAGGATGTAGCCGAGCTCTTCGTCGGACAGCCGGATGTTGAGCGGCACCAACACCGCTCCACGCAGCGGCGCCGCATGGTGCATCTCGAGCAGGACGTGGCTGTTGGTCGCCAGCACCGCCACCCGGTCCCCCGGCTCGACGCCCAGCCCGGCCAGCACGCCGGTCAGCGCGAGCGAGCGCTCGTACAGCTCGCGGTAGGTGAGGCGCAGCTCGCCGTCGACCACCGCGGTGTGGTCGGCGTACACACGCGCCGACCGCCGGAGGAAGGCGGTCGGGGTGAGCTCGGAGAAGGTGAAGTCGGCCATGCCTCGATCCTGCGCCCTCAGAGCCCGCCGACGGACACGTACTTGGTGTCGAGGTACTCGTCGATGCCCAGCGGACCGCCCTCTCGGCCGATGCCGGACTGCTTGACCCCGCCGAACGGCGCCTGGACCGCCGAGATCTGGGCATCGTTGACGCCGACGGTGCCGTAGTCGAGCCGCTCGGCGACCCGGATCGCGCGGCCCAGGTCGCGGGTGAAGAAGTAGCCCGCGAGACCGTAGTCGGAGTCGTTGGCGCGGCGTACGACGTCATCCTCGTCGGTGAAGGTGAAGATCGGGGCGACGGGGCCGAAGGTCTCCTCCTGAGCGAGCAGCATGGTCTCGTTCGCGCCCTTGATCACCGTCGGCTCGAAGTAGAGCCGAGAGTCATGACCGGTCTCCGCGCGACTGCCGCCGAGAAGCACCTCGGCGCCCTTGGCGATGGCATCGGCGATGTGCGCCTCGACCTTGACCAGGGCAGCCTCCTCGATCAGCGGCCCGACATCGGTGCCGGCGTCCAGCGCGTTGCCGACGCTGAGCTCCGAGAACGCCTTGGCGAGTCGCTTGCTGAACTCCTCGGCCACCGACTCGTGCACGAAGAACCGGTTGGCGGAGACGCACGTCTGCCCCATGTTGCGGAGCTTGACCGCCATCGCCTCGCGGTGGACCAGGTCCAGGTCGGCGTCCTCGAACACGATGAACGGCGCGTGGCCGCCGAGCTCGAGGGATACCCGCTTCATGGTGTCGGCTGCCCCCCGCATCAGGATCTTGCCGACCTCGGTCGAGCCGGTGAAGGAGATCTGCCGGACCCGGGCGTCGGCCATGAAAACGCCACTGACTTTGGGGGCGTCGTTCGACGGCGCCAGCTGCAGCACTCCCGGCGGGAGTCCCGCGTCGTGGAAGACCCGGGCGATCTCCAGCGCCGACAGGGGGGTCAGCTCGGCCGGCTTCAGCACCATCGTGCAGCCCGCGGCGAGGCAAGCCCCCAGCTTGCGCAGGATCTGCAGCGACGGGAAGTTCCAGGGCGTGATGCAAGCTGTCACCCCGAGCGGCTGCTTCAGCGTGATGATCCGCTTGGCCGAGGTGGTGGCCGGGATGGTCATGCCGTGGATCCGGCGGGCCTCCTCGGCGAACCAGTCGATGAACCCGATGCCGTACTGCCACTCCCCCACCGCCTGCGCGACCGGCTTGCCCTGCTCCCGGCTGAGCAGCCGGGCCAGCTCGTCGAGCCGGTCCTCGAAGATCCGGGCGGCCCGGCGCATGACGGCGGCCCGCTCGATGGCGGGCACCGCGGCCCAGGAGTCCTGGACCGCCGCGGCGCCGTCGACCATCGCGCGCACGTCGTCCGCACTGGCGTCGGCCACGTGGGCGATCAGCTCGCCGGTCGAGGGGTCGATGACCTCGAAGGTGGCGCCGTCCGAGGCGTCGCGCCACTCACCGTCGATGAAGAGCTGGGTCGGGAAGTCCACGGGATGTCCTCTCGTGCGGGGTCGGGGGTGCCAGGAGTCGGAGGGAGTGCTCAGGGGACGATCGCGACCCGCGCGACCGAGCGGCTCTCGCCGGCCTTGAGGGCCTCGGTGACCTCGGAGAGCGGGAACGAGCGGTCCGTGAACGCGTCGAACGGGTGCACGTGCAGCCGTCGCGCGAGGAACCGGATCGCCTTCTCGAGGTACCACGGGTGGTAGCGGAGGACGCCGTGCACGTGCACGCTCTTGCGGGTCAGCATGCCGGGCGTCATCGTCACCGTGGCCTCGGCGTTGAGGTTGCCGACCGACGCGATCCGGCCGCCGACCCGGGCCAGGTCGATCGCCTCGACGAAGCTGGCGGGCACACCGGTCACCTCGAGGACCATGTCGGCCCCGATGCCGCCGGTGAGCTCCTGCACCCGGGTGACCCGGTCGGCCGCCTCGGGGAAGTCGGCGAGGTCGATGGTCTCGCTGGCGCCGAACTGACGGGCCAGCTCCAGCCGCTCCGGCACGCCGTCGATCGCGATCACCCGGGCGCCGCGCTCGTGGGCCACCGCCGCGGCGTACAGCCCGAGGCCGCCGGCACCCTGGACCACGAGCGTCTCGCCGGCCCCGACGCCGACCTGGTCCACCACGAAGAGCATCTGGGCGAGCCCGCAGTTGGCGCCGGCCACGGCGGCGTCGTCCACCTCGTCCGGCACCTTGTAGAAGTACTGGCCCGGGAAGACGTAGTAGTGCGTCGCGAAGCCGGACCGGAAGTGCGGGGCGACCGACGGCGGGATCTTCCACTCGGCGAGGCCGTTCTGGCACAGGTTGAACTCCGAGCGCAGGCACGGCGGGCAGCGGTGGCAGGTCAGGTAGTAGACCGGCACCACCCGGTCCCCGAGCGACACGGGCTGGCCGGCGAAGTCGGTGGTCACGCCCTCGCCGAGAGCCGCGATCTCCCCGACGAACTCGTGGCCCAGCCCTGCGTCGCGGAGCGCCGCCGACTCGTAGTGCCACTGGTGCACGTCGGTCCCGCAGACGTTCGCCCGGCGTACCTTCAGCAGCACCGCGCCCGGCCCCGGCTCGGGCAGCGGGTACTCCTGGACCTCGGCGTTCGCCGGTCCGGTCAGCGCCGCGATCAGCCCTGTCGTCATGCCTGCATCAAACGGGTCAGGCGGGTGTCGGCAGTGTGCGAGTTTGGAACAGTGTCGCGGTCCTGTCGCAAAGTGGGACGCCACAACGCGCGCGCGGCGCAGCACGGTGGGATTGACGATCCCGTACCGGAAGGACGACCCGATGTCCCTCGGCTTCGCGCGCAAGATGTGGGCTCTCGACTGCCCCACGCTCACCGTCGACTCGAACTCGCTGATGTACGGCCTCAGCGGGATGATCACCATCCCGATGCCGGCCTTCCTCATCGAGCACCCCAGGGGGCTCGTGCTGTTCGACACCGGGATCGCGCCGGAGGCGATCACCGACCCGGTCGGCGTCTACGGCCAGGAGCTCGCCGACGGGCTCGGGATCGGCGGTACGCCGGACCAGGCGGTCGACAAGCAGATCGAGGCGCTCGGCTACAAGACCTCGGACGTCACGCACGTGATCGCGTCGCACTTCCACTTCGACCACGCCGGCGGCACGCACCTCTTCCCCGAGGCGAAGCACTTCCACGGGCAGGACGAGCTTGCCTTCGCGCACTGGCCGGCTCCGATCGGCGCCTTCTGCTACATGCCCGACCAGCTCGAGCGCACCCGGAAGTTCGACTGGCACGAGGTGCCCGGCTGCGACCTCGACCTGTTCGGTGACGGCAGTCTGGTGCTGCTGTCGATGCCCGGACACACCCCCGGCGAGCTGAGCCTCAAGGTGCGGCTCGCCTCGAGGACGTTCCTGCTCACGGGCGACGCGGTGCACCTGCGCGCCGCCCTCGACATGGAGTATCACTTCCCCATCGACTGGGACACCCGGCAGGCGCTGCTGTCGCTCAAGCGGATCAAGCGGATCGCGGAGGCCGAGGAGGCCACCGTGTGGATCTCGCACGACCCGGACGACTGGGAGCAGAACAAGCACGCGCCGTACTGCCACGAGTGACATGACGATCCTCGTCGACTACCGCTGCCGCGACTGCGGAACCCGCGCCGAGCACTGGGCACCGAGCCCGCCACCCGCGGCTGTCGGCTGCGCCGAGTGCGGGGGCGAGGCGCGACGGCTCTTCGCTGCCATCGGCCTCTCGGGCGCCCGGCCTGCCGCCCCCGACCCGCCTACGTCCTCCACCCGCAAGAGCCCGACGCTCTGCCAGCAGTACCCCCAGATCCCAGGCCTCTGTCACATGTCGGAGAGCGCCGGTCGCATGTGGGTCGCCAAAGCGACCCGCAACTCCCGGGCGCTCG
Organism: uncultured Actinomycetota bacterium; assembly: GCA_963825455.1. Classification (GTDB taxonomy): domain Bacteria; phylum Actinomycetota; class Actinomycetes; order Propionibacteriales; family Nocardioidaceae; genus Nocardioides. The sequence continues at coordinate 230,701 of CAWGTG010000001.1, forward strand.
ACCGCGAGCAGGAACGCCAGGAGAAGGCGGCCGGCGTCAAGGCACCGACCCTTGCCGACGCGATCACGCATTCGCACCACGAGCCCGTCTCCCCGGTCGCGCCTGCCGCATCCGTGAAGTAGGCGCTGCGCGGGGAAGCGCCGCTGTGGATTGTCTCGGCGGACTGTCGGTGGCTCGTTCTAGTGTGTTCATCACTGGATCACAGATCGCAGAGTGGTGGTGGACGTGCGGGATCTCGGGAACGACGTGGCGGCGGGGACGGCCGGTGCCGCCACCCTGCCGCCGCCCCTGTCGCCGCCCATGTCGCCGCCTTCGGTGGCGGAGATCGAGTCCTTCGCCCGGCGACTGGCAGCCGACGCCGTGGGGCAGGGCGACGCGGAGCGGATCGACCGGATGGCTGCGCTGGAGCTGCTGCGCTGCGCCAGTGAGGCCGCGCAGTCCGAGACCGTCGCCGACTTCGTCGTCTCCCAGCGCCAGGCGGCGGCCGAGCGCGGCGTACCCGCTGCGCGGCGCGACCGTGGCCTGGCACACCAGGTGGCGCTGGCGCTGCGGCAGTCACCGCGGCGCGGTCAGCAGCAGCTCTCGCTCGCGATGATCCTGCGCACCGAGCTGGCCCACACCCGCGCCGCGTTCCGGTCCGGCCGCATCGACGCGTTCAAGGCGACCCTGATCGCCCGCGAGACGGGGTGCCTGAGCGCCGAGGACCGCGCACAGGTCGATGAGCAGCTGTGCGCAGACCCGGCGGTCGTCGAGCGACTCTCGCCCCGGCCAGCTGGTCGGCCGGCTCCAGCGCGCGGCCGCCGACCTCGACGCCGCCGCGGTCACGCGACGCCGGCGCCGCGCCGAGGCCGACCGGCACGTCACCCTGCGGCCCGCACCCGACGTGATGACCTGGCTGGGGGCACTGCTGCCGGTCAAGGCCGGGGTCGCCGTCAACGCGACCCTGCACCGTGAGGCGCGCTCGGCCAAGGCCGCCGGCGACCCGCGCAGCATCGGCCAGCTGATGGCCGACATCCTCGTCCAGCGGGTGATCCACCCCGCCCTCGCCGCCCCCCCCGCCACCAGCACCGTGAGCACCGTCCCGGTGACGGTCAACCTCATCGTCCGCGACAGCGTGCTCCTCGGTGACCAGGACGGCACCGGCTGGGTCGAGGGCCACGGCCCCGTCCCCGGCGACCTGATCCGCGGCTGGGTCGCCGAAAACCTCGACACCGGCCTCCAGACACTGGGTCCGCCGGCTCTACGAACAGCCCGCCACCGGCAACCTGGTCGCCATGGACTCAAGCGCAGACCGGTTCACGGGCCGGCTCGCCGAGTTCCTCCGCCTCCGCGACCGCGTCTGCCGCACCGCCGGGTGCGGCGCGCCGGTCCGTCACGCCGACCACGTCGAGCCCCGATGCTCGCGGGGGACCCACCACGGCCGACAACGGCCAAGGACTGTGCGAGTTCTGCAACTACGCCAAGGAAGCAGACGGCTGGACCGCCCGCACCATCCCCGGCCCCCGACACACCGTCGAGACCACCACCCCCACCGGACACACCTACAGCTCGACCGCCGACCCCCTCTGAGCCATCTGCCGCGGAGGTGGGGCCGCGCTCATTCCGTCCGCACGCATCACGCCGCCGAGAACCGGACCTCCGGATCAGCCGAGAGACCCATCCCGACAACCTCAACGACGCGTCACTCCGGCCCAGAATGATGCGGGTATCGAACCGCCCGAAACGGCCGGATCTGCCCGAGTCAGCGAGCTCAAGGCCAGCAGCGGACTTGTTGTTGCCGAACTGTTGAAGGAAGACCCATGGTGTCCCTGCCGTGAGCGTCAAGGCGGGCGCGGCGATGGGCCTTCCTCAGTAGTTGGGCGAGGTGCCCTCGGCAGCCAAGATCTGCTCGACGACCTCGGCGAGGTCGGTACCGACGATGTCAGGCTGGCGGCCGATCGGGCTGAGGACCATCCCCGGTCGGGCGACGAACGCGGCCTTGCAGCCGGCTGCCAGAGCGCCGGAGACGTCCCAGGAATGCGCCGCGACCAGCCGTACGTCGGCGGTGTCGACGTTGAATGCGACGGCAACCGCTTGGTAGGGCTCGGGTGCGGGCTTGAGCCGCTTGACGGCGTCTGCGGACATGACGCGGTCGAAGTAGCCATCGATGCCAGCGTTTGTCAGCTGCGCCTGAGCCACCGCTTGGACCGAATTTGTCAGAGCGACCACCTTGAGCGTGGTCTCCCGCAGTAGGGCCAGGGCGCTTGCGACTTCGGGATGGGGCGGCAATGAGCTCATCTTGTTGACCATCTCCGTGGCCTCGGCCTCAGTGACGGCAAGTCCGTTACGTGCGGCGAGCATCAGCAACGCCGCGTGCTGTGCCGTACTGAAGTCCACGTACTCACCCGACAGCCCGCCCACGAACGACAGCTGCAGCATCTGGGCGAACCACTGTCCCCTCAGGGCAGCCGAGCCCAAGACCTCCTCGAACGAGGCATCCAGCGCACGGAGATCCAGCAACGTCTCGTTGACGTCAAAAGCGATCACCTTCGTCATGTCACCACCGTAGGTCGAGCCGGTGCGCCAGCTGGTGCACGTAGTGGCATGCGGATGGTCCCGTGGCCCACGTTGGGATGCGTCGCGATCCGTGTGCAAAGGCGCGTCACACCGGCTGCGTCTGCCGCAAGTTCAGGGCCGCTGGGTGCACGATGTTGGCCTCGCTAGCAGCCGATGAGCGGACGCGCGATGCCGCTGTGCGGACCCACGAGACCCTTCTTGTTCAACCGCGGGGACGAGCATTGCAGCCGACGACAGATGTCGCCAAGAAGTTGAGCCATTGCGTCGCTGTCACGAGAGGATTCGCCGCCGCTTTTGACCTCGGTGTCGGCACCTAGACAGAAGACCGCAACCTGTCGAGCATTGAATCCGATGTGACATGTCGTCCCTGCCCGCCGGTGTTGGGTGTGAGCGCGGGCGGGGCGGCTGTGAGCGCTGCGTGAAAGGGGCTCGAGAGTTGGACGCACGAAGCGCGTTGCACCGTTCCCGGGTCGCCGTTTTGCTCTGCATTTGCCTGGTCATCCTGGTGGCTTGTGACGGGGATGGATCGTCCCGGTCGGCGGAGACGCCGAGGCCGCACGGTGCCGCACCGACCGAGACGACCGCTAGCGACGTGGAGGCCCGACCGACCACGCCGACGGCACCGGCGTCGTGTCCGACGGAGCCGCGGCGTTCCTGGACTGTCAGCGACGTCGCCACCGGGGATCTGGGTGCTTCGGGGGAGGTCGCGGACGTCGTGGTCAGCCGGACGGGAACGACCACGGTGGCTTGGACCGGTCTTGGGGCGCCCTTGTTCATCCGCACCTCGGACGAACCACCTGCGCCCGGTGACCCACAGGACCCGCCGGACCCGGATCCGCCGGACCCGCCGGACGGCTACGACCCGAGTGAGTACCAAGTCTCCACGAGATTCGATGACCCGTCCGGTGCTGACCAGCTGAGTATCGACGCGGCAGACGTGCAGACCGCGATGTGGAAGCAGGACCTATACGTCCCCGATGGTTCGACCGGTACCTCCGGTGGTACCACCGAGTACTACGACGTGGTGCTCTCGGACCGGCCTGCTGGTGGCGGATGGTCAAGCTCGCCGTCCGTGGTGGGCACCGGTTATGTCTACGACGCCCAGTTGGCCGTGAACGCCACGGGCGCCGCGGTAGTGGCGTGGAGCCAGTACACACCCAAAAAGTTTGGCTGGTACGCCTCCTACCGGGACGCCGCGGGCGCCGGGTGGACATCGGCGGAGCGGGTGCCGGACGCGGGGTCGGTGAGCCAGGTCGGCATCGACGACGCGGGTCGGGTGCTGCTGCTGTACAGCACCGGGAGCAACGGCGGCATGAAGGCGATCCGCCGCAGCGCGGCCGGCCGGTGGGGAAAGCCGCAGCGCGTCGGTGGAGCTGGCTCGATGGTTGTCGGCGCTGGTGGCGCCGCGATGGTGGCCTACAGCCGCCCAACCGACAGAACCAGCCCCTCCCAGCAGTTCACACAACGGATGTCGCCGGCGGGCCACTGGGATGCCCCGGTCCGACAGCCGGACGGCATTCCAGTCACCTTCCCTGGAAACGGCCAGGGCGCCGTGGTCGACATGGACGCAAAGGGGCACGCGCTGTTCGCCTGGTGGGACGGTAGTGACCTGATGATCCGCTGGAGCAGGCCCAACGGCCGGTGGCGCAGACCGTGCGTCCTCGCGCAGGTCTCGAAGCCCCGCGGCATTCTCGCCGCAGAGCTGGCGGTCAACCGGCGCGGAGACGCGCTCGTGGTGTGGCCCGCGAGGGACGAGGTGGCGCAGCTGTGGGCGCGGTACAAGCCCGCCGGACAAGCCTGGACGAAGCCGGTCGAATTGACGCGGGCACCCAGGCTGCCGGAGACGTTCATCATCGCCATCGGAGATCGGGGACATACGGCGATCGCCTGGACACCACGCAACGACCACCAGATTCAAATCCTGCGCACCTCCCCACGTCGTGACCGCGACCAGGCTTCGACGCCCTAGTCAGAACGGCGCCTGTCGAAAATCACTAACCGACCGGAGCCCCGAGGGTGTGAAACGACGCCCCCGGTGGTGAACCTCCGCACCTGCCGCCGTCGGGCACTGCCCGCGCCGCGAATGCAGCTCCGCGGGGCCTGACTTCAAAGAAGCCGACCCCGGCCTCAGGCGGCCGCGGAGCGGCGCCGGAACAGGCGGCGCACCCGGGACAGGCTCTCGGCCGAGCCGAGCAGGGCCAGCAGCGTGAGACCACCGGCGAAGACGAACGCGGTCCCGTCCGAGAGCGCGAGCACAGTGACCAGGCTCTGTGACAGGACCAGGATCCCGGCGCCGACCGCGGCGCCGACCAGCGATCCGTGGCCTCCCGACAGCGCCGCACCACCGAGGACGGGCGCCGCGATGGCCAGCAGCGTGAAGGCGTTGCCGGCGTTCGGGTCGCCGATTCCGACCTGGGCGCCCAGCAGCACGCCCGCGAGGGCTGCCGTCGTGGCGCACGCCAGGTAGCAGAGGGTGCGGACCCACCGGGTGCGGATGCCCAGCCGCGCGGCGTACGCGCCGTTGAGGCCGACCGCACGGAGCCGGAGCCCGGCCCCGGTGCGCCGGAACACGAAGTCCGCCAGCACGAGCAGCACCAGCAGCACGATGAGCGACACCGGAACGGGGCCGACCTTCTTGAGCATCAGCAGGTCCGCGAGGTCCGGCGAGATCAGTCCGGCCGCGGTCGGCCGCATGATGTAGGCAATGCCGGAGACGATCCCGAGTGTCGCGATGGTCGCGATCACCGGTGAGAGGCCGATCCGCTCGACGAGGAACGCGTTCGCGACCCCGACACTGATACCGAGCACGGCGACCACCGCGAGCGACATGAGCAGGACCTTGGCGGTGCTGCCGGTGTCCGCCCAGGACGACAGGAGCACCACCGTGAGTGTCATCACCGCACCGACCGAGACGTCGATGCCCCCCACCATCAGCACGAAGAACTGGGCGGCGGCCACGGCCACCAGCGGGACAGCGACGAGCAGCACGTTGTAGATGCCGAACTCGGTGAGGAAGGTGTCGTTGCGCGACTGCGCAAACAGCGCCAGCCCCACCATCACCGCGACCAGGGCGACGAGTCGGATCCCGTCCGCGCTGACGTGCCGGCGCAGCCACGAGCGGCGCGGCCGCTGGGTGGACGTGGCGTCGGGCTCGGCAAGCGCCGCCGCGGCGTCGCCGACCATCTCGGCGTCCGTGGCGAGCTCGTGCTCGACCGCGAAGGCGCCGACGATCGACTCCTCGGTCGCGGTGCCGCCGGCCAGCTCGCTGGTGAGCTGGCCGCGGGACATCACCAGGATCCGGTCACACAGACCGGCGAGCTCCGAGGCGTCGGAGCTGACCACGACGACGGCGCTACCGCTGTCGGCGATGGCACGCAGGAACCGGTAGATGTCGAGCCTGGACCGGACGTCGACGCCCTGGGTCGGCTCGTCGATGAGCACCACACGCGGGCTCATCGCCAGGATGCGGCTGAGCGCGACCTTCTGCTGGTTGCCTCCGGAGAGCTCGGTGGGGAGCTGGCCGACATGGCCGACACGGATCCGGTACCTGTCGATGGTCCGGGACACGAAGTCGCGCTCGCGTCCGAGTCGCATCACGCCCGCGGAGGAGAGGTCGTCGAGGACGCCGAGGCCGAGGTTGTCGCCGATCGACAGGCCGGTGAACAACGACTCGGACTTGCGGTCCGAGCTGAGGTAGACGACGCCGGCCGAGACGGCGGCGCCGTACGAACGGATCCGGTGGTCGTCGACCGCCACGGTGCCGCCGTTCTCGCCGATCGAGGCGAGCCCCTTGAGCAGAGGCAGCTGGCCATTGCCGTCCGCACCCGCGATCCCGACGATGTGTCCGGCCCGCAGCTGCACGTCCACGGGGCCGTAGCCGAGGCCGCTGAGGGCGTCGGCGCGCATGACCATCGCGCCGTCCTCTTCGAGGTTGCGGTCCGGGAACTCGAGGTCGACGCGCGTCCCCGCCATCAGCTCGACCAGCCCCTGCGGGGTGACCTCACCTGCTTCGTGGGTGCCCTGGAACATGCCGTCCCGGAGCACGGTGACGACGTCGGCGACGCGCATCACCTCCGACAGCCGGTGGGTCACGAACAGCACCGCACTGCCCTTGGCGGCCACGCCGCGCATCAGGTCGAGCACGATGTCGACGCCGCGGGAGTCGAGGGCTGAGGTGGCCTCGTCGAGGATCAGGACGGTGGGCTCGCAGGCGACGGCCCGGATGATCTCGACGAGCTGTCGGTCACCGGGCGGCAGCGCGGAGGCCGGCAGCTGGGTGTCGATGTCGAAGCCGTAGCGGTTCAGCAGCTCGTCGGCCCAGACGTCCATCTTTCCGAACGCCGGCCGGTGCTCGGGGCTGGTGCCGAGGTAGAGGTTCTGCGCCACGGACAGCTCACGTATGAGGGAGCCGTCCTGGAAGACGGTGATCGCGCCGCTGCGGTGCGACTCGGCCGGTCGGGCCGAGGTGAGTGGTCGACCAGCGATCTCGACCGTGCCCTCGTCGCGGACCACGGTGCCACTCACGATGCCGACGAGGGTGGACTTGCCCGAGCCGTTCTCACCGACGAGAGCGTGGATCTGGTTGGACTCGAGCGTCAGGCTCACGTCGCGCAGTGCCTGGACGGCGCCGTACCGCTTCGAGAGTCCTGTTGCCACCAGGAGGGTCTCTGCACTCACCGGGGACGGGACCCGGTCCTCGACGGCGGTCGAGGAAGTCGACTGGGGCATTCGATCCTCTTTCCTACGTGCTGCCGTGAGTGGCTGCGGTGGTACGCCGAGTGGCGTGGTGAACCCGGGGGCAGGGTCCGCAGGAGGAAGGACTCCGCCCCCGGGTCGTCGGTCACTGAGCGGAGAGCATCCGCGTCATCAGGTCGTCAGCGACGAGCACGCTCGGGCCGGGGTAGTCGTCGGGCCGGTCGGCCTGGTACAGCCCGGCCACCGCCTGGACGAACGGCTGGGGCACCACGATGTCGGTCGCGACGTCCTCGCCGGCGAGCAACCCCATCACCGAGGTGACGGAGACCCGGCCCTGCCAGTTGAGCGCGTTGGTGTAGTAGACCGGGAACTCGCGAGGAGTCCCTTGCGCCTCCTCCCAGACCTTCGCCATGCCGTTGTTCGAGGTCCACGTGATGATGGCGGGCGGGATCTTGCCGGCCTTGTCGTAGGCCTCGATCACCTGCGGGATCGGGTCGGCGTAGTCGTAGAGGATGCCGCTGTAGTCAGTCCCCGAGCTGACCAGGGCGGAGGCCGCCTCGAAGGCGCCGGCCAGGGTCCAGTCGGTGTCCTGCTTGGCGCCGACCGTGACGTCACCGGTCAGGGAGTCCTCGAAGCACTTGTTCCACGAGGCACCCTGCGGGTTGCCCGGCGTGCCGTTCAGGAGTGCCACCTCACCGGTCAGCCCGAGGTCGTCCTGCGCGACCTTCGCCATCTCCTCACCGACCGCGCACGTGTCGCCGTGCACCTGGCTGGCCAGCGAGTCCGCCGGGGCGTCCGGCACCGGACCGACGAAGGTGGAGATGAAGGCGCCCTGCTGTTGGGCCGCCTTGAACGCCGGCAGCGCGGCCGCGCCGAAGTCGTTGTAGCTGACGATCGCCTTGGCGCCCTGCGAGGCGAGGCTGCGGACGTTCGCCTGGAACTTGGTCAGGTCGCCGCCCGCGTCGGTGTAGATGATCTTCCCGATGGTCGGGTAGGTCAGCGCCTGGAGGATGACCTCCATCTTCGAGATCTTGCGCCACTGGTTCTGGCCGTAGGCCTCCGCGATGCCGAGGGTGACATCGCCGTCACCGACGTCGCAGGTCGTGTTGGACCAGCACTCGTAGGCCGTGTCCAGCTGCTCGGGCGTGAGCTCGAGGGTCGCGCGGCGGAACGTCTCCTGCACGGTCGGGTCGAGGTCGGCGAGCTTGACCGAGTCGGTGAGCATCGCCTTGTCGACCGTGGCCTGGGCGGCCTCGTCGCTGACGGTGCTCAGGTCGACGATGCTCTCGTCCTTGATCTCGCCACCGGAGCCGGACCCGGATCCGGACGAGTCGTCCGAACCGCACGCGGACGCCGCCAGCACGATCGCCGTCAGCGTGACCGCCAGGACCCGCCCCTTGCCACGTCGGCCGCCGGGGCGGCGAATGGGATTGAGCATTGTGTTACTCCTGGTTCTCTTGGTTGCCGGCCGGGTCCGTTGCGGACCTGCCGATGGTGGTGCCGCCGCGCGAGGCGGAGCCCCAGGGCCACCTGAACTTCTTCGAGGTGACGACGAGCGTCAGCCCGACCCCGAGGACGAGCCCCTGGAAGGCGAGCGCGACTCCCGAGGAGTAGCCGCGCACGCGGAGGATGTGGTCGAGCAGGATGAGGAACACCGCTCCGAGAGCGGTCGCGGCCGGGCGAACCCGTCCGCCGGTGATCGCAGCGCCACCGAGAACCACCGCGACGATGGGCGTCAGCAGGTACGGCGTCCCGAGCGTGAGGTCGGGGGTGGAGATCTGCCCGGCCAGCAGCACGGCACCGCAGCCGACGATGAGGGTGCCGACCACCCAGGCGGTGAGCCGCTGTCGGGTCGCCGCGAGGCCGGTGTTCTCGGCGGCTGCCCGGGCGACGCTGCTGGCCGCGAGCCGGCGGCCCGAGGTGTGGAACTTGAGCCACAGGGCGACCTGTGCCAGCACCGCGACGGCGAGGATCAGGATCACGCTGATGTCGAAGACATCGGAGCGGGCGAAGCTGGAGAGCTTGTCGGGCACCACGGAGACGGCGAGCACCGGTCCCCGGTACATCCGGGTGGCGCCGGCGATCAGCTGTCCGGTCGCCAGGGTCACGACGAGTGCGTCCAGCTTGGTGATCTCGACAAGCAGGCCGTTGACCAGGCCGATGACCAGGCAGCAGGCCAGCGCCAGCAGGATCGCCTTGAAGAGCTGGCCGTCCTTGCCGCTGGCGGACTTGAGGATGATGATCCCCACCAGCGTCACCGTCGACGGGATGCTCAGGTCGATGCCGCCGGTTCCGATGATGAACGCCTGTCCGAGTGCGATCAGGATCATCACCCCGATCACCGGGGTCAGGGTCGACAGACTGGCGCGGTTGAACAGGTGGACGTCCAGCAGCACGACGCCGACGAACACCAGCGCGAGGTTGGCGAGCAGGATCCCCTGGCCGGGCAACCGGAACGGCTTCCGGTGGGACGACGTACTTCCCTCGACCGAGGGTTCGGCGACGATGGTCATCGGGCGCCTCCCTTCGACGTGACCGGTGAATGACTGCTGGCACACAGGGGCCGGGTGTTGTTGAAAGGTAGGAACCGCGAGGTGCGCGACCGCGTGTCACTTTGAGACATGACGCACTGAGACAGGCGCGGAGCCGTCAGCGACCGAGCACGGTGGTGCGCAGCTTGGCCAGGGCATCAAGGTTCTCCAGCATCACCGCGGGCGTCTCGCCCGCCAGGCAGATGTTGACGTGCGCGACGCCGTTGCGTGCGTACGCCTCGAGCCCGGCCTCGTCGCAGGTTCCGGGGGCGACGCCGACCGGCACCGAGTCGGGGGCGCGGCCGGCGTCGGCCAGCAGCTCGCGGAAGCGCGGGATCGACTCATCGAGGAAGGGATCGGCCATCGGAGGGGTCGGGTACCAGACGTCGGCCCACTCGGCGGCGTGCTTCATGGTGACCGGGCCGGAGCCGCCGAGATAGACCTTCGGGCCGCCCTCCTGCACCGGCTTGGGCCAGCACCAGCTGGGCTGGAGCTGCACGTGCTCGCCGTCGTAGCTGGCGACGTCCTGGGTCCACATCTCGCGCATCAGTGCGACCTGCTCGCGGACCTTGCGGTGCCTGGTCCCCCAGTCGGCGCCATGGGTCACGAACTCGTCCTTGTTCCAGCCGAAGCCGACACCGAACGTGAACCGGCCACCCGACAGCCGGTCGACAGACGCGGCCAGCTTGGCGGTGTGTACGGCGTCGCGGAGCGCCAGAAGGGCGATGCCGGTGCCGACCTCCAGCGTGCTGGTGGCCGCGGCGGCGAACGCGCAGGAGATGAACGGGTCGTAGGTGCGCTTGTAGAAGTCGGGCAGCGTCCCCCCGCCGTACGAGTCGGGGTAGTCGGTCGCGCGCGAGACCGGGATGTGGCTGTGCTCGGGGAAGAACATGCTGTCGAAACCACGCTGCTCGATCTCTACCGCCAGCGGGCCCGGGTCGAGGTCGAGATCGGTGGCGAAGACGTAGACGCCCACCTTCATGGGGAACCTCCTGGTCGCCGTCGGCGGTTGCCCCACCGGCGTACGTCGCGAAGGTAGGACCGTCCTGCGGTGCCGTCTTGTGTCAGAACGGGACAGCGTCGGACGGGGCGGGACGCGCGTGAAAGCTGCCGTCGATGGTGATGCCGCCGTCGACCTTGAGCACCGTCCCGGTCACGAACGAGGCGTCCGCAGAGACCAGGAACGAGACCGCACCGGCCACCTCCTCCGAGGTCCCGAACCTCCCCAGCGGTGTGCGGTCGAGCAGCCGGGTCTGGTCGAGGGCGCCGCTGGCGAACCCGGAGGTCATCATCGAGGTCTCGATGTAGCCCGGGGCCACGGCGTTGACCCGGATCCCGACCGGCCCCCACTCCGCGGCCAGGGTCCGGGTCAGGCCGAGCACGCCGGCCTTTGCCGTGCTGTAGCCCAGCCGCTGAGGCAGGCCGAACGTCGAGCCGACCGAGGCCAGGTTGACGACCGCCGGTCGGGTGGCGCGCACCAGGCGGGCGTACGCCGCGCGGCTGCACCGCATGGTGCCGCCCAGGTTCACTGCCATCTCGCGATCCCACTGTGCCGAGTCGAACTCCGCAGCGGGTTGGCGGCTGATCAGCCCCGCGTTGTTGACCAGGACGTCGAGCGCCCGTTCGCCCAGCGCGTCGAACGCTGCTGACACGGACGCGTCGTCTGTGACGTCCATGGTGACGCCCGTGCCGCCGATCTCGTCGGCCGCGCGGCGTACGCCCTCGGCGTTCACATCGCCCATCACGACGTCGAACCCGTCGGCCCGCAAACGCGTGCTGATGGCCAGCCCGAGCCCTTGGGCCGCGCCAGTCACGAGGGCGACGCGCTCACCGTCCATGCCCGGAACCTAGGCGCCCGTCGCATCGTGCTGCTGTCCCGAACTGCGACACGTCGCCGCGCTCCGGGGCCCGCAGACTCTGAGACGTGGATCGGCTCAAGGGGAAGACGGCTCTGGTCACCGGCGCAGGTCGCGGCATCGGTCGCGCGATCGCGGAGGCGTTCGCCAGTGAGGGAGCACGAGTGCTCGCCACCGGCCGCGGCGCGACCTCGGACCTCGAAGACGACATCGTCTGGCATCAGCTCGAGGTCAGTAGCGAGGACGATTGGCGTCGGGTGGTGGCCCACGCCGAGGAGGTGGCCGGCGGGGTCGACGTACTCGTCAACAATGCCGGGATCATCACCTACGACCTGCCCCACGAGGTCACCCTGGAGGACTGGGACCGGGTCATCGCCGTGAACCAGACCGGCACCTGGCTGGGCATGCGTGAGGTGATCCCCTCGATGCTCCGGCGCGGGAGTGGCTCGATCGTCAACGTCTCGTCGATCTGGGGCAACGCCGCGGTCGCCGGTGCGCACGCCTACCACGCGTCGAAGGGGGCGATTCGGCAGATGTCCAAGTCAGCGGCGATCACCTACGCGAAGGAAGGCATTCGCGTGAACTCGCTCCACCCGGGCTTCATCGTCACGCCGCTCACAGACGCACAGGACCCTGCCATCAACGAGTACGTCGTGAGTCAGACGCCCATGGGCCGGGCCGGTCAGCCTCAGGAGATCGCCCAGGGAGCTGTGTTCCTGGCCAGCGACGAGTCCAGCTTCATGACCGGTTCGGAGCTCGTGATCGACGGCGGCTACCTGGCGCAGTGAGTCGCCGACCGGTGCTCGACAGGTGACCTCACAACTGGATGCCTCGGGTCAGCGCTCCGTCGACCACCAGGTTGGTGCCGCTGACCCGTGCTGCCTTCGGGCTGGCCAGGAAGACCACCGGGGCGGCGATCTCGGCCGGCGTTCCCATGTGGCCGGTCGGGTTGAGTCCGACCGCCGTGTCGAACAGCTCCGGGTTACCGGTCTCGATGCTGGCCCACACACCGCCCTCGAAGTAGGTGTTGCCGGGCGAGACGGTGTTGGCGCGGATGTTCTTCTCGGCCAGCTGGAGGGCCAATCCGTTGATGTAGCCGACGATCGCTGTCTTGGCCGTGCCGTAAGGCCCGGACGCGAAGTCCGACTCGCGCCCGGAGACGCTGGAGATGGCGATGATCGAAGCCGCGTCACTGCGCTCGAGGTGCGGCATGGCCGCGCGCACGAGGCGGACCGTGTGCATGAGGTCGACGTTGAGGCTGGCTTCCCAGTTCTCCTCGGTGTCGGGGATGGCGAGTGCGCTGACGTTGGCGACCACCACGTCGAGCCCGCCGAACGCGTCGGCGGACCCCTCCACCCAGGCGGCGAGGGCGTCGGCGTCGCCCACGTCGAGAGCACTGCCGGTGACGCTGCCGCGGTCCTGCAAGGCCTGCTGGGTGGCTGCGACCTCCTCGGCGTTGCGTGCGCAGAAGCCGACCGTGGCGCCCTCGTCGAGGAAGGCCTCGACGATGGCCCTGCCGATGCCACGGCTGCCGCCGGTGACGAGGACGCGAGTGCCGTTGAGCTGCAGATCCATGGGAAGACCTTTCAGGTGGTGACGAGCGACCGGGCCCGGGCAAGGAGGTCGGCATGTACGCCGCCGAAGGCGCTGGCTGGTGGGAGGAGCTCCTTGGGCGCCTTGACGACGACGCTGTAGTTGGCGTCGACGACGTTGGCGACCGGCACCTTCGCGATCTGGGAGCACAGCTGGTAGGCGTCCATCGTGTGCAGGTCGTAGAGCTCGGCGATCCAGTGGACGAGCTCGGCGTTCGCGATGCGCCAGGAGTCCTCCATCGGCCGGCTCGAGCCCACGGTCATCCAGTGGGTGTCGTCCTCGAGCCGGGGCCAGCCGGGCGCGCTGCCCTTGATCAGCTCCACGATGAGCGTGGTGGTCATCGCGCCCTCCACCGCCGTACCGCAGGCCTCGCCCTCCCCCTGGCGGTAGTGACCGTCTCCGATGGAGAACATGGCGCCCTCGACGTTGACGCCGAGGAAGACCGTCGACCCGGCGCGCATCTGGGGTGTGTCCATGTTGCCGCCGAACCGGTCGGGCACCAGCGACGACCGCACCTCACCTCCCGCCGGCGCGACGCCGACCGTCCCGAGCATCGGCTCACAGGGCAGGTCGATGCGCTGGTCGCTGTGCCGTGCCGCGAACGACACCGTGTTGCGATCGCGGTCGAGCTCGTAGATCCAAGTGGTGTCGGGCAGCGGGTCCTGGAGCGTGACGACGCGGTCGGTGCTGGTCATGCCGCCGAAGAACGGGATCGCGGCCGACGCTCCCCAGTCGCGAGCCGGCTCCAGGGAGACGAGATGCAGCACCAGGGTGTCGCCGGGCTCGGCGCCCTCGACGTAGAACGGTCCGGTCTGCGGGTTCACGAACCTCAGGTCGACCTTCTCGCTGGACAGGTCGTCGACGCTGCGGAGCACACCGTTGAACGCGTCCTCCGACCAGAGCCTCAGCGCCGCGCCCGGCTTGATGCGCATGGCCGGTGCCGCGCCGCCGAACGTGTACACGAGCTGCTCGCGAGTCGGCGTGTACTCGATGACGTCCATCCGTCGGAAGTTACCTCAGGCCCCACGCAGGCGTACATGGTCGCGGCAGAGGTCCTCGACCCGCGTCACCCCAAGAAGGGCCATGGTGGTGGTGACCTCGGCGTGGAGGAGGCCTGCCGCTCGTTGTACGCCGCGCTCGCCCCCAGCCATGAGCCCGTACAGGTACGCGCGGCCGACCAGGCCCGCGCGGGCACCGAGGGCGACCGCAGCGACGAGGTCACTGCCGGACAGGATGCCGCCGTCGACGTACACCTCGGCCCGGTCGCCCACGGCGTCGACCACGTCGGCCAGCGCCTCGAGCGGAACGCGAGCCCGGTCGAGCTGGCGGCCACCGTGGTTCGACACGACAACGGCGTCCGCGCCGGCATCCACCACCGCACGCGCGTCCTCGACGTGCTGGATGCCCTTGACCACCAGGGGCCCGGGCCACACCGAGCGCAACCACGACAGGTCGGACATCGTCAACGCCGGGTCGAACATCCGCCCGACCAGCTCAGCGACGGTGCCGTCGAAGCGGTTGAGCGACGCGAACTCCAGGGCCTCGGTCGTCAGCAGGTCGAACCACCAGCCCGGGTGCAGAACGCCCTCGGCGAAGGTCCGCATCGACAGGGAAGGCGGGATCGTCAGGCCGTTGCGAACGTCGCGCAGCCGCGCCCCTGGAACGGGTGTGTCGACCGTGAGCATGAGGGCTTCGTAGCCCGCCTCACGTGCCCGCTCGACGAAGTCCCGGCTGGCCTCCCGGTCACGCCAGAGGTAGAGCTGGAACCACAGCCGTCCGCCGGGTGCCGCCGCCGCGAGCCCCTCGATGGAGGTCGTGCCCATCGTGGACAGCGCATAGGGGATCCCGACGCGGGCGGCCACGCGGGCGACCGCAGGCTCCCCCTCCGTGTGCATCATGCGGGTGAAACCGGTGGGAGCGAACACCAGCGGCAGCGCCGACGGTCGCCCGAGGATCGTCGTCGACGTGTCCACGTCCGAGACGTCGCGAAGCACTCGTGATCGGAACTCCACCCGGTCGAAGGCCGCCCTGGAGCGACGAAGTGCGACCTCCTCGCCGGCCGCGCCGTCGGTGTAGTCGAAGACCGCGCGGGGCGCCCGCCGCCGAGCCAGTAGCCGCAGGTCCGCCACCGACGCGGCGCGAGCGAGCCGGCGTTCGGTGCGATTGAGCTGCATCCCGGTCGGACGCAGGAGAGGCTTCAGCTCCGACCAGCGCGGCCAGCTCCTGGCGGTCACTCTCGTGTTCTACACGACTTCGGGGTACTGGAACCCCGGCGTAGCACTGCAGGCCGCTTTCCAGGAGGGGCGCCATGGCCGACGTTGCAGGTGAAGAACGAACCCCTGAGCTCCGCAAGGACGCCGTCGGCTTCAGCGGGGTGCTCTTCCAGTCCATCACGTTCATGGCGCCGGCCATCGCGACGGCGTTCTCCATCCCTGCGGGGATCGCGTTCAGTGGCGGTGGCGCGCCGCTCTCGGTGCTCTTCGCGCTCGTCGCGTCGCTGCTGGCCGCGGTCTCGATCGGGCAGCTGTCCAAGCACATGCCGACCTCGGGCTCCTTCTACACCTACGTCAGCAACGGCATCCATCCCGCAGTCGGGTTCCTGGTGGGGTGGGGTTTCCTGCTCGGGATCCTCGTCGGCGGCCCGTTCCTGGCCCTCCAGATGGGCTTCGTCGTCGCCGGCACGACGAACGCCGAGTGGGGCTGGTCCGCCGACCTGTGGTGGGTCTGGACCGTGCTCGTGTGCCTGCTCGTGTTCTGGCTGGGTTACCGCGGCATCAAGGCCTCGACCAGAACCGGCGTCGCGCTCGGCGCCTTCGAGATCCTGGTGTTCGTCGCGCTGGCCCTGACCCTCATCGTCCAGGCGGGCAGCGACAACACGCTGGAGGTGTTCGGCACCTCGCACGCCAACAACCCCGACTACTCCGGCTTCTCCGGGGTGATCGTGGGCTCGATCTTCACGATCCTCGCGTTCATCGGGTTCGAGGAGGCGGCGCCGATCGCGGAGGAGGCGCACGAGCCGCAGCGCACGGTCAACAAGGCGATCATCTTCTCCTGCCTCGGCATCGGCATCTTCTACATGCTCAACACCTACGCCAGCACCATCACGTTCGGACCGGACGCGATGACGGGCTTCGTCGGAGCGGGCGACAGCAACCCCTGGCAGAACCTGCTCGCTCGCGACGCCTGGGGCACGGTCGGCTTCGTGCTCGTCTTCTTCGCACTCGTCAACTCCGTGATCGCCAACCAGAACGCTGCCAACAACTCGTCCACGCGCACGCTGTTCTCGATGGGCCGGATCCGGCTGCTGCCGACGCAGTACGGCGTCCTCACCCGCGGCTCACCGATGCTCGCCCTCGTCACCCAGCTCGTGGTGAGCATCGGCGTGGCGCTCTGGCTCGGCAACAAGTACGACCCCTACACGGGCTTCGTGATCCTGGCGACGATCCTGGTGGACATCTTCGCCCCGATGTACATCCTTCTGAACATCGCCTGCATCGCGTACTTCTGGCGCCAGCGCCGGGACGAGTTCAAGTGGTGGCTGCACGGGTTGATCCCGGTGCTCGGCGCGCTTGCCTTCATCCCGGCGTTCTGCGCTGGCGCAGGGATCCGCATCTTTGACTTCATCTCGGAGCTGCCCAAGCCGCTGTCGTACGCCGGACCCGCCGCCGCGATCTGGATGGCGATCGGCGTGGTCTACCTCGTCGTGCTGATGCTGACCCGTCGGGACAGGATCACCGAGACCAGGCGCGTGTTCGCAGGCGAGGGAGACTGAGGACGGCTCAGCCACGCGTAGATGTGGCGTGAGACGCAGGGGACGCCCCAAGCTCTCGGGCACGGCGGCGTAAGCCCGCACGGGCACAGTGCCGAGGTCGGCGATCCGAGGCGGCGCCGCCGTGAACCGCGCCTCCCCGGCTGCTGTCTAGTTGCGTGACGCCGTCAGGCGCAGGCGCACGAAGTGGGCATTGTGCTTGTCGATGGTCAGGTCGATGACCTTCCTCTCGAGCACCTGGACCGTGACCCTGTCGGGCGAGCCCACGTCCGCTGGGATCACGCTGATCCGGTCGATCATGCCCGCATCGAGCAGCTGCCTCTCCGACGCGTGGAGCTTCGGCATCCCCCTGCCGTGGTTGGAGTCGCGGGTGGTCAGGATGGTGAGGCCGGTGTCCTTGTGCAGCGCCTTGACGTGGTCGAACCACGAGTTCTGGCAGTCGTGCCAGCGCTGCTTGAGGGTCGCGTTCAGGTTGGGGTGCCTGTTGCTGTGGTCGAGCGGGTAGTGGCCGTTGAGGAACAGCACCTCTGGAAAGTCGGGGTTCTCGACGGAGCGGCACCTTGCCGTGACGACGACCCGGTTCGGCGTACCTTGCTTCACACCGTCACTGGTCAGCGTCACCGTCTTCGAGACCACCTTCCAGGTCGCCGGGACGGCGATCGGCGTCGCGCGCTTCCAGGGCGCCCGGTCGTGGAGCGCGACGAACTCGTAGTCATCTGCCAGCGCGGTCTGCGGCGGCATGAACATGTTCGTGAGGCGCGCCTGCTCGTCGACCCCAGGGTTGGCCTCGTCGATCTCCTGGAAGCCGATGAACGCGCCGGGTGCCTTCTCGTGGAGTCGCTGCATGTTCTCGCGCGTCTCCGGCGTCAGTACGCCGCGGCCGAAGTTGGCCGTGACCAGGGTGATCTGGACCGAGCGGCTCACTGGTCGCGCTCCGCCCTCGCCGCCTTCGCCGCCCTCTTCGCCTGCTTCTCCAGCCACTTCGGGTAGTCGAAGACCGTCTTGCTGATGTCCTTGGGATGCCAGGTCGGGTCGTTCCCCGGGGTGTGCTGGTTCTTCAGACCGAGAGCGTGGTTGTGATAGTCGTTCACCTGGCCCGGGACGAAACCGCCCACCTTGGCCGGGCACCCGAGCGACACGATGTGCACGTGCCACTCGCTCGGGTCCTCCCACTGGCCGGTGTGCCGCCACCACGCCGCCCAGCCGTGCTTGCGCATGAACCTCTCGGCAGCCGGATACCCGATGCCGCTGAACTCCAGGTCGAGCACGCCGTCCCCGTCGTGCGTCCCGGCAGACGGGTCCTCCACGTTCGGCGGGATCTTGACGTAGCACGCCTTGGCGATGTGGACCCGAGCGTCGGGATGCTTCTTGGCGAGCCGTCGCAACGTGTATCGAAGGTGAGCACTGGTCCTGTTGCCGGCGTCGAACTTGAGGCCGGCGATGTTGACCGGGACCTTCACGGCGGGGTCGGGGATCCCGGCCGTGCGCGGCCCGTCGAGGAAGGCCAGAGGAGGAGGTGTCGTCATGGGAAGCCGCCCTGGTGAGAGGAATGGGGCACGCCCCCAGGCGTGCTGAACTCAGGTCTACTCCGCATGACACCGCCTGACGATGGCCCGAACGGGCGGTTGCGCGGGGGTGCTTTGGGGCGGTCTGAGCGCAGCTCAGTCGGCGCTCAGTCCATCGAGGTAGGCGGCGATCCGCTCGGCCGGCCACTCCTCGTCGAGCCCTGCCGCCACCCGGTCGAGCACCTCGGGCGGAGAACCGTCCGCCGCGGTCCACGGCGTCCGCTCCCAGCCCATGAGGTAGTCGTCCGCACCAGTGTCACCGAGTCGCATCGCGGCCTCGTCGATCGCCTCCTGGAACCGCGGGGCGAGCTCAGCCTTCACGATCTCGTCGCCTGCGCGCGCCGCCACCATCGACGGCAGCTCGCGCCACCGGGTCACCTGGTATTCCGTCACCCGAGTGAGCCTAGGTCCGTCGTGAAGGTTGCGCGTGATCCGCGGGCGGAGGAGCCGGCGCGTTCCCGAGGCTCAGAATGCCGAGGCCGGCACGGACCGGCCGGCGGCGTACGGCGCGGGCCAGTGTGGTGTCACCGCGGGTGATCCGGGCGAACTGGTTCCAGCCCACGGGTGTCGACCGGATCAGCTCGTGGAACGCCCGCGGCCAGGCCTCGAAGGCACGCAGGCAGCGTGCGCCCGCCGCCATCTCGGGCAGCAGCTCCGCGGTCAGGGCGACGCGGTAGCGCTCGACGACGCCCGACGGTCCCGCGGCCGCGACGGCCCCCGCCAGGGCACCTGAGCGGGTGGCGAACGAGATGCCCTCGCGGGTCCACGGCTCGAGCAGTCCGGCGGCGTCGCCGGCGAGCAGGATCCTCCCGCGCCCGACCGGCGAGTCCACGGAACGACACCGCGTCAGGTGGCCGGAGTCGTGGACGACGCGGAGGCCGTCGAGCCCGACCCAGCGCACGAAGTCACGCAGGTAGCCGCGCGTGTTGTCGCCCGCGCCCCGGGCGGCGATCACCCCCACGGTGAGGGTGTCGCCCTTGGGGAACACCCAGGCGTAGGACCCCGGGATCGGCCCCCAGTCCAGGTGCACCCGGTCCGACCACTCCCCGGCGTGCGAGCCGGCCTCGAGCTCCAGCTCCAGGCCGAGGTCCACCCGCGAAAGGCGTACGCCGACCTCACGGGCCAGCCGGGAGGACGTGCCGTCGGCCGCGATGACGACTGATGCGCGCAGCGGACCGTCATCGGTCTCGACAACGTCGTCGGACACCGACAACACGCGGCAGGGCACCCGCACCTCCGCACCAGCAGCCGCCGCCTCGGAGAGCAGCCACGCGTCGAGCTCCGCCCGGGTGACCATCTGCAGGCAGGGTTCGTCCACCGTGCGGGTACGACGCCGTCCGCCCGCCAGCGAGAGCGAGACCCGGGTGATCGACGCCCGCGTCGGCGGCGCCCCCGGGAGGGCCGCGAGCGACGGCCCGATCAGCCCTCCCCCGCAGGTCTTGTAGCGCGGGAACGCCGCGCGGTCGAGCACGACGACCCGGGCACCGGTCGCGGCGGCTGCGCGCGCCGCCGACGACCCCGCCGGCCCGGCCCCCACCACCGCGACGTCGTATTCCTCCACGGGGGCGACGCTAGACGGCCGGGGTTGCGCTGCCCGAGAACGGCCCGCTCGGGCTATTGCCGCGAGAACCCGTTGCCGAGGACCGTGGTTCGCGAGTGGGGCCTCCGTGAGACGAGGCAGCTGAGATGACCGGTGATCGGCCCAGCCCGTGGTCGAGGGTGTTGAACGGTGCCCTCGGGCTGGTGCTGGGGACGCTGCTTGTCGGACTTGTCGGGACGCGGATAACCGGCTACTACGCTGACGTGCGGACCGCCGCCGACATCAAGGACGACTTCAGCACCCAGGTGATGGAGCTGACCACCACGGAAGCGGAGGGGCTCCGCATCCTGATCCGCGACCTCTCGCCTCAGTCGTTCGTGCTGCGCCGCTGCGCGAGCTCCGCGCCGACCGACGCGGGTCCGGACGCCGTCTGCGCGGAGGCTGCGACGCAGGCCATCCTCGACGAGCAACAGCGCAGTATCGACGGCCGGCTCGCCCACAACCAGGGGCTCCTCCTCCAGAAGCGCATGGAGAGGCGTCTGACCTCCACGGTCCCCGCGGAGTACGACGCCCTGCTGGAGGACCTCAAGGCGTTGCGCCAGCTCAACAGCTCCACGACCTGCAACGCCGACCGCCGCCCGCCTGCCGAGAAACTGCAACGTCGGTACTCCTTCTCCGACGGGCGCTTTGAAGCCCTGGTGGGTCCCCCCACGCAGGGGGAGGACTGCGAAGACCACGGCGACGCGTTCCGGCCCGCCGCGACTGCGATGGCTCGCGAGTTGATCCTCCAGAGCGAGGTCGTGGCCGCCCCCCTCGACACCGCCTCGATCAAGGGGCTGGACGACACGCCCAGCGAGCTGCTTCGGTCGCTGGTCACCGACCTCTTCGTGATCCTGCTGGCCGCCTTGGGCCTGGTGCTGTTCCTGGTGAGCTTGGCCTTCGAGCACCGACGGGGTGCCGCTCCCTTGGAGCGGACGGGCGGCCCCCCGTCAGGAGGCACCTGATCAGACGGCGGTCATGACCGGGACCGAGATGGCGCCCTTGGCCGCGGTGAGCCAGACCCTCGCACCCTCTTCGACGCCGGTGTTGCGAGCCAGGGTGCGGGTCATGCTGACCAGCACCTCGCTGCCGTCCTCGGTCGTGACGGTGACCCGGACCTCGAAGCCGACCCGCAGGATCCGGGTCACGATGCCCGGGGTCGCCCCCAGCCCGCCCGGCTGCATGGTCACGTCGATGTCGTGCGGGCGGACCGTCTGGCCGCCGAGGTCGGTGGTCTCGCCGAGGAACCGCATCACGAAGTCGTTGGCGGGCTTGTCGTAGAGCTCGTCGGGGCTGCCGATCTGCTCCACGCGGCCGTCGTTGATGACCACGATCTCGTCGGCGACCTCGAGGGCCTCCTCCTGGTCGTGGGTCACGAAGATCGTGGTGGTGTGCACCTCGTCGTGCAGCCGCCGCAGCCAGTCGCGGAGCTCCTTGCGGACCTTCGCGTCGAGCGCACCGAACGGTTCGTCGAGCAGCAGCACGCTGGGCTCCACAGCGAGCGCCCGAGCCAGCGCCATGCGCTGGCGCTGCCCGCCGGACAGCTGCGAGGGCATCCGGTCACGGAACTGCGAGAGGTGCACCAGGTCGAGGAGCTCCTCCACACGCTGCTGGATCTGGTCCTTGGGCCGCTTGCGGATCTCCAGGCCGAAGGCGACGTTCTTGGCCACCGTCATGTGCTTGAAGACCGCGTAGTGCTGGAAGACGAAGCCCACGTTGCGCTTGCGCGCGGGCAGGTTCGTGGCCTCCCGGCCCTCGATGGTCACCGTGCCGGTGTCGGCCTGGTCGAGGCCCGCGATGATCCGCAGGAGCGTCGACTTGCCGCCGCCGGACGGGCCCAGCAGGGCGGTGAGCTGCCCGGTGGGCAGCGAGACGGTGACGTCGTCGAGGGCGACGAAGTCACCGAACGTCTTGGTCACGCCAGTGACGTCGATGCTCATGATTTCTCCTGAATGGCTGCCGTGGCAGTCGCACGGCTCGGTTTGGTGTCCTTGGGGCGCAGCAGTGCGACGACGATCAGACAGACGACCGCGACGGTGACCAGCAGGAACGAGACGGCGTACGCCGTCTGCTGTTCGAAGTTCTGGTACTTCTGCTGCACCAGCACGGGGGCGGTGGTGGTTTCGCCGCTGACGTTGCCGGCGACGACCTTGACGGCACCGAACTCGCCCAACGAGCGGGCCAGGCTCAGCACGACGCCGTAGACGACCGCCCACTTGATGCCGGGGAGCGTGATCCGCCAGAACGTCTGCCAGGCGTTGGCGCCCAGGCTGTTGGCGGCCTGCTCCTGCTCGTCGCCCATGTCCTCGAGGACGGGGACGACCTCGCGGATCACCAGCGGCAGAGCCACGAAGGCGGTCGCCATGATCATGCCCGGCTTGGCGAAGACGACCTGCAGGCCGTTGGCCTCCAGCGTCGGGCCGAACCAGCCGTACCGGCCGTTGTAGACCAGGATCAGCGCCAGGCCCACCACGATCGGCGAGACCGCGAGCGGCAGGTCGATGAGCGCCGAGAGTGCCCGCTTGCCGGGGAACTCGTAGCGCACCAGCAGCAGGGACATCCCCACACCGAAGAGCAGGTTGATCACGACCGCGGCCAGCGCCACCGTGACGCTCAGCTGGAGCGCGTGGGTCACGTCCGGGTCACTGAGCGCGTCGCTGAACGCCTGGGTGCCGCCCTCGAAGGTGCGGCGCACGATGAGGCCGCTCGGCCACGCCACCAGCAGGAACAGGTAGCCGACGACGACGAGCCGCAGCACCCACTTGAGGGCGGGGCTGCCGGTGCCGACCATGGATGACTGGGTGCTAGCCACGACGCGCCAACCTCCTCTGGATCAGGTCGAAGACCACGATCGCGACCAGGGCGATGAGCAGCAGGATGGTCGCCACTGCGGCGGCCGACTGCTGGTTGCCGCCCTCGATCGCGCTGTAGACGCGCACCGAGGCGACCTCGGTGTTGTTCGGCAGGTTGCCGCTGAGCAGGACCAGCGAGCCGTACTCGCTGATGGCTCGCGCGAACGACAGCGTCGCACCCGCGAAGATCGCCGGCGCCAGCGTGGGCAGGATGACCCGGCGGAACGTGGTCGCTCGAGAAGCCCCGAGAGAGGCCGCGGCGTCCTCGACGTCGGTCTCCATCTCCTCGAGCACCGGCTGCACGGTCCGGACCACGAACGGCACGGTCACGAAGGCCAGGGCCAGGAACACTGCCTTGCGCGTGTTGTTGACCTCGATGCCCAGCGGGCTCTCCGGTCCGTAGAGCGAGAGCAGCACCAGGCCGGCCACGATCGTCGGCATGGCGAACGGGATGTCGATGACGAGGTCGATCAGCCCCTTGCCGGGGAACCGGTCGCGGACCAGGACCCACGCGATGATCGTGCCCATCACGATGTTCACGGCGGTGACGCCGAGGGAGCTGAGCACGGTCAGCTTGAGGGCGTTGAACGTCTGCGTGTTGCTCAGCGCATCCATGAAGGTGCCCCACCCGTTCTCACCGGCGGTCGCGACGACAGCGGTGAGCGGGATCAGCACCAGGAGGCTGAACCACAGCATCATGACGCCCAACCCCAGGGCCGAGCCCCGAGTCAGGGAGTGCCGCGAGGCCGACCGGCGCACGCGCGCCGGCCGGCCCCCCGCGACACTTGCGGTCGCAGTAGACATGATTTCCGACTACTGCCCGGCCTCGGACTGGATCTGGGTCAGGATGCCCAGCGGGTTCTCACCCTCGCCGTCGCCGAAGTACTTCCCGTTGGCGTCGGCCCAGCCGCCGAAGTCGCCGTCGATGGTGAGCAGGCTCGCCGGCTCCGGGTACGGGTCGCCCGAGTCGTTGGCGCCGTCGACCTCGAGGTCGCTGACGTCGACGAGCGGGCGGTAGCCGGTCTCGGCGTACAGCTTCTGGCCCTCTTCGCTCTTCTGGAAGGCCAGGAAGTCCTGGGCCGCCTTCGCAGCACCGTCGACGATCGCGCACGGGTTCTCGATGAGGAGGGTCTCGTCCGGGATCACGTAGTCGAAGTCCTGGCCGCTCTGGCGGGCCAGGATCGCCTCGTTCTCGTAGGAGAGGAGCACGTCGCCGGTGCCGCTGGTGAACGCCGTGGTGGCGTCGCGACCGCTGTCGGGGAGCGCGGCGACGTTGCCGAAGAGCTTCGTCATGTACTCCTGGGCGGCCTCGTCGCTGCCACCCTCGTCCTTCGCCGCGCCGTACGCCGCGAGGAGGTTCCACTTGGCCGAGCCGGACGAGGCCGGGTTCGGCGTCACGATGCCGACGCCGTCCTGGATGAGGTCATCCCAGGACTCGATGCCCTTGGGGTTGCCCTTCTGGACCACGAAGACGACGACGGAGGTCGTGCAGATGCCCTTGGTGTCGTTGTCCTTCCAGTCCTCGGCCACCAGGCCCTCGTCGACCAGACGGGTCACGTCCGGCTCCAGCGAGAGGTGGACCTCGTCGGCGTCGGCACCCGCCACGACTGCTCGTGACTGGTCACCGGACGCGCCGTAGGACTCCTTGAAGGAGACGTCCTTGCCGGCGTCGGTCTTCTCGAACGCCGAGATCACGCCCTTGTTGGCCTGCTCGAGCACCGAGTAACCCACCAGGTTGAGTGTCGTGCCGCCGCCGTCGCTCGCGTCGGAGTCGCCACCGCACCCGGTCAAGGCCAGCACCCCGGCGACCGTCAGCGTCGCCGCAACCTTGATCGTCTTGTCCATTCCACGCCCTTCTCTCGACGGTCGTCCCGAACACGCCGTACTTTGGGTAACTCGTGCAGATTACTCTACTTACGAGTTTCAATAGAAATCGTAGGCGCGTGTCGTGAATCACCCTTCTTGGTTACGAGACGACTCCGGGTATGGCACGGTCCGGACTATCGTTGGGCGGGTGCGTCGGGCACCCCTGACGAAGGCTGGAACACAATCCGGTCCTTCGCATACCGCGGGTACGATCTAGGGCCGACGTCGTACCGAGAACGCCCAGTCAGAGCTGGTCAGCTCAGCCGCACCGAGGAAGTGTCCACACGTGTCCAAGCAGGTCAAGCAGGTCGACCGGGTCATCATTCGGTTCGCCGGCGACTCCGGTGACGGGATGCAGCTGACCGGAGACCGGTTCACCCAGGAGTCGGCGGCCTTCGGCAACGACCTGGTGACGCTGCCGAACTTCCCGGCCGAGATCCGCGCGCCGCAGGGCACGCTGCCCGGCGTTTCGTCGTTCCAGGTCCACTTCGCGGACCACGACATCCTCACCGCGGGCGATGCCCCCGACGTGCTGGTCGCGATGAACCCGGCAGCGCTCAAGGCCAACCTCTCCGACCTGCCCAAGGGCGCGGCGATCATCGTGGACTCCCATGACTTCACCGACCGCAACCTGACCAAGGCCGGCTACACGTCGAACCCGCTGGAGTCGCTCGGCGACGCCAATGACCAGCTGGGCGACTTCCAGGTGTTCCCGGTGGACCTGACCGGGATGACCGTCGAGGCCGTCAAGGAGTTCGGGCTGTCCCGCAAGGACGCCGCCCGGGCCAAGAACATGTTCGCGCTGGGGCTGCTGTCGTGGATGTACGGCCGGCCGACCCAGACCACGATCGACTTCCTCGGCAAGCGGTTCGCCAAGGTCGAGGACATCCGCGACGCCAACATCGCGGCGTTCAAGGCCGGGTGGAACTTCGGCGAGACCACCGAGACCTTCGTCGTCCAGTACGAAGTGAAACCGGCCCCGATGGCGCCGGGTGTCTACCGCAACATCAGCGGCAACCTGGCGCTCTCCTACGGGCTGGTCGCCGGTGGCGTGCAGGCCGGACTGGACATCGTGCTGGGCGCCTACCCGATCACCCCGGCCTCGGACATCCTCCACGAGCTGAGCAAGCACAAGGCGTTCGGCGTGACCACCTTCCAGGCCGAGGACGAGATCGCCGGGATCGGCGCCGCGATCGGTGCCTCGTTCGCCGGCGCTCTCGGGGTGACCACCACGTCGGGTCCCGGCATCAGCTTGAAGTCCGAGTCGATCGGTCTCGCGGTGATGACCGAGCTCCCGCTGCTCGTCATCGACGTGCAACGCGGCGGACCCTCGACGGGCCTGCCCACCAAGACCGAGCAGGCCGACCTGCTGCAGGCGATGTTCGGCCGCAACGGCGAGGCGCCGGTGCCGATCGTGGCTCCGCAGTCTCCCGGCGACTGCTTCGACGCCGCGGTCGAGGCGATCCGGATCGCGGTCACCTACCGCACCCCGGTGATGCTGCTCTCCGACGGCTACCTCGCCAACGGCTCCGAACCCTGGCGCCTGCCCGACGTCGCGGACCTGCCCACGATCGACCCCGGCTTCGCCACCGAGAAGAACCATGGTGAGGGCGACGACGCGGAGTTCTGGCCCTACGTCCGCGACGAGGAGACGCTGGCCCGGCCGTGGGCCATCCCCGGCACCCCCGGTCTCGAGCACCGCATCGGCGGCCTCGAGAAGGGCGACGGTCACGGCAACATCTCCTACGACCCGGCCAACCACGACCTGATGGTCCGCACCCGCCAGGCCAAGATCGACCGGATCGCAGACTCCCTCCCGCCGCTGCACGTCGATGACCCGGGAGCCGAGGACGGTCGCGGCGCGAAGGTGCTCGTCATCGGCTGGGGGTCGACGTACGGCCCGATCGGCGCCGGCGTACGACGGGTCCGCAACGCCGGCTACCAGGTCGCCCAGACCCACCTGCGCCACCTCAACCCGTTCCCGAAGGACCTCGGTGAGATCCTCAAGCGCTACGACAAGGTGCTGGTGCCTGAGATGAACCTGGGCCAGCTCTCGCTGCTGCTACGCGGCCGCTACCTCGTCGACGCCATCGGCTACAACCACGTGCGCGGGCTGCCGCTCAAAGCCACGGAGCTGGCCTTGGCCATCGGCCACCTCGTCGCCGAGGCAGAAGGCATCGAGGTCGACCTCGGCGTGCACGGCCTGACCACCCCACAGGAGGTCTCACGATGAGTACCCCGTCGACCAGCACCGAGCTCCCCTTCCCCGGCCTGAATTCCGGGATCGACGGAGTGCCGACGTTCGACTCCAGCGACGGGCAGACCCAGAACGCCAAGGAGTACACCTCCGATCAGGAGGTGCGCTGGTGCCCCGGCTGCGGCGACTACGCCGTGCTCAAGGCCGTGCAAGGGTTCCTGCCCCAGCTCGGGCTGCGCCGGGAGAACATCGTCTTCGTCTCCGGGATCGGCTGCTCGTCGCGGTTCCCCTACTACCTCGACACCTACGGCATGCACTCGATCCACGGCCGGGCCCCGGCGATCGCGACCGGCATCGCGACCGCCCGCGAGGACCTCTCGGTCTGGGTGGTCACCGGTGACGGCGACGCGCTCTCGATCGGCGGCAACCACCTGATCCACGCCCTGCGCCGCAACGTGAACATGACGATCCTGCTGTTCAACAACCGGATCTACGGGCTCACCAAGGGCCAGTACTCCCCCACCTCCGAGCCTGGCAAGATCACCAAGTCCACCCCGATGGGCTCGGTCGACCACCCGTTCAACCCGGTGTCGCTGGCGCTCGGTGCCGAGGGCAGCTTCGTGGCGCGGACCATCGACTCCGACCGCAAGCACCTGACCGCGGTGCTCTCGGCGGCCGCCGCGCACCGCGGCACGTCGTTCGTCGAGATCTACCAGAACTGCCCGATCTTCAACGACGGCGCGTTCGACGCGATCAAGGGCCAGGACACCAAGGCCGACGCGATCATCCCGCTCGAGCACGGCCGGCCGATCCGGTTCGGCGCCGGGTCCGACTCCGGTGAGGGCGCCAAGGGCCTGATCCGCGACACCGAGACCGGCGGCGTGAAGGTGGCGCTGGTGGCCGACGTCGGCCCGGACGCGCTGATCGTGCACGACGCCTACAACCCCGACCCGACCCTGGCGTTCTCGATCTCGCGGCTGACCGACTCCGGCTACCTCAACCAGTCGCCGATCGGGATCTTCCGCCAGGTCGAGCGGCCGACGTACGACGACCAGGCGCGAGCCCAGGTCACCACCTCCCGCGAGGCCGTCACCGGTACGCCGACCGAGCGGCTCGCCGCGCTCATCGGCGGCGGCGACACCTGGACGGTCATCTGACTGAACGCGACTCGGCCCCCGTCGTGACGGGGGCCGAGTGCTGGGCGCTGCAGGCTAGCCGCAGCCGCCCTTGCAGACGTGTATGACCTTGGAGGTCGCGTTGCCGATCCTCACCTTGTAGAAGCCTTCCTTCTTGAGGCCGCTGAAGGCGTACTTGCCCTGCTTGTTGGTCTTCGTGGTGCGGAACTTCCCGTAGTGACCCCTGGCCTTGCCCGCCCGTTGCAGAATGGCCGTCTTCTTGTTGGCCTTGGGCGTCAGCTTGCCGAAGAGCCTGAACGACTTGGCGCCGTTCGCGGCGAAGTTGATGCTGACCTTCGGCTTGGCCTTCTCGGCCACAGCGGTGTTGCCGGGGGACGCCTGCGAGGGCGAGACCAGGGCCTGCGACATCGTGGCGGCCAGAAGGATCGCCATCAACAGTGAGACGGCTCTCGTGAGGCGCATGCTGCTTCCTCTCAGTGACGTGCTTGGGGGGTTTGTCGGTCGGACCCTAACCTGCACAAGCCCTGCTCGGCAGCACCTGACAGGACAAAATGCAGACGCGAGAAATCAGCCGGACTCGATGCAGCCGATGACCCTCGAGGTGGTCCTCCTGTACCCCGAAGTGGCCGGAACCTGGACCTTGAAGCAGGTCTTCTTGCGGCCGACCTGGGCGATCGACGTGCGGAACCTGCCGGTGGACTTGGTCCTGGTCTTCTTGTAGAGGTCGTAGCGGCCCCCTGCCACGTTGCGCAGCACCTTGATCTTGCCCCCGGGGAAGGTGGCGACCCTGCCCTCGATGTAGAAGTGGTTGGTGTGGCCGATCTCGTGACCGCGGAGCTTCTTGAACGAGTGCTTGGGCTTGGCCATGGCGTCTGCGGGCGACACGAGGGCCAGACCCAGGCTCGCGGTCAGGATCAGAGCCACGAGGGCTCCGATGATTCGAGCGAGGCGCATGCACTTCCTCCCAATGACGTTCTCTCGGGTCTGTCAGGAAAATCGTAACTGCCGGAGGGGCCCTGAAAGCCGCCGGTGGGGTCTTACTAGTCTGGCTCGGTGACGGACCAGCGGCGGGGGCTCCTGCTGGGCGTCGCGGCATACGGCCTCTGGGGCGGGTTCCCCCTGTACTGGCCGCACCTGGAGCCCGCCGGCGCGATCGAGATCCTCGCCCACCGGGTCCTGTGGTCGATGATCACGATGGGACTCCTGGTGCTGCTCCTGAGGCGCACCGGGCAGTTCCGGGCCCTGTTCTCACAGCGCCGTACGTTCGTGCTCCTGGCCATTGCGGCGTTCGTGATCACGTTCAACTGGGCGACGTACATCTACGGCGTCAACAACGGCAAGGTCGTCGAGACCTCACTCGGCTACTTCATCAACCCGCTGGTCACGGTGCTGATGGGCGTCTTCATCCTGGGCGAGAGGCTGCGGCCGCTGCAGTGGTGCGCCATGGGGGTGGCGACCGTCGCCGTCGTGGTGCTGACCGTCGACTACGGCCGACTGCCGTGGGTCGCGCTGGTCCTGGCCTTCTCGTTCGGCACCTACGGGCTGGCCAAGAAGTCCGCGAACGTCGGCGCCGTCGAGAGCCTGGCCCTCGAGACGACGCTCATCGCGCCGTTCGCGGCGGCGTACGTCGGCTGGCTCGTGGCCACCGGCCACTCCAACTTCGCCTCGCACGGCGCCGGCCACGCGCTGTGGCTCACCAGCGCCGGAATCGTGACGGCGATCCCGCTGATCTGCTTCGGCGCGGCCGCGATCCGGGTCTCGATGGTGACGCTCGGACTCCTGCAGTACCTGGCGCCGATCATCCAGTTCGCTCTCGGCGTCCTCTACTTCCACGAGGACATGCCGACCGGCCGCTGGGTCGGCTTCGCGCTCGTGTGGGTGGCGCTGGTGTTCTTCACCTACGAGGCCAACGCCCACCGTCGCCGCCAGCTGAGGCTGACGGCGATCGCGTCGGCTGCCTAGTCCCGCACTCGAGCGGGGATCTAAGGCACGGCGGAGCGTCATCTGAGGTGCTCTCCCGATGCGCCGTCAAGGGCGTGCGCAACATGCTGGGGCTCCGATGCCCGGTCACCTCCACCGAGGAGCCGGGCCACCAGATCTGATCGAGAGGTGAGGTGCGATGCCGACTTTCAACGAGGACGTGGTCGTCAACGGCAAGCTCCGGGTGGAGGCGAACGGCGACGGAGCTGTCCTGCTCGCCCTGGACAGTGAGCGCGGGTGGATATTCCGGCAGCGCGGCAGCGGGGGCGGCACGGCGCTCGAGCTGACCGCGGAGAACTCAGGCAACAACAACAAGGACTTCATCATCAACACCGACGGCCAGGTCGGGATCGGAACCACCACGCCGAAGATGCCGCTGCACGTGGCCGGCCCGGCGCCGAAGGACGCGAACGCCGGCCAGCTCATGGTCGGTGAGGACGGCGGCAACTTCCTGCTCGTCGGACGTACGGCCAGCTACGGGTTCGTCCAGTCGCACAACAACGAGCCGCTCCTGCTCAACCCGCTCGGCAACGAGGTCGGGATCGGGACGACGTCGCCCAAGGCGGCGCTCGACGTGAAGGGCAGCATCCGGGTGTCGGACGACGTCATCCTGAGCGGGGCCGACTGCGCCGAGGAGTTCGACATCGACCCGTCGTCAGAGCTCGACCCGGGCACCGTGCTCGTGCTGGGGGCGGGCCGTCGGCTCATTCACTCCTGCGACGAGTACGACCGGCGTGTGGCCGGAGTGGTCTCGGGCGCCAACGACCTGCGGCCCGGGGTGATCCTTGGACGGCGCGAGGGGCCCGACGCCGGTCGACGGGTGCCCCTGGCCCTGGCCGGCACGGTGTACTGCAACGTCGACGCCACCTCCGGTCCGATCGAGGTGGGCGACCTGCTGACGACCTCGGCGCGCCCGGGGCATGCGATGAGGGTGACCGACCCTGCTCGGGCCTTCGGCGCCGTCATCGGCAAGGCCATGGAGCACCTCGCCTCCGGCGTGGGCCGGATCCCGGTCCTCGTGGCCCTGCAGTAGGCGGAGGAGGACGTCATGGGTTTCTTCGGTGATCTGAAGGACTTCTTCGGCTCGACCGCGAGCTGGGTGGTCGACGTCGGTGGGGACATCCTCACGGCGGCGGCCGACCTCGAGAACATGACCGTGTCGATCGCCGGCGAGGTCTGGGATGCGATACCCGGTGAGCTCCTCGCGCCCGGGCTCGGACCGCTCGCCGGACTGTTGAAGAACGAGACGGAGGACGAGCTGTTCATGATGCTCGGCCCGCAGGGCCTCGTCGTCGGCCTCGGAGTCTTCCCGGTATCGGTCGACCAGGCAGCCCAGGAGATCATCGGCGGGCTCGCCCTGGTCGGCGCGATCAAGCACCGCAAGCTCAACGACGAGGAGTGGGCGATGGCCCACTGGGTCTTCGGCGGTCAGCTTCCTCCGCGGGGCAACATCCGGCTGACCAATCTGGGCGTCCCGAAGGACTTCTGGGACAGGGGGTTCAACAAGGACCGTGCCATCACGTTCCCGGCCATCGCCAACCAGTACTACATCAACCTCGGCCCCGCCTACCGGCACAAGTCGAGCATCAAGAACGCGCCGTTGCTGTTGCACGAGCTGACCCACGTGTGGCAGGGCCGCAACAAGATGATTCGCGACATCCAGATCCTGGTCGCCGCCAAGGACCGCGAGTACGAGTACGCCCTCGGCAAGCAGTGGCGCAACTACGGCCTGGAGCAACAGGGTGAGATCGTCGAGGACTGGGCCCAGGGCACCGTCGAGAACGGCGATGCCCATGCGGCTGGCCCGATCTCCCTCGGCTCGCCCCTGTTCAGGTACGTCCGGGCCAACCTCCGGAGGAATGACAACGGCGCAGACTCGCGCCGCGGCTCCTCCGTGCGCGCGCTGACCGGACAGGCGACGGGCGAGCTACGACTGTCTCGGGTCAACCCGCCGGCGCCAACCGTCTGGTGGGACTCGAGCCGGCCACCCTCGACTGCTCCCCCGCCACCGCCGCCGGCGCCGTCCGGGCCGCACGGTCCCAGTGGTCCGCGTCCCCCGGGCACCGAGGAGCCCTGAGCCGACGACCGGCAGCCCAAGAGCTTTTGTCGGGCCCGCGCGACAGAAGCTCCCGGGTCAGCTCGTCATGGCTACGTGTGGACGCGCACCTTGACCTTCGAAGACTTCGAGCCGAGGTAGCCGTTCGCAGCGAACAGGACGCGGAACTTGTAGAGACCGGTGTGAGTCGCCTTGACGGAAACCTTGAACGTGCCGTCAGCCTTCGTCTGGCCCTGGCGGACCGTCCGCCAGCCGCCGGACTTCAGCTGAAGTGTGAATGCACCAGCCACAGAGGCCTGACCCGACACCTTGATCTTGTGACCGACCTTGACGGAAGCCGGCCCACTTGCCGAGACCGTGCTCGAGTGCAGGACATTGACGGCGGCCTGGTAGGCCCAGGACTGGCCGCTCCCCGAGGTGTGGACGGCAAGCAGGTAGCTGCCCGCGACCGGTGCGACGTATTGCAGCTGCGCCTTGTTCGTTGAACTCGACGTGTGTACGTCCTCTAGGCAGTCCGCGTTCGTCAGGGTGAAGTCGGTGACGCCTGGATCGAAGACACACACCCCGGTGTCGTAGCCGGTGATGTTGGTGAAGTCGACGATGAGGTGATCACTGAAACCCAGCGTGACGCGGTAGAACTCGTTGCCCGTCTTCCCACCGACGTTGGGCCCAGTTCCGTTGATCGTCGTGGCTCCCCCGGACACCGTTGAGCCGGACGCGACTGTGGGTGCGTTCGACGGGTACGTGCCCCCATTTGCGTTGGCCGGGCTGGCGATGAGGCCTACAACGGCAACCACCAGTGCCAGAACAACGACAGCAGACAATCTGCGCATGTGCGCTCCCCCGTGAGTGATGTGCAAGTCGCGAGGAACGTATCCGCAGGGACTGCCTAGTCGACATGGTCGAAATGGGTGGTTTCGGCTAGTCCCCAGGACTCGCCCCGAGCACCACCGATAAGTCCGCGCCGTGCGGGGTGCCGTGTCTACGCGGACCGCGTGGCGACCACGTCGGCGAACGCCTCGAGGGCCGCGCGGACCGGGCCGTCCGGGAGTACGTCGAGGAGTGCCTTGGCCTCGGTGGCCCGGTCGACCACGTAGGCCCGGGCCTGCTCCATGGCCGGATGGGCTCGGAGGAGTGCCAGCGCCTCGGCGTGCAGCGCGTCATCGGTCAGCGAGCCGTCCAGCAGCTCTAGCAGGCGGGCGTCATCAGGAGCGGTGGAGGCCTGCGCCATCAGCACCGGCAGCGTCGGGACGCCCTCGCGCAGGTCGGTGCCGGGAGTCTTGCCGGACTCGGTCGAGTCGGACGCGACGTCGATGATGTCGTCGGAGAGCTGGAACGCGGAGCCGACGATCTCGCCGTACGCCGCCAGCGCCTGCTCAACCTCGGGGCTGGCGCCGCCGAAGCGGGCGCCGTAGCGGGCCGAGGTGGCGATGAGGGATCCGGTCTTCCCTGCGACGACCTCGAGGTAGTGCTCGAGCGGGTCCTGGTCGGGACCGGGCTCGACCGTCTCCAGGATCTGACCCTCGACCAGACGGGTGAAGGTCTCCGCCTGGATGCGGACGGCGTCCGAGCCCAGCAGGGCGGTGAGCTCGGAGGACTTCGCGAAGAGGAAGTCGCCGGTCAGGATCGCCACGAGGTTGTCCCAGCGGGCGTTGGCCGACTCCGAGCCGCGGCGCAGGTCCGCCTCGTCCATGACGTCGTCGTGGTAGAGCGAGCCGACGTGGGTGATCTCGACGACGCAGGCGGCGGTGACGACGTCGTCGACGTTCGGGTGCTCACCGGACTCGGCGGCCAGCAGAACCAGCAGTGGCCGGAACCGCTTGCCGCCAGCGTCGAGCAGGTGCGAGGCCGCCTCGGTGACGAACGGGAACCGGCTCTGGACGTGCCCGTAGAGCGCCTTCTCGACCTCGTCCATGCGGCTGCGCAGCCGCGCCTCGAGGTCGGGGTCGGTGACGGGCAGCGCCAAGCCGCCCGGTCCCTCGGTTGAGCTCACCTGATGAATGATCCCGCATTCCCGGCCAGGTCGAGCACCGGGCCCGGGACGACGCCGAGGAACAGCGTGGCCGCGACGCAGACCGCGATGGTCGCCGACGTCAGCAGCGAGGGTGTGGTGACGGCGGCCCCCTCGACAGAGGAGTCCTCGGCCGGATCCGCGAAGAACAGCAGCAGGATCACCCGGACGTAGAAGAACACCGAGATGACCGAAGCCGCGATCGCAGCGATGACCACTGGCCAGGCTCCGGCGGAGAGCGCCACCGCGAACACTGCCCACTTGCCGACGAAGCCGCCCGTCAGCGGGATGCCGGCCATCGAGAGCAGCAGGAACCCGAACGCGCCGGCCACCATGGGAGAGCGCTTGCCGAGCCCGGCCCACTTCGAGAACGCCGTGGCCTCACCGCCGGCGTCGCGGACGAGCGTGACGATGGCGAAGGTGCCGACCGTGGCCGGGCCGTACGTCGCGAGGTAGAACAGCACCGCCTGCAGCGAGGTGATCTCGTCCGTGCCGAGCGCCGAGGCCGCCTGCACGCCGAGCAGGCCGGTCAGCAGGAACCCGGTGTGCGCGACCGAGGAGTAGGCGAGCATCCGCTTCATGTCGGTCTGGACGACCGCGAGGATCGCGCCGATGACCATCGTCAGGATCGCGATGATCCACAGCATCGGCTGCCAGTCCCAGCGGTCCGCGCCGAAGGCGACGTAGAAGAGCCGCAGCAGCGCGCCGAACGCCGCGATCTTGGTGCAGGCCGCCATGAACGCCGTCACGGCGGTCGGGGCGCCCTGGTAGACGTCGGGCGTCCAGGCCTGGAACGGAACCGCGCCGACCTTGAACAGCAGTCCCACCGCGAGCATGCCCATGCCGATGAGCAGCAGCGCCGAGTTCGAGGTGTCGTTGCGGACCGCCTCGTTGATGTCGGCGAACTGCATGGAGCCGGCGAAGCCGTAGATCAGCGCCACGCCGTACAGGAAGAACCCGGAGGAGAACGCGCCGAGCAGGAAGTACTTGAGCGCGGCCTCCTGACTCAGCAGCCGCCGTCGACGGGCCAGGCCGCAGAGCAGGTAGAGCGGCAGCGAGAGCACCTCGAGCGCCACGAACATCGTGAGCAGGTCGTTGGCGGTCGGGAAGAGCATCATCCCGCCGACCGCGAACATCAGCAGCGGGTAGACCTCGGTGTGGTCGAGGCCCCGGGTCGACGCCTCGCGCTCGGCCTCGGTGCCGGGCAGCGCCGCGGCCTGGCCGGCGAACGCCGACACCCCGGCCTCGAGCCGGCGCTCGGCGAAGAGCAGCACGCCCCCGATCGCGAAGACGAGCACCAGTCCCCAGATGAGGACGGACGGGCCGTCGACCGCCAGCGTCCCCTCGGCGGCGAGCTTGCCGCGGGCCACGACGTCGCCGGCGGACTTGAGCTCCTTGAGGTCGGTGTAGACGTAGACGGAGCCGCCCAGGGCGACGGCGAGCCCGGCGACCGCGAGTCCGGCCTGGGTCAGGTAGCGCCGCTCGCGCGGGACGAACGCCTCCACGACGACGCCGAGGCAGGCGACACCGAAGACGACGAGCATCGGCCACAGCTGGGCGTACTCGATCGTGGGCTTGGAGAAGTCCATCAGTGGTCACCCTCCTGCGCCTCGGCAGGCACCCGTGGTCCGTCGTCGTGCACGCCCGTGTGCTCGAGGAGCTGCTCCGAGAACGGGTTGGCCACGTCGAGCAGCGGCGCCGGGTAGAAGCCGAACAGGACGAGCGCCAGCATCAGCGGCGCCAGCACGCCGAGCTCGCGACGCCCCAGGTCGGCGACCGAGTCGCCACCGGCGTCGACGTCCACCTGCAGGCCGTCGGGGTTCGGGCCGGTGAACATCTTCTGGTAGGCCCAGAGCATGTAGACCGCGGCCAGGACGATGCCGGTGACGGCGATCGCGCCGACGTACCAGCGGTAGTCGAAGGCCGAGATCAGCACCAGGATCTCGGAGACGAACTGGCTCAGCCCGGGCAGGCCAGCCGTGGCCAGCCCGGCGATCAGGAACAGCCCGGCAGCGACGGGGGTGACCTTCTCGAGGCCGCCCATCCGGCTGATCAACGTGGTGCCCCGCCGCTTGATGACGAATCCGGCGATCAGGAACAGCGCGGCAGTGGCGATGCCGTGGTTGACCATGTAGAGGATCGAGCCGTTGGTTCCCTCGTTGGTGAACACGAAGATGCCCAGGGTGATGAAGCCGAAGTGGCTCAGCGAGGTCAGGCCGATCAACCGCAGGATGTCGTCCTGGCCGATGGCCACGAACGCGCCGTACACGATCGAGATCAGCGCCAGCACCACGACCAGCGGCGTTGCCCAGTCGGAGGCCTCCGGGAACAGGCCGAGGCAGAACCGCAGCATCCCGAAGGTGCCGATCTTGTCGAGCACGCAGACCAGCAGCACGCTCGTCGGAGGCGTCGCCTGCTCCGTGGTGTCGGCCAGCCACGTGTGCACCGGGAACAGCGGTGCCTTGGCGGCGAACGCGATGAAGAACCCGGCGAACAGCCACCGGCCCGCGCTCGTGGAGATGTCGAGCTGCTGGAGGTCGTCGAAGAGGTACGACGGCGAGCCTGCGTCGGCCGAGACGACGTAGAGCCCGATCACCGAGCCGAGCAGCACCAGCCCGCCGGCCGAGCTGGAACATCAGGAACTTCAGCGCGGCGGCCGAGCGCTTCGCGCGGCCGAAGCCACCGATGAGGAAGTACGCCGGGATCAGCGTCGCCTCGAAGACGACGTAGAAGAGGAACACGTCCGTCGAGAGGAAGACCACCAGCGACAGGGCCTCGAGCGCCAGCGCCCAGGCGAACCAGGGCTTGCACTCGTCGTCGGGGCTGTCGTTCCACGCCGCCAGCAGCACGATCGGGACCAGCACGACGGTGAGCAGCACCAGCAGCAGCCCGAGCCCGTCGAGCCCGACCGCGTAGTGGACGCCGAACGCGTCGATCCAGGTGTGGGTCTCGGTGAGCTGGAAGCCGGACCCGTCGCGGTCGAACTGGGTCGCGGCGATGATGCCGACCACGAGCGTCACCACTGAGGCGAACAGCGCGGTCTGCTTGGCCATGCGCGCCCTTGGGACCCAAGGCCGTGGCCAACGCTCCGGCGAGCGGGACCGCCCAGAGGACGGTGAGCCAGGGGAAGTCGCTCATGCTTTTCCGGGGTCCCCTCGGAATCGTGCTGCGGAGGAGCGCAGCGGGGGAGAAGTGCGATTTCGTGGGGTGGTCATGCGAGGTTCACCGCCAGGAGCGCGAGCACGACGAGAAGGACGCCGCCGAGGAGGGAGAGGGCGTAGGAGCGGACGAAGCCGTTCTGCAGGCGTCGAGCCAGGGCACCGATGCCGCCGATGGTGAGCGCTCCGCCGGTGAACAGGCCGTCGACGACGGACCTGTCGAAGGTGAGCAGCCCGGCGACCAGACCCTTCCCGGGCTTCACCACGAGCTCGTCGTTGATCGCGTCGCCGTA
Source organism: uncultured Actinomycetota bacterium (assembly GCA_963825455.1). Lineage (GTDB taxonomy): Bacteria > Actinomycetota > Actinomycetes > Propionibacteriales > Nocardioidaceae > Nocardioides. The sequence goes on from CAWGTG010000001.1 coordinate 268,394, forward strand.
CACGTCCGCGCGGGCGGCTCTAGTGACGAACGAGACGTCCTGGGGCGCCGTGCGCGGCACCTCGCGGCGTTCGATCAACAGGAACGCGATGGTCACACCGACGGCCACGACGAGCACGGCCAGGCCGGTGATGGCCAGCGCCGGGATGGGCGGATCGTGCTCGACCTCCTCGCCGACCACCGGAGCCAGGAAGTCCTGGATCCAGCCGCCAGCCGTCAACAGACCGCCGAGCACGGACAGCGCGGCCAGCACGATCAGGGGATAGGTCATCACTGCGGGGGACTCGTGCGGGTGGACGTCTCCCCCAGAATCGGAAGAGCCCCACCGCGCCTTGGTGAAGAACGTCATCAGCATCAGCCGGGTCATGTAGAAGCCGGTGATGCCGGCGCCCAGCAGGGCACAGAGACCGACGACCCAGTTCTCGGCCAGGGCGACCTCGATGATCTTGTCCTTCGACCAGAAGCCGGAGAAGCCGGGGAACCCGATGATCGCCAGGTAGCCCATCGCGAAGGTCAGGAACGTGATCGGCAGCATCTTGCGCAGCGCGCCGTAGTGGCGCATGTCCACGTCGTCGTCCATGGCGTGCATGACCGAGCCGGCGCCGAGGAACATGTTGGCCTTGAAGAACCCGTGGGTGAGCAGGTGGAAGATCGCGAAGGCGTAGCCCGCGACGCCGAGTCCGGCGCCGAGCATCATGTAGCCGATCTGGCTCATCGTGGAGCCGGCCAGCGCCTTCTTGATGTCGTCCTTCGCGCACCCGATGACGGCACCCCACAGAAGGGTCACGGTCGCGACGATCACCACGACGGTCTGGGCGTCGGGCGCGCGCTCGAAGACGAAGTTGGAGCGGGTGATCAGGTAGACGCCCGCGGTCACCATGGTCGCCGCATGGATCAGGGCGGAGACCGGGGTCGGGCCCTCCATCGCGTCGAGCAGCCAGGCCTGGAGCGGCACCTGGGCCGACTTGCCGCAGGCACCGAGCAGCAGGAGCAGACCGAGGGCGGTCATGGTCTTCTCGCTGGCGCCGTCCGCGTTGGCGCTGATCACCGTGAAGCTGGTCGAGCCCCAGGTCGCGAACGCCAGCATGATCGCTGCCGAGATGCCCATGTCGCCGACCCGGTTGATCACGAAGGCCTTCTTGGCCGCCGCGGCCGCGGAGTGCTTGTGCTGCCAGAAGCCGATCAGGAGGTACGACGCGAGGCCGACCCCCTCCCAGCCGAGGAACAGGGCGAGGTAGTTCTCGGCCATGACCAGGATGAGCATCGCGGCCACGAACAGGTTGAGGTAGCCGAAGAACCGGACCCGGCGCGGGTCGTGCGCCATGTAGCCGATCGAGTAGACGTGGATCAGCGAGCCGACACCGGTGATCAGCAGCAGGAACAGCGCGGTCAGCGGGTCGTAGAGCAGGTCCATCCCGACGTGCAGCCCGCCGATGTCGACCCAGTCGTAGACGTGCTGGACGACCTGGCGGTCGCCCTCGTCGCGGCCGAGCAGCGCGAGGAACATCGCGAGGCTGATCCCGAACGAGCCGATCGGCAGCAGCGCGCCCAGCACGTGGCCGAACGTCGCGAACTTCTTCGGCGCGATGGCGCCGCCGATCAGCAGGATCGCCGCGCCCGCCAGCGGCAGCGCGATGACCAGCCAGGCCAGGGAGAAGATGCCGTCCGCGGTCGTCGGGTCGACGACCGGGAGGTGGCTCCCCTCGTGCATCGAGATCATCGAGTGTCTGTCCTGTCCGGGTCAGTACTTGAGCAGGCTGGCGTCGTCGACCGAGGCCGAGCGGCGGGTGCGGAAGATCGTCATGATGATCGCGAGACCGACCACGACCTCGGCCGCGGCGACCACCATCACGAAGAACGCCGCGATCTGGCCGTCGAGGTCGCCGTGCTGCTTGGCGAAGGCGACCAGGGCGAGGTTGCTGGCGTTGAGCATCAGCTCCACGCACATGAACACCACGATGGCGTTGCGCCGGGTGAGCACCCCGACCGCGCCGATGGTGAACAGGATCGCGGAGAGCACGATGAACGGCGTCACGCTGTCCATCACTGACCTCCGTCCGGGTCAGGGGAGGTGTCGGGTCCTGAGCTGGAGCCGGGTCCTCGGGTGGAGCTGGTCGAGCGACCGTCCGGCGCGTCCTCGGCGTGCGGGGCGCCGTCGGGCGCGTAGTCGACCGAGCGCTGCACCGCCTCGACGTCGCGCGGCGCGGGGCGGACCGTGCCACGGGCCTCGAGCACCCGGGAGAGCGAGGCCTCGGCGACGCTCCCGTCGGGCAGCAGCGCCGGGGTGCCGACCGCGTTGTGCCGGGCGAAGACGCCCGGGGGAGGCAGCGGGCCGAGGTGCAGGCCGGTCTCGGCGTACGAGCGAACCCGCTCGGCAGCCAGCTGGGCCTGGGTCGGCTTCGGGGTGAGCCGCTCGCGGTGCGCCAGGACCATCGCGCCCACGGCGGCGGTGATCAGCAGCGCGGAGGTGACCTCGAAGGCGAAGACGTACCGGGAGAACAGGATGTTGGCGAGCGCCTCGATGTTGCCGTCCTTGTTGACCTCCGAAAGGCCGACCACGCTGCCGAGCGAGAGCTGTCCGACACCGACGACCAGCGTCACGCCGAGGATCAGCCCGCCCAGGATCGCGAACAGCCGCTGGCCGCGGATCGTCTCGACCACCGAGTCGGAGGCGTCGACGCCGACGAGCATCAGCACGAAGAGGAACAGCATCAGGATCGCGCCGGTGTAGACGATGATCTGCACCGCGAAGAGGAACGGCGCCTCCAGGGCGGCGTAGAGGATCGCCAGCGAGATCATCACGACCGCCAGCAGCAGCGCGGCGTGCACGGCCTTGCGCACGAACAGGATCCCGAGCGCGGCCAGCACCATGATGGGCGCGAGGATGTAGAAGGCGATCACGGTGCCTCCCCCGTCTCCGGCTCGATCTCAGAGCCGGCCTCCGGCTCCTGGCCCTTGGTCTTGTAGGTGCCGCGGTAGTAGTCGCCCTCGTCGTCACCGAGCCGCATCGGGTGCGGCGGTTGCTCCATGCCCGGCAGCAGCGGGGCGAGCAGGTCGTTCTTGGTGTAGATGAGATCGGCCCGGTTGTCGTCGGCCAGCTCGTACTCGTTGGTCATCGTGAGCGCCCGGGTCGGGCAGGCCTCGATGCAGAGACCGCAGAGGATGCAGCGCAGGTAGTTGATCTGGTAGACGCGGCCATAGCGCTCACCCGGGCTGAACCGCTCGTCCTCGGTGTTGGACTCGCCCTCGACGTAGATGGCGTCGGCCGGGCAGGCCCAGGCGCACAGCTCGCAGCCGATGCACTTCTCGAGGCCGTCGGGCCAGCGGTTGAGCTGGTGCCGGCCGTGGAACCTCGGTGCCGTCGGCACCTTCTCGAAGGGGTACTGCTCGGTGACCACCTTCTTGAACATGGTCCGGAAGGTGACCCCGAACCCGGCGACCGGGTCCCAGAACTGCTCCTTGAGCGTCGGCATGGGCAGACTACTCCTCGGTGCCCGCGGGCACGGTGGTGGTCGGGGCTGGAAGGTCAGCGGCTGCGCCGCGCCCTGGACTGCCCCGCCGGTGGGCATCGGAGGGGTCGGGAACCCACCCGCGACGCGGTCGGCCGGGGCCGCCTCGGCGTGCTCCTCCTCGTCGGCGCCGGCCTCGGGCCAGAAGGTGAGACCGAGCAGGAGCACCAACCAGGCGCCGATGCCGATCATGAGGTACTGGCGGTCGATGCCGCCGTCGAGCGAGACCGCGCGGATCGTGGCGACGGCCACGATCCAGGCCAGCGAGGCCGGGATCAGCCACTTCCACCCGAGCGCCATGAACTGGTCGTAGCGCATCCGCGGCAGGGTGCCGCGCAGCCAGATGAAGAAGAAGATGAAGGCGAACACCTTGCCGAAGAACCACAGCAGCGGCCAGTAGCCCTCGTTGAAGCCGGCGTACGCGTGGTCGATCCAGAACGGCGCGTGCCAGCCCCCGAGGAACAGCGTCGTCGCGAGCGCCGAGACCGTCGCCATGTTGATGTACTCGGCGAGGAAGAACAGCGCGAACTTCAGCGAGCTGTACTCGGTGTGGAAGCCGCCGACCAGCTCGCCCTCGGCCTCCGGGAGGTCGAACGGCGCCCGGTTGGTCTCGCCGATCATCGAGATCACGTAGATCACGAACGACGGCACCAGGATCAGGCCGTACCAGAACTGGTCCTGGGCCGCGACGATCTCGGACGTCGAGAGCGACCCGGCGTAGAGGAACACCGCGACCAGCGCGAGCCCCATCGCGACCTCGTAGGAGATCATCTGGGCGCTCGAGCGGAGGCCACCGAGCAGGGCGTACGTCGAGCCGCTGGCCCAGCCGCCGAGCACGATGCCGTAGATGCCGATCGACGCGATCGCCATGACGAACAGCACCGCCACCGGCATGTCGGTGAGCTGCAGCGGCGTCTCGTGGCCGAACCAGGTGACCTCGGGGCCGAACGGGATCACCGCGAACGTCACGAACGCCGGCACCGTCGCGAGGATCGGTGCCAGGAGGAAGACCACCTTGTCGGCGGCCTTGGGGATGAGGTCCTCCTTGAGCGCCAGCTTGACGCCGTCGGCGAGCGACTGGAGCAGGCCGAAGGGCCCGTGCACGTTGGGTCCGATGCGGTGCTGCATCCGGGCCACCACGCGCCGCTCGAACCAGATGTTGAAGAGCGTGAGCAGGACCAGGATCACGAAGATCGCCACGGCCTTGATCAGGATGATCCACCACGGGTCGTGGCCGAACTGCTCCAGGGCGAGCGGCGTGACCTTTGCGGGGCTCATGGCTGCGCTCACTTCTGGGCTCCCTTCACGGTGACCCGGCTGCCGGGCGACGCGAGGTCGGCGAGCACGCCGTTGCCGGCGTTGTTGGCCGGGACCCAGACGACGCCGTCGGGCAGGTCGGCGACCTCGGCCGGCAGGGTCCACTCGCCCCGGTCACCGGTGACGCGTCACGGTGTCGCCACACGAGTCGAGGACGGCCTGGCTGACCTTGGCCACCGCGTTGCGTGCGGTGGCGCGCAGGTTGTCGTCGCCGTCCTGCATCGAGCCGTTGTCGAGCAGCTGCTTCCAGGTGGCGAGGGCCAGGGTCTTGGCGCGCGCCTTGGCGGGCTTGCCGGTCGAGGACCGGGTCATGGGCGGCGCGGTCGCCGTCCCACGGGCCGAGGTCCTCCATCTGGGCGCGCACCTCGGCGACCGTGCGGAAGCCCAGCCGTTGGCCCATCCCCAACGAGCTCAGCTCCTCTGCGATGCCGGCGAGGACCCGGGAGTCGGGCAGCGCCTGCGGGTTGGTGAAGATCGCGTCGAACGGGCGCGGCCGGCCCTCCCACGTCACGAACATGCCCGACTTGTCGACCGCCGCGGCCACCGGGAAGACGACGTCGGCCGCACGGGTCACGTCGGTCTCGCGCAGCTCGAGCGCGACCACGAACGACGCGGCGTCGAGCGCGGCGCGGAACGCCGCCGGGTCCGCGGTGTCGTCGGGGTCGACCCCGCCGACGACGAGGCCGCCGAGCTCACCGGCGTTGACCGCGGCCACGATCTGGTCGGCGTCCCGGCCGGGCGACTCGGGCAGGGTCTCGAGGCCCCAGGTGGTGGCCACGTCGACCCGCGCCTGGGCGTCGGCGACCGGGCGGCCGCCGGGAAGCAGGTGGGGGAGGCAGCCGGTCTCGATCGCGCCGCGGTCGCCGGCCCGGCGCGGGACCCAGGCCAGCTTGGCGCCGGTGCGCGACGCCAGCCCCAGCGCGGACGACAGTGCGCCCGGCGAGGTCGCCAGCCGTTCGCCGACCATGATCACCGAGGTCGAGCCGAGCGGGTGGTCACCCGTCATGCCGAGCGCGTCCAGCGCCGCGGCCTCGTCGCCGGGCGCGGTCGGGATGAGCGTGCCGCCCATCTTGCGCAGCCCGCGCGTCGAGTAGGGCGCGATGGAGACGACCTTGGTGCCGGAGTCCGAGGCTGGCCTTGCGCAGCCTGAGGAAGACCGCGCCGGCCTCGTCCTCGGGCTCGAAGCCGGCCAGCAGCACGGTGTTGGCACGCTCGAGGTCGGCGTACGTCGCGGCGCCGTTGCCCGGGCCGGTCAGCACGACGTGGGCGGCGAGGAACGACGCCTCCTCGGCCGAGAGCGGCCGGGAGCGGAAGTCGATGTCGTTGGTGCCGAGGGCGGCCCGGGCGAACTTCGCGTAGGCGTAGCCGTCCTCGGCGGTGATCCGGCCGCCGGGCAGCACGCCGACGCCGCCCTTGTCGGCAGCGGCCGCGGCCAGGCCACGGGCCGCGACCGCGAAGGCCTCGGTCCAGGAGGCCGGGCGGAGCTCGCCGTCTCCCCCGTCCTCGACCCGGTCGCGCACCTGCGGGTAGGTGAGCCGGTCACCGGCCGACGCGTAGTGGAAGGCGAAGCGGTCCTTGTCGGTGATCCACTCCTCGTTGACCTCGGGGTCGTTGCCGGAGAGGCGACGCATCACCTTGCCGCGCCGGTGGTCGACGCGGATCGCGGAGCCGCATGCGTCGTGCTCGGCGATCGACGGCGTCGAGACCAGGTCGAACGGGCGGGACCGGAAGCGGTACTCGGCCGAGGTCAGCGCGCCCACCGGGCAGATCTGGATCGCGTTGCCGGAGAAGTAGCTGTCGTACGGCTCCTGCTCGTAGATGCCGACCTGCTGGAGCGCACCGCGCTCGAGCAGCTCGATGAACGGGTCGCCGGCGATCTGGGCGGAGAAGCGGGTGCAGCGCGCGCAGAGCACGCACCGCTCGCGGTCGAGCAGCACCTGGGCGGAGATGTTGATCGGCTTGGGGAAGGTCCGCTTGAGGCCGCCGGACTCGAAGAACCGGGACTCGCCGCGGCCGTTGGACATGGCCTGGTTCTGCAGCGGGCACTCGCCGCCCTTGTCGCAGACCGGGCAGTCGAGCGGGTGGTTGATCAGCAGGAACTCCATGATCCCCTGCTGCGCCTTGTCGGCGACCTCGCTGGTGACCTGGGTGTTGACGACCATGCCCTCGGCGACCGGCAGGGTGCACGAGGCCTGCGGCTTGGGGAAGCCGCGGCCGTTGCCGGCGTCGGGGATGTCGACCAGGCACTGACGGCAGGCGCCGACCGGGGACAGCAGCGGGTGGTCGCAGAACCGCGGGATCTGGACGCCGACCTGCTCGGCGGCCCGGATCACCAGCGTGTGTTCCGGGACGCTGAGCTGGATGCCGTCGATGGTCAGCGACACCGTCTTCACGGTGTCGGGGACGCTTGCGTCAGTCGCGTGCTCTTCTCGGGGGCAGTCGTCATGCCGGCGTGAGCTCCTCGGCGAAGAGGGTCGACCGGGCCGGGTCGAACGGGCAGCCGCCCTCGGCCAGGTGCTGGAGGTACTCGTCGCGGAAGTACTGGATCGAGCTCTGGATCGGGCTCACGGCGCCGTCGGCGAGCGCACAGAACGACCGGCCGAAGATGTTGTCGCACTGGTCGAGGACCACGTCGAGGTCGCTCTCCTGGCCGTTCCCCTGCTCGAGCCTGGTGAGGGTCTGCACCAGCCACCAGGTGCCCTCGCGGCACGGCGTGCACTTGCCGCAGGACTCGTGCTTGTAGAACTCGGTCCAGCGCAGCACCGCCCGGACCACGCAGGTGGTCTCGTCGAACAGCTGGAGTGCGCGGGTGCCGAGCATCGAGCCGGCCGCGGCGACCTCCTCGAACCCGAGGGGTACGTCGAGGTGCTCGGCGGTCAGCAGCGGGGTGCTGGAGCCTCCCGGCGTCCAGAACTTGAGGATGTGGCCCTCGCGCATGCCGCCGGCCAGGTCGATCAGCTCGCGCAGCGTGATGCCGAGCGGCGCTTCGTACTGGCCGGGACGCGTGACGTGGCCGGAGAGGCTGAAGATGCCGTAGCCCTTGGACTTCTCGGTGCCCATCGACGCGAACCACGCGGCGCCGTGCTCGATGATGCTCGGCACCGACGCGATCGACTCGACGTTGTTGATGACGGTCGGGCTGGCGTAGAGCCCGGCGACCGCGGGGAACGGCGGGCGCAGCCGTGGCTGCCCGCGGCGGCCCTCGAGCCCCTCGAGCAGCGCCGTCTCCTCGCCACAGATGTAGGCGCCGGCGCCGGCGTGCACGACCACGTCGAGGTCGTAGCCGGAGCCGTGGATGTCCTTGCCGAGGTGGCCGGCGGCGTACGCCTCGTCGACGGCGGCCTGCACCCGGCGGATCACGTGCAGCACCTCGCCGCGGATGTAGATGAAGGCGAGGTTCGCGCGGATCGCGAAGGAGCTGATGATCACGCCCTCCACGAGCACGTGCGGGTTGGCCATCATCAGCGGGATGTCCTTGCAGGTGCCCGGCTCCGACTCGTCGGCGTTGACGACGAGGTACTTCGGCTTGGGGTTGTCCTGCGGGATGAACGACCACTTCATGCCCGTCGGGAACCCGGCGCCGCCGCGGCCGCGGAGACCGGAGTCCTTGACCGCCGTGACGATCGCGTCCGGGTCCATGCCGAGCGCGGTCTTGAGCGGGCCGTAGCCGCCGCGGTCCTCGTAGGTCGCGAGCTTCCAGGACTGCTCGGCGTCCCAGATGTCGGTGAGGACCGGGGTGAGGGTGTCGATGTCGTCAGCCATCCTGCTTCCCTCTCTTCCTGCTTGGTCTCGGTCTCGGCACGGGAGGTGTCGGCCTGGGCGACCGCACCTTCCTTCGTCTTGGCGGTCCCGCTGTCGATGGCCTTCGCGCTCCGTCCGTCGCCGTCGGCGCTCGGGGCGGTCCAGCTGCTCTCGCGGGCCAGCGCCAGCCCGGCCAGCGAGGCAGGTCCGGCGCCCGGCCCCTCGTCGACCCGGCCGTCGGGGTAGCCGGCCAGCACGCGCTCGGCCTCCATCCACGTGCAGATGCGCGGGCCGCGGGTGGAGGTGACCTCCTTGCCCTCGCGCAGGTCGTCGACGAGCTGCACCGCCGAGGCCGGCGTCATGTTGTCCATGAACTCCCAGTTGACCATCATCACCGGCGCGTAGTCGCAGGCCGCGTTGCACTCGACGTGCTCGAGGGTGACCTTGCCGTCCGCCGTGGTCTCGTCGTTGCCGACGTCGAGGTGGTCCTTGAGCCGCTCGAAGATCACGTCGCCGCCCATCACCGCGCACAGCGTGTTGGTGCAGACGCCGACGAGGTAGTCGCCGACCGGCTTGCGCTTGTACATCGTGTAGAACGTCGCGACGCCGCTGACCTCGGCGGCCGAGATGTCGAGGATGGTCGCGCAGGCCTCGATCCCCTCCGGCGTGATCCGGCCCTCGACCGACTGCACGAGGTGCAGCATCGGCAGCAGGCCACTGCGGGCCTCGGGGTAGCGCGCGGCGATCTCCTCGAGCTCGCCGTACGTCTCCTGGGTGAGCGCGGTCACCTGTCGACTCCTCCCATCACGGGGTCGATCGAGGCGATGGCGACGATGACGTCGGCGACCATGCCGCCCTCGCTCATCACGCTGGTGGCCTGCAGGTTGGTGAACGACGGGTCGCGGAAGTGCGCGCGGAACGGCTTGGTGCCGCCGTCGGAGACGACGTGCGCACCGAGCTCGCCGCGGGGCGACTCGACCGGGACGTAGGCCTGGCCGGCCGGGACCCGGAAGCCCTCGGTGACGAGCTTGAAGTGGTGGATCAGGGCCTCCATCGACTCGCCCATGATGTGGCGGATGTGGTCGAGGCTGTTGCCCATGCCGTCGCTGCCGATGGCGAGCTGGCTCGGCCAGGCGATCTTCTTGTCCGCGACCATGACCGGTGCGCCCTCGAGGCCGGCCAGCCGGTTGGCGGCCTGCTCGACGAGCTTGAGCGACTCCCACATCTCGTTGAGCCGGACCCGGAAACGACCGTAGGAGTCGCAGGTGTCCCAGGTCTGCACCTCGAAGTCGTAGTCCTCGTAACCGGAGTAGGGCTGGGTCTTGCGCAGGTCCCAGGGATAGCCGGTCGCCCGCAGCGGCGGGCCGGAGATCCCGAGCGCGAGGCAGCCGTCGAGCTCGAGGTGGCCGACGCCCTCGAGCCGACCCTTGAAGATCGGGTTGGCGTTGCACAGCGCGGCGTACTCCGGAAGCCGCTTCTTCATCAGCGCGATGAAGGCGCGGATCTCGTCGAGCGCACCGGGCGGGAGGTCCTGGGCCACGCCGCCGGGGCGGATGAAGGCGTGGTTCATGCGCAGGCCCGGTGATCAGCTCGAACAGGTCGAGCACCAGCTCGCGCTCGCGGAAGCCGATCGTCATCACGGTCAGCGCGCCGATCTCCATGCCGCCGGTCGCGATGGCGACCAGGTGGGAGGAGATGCGGTTGAGCTCCATGAGCAGGACCCGCATGACCTGGGCCTTCTCGGGGATGTCGTCCTCGATGTCGAGCAGCCGCTCGACGCCGAGCACGTAGGTCGCCTCGTTGTAGAACGGCGACAGGTAGTCCATCCGGGTGCAGAACGTCGTGCCCTGCACCCAGGAGCGGTACTCCATGTTCTTCTCGATGCCGGTGTGCAGGTAGCCGATGCCGCAGCGGGCCTCGGTCACCGTCTCGCCCTCGAGCTCGAGGATCAGCCGGAGCACGCCGTGGGTGGACGGGTGCTGCGGGCCCATGTTGACGACGACGCGCTCGTCGGCCTCCTCGGCGACGCTCTGCGCGATCTGGTCCCAGTCCTGGCCGGTGACGGTGAAGACCCGACCCTCTGAGGTCTCGTTCGTCCCGGCGAAGATGTCTTCGGTGGTGCTCATCAGCTGTACGTCCGTCCGCTCGTCGGGCGGCGGGATGGTGACGCCCTTGTACTCCACGGGGATGCCGCCCAGCGGGTAGTCCTTGCGCTGGGGGTGGCCGGGCCAGTCGTCCGGCATGAGGATGCGGGTGAGAGCCGGGTGGCCGTCGAAGACGATGCCGAACATGTCGAACGTCTCGCGCTCGTGCCAGTCGTTGGTGGGGTACGTCGCCACGATCGACGGGATGTGCGGGTCGCTGTCGGGGCAGCTGACCTCGAGCCGGATCCGCCGGTTGAAGGTCATCGAGAGCAGGTGGTAGACGGCGTGCAGCTCGCGGCCGGTGTCCTCCGGGTAGTTGACGCCCGAGACACCGGAGCAGAACTCGAAGCTCAAGCGCGGGGTCGTCGCGCAGCAGCCTCGCCACGGCCGGCAGGTCCTCGCGGCGCACGTGGAAGGTGATCTCGCCGCGGTGGATGACGACGTTCTCGACGGCGTGCTCGACGTCGCCACCGGCCAGCGCGGTGTCGAGGGCCGCTGCGACCTCTTCGTGCCAGCCGTCGAAGGGTCGGTGGGCGGGCCGCTGGGAAGACGATCGGCTGGACCAGCCCGCCGTACCCGCTGGTGTCGCCGGAGCCGGTGACCCCGAACATGCCCTCGCGCACGCCGACCGGCCGGACCTCCTGGTCGAGGGTGGCCGGCGCGTTCTCGGGAGACTGGTCGACCGCGGGCTGGTCGGGACCCTTCTCGCTCACCGGAGCAGCCCCTTCATGTCGCTCGTCGGGAGCGCCTTGAGGGCGTCGTTCTCGCGCTGCTCGATCTGTGCGCGCATGTTGACGCCGAGGGGGCGGTGCTGGACCTGGTCGTGCAGCTTGAGGATGGCGTCGATGAGCATCTCGGGCCGCGGCGGGCAGCCGGGGAGGTACATGTCGACGGGGACGACGTGGTCGACGCCCTGCACGATCGCGTAGTTGTTGAACATGCCGCCGCTGCTGGCGCACACGCCCATCGCGAGCACCCACTTGGGCTCGGGCATCTGGTCGTAGATCTGGCGCAGGACCGGGGCCATCTTCTGGCTGACCCGGCCGGCCACGATCATCAGGTCGGCCTGGCGCGGGCTGGCGCGGAAGACCTCCATGCCGAACCGGGCCAGGTCGTACTTCGGCCCGCCGCTGGTCATCATCTCGATGGCGCAGCAGGCCAGGCCGAAGGTGGCCGGCCAGAACGACGCCTTGCGCATGTAGCCCGCGACGCCCTCGACGGTCGTCAGGAGTACGCCGCTCGGCAGCTTCTCCTCGATGCCCACAGTGAGTCCCTGCGTCTCTCTGAGGTCCTGTCTAGTCCCAGTCCAGGCCGCCGCGACGCCAGACATAGACGTAGGCGACGAAGACGGTGGCGATGAAGATGACCATCTCGACGAGCCCGAAGTACTGCATCGCGTCGAAGTGCACGGCCCACGGGTAGAGGAAGATGATCTCGATGTCGAAGACGATGAAGAGCATCGCGGTGATGTAGTACTTCACCGGGAACCGGCCTCCACCGACCGGCTGCGGCGTCGGCTCGATGCCGCACTCGTAGCTGTCGAGCTTGGCCCGGTTGTAGCGCTTGGGGCCCACCTGGCTGCTCATCACGACAGAGCCGGCAGCGAACAGGAACGCCAGACCCGCGAGCGCCAGGACTGGTATGTAGAGGTCCACCGCCGCGCCTTCTCTCCGTCGGTTGCTGCCCGGCTCTCTCAGCCGGCCCTGCCCATCCCTTGGCGCCGTCGTGGGCCTGAGATCCGGGTCGCACTAGTGAACTTGTGAACGCAATCACTAAGTGGCGCGTCGCTCATACTGCCACTCCCGATCCGAGCCGTGAAGCCGGGGGGTTTCGGCCTCTGACCTGCGGAAATACGTGACGGAAACGTGCGCTAAATCGGGTGCTCGCGCGGTCGCCTCACCGCTGGTTGAGTCAGCCCTTCTCAACCGGCGGTGGCCCGGTGCAACGCGACGATGCCGCCGGAGAGGTTGCGCCACTCGGGCTGGTGCCAGCCGGCCTCGGCGATCAGGTCGGCGAGGCCCTGCTGGTCGGGCCAGGCGCGGATGGACTCGGCGAGGTAGACGTAGGCGTCCGGTGAGGACGAGACCGCGCGGGCGATCGGCGGGAGCGCCTTCATGAGGTACTCGACGTAGACGGTGCGGAACGGCGCCCAGGTCGGGTGGCTGAACTCGCAGACGACGAGCCGGCCGCCGGGGCGGGTGACGCGGAGCATCTCGCGCAGCCCCGCCAGCGGGTCGACGATGTTGCGCAGCCCGAACGAGATCGTGACCGCGTCGAAGGTGTCGTCGGCGAACGGCAGCTGCGTGCCGTCGCCGGCGGTGAACGGCAGCGCCGGCCTGGCCTTCTTGCCGACCTGGAGCATGCCGAGGGAGAAGTCGCACGGCACCACGACCGCGTCGCGGTCCGCGAACGGCTGGCTCGACGTACCGGTGCCGGCTGCCAGGTCGAGCACCCGCTCGCCCGGGCGCGGGTCGACCGCGTCGATGACGTCCTGGCGCCAGCGCCGGTCCTGACCGAGGGAGAGGACGTCGTTGGTCAGGTCGTACCGCTGCGCGACCGCGTCGAACATCCGCCGTACGTCGGCGGGCTGCTTGTCGAGGTCGGCGCGAGTCACCCCGGAACTCTAGGGCGGCGTGTCGGCAACCCGAAGCCGTCGCGAAGCGTCAATGTGGTGACCGACTCCCCTTCCCCACTACACAGTCTCTTCGGGAGCCTTGATGACATCGCTTCGCCGCGCAGGCCTCGGCCTGCTCGTGGTGTTGCTGCTCGCCGTGTCGGCGGCGGCCGTCGGGTTCGCCATGCGGAGGTCGACCGGCCCGGACATCGGCGGCGCGACGGTGCAGACCACGCCGGTCGCGCAGGACGCGCCCGTGCAGCCCGAGCAGCCCGTGACCGAGCCGGTCGTCGAGCCGGTGGCCGAGCCCGTGGCCGAACCCGTCGCCGTGCCGCCGCCACGCACGTACCCGACCCGCCCTCACAAGCACATGGAGCCCGGCCCCGTCCTGCTCTCGAAGGGCGACACCGGGATGAAGGTCCGCGACCTGCAGGCCCGGCTGGCCGCGCTGGCGTGGTACTTCGGCCGCGCCACCGGGACGTACGACGCCGCGACGGTCGAGGCGGTCCGCGGCTTCCAGGGCAAGCGGAAGATCCCGGTCACCGGCGAGGTCGACCAGCGCACCCTCGACCGTCTGCACGGCATGACCTCCGAACCGAGCCGCGACGCGATGGGGCTCCACAACGAGCCCGGCCCGCTCGACGAGCGCTGCCGGACCGGCCGGGTGCTGTGCATCGACAAGTCCAGCCAGACCCTGCGCTGGGTGGTCGACGGGAAGGTCCTCAAGACCGTCGACGTGAGGTTCGGGTCGTCGTCCACGCCGACTCGCGAGGGTTCCTACTCGGTCTACCTCAAGAGCCGCGACCACGTGTCCCGGCTGTACGACTCGGCGATGCCGTTCGCGATGTTCTTCTCCGGCGGCCAGGCCGTGCACTACTCGTCCGACTTCGCGGCCACCGGCTACGGCGGCGCTTCGCACGGCTGCGTCAACGTGCGCGACTACGACGCTGTCGCGTGGCTCTACGACCAGGTCAAGGTCGGCGACGAGGTCGTCGTCTACTGGAGCTGAGGAGGGCCGGCCGATCCAGGACGTCATACGGACGGTGCAGACGGGTGCAGACGGGTGCTCTGTCCGCATGACGTAAACCGCACCCGCCCAAAGTCGGTCCTCAGCCCTGCCCGTGGGTACGCTCGACCCTTGTGACGAGCGGCCCGAACACCGACGTCTCCACGGAGACGCCGACCGCGCCCCTCGTCGTCCGCACGGTCGAGCTCGAGCTCCCGGCGGAGGCGTCGTTGCTCGACATGCTCCCCGAGGACCACCCGGTCACGTGGCTGAGGCACGGCAACGGCCTGGTCGGCTGCGGCGTCGCGGCCGAGATCCGGACCAGCGGCGCTGGCCGGTTCGAGGAGGCGAACCAGTGGTGGCGCGACGTCACCGCCCGGGCGATCGTCCGCAGCGACGTCGACGAGCCGGGCAGCGGCCTGGTCGCGTTCGGGACGTTCACGTTCGCCGACGAGCCGGGCCCCGACCCAGCCGGCCAGTCGGCCCTCATCGTCCCCGAGGTGATCCTCGGCCGGCGTGGCGACACCGCGTGGCTCACCACCGTCTCCTCCGTCGGCGGCCTCGACCAGCTGGACCGCAGGCTCGAGCTGGCCACCTCCCCGCGGGCGCCGGTCGACGTGAGCTTCACCGATGGCGCGATGAACGGCGAGCAGTGGATGGGCCAGGTCGCCGAGGCGGTGGGCCGGATCAACGCCGGCGACCTCGAGAAGGTGGTGCTGGCTCGCGACCTGGTCGCGACGGCCGCGGAGCCGATCGACGTGCGCTGGCCGCTGCGCAAGCTCGCCGAGCAGTACCCCACCTGCTGGACCTTCCACGTCGATGGGATCTTCGGCGCCACGCCGGAGCTGTACGTGCGCCGCGAGCTGGGCCTGGTCACGTCGCGAGTGCTGGCCGGCACCATCCGGCGTACCGGCGACGACGCCCGCGACCTCACCCTCGCCGCCCGGCTGGCCCGGTCGTCGAAGGACCTCGAGGAGCACGAGTACGCCGTCCGCTCGGTCGCCGAGTCGCTCGCACCGCACTGCTCGTCGATGAACGTTCCCGAGGCGCCGTTCGTCCTGCACCTCCCCAACGTCATGCACCTCGCCACCGACGTGACCGGCGTCGTCCACGACTCCGCGACCGTTACCTCGCTCGAGCTCGTCGCTGCGCTGCACCCCTCCGCCGCGGTCGGCGGCACGCCCACCTCGGTCGCGACCGAGCTGATCGCCGAGATCGAGGGAATGGAGCGCGGCCGCTATGCCGGCCCGGTCGGGTGGATGGACGCCGACGGCGACGGCGAGTGGGGCATCGCGCTCCGTTCCGCCACCATCTCGGGGAACACGGTCCGGCTGTACGCCGGCTGCGGCATCGTCGCCGACTCGGACCCCGAGGCCGAGCTGGCGGAGACGCAAGGCAAGTTCGTGCCCGTGCGGGACGCGCTCTCCTCCTAGTGTCCCGGCCCGCCTCAGGACGCGAGGCTGCGACAGCCCTCCGGCCCGGCTTCGCTGCCGCGGGCTGCGCAGGCGAGGTCCAGGTGCACCTCCTGCCACCACTGGACGACTCGCGACGCGCGCTTGCCGACGGCCGCGACCAGCAGGCCCGGGTCCTGGGTCCACACCAGGGTCATCCCGTGGCCCGAGGTGGCGCAGTAGACCCGGCCGGCTGCCTCGGACCGTGGATCGAGCCCGCCCTGCTCCTGCTGGCCGACCGTGACGTCGCGACGGTGTCCTCGGTCCAGGTTCCACGCCACCTCACCGTTCAGCTCCTTCCTCGCGCAGTCGCCGATGTTCTCGGGCACCGGCTCGCCCGAGGATCCCGCCACAGCGGCGGCGTACGCGTCGTAGAGCGCGTACCTCGTCAGGTACGACGCCAGGACGACGGTCCGGATGTGTGGGGCCGGGTTGCGACAGGTGACATCTCGATCGCCGGCCTGGCAGGAGGCCGGCGGGAGTCCGAGGGAGTCGGCCGCGCTGATCACGGGAAGCACCGACTGGGAGCCGGCCGCGTCCTGGGCGGGCGTCTCCGGCGTCACAGTCACCGGCGGCTGGGCCGCCGGCGCCACCTGATCGGTGCCGCGGTCAGGACTGTTGTCTCGGAGCTGCCAGGACGCGACCACACAGACGGCGACCAGCGTGACCGCGGTCACGGCGAGCAGGGCACGCCGGCCGGCCCCGCGGCGCGGTCGCTCGTCTCGGTACGCGGCGGCGGCCTGCGGCGGCTCCGGGGGCCCATCCAGTGCGCGGGCGATCCGAGCCACGGCCCACAGGTCGTCGGGGTCGAAGCGCACCCGGGCCGCCTCCGCCACCACCGGATGACAGCCGCTGACCTCGACGTCGCCGAGGTCGAGGCGCACCACCCGGAGACCGGACGCGGCGGCGTGCTTGGCGGCGAGCCGGCACGTCTGCGCCGCGGCGTACGACGGGGAGACCACAGCCACGAACACGTCGCTCGACTCGATCCGGCGGACGACCTCGTTCCACCAGGCGGTCCCGCTGGCGTCGTCGCGGTCGTCGAGGAGATCGTGACCCAGGCTGCGTACGGTGCGGCCCAACCGCTCGCCGACCGCTCGATCGTGCAAGGAACAACTGATGAAGACTCGACTCATGGCTTCCCCCGAACAGCCCCCATGGAGGTGGTCCAGACCACCAAACGTCGAGTTCGGCCGGAATGCATCCCCAACGTCGGGGACGTCTTCACGTCGTACCTAGAGTCGGCGCCATGCCATCAGGCGCTCACGACCACAGCCATGACCCGCGCAACGACGAGATCCTGATCTGGGTCAACGGGGAGCTGAAGCCGCGCGCCGAGGCCACCGTCTCGGTGTTCGACTCGGGTTTCGTGCTCGGTGACGGCATCTGGGAGGGGCTGCGGGTGCACGACGGCCACCCGGCGTTCCTCGAGCAACACTTCGACCGGCTGTGGGAGGGCGCGGCGGCGCTGATGATCGACCTGGGCGCCACGCGCGAGGAACTGACGCGCGCTGTCTACGAGACGCTGGCCGCCAACGGGATGACGGACGGCGTGCACGTGCGGCTGATGTGCACCCGCGGCGTGAAGTCGACGCCGTACCAGGACCCACGAGTCACCGTCGGCCCCGCGACGATCGTGATCATCGCCGAGCACAAGCGGCCCACGCCCGAGACGGTCGAGCAGGGGCTGGCGCTGTTCACCACGCACGTGCGGCGCTCGACACCGGACACCCTCGATCCGAAGCTCAACGCCCACAGCAAGCTCAACGACATCCTCGCCTGCATCCAGGCCTATCAGGCGGGCGCGGACGAAGCGCTGATGCTCGATCCGCACGGCTTCGTGGCGACGTGCAACAGCACCCACTTCTTCGTCGTCAAGGGGACGCCGGACGAGCCCGAGGTGTGGACGTCGGACGGGCGCTTCTGCCTCGGTGGGATCACCCGCGGCAACGTGCTCGCCATGTGCCGGGCGCACGGGATCACGGCGCTCGAGAAGACGTTCAGCCTCACCGACGTCTACAGCGCGCAGGAGGCGTTCGTGACCGGGACGTTCGCCGGCGTCGCGCCGGTGCGGACGATCGACGGCCGCACGATCGGGTCGGGCGAGCGCGGTCCGTTGGTGACCAGGCTGCAGGAGCAGTACGCCGACTGGGTGGCCGCCGACGTGGCCGGGCGGACCGCACCGTGATCGTGCGCGTTGCCGTGTGGTCGGGTCCGCGCAACATCTCGACCGCGATGATGCGGGCCTGGGAGAACCGGCCGGACACGGTCGTGGTCGACGAGCCGCTCTACGCGGCGTACCTCCACCGCACCGGCCTCGACCATCCCGGACGCGACGAGGTGATGGCGGCCCAGCCGACCTCGCTCGACGAGGCGGTCGCTGCGCTGGACGCACCCCTGCCGAAAGGCGCCACCGTCCACTACGCCAAGCACATGGCCCACCACCTCGACCCGACCCAGGACGCGGGGTGGACCGAGGCGTTCCGCAACGTCCAGCTGATCCGGGACCCGGCCGAGGTCGTCGCCTCCTACGTCCGCTCGCGAGAGGCCTGCGAGCCCGAGGACATCGGGCTGCTCCAGCAGCAGTGGCTGATGTCGCGCTGGGACGCAGCCGGCCTCGAGGTCCCGGTCATCGACGCCGCCGACTTCCTCCAGGACCCGGAGTCCCACCTGCGCTGGTTGTGCGACTGGCTCGGCATCGACTTCACCGATCGGATGCTGGCCTGGCCGCCCGGTCCCAGGGACTCGGACGGCGTGTGGGCGGCGTACTGGTACGACGCCGTGCTCGCCTCGACCGGCTTCGCGCCGTACCGCCCCCGCGACGTGGATCTCTCACCCCATGACGCCGCGGTGGCCGAGGCCTGCCGTCCGGCGTACGACGCGCTGTACGAGCGGCGCGAGCGGATGTAGTTCCGACCACAGTAGGTTGCGCCAGGTGCTATTGAACGATATTCAGTAACGTATGCGCAGCCATGAGGCAGTCATCGTCGGCACGGGGTTCGGCGGCATGGGGGCGGCGATCCAGCTCAAGCGGCTGGGCATCGACGACCTGGTGATGCTCGAGCGCGAGGACGACCTGGGCGGGACCTGGCACGTCAACCGCTATCCCGGACTGGCCGTCGACATCGCCAGCGTCACCTACTCCTACTCCTTCGAGCCGAACCCGTGGTGGCGGCACTGGTACGCGCGCGGCCCCGAGCTCAAGGGCTACGCCGAGCACGTCGCCGACAAGTACGACCTGCGCCGGCACATGCGCTTCAACACCGTCGTCGAGGGCGCGCGCTGGGACGACCGCGCGCAGGAGTGGGAGGTCCAGGTCGCCGGTGGTGAACCGGTGCGGGCGACGTACCTCATCACCGCCACCGGGTTCCTGTCGCAGCCGCGCCTGCCGGACATCGAGGGCGTCGGGGACTTCGCCGGCGCCGTGGTCCACTCGGCGAGGTGGGACCCGGGCGTCGAGCTCGCGGGCAAGCGGGTGGCGGTCATCGGCACTGGTGCCACCGCGGTGCAGCTGATCCCCGAGCTCGCCAAGCGGGCCGGCCACCTCACGGTCTTCCAGCGCACGCCGATCTGGGTGACGCCCAAGCTCGACCGCAGGATGCCGCGGCTGGTGCAGCGGGCGTTCGCGAGGGCCCCGTTCACCCAGCGGTGGGCTCGCAAGGTCAACACCGGCCTGCTCGAGCTGATCATGGTCGCGGGCGTGCTGCACTACCGCCGCGCCAAGCTGTTCAACCGCGGCGCCGAGCGGGTCGCGAAGCGGCACCTCCGGCGGCAGGTCAGGGATCCCGAGCTTCGCCGCAAGCTGACGCCGGACTACTCCTTCGGCTGCAAGCGGCCGACCTTCTCCAACGACTACTACCGGACCTTCTCGTCCGAGAACGTTTCGTTGGAGACGATCTCGATCAAGAAGATCACGCCCACCGGGATCACGCTCACCGACGGCCGCTCGGTCGAGGTCGACGTGCTGGTGCTGGCGACCGGCTTCGACATGTGGGACGCCAACTTCCCGGCGATCCGGATCGTCGGCCGGGACGGCAAGGACCTCGGCCAGTGGTGGCGCTCGACGCGGTTCCAGGCCTACCAGGGCATCGCGGTCCCGGGCTTCCCGAACCTGCTCAGCCTCGCCTCGCCGTACTCCTACTCCGGGCTGTCGTTCTTCACGACCATCGAGGCCCAGATGAAGCACATGGACCGGCTCCTCACCGAGGTACGCCGCCGCGACGCGCGCACCTTCGAGGTCACCGACCCGGCCAACGAGGAGTTCCTCGGGTGGGTCACCGAGCGGCTGGGCGACTCGGTGTTCGCGCTCGGCTCCTGCGCCACCGCCCGGAGCTACTACTTCAACCAGCACGGCGAGGCCGCGCTGCTGCGGCCGACATCGACCATCAACACGCACCGCGAGGCGCAGAGCTTCCCGCTCGAGGACTACGAGTACGCCGGACACTAGTTGGCGAGCAGGTAGACGACCACGCCGACCAGCCCGATCACCAGGACCGCGGCTGCCCACATCAGCGCCTTGTTGCTGCTGCTCGTGACCTCACCGGGCGTGGTCGTGTAGGACAGCGGCTGCGCCGGACCGGGTTGGGCGAACGTGGGGGGCGGGCTCGCCGACGGAGTCGTCGACGACGGCCCGAAGAGGCCTGCGAACTGGCCGCCGAGTCCGAGCTGCTCGAGTGAGCTGCGCACGTGGGCGGCGCCCTCCGCTCCGAGGATCGCTGAGAGGTCCATCGGCTGTCCTCCGGACACCACCTGCCCGTTGAGCGAGACGACGGGCGGGATGTTGAGGGCCTGACCAGCAGTCGCCGCACCGGCACCGCCGAAGAAGCCACCGAGCATGGCGCTGAGGTCGATGGTCTGCCCGGCCGGAACCTGCTGGCCGTTGATCATGACCACTGGCGCGTTGCCGGCGTAGGGCACCGCGACCTGCGGGTGGTTGGGGTCCGCGGCCCGGGCGGCGCTCAGCTCCGCCTGGACCTTGGTGATGTGGGCGGCGGCGTCCGCGAGCTGCTTCTCGAGGTCGGCGACCTTGCCTGAGGCGCTGGCAGGATCCGCAGGCGGTGGCGTCTCGGTCATGTCGGTTCCTTCTCGTCGGCGAGGCGAACGTACTCCAGGCCCCGGGTCTTCCGAGAGGCGGCGTCAGAGGTCGGCGCCGTCAGCGATCCGGAGCCACTCCTGCCCCCTGGGACCGACCAGCGTCTCCATCTGCATGGCCAGGAACCCGTGCCCGGCCTCGGAGTAGACGCGGTCGTGGATGGCGAGGTTCCGGGGCGCGCCGACGGCCCGTACGAACTCGATCGCCATCTCGCTGCGCAGCCATGGTGCGGACGAGGGGCAGAGCAGCACGTCGACCGGCACCTCGGGAACCGCCAGCGCGTCACCCGGGTGGTAGACGACCTGGTCGCCGAAGGTCATGAGGTAGCCGGAGTTGTACGGCTGGGGCAGCTCCGGGTGGATCACGTTGTGCAGCTCGCCCACCGCGCGGACCGGTACGCCGCCCTGTCCTCCCAACGAGAACGCCGCCCCGGCCGGCACCGACGTGGTGCGCTCCGCGACGTCGGGCGCGTCGGTCGCGAGCTGGTCGGCGACCTGGCCGACGGTGAAGACCGGCGCGTCGGTGGCCCGGAGGTTGTCCGGGTGCAGGTGGTCGGGGTGCAGGTGCGTCACCAGCACTGCTGTGGCGCCGGTCACGGCCTCGGGATCGGTGAACACGCCGGGGTCGAGGACCACCACGTGCCCCTCGTGCTCGATCCGGACGCAGGCGTGGCCGAACTTCGTGATCCGCATGGTCCCGAGCCTAGGCACGTGCCCACGCACCGATCAGTCCGGCGTACCTCGCGGATCACACCTGGTGAGGGGCACCAACCGGTCGCCCTCACCGAATCTTCGAGGAGTGCAGATGACTGAGCAGACGATCGACAAAGGACGGCTCCGCTGGGTCGTCGTCCTGACCGCGGTCGGATCCTTCATGGCGGCCCTGGACACCCTGGTGGTGGCCTCGGCCCTGACCACGATCAAGCGTGACCTAGGCGCGTCCCTGACCGACCTGGAGTGGACGGTCAACGCCTACAACCTCAGCTTCGCGGTGCTGCTCGTGCCGGCCGCGGTGCTCGGTGACCGGCTCGGGCGGGCGCGCACGTACGCCGGCGGGCTGGTCCTGTTCTCGCTGGCCTCGGCCGGCTGCGCCATGTCCGGCAGCGTCGGTGCGCTGGTCGCCATGCGTGTCGCGCAGGGAGCCGGCGCGGCCGTGCTCCTGACGCTGGGCATGGCACTGCTCACCGCCGCGTTCCCACCCGAACGCCGCGGCGCGGCGCTCGGCCTGTTCAGCGCCGTCACCGGGATCGCGGTCGCGAGTGGCCCGCTGATCGGCGGCGCGGTCGTGGACGGGCTGGCCTGGCAGTGGATCTTCTGGATCAACGTTCCGGTCGGGCTGCTGGCGGCGCCGCTCGTGCTGCGACTCATGCCGGAGACCAAGGTCCTGGACAGCCGGCTCGACGTGGCCGGTGTGGTGCTGCTCGCTGCCGGCGTCCTCGGTCTCGTCTGGGCCCTGGTTCGCGGCGAGCCCGCCGGCTGGACCAGCGTCGAGGTGCTCGGGACCGCCGTCGCGGGACTCGGGCTCCTGGCCGCCTTCGCGGCCTGGCAGCGGCGCGCGACGTACCCACTGCTGCCGCCGAGGCTGCTGCACCGACGCGGCTTCACGGCCGGCAACCTCGTCATGGCGCTGACGTTCGCCCCGCTGTTCTCGGCGGTCTTCTTCTACGGGCAGCTGCTCCAGGTCGTCGTCGGCGAGAGCCCGCTCGGGGCCGGCGTGCGGCTGATGGCGTGGACCGGCACCTTCCTGGTCATGGCTCCGCTCGCGGGCGCGCTGGCCGACAAGATCGGCGAGCGACCACTCGTCACCGTCGGGCTGACGGTGCAGGCAGCGGCGTTGGTGTGGTTCGCGACCACCGTGGGGACGGACATGAGCTACCTGGACATGCTCGGTCCGTTCGTGGTCGGTGGGCTCGGTGTCTCGATGGCGATTCCGTGCGGACAGAGCGCCGCCGTCGCCGCGGTCGCCGACCGAGACGTGGCGACCGCGGCGGGCGTCAACAGCACCATGCGCGAGCTCGGCGGCGTGTTCGGGATCGCGGTGACCGTGGCGGTGTTCGGCGTCGTCGGTGGGTACTCGTCACCGGACGAGTTCGTCGACGGCTTCAAGGGCGCGCTGCTCGCTGCAGCCGGGCTCTCGCTGCTCGGAGCGGTGGCGGGTTCGCGGCTCCCGACCCGGCGGCCCGGCCTGGCTGACACCCACGCGGTGGATGCCACTGACGACCGTCAGGCGGTGCCGGCATGACCACACGGATGGTGACCTACCGGGTCAAGGACGGGCGTGCCGACGAGAACGCGGCGTACGTTCGCGACGTGATGGCAGACCTGGACGTACGCCGGACCGAAGGAGTGACCTACTCGGTCTACCTACTCGACGACGGCGTGACCTTCCTGCACGTCGCGGACGAGGAGGGCGAGGGTGGGAAGGTGCAGGTGTCCGAGGCCTTCCAGCGGTTCACCGCGACGCTGCTGGAGGACCGGTGCGCCGCGACTCCCGAGCTCCACACGATGACGCTCGTGGGGAGGTACGCCGGGTGAGCCTCGCGTCGGAAGACTTCGCCGAGGCCGTCGCACCGATGCGGCCCGGGCTGCTGCTGCACTGCTACCGGATGCTCGGCTCCTCCCACGACGCCGAGGACGCCGTGCAGGAGACGTTGCTGCGTGGCTGGCGCGGGGTGGACCGCTTCGAGGGGCGCAGCTCGCTGCGGACCTGGCTCTACACCGTCGCCACCAACGTCTGCCTGCGCGAGATCGAGCGGCGCGGTCGGCGGCTCGTCCCGGTCGATATGGGACCCTCCGCCGACCCGGCCGACGGGCTGGCCGCGCCCCTCACCGAGACGGTCTGGCTCGGCCCGCTGCCCGACGCCGGGATCACGTGGGAGTCCTCGCCCGCGGACGCGGTCTACGAGCAGCGCGAGGCGGTGGAGCTGGGGTTCATCGCCGCGCTGCAGCACCTCCCGGCACTTCAGCGCGCGGTGCTGGTGCTGCGTGACGTGCTCGCGTTCTCGGCGGTGGAGACCGCGGAGATCCTGGACACGACCGTCCCGTCCGTCACGAGCGCGCTGGCCCGGGCCCGCGGGACGGTCCGGACCGCACTTCCCGAGCGCAGCCAGCAGGAGGTGCTCCGCGAGGTGGGCGACCGCCAGGTCCGAGCCACGGTGGCGGCGTTCATCGCGGCCTGGGAGCGGAGCGACGTCGATGCCGTCGTCGCGCTGCTGGCCGAGGACGTCGAGATGTCCATGCCGCCGTACGCCGAGTGGTACCGCGGCCGGGCCGCCGTCGCCGCGTTCCTCACCGAGACCCCGCTCCGACCGGGTCGGCGCTGGCGGCTGGAAGAGACGACGGCCAACGGTCAGCCGGCGGTGTCGTTCTCCGTGTGGAACGAGCAGATCGGCGCCTTCCTCACCCACGGCCTGTCGGTGCTCACGTTCGGGCGCGGCGGCATCACCGGCTTCACCACCTTCCTCGACCCGGCGGTGGTGCCCTGACGCCGGCGCCCTGAGTCCAGTGCCTAGGCTCTGCCCATGGCCCTGCCCGACGGAGTCTCGATCCGCCGCGGCGTGCCCGACGACGCCGAGGCGCTCGCGCACCTGCACGTCGACGTGTGGGACGACGCCTACACCGGGCTGATGCCGCAGGGGATCCTCGACGAGCGCCGCGAGAAGGTGGCCGAGCGGGTCGAGCGCTGGCGCGACATCCTCGGTCAGGAGAAGCCGACCTGGGTGGCCGAGAACGCCGACGGGCTGGTCGGGTTCTCCGGTGTCGGGCCGGCCCGGGACAACGACATCGACGTCGACCTGGAGCTCTACGCGCTGTACGTCCGTGCTGCCTACTACGGCACCGGTGTCGGCTACGCGCTGTTCGAGCAGGCGGCAGGCGACCACGCGGCGTACCTCTGGGTGCTGGCCGGCAACGCCCGCGCGATCGGGTTCTACGAGCGGCAGGGCTTCCGGCTCGACGGCACCGAGGACGAGCAGGACGAGGGCCTGCACGTGCGCATGGTCAGGGCGGGCACCTAGTCGGTGGTTGAGGAAGGCGCTCTGCGCCTGTCTCGAAACCTCGTACGCCGGGGCTGGGACGCACGCACCGCTCATCGAGCTTGTCGAGATGGCCGCAGGGGGTGGGCTCCCAGCCTTCCGTGCGGAGGTCTCGACAGGCTAGACCAGCGGTGGGCCAGTCCCAGCGCGCCTGACATAGGTTGCGGGCATGCCGCGGACCCGGACGTTCGACCTCGGCGATCCCTCGTTCGACGTGACCTCGGACGAGGTGCACGACGCCCGCGAGGAGGACTGGTACGTCGAGACCACATGGGGCTGGGCGGTGCTGCGGTACGCCGAGGTGAGCGCACTGCTCCGCGACCGCCGGTTCCGGCAGGGAAACGCGCGCTGGCCCGCGCAGAACGGCATCCACTCCGGCCTGTTCTCGGACTGGTGGCAGGAGACGCTGCTCTCGCTGGAGGGCGACGACCACGCCCGGATCCGGAAGCTGATGGTGCCGGCGTTCAAGAACCGCGTCATCGCCGAGATGCGGCCGACCTTCCAGGCGATCGCCAACGAGCTCATCGACGCCTTCGCACCGCGGGGGCGGGTCGAGTTCGTGCACGAGTTCGCCGAGCCGTACGCCGCCCGGATCATCTGCCTCCTCCTCGGGCTGCCGCAGGACCACTGGCCGCAGGTCGCGGGCTGGGCCGACGACCTCGGGGCGTCGTTCTCGATCGACGTCGGCAACCAGGTGCCGAAGATCGAGGCGGCGCTGACCGGACTGGCGGGCTACGTCGAGGAAGCCGTCGTCGATCGGCGGGCCCACCCCCGCGACGACCTGGTCACCACGCTGGTGCAGGCAGAGGAGCTGAGCGACCATGAGCTGTCGGTCGCGCTGGTGTTCCTCGCGTTCGCCGGGATGGAGACCACCCGCAACCAGCTCGGTCTCGCGCTCCAGACCCTGCTCAAGCACCCCGACCAGTGGGCGCTGCTCGGAGAGCGGCCCGATCTCGGCGGCAACGCGGTCGAGGAGGTGATGCGGGTCAACCCGACCGTCACCTGGGTGACCCGCGAGGCGCTCGAGGACGTCGAGTTCCAGGGCCTGCACATCCCGAAGGGCGGCATCGTGCAGATGCTGTCGCACTCGGCCGGCACCGACCCGCGCGCCGTACCTGACCCGTCGTTCGACATCACCCAGCAGCGACCACCGCATCACGGCTTCGGCGCCGGCATCCACCACTGCCTCGGGCACTTCGTCGCCCGCACCGACATGGCGGTGGCGCTGCCGCTGCTGGCGCGGCGGATGCCCGACGCCCAACCCGACGGACCCGGCAGTTGGCTGCCGGTGTCCGGCAACACCGGTGCGGTGACCTTCCCGGTCCGTTTTCGCGTCGAGTGACGCGAAAGTGCTGTGAAAGTGGCGATCTGACAGCACCTGGACGTCACTCGACGGGAAACAGGCGGCTCAGGCGGTCTTGTGGTGCACGAAGCACCAGCGCCAGTCCTCCTCGGGCTCGGCGGACTCCATCACGGGGTGCGTGGTGTCGTGGAAGTGCTTGGTGGCGTGCTGCATCACCGAGGAGTCGCAACAGGCGACGTTGGAGCACTCGAGGCACTGGCGCAGCGACACCCACGTGTACCCCTCGTCGAGGCAACGCTGGCAGACCGGGTCCTCGGCGGTCTCGACCACCGGGTAGCGCTCGAGGTCGGGGCAGCTGCCGCCGGTGAGCCGGGCCGAGGCGGTCTCCCGCTCGCTGCGACGCTCCTCGGTGGCGATGTCCAGCATCGACTCCTCGACGTCGAGCAGCGCCAGCACGTCGGCGATCACCTCCGAGGCGACGGTTCCGGACTCGCGGATCTTCAACACGCGCTCCCGCTCGGCCTCGAGCATCGACAACCGGACCCGGGCGTAGAGGTCGCTGGGCGACTCACGGTCCGAGGCGGTGCTGAGCCGCTCCCAGGCCGCGAAGTTGCGCTGGTCGAGCCGTTGCCGGATCAGCTCGACGACGCCTTGTGAGTCGTCGTACTCCAGCTCGTTGAGCCGGTGCAGGGCCGCCTTCGACGCCTGCTGGAGGAGCGTGGCACGGGCCAGTGCGTCCTCGGCCGGGTCTGGGCCGGGCACCCGGAGCCGCTTGGCCAGCCACGGCAGCGACATGCCCTGGATGAACAGCGTCCCGGCCACGACGGTGAACGCCATGAGCAGCAGCACCTCGCGGTGCGGAGTGTCCTCGGGGATGACGAACGCCGCGGCGAGCGTGACCACGCCGCGCATCCCGGCCCAGCCGAGCATGAACGTGTAGGTCCACGGCGGCCTGCGACCGGTGATCGGGTCGGGGCCGGGTCGGACGATGAGGTAGCGCGCCGGGAACACCCACAGCAGCCGCAGTACGACGCAGGCGGCCAGCGTGGCCGCACAGAGCCCGATGATCCGGCCCCACGACAGGTCCCCTTCGCCCGCGCCCTCGATGATCGAGCGTGCCTGGAGGCCGATGAGCAGGAAGACGGTGTTCTCGAGGACGAAGGCGATGGTCCGCCAGTTCAGCCGCTCGGCGATCCGCGACTGCGCGGTCTGGAGGATCGGCGCCTTGTGACCCAGCAGCAGGCCGGCGACGACGACGGCGATCACGCCCGAAGCGTGGACCTGCTCGGCCGCGACGTACGCCGCGAACGGGACCACCAGCGAGAGGCCGCTGTCGAGGACCGGGTCGGTCAGGTGCCGGCGGACCTTCGCGACCACGAGGAAGAAGAGGAAGCCCGACGACGACCCCGCCGCCAGCGGCGAGGAGGAAGTCGAGGCCGACGTCGACCGGCTCGAACCCGCTGCCCTCGGCGACCGCCAGCGCGGTGCCGAGCGCGACCAGCGCAGTCGCATCGTTGAGCAGAGACTCGCCCTCGAGGATCGTCACGATCCGCCGCGGCAGCCCGATCCTGCGGCCGATCGCGGTAGCGGCCACGGCGTCCGGCGGTGCGACGACGGCGCCGATCGCGAGAGCGATCGCCCACGAGACGCCGGGCAGGAGCAGGTGCGCCACCAGCCCGACCCCGAACGTCGTGAACGCGACCAGCCCGACCGACAGCAACAGGATCGGCCGCTTGTTGACCCGGAAGTCGACCAGCGAGGTGCCCTGCGCCGCGGCGTACAGGAGAGGCGGCAGCAGCCCGAACAGCACGACGTCCTCGGAGAGCTCGACCTCCGGCACCATCGAGACGTACGACGCCACGACCCCGACCAGGATCAGCAGGAACGGCGCGGGGATGTCCACCCGGTCCGCCACCCAGGTGCACACGAGAACGCCCACCGCCAGGCCGCAGAGCAGCAGGGTGATGTCCACGGCGGCCATTCTCCCGATGGCCGAGGCGGATACCTAGCCGTTCCGCTGAGCGCGCAATCCCAACAGCAAACACAGTCAAGCGGGAACAGGGGCGCGTGGCGCACGATCGTCCCGTGACGCTCAGTGAGTCAGTGGCCGCCGACACCTTCGCCGACTTCGTCGACCACCTCGCCGAAGTGCTCGCCAATCCTCAAACGTCCAGCTCAGGTGAGCGCGTCGTGACCGGGGACGACCTTGCCGCGCAGTTCCACTTCTCACGGTTCCACTTCGACCGGATGATCCGGAGCGTGGCCGGCGAGCCACCACAGGCGTTCAGGCGCCGGATCCTGCTCGAGCGCGCGGCGTACCACATGGTGACGACGAAGGCGCCGCTGATCGACCTCGCCGTGGAGGCGGGCTACGGCTCTCACGAGGCGTTCACCCGGGCGTTCACGAGGGCGTACGGCGTCCCGCCCGCCGCGTGGCGCAAGGCACCAGGCCGGATCCGCATCCCCGCGCCGAGCGACGTGCACTTCCACCCACCCGGCAGCCTCCGGTTGCCGGCTCGAGACAAGGTGACCGCGATGGACCTGATGACCCGCATGGTCGAGCACCACATCTGGCTGACCGGAGAGATGGTGCGGCTTGCCGGACGGCTGACCGACGAACAGCTCGACCAGTCGATCGAGCTCGACGTCGACGACGACGCGCAGACGATCCGGTCCCTGCTCTCCCGGTTGATCGGGCAGATGGGCATGTGGAACGCCGCGGTCGCCCTGCGCGACTACGACTGGTCGGTCGAGGAGCACGAGTCACTCGGCTCGATGCGGGAGCGGCTGGCCACCGAGGGGCCGACGTTCCTCTCGCAGGTCCGCGAAGTGGTCGAGCAGGACCGGCTCGACGACACGTTCGTCGACGCGCTCTGCGAGCCGGCCGAGATCTTCACCTACGGCGGGATGATCGCCCACGTCCTCACCTTCGCCGCGCACCGCCGCACCCTGGTCGCCCTCGCCCTGTCGAAGCACGGCGTCGAGGAGCTCGGATGGGGCGACCCGATGGTGTGGGTCGCGACTCCTACGGCCTGAGCGCGCGGATCGCGAGATCGAGCTCGCGGCGCCGGGTGCGGTCGACGACGGCCTCGACCACCTCGATGCCGCCGTTCGGGCTGGAAAGGGCGTGGCCGAGCTCGGCCGCCGAGTCGACCCGCCAGTGCGGCGTGCGGGTGGCCTGACAGAGCGCCGCCAGGTCCACGTGGTGCGGGGTGCCGAAGAGCCGCTCGTAGGCGTGCGCGTAGACCTCGGCGCCCTGCTCGAGGGTGGCGAAGATCGAGCCACCGTCGTCGTTGGCGACCACGATCGTGAGGTCCGGGCGCGGCTCCTTCGGCCCGATCACCAGCCCGGTGGTGTCGTGCAGGAACGTCACGTCGCCCATGAGTGCCAGGTTGCGGCTGCTCTGGCCACTTCTGGCCTTCCGCGCGAGCGAGGCGCCGATCGCAGTCGAGACGGTGCCGTCGATGCCGGAGAGACCCCGGTTGGCGATGACCTTGCGGCGGCTGCCGACGTCGTACGCCGTGGCCATCAGGTCGAGGTCGCGGATCGGGTTCGAGGCGCCGACGACGAGGTGGCCGCCGGGCGGCAGGGCGCGGCTGACCGCGGCCGCGACGTGGTACGCCGTGAAGCCGGCCTCGTCGACCAGCCGGTCCAGCTGTCGTGAGACCGAGGCGTCGGCCTCCTGCCAGGCGGCGAGCCAGGCGGGGTCGCCGGTGCCGTCCACGGCGACGTCCTTCACCGGAGTGACGGAGTAGGGCCTCGTCCGCCACGGCTGTGTCGTTGAGGTCTGGGCGTCCAGAACCTCGACGCCGTCGCGTGACAACAGCCGCTGCACGGGTCGGGACAGAGTCGGGTGACCGAAGACGACCACCCGCTCGACCTGGTCGGCCAGCTCCGTGGCCAGCAGCAGCCGGTAGGTCCGCAGTGCCGGCCCGGTGCGGGCCCCGCTCGACGGCTCGGCCAGCAGCGGCCAGCCGGCCTCGGCCGCCAAGGCTCGAGCCCACGGTCCGGCATCATCGCCGGCCACGACCACCGTCCGGAGTCCGAGCCCGAGCACAGTTCCGGGGTTTCGAGACGGGCGCAGAGTGCCCTCCTCAACCACCGGAGGTGCAGGAACCCAGCGGTCCTCGGGCACCAGCGGGTCGTCGAGCTGGACGTTGAGGTGCACCACGCCAGTCAGCGGCCACGACCCCGGAGCGTCCACGTCGAGGGTCGCCACCTGCGGGCCGAAGATCCCGAGCTGGTCGGTGGTCTGGTTGGCGTCGGTGCCGCGCAGCCGGGCAGGTCGGTCGGCGGTGACGACGACGAGCGGGACGGAGGCATGGTGGGCCTCGAGCACCGCCGGATGCAGGTTCGCGACCGCGGTGCCGGAGGTGCACATGACGGCGGCCCGCGAGCCGCCCTTGCTCAGTCCCAGCGCCAGGAACCCGGCCGTCCGCTCGTCGATCCGGGTGTGCAACCGGAGCAGCCCCGCCGCGGCCGCGTCGTACGCGGCGAAGGAGAGAGGGGCGTTCCGCGAACCCGGTGCCAGCACCACCTCGCGGACACCGTCCGCGACCAGCGCGGAGATGACGGAGCGGGCGACCTCTGTGGCGCTCACAGCGACCGCACCTCCGCCAGCCGGGCCTCCCAGTGCGCCACCCGATCGCCGGTCGCCGCGAGCAGGTCCAGGGCGTGCGGGTCCACGGTCGCGGCGCCTACGGCCAGCACCCCGTCGGACGGGACCAGCGGCTCGCCCGCCACGTCCGCGGTCAGCAGCTGCACCGTGGCCAGCCCGCAGGCATAGGGCAGCGACGGCAGCGCCCCGGCCAGCGCGAGGCCGGCCGCGATCCCGACCGAGGTCTCCAGTGCCGACGACACGACGACCGGCAGCCCGATCTCCTCCGCGATCCGCAGGCAGGCCCGCACGCCGCCGAGCGGCTGGACCTTGAGCACCGCGATGTCCGCGGCCTCGAGATCGCGGACCCGGTAGGGGTCGGAGGCCCGCCGGATCGACTCGTCCGCTGCGATCGGTACGTCGACCGCGCGCCGCACTGCCGCCAGCTCCTCGACCGTCGCACAGGGCTGCTCGACGTACTCGAGCCCACCGGCGGCCTTGTCCAGCGAGCCGATCGCGCGGACCGCGTCATCGACCGACCACGCACCGTTCGCGTCGACGCGCACCCGACCCGACGGGCCCAGGGCGTCGCGCACCGCCTCGATCCGCGCCTGGTCGTCGGCGAGCGACTGGCCCGGCTCGGCCACCTTCACCTTGGCCGTCGCGCAGCCGCCGTCGCTGACGATCTTGTGCGCCTGCTCCGGGCCGACCGCGGGGACCGTGACGTTGACCGGCACGACCTCCCGGACGGGGGTGGGCCAGTCGCCGGCGGCGGCTTCCTCCGCACAGCGCAGCCACGGCTCGGCGACCGCGGGCTCGTAGTCCAGGAACGGGCTCCACTCGCCCCACCCGGCCTCGCCGCGCAGCAACATGCCCTCGCGGATGGTGATGCCCCGGAACCTGTGGCGCAGCGGGATCCCAAACACCCAAGTCTGAGTCACCCGGGTCTCGGCCATGGGCCAAACCTAAGTGCCGGGGTGGTCGCCGGGCTCGACCAGCCCGGTCTCGTAGGCGCGGACCACCACCTGCACTCGGTCCCGCAGCCCGGTCTTGGTCAGCACGTGCGCCACGTGGGACTTCACCGTGGCCTCGCTGACCACGAGCTCGGCCGCGATCTCGGCGTTCGACAAGCCTCGGGCGATCAGCCCGGCGACGTCGCGCTCGCGGGGGCTCAGCCCGCCCCAGGCCTCCTCCGCGGAGCCGGCCGCCGGACGCCGGGCGAACCGCTCGACCAGCCTGCGGGTGACCACCGGCGAGAGCAGCACGTCGCCGGCCGCCACCGCCCGGACCGCCGCCAGGAGGCCGGCGCGCGGGGTGTCCTTGAGGAGGAAGCCGCTGGCCCCGGCCTGGAGGGCGGCGAAGACGTACTCGTCGAGGTCGAAGGTGGTGAGCACCAGGACCCGGGGCGGCGCCGGTGACCCGGCGACTATCCGACGCGTCGCCTCGATGCCGTCCATGACGGGCATCCGAACGTCCATCAGCACCACGTCCGGCGCGAGCGAGCGGACGGCCGAGACCGCGGCGACCCCGTCCGCGACCGAGCCGACCACCTCGAGGTCGTCCTGCAGGTCCAGGATCGTGGCGAAGCCGTCGCGGACCAGCTCCTGGTCGTCTGCGAGGAGCACCCGGACGGTGCTCACGACGGGTTCACGTCGGCTCCCCGAGCAGGAGCTCGGCGCGTACGGCGAAGCCGCCGTCGCGCTGGGGTCCGGCAGAGAAGGTGCCTCCCAGCGCGGTGACCCGCTCCCGCATCCCGCGCAGCCCGTTGCCCGCGCCGTCGTCGGTCCCGCCCGGAGCGCCCCGGCCGTCGTCGGTCACCTCGACGCAGACCCGGTCGGGTCCGCGCGCGATGTGCACGCGGGCCCGCGAGGCGCCGGCGTGCTTGAGCACGTTGGTGAGCGACTCCTGCACGATCCGGTACACGGCCAGGTCGGGCGCCGCCGGCAACCCCTCCACCGAGCCGTCGACATCGAGCTCGACCGGCAGTCCGGCGGCGCTGACCCCTCTCACGAGCTCGGCCACGGCACCCGCCCCGCGAGACGGCTCCCGCACCGCCTCGTCCTCGCGGAGCACGCCGACCAGCCGGCGTACCTCGACCAGCGCCTCCCGGCCGGTGCGCTGGATCGACCGCAGCGACTCGGCGGCCACCTCCGGGCGCCGGTCGAGTGCCTCCTCGGCCGCCTCGGCCTGGACGACCACGACGCCGAGGCTGTGCGCCAGGACGTCGTGCAGCTCCCGGGCGACCCGGGCCCGCTCGGTCGCCGCGGCCGCCTCGGCCGAGTCCGCGGCGCGCTGGCGCAGCTCGACCACGAGCTGGCGGCGGGTGCGGACGTAGGCCCCCAGGAGCCAGGCGGACACGATGACCACGTCCCAGCCGAGGCCGCTGAGCACCTCGGCCAGCGTGGTGTTCTCCGGGTTTCGGATCTCGCGGATCGCGGCGGCAACGGGGATGGCGCACAGGGCCACCACCGCCACCCTCCGGCTGCCGTGCACCGCGACCGAGTAGCACAGCAGCAGCGCAGGGAGCAGCGAGCCGTTGCCCTCCGACGTACCGATCGTCAACGCCTGCACGACGAGCGCCCCGATCCCGACGGTGAACGCCAGCCCGGGACGGGTACGCCGGACCAGCACCGCGAGCCCCGCGACCAGGTAGGTCACCGAGACCGCCCAGCGCGGCCCGACGACGTTGGTGCCGTACAGCCCGGGCGCGATCGCGTCCACCTGCCCGAGCGCCACGACAGCGACGGTCAGCGCGACATCGCGGCGGTCGACGCCCGCCAGCAGGGACATGGCAGCACGGTAGGCCCCGTGGGGTCATCGCGAGTCGTCCCGCAGAGGCGGCGGGCTCATCCTGAAGGATGAGCGGGTTCGCTCGCGCAGCCGACGCCGGCGGCAGGCGCCCGAACCTACGGTCGTGGCACCCTGATCGAAGGAGTCGCCATGACCGTCGCAATCAACACCGTCACCCGCCGCACCGCCGCCCTCGCGGGCATCGCCATCGCACCACTGTGGCTCGGGGTCACGGCCCTGCTGACGTGGCTGGAGTGGGACTACATCCGCTCCGTCGGCTGGGGGCCGACCACCGAGAACGAGGTGCCGTACCCCAGCGTTCTCCTCCGCGGCGACTTCGGGCTCGTGCAGAGCGCCAACTTCGTGGTCGCCGGTGTCCTGGTCGCCGTCTTCGCCCTCGGCCTGCGACGCGAGTTCACCCGCCGGATCTCCGGCTGGGTGGCCACCGTCGGGCTCGCCATCTTCTCGCTCGGCACCATCATGAACGCCGGCACCACCGACCTCGGCGACGAGCCCTCGACGCTGTCGGGCACCATCCACGTGGTCGGCTTCGGGTTGGTGCTGTTGGGCGCACTGATCGCCTACCCGGCCACGGGACTGGCCCTTCGGGGCAACCCGGCCTGGCGGGGCTGGCGCCTGCTCGGCTGGTGGCCGGTCCTCCTCGTCGCCGTCGCGTTCACCAACCTCGGGCTGCCGGGCGACCTCGGGTTCTGCGTGTTCGTCACGCTCGTCTGGGTCTGGTACGCGCTGATGAGCGGTCGCCTGCTGGCCGTCGAGCGTGCCGGCACCGTGCGGCCAGAGTCGGCCATGTTGCCGAACGCCGCCGCGCCCGGCCTGCTCTGACCCGTTCGCGGACCGTCGGCCGCGTGACATGACCGGGAGACGCCGCTGAGCGATGATCCCCCGGTGAGGCTGTTCCGGGACCCCGTCTGGCGGGGCAGCCTCGTGGTGCTGCTGCGGCACTACGCGGCGTACGCCGTGGCGCTCGCGTTCGGCTCCTCGGCCCTCGCCGTCTCGGTGCTCTCCGGTCGCACGTTCCTCGACGCCGCCGACGTCGCCCTGGTCCGGGGCCAGCTCGACGCCGTGCCCTCCACCGCTGACGCGGACGAGCAGGGACGGGTCCGGGCCTCTGTCTCGGACAAGTCCCCGCCCCGGGTCGAGGACGCGGTCACAGCGGCGATGGCCGCGCTGGAGGGTGGCGGTCCGACGCAGGAGATCCGCCAGCCCGTCGGCTACCTCAACCCGCGGACCAAGGCCGCGCCGTACGTCGTCAACCCGGCCACCGGTGAGCGCACCCCCGGCGTGGTCTTCGACGCGACGGGCGCCCTGGCCGCACTGGTGCCTGCGGCCGGGTCCCCGGAGCCGGGGCCCGCCGGCCTGTGGCTGCCCGACAGCGTGGCCACGCGACTGCACCTCGGCGTCGGCGACCCGGTCGGCCTCCAGCTGGCCCCGCCCGGCCTTGACCCGGCACCGGCCGTGACGACGGTGACCGGCGTCTACAAGACCGATCCCGACGGTGCCCCCGAGGACCGGACCGGCCTGTGGACCCGCCTGACCGACGAGCTGCCCCTCTGGCCCGACCATGTCGTGCCCACGACGCCGAAGCTGCCACTCCTGGTCGCGGACACCGAGACCTATCGGGCCCTGGTGGCCGGGATGCACGAGCTCTCGCTCGTGACCTGGGACGTGGCGCCCGCCGCGCGCTCCCCGCGGATCGCGGACCTCGTGCAGCTCTACGACTCCACCGTCGTCCTTCGCGACGAGCTGAAGAACCCGTCCTCCGATCTCTACGAGCAGGTCAAGCATCGCGGGGGCAACCCGGTCAGCCTCTCGACCGGGCTGTCCCGGATGGTCCCGGAGGACCGCGCCGGGCTCCGCGCCACCGAGCAGGGTGTCGCCGCTGTGCGCGTCCTCGCCGCGGGACTCTCCTGGCTGGTCGTCGCCCTGGCCGCGGTCGCGCTGCTCGTACGCCGACGCGGCGAGCGCCAGGTACTGGTCGAGCAGGGCCGCTCCTCGCTGGAGCTGACGGCGCTGAGCCTCGTGGAGGCCGTGCTTCCCATCGCGCTGGGGCTGGTGGCCGGATGGTGGGCCAGTCCCCCGTTCGTGTCGGCCATCGTGGGCGACGGCGGCGTGGGTCCCCGACCGCTCGCCGCCGTGCTTCTGGGTGCCGTCGTGCTCGCCACCGTGGGGGTGGCCTCCGCCGCCGACGCCGTCGCCCGGCACCGCCTCACGTCCGGCCGCGGGGTGATATCGGCCAGCCGCGTCCCGTGGCGCAGCGCCGTGCTGGCGCTGGCGGGCGCAGGTGCGATCAGCGCCTACCGCGGCGGCACGGAGTTCGACGCGGTCACGGCGGCGTTCCCTCTCGCGGCGGTCGGCGCGGCGGCGATCGTGGTCTCCACCGTGGCCACCGCGGTCCTGGGGCGGCTGGTCCGGCGGTGGCTGCCGCGCCGGCTCGGCCCCCGGCTCGCCGTGTCCCGACTGGCCCGGGACCCGGCGTCGGCGGCGGCCTTCCTCGCGGCCACGGTGGCGTTCGGCGCGGCCGGCTACGGCCTGCTGGTGCACGCCTCCGCCGAAGACGCGACGACCGACAAGATCGCCACTGCCGTCGGCGCCAACAGCGTCTTCGGAGTGGACGACCCCGTGGCAGCCGCGTCCGTTGCCGCCGACACCGGCAGGTCGACCGTGGTGCTTCGCACGATCCCGAGGATCAACGGCTTCACGGGCGACCGGCTGTTCGCCGTGGACACGGCGACCTTCGCCCAGGCCGCACTCTGGTCACCCCGGTTCGCGGGGCGCGAGCTGTCCGACGTCCTCGATGAGCTCGGCACGGGGCCGGACGCCGACGCGGTCCCCGTCGTGCTCGCCGGCAGCAGCGAGCACGTCCCGGCCTCGGGCATCCTCGCCCGAGGCGACGACTTCGAGGTGCCCTACCGCGTGGTGGACCGGATCGCCGGCTTCGCCGGCTCCGGCCCGTGGCAGAGCGTCCTCGTGGTGGACCAGGACGCGTTGCTCGGGCTCGCGCCGCCCGGCTCGATCGACGTGCTCGAGGCCGAGATCTGGAGCGCCGAGGACGCCGACACCATCGCCCGCGCCGCCCGCACCGCCGGGCTCCCCGTCTCGCTCGACGCCACTGCCGACGAGGTCCGTGCGGACCACTCCACCCTCGTGGCCAGGTCGTGGGTGACGAGCTACCTCCAGGCGTTCATGGCGCTGGCGCTGGTGCTCGGCCTGCTCGTCCTCGCCGGGCTGCAGCGGCGAGACCGCGAGCAGCGCCGGCTCCAGGACAGGACCCTGGCCGATCTCGGCCACTCCCGGCGGCTGGTCTCGCGCGCCGCGGGGGCCGCACTGTCGCTCGTGGCCCTGCTGGGTGCGGCTGCGGGCGGCGTCGCGGCGTACGCCGTCACGGCCTCGCTCGCCACCAGGCTCGACCCGGAGCCCACCCTCCAGCCGGAGCTCGTGGTGACCGGGATCGGGCAGCTCCTGGTCGCCGCGGTGGCGTTCGGGGCCGCCGCGCTCGTCCTCACCCTGGCCAGCGCGGCCGCCGACCAGTGGCCGGGCCGGTCCCGTTCCGTCAACGAGCTGCTGCACGATGAGTGAGCCGATGAAGGGCACCGTCGTGGCCACCCAGCTGGTGAAGGTCTATCGGGGCCTGACCGAGGAGGTGCAGGCCGTCCGGGGCGTCGACCTGGTCCTCGAGCCGGGCAGCCTCACCGCTGTGCTCGGCCCGTCGGGCAGCGGCAAGAGCACACTGATCCGACTGCTCGCGGGACTGGACAGGCCCTCGGCCGGCACCGTCTCGCACGGCGAGACGGTGCTCACCGACCTCAGCTCCTCGCGGCTGCGGAGGTGGCGGCGGCGCAACGTCGCGTTCGTGCACCAGCGGCCGCGCAGCAACCTGGTCGAGCACTTCACCGCCGCCGAGCACCTTCGCATCGCCGGAGCCAAGGACACCGAGGGCGTGCTCGGGTCCCTGGGCCTGGCCGAGCAGGCCCGGCACCGGGTGGATCAGCTCTCCGGCGGCGAGCAGCAGCGGCTCGCTCTGCTGGCGGCGATGACGACGGGCCGCTCCCTGCTCGTCGCCGACGAGCCGACCGCGCACCTCGACGACGAGCGAGCGGGCCAGGTGCTCGACCGGCTGCGCCGCGCCGCCGAGCACGACGGCACCACCGTCGTCTACACCACGCACGACCCGCGGATCACCGAGGAGGCAGACAGGCTGCTCCACCTCGACCACGGCGTACTCACCACCGAGCACGACGTCCGGGCGGCGACCCGGCTGGGCGTCATCGACGCGAGCGGCCGGGTGCAGCTGCCGGCCGAGGCACGGGCGCTGTTCCCGACCAGCCGGGTTGCGATCGAGGTCGAGGACGGCCGGGTCGTCCTCCATCCGCCTCCCGACGATCAGGGGTCCACCGATGAGTGAGGCACTCCTCGTCGCGACGGACGTCTCCCGCTCGTACGACGTCCGCGGACACGCCGTGCTCGCGCTGCGGCCCACCAGCCTGACCGTGCACGCTGCCGACGTGCTGGCGGTGACCGGACCGTCCGGCACCGGCAAGAGCACGCTGGTCTCGATCCTGGCCGGCTGGGACCGACCCACCTCCGGCAGCGTCGAGCGGCCGACCCGCACCGTGTTCGTGCCGCAGCGGCTGGCTCTACTGGACACGCTGACCGTGCAGGACAACATCGCCCTCGCCGACGCCGACCGGGTCACGGAGCTGCCCGCGCTGGCCGCCTCGCTCGCGGTCGACCACCTGCTCGACCGCTACCCGGGCGAGATCTCGCTCGGTGAGAGGCAGCGGGTCGGCCTGGCCCGGGCGCTGCACGCGAGGGCCCCGGTCACGATCCTCGACGAGCCCACCGCGCACCAGGACGGCGACCACACCCGGCTGGTCCTCGACGCCCTGACATCGCTGCCCGGCGACCGCGCCGTCGTGGTCGCCACCCACGACTCGATCGTGGTGACCGTGGCGACCGCGGTGGTTCACCTCGAGGCGGCCGCGGCCGCGAGCTGAACCCGGTCCACCTTTCCGTTGTCCAGCATCGGCAGCGCGTCGAGCACGACCAGCTGGCGCGGGGCCCACGCCCTCGGGTGCACCTCGGCCACCCAGGCCCGTGCGTCCCCCAGCGTCAGCTCGCCGACCACGAAGGCCACCAGCAGCATCCCCCACTCAGCGTCCTGGACGCCGAGCACCTCGACGTCCCTGACCGCTGGGTGCTCGCGCAGCCTGCGCGCGACCGCCGGTGCCGGGACGTTGACACCGCCGGTGATGACCATGTCGTCGAGCCGGCCGAGGACCTGGAGCCGGCCGGCCTCGTCGATCAGGGCGGCGTCCTCGGTGCGGAACCAGCCGTCGACGAGCACCCGCGCGGTGAGCTCCGGGTCGCCGTCGTACCCCTCGAACAGCATCGGCCCCGAGATGCGCAGCCGCCCGTCTCCGTCGGTGGCCAGCCCCACGCCGTCGAGCGGCACCCCGTCATAGACGCAACCGCCGGCCGTCTCCGCGGATCCGTACGTCGCGACCACGCCCACCCCTTCCTCGATCGCGCGGCTGCGGAGAGCCGGGTCGATCGGTCCGCCGCCGAGCAGCACCGTGCGCAGCGATCTCAGTGCGCCGACGTCCTCCTCGGAGTCGAGCATGCGACGGAGCTGGGTCGGGACGAGAGAGGCGTACGCCGGCCGGCCGGACTCGACCGCGGCCGCCAGCGAGGCATGGTCGTCGAGCAGCACGGGCGGCTCGCCAGCCGTCACCGAGCGGCAGACCACCTGCGCACCCGCGACGTACGACGCAGGCAGCGCGAGCAGCCAGCGGCCCTCACCACCGCAGCCGGCGCGCGGTCGCGGCCACCGATGCGAGCACCGCGCGCCGGGACAGCAGCACCCGCTTCGGACTACCGCTGGAGCCAGAGGTCTCGACCACCAGGGGCTCGTCGTCGGAGGCCGAGACCCAACCCGAAATGGCGGCCACGATCTCCCTCGTCGAACCGCCCAAATCCACGCGACGAAGGCTAGTGCCGCGTGATCGAATGGGACCGTGCCGGGCACTGTCGGATCGAGGTTCGACCGCTTCCTGCCACCCACGCCGCTGGCGCGCAGCCTCTCGGTCCAGTCGGTGCTCTTCGCGATCGGCGAGGGCACGTTCCTCACCGGCAGCGCGGTCTTCTTCACCCAGATCGTGGGCCTCTCAGCCGGCCAGGTCGGCATCGGAATCACCGTGGCCGGGCTCTTCGCGTTCGTCTTCTCGGTGCCGCTCGGCAAGCTCGCCGACCGGATCGGCCCCAAGCGGATGTGGGCGATCGGCGCGGGCTCCGCTGCCGCTCTCTACGCGGTCTGGCCACTGATCGACGGCTTCGCGTCGTACGTCGCAATGATGGTCGTCCTGCAGCTGGTCGAGACCGCGGGCTGGTCGGGCCGGGGCGCCTACACGATCGACGTCTTCCCCCGCGAGGAGCGGGTCCAGTCGCAGGCGTTCATGCGGGCCGCGCTCAACATCGGGTTCACCCTCGGCGCGCTCATCAGCGGCATCGCCCTGGCCTTCAACAACGACGACCTGATCCGGGCGGTGCCGCTCTTCACCGCGCTGATGCTCGGGATCAACACGCTCTACATCACGCGGCTGCCCGACGCCGCGCACGATCGAGCCCCCAAGCCGACCGAGGAGAAGCTCGGTCGCGGAGCACTGCGCAACCGCGGCTTCCTCCTGCTCAACGTGTGCGACGGCGTGCTCGGCAGCAACCAGGTGCTGCTCAACATCGTGATCCCGCTCTGGCTCGTGCAGGAGACCGATGCCCCGCGGGTGCTGCTGGCCTGGCTGTTCGGCACCAACACGGTGCTTGCGGTGCTGCTGCAGGTGCGGGCCGCGCGCGGCGTCGACTCCGTGAGCAGCTCCCTGCGCGCATCGCGGATCAGCATGAGCTTCTTCGTGCTGTCCTGCGTCGTCGTCCTCTTCACCCACGACACGATCGGCTGGGTCACGATCGGGTTGGTCTGGCTCGGACACGTGACCGTCACGGGCGCGGAGCTGTTCCAATCGGCTGCCCACTGGGGCTTCATGTCCGAGCTCTCCGACCCCGACCGGCTCGGCGAGTACCAGGGCGCCGCCGGTCTGGGCAACACCCTCGGCGAGGTCTGGGCGCCCGCGGCCTACACCTACCTCGCGATCGAGTGGGGCGCCGAGGGGTGGCTGGTGATCGCGGGCATCGT
Source organism: uncultured Actinomycetota bacterium (assembly GCA_963825455.1). Lineage (GTDB taxonomy): Bacteria > Actinomycetota > Actinomycetes > Propionibacteriales > Nocardioidaceae > Nocardioides. Next base: position 309,194 of record CAWGTG010000001.1, read on the forward strand.
GTTCCTCGCGACGCTGGGGATGGGCCCGGCCTCGCGGTCGGCCGAGCGGTTCCTGGCGCGTGATTCCGTAACACTCGTGTTACCGTAACTCCTCCGTTACGGAAGGAGTCCAGATGCCAGTCTCGTACGCCGGCGCCAGCTCGATCTCGGCGCCGCCCGACCAGGTGTGGGCGCGGCTGACCGATGCCTCGTCGTACCCGCAGTGGAACCCGACCGTCGTCAAGATCGACGGCACCATCGCGCTCGGCCAGACGATCAAGCTGGTCTCGACGCTCGACCCGAAGCGCACGTTCAAGCTCAAGGTCGCCGAGCTGGACGCGCCGCGCCGGATGGTGTGGGCGAGCGGGATGCCGCTCGGGCTGTTCACCGGCAGGCGCACGTTCACGCTGACACCGCGCGCGGACGGCGGCACCGACTTCGCGATGGAGGAGGTGTTCAGCGGCCCGATGGCGCCGATGATCACCAGGGCGATCCCGGACATGACCGAGTCGTTCGCGCAGTTCGCGGCGGCGCTCAAGGTCGCCTCCGAGGCATGATCAGACCGTGACAAGCCAGGCCGCCCTCGACGCGCTGGGCGACCCGAGCCGCCGCTCGATCGTCGAGCTGCTCGGCCGCGGTCCGCTCGCGGTGGGCGAGATCGCCCGGCAGCTGCCGATCAGCCGCCCGGCGGTCTCGCGGCACCTGCGGCTGCTCGGCGAGGCCGGGCTGGTCGCTCACCGGGCCGAGGGCACCCGCCACCTCTACGAGCTGCGCGCCGAGGGCATCGAGGCGATCCACGCCTACTTCCGCACCGTGTGGGGCGAGGCCGCGGCCCGGTTCACGCTGCTGGCCGAGAACACCTCCGACTCGTGACCGACACCCTCGCCCTCGAGTTCGAGGTCGCCGCGTCGCCGGCGCACGCGTTCGCAGTGTGGACCGAACGGATCGCCACGTGGTGGCCGTCGGCCAAGACCGTCTCCGGCGGTCCGGACGCACTCGCCTTCGAGCCGTACGTCGGCGGCCGGATCGTCGAGACCGGGCCGGACGGCGCCGAGCACACCTGGGGAGAAGTGCTGGCGTGGGAGCCACCGCACCGGCTGGCGTTCACCTGGCACCTGTTCTTCGAACCGGACGAGGCCACCGAGGTCTCACTCACCTTCACGGCCGCCGGTGCCGCCACGGTCGTCCGCCTCATCCAGACCGGGTTCGACCGGCTCGGTGCCGCCGGTGACGCGCGCCTCGAGAACACCCGGGCCTCGTGGACGACGCTGGTGCAGCGCTACACCGACGCCGTGTGAGAATCCCACTTCGTGGCTACCCCCGCCCAGTGGCTCTCCGGCGCGCGTCCGCGGACCCTCCCCGCGGCCGTCTCCCCCGTCCTCGCCGGGACCGGCGTCGCGGCGTACGTCGATGAGGCGGTCTGGTGGAAGGCGTTGCTGGCTCTCGTCGTCAGCCTGGCGCTCCAGGTCGCGGTCAACTACGCGAACGACTACTCCGACGGCATCCGCGGCACCGACGCCGACCGGGTCGGCCCGATGCGGCTCGTCGGATCCGGTGTCGCCTCGCCGGTGGCCGTGAAGCGTGCGGCGTTCCTGGCCTTCGGTGTCGCCGGTGTCGCCGGGCTGGTGCTCGCAGCCTCCACCGCCTGGTGGCTGGTCGCCGTCGGCCTCGTGTCAGTGCTCGCCGCGTGGTTCTACACCGGCGGCTCCCGGCCCTACGGCTACCTCGGCCTCGGTGAGGTGATGGTGTTCGTCTTCTTCGGCCTCGTCGCGGTGGTCGGCACGACGTACGTCCAGACCGAGACCTTCGAGCTGCCCGCTCTGTACGCCGCGGTGGGGGTCGGCGCCCTCGCCTGCGCGATCCTCGTGGTCAACAACCTGCGCGACATACCGACCGACGCCCTCGCCGGCAAGCGCACCCTCGCGGTCGTCCTGGGCGCCGACCGCACGCGTGGGCTCTACCTGCTGCTCGTGCTGGCCGCGTCGGTCGCGTGCGTCGCGGTCGCCGGCTCCACCACCTGGTGGGCCCTGCTAGGCCTCGGCTTCGTCCTGCCGGCCGTCCGCGGTGTGCGCACGGTGCTGTCGGGCGCGGTCGGCCCGGCACTGGTGCCGGTGCTCCAGTCGACCGGCCTGGCCGAGCTGGCGTGGGCCGTTCTGGTGGCGGTCCCCCTGGTCGCCGCCAGCTAGCGATTCGTCTGCGGTCTCGCCGGTAGTTCTCTGCGTGAGGGCTCAGACGAATCGGGGGGTGGGGCGACCATCGCCGACGTAGGCTCGCCGCATGCTGACCTTCCTCATCATCCTGGCGATCGTGATCGCCGGGGTCGTCGTCTGGCGCCGCCGGGTGCCGCTGCTGGCGAAGCTGCTCGGCCAGTCCGAGTCGCGGATCCGGCAGATCAACCGCAAGCGCTAGGACTGTCCGGGCTCAGTCGACATCCTCCTTGGCCTTCCGCTCCTCGAAGGCCTTGGCGGCGCGCTCGGCACGCACCTCGACGCGCTGTGCGAGCGCCTCACGCGGCCTGTTCAGCAGGAAGTAGGAGCCCACGCCACTGACGATGAAGGCGACGACGACGGCGACGAAGATGTTCGCCTTGTCGCCGATCAGAAGCCAGACACCGACGATGATCCCGAAGGTCGCGGCGAACATCGCCAGCCGCAGACCCGTGTAGACGGCAAACTCCTTCACGCCTCCAGCGTACGGACCAACCACCTGAGCCCTACCCTTGACTCGTGCTGAAGGTCCTGCTGGTGGTGGTGCTGTTCGCCGTGGCGACGTACTGCCTGATCCGGGTGATCGAGCGCCGCGGTGTGGCGCGCCCGGTACGCCGTCGGACCCAGCCGCGGCCCGAGCGGCGTCCCGTCGCCCCCGATGACGACGACGAGTTCCTCCGCGACCTCGACCAGCGGCGGCGCCATCCCGAGGATCCCGACGCCCCCTGATCTGAGCCGGGCTGGCACCGCAGCGCTCCCCCCACACTGTTACCTCCTCGTGGACCCGACGAGGGTCAGGTGTGCCCTGACTCGATCTACGGTCTTCCCGGAGCCGGTCCCACGGGGGTGGCCGACTCCTTGTGGACGCTGGCCCGCCGTCTCCGGGGGTTGATGTCGGAGCCGCCCACAACAGAAGCCCGCCGGACGTTTTCAGGGATACGGCCAGCGGGTTCTTCTGTGTCCGGACCCTGTCAGCTCTTCGCGAACGGGCCCTTGCCCGGGACACGCACCCAGTCGCGGGCGCGGCCCGGCTCGACGAGGGTGCCGCCGTCGTACTGGCAGCGGACGCGGTAGCGGCCGGGGTCGACGCCGACGAAGCGGGCCACGGCCTTGCCCTTCTTCACCGTGACCGTGCGCTCGCGGCTGCCGACCTTGATGAGGACGGTGCCGTCCGGCTCGGCGACGCCTGGCGCGGTGACCTCGAAGTGCACGATCACCTTGCCGCCCTTCTTGCGCTGGGTGCGTGTCGAGCACTCCGGGATGGAGCGGACAGCCGTCTCGAGCTCGATCCCTTGGGTGATCGGGGCGACGTTCGGCAGGCTGCCGGTGACGACGACGCCGATCCGCTGCGCAACGTCCTCGGTGGTCAGGAAGTAGGTCGCGGCAGTGGCGCCGAGGATGGGGGTGCGGTTGCGCACCCACTGGTAGCTCACGGCGGCCGAGCTCGGCTTGAACTTGCCGTCGCCGACCGCGAGCGTGTTGCCGAGGACGGTGCGGCCCTTCACGGCGTACGGCTTCTTCAGCTTCAGCGTCGCGGCCGCGATGACCCCGGCGGTCGCGGCACGCACGGTGGCGAGCTGCGCGTAGAGGTTGCCGCCCGGGCAGGCGGTGTCGTTGGTGTCGCGGTGACCGTCGATGACCGGCAGCGTGACCACCCGGCCCTTCGGGAACTTGTCGCTGCCCTCCGACATGACCTCCGTCCAGCCCTGTGGGTCGCGGCCGTACATGGCGAGCTTCCAGGCCGCGAGCCTCGCCAGTGAGTCCAGGGTCGGCTGGGTGGGCTGGACGCTCTCGAAGTTCCCGATGACGCAGAAGCCGGTCGAGGAGTTGTTGAAGCCGAGGGTGTGGGCGCCGCGGACGGGCTGGTCCATCCCGCCGTAGCGGCCCTCCCAGATCGTCCCGAAGGAGTCGACCAGGAAGTTGTAGGCGATGTCGGACCAGCCGAGGCTGTGCGTGTGGTACTTGTAAAAACTCCTGATCAGCGCGGGTACGTCGGCCTGTGAGTAGCCGTTGCCGGAGGCGCTGTGGTGCACATGGGCCTGCAGGATGGTGCTGTTGTAGCGCGGCGGACCGTCGCGCCAGCTCTCGTTGGCACCCCACTGGGCCCGCGTGTAGATGCTGGGCATGGCGACGTTCACCGCGGCCGCGCGCGACAATGACCGGGAGGTCGAGCCGCCCACGAGCCGGGCATCGCCGGCGATCGCCGCGGCGTGGATGAGCGTGATGCTGAGCTCGGGCGGGAGCGAGCCGGACACCTGGACCTGGACGCCGTCGGACGGCTCGACGACCAGTGGTGAGGTGCCGGCCTTGCCGATCCCCTCGCCGGTCGACGGGTCCGGCAGGTCGCGGAGCAACGGCGCCGGCCGCCACGGGGACCAGCCGCCCTTGATGCGGAACCTGACCAGGATCTTCGGTGCCGGGACTCCGTCGCGCCACGTGAAACCGACCATCGTCACCAGCGCCGTGTCGAGGGCGGGCGTCTGCCAGAGGCCGGTGCCTGTCTTCGCGAGCCCCAGGTCCTTGAGCTGCTTCTCGAGGATCCCGACCCCGGAGGAGGCGTCCGTCTGGAGCAGCAGCCGGCCGTCGCCTCTGCCGTCCTCGGAGTTGAGGGCGCGCAGGATGCCCGCGCCGGTCCCCGTGACCACCCCGGCTCCGAGAACGGTCACGGTGGCGGCACGTAGTACTTGTCGGCGTCGGGGACGCGGCGCGCCCGAGTCGTCGTCAGAAGTCACTTCAGTCTCACCCGCCACACATCAGATCACATCGGGTCGACCGATCCCAGTTGCACGCGCCGCGCACGACCTTCGGCAAAGCGGTCACGCGGCGTCTTCTGTCGCCGTACCGTTTTGATATGGCTGCCGACCCCCAGCGCCAAGAGGCCTCGTCGAACGACCTGTTCGGCCGCTGGCTCGCGCACCACAACGAGCAGCAGTCCGCCGAGCAGGGAGAGCAGACCGAGCCGGCCGAGGACACTCCCGAGACTGCGTCGGCCTCCCGGGCATCGCGCCGGTTGCCGGCGGCCGCTGTCGCGTCTTCTGCGGTCGAGCGGGACCCGCTGATCGGATCGCGGATCGCACCGCCTTCGACGTTCGGCGTCCGCAAGTCCGCAGCGAACGCGCCGCCGAAGTCCGGACCCGCCAACGAGCTGGACCGTGAGCCGCCGCAGGGCTGGGAACCCATCGTCATGCGCTCGATTCGCAAGAAGACCGAGCAGGCGGAGGCCAAGCAGGTCCCCAAGCCGGCGGACACGCGCAGCCGGCTGCAGCGGCTCAAGGCGCGACTGGTCGACCCCGTCGAGCCGGAGTCCGAGGTCGAGGTTCCGCAGGTCCTGCTCACCCCGCCCGTGGCCCGCTCCGTCCCGCTCCCGGTCGCCAAGCCCAAGCCACAGCCGCCGGCGCGCACCCCTGCAACCGACGCACCCACGGCGCCGGCTGCGCGCTCCCTCGAGGAGACGATCCGCGCCGCCGTACCGACCGTCGAGCGGCAGGTAGCCCGGCACGCCGAGCCCTCGGACGCGGCGCAGCCCGTGGAGCCTCCTGTCGAGCAGCAGGTCGATCCGCAGGTCGGCAGGCACTCAGGCCGGCACGTCGAACGACGCACGCGAAACGAGAAGCCCCGGGTCGAGCGGCGCCGGGGCGGGCAGCAGGCCCTGGCTGAGGAGCAGCCCCTGGTCGAGCAGCCCCGGATCGTCGAGCCGGAGGACGTCGCACCGCCCAGGCCGGTCCGTGCCTTCATCGACGCCAGTCCTTTGCTCGTCCAGCCGGAGCCCGAGCCGGTCGTCGACGAGCCGGAGCCCGTGGCCGAGTCCGTGGTCGTCGAGGCCGAGCCGGAGCCGCTCGACATGCCCGCGCCGGCCCTCGTCACCGAACCGGATGTCGAGCCCGTGGCCGAGCCCGTCGCCGAGCCCGTCGTCGAGCCCGTCGTCGAAGCCGTCGTCGAAGCCGTCGAGGCGCCCGAGTCCGCGAAGCCCACCGAGGCCCAGCCGTCTCGGTTCGCCTTCCTGTCGTTGCCCAGGCGCCAGCCGAAGGAGCCCAAGGAGCCGAAGGCGCACGAGCCCGTGGTCGTCGAGCCGGAGCCGGTGGCCCTGGCCGAACCGGCTCCCGTCGTCGAACCCGTCGTCGAACCTGTCGTCGAACCCGAGATCGAAGCGGTCGCCGAGCCCGTCGTCGAAGCCGTCGTCGAACCCGAGATCGAAGCGGTCGCCGAGCCCGTCGTCGAAGCCGTCGTCGAACCCGAGATCGAAGCGGTCGCCGAGCCCGTCGTCGAAGCGGTCGCCGAGCCCGTCGTCGAACCCGAGATCGAAGCGGTCGCCGAGCCCGTCGTCGAACCCGAGATCGAAGCCGTCGTCGAACCCGAGATCGAAGCGCTCGCCGCGCCCGTCGTCGAGTCCCTAGTCGAACCCGCCATCGACCCCGTCATCGAGACGTCGCCGGTCGCGGCCGCCGCGGTCGAGGTCGAGCCCGAGCCGGTCCAGATGCTGGCCACGGAAGCCCTCGAGACCGTCGAGGCAGTCGAGACCGTCGAGACCGTCGAGACCAGCGAGTCGACCGAGTCGACCGAGCCCACCGAGGACCAGCCGGGTCGGCGCTCGTTCCTGTCGATGCCCAAGCGCCAGCCCAAGGAGCCGAAGCCCCGGGAGTCCGGTCGCGAGGACCGGGCCCGCACGGGCGACGCAGCACGCGACCTCGTCGCCGCGGCCAAGGCTCGCGCTCGGGCCGCGAGGCCGGTCCCTCAGCCTGAACCGGTTGCCGAGCCGGCCGCCCAGGAGGCCGTCCAGGAGGAAGCCGTCCAGCAGGCCTCGGTCGCCGTCGAGGCCCCGCCGGAGCCCGAGGTCGAGCAGCACAAGGTCTCCAAGCACGACGAGGTCGCGACGGAGATGCCGGGCCTCTACAAGTTCGCTGCGAAGCGGACCTCGCGCCGCCTGCTCACGATCTCGCTCCTGATCGGCGCCATCGTGTCGGCCTACTTCGTGCGCACCGCGGTAGAGGTCAAGGACACTCCGTCCATCGGGCTCGCAGCGATCGTGGTCCTCGCGACCGTGATGGTGTGGGCGATCCGGGGCGGAGCCAGCGTCACGACGCTGGAGGTGCACCAGGGTCAGCTGCAGGTGATCCAGCAGGGCGGCCGCTTCATCTTCGACCTAGCAAGCCAGTACACGAGGTTCGAGGTGCACGGTCAGCCCGGGCATCGTGGCTGGAAGGTGCTGTTCCCGCGCCGGGGCATGGAGCCCTTCACGGTCGACGCGTCGATGGTCGACCCGGACGACTTCATGCGGGTGTTGCGGTTCTTCCGTCCGCAGCTCGTTCACCACTGATCGGCACCTCGATCCAGTAGCGGCGCTTGCCGTTGCGGGTGTCCTCGTAGACGCCGTCGTTGCGCTCGATCGTGCGCGCTGAGGCGAGGTTGTCCTCGTCACAGGTCACCAGCGCCCGATCGAGGCCGAGCTCGGCGCAGCGGCGTACGGCGAGTGCGAGCGCCCGCGAGGCGTGGCCCTGTGCGCGCCGCGAGGGACGCACCGAGTAGCCGATGTGACCACCCTCCTCCAGCAGCCACGCGGTCAGCGAGTGGCGCAGCGCCAGGAACCCGATGACCTCCTCGTCGGCACCGGCGCCCTCGGTGATCCAGTAGTAGTCGCAGTGCACGCGGTCCTCGGGGAGCGCGTACGTCGGGTCGGCGTACGCCAGCACCATCGAGACGAACCCTGCGCAGCCGGCCTCGGTGAGGTCGACCGGGCCGCCGTCGCCGTGCCACAGCCCCGAGCCGTGGACGGTCTCCGAGCCGAACTCCGTGATCGTCGCCGCCCAGCTGGGATACAGGCGGACGTCGGGACGGGCGAGCGCGGTCATGGCTCATTTCACCAACGTGGACGGCAAGATCGCCAACGGATTCCAGGGAATGAAGAACTGGAACGTGTTCTAGAGTGCGGCTCGTGGACTACCGGATGGACGAGCTCAGCCGCGAGCAGGTCGAGGCCGAGCGCGACCTCTACGGACCGTTCACCGAGTCGCTCCGCGGGCTGGTCGACGCCGCCATCCGCACCACGGTCCCCGAGAACGAGATCCGCCGTGCCCACCGCGAGATCGAGGCGATCACCGAGCGGCTGCGCAGAGCGCCGATGCGGACGACGTACGGCGTCGACCTGCGCACCGACGGCCGCGGCCGAGCCTGGGGCAACGCGGTGGTGGGCCTGCGCAACGCGATCGCGCCTCCGTTGACCGTCGTGCAGGAGGGGCGCGGCGTGCGGTCCTCCTTCACGTTGGGCGCGGCCTACGAAGGACCCCCGGGCAGCGTGCACGGCGGCGTGCTCGCGCTGGTCCTCGACCAGATGCTCGGCGAGGCGGCGGGCGCCGGCGGCAAGCCCGGGATGACCGCCACCCTCACCCTCAGCTACAGGCAGCGCACCGCGCTCGGCGACCTCACCAGCGAGGCCTGGATCGAGCGGTCCGACGGCATCAAGACCTGGGCCCGCGGCGAGATCCGCACCGCGGACGGGGTGACGGTCGAGGCCGAGGGGCTGTTCATCCTGCCGAAGTGGGCGCGTGAGGCGATGGCGAACGGCGACTCGAGCACGCCCTCGCCGCGCTTCTTCGAGTAACGCTCCGGCCGGTCAGGCTTCCGTCTCGATCTTGACGCCGCGTACGCCGTCGTCGGTCAGCCGGGCCTCCTCGACCGCGATCGCCTCGAGCTCCGCCCGCCGAGCCTCCTGGGCCTTGGCGGTCTGCTCGGGCGAAGGCGGCGACACCAGGTCGGCCGCGCCGTGGTCGAGGCGGCTGAGCGCCATCCGTCCGAAGATCTGCTGCTCGGTCGCGGTCCGCTCCTGGCGGCCCCGACCGACGAACGAGACCGCCCAGTGCAGCACCGCGGTGACCCGGTTCTTGAAACCGGTCAGGTAGAGGATGTGGACACCCAGCCAGAGGAACCACGCCAGCACGCCGGTCAGCCGGAACCGACCGATCAGCGCCACGGCCCGGAACCGGCTGATCGTGGCCAACGAGCCCTTGTCGAAGTACTTGAACGGCTTCTGAGGTGGCTTGCCCGCGAGCCGGCGGTCGATCGCCTTCGCGGCGTACTTCGCTCCCTGGATGGCGACCTGCGCGACGCCGGGCAGGTGGTCGAGGTCGATCATGTCGCCGACGACGAACACCTCGGGGTGGCCGGGCAGGGTGAGGTCGGAGTTGACGCCGATCCGGCCGGCGCGGTCGAGCGGGGCGCCGGTCTGCTCGGAGAGGGTCGCGGTCAGCGAGCTGGCCTGGACCCCGGCCGCCCACATCTTGGTGACGGACTCGATCCGCTCGACGGTGCCGTCCTTGAGCGTGACCTCGAGGCCGCCCTCGTCGAGGTCGGTGACCATCGCGCCGAGCCGCACCTCGACACCGAGCTTCTCGAGCGCGCGTTTGGTCTTGCGCCCCAGCTCGGCCCCGAACGGCGGCAGCACCTGCCCGACCGCGTCGACGAGGATGACCCGGGCCTCGCGCGAGTTGATGGCGCGGAAGTCGCGGTCGAGGGTACGTCGGGACAGCTCGGCGATCTGCCCGGCCATCTCGACCCCGGTCGGGCCCGCGCCGACCACCACGAAGGTGAGCAGCGCGTCGACGTTCTCACCGCGCAGCGCGCCCAGCTCGGCGAGCTCGAAGGCGCCGAAGATCCGGCCTCGCAGCTCGAGGGCGTCGTCGATGCTCTTCATGCCGGGCGCGAACTCGGCGAACCGGTCGTTGCCGAAGTAGGACTGGCTCGAGCCGGCCGCGACGATCAGAGAGTCGTAGGGCGTCACCGTCTCGCGACCGAGCACGTGCGAGGTGACCGTCTGGGCCTGGAGGTCGATGTCGGTGACCTCGCCCAGCAGCACCTTCGCGTTCTTCTGCTTGGCCAGGACCTCTCGGGTCGGGGGGGCGATCTCGCCCTCGGACAGGATGCCGGTCGCGACCTGGTAGAGCAGCGGCTGGAACAGGTGGTGGGTGGTCTTGGCGACCATCGTGACGTCCACGTCCGACCGCTTGAGCGCCTTGGCGCCGAACAGGCCTCCGAAGCCCGACCCGATCAGCACAACCTGGTGTCGTCCCTCGGTCAGCGCGGTGTCGGTCATCGCCTCACTCACTCCTTGCGGCCCGGGTGGCCATTGTGTCGTGGCCCTCTGCGGAGTGCTCCGCGGGCTTCCCTACAGGGGTAACCATGACCGGGAGACAACGCATCCGACATGCGGTGTGGCGCCTGACACCACGGATATCGTCGCGATACGCTGTTCTGGCAACGGAAATCGTGGCTCAGCCGTTCCTACTCGGAGGTTTGGTCGGCCCCGGACCGGGTAGACGCCTTTTCAACTGCTCAGCACAGTCAGCTGCCGACATCAATCCCTCGCTGGAGGCCTCGTGCCACTCAACCGGCCTCCCCTCGCCCTCGGCCGGGGTGCTCGCGGTGTGCAGGACGCACGCCGCTGGGTGGGCGACCTGTGCACGGAGATCGGCAGGCCGGAATTGTCGGAGTGCGCCCAGCTGGGGGTGTCCGAGCTGGTCACCAACGCCCTGCTCCACGGCGAGCCGCCGATCACGGTCCGGATGCGTGGCACCGCCGAGCACCCCCGGGTCGAGGTGCGCGACTCCTCGGTCGAGGCGCCGATCCTGCCGAGCGAGCCGCTGGACCGGCCCGAGACCGACGGACTGCTCCTCACCTTCGGTCGTGGGCTGAGCATCGTCGCGCGGTGCGCCGATGCCTGGGGTGCGGAGATCGAGGACGACGGCAAGGTCGTCTGGTTCACGCCGGCAGCGGAGTTCGCGGACGGCGCGGGCGTTTCCGGCGTGATCACGGGCTTCGACCACTCCCGGCTCACGGCCGTGCCGACCCGCGACCGGGTGCGCATCCACATCCTCGACGTGCCCCTGGCTCTCTTCGTCGGGTTCCAGCAGCACTTCCGCGAGCTGCGCCGCGAGGTGCGGCTGCTGGCGCTCGCGCACGAGTCCGACTACCCCCTGGCCAAGAGCCTGTCCGACCTGTTCGGGTCGCTGGACCGGCAGCTGCGCGACGGCATCGGCATCGAGCAGATCGAGGCAGCCCTCGCGCAAGGGAGCGAGTCGACCGACCTGGTCGTGCACATGCCGCGGGCGACGGCCACCACACTGGTGCGCTTCGTCGAGCTGCTGGAGCTGGCCGACGAGTTCTGCCGCGCAGAGCGGCTGCTGTCGCTGGCGCGCAGCGCGGAGCAGCGGAGGTTCCAGACCTGGTTCCTGACCGAGTTCGTGCGCCAGGCCAACGGCAACTCGCCGATCTCGTGGCTCGAGGCCAAGACCAACGGCCGCGCCAACGCCATCACCTAGCCTCGACGGGTGATCTACCTCGCGGTCGCCCTGGGCGGCGCGTGCGGTGCGGTGCTGCGGTGGGCGCTCGGCGACGCGGTGCCAGACGGAGCCGGCTTCCCGTGGACGACGTTCCTCATCAACGTCAGCGGCTCGCTGGTGCTGGCGTGGCTGCCCGCCTTCGACGCCGTACGCCGCCGCCAGGTCCTGGCGGCCGCGCTCGGGCCGGGCCTGCTGGGCGGCTACACCACGCTGTCGGCATACTCCGAGCAGACCCGGGTCCTGCTCGCAGACGGCCAGACCACGACCGCACTGCTCTACCTGCTTGGCACTCTCGCCGCCTGCCTGCTGGCGGTCGCGGCTGTGAGCCGGCTGTACCCACCAGCCGCCGGCGACGAGTTCGCGGCCGAGGGCGGCGACGAGTGACGCCGCTGCTGGTCGCGCTGGGCGCGGCGATCGGCGCGCCGCTGCGCTACGGGCTGGCCACGACGCTGGACGCGGAACGGTTCCCCCGCGGGACCCTGCTGGTCAACGTGGTCGGCTCGTTCCTGCTCGGCCTGCTCGTCGAGGCCGGCGCGACCGGCCACTGGCTGGCCCTGCTCGGGACCGGGTTCTGCGGCGGCTTCACGACGTACTCCGCGTTCGCCGTGCAGACCCACCGGCTCGGCCCGGTGCGCGGCACGGCGTACGCCGTCGTGACCATCGGCATCTCGCTGGCCGCCTGCGCGATCGGCGTCCTCGTCAGTCAGGCGTAGCCGAGCTCGTGCAGCCGGCGGTCGTCGATCCCGAAGTGGTGGGCGATCTCGTGCACGACGGTGATCCGTACCTCCTCGATGAGCTGCGCCTCGGTGTCGCAGAAGTCGAGCAGCGGGCCGCGGAAGATGAAGATCCGGTCGGGCAGCTGCACGGCGAGGGTGCTGTCGCGCTCGGTGAGCGCCACGCCGTCGTAGAGGCCGAGCAGGTCGTCGGGCTCGTCCTCGGGCGGCTCGTCCTCCACGAGGACCACCACGTTCCGGACCAGCCGAGCCAGCTCGTCGGGGATGCCGTCGAGCGCCTGGTCGACCAGGAGGTCGAACCGCTCCGGCTCCATGTCGATCGGCACTTCGCCATTCTCTCGCCCCGGAGCAACCCTTGCCCCTACGGTGGCGGCCATGACGCCTAGATCAATCGTGCTGGACCTGGTCGAGCGCGTGTGGAACGGCGGCGACCTCGACGCGCTCGACGCCTACTACGCGGCGTCCTTCGAGCACGACGGCCGGGCCAGCACGGTCGACGAGCTGCGCGCCTGGCACCGGGACGACAAGGCGACGTGGGCCGGGACGGCGTTCTCGGTTCTCGAGTGCGTCGGCTCCGATGACGCGGTGGGGCTGCTCTGGCGCGCCACCTCGACCCACGTCGGACCCTGGGGCCCGGTTCCGTCGACGGGCAGCCAGGTCGAGTGGGTCGGCGCGCACTTCTTCCGCGTCGAGGGCGGGCGCATCGTCTCGCTCCGGTCGGTGTCCGACCGGTTCGGCAAGGCGATCCAGCTCGGCGCGCACCTGGCGCCAGCCGAGGGCCATTCGAACGACGAAGGAGCCGGTTGAGACCGGCTCCTCGCGAAGGTGTGGCGACCCCGACGGGACTCGAACCCGCGGCCTCCGCCGTGACAGGGCGGCGCGCTAACCAACTGCGCTACGGGGCCAGGTTGCTCCCGACCTGACGGCCGTGAAGCGCTGCGACTCTAACGTACCGGGCACGGTCGATCCCAATCGCGAAACGGCCACTCGCGCTTCGTACCCCCAACGGGATTCGAACCCGTGCTACCGCCGTGAAAGGGCGGGGTCCTGGGCCGCTAGACGATGGGGGCCAGGTGCGGCCACAAGGGTAGAGGACACGATTCGGAGACACCCAAACGACTCCGGTAGGGTGAGCGCCGCTCGGGCAGGTAGCTCAGTTGGTACGAGCGTCCGCCTGAAAAGTGGAAGGTCGGCGGTTCGACCCCGCCCCTGCCCACGAGCATCGCAGGTCACCGATCTGCACGAACGCCCCCGCCGCATCCCGGCGGGGGCGTTCTCTACGTTTGGCTACGTGGGCCACCGTCTCCTGCGCCGGGAGCCCGACTCCGCGGATCACATCACGCGTCCGCGGCTCCGCCGTTCAGGTCGAGGCGACGATGCCGGGTTTGACGGCGAGCACCGGGCAGGGTGCGTCGAGGAGCACCTGCTGGGCCACGCTTCCCATGATCATCTTCCCGACCGGGGTGCGGTGCCGCAGTCCGATCACCACCACGGCCGCGTCGGTTTCCACGGCGA
>CAWGTG010000002.1:0-531130 GCA_963825455.1 uncultured Actinomycetota bacterium
GCCGAACAGGCTGTAGCTGTAGGACCCTGCGATCTGGGACAGGTTCGCCATCACGATGACGTCGGCGGCGATGATCCCCCAGCCGCCCATCCACCCGGTCTTGGTCCCGAACGCGCGCGCCGCCCAGGTGAACGTCGTCCCGCAGTCCGGCTCGGCCTTGTTGAGCTCGGCGTACCCGACCGCGATGCAGTACATCGGGATGAAGGCCAGCACCATGATCAGTGGCGCCTTGACCCCGACGATGCCGTCGCCGTTCGCGACGATGACGACGTAGCCAAGGCTCGCGGCCAGGCTGTACGCCGGTGCCGTCGACGCGATCCCCATGACGACGCTGCCGAGAAGTCCGAGGGCGCCGCCCTTCAGTCCTTTGCCCTCATTTGCTTCGGTTTCAGTCGCGATAGCCATGTTTCCCTCCCGATTTCGTTGCTTGCGCAACGCTGCACGGTGGAAACCGTAGTGCAGGGCGCCTTGGCGCGACAGACCGCAAATGTGTCACATCCGGGCCCGCCCGCACGACAGAGGGGCCCGGCGCGTCCGCGCCGGGCCCCTCGAATGCCGTCAGGTCACGGCGAGCACGCCTCGTAGGAAGCGCTCACCTCGTAGACCTTGCTGGGCTTGCCCTTCTTCTTCGGGAAGAGCTTGACCGAGGCCACCAGGTCGGCGGCCTGGTCGTCGGCCACCGGAACGGTGACGGCGTCGCCCTTGTCGGGGGTGTTCACCTTCTTGACCAGCTTGTCGTTGACGAAGAACTTGACCTGCTTGATCTGGTTGGCCTTCTTCTTCTTGTTCACGATCGTCGGGTTCAGCGAGTCGGTCGTGCACGAGCGGGCCGATGGCAGGGTGACGTACTTCTTGCCCTTGCCGGACACGGCAGCGGTCTGGGAACCGGCGGCATTGAACGTCGCGGTGAGCGAGCTGTTGCCCGAGCCAGAAGTCGCGGTCGCCACGTCATCGAGCCCGCTCTGAGCGAGGAGGTAGCCGGTGAAGGTGCCAGCGGGGAGGTACACCCGGGTTGAGCTGTCGAAGGCCAGCCCCTCGCCATAGACGTCGTGGTAGGGGCTGCTCGTGGGCGTGACCATCTCGATGTAGAACTCGGAGTACTGCCCCGGGCCGCGGTTCTTGAGGTTGACGTTCAAGAACCCGGGCTGGGTCACGACGAACGCGTAGTCGAGCTCGATCGAGGCCCCGAAGTGGATCGCGCAGGCCGACGTCGCCAGGCTCTGGGTGACCGTGTGGACGCCGGTTGCGGTGAGGCTCATCGACTTCAGGTTCGTGCCCACCGAGGACACCGAGCCAGTGGCTGAGATCGCTCCCGTGGCCGTCTGGCTGTCGGTGGCACCGTCGCTGACCGTGGCCGCGACGGTCTGCGAGCCGGACACCGCGGGACCGTTCTCGGTCACAGGCAGGTTGAGCGGCGTCGAGCCGCTCTCGCTGTCGTCGTTGCAGGTGCCGGAGTCGGTGTGGCCGAAGAACGAGCTCGTGAGATTCGACGTCGTGAAGACCGGGGCGGCCTGGGCAGCAGGTGCCGTGAGGGCGAGAACGGAGCCCGTGAGCGCCAGGGCCGCTAGAGCGGCGGCTGGCCGGATGGATTGCGTGCGCATGGATCACTCTTTCCGAAGTGGACGAGGTTGGTGTGACGTCGCCGAAGCGACCACGAGACGGTATGTCAGGCGACACCTGATTCCGATGACCCAAACGTGCTATTTACATAGCCCCCGGCGCCGGACGGGTACTGGAGCGCATGACCACTGATCCGTACGTACCGAAGCCGGGCGACGACCCCGACGTGGTCCCGAGTGGCGACCCGGACCCGATCCCCACGCCCGACCTGCCCCGGCCGACCGGTCCCGGTGAGGATCCCGGCGTGCCTCCCGACCAGCCCGAGATCGAACCCCCGGACGACCCGCGCCCCTGACCGTCGGTCCCCGGCCGCAGGAGCGGAAGAATTGCAAAGAAGTGTTTGCAAACGGTTCTTTGCAGTCGTAGCGTGTCCCTCGTGGACAACAGCTCGATCACTCCCACACCGCTCCAGCTGCGGGCGCTGACCCACCCCGTCCGGTTGCGGATGCTCGGCATCCTGCGCACCGAGGGAGCCACCACCGCGACCGCGCTCGCGCAGCGGCTCGGCCTCAACACCGGCGCGACGTCGTACCACCTGCGCCAGCTCGCGCAACACGGCTTCATCGTCGACGACGAGACACGTGGCAACGGCCGGGACCGTTGGTGGCAGGCGGCGCACGCGTCGACCCGGACCAGCCTGGATGAGTACCCCGACCCGGCCGACAAGGAGGCGCTCGACGCCTACCTGCAGACCGTGGTCGTGCTCTACACCCAGATGCTGCAGGAGGCCGTCGAGGAGCGCTCGACGATGCCCGACGAGTGGCGCAACGCCTGGACGATGTCCGACTGGCGGTGCCGGCTCAACCCGGAGCAGGCGGAGCGGCTGATCAACGTCGTCTCGGACCTGATCGAGGAGTTCGAGCAGGCGGAGGAGCTGCCCCTCGACGACGCGACCGGCGTGCCATACACCATGATGTTCCAGGCGTTCCCGCGTCCCGGCGGTCAGTTCGGCGGTACGTCGTGAGGCGCGCGCTCTACGGCTGGCTCGGAGCCGAGGGCATCTCGCTCATCGGCACCCGGGTGTCAATGATCGCGCTGCCGTTCTTCGTCCTGACCACGACCGGAAGCCCGGAGAAGACGGGCCTCGTCGCCGTCGCGGAGATGCTGCCGCTGGTGGTTCTCAAGGTGCTCGGCGGCCCGATCATCGACCGGGTCGGAGCGCGCCGGGTGGCGATCACCTGTGACGTGGCCTCGCTCGCGGTGGTCGGGGCGATCCCGTTCCTGCACGAAGCCGGTCTGCTGTCGTTCCCCGGCTTCCTCGGCCTGGTGGCGGTGGCTGGTGCCCTGCGCGGCCCCGGCGACGCCGCGAAGCACTCGATGACCCCAGCCCTAGCGGCCACTGCGGGCGTGCCGATGGAGCGGGTCACCGGACTCAGCTCGACGGTCGAGCGGACCGCGTCGATGCTCGGCGCCGCACTCGCCGGCGGCCTGGTTGCCGTGATCGGGCCGGCCAACGCCCTGATCGTCGACGCCGCGTCGTTCGGCGTCTCCGCCCTGCTGCTGGCCTGGGCCCTCCCGCACCGGGCCAGGGTGGCCGCGTCCGGCGACGACGCCGACCCGACGCCGTACCTCGAGCAGCTGCGTGAGGGCTGGCGGTTCCTGCGCGGCGATCGGGTGCTGGTCGGCATCACGGTGATGGTGTCGCTCACCAACCTCATCGACCTCGCGTGGTCGGCGGTCCTGGTCCCGGTCTGGGGCATCGAGCACGGCGGCGGGGCAGCCGCGGTCGGTGCCCTGTTCGCAACCTTCGCCGGGGCCTCCGCGGTCGGGTCGTTGGTGGCGGCGGCGTACGGCGACCGGCTGCCCCGCTACGCGACGTACCTCGTCTGCTTCCTGGTCACCGGTCTCCCCAGGTTCGTGATCATGGCCGTCGACACGCCGCTGTGGGGGATCCTCGCGTTCTGCGTCGTGGCCGGCTTCGCCTCGGGCTTCCTCAACCCGATCCTCGGTGCGGTCATCTACGAGCGGGTGCCCGAGCACCTGATCGGCCGGGTCAGCTCGCTGTCGACCGCATGCTGCTTCGCGCTGATGCCGCTCGGCGGTCTCGTCGGCGGCTTCCTGGTCGGCGGCGTCGGGCTCGGTGTGGCCATGCTGGTCTGCGGCGCTGCGTACTTCGTGGTGACCATGCTCCCGGCGGTCGACCCACGCTGGCGCGAGATCGACAGGCGGCCGGAGCCGGCGATGGCAGTGACGCCGTCACGGGCCGGCTAGCGCGGTCCCGCCACCTGGTCGGCCAGCTTGTCCAGCCGGGCCAGCTCGTCCTCGGTGAGCGCGATGTCGAGAGCGCCGACGTTCTGCTCGAGGTAGTCGACCCGCTTGGTGCCGGGGATCGGGACGACGTCCGGACCCTGGGCGAGCACCCAGGCCAGCGCGACCTGCGCTGGTAGCGCGCCGTGGGTCTCGGCCACCGCGGCGACCTCGTCGACGATGGCCTCGTTGGCGGTGCGGTTGTCACCTGTGAAGCGGGCCAGAGTCCCGCGGACGTCACCGTCGGCGAACGAGTGCCCGGCCAGCGCGCCCGTCAGGAACCCGCGGCCCAGGGGCGAGAACGGCACCAGGCCGATGCCGAGGCGGCGCGCGGTCGGGACCACCTCGGCCTCGAGGCCGCGGGTCCACAGTGACCACTCGCTCTGCAGCGCGGTGATCGGGTACGTCGCGTGGGCGCGCTCGAGCTCCTCGACGGTCACCTCCGAGACACCGACGTGGCGGACCTTGCCGGCCTGCACGAGCTCGCTCATCGCGCCGATCGAGTCCTCGATCGGGGTGCCGGGGTCGACGCGGTGCAGGTAGTAGAGGTCGATGCGGTCGGTGCCGAGCCTGGCCAGCGACTCGTCGCAGCGTCGCCGCACCTCGTCGGGCGTCGCGCTCAACGTGAACCGCCGGCCGGTGCTCACGTCCTCGGCGGTGTTGATGCCCCCGATCCCCATCTTGGTCGCGAGGGTCACCTCGTCGCGGTGCCCGGCCAGCACCTGCGCGAGCAGCTTCTCGTTGGCGCCGAAGCCGTCCGGCCCCGTGGCGCCGTAGACGTTCGCGGTGTCCCAGAACGTCACGCCGAGCTCGAGCGCCCGGTGCAGCGTGGCCAGCGACGTGACCTCGTCGGCCTCGCCGTACGACTGGCTCATCCCCATGCAGCCCAGGCCCTGGGCCGACACCGTGAGTCCTTGCAATCCGAGCTTGCGTCTCTCCATGTTCGCCAACCTAGGAACTGGAGTGCGCTCGAACGCAAGGCCCATGAGGATGAGGCCATGACCGACGCCTCGACCCTGCTGCTGTTCGTCGGCGCCAGCCTGGCCCTGCTCGTGATCCCGGGCCCTGCGGTGCTGTTCCTCGTCACGCGCAGCGTCGACCAGGGTCGGCGTGCCGGGTTGGTCTCGATGCTCGGCGTGGAGACGGGGACCTTCGCCTACGCCGTCGCCGCGGCGGTCGGGCTCACCGGGCTGATCGCGGCCTCCGAGCTCGGCTTCACCGTTGTGAAGTACGCCGGCGCGGCCTATCTCGTCTACCTCGGCATCCGGAAGCTGCTCGAGCCCGTCGACATCGCGGCCCCCACCATGGCGACCCGGCGGTCCCGGCTGTTCCTGGACGGGCTGCTCGTGCAGCTGCTCAACCCCAAGATCGCCGTGTTCTTCCTGGCCTTCCTGCCTCAGTTCGTGGATCCGGGCCACGGCCACGTGGTCGTGCAGACGCTGCTGCTGGGCACCGTCTTCACCCTGCTCGCGGTACTGAGCGACGGCGCCTGCGCGCTGCTCGCGGGCACCCTCGGCGGCTGGCTGCGCAGCCCGGCCCGGCGTCGCCGGCTCAACCGGGTCAGCGGCACCATCTACCTCGGGCTCGGGGTGACCGCCGCCCTCACCGGTCGGCCCTCCAGCTCCTAGCCAGCTCGAGCAGCCGGTCGTTGGCCTCGTCCTCGCCGATCGACACCCGGGCGCCCTCGCCGGCGAAGGGGCGCACCACGATGCCGACCTCGTCGGCCGCGGCCGCGAACTCCGTGGTCCTATCGCCCAGCTCGAACCAGACGAAGTTGCCCTGCGGATCGGGCACGTCCCAGCCTGCCTCGCGCAGCCCGTCGCGGACCCGGTCGCGCTCGACCACCAGCGCGTCCACCCGCTCGAACAGCGCGGACTCGGCGTCGAGCGAGGCGATGGCCGCGGCCTGGGCGACCCCCGAGACGCCGAACGGCAGCGACACTGCGCGCAGCGCTGCAGCGACCGGCTCCTGCGCGACGGCGTACCCGACGCGGAAACCCGCCAGCCCGTAGGCCTTGGAGAAGGTGCGGAACAGTACGACATTCGGGTGGGCGCGGTAGGTGGCGATGCCGTCGACCTTGTCGTCCATGCGGACGAACTCGACGTACGCCTCGTCGACGACGACGAGCACGTCCTCGGGCACCCGCTCCAGGAAGGCAACGAGGTCGGTCTGGCTCACCGCCGGACCGGTCGGGTTGTTGGGCGTGCAGACCATGACGCAACGGGTGCGCGGGCCGATCGACGCAGCCATCGCGTCGAGGTCGTGCCGGCCGTCCGCCGTCACGGGCACCGGCACCGAGGTCGCGGCGGCGGCGGCAATCGCGATCGGGTAGGCCTCGAAGGAACGCCAGGCGTGCACCACTTCGTCGCCGGGCTCGCAGAAGGCGGTCAGCAGCTGGTAGATCAGGGCGACCGACCCGGTCGCCGCCGCGACGTCGGCGACCGGCACCTGCAGGCGTGCCGCGAGCGCGTCGTACAGCGCGGTGTTGCCCATGTCGGGGTAGCGGTTCATCACGTCGACAGCGCGATGCGCGGCCTCGACGACACCCGGCAGCGGCGGATAGGGGTTCTCGTTCGAGGAGAGCTTGTACGACGTCATTCCGGGTCGCACCGACGGCGGCTTGCCGGCTATGTAGGCAGGGATCGCCGCGACGTTGGGGCGAGGCTGGGGAGCGGTCACCGAGTCAACCTATTCCGTGCCGGATCGGAGTGCCCAACGTCACCCTCGTCCGCTCTTGGAACGATCCAATTATTGATTCATACTTAAACCATGAGCGCCCCCTCGGACACCCTCACCAACCTGCACGACCACTACGTCGAGGCCATCAACCTGGCCGTCGCCGACGGCGACGACGCTCGCGTCGCCCGCCTTGCCGCGGAGTTCGACCTCGAGGCGAGCAGATTGAGCGCGCGAGCGTAGCGAGCGCTGGCCCTCGACGTCGTCCGCCGCCGGCTCGCCGCCGCCTGATCCCTCATCACACACCTCGTGACACATCCCGTCACACAGGTCGTCACGGCGCGCGTCACACCGTGACGCGCGACCTCACGCCTCCCAGGTGACAGCACCATCCACCTGAGGAGGACCAATGCCCAGTGCATCCCGGTCGACCACCACGGTCGGCATCGACATGGACATCGTCGAGGGTCGCTATGCCGAGCTCGACGACCACACCGTCGGGTTCGAGACGTTCAAGCAGGACGTCGACCTGGCGCCGTACTTCCGCGGCCTGCCCGGTGACGCCTGCATCTGCACGCACCTCGGCTACGTCACGGCCGGCCAGATCACCTTCCGCTGGCCCGACCGCGAGGAGACCTACGTCGAGGGCGACGCGTACGTCGCCCCGCCCGGACACCGGCCGCTCATCGCGGCCGGCACGTCGCTAGTCGAGTTCAGCTTGACCGCCGACCTCCAGCCGGTGATGGAGACGGTCGGCCGCAACATCGAGGCGATGGCCCGGGCCGAGTCGTGACCGCCGTTGACACGCTGCCCGCCGTTGAGGGCGGCCTGGCCGACCTCGCTCAGCTCGTCGTCACCTGGCTCGAGACCGGGATCCGACCCGAGGGCATGTTCGCTCAGGACGTGTTCGTCGACCTGACCGTCCCCCACTGGCGGATGCAGGACGAGGGCGTCGACGGGGCCTTCCGCGTCCGGGAGGACGACCACCCCCAGCCCGGGAAGCTGCGGGTCGAGGCGCTGGACCGCACCTCGCGCGGCTTCCTCATCCAGTTCGAGGAGCGCTGGGAGGCCGGGGGGCAGCAGTGGTACTGCCGGGAGCTGATCCACTGCGTCGTCACCGACGGCTGGATCAGCGAGCTCGTCATCTACTGCACCGGCGACTGGGACGAGGCTGTCCAGCGCCAGCACGCGGAGCAAGTACGCCTGATCCGGCCCTAGTCTCAGACGATGGCGCCCAACGCGGCCTCGGCATCGAGCCTGCTGGCTCGCGCCGAGGCGGCGTGGGTCGGCGGCGACGGTGAGGCCGCCATGGCCTTCTTCGGCCGGGCCGCCGACCTCGCCGAGGCCGACCACGACCTCGACACCCGCGTCGCTGCGGTGCTCGGCCTGGCCCGGGGCCAGCAGTACAACCTCACCCCCGGGTTGTTGCCGGTCCGGCTGCACGCGACGTACCACGTCACGACGGAGCCGGCGGCGCACACCCGGCTGGCGGCGGCACTGGCTCGCTGTTGGGCCTACGCGGGCGAGCCGCAACGGGCCCGGCCGTTCGCGCTCGAAGCGCTGGACCTCGCCGGTGGGCTCGACGATCCGCTGTTGCTCGCCGACGCCCTCGACGCGGCGCTCACCTCGCACTGGGGCCCCGACGACCTGGCTCGGCGTCGCGACTGGGCGGTCCGGCTCGACGACGCCGCGGCACACCTGCGGGATCCGGACGCGCGGCTGCAGGCGCAGCTCTGGGGGCTCACCGTGGCGTGGGAGTCGCTCGACCTCCCCCGGATGCACCGCAGCATGCGGGCCATCGAGCTGCTCTGCGAGGAGTCGGCGCGGGCCAGGTTCTTCGCGCCGACGCGACGGGCGGCACTCGAGTTGTTGCGGCACAACATCGAGGTTGGACCGCTGCTCGTGGAGCAGGCGGAGGCGGCCGCCGCGGGCGCGGTGATCCCGGATGCCGAGACGATGCTCCACGGGATGCGCGGCTACCTCGCGTGGGCCGGCGACGACCCCGAAGGGTGCAGTCGGGAGGCGCCCTTCTTCGAGAGCTTCGCCATCGCGAACGGGGTGGCCGTGGTGCGGGCCGAGGCGGCCATCATCTGGGCTGGTGCCGGCCGCCTCGACAAGGTGCAGGAAATGGTCGGTGTCTTCACCCCTGAGACGCTGGCCGCGCTGCCCCGCGACGCCGACTGGCTGCTCACCCTGCAGTGCGTGCTCGAGGGCGCGGTGACAGTGGCGGACCGCGACGTCGCCGCGGCCGTCGTGGCCCTGCTTGCGCCGTACGCCGGGCGGTCGGTCGTCAATGCCGGCGCGGTCATGTGGCACGGCGTCACCGACGACACCCTTGCCCGCGGCTTCGCCCTGTTGGGCGACGATGAGGCGGCGGCCCGGCACCGGGCAGCGGCGCTGGCGACGTACGAGCGCATCGGCGCGACCTGGTGGCGCGACCGGCTGGCTGCCGCGCTGGGGGCGGAGCCGCAGCCGGTCGGTGACCGGGTGGTGCACCTCCACGAGCAGTCAGGCGGACTGTGGCTGGTCGGTCGCGAGGGGGCGACCTTCGTGCTGCCGCGGATGCGCGGCCTGCTGCACCTGAACCGGCTGCTCACCGCGCCCGACCGCGATATCCCCGCGACGACACTGGCGGGCGGTGAGGCGGTCGAGCAGCGCGGCCTGGAGGTGCTCGACGAGGAGGCCCGCCGGGCCTACCGGGCACGGCTCGAACAGCTGGATCCCGACGACCCTGCCGACGACCAGGAGCGCGCTTGGCTGCTCGACCAGCTCGGAGCGGCGACCGGGCTCGGTGGGCGGCGACGCACCAGCGGGTCGACCGAGGAGCGGGCTCGCGTGGCCGTCCGCAAGGCGATCGTCGCCGCGCTGGCGCGGATCGCCGAGACCGACCCGTGGCTGGGCCGGCACCTCAACGACCGGGTGCACACCGGCCTCGAGTGCCGCTACAACTCCGATCCGGACCACCCGGTGCGGTGGCTGCTTCAGGCCGGCTCGTAGACGACAAGTACGACGCCGTTCGCGAACGTCTTGCTGTCCTTCAGCACGAGCGACTCCGCGCGGCCCTCGGGGAACAGCCGACGGCCCCCGCCCTGCACGGCGGGGTAGAGGAAGAGGCGGTACTCGTCCACCAGCCCGGCCTCGATGAGCGTGGGGCAGAGGGTGATGCTGCCAGTCACGACGATGTCGCCGCCGTCCTCCGCCTTCACGACCCGGACCCGGTCGAGCCAGTCGGCGCCGAGCACGGTGGAGTTCTGCCACTCGGGGTCGCCGAGGGTCGAGGACACGACCAGCTTCTGCACCTGGTTCAGGTAGTCGGTGATGCCGGTCGTGTCGTCGGTCTGGTGCGGCCAGAAACCGCGGAAGTCCGTGAACGTCTGCCGGCCGAGCAGCATGTAGTCCTCGGACTCGCTCTGCCGCCGGACCTCTGCGGCGAGGTCCTCCGCCTGGTCGGTCGGGTCGAACCAGTCACCCAGGAACTCGATCGAGCCGTCGGCGGACATGTTCTGCGTGATGGCGAGAGTGCGCATGGTCGGTACGGACCGAGAGGGTGGAGCGAACTCATCGCAGCCGCCAGGGCCGCACGACGGGCACCAGGACGATGCCGATCAGGGCGCCGATCCCGGCCCCGATGACGTTGTCGATGATGTCGGTGACGTCGCATGCGCGGTCGATCCGAGCGGCCTCGAGCTGCGTGAGCTCGATCAGGGTGGAGTACGCCGCGAGCCCCGCCAGGCCCACGGGCACCGTGGCCCAGGCCCACTTCCAGCGCGCCGCGACGAGCACGAGCAGCGCCCCCGAGGGGACGAACACCACGGCGTTCAGCAGCCGCTGGCCGCCCGGGAAGATCCAGAACCCGTCCGGCGCCGGCCCGCCGATGTCCCACGAGCACGTGGTCAACCGGCCCTCGGCGGAGACGATCCCCGGGGCGCCGTTCGCGGGGATCAGGGTGAGCACGCCGATGACGACGATCGACCAGAGCAGCAGCCCGGCCAGCACCGACCACGGCCACCCGAAGCGCCGAGCCAGGCCCGCGGCCACCGCGGCGAAGACCACACCGGCGGTCGCGATGAGCGCGAGCATGAAGCCCACGCCGCCGAACGGAAACATGTCTCAGACGCTACGGGGGCGTTCCGTTCGCCTCCTCATCCGCGGCCACGCCCCCTTGTCAGGCGGGCGGCAGCACCACAGTGCCGCCGGGGACCTCGGGCAGGTCGCGGCCGACCTGGATGTCCACCGGGTTGGTCAGGCAGCGGATCGAGCCACCGGCCTTGTGGAACTCCGACACGTCGACGAGCTCGACGTCGAAGCCCCACCGCTCGAGCTGGTCGCGGACGTGGTCGGGGGCTGCGGGCATCACGACGGTCGCCGGACCGCCGGTGGCGGAAGGAACCACGATCGAGTTCGCGGCGAAGGTGGTCAGCGCCTCCTCCTCGGTCAGCACGAGCGGCTCCGGCACCAGGCTCATCAGCGCGTCGGCGGAGGCGGGGTCGAAGGCCTCCGGGCAGACGATCGCGCGCCGGTCGTCGAGCGGGCAGAAGGCCAGATCGAGGTGGTACATGCCCGGGTGTGTGATCCGCAGACCCCGGATCCGGACGCCGAGGTCCGGTGCCAGGTGCTTGAGCGCGAGGTCCTCGGTGCGCGGACCGAAGCCGGCGACCAGCGCGTCGCCGAACGGGAAGACGTCGCCCGCCTCGAAGTGCGCGCCGACGCCGTGCCGGCCGACGTACGACGTGGTGAAACCGTGGTCGGAGAACCACGGCTGCGCGGACGCGCTCTCCATCCGGCGCTGCTCGTAGCGCATGTGGGACATCACGACGTGACGCTCCAGGCCGCCGTCACCGCGGCGCCGGGCCACGGCGAGGCCGAGGTTCATCGCGTAGACCATGTCGGGCGCTTCCGGTCGCTGCGGGATCACGTCGACGGTGCCGCCCAGCCGCTCGATGGTCTCGACGAGGGTCCGCCACTGGGCCATCGCCAGGTCGCGGTCGGGCTGCGCGCTGGGATCCATGAAGGGGTTGATGACGTACTCGATGCGGAAATGGCTCGGCTCGACCATGACGTAGTGGCGGCCCCAGGCCAGCGACATGTCCCCTCCTCGACGTTCCTGAGTCAGCGTAGAAATTGTCAGACAATCTGACATTCACTAGTGTGGCGTACGGGGGCAACCCCGGCAAGCCGAGAAGCAGGAGCGACGCCATGACCGACGTACGGCAGGAGCACGCACCGTTCGGCACGCTCCGCCTCGAGCACGCGTCCACCGTCGACCGCGTCGCCGACGAGCTGCGCCGGGCCGTCTTCGACGGAGAGCTCGAATCCGGCACACCGCTGCGCGAGGTCGCGATCGCCGCCTCGCTGGGAGTCTCGCGGCCGACCGTGCGCGAGGCCCTCACCGTCCTGGTCGCCGAGGGGCTGGCCACCCGAGAACCCAACCGCGGGGTCTCGGTGGCGAGCCCGCAGGCCGACTCCGTGCGCGACGTGTGCGCGGCCCGGCTGGTGCTCGAGGGCGCCGGCATCCGGCGCTGGGGCGAGGCGACCGAGGAGCAGCAGGCGCTCGTGCGCGGCACCCTGGACGCCTACATCGCTGCGATCGAGGCCCACGCGTCGTACCAGGAGCTGAACGAGCGACACCTCGACTTCCACGTCTCCCTGGTCGGCCTCACCGGCTCACCGCGGCTGGTCGCCATGCAGGAGAACCTGGTGGTCGAGCTCAAGCTCGCGCTGGCCCAGGTCGACCGGATCCGTCGCAACGCCCACGACCAGGCCGACTCGCACGCGGCCCTGGTCCGGTTGCTGGAGCGCGACGAGATCGATGCGGCCTACGAGTTCCTGGTGGGGCACCTCGCCGATGCCCAGGAGGAGATCATCGAGGCACTCGACCTGACCTGACAGAGGCCCTCGGGGTGACCTGACAGACTCACCCGCGTGATGCGGTTCCTGAGCTGGCTCGTGACCACTGCGCTGGCAGTGGCGGCAGCCACGCTGCTGATCGACGGCATCTACTTCGACGGACCGGTCCACGGCCAGAAGGAGATCGCGGACAAGCTGGTGCCGCTGCTCCTGGTGGCCCTGCTCCTCGGCGTCGTCACGTCGTTCGTGAAGCCGATCCTCACCATCTTGTCGATCCCCTTCATCGTGATCACACTGGGCCTGTTCCTGCTGGTCATCAACGCGGCGATGCTGAAGCTCACCAGCTGGCTGGCCGACAAGGTCGGCATCGACTTCCACGTCACGGGCTTCTGGCCGGCGGTCGGCGGCGCCATCGTGATCACGGTGGTCACGTGGATCGTCGACGGCGTGATCGGGGAATCCAAATAGCACCCGACCTGCCTGCACCACGCACGCCCGGGCGGTACGCGATCGCACTGGTCTGCCTGGGCAACATCTGCCGCTCGCCGATGGCCGACGTGGTGCTCTCGCAGCGGGTCGACGATGCCGGGCTGGCCGGCCGGGTCACCGTGACCAGCTGCGGCACCGGCGACTGGCACCTCGGCCGGCCGATGGACGAGCGCGCGGCCGCCACCCTGCGCGCGAACGACTACGACCCGACGGCACACCGGGCCCAGCAGTTCTCGCCGTCGTGGCTGGCCGGCAACGACCTGGTCCTCGCGATGGATGCCGTCAACCTCGCGGAGGTACGTCGCGCCGAGACATCATCGGGTGCCGGCCCCGACCCCGTCCGGGTCCGGTTGTTCGGCGACTTCGACCCCGTCGAACCTGGTGGTGAGGTGCCGGACCCGTACTACGGTGGGGAACAAGGCTTCGAGGAGGTGCTCGCGATGGTGGAACGGACCTGTGCCGTCCTCGTCTCCGCCCTCCAGCAGCTGCCCGACCTCCGCGATCCCCCGCCTCAGCCGGCTGAGCCCGCGACGTGACACGCCAGCCCGTCATCGCCAAGCACGCCGAGGACCTCCTCGGTTCTGCCGTCGTGGCCACGGCGCCGTTGGCCGGCGGCGACACGTCGGCGGCGACCAAGCTGCGCCTCTCCGACGGCACCACGGCGATCATGAAGACCCACGCCCATCCGCCGGCCGGCTTCTTCGCGGCCGAGGCCCACGGACTCCGCTGGCTCGGCGAGGCCCGCGAGGACGGCGGGGTGAACGTGCCCGAGGTGCTCGGGGTGGACGACGAGTGCCTGATCCTGCGCTGGATCGAGCCCGGCAAGGCCTCTCCCGACGCCGCCACCGGGTTCGGCGTGGCCCTGGCCACCACCCATGCGGCGGGCGCGGCGTCGTTCGGCGGCGAGTCGGACGGCTTCATCAGCAAGCTGCCGCTGCCCAACGGGCCGTGCGAGTCCTGGGCGGAGTTCTACGCCGTACGTCGGGTGCTGCCCTACCTCAAGCTGGCCCGCGACCGCGGCGCGGTGGGCGAGGCCGAGGCCGTGCTGGTCGAGCGAGTGATCGGCAAGCTCACGGCTCTACTGCCCGAGGAGCCACCGGCCCGGCTGCACGGGGACCTGTGGAACGGCAACGTGCTGTGGGGCCAGGAGAGCCGGGTCTGGCTGATCGACCCCGCGGCGTACGGCGGGCACCGCGAGCTGGACCTGGGGATGCTCGCGCTGTTCGGGATGCCGCACCTGCCGCGCGTGCTCGAGGCCTACCAGGAGCGCGCCCCCCTCGCCGAGGGCTGGGAGGAGCGGGTCCCGCTGCACCAGCTGTTCCCGCTGCTGGTGCACGCCGCCCTCTTCGGCGGCGGCTACGGCACCCGGGCTGCGGAGGCCGCCGCGCGGTACTCCTGACGGGTCGCCGGGACGGTTTCCCCGGTCGGCCGGGGAAGTTGGCACCTGTCAGGGGTTGCAACCCGTGCCAAGTGACAATTTCCCCGGCCAGCCGGGGAATTTGCCTAGCGCCCCAGCCGCCGGTAGATCGCCTTCAGGCGGATCGGCTTGGCGTGGACCTTCAGCTTCTGCTTGAGCCGGTTCTCGTCCCTGCCGATCCCCGGGCCGACCCACTTCACGAAGACGTAGCGGACGCCCTTCGAACCGAAGAACTTCGGCGCCTTCAGCTTCAGCTTGGTGCCCTTGGCGAGCTCGGTGCGGTAGGGCGCGCGCTGCTTGTGGCCGTTGACCTTGATCTTCACCTTCTTGGGCGACGACTTCAGCGTGAACGACGCGGCGCCGGTGTACTTGATGCGGTGCACGCCACCTGCGCCCGGGACCACGTCGCCGTTCACGATCCCGTAGTCGACGTAGTAGAGGTCGCCGCCCGGGCCGGTGGTCAGGTCGACCGGTGACCCGGCGGCCTGCGCGAAGACCCGGACCGAGCCCGGGTCCGGCTGGCCGTCGGCGCCCTTCTCCAGCCGCCAGATGCAGCCACGCAGGAAGTCGGAGAAGAACAGCACGTCCTGGTAGGCCTTCGGCCAGTTGCTCCCGAGCTGGCTGAAGGCGACGCCGGACATCGAGGAGGAGACGACCGGGCAGTTCTCGCCCGGCGTGAGCGGCGTCGCGCCGGTGCGGGTCCGGTAGCTGAAGACCGGCGCCGCGACAGCGCCCGTCCCCTCGGCGTACAGCTCCTCACAGATCGGCTTGTCGAGGCCGTCCCACGCGGCGTTGCGCAGCGACTGGCCGGTGGTGCCCTCGTAGCAGGGCCAGCCGCGGTTGACCAGGCCGGCCGTCGGGGCGTCGAGGAGGTAGTTGATCTCCTCCCAGTTGCTGGAGCCGACATCGACGCTCCACAGCTGCTCCTTGCCCTGCCGGAAGGTGAGCCGCCACGGGTTGCGCTGGCCCATCGCCACCAGCCACTGGCCAGCGGTCGCCTGGGTCGGGGTGAGCGGGGCGTCCGGGTGGAGCCGGAAGATCGTGCCGTCGATGCCGAGCGGGTCGGAGAGACCCCCGTCGTGGCGCTGGTCCTGCGCGCGCAGCGAGCCGCCCTCGTCGAGCGGGTCCCCGCACGGGTTGTTGGCCTGGCCGTAGTCCTGGCCGCGGAAGCTGGCGCCGTCCCCAGCGGACGCGTAGAGCAGGCCGTCGGGCCCGAAGACCACGTCGCCGGAGGCGTGGCTGGAGAACTGAGCGCAGCCATCGGTGACCAGCGGGAGCTCGCTGTTGGGCACCATCGTCCAGCCGAGCGCGGTCCTCGTGGCGGTGAGCCGCGAGACCCGGTCCATGACCGGGCAGCCCGTCTTCACCGGCGGCTGGAGGTCGGCCTCCTCCGGGCAGTCGTCGTACTGCTGGCCCGGCACCCCCCACTTGGGCACCACCGGCGGGTTGTCCCGCGGGTCGCGGTTGTAGGTGTAGTTGACGTAGACGAACGGGCGCGCCGGGAACTGCGGGTCGACGGCGATGCCGGTCATCCCGCGGTCGCCGTAGTTGTTGACCGCGACCGACAGGTCGGCGAAGTCGGTCGACGTCGCGGCCGGCTCGAACGCGTCCTTCTTCGCGTCGTAGTCGAACGACTTGATCACGCCCGTCTTAAGCGCGATGAACGCAGTGCCGTCTCCGGCGAAGGCCACGGACACCGGTTCGGCAAGGCCGCCGATCGCAGTCACGTCGGTGAACCCGACCTGCATGGTCGCCTTCTGCGCGGCCGCCGACGCAACTGGTCGGTCATCGGCGGACGCCAGTACGGAACCGGACGCGGCGGCAGAGCCTTCGTTCTGGGTCAGCCCGAGCGACGAGACGACCAGCGCCACGGTCGCGAGCACGACCGCGTAGGTGCGGCGTTCCATGTCAGAGCTCCCCATGTCTCGACTGACGAGGGGAGTGACTCTAGTGCCCTGAGCCCTGTCAATGCCCCGTCGAGGCGGGAAGACTGGGCGCCCCCGCCAGTAAAGTCTCAGGATGCAGGTCCGGCTGCTCGGCGAGGTCGCGATCGGCACCGATGCGGGCTGGGTTACCGTGGCACCCCGCGCCCGCCGCGCGCTGGCCGCCCTCGGACTCGCTGCTGGTCGGGTGCCGGCGGAGCGCCTCGCGGAGCAGGTCTGGGAGGCGGAGCTGCCGACCACGTGGCGCGTCGCGCTGCGCGGCGTGATGGCCGAGCTCCGCGAGGCCGCCGGCGACGCGACGATCGTGGAGACCGGTACGGCGGGCTACCAGCTCGGCCCCAAGGTCGAACGGGACGTCGAGGTGCTGCGGCGCGACGTCGCCACCGCGACGGAGCTGCTCGAGCAGGGTCGCGACCGCTCGCTCCTCGACCTGCTGCGCCCGTACGTCGGCCTCGTTGGCGACCGCCTCGCGCCGGGAATCGAGGCAGCCTGGCTGGTCACGGGCCGGGCCGACGTGGACGAGCTGGGCCTGCGGGTGGCGGAACTGGTCACCTCGGCCGCGAGCCGCCAGGGTCGGCACGCCGACGCCGTTGCCGTGGCCCGGCAGACCGTCGCGGCCCACCCGCTCGTGGAGCGATCACACCGGGCCCTGCTGAAGGCCCTGGCGGCGGCCGCCGATCGCAGCGCCGCCGTCGTCGCGTTCGACCACTGCCGCACGGTGCTCGCCGACGAGCTCGGCGTCGACCCGAGCGACGAGACCGTCGCCGTCTACCTCGAGACGCTCGGCGTCGCCGACGGGGCCTCCCGGGCCCGGGTGCCGGTAGCGGACACGTCGTTCGTCGGCCGCGAGTCGGATCTGGGCGAGGCCACTGACCTCGTTGCCGAACCCGGCCTGGTGACGCTCGTCGGCCGCAGCGGCGTGGGCAAGTCCCGGCTGGCCGCGGAGGTGGCGACCCACATCGCGGGCTTCCCGGGTGGGGTGTGGTGGGTGCCCCTGGGCACCGTCACCGACGACCCGCTCGTGGCGCCCACGGTGGCGCTCCAGCTCGGGCTGGCCGGCCCGGGTGACGACCATGCGGGCGCGATCACCGCGTTCGTGGCGCCGCGCGGGCGCGCGCTCCTGGTCCTCGACGGTTTCGACGCGGCCAACGACGGGGTGGCCTCGCTGGTCAACGCGTTGCGCGACGGGGCGCCCGAGCTGTCGGTGCTGGCCACGGGTTGGCGGCGGCTCGGGCTGGAGGACGAGCGGGTGCATCGGGTGACGGCGTTCTCAGCGCCGGTCGACGGACGACCGGAGACGCTCACCAACAGCCTGGCGGTGCGTCTGGTCATCGACCGGGTGCGGGAGCGGGGCGGTCGACTGGTGGTGGACGAGGACCACGCAGCCGCCATCGCGGCTCTGTGCCGGCGCTGCGCCGGGCTGCCCCTCGCGCTCGAGCTCGTAGCCGCCCAGCTGGCCAGCCTGCCGCCCGGCGACGTGCTCGACCAGCTCGACGGCGTGGCGCTCGCCGGGGACGACGAGCTGCGCCAGGTGGCCGAGGCCGGCTGCGCGATGCTGGCCGACGACGAAGCTGCCGTCTTCCGTCGCCTCGCGGTGTTGGACGGACCCGCCAGCCTCACGACCATCCGGGGCGTCGTCGTGGACGACCTGGTCCCCCCTCTGCGCGTCGTACGCATCCTCGGTGAGCTGGCGGACCGCGGGCTGGTCACCGTCGGCCGGGGCGGTCCGCGACTCCTCTACGCCCAGGACGACGACCTGCGGCGCGTCGCCACCGACCGGCTCGTCGCATCGGGAGAGGCGCCGGGCACCTACCGCCGGCTCGCGGCGACCGTGCGCGCCCTGCTGCCCGACGATCCCCGGACCCCACCGGGCCCGTTCGCCGAGCAGGTCACGGCCATGCTCGACAGCGTCCGGTCTCTCCTGGCCGCCGGTGTTGACGGTGAGCTGGACCTCGCTACCGCCCTCGAGATCGCCTTCAGGCTGCACCGCTACTGGGCCACGACGAGCATCAGCGAGGGCCGCTTCTGGCTCAGCCGGCTGCTGGCCGCGAACGACGACCGCGACGAGGTGGAGCCCGGCGCCTGGACGCCGTACGCGCGCTTCGCGCTGGGCTACCTGAGCTACTGGGCAGGCGACAGCGCCGGCGCGATTCCGGAGCTCGAGGCCGCGCTGCCCGCACTGGCCGAGAGCGACCCGTCATACGCCACCCGCGCGATGATGTTCCTCGGCGGCGCCCTCGACGACCTCGACCGCACCCGAGAAGCCGAGATGATGGCCCGACGGGCCTTGGCGCTCGCGGAGGCTGCGCCAGACGCCACCACCACGCCGGGAGTGTCGCTGCGGGTCGGCATCACCATCAACGTCGCCGCGTTCCTGGCCCAGCGTGGAGATGCCGCCGCCGTACAGCTCGTGGACGAGGCCATCTCGCTGTGCGAGGCCGAAGGGCCGCCCGACCAGCTGGCCATGTGCCTGCCGGGGGCGGCACGGCACTGCTGGGACGTCGGCGCCGTCACCGAGGCCCGGGGTTACCTCGACCGCAGCTGGGCGCTCCTGGGCGAGGGTCGGAGGATCGCTCACGCCGACCTGCTCATCGTTGCGACCGCTGTCGCGCTGGGGGACGGTGACCTCGACGCCGCCGTCGAGCACGGCACCGCGGCGGAGGCCGAGGCCGCCGGCTTGGGCATCGACCGCAACCTGCCGTTCGTGCGCGCCCTTCTGGCCCACGCCCTCCTGGGGCAGGGCGAGGTCGACCAGGCCGCCAACGTGGCCGCCGACGCCGTGCGGTCGGCTCGTGAGCTGAGCGTGCAGTACCCCGTGGCGGACGCCCTGGAGGCAGCGGCCGTGGTGGCTGAGCGGGTCGGGGCCCCCGCCGAGGACGTTGCGGTCCTGCTGGGTGCCGCCGGCGAGGTGCGGGCCCGCGGCGAGCGTCCCGCGTCGGCACCGCTCCGCGACCGCATCGAGGCCCTGCGCATCCGAGTGGGCGCGACCGGCGATCCGGGTCCGGGCGTCGTGGATGCCTGCGAGCTGGCCGAGCGTCTCCTCCTCGCCGACCGGGTCGGCTGAGACTCCGCGACAGGCCGCCCCTAGCGCGCCCTGCGGTAAACCGCCTTCACCGTCAGCGCCGGGTCCCACACGGTCACGTCGTGCTTGCGGGCGCCACCGTCGGACCAGCGCACGAACACCCACCGCACGCCGTTCTTCTTCTGCGACCTGGGCGCGACCACCCGGACCGTCGTACCCATCACCAGCTGGCCGGACCAGCCGCTCCGGTGGTGCACGCCGTCGACATCGACGCGCAGCTTGCGGGACGCCTTGACCGTCAGCACCACCGGCCGCGGGTCGATCCGGAGCTCTCCGCGACCGGTGGCCCCGTGGGCGTCGGTGGCCGTCGCGACCAGATAGAGGTGCGAGGGGTAGGGCAGCTCGGGCACGACGAACTGACCGTTCCCGACGCCGGCCCAGGTCCGCACTACGACGCGCGGGCAGCCGCTGTCGCAGTCCTGCCGCTCCATCGCGAACGAGTACGCCGAGTCCGGCAGGGTCTGCTGCGGGTCGGTGGCCGCCGCGTCGAAGCCGAGGGTCTGTCCGACGTAGAAGCCGCCAGCCGGGTACGCGGTCATCCTCGTCAGAGTCGGCGGGGTGTTCTGGCCGGACAGCAGGTACGTCGCTGTGTACGTGGTCGCTGTCGCCGGCGCAGTCAGCTCGTGGGAGCGGGGACCGCCGTCTGACCACGAGGCGAACACGGCAGTGGCCGCGCCCGAGCCCGTGGTCGGCGCAGCCGTGATGGTGACCCGCGAGCCCTGGATGAAGGTCTCGCTGTACGGCGTCACGTGGTTGGTGGAGTTCACGGTGACGGTGGCGCCGGTCGGCGAGCTCGCGAACAAGAGGGCGACGGTCTTGGGGTTGAGCTGCACGGTCCTCGAGTCGGTGAGGCCGCCGCTGTCCGTGACGGTGACCGTGAGCAGGAGGTGCGACGGGTACTCGTGGTCGGGCGCCTGGAAGCTCCCGGACGAGACCCCGGGGAAGGTGCTGAGGTTGTGCGTGTGGCACACGGCGCTGGGGCAGTGCCTGATGGCCAGGTTCCACGAGAAGGCCGACGCGGGCAGGGTCCCCTGCTGGGTGTCGCTGGCCGTCGCCGAGAAGTTGATCGTCTGCCCCACCGACCAGGTGAGCGCCGGGTCGGGAGTGACGGTGCCCAGCACGGGGGCGGAGTTGCCGGCCTGGATCTGCTGGGTCGCCGTCGACGTGTGGCCGTGGCCGTCGTCGACTCGGAGGCCGATGTTGTAGGTGCCCGCGGCGTACTGCTTCGTCGGCTTGGGCCCGGGCGTCTCGTAGCTGCCGTTGGCGTCGAGGTCCCACGCGTAGGTGAGGGTGTCGCCGTCCGGGTCGGTCGACGTCGTGCCGTCGAAGCTGACGGTCAGAGGCGCCGGACCGGAGCTTGGGGTTGCGACGATGCGCGCGGTCGGCGGCGCGTTGCTGCCCGTGTGGACGATGCGGTGCACACCGGCGGCGTTCTCCGTCGGCACGCCCTGGTCGTCGAGGCCGTAGTCGACGTAGTAGAGGTCGCCGCCCGGACCGGACACCAGGTCCACCGGCGTCTCTGCGTCCTGCACGAACGGCTGGATGACCGTCGGGTCGGGGTCTCCGTTCGGCTTCTTCCCCAGCACCCACACGCACGAGCGTGCATAGTCGGAGAAGAACATCGCACCCTTGTACTGCGCGGGGTAGTTGCTGCTCGCCGAGCCGAACGCGATGCCGGAGACCGACGACGTGTCGTTCTGGCAGTCCTCGCCGGGCGTGAGCTTGGGACCGCGGGTCTTGTAGCTGAAGTACGGCGGGGTGACCGCCGACAGCCCCTCCGCGTAGAGGTTCTCGCACAGGGGCTTGTCGAGTGCGTTCCAGCCCTGCTGCACCAGTGAGCCGGTGAAGCTGCCCTCGTAGCACGGCCAGCCGCGGTTGACGGGCGAGGTCACCTGCGTGACGTCAGGGATCCGGTTGACCTCCTCCCACTCACTGCCGCCGACGTCGCCGGACCAGAGCTCGTTCGTACCCTCCCGGAAGGTGAGCCGCCAAGGGTTGCGCTGGCCGTAGGCGACCAGCCAGCTGTTCGCGGTGGCCTGCGAGGGCGTGAACCCCGTGTCCGGGGCCATCTTCACGATCGTGCCGTCGACGCCGAGCGGGTCGCTCGGGCTGCGGAAGTCCTGCGACCGCAGGGAGCCGCCCTCGTCGCCGGGATCCGCGCACGGGTTGAGGTACTGGCCGTAGTCCAGGGTGTCGAAGCTCGCGCCCTCGCCGGCGGAGGCGTAGAGCTTGCCGTCCGGACCGAAGACGACGTCGCCGGAGGCGTGGCTGCCGAACTGGAAGCAGCCGCTCGCGAGCAGCTCCTTCTCGGTGCCGGTCATCTCCCAGCCGAGCGCGTTCTTGACCGCGGTGAGCCGGGTCACCCGCATCATCACCACGCAGCCGGAGCTCGGCGGGTCGGCCGTCGCCGGGGCCGGGCACTCGTCGTACTGCTGGCCCGGCACGCCCCACTTCGGCACGACGGGTGTGATGTCGCGTGGGTCGCGGTTGTAGGTGTAGTTGACGTAGACGAAGTTGTGGCCGGCGGTGCCGAACTGCGGGTCGAGCGCGATGCCGGTGAGGCCGCGATCCCAGTAGTTGTTCACGTTGGTGGTGAGGTCGGCGAAGTTGGTGGCCGTGGTCCAGTCCTCGAACGTCTCGCTGACGCCGTTGTAGTCGAAGGACTTGATGATGCCGGTCTTGAGGGCGACGAACGCCGTGCCGTCCGGTGCGAAGGCGACCGCTGTGGCCTCGGAGACGTGGTCGATGGCCTTCACGTCGGCGAAGCCGGTGGGCAGTGTGGGGTTGCGTCCCAGCGGCCCGTCCTGCTCCGCCGCGGTGTGCGCCGCCTCGACGATGGAGTTCTCGAACGTGCCCGGAGGGTGCTCGTGCTCCTTCGGCGTCAGCGAGAGCAGGTCGCCCGCGTCCGCCCCGGCGGGTGGGCGGTGGTCGCCGGACGCGGCGGCGGCCGGCACCACCACGGCGAGCGCGGCCAGCAGCGCGAGGGCTGCGGGGACCGCAGCACGACGGCGTCCCATGTTTCTCCCCCCAGAGACCGGCTGAGACCAGCCGGGACGACCGCAGGATAAGCCCGGAGGGGCGTCAGGCACGTCTCCGCTCTCCAGTGGTCCAGAGCGCTCGGCGTACCGCACCCTCCCTGACCTGCGCGCTCTCAGCACCGACTCAGGCGCGGCTGGCAAAGTAAGAGCGTGAGCAGCCCCGTTGCAGGCAGCGCTGTCGGCAAACAGCGCGTCCTTGTCGTCGACGACGACAAGGCCGTGCGCGAGTCGCTGCGCCGATCCCTCGAGTTCAACGGGTACGACGTCGCTGTGGCGTCCGACGGTGCCGAGGCGCTGGCCGGGCTGGCCGCCGCCGGGGCCGCCGCCGCACCCGACGTCGTGGTGATGGACGTGATGATGCCCAGGCTGGATGGCATCGAGACGACGCGCGCGCTTCGAGCGGCCGGCAACGACGTACCGATCCTGGTGCTCACCGCGCGTGACGCCGTCGGCGACCGGGTCGAAGGGCTGGATGCGGGCGCGGACGACTACCTCACCAAGCCGTTCGCGCTGCAGGAGCTCCTCGCCCGGCTGCGCGCGCTGCTGCGGCGGGCCACCGTGCCGCCCGGCGAGGCGGACGAGGTGCTGGCGTTCTCCGACCTGTCGATGGACCTCGCGACGCGCGACGTGCGCCGCGGTGACCGGGCGATCGTGCTGACCCGCACCGAGTTCACGCTGCTCGAGATGTTCCTGCGCCGGCCGCGCCGGGTGCTGGAGCGCAGCTTCATCCTCGAGGAGGTGTGGGGCTACGACTTCCCGACCACGGCGAACTCGCTCGAGGTCTACGTAGGCTACCTGCGCCGCAAGACCGAGGCCGAGGACGAGCCGCGGCTGATCCACACCGTGCGGGGCGTCGGCTACGTCTTGAAGGAAACGTGATCACCCCACGAAACCACGCGGTCACGGCGCTTCGCGCGAAGCGCGTGTGCTTCCGCGGGGACCCCGAAAAAGCATGACCGTCCTTCCACTGGGCTTCGATCCCAACGGACGCTGGCACTACAGGCGCTCGCTGGCCAGCCGGGTCACCCTGCTCACCACGATGGCCGTGGGGCTGGCGGTGGCGATCGTCGCGCTCGGCGCCTACGCCACCGTGCGGATGCAGCTGCAGTCCTCGCTCGACGACTCACTGGTCGACCGGGCGCGGAACGCGTCAAGCGCCCTCGACGAGATCGACCGACTCACCGAGGGCTCGTCGACGCCGGCGTACCTGGTCGCCTCGTCCGACGTCCGCATCGGCTACATGCGCGCCGACGGGCAGTCCGGCTTCGAGGGTACGGGCGACGTGATCCGCCTCGGCCCGGACGAGCTCGCGGTGGCCACCGGCGACGCGGGGCAGAGCCTGCGGACCGTCCGTGCCAACGGTGTCGACTACCGGGTCGTGGCCGTGCCGGTCAGGGGTCAGCCAGGGTTCGCGCTGGTGATCGCCCAGTCGCTGGAACCCCAGCAGCACGTGCTCACCAAGCTCGGGCTGGTGACGCTGCTGTTCGGCATAGCGGGGATGATCACCGCGGGAGTGGCCGGTTGGGCGGTTGCCCGCAACGGACTGCGGCCGGTCCGCCGCCTCACTGCCGCCGCCGAGGACATCGCACGCACCGAGCGGCTCGCCCCGATCCGCGTCGAGGGCGATGACGAGATCGCCCGGCTGGCGTCGGCGTTCAACCAGATGCTCGCGTCACTGGCCGCCTCGCGCGATCGGCAACGGCGGCTGGTGGCCGACGCCGGCCACGAGCTGCGTACGCCGCTCACGTCGCTGCGCACCAACATCGACCTGCTCACCCAGGCCGGTGCCTCGCTGCCCGACGACGCACGCGCCGAGCTGCTCACCGACGTACGCGCCCAGCTCGAAGAGCTGACCACCCTGGTCGGCGACCTGGTGGAGCTGGCACGTGACGAGCCCACGCCGGCGGTCATCGGCACCGTCGAGCTGCACGAGGTCCTCGAGCAGGCGGTGGCCCGCGTCCGGCGCCGGGCCCCGTCACTCTCCTTCGTGGTCTCTGCGGACCCGTGGTACGTCGAGGGCGACTCCCCCGCGCTCGAGCGCGCCCTGACCAACCTGCTCGACAACGCCGCCAAGTGGAGTCCGCCGTCCGGCACCGTCACGATCGCGCTGCACGGCGGCGTGGTCACCGTCGACGACGAGGGCTCCGGCATCGCCGAGGAGGACCTCCCCCACATCTTCGAGCGCTTCTACCGCTCGGACGTCTCCCGCGCCATGCCCGGCTCCGGCCTCGGCCTCTCGATCGTGGCCCAGGTCGCCGAACGGCACGCCGGCACCGTCGAGGCCGGCCGCTCGCCCTCCGGCGGCACCCGGATGACGTTCCGGCTCCCTGGTGCGTCATCGCCCAAGCCGATCGAGCCGCCGGCAACTGTCGCTCGTAGCGAGGAGACGTTGAACATCTGACTCCCGCGGGAGCGGTGGCTGAGCAACCGTTCTCCCCAGGCGGCGGTGGCGCAGCAACGGTCATCCCCGTGGAGAGCGGTTGCCAGCCCACCTGCCACAGCGTCTGGGCCCGGCCCAGCGGGTCAGCCAGCAACCTTGCTCCACTGGCGGCGGTGTCTCAGCAACGGTCATCCCCGTGGAGAGCGGTTGCCAGCCCACCGCTCCCCCGCCCGGCCATGTGGACAGAGGTTGCCAGCCCACCGCTCCCCCGCCCGGCCGTGTGGACAGAGGTTGCCAGCCCACCGCTCCAGCGGTCGCTACTGCCCGACGGCGTTCGGGTCCCGCCAGGAGCGCTCGAACGGCAGCCGCCAGGCGTGCGGCGCAACGAGCTGGTGGATCGCGTTCGGGCCCCACGAGCCGGGGGAGTACGCGCGGACCGGCGGTGGGTTCTGGATGAGCGGGACCGACTTCTCCCACAGGGTCTCGATCCCGTCGGCGGTGGTGAACAGCGTGTGGTCGCCGCGCATGGCGTCGAGGATCAGCCGCTCGTAGGCCTCGAGTACGTCGATCGAGGAGCCGGTCTCGTGGGTGGCGAACTGCATCGAGAGCTTCTCGAGCTGCATCCCGGGCCCGGGGCGCTTGCCGTAGAAGGACAGCGACATCCGGGACTGGTCTGCGAGGTCGAAGGTGAGGTGGTCGGGGCCCTGCATGCCGGCGTTCGACCCGGCGGGGAACATCGAGAGCGGTGGCTCCTTGAACGCGATGGAGATGACGCGGGCGCCCTCGGCGAGCTTCTTGCCGGTCCGGAGGAAGAACGGGACGCCGGCCCAGCGCCAGTTGTCGATCTCGATCCGCAGGGCGATGAAGGTCTCGGTGTCGGAGTACTCGGCGACCTCCTCCTTGCCGCGGTAGCCGCCGTACTGGCCGCGGACGACGTCGTGCGGCTCGATCGGCTTCATCGAGCGGAACACCTTGAGCTTCTCGTCGCTGATCGGCCCCGGCAGGAGCGAGGTGGGGGGCTCCATCGCCATGAACGCGAGCACCTGCATGAGGTGGGTGACCACCATGTCGCGATAGGCGCCGGTGGACTCGTAGAACGACGTGCGGCCCTCGAGGCCGAGCGTCTCGGGCACGTCGATCTGCACGTGCTGGATGAAGTTGCGGTTCCAGATCGGCTCGAAGAGGCCGTTGGCGAAGCGGAACGCGAGGATGTTCTGCGCCGCCTCCTTGCCGAGGAAGTGGTCGATCCGGAAGATCTGCGACTCGTCGAAGATCTGGTGCACCTCGTTGTTGAGGGCGACGGCGGACGCGAGGTCGGTGCCGAACGGCTTCTCCATGATGATCCGCGAGCGCTCGACCAGGCCGGCCTCGTCGAGCTGGTGGATCACGTCCAGGGCCGCCTTGGGTGGCACCGAGAGGTAGTGCAGGAGACGTACGTCGTCCTCGACGCCGAGCTCCGCCGACGCCTTGCGCACCGCGTCGGCCAGCGCGTGTGGCCCGTCGCCCTGCGGGACGTAGCTGAGCATCCCGGCGAACCGCTCCCACTTGCCGTCGAGGAGGTCGCCCTTCCCGAACTCCGCGCAGGCCTCCCGCCCACGCTCGACGAACTCCGCGGTGTCCATGTCCTCGAGCGAGGTGCCGACGATCCGGGCGTCCTTGAGCAGGCCCGACTGGGTGAGCCGCAGCAGCCCGGGCAGCAGCTTCCGCCTGGCGAGGTCGCCGGTCGCACCGAAGAGCACGATGACGTGCGGGGCGGTCACCGCGTCGACGCTGGAGTTCACAAGTCGCCACGGTATTACGGCAGGTCGAACGGCGACAGGGCGCTCGACGCCGCCCGGACCGGACGGCACCATGGAGGGGTGGCGGTCATCGAGAGCACGGTGCTCCTCCAGAGCCCAGCGGAAGAGGTCTTCGACTACCTGTCCGACCCGGTCCACGAGCTGGAGTGGAACCCCAAGGTCGAGGTCATGGAGAAGCTCACCGACGGCCCGATCGGAGTCGGAACCAAGTGGCGAGCGAAGTGGACCAAGAGCAAGGTCGTGACCCTGGAGTGCGTCGAGTACGAGCGGCCGACCCGCTGGCGGTTCGTCAACGACGGGCCGGTGACCGTCGACCTGACCATCACCCTGGTGCCGGAGTCGGGCGGGACCCAGCTGACCAGCCGGTTCGACGCCACTCCGCACGGGTTCTTCAAGCTCGTCTTCCCGGTCTTCCTGGCGCTGATGCGCCGCGAGGAGGCCGCCAACATGGCTTTGCTCAAGCAGGCGGTGGAGGCTCGCTGACGGCGGTCAGCAGGCGCTCCGCCTTCCACTGCGACTCGGCGTACTCACTCTCGACGTCGGAGTGCACGGTGATCCCGCCACCGGTGCCGAGCAGGTACGAGCCGTCGCCGGTGGTCGTCAGCGTGCGGATGATCACGCCGAGGTCGGCCCGGCCGTCGGCGGCGAGCCACCCGAACGCCCCGGCGTACGCTCCGCGCGCGGTGTCCTCGACCTCGGTGATCACCTTCATCGTGCGCAGCTTGGGCGCTCCGGTCATCGAGCCGGCCGGGAACAGTGCCCGCAGCGCGCCGACCGTCGTGACGTCGTCGCGCAGCCGGCCCCGGACCGTGGAGACCAGCTGGTGCACGGTGGGGTAGGACTCCACAGCCAGCAGCGCCGGCACCTCGACGGTGCCGACCTCGCAGACCATCGCGAGGTCGTTGCGGAGCAGGTCGGTGATCATGAGGTTCTCGGCGCGGAACCTCGGCTCGGTCTCGAGCGCGCGCCGCAGCTCCTCGTCCGCCTCGGGCGTGCCGCCGCGCGGCGTGGTGCCCTTGATCGGCTTGGTCTCGATCGTGCGGTCGCCGTCCTCGTCCCTGGTGACCAGCGCATACCGCTCCGGCGACGAGCTCAGCAGCCACCCCCGCGCTCCCCCGTCAGGCGGGCCGACGTCGTGCTGCAGGAACCCGGCGTACGGCGCGGGGTTGAGCTCGCGCAGCCTCAGGTACGCCGCGACCGGGTCGAGGTCGCTCGCGGCGTCGAGCCGATAGGTCAGGTTGACCTCGTAGCTGTTGCCGGCGTGCAGCGCCTCCTGGACCTGGGTGAACGCAGCGGTGTAGGTGGCCGGCGGGCTGTCGGGATACCCGGGTACCCGGGTATCCCTGACGATCTGGGCCGAAACCTCACCTGAGATCGTCAGGCTTCCCCGGGTACCCGGGGATCCCTGCACCGGCCCGTGGTCGAACAGCCGCACATGGCTCGGCCGCATCCACACGGCGTCCGGTACGCCGCCGGGCGCGGTGAGAGCCGGCAGGTCGGGCCGGCACGCATACCCGAAGTAGCCGAACCACTGGTCGCGGTGGGACCCAAGAGCCAGCTCCCCCTCCAGCACGCTGAACACGTCGGTCCCGACCACCTCCGACTCGCCGTCCATGTGCCGAGTGACCTCACGGGTGACGGCGGAGTAGGTCAGGGAGACGTCGTCCGGCTCCAGGATGCCGATCAGCGACCGGTGGCCCGACCACTCGCGGGCGCCGCCGCCGTCGAGCCAGAAGCAGCGCTGGTGCGCCGCGGCCGCCTCTCGGAACGCGTCGACCGCGCTCAACGCTTTTCGGGGTCCCCGCGGAAGCGTGTCGCTTCCGCGCGGAGCGCGCCTCTCAAGCGCTTTAGTGGGGTGATCACGAGCTGCCAGCCAGGAAGTTCGCGACCAGCTCGGCGCCGTGCTCGGACAGGATCGACTCGGGGTGGAACTGCACGCCCTCCTGCGGCAGCGCCGCGTGCCGCACCCCCATCACCACGTCGCCGCCGGCGTC
Source organism: uncultured Actinomycetota bacterium (assembly GCA_963825455.1). Taxonomy (GTDB): domain Bacteria; phylum Actinomycetota; class Actinomycetes; order Propionibacteriales; family Nocardioidaceae; genus Nocardioides. The sequence continues at coordinate 28,533 of CAWGTG010000002.1, forward strand.
GGACGCGGTGACCACCAGCTCATCCGGCAGCGAGAGCGCCGCCAGCGAGTGGTAGCGCACCGCCGCGAACAGCTGCGGCAGCCCCTCGAACACCCCGTCGCCGTCGTGCCGGATCCGCTCCACGACGCCGTGCGCGGGTGCGATCCGGTCGACCGTGCCGCCGTACGTCGTCACCATGCCCTGCATGCCGAGGCAGACGCCGAGCACCGGTCGCGAGCCGGACAGCAGCACCTCACGCCCGACAGCGAAATCCACGTGCGCCACCGGAGTACCCGGCCCCGGCGACAGCACCACGTGCGAGTGCCGCAACACCTCGTCCGGCTCCACCTCGTCGTGCTGGACCACGGTCGGCAGTACCCCGGTCACGGATGCGACCAGATGGACCAGGTTCCACGTGTAGGAGTCGTGGTGGTCCACCACCACGACGTCCGGGGTCACAGGTGTCGTGCGTCGGACGTTCATGCGCACTTGGCGTGCTCAGAGCGCGTGCATCGCAAGGCGCCGGAGCGACGACGCTGTCGGCCCATCATCGAGCGACGGCAACGCCGCGAGGCGCGTGCTATGTGTGCGCGAAGCGCACACGAAGGTTCGACGTGCGGCACCTGGTCAAGATAAGGGGACCCAGGCTCCTCGGCGCATGACGCGGTTCACCTCGAGGTCGTCGGACAGCTCGACCAGGTCGGCGTACGAGCCGGGCGCCAGGACGCCCACCCCTTCGAGACCGAGCATCGCGGCCGGCGTGGACGTGACCGCCGCGAGGGCGTCCGGCAGGGGTACGCCGGCCATCGAGGTCGCGAACCGCAGCGACGAGGCCAGGGTCGCGGTCGAGGCCGCGATCGCGCCCGTCGACGCGAGCCGCGCCTCCCCGTCCCGGACCACGACGGAGAGCGAGCCGAGCGTGTACTCACCGTCGGCTGCGCCCGCGGCCGCCATGGCGTCGGTGACCAGGGCGGTGCGGCCCGACCGCCAGGCCAGCGCGAGCACCGCGGGGTGGACGTGCACGCCGTCGGCGACGAGCTCGAGGAACGCTGAGGACTCGAGCAGGGCCGCGACCGGGCCGGGCTGGCGGTGGTGCAACGGCGGCATCGCGTTGAACAGGTGCGTGCCGGCCGTCGCCCCGGCCGCCAGCGCGGCCCGCGTCTCGTCGTACGTCGCATCCGTGTGGCCGACCGCGGCGACCACTCCGGCTTCGACCAGCTGGGCGATCGCCGGCAGCGCACCAGGGCGCTCGGGGGCGAGGGTGACCATGCGCAGATGTCCACGAGCCGCCTCGAGCAGTCGCGAGACCGCGGACGCGGTCGGGTCGACGATCAGTGACGGCTCGTGCGCCCCGGCCCGGGCCGGGCTCAGCCACGGGCCTTCGAGGTGGATGCCGGCGACCACTCCGTCGTCGGCCAGCGACGCCAGCGACGAGCAGGACGCCGCGAGCCCTTCGAGCGAGTCGGTGACCAGGCTCGCCACCATCGTGGTGGTCCCGTGTGCGAGGTGGGTGCGTACGACGGTCGCCACCGCCTCGGGGTCGCCGCCGTCGAACGACGCCCCGCCCCCGCCGTGCACGTGCACGTCGACGAAACCCGGAGTCACCAACCCGAGGCGTTCCGACGGAGGCGCCGGTGGCGGACCGGCACCGACGGCGAGCACCCGCTCGCCGTCGATGACGACCCAGCCATCGACCGCCATCCCCGTGGGCAGGGCCAGGGCGCCGGCGGCGACGACCCGCGCGCCCGGCGGCAGCGGCGCCTCCGGAGTGTCAGGCACTGGTGTCCGCGAGCACCGAAGACTCCTCCCCCTCGTCCTCGCGACCCGGCGTCTTGAGGTTCCACCATCGGATCACGAAGCGGAACGAGAAGTAGTAGATGAATGCGTAGCCGAGCCCGATCACGATCAGCAGCAGCGGCTTGGTCGCGATGTTGAAGTTGAGCAGGTAGTCGAACAGGCCGGCCGAGAACCCGAACCCGTCCTTGATGTCGAGCGCGTTGACCAGCGCCAGAGACGTCCCTGTCAGGACGGCGTGGAGGATGTAGAGCGGCCACGCCACGAACATGAACGCGAACTCGAGCGGCTCGGTGATCCCGGTCAGGAACGAGCAGAGCGCGGCGGAGAACATGATGCCGCCGACGGCCTTCTTGTGCTGGGGCTTGGCCTCGTGCCAGATCGCCAGAGCGGCGGCCGGCAGGGCGAACATCATGATCGGGAAGAAGCCGGTCATGAACGCGCCGGCGGTCGGGTCGCCGGCCAGGAAGCGGGCGATGTCGCCGTGCACCTCCGTGCCGCCCTCGGGGGTGTAGGAACCGAAGAGCAGCCATGGCGGGTTGTTGAGGATGTGGTGCAGCCCGAGCGGGATGAGCAGTCGGTTGAGCGTGCCGTAGACGAAACCGCCGATGACGTCGTTGTCGGTGACCCACTCACCGAGGTTGGTGATGCCGGCGTCGAAGTACTGGTAGACGAAGCTCATCAACACCGAGATCACGACCGCGACCAGCGAGGTGATGATCGGGACGAACCGGCGGCCGCCGAAGAACGCGAGATACTCCGGCAGCTTGACGCGGTGATAGCGCTGCCAGAGGTACGCCGAGACCAGGCCCATCACGATGCCGCCGAGCACGCCGAAGTTGATCAGCTCCTCGCCGTCGAGAACGTACGGCGACATGGCGTCGCCCACGGACTTGAACACCAGGTATCCGACCACTGCAGCCAGGGCCGTGGAGCCGTCTGCCTTCTTGGCCATGCCGATCGCGATACCGACCGCGAACAGGATCGGCAGGTTGGCGAAGAGTCCGTTGCCTGCGGCACCGACGACCGAGGCCACCTTCACCCAGCCGAGCCCCTCCGCGCCGAGCATGTCCTTCGCGCCGAACCGCAGCAGCAGCGCCGCCACCGGCAGTGCCGCGATCGGGAGCATCAGGCTCCGGCCGAACTTCTGGACCGGGGCGAGGTTGAACCGTCGCCCTGTCGTTCCCGCGCCTAGCGGGACATCTGCTGTGCTCACTGCTGACTTCCTTCCGAGGGATCTAGCCTTCCGAGATGCTGGTGCCGACACCGTCGCGGCCCAGCGACATGTGCAGCTGGTAGCGGTCGCCCCGATAGCGGGAGACGACGTGCTCCAGCGGCTTCCCGGCTGAGGTGGATACCCGCCGGAAGACAAGGAGTGGGGTGTGCAGCGGCGCGTCGAGCAGCTCGGCGTACGTCTCGTCGGCGGACTCGCCCCAGAGCGTCTGCTCGGCGGCGTCGATGGCCAGCCCGTAGTGGTCGCGGAACAGCTCGTAGAGAGAGCCGCCGAGGTCGTGCCGGATGAGCCCGGGGAGCAGCGGCTCGGGATACCAGCCGTGCTCGTGCGCGATCGGCTGGCCGTCGGCCAGCCGGACCCGGTCCAGCCGCCACACCTGCGCGCCGGTTCCGAGCTGGAGCGACGCCGCGACGTCAGCCGGCGGCACCTCCAGCTCGACGCCGAGAGCTCGGGTCGAGGGCACGAGCCCGCGACGCCGCATGTCCTGGCTGAACGACGCGAGGTGCAGCCGGCTCTCCAGCCGGGGCCGGGACACGAAGGTGCCCTTGCCGTGGATGCGCTGCAGCAGGCCGTCGGCCACCAGGCCGTCGATGGCCTTGCGCACCGTCGCCCGCGAGACCCCGTGGGCCACCATCAGGTCGCGCTCGGAGGGGATCGCGACATCCGGTCCCTCGGTGGCGGCCAGCTCGGCCAGAGCGTCGCGCAGCTGGGCGTGCTTGGGGCGCGGGCCGTCGTTGATCACCCGAGAACTCCCACCCATGACACCCCTCGACGGCAGGTCCGCTAATTGGTACGGTCTGGTACGTACCAGTTGAGCCTGCCTGTCCGGATGCGGCACTGTCAAGGGCTCCACTCACCAGCACACTCGGGAAGCGAGAGCCATGAGCAGCAAGGCAGAGCAGATCCTGGCCGGACTCGGCGGCGCGGAGAACATCGTCGAGATCGAGGCCTGCATCACCCGGCTCCGCACCGAGGTCGAGGACGGCAGCCTCGTGGACGAGAAGGCTCTGAAGGCCGCCGGTGCCCACGGGGTCATCAAGTCCGGGAGCGTCGTCCAGGTCGTCGTCGGCCCCGAGGCCGACAACCTGGCCGAGGACATCGAGGACCTGATGTGAGCACGGCGGTCCTGGCGCCCCTCGCCGGTCGGCTGCTGCCGATGAGCGAGGTGCCCGACCCGGTGTTCGCCGCCGAGATGGTCGGGCCCGGAGTGGCCGTCGATCCGACCGACACCGGGGGGCCGGTCACCGTCGTGTCCCCGATCGCCGGCACCCTGGTCAAGCTGCACCCGCACGCGTTCGTGGTCCTCGGCCCCGACGGCGTCGGCGTCCTGGTCCACCTCGGGCTGGACACGGTGCGGCTCGACGGGCGCGGCTTCGAGGTGCACGCGACCGAGGGCACCACTGTCGCGGCCGGCGAGCCGATGGTCACCTGGGACGTCTCGGTCACCCGCGCCGAGGGGCTCTCACCCGTCGTACCCGTCGTCGTGATGGACCGGCCCAAGGGTTCCGTGCCGGCTCAGGACGGCCGGACGGTCGCAGCCGGCGACCTGCTCTACGAGGTCGCGGCCGACTGACGCTAGGGCTATCCCGCCGGGACGTACGGCGCGGCGAGGGTCGCGACGATGTCCTCGAAGTCGGCGCGCGAGACCTTGTCCTTCTCGGCGCGGATCAGCAAGGTCGGGTAGCCCGCGTCGACCGGGGTGTCGACGGTCACGATCGCCACCGGTTCGTCCCAGCGTTCGCACTCGTTGGTGCACTCGAAGTACTCCTGGGTGAACACCGTCGCCTCGCCGAGCTTCGTCGAGACGATGGCGGAGTCTTCTGGCTCCGGCACGTCGTCGACGGTCCGGTAGATGCCGTGGAACCCGTTGCCGATCTGGCTGTCCTGGCCGGCCTCGGCGCACGAGGTCGGGACCGCCTCGATGACCAGCCGGGTCGCGCCGTCCTCGGCCACGTCGTACGACACCGAGCCGCAGGCGGCCGCGTCCCAGACGTCGGTGATCGCCCAGTCCACGGGCACCTCGAGGTCGAAGCCGGTGTGCGCGCCACGCACCTCGAGCTGGTGCGTGGCGTCGCCACCCACCGAGACCGAGCCTTCGCAGGCCGAGAGCGGTACGACGACCGCGATGGCGGCGAGCGCGAGGAGGGTCCTCATGCCCGGTCCGACGGGGTCGAGGGCCACGCGGTTGCAGGCATCATCCAGACAAAGTAAACGGGCCCGATGGCGCTGGGGGGCAGTCACCATCGGGCCCTGCCACCATTCGATCACCCATCGAAGGCTTGCGCAGCCAAAAAGTGCCGGTGTCCGCGAAATCGTGCAGTCCGGTTCGTCACAGTTGCCCGAACGGATGAGGTCAATCAGTCCAGCAGCAGGTCGGAGACCAGTCGGTGCACGAGGTCGTAGCCGTGCTCGGTGAGGATCGACTCGGTGTGGAACTGGATGCCTCGGTAGTGCGGCCCGTAGACCGCGTGGAGGTCACCGGTCTCGGGGTCGGTCTCGATCCGGACGCCGTCGGGCAGCACCGTGTCCGGCGCCATCCGGCCCACGAAGGTGTTGTAGAAGCCGACCCGCTCGGTCCGCCCGTCTATCTGCACCGGTGACTGGGTGCCCTGGAACACGATGTCCTTGTAGGCCAGCGGGATCCCGAGCTCGTGGCAGAGCGCCTGATGGCCGAGGCAGACCGCCAGGAACGGCCGCCGGGCCGCCAGCAGGGCGGCGGTCGCCGCGCGCAGCGTGAGCATCTTCGGATCGCTGTCGTCGCGCGGGTCGCCCGGCCCGGGGCCGACGATCACCAGGTCGAAGCCGTCGAGGCAGCCCTCGGCGTACTCGTCGTAGCGCACCACCGTGCTGGTCAGGCCGAGCACGCCGAGCAGGTGGCGCAGCATGTTGACGAAGTCGTCCTCGCCGTCGAGCACCACCACGCTCTTGCCTCGCAGCCGGGGATCCGGCGGCGCCCCGGCCTGGTCGGTCAGCCAGAACGACGACAGCCGCCGGTTGCGCTGGTTGAGGGCGAGCAGCACGTCCTCGTCGTTGACCAGCTCGGCGACGTTCACGGACGGTGTCGGCGCCGGTGGCACCAGCCCGAAGGCGCTCAGGATGCCGCCGGCCTTGGCGTGCGTCTCGGCGACCTCGTACGCCGCGTCGGAGTCGCGCACCAGGGTCGCCCCCGCGGTGACGGTGAGCCGGCCCTCGAGGTCGACGTCGGCGGTGCGGATCACGATCGGGCTGTCCACGACCGGGCCGCCCTGGGCGTCGCGGCCGAGCACCGCCAGCGCGGCGCCGTAGTAGCCGCGGCCCTCGGTCTCGTACTGCTTGATCAGCCGGCAGGCGTTCTCCACCGGGGAGCCGGTGACCGTGGCGGCGTACATCGTGTCGCGCAGCACCTCGCGCGGGTCGCGGTCGGTCCGACCGGCGAGGAGGTACTCGGTGTGGATGAGCCGGCTCATCGGCTTGAGGAACGGCCCGAGCACCTGACCGCCCTCGTGGCAGATGTCGCACATCATCTTGAGCTCTTCGTCCACGACCATGAACAGCTCGTAGATCTCCTTCTCGTCGTGCAGGAACTCGAGCAGCTCGCCGGCCAGGTCCGCGCCCGGCTCGGTGGGCAGTCGGAAGGTGCCGCTGATCGGGTTCATCCGTACGTCGCCGTTGTGGATCGAGACGTGCCGCTCCGGGCTGGCGCCGATCAGGTAGCGGTCGCCCGTGAAGAAGAGGAAGGTCCAGTAGGCGCCGCGCTCCCGCTCGAGCAGCCGCTTGAGCACGGTCAGCGCCTTGCCCGGTCCCCACTCCGCGACGGTCGCGCGGTAGTGCCGGCCGATGACGAGGTTCGCGCCCTCGCCCTGCCCGATCTCGTCGTGGATGATCGCCTCGACGAGCTTGCCGTACTCCTCGTCGTCGGTGTCGAAGCCGCCGCGATCCGCGAACTCCACGCCGGTGTCGTCGATCGCCGCGACGACCTCCTCGACCGAGAACTCCAGCTCGGTCTCGACGTCGACCACCACGAGCGGCGTCCCGTCGTCGTGCGCCTCGAACCCCCGCTCGCGCACCTGCCGGAACGGCACCGCCAGCAGCCGGTCGGCGATGTGCCCCTCGGCGGGCGCACCGGACTCCAGTGGTACGTCGAGCAGCGACTCGACCACGCGCCGCGTCCCGCCGACCAGGCCGACGGTGTCGCGGTCGCCCGCCCGCGTCGACCGACGGATGATCGCCCACGCCTCGTGTCCCTGGAGCGCGGCGATCGCGGCCCGGGCATCGGTCGTGCCAGAGGACGAGGGAGCCATGCGGGAAGCCTAGATGGGCATGCACCGCCCAGCGCCCGCGGTCCACTGTGGCAAGAAGTGAACAAGAGTGATATGAAGTGATAAGGAGTAGTAAGGAGTGAAGTGGTTGCCCTCAACCCGTTCCGACCGTCAACAGGTGCGTCGCCCCCGGAGGTCATCGGCAGAGCCTCGCTGCTCGAGGCTATCGGCGACTCCCTCGACGAGGGTCCAGGCGCGCCGGCTCGGGTCAGCCTGTTCACGGGCCAGCGTGGCGTCGGGAAGACGGTCATGCTCAATGAGTCGTCCGACGTCGCCCTGCAGCGTGGTTGGCACCACATCGACCTCACAGCCACCCCGGGGCTGCTCACCCGGCTCGAGTCCGAGATCGCCAGGCTGGCTGAGCGAGAGTTCCCCGGGCCTCGGCGCCGCCTGACCGGAGTTCAGGTTGCACCAGCCGGCGGGGTCAGCTTCGAACCGGTGGCAGATCATGCGCCGGACTTGCGGGCCAGGTTGACCAGTCTGCTCGACGACCTGGGCCCTGAGCGCGGCCTCATGGTGACTGTGGACGAGGTCCACGGCGGAGTCCGCTCGGAGCTGCGCGAGCTTGGCGCCCTGACTCAGCACATGGTGCGTGAGGAGCGCCAGTTCGCGCTCGTGATGGCGGGGTTGCCCGCAGCAGTGACGAGTCTCTTGTCGGACGAAGTTCTGACGTTTCTCAGGCGCGCCGATCGCCACCAGCTCGAAGCCCTCGACATCGAGGAAGTGCAGGATGCTCTCGAGAAGACGATTGGTGAGAACGGCCGCCGCATCGAGCCGGGACTGACCGGCTTGGCCGCCAAGGCCTCCGGCGGCTATCCCTACCTGGTGCAGTTGGTCGGCTACCACATCTGGCGAAACGCCCGCAGCGACACCATCGGTCGGACCGCGGTGGAGCGTGGCATCCACGACGCCAGGTCACGCCTCGGAACTCTTGTCCATGAGGCGGCACTCAACGACCTGTCCGACGTCGACCGCCGGTTCCTGGTGGCGATGTCCGAGGACGACCGAAAGACGCGGGTCGCGGACCTGGCCCGGAGGCTGAGCCGCGACCGTCACTACATCAACACGTACCGCCGCCGCCTGATCGCCGCTCAGGTCATCGAGGAAGCCGGGCGAGGCTACGTGCGGTTCGCGATCCCGTACCTGGGTGACTACCTTCGCGAGGAATACGCAGACGAGTCGTGAACCCGTGGTCGGCTCAGAGGCCGAGGTGGCGGGCGCAGTCACCCCACGCGCGGACGACGTAGCGCGCGTACCAACGCTCGTGCTTGGCGTCGGGGTGCTCGCCGTCGACAAGGTACGACAGGTGCGAGGCAGCGATCTTCGGCCAGTCCGACAGGCAGGTCATCGGACGGTGGGAGGCCAGGTTCCGCATCCATCGCGCGTACTTCTTGGTGGCCGCGACCGGGCCCGCGTTGGTGCCCTTGAACTTGCGGTACGGGAGCAGGAAGAGCACCGGGGTGCTGGCCGGCAGCGACAGCAGAGTGGTTCGGAAGTCGCCCTCGTTGAACCCCTTCCGCCGGTTGGTGCCGAGCTGCACGATCACCTGGTCGGGGTAGCCGTGGTTGGCGCGGAACCAGTTCAGCCGGCCGGGCAGCTCGTCGAGGCGGCGGCCCGGGCGCAGGTCGAGGATCCACTTCGGCTCCCGGTCAGCCAGCTCGTCGTCGGCCCGCCAGCTCACCGAGTCGCCGACCACGTAGAAGCCGCCCTCCTGTGAGGCCGGCACCGGGCCCTCGCGCTTCTCGCAGGTGCCGTTCTGCATCACCCAGCCGGCGCGGTAGGAGCAGTTGAACCGGTTGCGGTCGAGCGCCGCCTCGTTGAGCGACTGCTTGTTCCGCTTGGCGATCCTCGTCAGCTTGGCGACCCGGCCCGGGGTCAGGCACTCGTCGTAGCGCCCCTCCGCCTCGCCATGGTTGACGTAGATCTTGCCGTTGCCACGGCACTGCGGGGCGTTCGGTACGACGTACCGCGACCGGTTGGGGTTGGAGGCACAGGAGTTGACCTCGCCGATCCAGACCCGGCCCAGGTCCGCGCAGCGGCGCGAGTTGATCGGACGGGCGTACTCGGCGCCGTCGCGGCCACTGAGCCTGCACAGCTCGGCGTCGTGGCCCTCCTTGAACATGGTCGCGCCCTTGACGCAGTAGTGCCGCGCGCAGCCACGGCCGGCCACCCAGACCCGGCCGGTGAGCGCGCACTCACCCTGACCGAGCCGCTTGTCGACCGAGGGCGCGGCGTCCGCGGGCGAACCTGTCACCACCGAGAGAGCCGTCGCCATCGTGAGTACGGCGAGCAGGAGGACGAGGGCGCGGCGCACGGAGCAGAACTGTGCCACGACGACCCGGACCATCAGAAAACGTGGGGGGTTCAGGGTCGTCGTGAGGACCGGCGGCTCGGGGTAGTCCGTGAACAAACGGCCCCAGATCATGCGCTCCAGGGGCCGTTGAATCACGGACTACCCGGCCAGTGCCGAGGCCAACGATCAGGAGATCGTCGTGAGCAGCTGGGTCGCCCGGGTGAACACGACGTACAGCGTCGAACGGCCGGTCACCGACTCCGCTTCGATCTCCTCGGGGCGAACGACGACGATGCCGTCGAACTCCAGGCCCTTGGTGTCGAGGCCGGTCAGCACCACCACGCGGTCCTCGCCCGAAGGTGTCACCGACGAGTCGATGGCAGCGCGAGCCCCGGGCGCGTCCGCGGCCAGCTCCGGCCAGGACGCGAGCCAGGCGTTCACCTCGGAACGACGCGCGACCGGCACCACGACCCCGACCGTGCCGGACACCCGGCCTGCCACCTCGAGCACGGCCTCACGCGTCGCGGGCTCGAGGTCGGTCACCCCCGTGACCTCCTGCGGCTCGACCCCTGTCGAACGGACCGCGGTGGGCAGGTCGGCGTCGAGCCCGACGCGCTGGGCGTACGCAGCGGCGTACTCGTAGATCTCGGAGGAGTTGCGGTAGTTCGTCGAGAGGTGGAACTCGTGTCGCTCCTTGCCCTCGAGCGCGGTCGCGCGAGCCTCGGCGGACTCGGCCGGGTCGGGCCACGACGACTGCGCCGGGTCTCCGACGATCGTCCACGACGCGGTCTTGCCGCGCCGCCCGACCATCCGCCACTGCATCGGCGTGAGGTCCTGCCCCTCGTCGACCAGGACGTGCGAGAACGGGTCGTCCTCGAGGCGGTGCGTCGGCGGCGCCCAGGCTCGACCGGACGGGGCGTACTCGCGCTCGGACGCGGTCAGCAGCTCCTGCATGTCGACGCCACCCTCCAGCAGGGAGGTCTCGTCGAGGTCGCGTTCGTCGTCGGTGCGCTGGGGCACGTCGCCGAGCGCGTAGCGCAGCTCGTCGATCAGCGGCACGTCCTCGACGGACAGGTCGACCTCGTCGTCGCTGCCCCATGACTTGGCCAGCAGGCGCTGCTCCTCGTGACTGAGCAGGCCGTCCGCGACCTGGGCGAGCAGGTCCGGATCGCGCAGCCAGCCCAGCACGGTGCGCGCGTCGAGCGGGGGCCACCAGCCGACCACGAAGTCGAGGAACTCGTCGTCACTGAGCAGGTCGGCGTCGAACGCGTCGCGTCCCCGGTCCAGGCCGCGCTCGCCGCGAACCTGGCTCCACAACGCGTCGAGAAGGGCCCCGGCCACCCGCGGCAGCTGCCGGTTGCGCCGCCCCTGCGACATCAGCTGCCGGCGGACCCGGCCGAGCGGTCCGCGCTCGAGCGTGAGTACGTCGTCGCGCCAGAAGACGCGGAACTGCTCCGGGCTGCCAGGCGCCTGCAACCGCGCCGCTCGCCGCAGCAGGGTCGCCATCCGCGCCGAGCCCTTGATGTCGGCCACCGCCGGCTCGTCGTGGCGGGTCGCGCGCAGGCCGTCGACCACCTCACCCAGGGAGCGCAGCGCCACCGCGGCCTCCCCCAGGCTGGGGAGCACCCGCTCGATGTAGCGCATGAAGACACCGCTCGGCCCGACCACCAGAACGCCGCCGCTCTCGTAGCGGCGCCGGTCGGTGTAGAGGAGGTACGCCACCCGGTGCAGGGCCACGACGGTCTTGCCCGTGCCCGGGCCGCCGCCGATCGAGACGACCCCGCGGCTCGGAGCGCGGATCGCAAGGTCCTGCTCGGCCTGGATGGTCGCGACGATGGAGTGCATCGAGCGGTCGCGGGCCCGCGACAGCTGGGCCATCAGCGCGCCTTCGCCCACGATCGGGAGCTCGACGCCGTCCGCCTCGAGGTCGCCGAGCGCCTCGGCGTCGAGCAGCTCGTCCTCGACGCCGACGACCTTGGGGCCGGTCGAGCGCAGCACCCGGCGGCGTACGACCTTGCGCGGCTCGGCCGCGGTCGCCTGGTAGAACACCGCAGCCGCGGGCGCGCGCCAGTCGATGAGGAGCGAGTCGCGGTGTCCGTCGCGCAGACCGATCCGGCCGATGTAGCGCGGCTCGCGGTCAACGGTGTGCTGCATGTCGAGGCGCCCGAAGACCAGGCCCTCGTGGGCGGCGTCGAGCTGCGCGATCCGGCGCGCGGCCTGGTAGACCATCGCGTCCCGCTCGACCAGGCCGCCCTCGTGGCCGAGCTTGCCGCGGTTCTGTCCCTCTCGGGCCAGCTGCTGGGCGTTGCGGGCAGACTCCTCCAGCTGGAGGTAGACCCGGTCGACGAAAGCCTGCTCGGCCTCGATTTCGCCTTCGACCAGTTTGTCGTTCAAATGAGTCGTCCCCTCGGCCCATCCCGGTGTGGATCAGGTGGCTCCCCCGTCAAGGGGCAAGCTCCCAAGCCTAACTCGCGAAAGGGGTTTGGCGGACCGTCCGGTCAGATCAAGGGATTTCTAGCTCTTCCGCGACAGGAAGGCGGTCATCGCCTGCTTGGCGTCGTCCGAGGCGAACAGCCGGGCGCTCAGCGCGGCCATCTCCTCGCCCCGGGTGTCGATCCGCTCCACGAGGTCGTGGTTGAGGATCCGCTTCGACTCGCGCAGCCCCTGCGCCGCGCCGGTGGCGAGGCTGGCGCAGAGCGCGGCGACCTCCTCGGTCACCCGGTCGGCCGGTACCGCGCGGGTCACCAGGCCGTACGCCGCCGCCTCGGTCCCGCTGAACACCTCGCCGCCGAGCGCGGTCAGCGCTGCGGCGCGCGGGCTCATGCGGTGGTGGACGGTGAGCGAGATGATCGCGGCAGCCAGCCCGAGCTTGACCTCGGTGAGCGCGAACGTGGCGTCCTCGGCAGCGATCGCGAGGTCCGCGGCGGCCACGATCCCGATGCCGCCGGCCCGCACCGGGCCGCCCACCTCGGCCACGACCGGCTTGCCCATCGTCACGATCTGGCGCTGCATCCTCACCATCGCCCGAGACCCCTCCTCCATGCCGACCGTTGAGGCCTCGGACAGGTCGGCGCCCGAGCAGAACACCCGCCCGCTCGACCGGATCACGACCGCCTTCACCGCCTCGTCCCGCTCGGCGGCGTCGAGCCGCTCGAACAGGTCGGTCACCAGCTGGCGCGACAGCGCGTTGCGGTTGTGTGGGGAGTCCAGCGTGATCGTCGCGACCTGGTCGGCGACGTCGAGGTGGACGAGCTCGGCGGGCGCGTCGGCGGGGGGGTCGGCGGAGGTGTCGGTCACGAGGTGAAGACTGCCGCACGTGGACGATGTGCGCTTCGTCGAGGTGTCCGACGAGCAGACGGTCGCCGACTGGCAGCGCATCCACAACGTGATCATCCCGACCGACCCGCTGTCGCTGGACGACGTGCGTGTGCGGTCGGGGCGGCACCGGCTCGAGCTGGCGTACGTCGTCGCCCCCGACAGCCAGAGTGCGGTCGGCAACTCGACCGTGCGCCGCCCGGCCGACGACGCAGGCGCGATGGTGATCGCGCGGGTCCTGCCGGCGTACCGCCGCCGCGGCATCGGGACCCTTCTCTACGAGCGCGGCCTGGCCGTGGCCCGCTCGTGGGCCGACGAACGGCCCGTCGAGACCGTCGTGCTCGCCTCGAACGAGGAGGGTCTGGCGTTCGCTCTGGCGCAGGGCTTCGTCGAGGTCGAGCGGTACCTGCTGCCCGGTGGGTCGATCCCCTACGTCGTTCTCGTCCAGAGCTGACTGTCCCCGGCCGGTGCCATGATCCCGGCATGGCCTACGACGAAGAGCTCGCCGAGCGGATCCGCGGGCTGTTGCCCGACATGCCGGTGACGGAGCAGAAGATGTTCGGCGGCCTCGCCTTCCTCGTCGGCGGACACATGGCTGTCGCGGCGAGCGGCAAGGGCGGGCTGATGCTGCGCTGCGACCCGGCCGACACCGAGCGGCTTGTCGGTGAGGCCGGCGTGACCCGGTTCGAGATGCGCGGCAAGGAGATGGACGGCTGGCTGCGCGTCACCGGTGACGCCGCCGCCGCCGACGACGACCTGGTGCGCTGGATCGGGATCGGCACAACGTATGCCGGGAGCCTGCCGCCCAAGTAACCATCCGACGCGGCCTCCGCTCCGAACAAGGTGCATGCGGAACCGGCTCGCGTACGCCCTGTTCGGGGTCCTCGCGACCCTTGTCGGCGTCGCCGCCGGCCACCTCGTGGCCGCACTGCTGAACCCGGCCTCATCCCCGGTGCTGGCCGTCGGTTCCCAGGTCATCGACCTGACACCCACGCCGATGAAGGAGTGGGCGATCGAGCACTTCGGGTCCAACGACAAGCGGGTCCTCATCGGCTCGGTGATGGGCGGGGTCCTGGCGCTTGCCGCGGTTGCGGGGCTGCTCGCGCGGCGCCGGTTCGCGCTGGGCGCCGCGCTCCAGCTGGTGCTCGTCGGCGTCGCAGCGTTCACAGCGCTCAACCGACCGGCCGCCGAGCCGGGCGACGTGGTGCCCTCCCTGGCGACCGCGGTCGCCGGGGTCGGAGCGCTGTGGCTGCTGGACCGCATGGCGACTCGCGTGCCAGCGCCGGTCACCGACTCGGCCGGGCCCTCGCGCCGCGGTGTCCTCATCGGCGTCGGGGTGCTCGCCGCGACGGCGGCCGTCATGGGCGGAGCCGGCCGGTGGATCGGGAAGTACCGCGCCCGCCTCACCGACATAGCCTTCCCGAAGCCCGCCGACCCCGCGCCGGCGTTCCCGACCGGGATCGAGGCGGACTACCCGGGCATCACTGCGCTCCGGGTCCCGACCGACGAGTTCTACCGCGTCGACACCCGGCTCGACGTCCCCATCGTGGACATCGACCGCTGGTCGCTCAAGATCGACGGGATGGTCGACAAGGAGCTCGAGCTCACCTTCGACGACCTGCTCGCCATGCCCCTCATCGAGCGCGACATCACGCTGACCTGCGTCTCCAACAGCGTCGGCGGCCCGTACGTCGGCGGCGCCCGCTGGATCGGCGTCCGCCTCAGCGACCTCCTGGAGCTGGCAGGTGTCCAGGACGGCGTCGACCAGATCTTCAGCACCGACGTCGACGGCATGACGATCGGGACGCCGTACGAGCTCGCCACCGACGGCCGCGACGCCATGATCGCGCTGGGCATGAACGGCGCGGCCCTTCCTCGTGAGCACGGGTATCCCGCCCGGATGGTGGTCCCCGGCCTGTACGGATTCATCAGCGCCTGCAAGTGGATCGAGCGGATCACGCTGACGACGTACGCCGCCAAGGACTCCTACTGGACCCAGCGCGACTGGGCCACCGACGCGCCCATCAAGATCTCCAGCCGGATCGACACCCCCAAGGTCCTCGAGACCATCGACGCGGGCGACACCTTCATCGGCGGCATCGCCTGGGCGCAGCAGAACGGCGGCGTCGCGCAGGTGCAGGTGCAGATCGACGGCGGCGCCTGGCAGGACGCCATGCTGGGCCCGAGCGCCGGCAACGACTACTGGCGGCAGTGGTACCTCCCCTGGACCGCCGAGCCCGGCTCACACAACATCTCCAGCCGCGTCATCGACGGCAGCGGCGAGACCCAGTCCGCCGCCCGCATGGACCCCTTCCCCGAAGGCTCCAGCGGCATCCAACAGCTCATCGTCAAGGTCGCCTGACCGGCTTTGGTTCGGTCCCAGCGTGGGGACGTCATACGGACAGAGCAGACGGGTCCACAGCAGACGGGTCCACCATCCGTATGACGTCAACCGGCGGGCGGGCGAGGAAGCGCGAAGCGCTGACGAGCCCGCCCCCCACCCACAGTGATGACGAAGCGAGGGCGATGCGCGGGGTGGGACCGGGGGTGGCGCCCCGGGGCATCAAGCGGCTTGGCCGCGGCGCGGGTAGCGCGACGCAACCACCCTGGAGGCCACTGCCCGCGACGCGCCGCCGCAGCCCCGGGGGCGCCACCCCCGGGCCCACCCCAGACCCGACGCCACGAGCGCAGGCGCCAGACCCACCCCAAATCCGTTTCGGCGCGGGCGCCGAAGAAGAGGTGTTAGCCCACCTACGGAAGGCTCCACCATGAACCGCAGCTCCCTCCGCCGTACCGGTGCCGCCGGCGCCGCCCTGATCGCCCTCACCCTGGGTCTCGCCGCGTGCGGCGACGACGCCGACAGCGGATCCAGCGCCAGCGACGACACCAGCTCCTCGGCCGCGGCTCCCGCGGACGGCACGAGCGCCGACCCGATGGCAGCCGACGCGGGTGCCGACGTCTTCGGTCCCGCTTGCGACGCCATCCCGCAGGACGGCAAGGGCTCCTTCAACGGCATGGTGACCGACCCGGTCGCGACCGCCGCGAGCAACAACCCGCTGCTGACCACGCTGGTCGCCGCCGTCACCGCCGTCCCCGGCCTGGCAGACACCCTGAACGCCGCTCCGGCGCTGACCGTGTTCGCGCCGACCGACGACGCGTTCGCGAAGATCCCGGAGGCCGACCTCAAGGCCGTCCTCGCCGACCAGGCCACGCTGACCGCGATCCTGTCGCACCACGTCGTGGCTGAGCAGCTCGACCCGACCGCGGTCGGCGGCGCGCACGAGACCCTGAACGGCGACATGGTCACCGTCGACGGTGACACCGAGGCCGGCCTGACGGTCGACGACGGTGCCGCCAACGTCATCTGCGGCAACATCCCGACCAAGAACGCCACCGTGTACGTCGTCGACTCGGTCCTCATGCCCACCAAGTGAGCCATTCCTGACGGCGAGAAATAGCGAGAAGATCGCGCTGATGAAGCAGACCGGGCGCCTTGCCGGCGACACCTCTCCCGACGGAGGGGTGTCGTCGGCACCTGACCTGGCGGACCTGCTGAAGGCCTGCGGCAGGGGCGACAACACCGCCTTCGCACGGTTGTACGACGCGACGTCCAGTCGCGTCGTCGGCCTCGCCGTGCGGGTGGTCCGCGACCCGGCCCAGGCCGAGGAGGTCGCCCAGGAGGCGTTCCTCGAGATCTGGAAGACGTCGAGCCGGTTCGACCCGGCGAAGGGCAGCCCCCTCGGGTGGCTGCTCACCATCGTGCACCGCAAGGCGGTGGACCGCGTCCGGTCCGCCGAGGCGTCGACCAGGCGGGACACGACGTACCACCAACGGAACCAGCCGGTCGAGCACGACTCGACCGCTGAGGCCGCGACTGCGTCGCTCGAGGCCCGCCGGGTCCGCCAGGCCCTGGGCAGCCTCACGCCGGTCCAGCGGGAGGCCCTCGAGCTGGCCTACTTCGGTGGCTACACACACACGGAGGTGGCGACGATGCTCGAGCTTCCCGTCGGCACCGCCAAGACCCGTATCAGAGACGGGCTCATCCGACTGCGCGACACCATGGGGGTGGCGACATGAATACCCAGTCCGAATGCTCGCTTCGCTGCGCTTCGAACCGGGGCCCGAGAAGATGAGCGAGATCCACGCTCTTTCAGGGGCCTACGCCGTCGATGCCCTCGACGACGACGAGCGCGCCCAGTTCGAGGAACACCTGGCGGGGTGCGCCGCCTGTCGCAGCGAGGTGGACTCGCTGCGTGAGGCCGCGGCACTGCTGGCCGAGACGACGGTCGTCGTGCCGTCGGCCGGACTCCGAGACCGGGTGCTGGCCGAGGCCGGCGGCGTACGCCCGCTGCCACCTGCCGGCGCGACCGTCACCGCCCTCGAGCCGCGTCGACGTCGCCGCGTCGTGCCTTTTCTCGCGGCCGCTGCGGCGGTCGTCGCGATCGGGGCCGGGGGGGTCGTCTGGCAGCAGGTGAACGACGACGGGCCGTGCAGCAGCACCGAGTGTGTGATCGAGGCCAGCGACGTGCAGCGCTTCACCATTCCGGTCGGCGACGGCGGGAGTGCCACGGTGTACCGCTCCAAGGAGCTCAACGAGGCGGCCATCGTGACGAAGGGGATGCCGGCCGCCCCCGCCGGTCACCAGTACGTCCTCTGGCTCCAGCACGGGTCGATGATGACCCAGGCCGGGCTCATGCCCGAGGGGTCTGACAACGAGGTCCTGTTCAGCGGCGACGCCGCCACGGCCGACGGTGCCGCGGTGAGCGTCGAGGACGACGGCGCCGCGCCCAGCCAGCCCAGCGACGACGTGGTCGCCCTGTTCTCCTTCGAGGCCTAGGTGCGAGCGATGACCCCGACCCCGCTCCCGGGGTGGTAGGAAGGTGCGATGAGGCCTGGCCCCAGGGGCGTCCCGGCGTTAGCAGCACGGCTCGCTGTCCTGGCCACAGCGCTCCTGGCGACTCTGACGCCGCTGGCCGTGCCCGGCCCGGCCGCGGCGGCACCGCTCGACAAGGCGGACCTGTTGACCCTCGACGAGGCGGAGACGGTCTACCCCCAGCTGCGCGGCCGGCACGACGACGGCCACCGCGACGTCTACGCGTTCGGGATCACTGCGCACGACTTCACGACCTCCCCGCTGCACTGCGACCGCTACCGGAACTACCGCGGCACCAGCCGCGCTCTCGGCTCCTACTACTCGCTCAGCGGGCCGCCGTTCGCCCTCACTGAGAGCCTCGTCCGGTTCCGCACCAGGGCCGAGGCCCACGCCGTGCTCGGGCACTACCGGGCGTTCATCGAGGCCTGCACCGGGACCCACGCCACCACCGACGGCGAGGGCGGCAAGGCCACAATGAAGGTCCGCGGTTGGCACCCTCGCCGGGTCGGCGACGAGCGAGTCGGGTTGCTCGATGCCTTCATCCAGTACGGCGACGCCACTTGGCGGCGCACCCTGTTGACCAGGGTGGGCCGGACCGTGCTGCTCCTCGAGGTGGAGCCGCGCCGGGGCCTCGGCAGCGCCGCCCGGGCCGCCGAGGCCGCAGATCTGGCTCTGGCCAAGCTCGGCTGAACCATCGGTCTAGGCGCGGCGCCAGACGACGGCGGCGAAGCCGATCAGCAGCACCATCATCGCGACCTGGAGGAAGTCCATGGCGCGACCGGGCAGGCCGGCGAACTGGACCAGCGTCAGCAGGATGTAGACCGCGACGGCCGTGATCGGGACGGCCCGCGCCCGGATCAGTGCGGCCGCGAGGACCAGGCTGCCAAGGGTCGTGAGCACGAAGCCGGCCATGTCGACACCCATCAGGTGGCCGACGTTGTCGTTGGCGTAGTCGACCAGGGACGGGCCGGCGCCGTCCGAGAGGCCGTCGGCGGTGATGAACCAGACGACCGTGGCGAACGCGGCGCCGCCCATCGCGAACAGGATCCCGCCGGCCGTGGTCAGGACGGCGCCGACCAGCGCCGCGACCCGGCCCTTCGAGCGGACCAGGTGCAGGACCCCGAGCCCGAGGGTGAGGCCGATGACGGCGTACGCGAACGAGTCGAGGAGCAGGCTCGACCACGCCGCGTCACGGACGTCGAGGAGCTTGTCGTAGCTCAGGACCTCGTCGGAGCTGCTGTCGAGCCGGTCGCCCCACGGCGTGGTGGCGAGCAGGACGGCGACCGTGGCGGCGGACGCGGCGAGGGACGCGGCGACGACGCGGGTCCGGACAGTGGAAGAGGCCGACGTCTCGACGTCGGTCGGGACTGTTGCGGTGGTGGTCATGCGAGCCTCCAGGGCGGTCGATGGACGATGTCTCGACGCTAGGAACGGCACCGGGGTCTGCGGATCGTGGCGCCCTCGGGGATTCGGCCCCGTGCTGGCACGGAGCCCCGAGACCCCCTCCGTCCCTACAGTGCTGCCATGTCCTGGGCCCGCCGCGCCGCCGTCGTGTGCGCGGTGCTGGCCGCCCTCGCGCTGGTCGTCGCGGTCGGCTTCCTGGCGGCCGCACCCAACCGCACGTCGTGGCTGACGCTCGCGGTCGGCGTCCTCATCGTCCCCGGGGCAACGGGACTGTCCGTGCTCGTCACTCGTCGCCGAGAAGGTGCCGTGGTCGGCGTGCTCCTCGGTATGCTGTCGCTCGCCGTCGCCCTGGTCATCGCGAAGGAGATCTGGCTGCAGTGGCTGGCGACCACCGACGAACCCGGGCACTGGGCCTGGCTTGTCGCGGTCAGCGCCGAGAACGCGTGGTGGATTCTCGCGACGTTCGGCCTGCTGCTGCTCCACTTCCCGGACGGCCGGGTGCCCTCGCCGAGGTGGCGCTGGGTGCCGCCGACGATCGTCGTGTCGGGCGTGATCACCCAGGTCGAAGGGGCGCTCGCCGTCGAGCCGTTCCGGGCGCCGCTGGCCGACCTGGGCCGTCCCTTCGGGTCGCCGCCGGTTTGGTGGGAGCTGCTCTCCGAGGTGGCGTTCGTGTTGCTGCTGCTGCTCATCGTGGCCTGCGCGGTCTCGCTGGTGCTGCGGTTCCGGCGTGCCGACCGCGCGCAGCGCCAGCAGATCAAGTGGCTCGCGCTGGCTGGGACCGGCCTGCCGCTGTATCCCCCGCTCTGCCTGCTCGAGATCGTGATCTGGGGCGAGCCGCTGTGGTTCAGCGCGGGCATAGGGCTCGCCTCCCTGGTCGCCACCCCGGTGGCAGCGGCGATCGCGGTGCTCCGCCATGACCTCTACGACGTCGACAAGGCGCTCGGGCTCGCCGTCACGTGGGGGCTGGTCACCGCGATGCTGCTCGGTGTCTACGCGGCCGTCTCGTCTGCGACCGGCGTGCTGGTCGGCCGGGACTCCGAGACCGGCGTTGCGATCGGTACCGCGGCGGCGGCGCTGCTCCTGCTGCCGGCCGTCCGCGTCGTACGTCGGGCGGTGGACGCACGGATGTACCCACTCCGCCGAGCCGCTCTCGCCGCGGTCGACCAGCTGCACCGGGAGGTGAGCACCGGGCGGTCCCGGCCCGAGCGGCTCCAAGAGGTGCTCCGGGAGGCGCTGCGCGACCCCGGGATGCACGTGGGCTTCCGCGCCCCCGGTTCCGAGGCGTACCACGACGCCGACGGCCGGCCGGTGCCGGCCGGCGGTGTCCCGGTCCGTCAGGACGACGAACCCACCGGCGTCCTGGTGCCCGGCTCCGGCCCGGCCTCGCCCGAGCTGCTCCGCGAGGTCGCCGACCGGTGCAGCACGCTGGTCGAGGTGGTCCGGCTCCGCTCCGAGGTGGCCGAGGCGCTGCGTGAGGTGCAGTCCAGCCGGACCCGTCTCGTCGAGATCGGTTACGAGGAGCGCCGCCGGATGGAGCGCGACCTGCACGACGGCGCCCAACAACGCCTGGTCGCCCTGGGCATGCAGCTGCGGCTGGCCCAACGGCACCTCGACGACGGGACCGTCGACGTCGACGGCCTGCTCGACGAGAGCGTCGCCGAGCTCGGGACCGCGGTCGCGGAGCTCCGCCACATCGCGCACGGGCTGCGACCCAGCAGCCTCGACGACGGCCTTCCGGCGGCGTTGTCGAACCTGGTCCGCAACCTTCCGATGACGGTCGACATGGACGTCGACGACGGCCCCCTGCCCGACGCTGTCGCGACCACGGCGTACTACGTGGCCAGCGAGGCGATCACCAACGCGGTCAAGCACGCCGAGGCGACCCGGATCCAGCTGCAGGTGGTACGCCGCGACGGTCACCTGCTGGTGCGGGTCACAGACGACGGCTGCGGCGGCGCCCGGCTCGGGCTGCGGTCGGGGCTCGCCGACCGGGTCGCCGCTCTGGGCGGCTCACTCCACGTGGCCAGTCCGGTCGGCCGGGGCACCGAGGTGGAGGCAGCGCTCCCGTGCGCATCGTGATCGGAGAGGACTCGGCGCTGTTCCGCGAGGGGCTGGCCCGGCTGCTCGAGGACGCCGGCCACGAGGTCGTGGGGCGGGCAGCGGATGCGATCACGCTCGTCGAGGCGGTCGAGCGGGAGCGGCCGGACCTCGCGATCATCGACGTCCGGATGCCGCCGGACTCCACCGACGACGGGGCCCGCGCCGCCAGGGAGCTGCGCAGCCGCGATCCCCATCTCGCCATCGTGCTGCTCTCCCAGCACGTCGAGACCCGGCACTCGGTCGAGCTGGTCGCCAGCGGCCGGTTCGGCTACCTCCTCAAGGACCGGGTCTTCGAGGTCGACGACTTCATGGACTCCCTGCGCCGGGTGGCGGCCGGCGGCTCCGCCCTCGACCCCGAGGTGGTCGCCACCCTGCTCGGACCGAGCCGGAACGACGACCCGCTGGCACTGCTCACACCGCGCGAGCGCGAGGTGCTCTCGCTCATGGCCGAGGGCCGCAACAACGCGGGGATCGCGCGGCGGCTCTTCCTCACCGATCGCACGGTCGAGACCCACATCGCCAGCATCATGAACAAGCTGGGGTTGCAGGAGACCGGCGAGGAGCACCGCCGGGTCCTGGCCGTGCTGACGTGGCTCGGCGTGCGGCGGCGCGGGTGACCCGACCTATGGCGCGGTGCCGTCCTGCTCGCGCTCCTGCTCGCCGTTCTTCTCGCGCTCCTGCTCGCGCTTCTTCTCCGCCTCGTAGCGCTTCCGCTGCTCCTCCGCGCGGGCCCGCACCTGCTTGAGGAACTCCGCGTCCTTCTCGGGGTCGACGGCGGCCGAGCGGCCGGGGCGGTCGTACTCAGGGAACTGTGGCGCCGCGCGCTCGCCCTTGGCGGGCCGCCGCGCGCCCTGGGGCCGACCGAGCACGAACCAGGCGGCGCTGCCCAGCACCGGGAACAGCAGCACGAGCACGACCCAGGCCACCTTCGGCAGGTTTCGGACGTCCTTCCCCGGCGACTGGGCCACGTCGGCCAGGGTGAAGATCCAGACCGCGAAGATCACGACCGTGAAGAGCAGCTCGAGCTTGACCACGGCGGCAGTGTGGCCGACGTCGCAGCCGTCTGTCTCTGGTCACTCCGGGTGGTGCCACACTCGGGCAGGTGGAGGATCGGGTCTCCGAGGCGTTCGACGCGACACCGCGCGCCGGCTTCCTGCCGCGGCTGGCTCGCGGGCGGGCGGCACACGACGGGCCGATCCAGATCGGTCGCGGCCAGACCAACTCCCAGCCGCGCACGGTGGCGGCGATGCTGCGCCTGCTCGAGGTGCGCGTGGGCGACCGGATCCTCGACGTCGGCGCCGGTTCCGGCTGGTCGACCGCGCTGCTCGCACACCTGACCGGACCCACCGGAGAGGTGCTCGGCGTCGAGCTGGAGCCCAGCCTGGTCGAGTTCGGGCGCGCCAACCTGGCTCGCGTCGACCGGCCCTGGGCGCGGATCGAGCCGGCCGACCCGGCTCATCTCGGCTGGCCCGCCGAGGCGCCGTACGACCGGGTGCTCGTGTCCGCCGAACCCCGGACCCTGCCGGGCGAGCTGGTCGACCAGCTGTCCGACCACGCGCGGATGGTGATCCCCGTCAGCGGCACCATGCTGCTGGTGCAGCGCACGCCGTCGGGCACCGAGATCACCGAGCACGGGTGGTACCGGTTCGTGCCGCTGCGCTGAATAGGCTCTGGCGCGTGTCACATCCAGAGTTCGGCGACGAGCTGGTCCGGCTCGCGTCGGCCGACAACTTCCGGGACGTGACCGGCCCCGACGCGGCGTACGTCGCCGCTGACGGGCGGCCGCTGCGCCGGGGCGTGGTTTTCCGCTCCAACGAGCTCCAGCTCAGCCACGCCGACGCGGCCACGATCGCCCGCCTCGGGGTGACCGCCATCTACGACCTGCGGTCGGCGCACGAGATCGAGGCGCACCCCGACGCCGAGGTGCCCGGCGCGGCATGGCACCACGTCGAGGTCGGCGGTATCCCCATGGTCCAGCTCGAGGAGCTCAGCTCGCGAGAGGCCGCCGACGGGGTGATGCGCCGGGTCTACAGGAGCTTCGTCGAGGCCCCCGAGGCCCGCACGGCGTTCGCGCAGCTCCTTCGGCACATCGCCGAGGCGGAGCGGGCGACCCTGTTCCACTGTACGGCCGGCAAGGACCGCACCGGCTGGGTTGCGGCGCTGCTGCTCCACGTCGCCGGTGTCGACGACGCGACGATCCTCGAGGACTACCTGCTCACCAACTCCTTCTCGACGGCCACCAGGGACAAGTACCTCGGCCTGGTCCGCGAACACCTCGGCGAGGAGAAGGTGCCGGTCTACGAGGTGGCGATGGTGGT
The DNA here is from genome assembly GCA_963825455.1 of uncultured Actinomycetota bacterium. Classification (GTDB taxonomy): domain Bacteria; phylum Actinomycetota; class Actinomycetes; order Propionibacteriales; family Nocardioidaceae; genus Nocardioides. Next base: position 52,141 of record CAWGTG010000002.1, read on the forward strand.
GAGCGAGGGCTTCCTCAACGAGGCCTACGCGGCTGCGGAGGCGGCGTACGGCTCGAGGGACGGCTACCTGCGCGACGGGCTCGGCCTCGACGACGACACCCTCGCGAGGTTGCGCTCGCGGATGCGCACCTGACCGAGGGCCTCAGCGCTTCATCTTGCCCTTGGGGCCCGGCTCCTCGACGGACTGGAACTCTCCGGTCTCGGGGTCCTTGAAGCTGACGTCCACGTTCTCGACCGTCTTGTGCTGCTGGGCGCGCACGTAGCTGGCGTAGGCGCGACGATCGGCGTCGGTCAGGTCGCCTCGATCCACGAAGAGGGTGCGGATCGATCGGGGCCAGAGGCGGCGGGCCAGCACGACGTTGACCTCCATGCCGAGCACGCCGATGAACGCGGCGACGTAGATGATGCCGATCAGCCCGAGCACCACGCCGAAGGCGGCGTTCATCCCCTCGGTCTCCTTGAGGACCCGGGTCGTGTAGATCGTGCCGGCGTACTGCAGCGCCGCCCAGAGCACCGCGACGGTGAACGCGCCGGGCGCAGCCCGCCCGAGGTGGTGCCGGCGGGCGGCGGCCAGCCGGAACACCGCGGTGAGCAGCATGCCGATCAGCAGCACGGTGAGCAGCCGCACCGCCCAGCGCAAGGTCGTGTCCAGCCGTGGCCCGAGCACCTCGGTCTCGCTCCCCAGGGTGGACACGGTGGTGATGGCCAGCACGGAGGTCCCGGTGATCACCAAGAGAGCGAGGCTCTTGAGCCGCAGCCGGATCGGATTCGGTCGCATGTTGCGCGGCACCGACCAGGCGACGTTCAGGGCGTTCTGGAGTGCCTGGCCGAGGCCGAGCGAGCCGTACGTCGCCGCGAGGATGCCGACCACGGTTCCGGTCCTCGACCCCTGGAGCCGGTCGGGTCTGCCGAGCTCGTCGCCGATGATCGGGAACGTCCCCAGCGCCGAGTCGATGACCCGCTCCTGGAGGTCGGGGTTGCCCTGCAGGATGAAGCCGAAGATGGTCACCGCGAGCAGCAGCAACGGGAAGACGGCGAGCACCGCGTAGAAGCTGATGATGGCCGCGATGTAGGGCCCTTGGTCGTCGACGAACTTGAAGAACGTCGCGACGGGGAAGCCGAGGAACGACCTCTTCCGCTGCGTGCGGTCGAGCGTGTCGACGAACCCCACGGGCCCAAGGCTATGCGGAAGGGCGTCCGTGACCTCCTCAGACAGTGGACAAGACCCCGTCCGCGTCGGTGACGAAGAGCTGCACACCCTCGGTCACCTCGGGCTCGTCGGCGCCGAGCGAGACCGCGATCTTGTTCGTCGCGTTGCGGATCACGTCGAGGACGACCTCGACGGCCTGCTCGTCGGTGAGGTGCTCACGGACGCGGGTCACGACGTCCTCGGGGATCGCCGACGGCGTCCAGATGATCGCGTCGGTCAGGGCCAGGGCGGCCTTCGTCGACTCGGAGAGGTCGCTCTCCTCGTAGTGGTCCACGGCGCCGAACATCGCCTCGTCGGCGCCGGCCGAGATGGCCGCCACCGCACGCCGGGACTGGCACAGCCGGCAGTCGTGCTGACGGGCCCCACGCAGCCGCACCAGCTCGGTGGTCGTCGGGTCGAGGGCGGCGTGCCGCGCGACGGCCCGCATGAACTCGTCGATCGAGCCCCAGACGTCCCGGACCGGGAAGCGGCGGGGCGTGGGCCACTCCGAGGGCCCGAAGAGCTGGTCGAGGACGGCGTCGAGTCGTGGCGCGACGTCGCCGATCCAGATCATCTGGACGACGGCTACCTGGTGCTGGCCGGTCTCCTCGGCAAGCGCGCGGCGCAGCTCGTCGTCCACCCCCGCGACGTCGGTGTGGAACTGCTCCGCGAACGCTCGGACCGCCGGCGCCTCGAGCAGCTCGTCATGGACCCCGGCGGGGCGGACCGACACCACCGTCGCGAACGTCGCCGCCGCGTCGGGGGCGTAGCGCTCGAGAGCATCTCGACCGGACCCGCTTCGGATGTCGGTGCCACCGTCGCTCAACATGTCGGTCATCACTCCCGACTCTCTCACGCCGGTGGGCGGGCGTGGGCGTCGCTGACCCTCGGCACGCGGCGAATGGAGTGTCAGCCGCGTGACAGGCCGGGGTAAGGGCGTCCCAGCAACCTTGTCGCCATGCCAGACCCCGGATTCGAGATAGACGACCTCGCAGTGCTGCGAGAGTGCTACGACCACATGATCGATGTGGGTGGTGACATCGCCGACGTCCAGGACTACATCCGCGACGAAGCGTGCAACAAGGAGGGTTTCACCGGCCTCCTCGAACCACTCCAGACCACGATGGATCGCATCGTCGACGCCTGCGCGTCGCTCAGGGACGGCTACTGGAGCCGGTGGGCCGAGTTCACCCATGCGGTGCACCAGGCCGGGAGCGACTACGACGCCACCGACGGCCACGTCTCAGGCATGTTCGACGCCAAGGCCTCCCGCGGCGGGAGGTACTACGAGTAATGCCCAACTTCGCGATGGTGGTCGACGTAGCGGCCACGCTGAAGCCCCCGGAGCAGATCGACACCAAGGTCAACGTCCCGTCGGACTGGAAGACCTGGGACAACCTGTTCCAGACGATCCGGGACACCATCAACGAGTTCATCGAGGTGGCCAACCTCGTGCCAGGCATCGACCTCGAGCAGCTTCCCGGCGGCAGCCTGAACGACCTGGTCATCAAGCCGTTCACCGGTGACTGGGACCGCATTCGCATGAACGGCGAGGCCTGCAAGATCCTCAAGGAGGGCGTCAGAGGACTCTCCAAGAACACGCTCGCGATCCCCATCGACATGGAGCGGCACTGGTCGGGAAAGGCGGCGTTCGCGTTCTCGGGCGTGGCGATCGCGTTCGGAGTCATCATGGACCGGGTGGCCAACGTGCTGGCCAAGGGGCAGCTGGTCTACGAGAAGATCGGCGAGGTCTCCCGGAAGATCGGGCAGACCGCCATCAAGGTCATCGTGGCCCTCGGCAAGCTGCTCGGACGCTTGGTCGGCAAGATCGCCCAGCGGTTCGCGAGCTGGATCGGGTGGGTCAAGACGACGGCCGAGGTGATCGCCCACGGCCTGGAGCCGGTGATGGACATCTACAACGGAGTCAAGCGGGTCGTCGACCTGGTCCAGCACATCCTCGAGCTGAAGACCCGGGTCGAGGAGTACGTCGACCGGATGACGAAGGCTCTCGAGGTCTTCGAGAACATCCCCAACGTGGTCGACGAGCTCCCCACGCTCGGCCAGATCGTGCTCAGGGACGCGAAGGCCCCGAGCAGGGCAGCTGCCGAGGCCGGCGCCGACGACGCCACCAAGGATGTCGACCCGGTCCCGGCCACCGATGCTGCCGACGACGACCTGCAGGAGGAGCTCGACGACGCCAACCACTCAGCGAGCGAAGCGGAGGCCGGCCGATGAGGGAGAGGTTCGACGCGGCCAACGATGCGCCGCAACAGGATGATCTCGCGGCCGGCGCAGTGGGACATCTCGAGGAGCGGTTGCTGGAGCGGGAGCTGTACGGCCTCCTGGACGAGCTCGACGAGCTCGTGGCGACCATCGAGGACGAGCAGGACGACGAGCCGTTGGGACCCGAGCAGGTCACCGCTCTCGAAGCGGTGTCGGGTGGGGACGACGCTCCGTTGGCGTTCCGCTCGATCAACCGGCGAGTGCACGAGGGCCTGCTCTCGTGGGAGCAGTTCTGGGAGCACCCCGACGACGAGGGCCAGGCGGGCGTGGACCTGCTCTTCGCCGCGCTGGGCCACATCTCGGCGGCGCTTCCCGACCAGATCGCTGCGGCGCGTGAGGCGGCCGGGCTTCAGGACGGGCCCGACTGGGGTCGGGCTCCTGGTCGCTAGCGCTGGCGTTCCCTCAGCAGGTCCTCAGTACGACTTCGGCAGCCCCAGCGAGTGCATCGCGACGAAGTTGAGGATCATCTCCCGGCTGACCGGGGCGATCCGGCCCGCGCGGGTGGCGACCAGGAGGCCGGCCATGCCGTACTCCTGGGTGATCCCGTTGCCGCCGTGGGTCTGGACCGCGCGGTCCGCAGCGTCGCAGGCGGCTTCCGCGGCGGCGTACTTCGCCATGTTGGCGGCCTCACCCGCGCCCATGTCGTCGCCGGCGTCGTAGAGAGCAGCGGCCTTCTGGGTCATCAAGCGCGCCAGCTCGATCTCGATGTGGCTCTGAGCGAGCGGGTGCGCGATCGCCTGGTGGGAGCCGATGGCGTCCTTGAAGACGACGCGCTCCTTGGCGTACGTCGAAGCGCGGTCGAGCGCGAACCGCGCCAGCCCCGTCGAGAACGACGCCGCCATGATCCGCTCCGGGTTCAGGCCGGCGAACAGCTGCACGAGGCCGCCGTCCTCGTCGCCGACCAGCGCGTCGTCGGGCAGCCGGACGTCGTCGATGAAGACGGTGAACTGCAGCTCGGGGCTCACGATCTCCATCGGGATGGACTTGAACTCGAAGCCGGCTGAGTCGGTCGGGACCACGAACAGGACCGGCTTCACCTTTCCCGTCTTCGCGTCCTCGGCCCGGGCGACGACGAGCACGTTGTCGGCCTCGTCGACGCCGGAGATGTAGATCTTGCGGCCGTTGAGCACCCACTCGTCGCCGTCACGGCCCGCGGTGGTCGTGATGTTGTGGGTGTTGGTGCCGGCGTCAGGCTCGGTGATTGCGAACGCCATCGTGGAGGTGCCGTCGCAGATTCCGGGCAGCCAGCGCTGCTTCTGCTCCTCGGTGCCGTAGCGGCTGATGATCGTCCCGCAGATCGCCGGGCTGACCACCATGAGCAGCAGGGGGCAGCCCTGCGCGGCGAGCTCCTCGCAGACCGCGGCGATGTCTCCGATGCCGCCTCCCCCGCCGCCGTACTCCTCGGGGATGTTGATGCCGAGGTAACCGTTCTTGCCGATCTCCAGCCACAGGTCGGTCGTCTTGCCCCCCGAGCGCGCCTTCTCGGTGAAGTACTCGCGGCCGTACTTGCCGGCGAGCTTCGACACCTCCTTGCGCAGCGCCTGGCGCTCCTCGGTCTCGCTGAAGTTCGTCACTCTGTCTCCTCTTCGACCACTGCCAGAACCTCCCCGGCGGCGACCTGCGCACCGGGCTTCACGTCGATCTCGGTGACCGTCCCCGGGCCGGGTGCCCGGACGGTGTGCTGCATCTTCATCGCCTCGAGGACGAGGACCGGCTGGCCGGCCTCGACCTGCTGGCCCTGCTCGACCGCGACGCTGACGACGGTGCCGGGCATCGGTGCCAGCAGGCTGCCGCTCGCGACCACGTCGGCCGGGTCGACGAACCGCGGCGTACGCCGCAGGGCCACGTGGCCGCCGGGCCAGTCGACGTCGACCTGGTCGCCGACCACGCTCACGGCGTACGTCGTCCGGAGGCCGTCCTGCTCGAGGGTCACCTCGCTCGAGCTCGCCGAGACCACGGCCCCGTCGGTGAGGACGTACCCGTCGCGGCCGCCCCACCACCCGACCCGCGCGCCGTCCTCGAACTCGGTCACCTGCGGCTGCGAGACCACGTTGCGGAAGGCAGTCGGAATGCCCTGCTGGACAGCGCGTTGCTCACGGCTGCGCTCGGCGAGCGCGAGTGCAGCCGCGGCGGGTGCCTGCCCTGCGGAGGTCTCGACGAGCTCGACCAGCGGGAGCAGGTCCGTCGACACCTTGCCCGCCAGGAACCGCTCGTCGCGGAGCACGGCGACCAGCTGGTCGCGGTTGGTGCGGACGCCGTGGATCCGGGCGCGCTCCAGGACGCCGGCCAGCTTGCGGGCCGCTGCCCGACGCGATGGTGCGTGCGCGATCACCTTGGCCAGCATCGCGTCGTAGTGCGTCGACACCTCGCTGCCCGTCTCGAAGCCGGCGTCGACGCGGATGCCCTCCTCGGCCGGGACCTCGAAGCGGGTCAGCACTCCGCTCTGGGGCTGGTGGTCGGCGGCCGGGTCCTCGGCGTACAGCCGCACCTCGATGGCGTGCCCGCTGGCCGGTGGTTGAGGAGGGCGCCCTGCGCCCGTCTCGAAACCCCGGCTCTCCGCTGCGGCGATCTGGAGCTCGACAAGGTCGACCCCGTGCACGAGCTCGGTGACGGGGTGCTCGACCTGGAGGCGGGTGTTCATCTCCAGGAACCAGAACCGCTCGGTCGCCGGGTCGTACAGGAACTCGACGGTGCCCGCGCCGCGGTAGTCGATCGCCTCGGCCGCGTTGCGGGCGGCGGCGTGCATCGCCGCGCGGACCTCGTCGCTCAGTCCGGGTGCCGGCGCCTCCTCCACCACCTTCTGGTGCCGGCGCTGCAGGGAGCAGTCCCGGTCGCCGAAGACGCTCGTGCCGACCACCTGGACCTCGACGTGGCGGCCGCGCTCGACGTACGGCTCCACGAAGACGGTCCCGTCACCGAAGGCCGACGCGGCCTCGGCCTCGGCGGCTGCGATCTCGCCGGCGAGGTCCTCGAGGCGACGTACGACGCGCATGCCGCGGCCGCCGCCACCGGCGGACGCCTTGACGAGGAGCGGCAGGTCCGCCTCGGTCGGTGACTCCGGTGCCTCCAGGGTGGGGACGCCGGCCTCGCGCATCAGCTCCTTGGCGCCGATCTTCGAGCCCATCGCCTCGATCGACTCCGGTGTGGGGCCGACCCAGGTCAGACCGGCACCGATGACGGCGCGGGCGAAGTCGGCGTTCTCGGAGAGGAAGCCGTAGCCGGGGTGGATCGCGTCGGCGCCCGAAGCCTTGGCGGCGGCGAGCACGGCGTCGACGTCGAGGTAGGTCTCGGCCGGGCTGTTGCCCGGGAGCCGCACTGCGACGTCGGCCTCGCGGACGTACGGCAGCCCGGCGTCGGCGTCCGAGTGGATCGCGACCGTCGAGATCCCGAGCGTGCGGCAGGTTCGGAAGACCCGGGACGCGATCTCCGCGCGGTTGGCGACGAGGAGGTTGTTGATCATGGTCGCCTCACCGCCGTCGAGTGACGTGCCAGCGTTGTTGGAGGGCTGACCTGACCACGCTGGGCCGTCACTCGACGGGAGACGACGGAGGAGGTCACGGGCGGAACACCCCGAAGCGGTCGGTGCCTGCGTACGGCTTGTTCTCGATCACCGAGAGGCAGATCCCCAGGATCGTGCGAGTGTCGCGCGGGTCGATGACGCCGTCGTCGTAGAGCATCCCGGAGAGGAAGAACGGCAGCGACTGCTCCTCGATCTGCGCCTCGACGACCTCCTTGATGCCCTTGAAGCCCTCGGCATCGAAGACGTCGCCCTTCGACTCGGCCGACTGCTTGGCGACGATCTCGAGTACGCCGGCCAGCTGGGCCGGGCCCATGACCGCGGACTTCGCGGACGGCCAGGTGAAGAGGAACCGGGGGTCGTAGCCGCGGCCGTTCATGCCGTAGTTGCCGGCGCCGTACGACGCCCCCATGATCACGCTCAGGTGCGGGACACGGGAGTTCGAGACCGCGTTGATCATCATCGCGCCGTGCTTGATGATCCCGCCCTGCTCGTACTCCGCGCCGACCATGTAGCCGGTGGTGTTGTGCAGGAACAGCAGCGGGGTGTCGACCTGGTTGGCCAGCTGGATGAACTGGGTCGCCTTCTGCGCCTCCTCGCTGAACAGCACGCCCTGCGCGTTGGCGAGGATGCCGATCGGCCGGCCGTGCAGCTTGGCCCAACCCGTGACCAGCGACGAGCCGTAGAGCGGCTTGAACTCGTCGAACGCCACGCCGTTCGTCGCGGAGACGCCGTCGCAGACGCGGGCGATGACCTCGCGGGGGTCGAACGGCTCCTTGAGGTCTGTGGGGATCAGGTCGAGCAGCTCGTCGGGGTCGGCGTCCGGCTCGGCCCAGGAGGCAGGTGGCTGGATCGGCTTGCGCCAGTTGAGCCGCGCGACGATGCGCCGTCCGATGCGGATCGCGTCGTGCTCGTCCTCGGCGAGGTAGTCGGCCAGGCCGCTGATCCGGGCATGCATCTCGGCGCCGCCGAGCGACTCGTCGTCGGACTCCTCGCCGGTCGCCATCTTGACCAGCGGCGGGCCGCCGAGGAACACCTTGGCCTGCTTCTTGACCATCACCGTGTAGTCGGACATGCCGGGGACGTAGGCGCCGCCGGCGGTGGAGTTGCCGAAGACCAGTGCGACCGTCGGCTGCTTCGCCGCCGAGGAGCGGGTGATGTCGCGGAACAGCTTGCCGCCCGGGATGAAGATCTCCTTCTGGGTCGGAAGGTCCGCGCCGCCGGACTCGACCAGGGCGACCGTCGGCAGCCCGTTCTCCTCGGCGATCTGCGAGGCCCGGAAGATCTTCTTGACCGTCCACGGGTTGCTGGCGCCACCCTTCACGGACGGGTCGTTGGCGGTGATCAGGCACTCGACGCCCTCGATCACGCCGATGCCGGTCACGACACTGGCGCCTACGGTGAAGTCCGACCCCCAGCCCGCCAGCGGCGACAGCTCCAAGAACGCCGAGCCCTCGTCGATCAGCAGCTCGATGCGCTCGCGCGGCATCAGCTTGCCGCGGTCGTGGTGCCGGTCGACGTACTTCGGGCCGCCGCCCGCGACCGCCTTGGCATGCTCCGCGTCGAGGTCAGCCAGCTTCTCGAGCATCGCCTCGCGGTTGGTGGGCGCCCGTGATTGATCCAGTGTCACTGCTCGACCACCGCCTTCATCCGCTCCAGCGTGGTGCGCATGCCCTTCTCGTTGGTGCGGCCGCGCAGCTGGCCGAGCAGGGTCCAGTAGAGCCGCATCGGGAGCGCCGGCTCGATACGGAAGTACTCGGTGACCTTGGTCCCGGCTCCGTCGGGTTCGAGCCGGTAGCCCCAGTTGTTGACGGTCACGTCGTCGGTGCCGACCGCGAACTCGAAGACCTCGTTGGGCACGCACTGGGTGACCTGGCAGGGCGACCAGTAGATCGGGCCGACACCGTTGCGCTTCACGTGCCCCTTGAACGACGCACCCACCTCAGGGCCGGTCGAGCCGCGCGTCCACTCCGCTTCGAATGTCTCCGGGGAGAACTCGCCGATCCGGGTGATGTCGCTGACCAGCGCCCACACCTTCTCGGGAGGCGCGTCCATGTGCAGCGACACCTCGCCGCCCAGCGGCCGGAACACGCTCGTCAGCAGGCCGGTCATGACTGCCCCCGCTCGTTGGTATAACCCAGGAGTCGGGCGGCAAGGTCGGTGAGCACCTCGGATGCTCCTCCTCCGATCGGCAGGATCCGGGCGTCGCGGTAGTGCCGCTCCACCTCGGTCCCGTGCATGTAGCCGGTGCCGCCGTGCAGCTGCACCGCCTGATCACAGACGTACGTCGCCGCGTCGCACGCCGTCTGCTTCGCGAGGCAGGCCTCGGCGACCACGCTCTCCCCAGCCACGTGCCGCTCGGCGACGACGCGGGCGTAGGTCCGCGCCACCTCGACCTGGCGGCGCATCTCGACCAGCTTGTGGCGCACCACCTGGTTGGCGATCAGCGGCTTGCCGAACGTCTCGCGGTCGCGGCAGTACGCCGCCGTGAGATCGAGCGAGCGGGCCGCGATGCCGTAGGCGTGCACGGCCAGCCCGATCCGCTCGACCACGAACTGCTCGGCGATCTGGTAGAAACCCGAGTTCTCGTCGCCGACCAGGTTCGCGGCCGGGACCCGGACGTCGACGTACGACAGCTCGGCCGTGTCGGAGCAGTGCCACCCCATCTTGCGCAGCGACCGGTCGAGGGTGAACCCGGGCGTGCCGGCCTCGACGACGAGCAGGCTCACGCCGCCATGACCCGGCCCGCCGGTGCGCACCGCGGTGGTCACGAAGTCGGCGCGGACGCCGCTGGTGATGAAGGTCTTGGCGCCGTTGACGACGTAGTGGTCGCCCTCCAGCACCGCGGTGGTGCGGATCGCGGCAACGTCGGACCCGCCACCGGGCTCGGTGACGGCCAGCGAGCCGATGGTCTCGCCAGTCAGCGTCGGACGGACGAACCGGTCGATCAGGTCAGCGTTGCCGGACGCCACGATGTGCGGAAGCGCGATGCCACCCGTGAACAGCCCCGCCATCAGCCCGCTGGACGCACCCTCCGCGAACATCGCCTCCTGCAGGGCGACCGAGTCCATCAGCGTGCCGCCGCCGCCGCCGACCTCCTCCGGGAAGGCGACACCCAGCAGCCCTTGCTTGCCCGCGGTCAGGTGCAGCTCGCGAGGGATCGAGCCGGCGTCCTCCCACTCCTGGAGGTACGGAGCGACCTCGCGTCGTACGAACTCGGCGCCGAGCGCGCCGATCTCGCTCATATGAGCTCCTCCTGGATGTGCACCATCCGGGAGCGCAGCCACTCGCCGAGCCCCTTCGCCTGCGGGTCGAACCTGGTCGACGCGGCCACACCCTGGCCGAGCAGGCCGCGGACGATGACGTTGACGCCGCCGAGGTTGGGGAGCACGTAGACGTCGACCTCGAGCTCGCGGGCCTCGGGGATCAGCTCGCGGACCCGGCGCGGGCTCATCACCTTGGCCAGCCAGGTGGCCCGGGCGTCCCGTCGGGGGTCGCCGTCGTTGGCGACCCAGAGGCCTATGTTGGCGTCGCCGCCCTTGTCGCCGGAGCGCGCGTGGACGAACGTGCCGAGCGGCATCCGGCGGTTGAGGGAGTCGGCCGGGGCAGGGTACGGCGAGGGGCGCCGTCCCTCGTCGGGGTCGGGCGCCGAGAACGCCTCGGGGTCGGCGATCTCCTCGCGACGCCCGTCGGCGTGGACCACCGAGTGCTGCACCTGCGCGCGGTCGACGTACTCGGGCCGGAAGACGCCGTAGGGGCTCGGCTGCTGCGGAGGCGTGGTCATCGTGAAACCGGGGTACGACGCGAGCGCGAGCTCGACCGCGGGGCCGGTGAACGCGCGGCCGACGGGGTCGGGCTGCGGATCCATCACCGTGCAGCGGAGCAGCGCGGACGCGGCCTCCTCACTGTCGACGTCCTGGGGCGGCAGGGCGACGCGCGACCAGGTGACGTCCTTCGCCATCAGCGCGGGGGTGAGCTGTTCGCGCACCCACTCGGCCTTCTCCTCGACGTCGAGACCGGTGAGCACGAACTCGACCTGGTTGCGGAAGCCGCCGAGCTCGTTGACCGAGACCTTGAGCCGCTCGGGCGGGGCCTCGCCGCGCACGCCGGAGACAGCGACGCGGTCCGGGCCCTCGAGCTCGAGCCGGATGGTGTCGAGCCGGGTGGTCACGTCGGGGTTGAGGTAGCGCGTCGTCTGGATCTCGTAGACCAGCTGCGCAGTCACCGTGTCGACGGTGACCGCACCGCCGGTGCCTTCGTGCTTGGTGATCACGCTCGAGCCGTCGGCCGCGATCTCCGCGATCGGGAAGCCCAGCGGCTTGGCAGGATCCATGCCGCCCTGGACCAGCCGGCGGAAGCCGGAGAAGTTGCCGCCGGTTGCCTGCGCACCGCACTCGATGACGTGCCCGGCGACCACGGCACCGGCGAGCTCGTCGTACGACGTCGGCGTCCAGCCGTGGTGCGCGACGGCGGGACCGACCACGACCGACGCGTCAGTCACCCGGCCGGTGACCACGACGTCGGCGCCGGCGGTGAGCGCCGCGGCGATCCCGAAGCCGCCGAGATAGGCGTTGGCGGTCAGCGCACCGTCGTACAGCTTCAGCGGGCGGAGGTCGTCGCCCTCGACGTGCGCTACGGCAGGGTCGAGCCCGAGCCCCTTCGCGACCTCGCGGATCCGCTCGGCGAGGCCGGCCGGGTTGAGGCCGCCGGCGTTGCTGACGATCTTCACTCCGCGCTCGAGCGCCAGGCCGAGGCAGTCCTCGAGCTGGCGCACGAAGGTTCGCGCGTAGCCGAGCGACGGATCCTTCATGGTGTCCTTGCCGAGGATCAGCATGGTCAGCTCGGCGAGGTAGTCCCCGGTGAGCACGTCGAGACGGCCGCCCTCGAGCTGTTCGCGCATCGCGGAGAGCCGGTCGCCGTAGAAGCCGGAGCAGTTGCCAACCCGCAGGACGTCGGTCATGCCGTCACCGCTGGTTGAGGAAGGCGCGCCAGCGCCTGTCTCGAAATCCCTGAAGGCCGGGCTGGGATCCGATCACGGCCGTCGATGCGTCCCCGCCCCGGGTTGCGAGGTTTCGAGACGCTCGCTAGCGCGAGCTCCTCAACCACCGGTGCTCTCCCTTCCGCGACCGGGCGGGCCCGCAAACGCCTGCGCGATACCGAGCCAGTGCTCGGCGTCCTCGCCGACGGCCACCAGGTCCGTGTCGTCGCGGTTGATCCGCTGCGTGACCAGCAGGCAGAAGTCGTACGCCGACCCAGTCACCTGCTGCTCGGCGTCCTCGGGCCCCCACGACCAGAGCGCCCCGCTGGGCGCGGTCAGCTCGACACGGAACTCGTCGTCCGGCGGCTCCTCCTGGTGGACCGAGTAGGAGTAGTTGCGGGTGCGGACACCCAGGTGCGCGACAGGCCGGATCCGGTCCGTCGGCTCGTACCGCTCACCAGCGGCGTCGTAGACGTCGTGCGCGTGCGCCCAGGTCTCCATGAACCGGGCCGTCGCCATCGAGGCCGCCGACATCGGAGGTCCGAACCACGGCATCTTGTGACCTGCCGGCAGCTCGATGAGTGCGGACCGCAGCCCTTCCCGGCCGGCCTTCCACCTCTGCAGCACCTCGTCGCGAGGCAGCGCGGCCACCTCGAAGGCGGCCGCGTCGACGTAGCCCATGGGGTCGTTGATCGCGGCCAGCACGACGTCGTCCCAGGCCTGCTCGGCCCCGGGCGTCTCGTGCGAACGGGCGGCAAGAACGGCGACCTCGTCGGTCCAGAGCAGATGGGCGACCTGGGTGGCGACGGTCCAGCCCGGCGCGGGGGTGGCCGTCGTCCAACCGTCCGGGCCGAGCCGCTCGACGGTCGAGCGGAGCTGGTCGCCCTCGGCACCGAGGTCCACCAGCAGTCCCTCGAGGAGCTCGGTCATCGACGCTCCAGGGCGCCGTCGAGGGTCAACGCCCACTGGTCGAGGATGCGGGTACGGCGGCGTCGGTCGTCACTGATCGTGTTGGCCAGCCCGAGCCCTCGGACCAGGTCGAGCGTGGCCTGAACGAGCTCGCGCACTCCCGGCCGCGACTCGTCGGCACCGAGGAGGTCGACGGTCATCCGGTGCGTCTCGCGTCCTACCTTCTGCTCCAACGGCTCCACCTCGGCCAGCAGTGCCGGGTCGGTGCGAGCCGCCACCCAGAGCTCGAGGGCGGCGGTGAACACCGGCGAGGTGAAGTGGTCGCCGAGCACCTGCAGCACCGCTCGGGTCCGCTTGGGTCCGGTCGGCAGGTTCTCCGCCGCCGCCGCGAGCTCGGCGCCGCGGACCTCGGTCACGTGCAGGACCGCCGCGACCACGAGGTCCTGCTTGGTCGGGAAGTGGTGCAGCTGGGCTCCCCGGCTCACCCCGGCCCGTTCACTGACCAGCGTGGTGGACGTGCCGGCGTACCCCTTCTCGACGAGCAGCTCGACGGTCGCCTCGAGCAGCCGTGCCCGCATCGCGCGGGTGCGCTCCTCCTGCGGGACGCGCGTCACCGCTGCCTGGCTCGCCACCCCGTCAGGATGGCGACAAAGCAACAAACAGTCAAGCCTGACTGTTTGTGACCGATCACACCGGCGGCTCGAACGGCAGGTCGACCATCAGCAGCGGCTGGAGCTCGCCGTCGCTGTTGAAGTAGCTGCCGACAGCGACCACGACCGAGCCGTCGAGGCTGCTCGCCCCCGGCTGGACCAGGTCGGCCACGTCGAGGGGGGCCGGTCCCGCCGAAGGCAGCCAGTCGGTACCGGTGAGGTGCGACAGGAACGGTGCCCGCACATCGGGTTCCAGTTCGTAGTGACCGACGCCGACGCAGCGCTCGACGCCCCCGCAGGTGACTGTGGTGGAACTGCCGCCCGGCCCTGTCCCGTCGGGCGGAACCTCGCCCCGGACGACGTTCGCCGTGAGGCCCGAGATGGTCACGAGGAGCGGCCGCGAATCGCCGCCGACGAGATAGTTCCCAACTGCGGCACACGAGCCCGAGCAGGAGAGGCCGTTGATGTTCAGCTCCGGGTCCGGGTCCGCTCCGTCCGGTGCCGCGGCCTCCACTGCCGTCCAGCCACCGCCCTGGATCTCGAGGAAGCCCTGGGTCGCGGCGTCGTCCGTGCGGTAGGAACCCGCCGCAACGCAGCCCCCCGCGCTGAGGCACGAAACCTGACGCAGCTCGACCTGCGGGTCCGAGTCGTCGGCGTTGTCCGGCAGCTCCACCGATGCGTCCACGGTCCACGTGGCCGGCCCGGTCGCCACGAACGGCACGGTCTGGCCCCCGGACGCGGTCTCCTCGCCCACCGCCACACAGGTGGCCGCGGCCGGGCAGTCGACCGCATACAGCTGGGCCTGGGAGTCGACCGCCCCCGGTATGCCGGCGGCGCTCCAGCCGGCCCCGGAACGGGTGAGGGCGAGCCCGAGGATGTCACCGACCGTGGTGTCGTAGCGGCCGACCGCGACGCAGGTGGCGGTGGCCGCAACGCAGTCGACGTCGGAGAGCAACGCATCCGTGGTGAAGCCGCTGTCCGCGGGCAGGTCGGCACTCGAAGCGATCCAGTCCGTACCGTTCCAGGTCTCGATCAGGGGCAGGTACTGCGGCGTCGGCGAGTCGTCGAAGTAGGTGCCGACCGCGACGCACAAGGTCGCCGAGGCGCAGTCGATGTCGACCAGGTCGACCTCGTTGCCCTCGCCCTGGTCCGCGGGGATCAGAGGGCTCGTTCCGACCCAGGTGTTCCGGCCGGTGCGCGTCTCGATCAGCGGCTTGCGGAGCCCGTCGCTCAGGTAGCTGCCGACCGCGAAGCACATCTGTGTGGCCGGGCAGCTGACCGCGTTGAGGCTCACGCCCGGGTCGGTGTCCGCGTCCGGAGGCAGCGATCCCGCCGAGACGCTGGGCACCGGGAGGAACTCGAACTGGTCGTCCACGGTCGGCGACGACGTACCCGCAGGTGTGGTCACCACCACGTGCACCAGCCCCGCGGCGTGCACGGGACTGGTCACCACGAGCTCGGTCGGGGAATGCTGGATGAGGTTCGTCCCGGGCGTTCCACCGAAGCTGACCGAGGTCGCGCCGTTGAGGTTGGTGCCCCTGACGGTGACGCTGGAGTTGCCCGTGTCCGGGCCGGAGGGCGGCGACACCTCGGTGACCGTCGGCGTCATGGAGGGCGGCTGGTACACGAACTGGTCCGCGGCAACGACCGCGGAGGTCCCCGCGGACGTGGTCACCCGCACGTCCACCTGTCCGGCCGCATGGGCCGGCGAGGTCACCGTCAGTGAAGTCGACGACCCCGGGGTCAGTCCGGTCGCCGCAGTCCCACCAAAGGTCACCGACGTCGCGCCGGTCAGGTTGGTGCCCGTCACCGTGACGGGCGTCCCTCCGCTGATCGGACCAGAGCCCGGACTGACGCCCGTGACCGTGGGCGGACTCGGCGGAGGTGGCGGCGGAGGTGGCGGCGTCGGAGGTGGCGTCGGGGCGACGAACGTGAACCGAGCGGCGCTGGCCCTGCCGGACTTGCCACCCTTGGTCTTGACCTTGACGTCGACCGTGCCCTCCGCGTGCGGCGGTGCGGTGACCTTGAGCTTCCTGTCGGACTTGACGGTGAGCTTGAGCCCCTTGGCGGACCCGAACAGCACCTTGGTCGCCGTCTTGAGGTTCTTGCCCTTGATGGTCACCACCGTGCCGCCGGCAGTGGGGCCGGTCTGGGGGCTGACCTTGGTGATCACCGGCTTCGGTGGCTTGGCAGCCGCCGCGACCTGCGTCGGAGCCGTCGCGACCAGGGTCAGTGAGACGCCGACAGTGACTGCCAGGGTCGCGGCACGTATCGCAGGGAACACCAGCGGAGGCTAACCCGTGGAGCTCACGCGAGTACGCCGATCGACCCGATCGTGGTCAGGTCTTCAGCTTGATCGTCTTCTTGCCCTTGCCGACGTTGCCCCCGGCGTCCATCACGTCGTAGGCGATCGTGAGCTTGGCCTTGGTCAGTCCCTTGAGGGCCGACCGCTGCGCCGGCGTCAACGACAGCGTGATCTGGTCCTTGCGTCCGCCGTCGGCGACGATCAGGATCCGACCGAGCTTCACGCTGCGATTCGCGGCGCCCCGCTTGCCCTTGACCGACAGGGTGGCCACTCCGACGCAGCGCAGCTCGGTGGCCGGGCAGGCGGCCCTGAGCTTGAGCTTCGAGCCGGCCAGCTTGGCGCCCGAGAACTTCGGCACGGGCTTGGTGGCATCCGTGCTCGACCCGAGGTCCCGCACCTCGCAGCCGCTGGCCGAGTCAGCGCCGTCGATCAGCGCAACGTCCGAGCCGGCTCCACACGCGACCGCGTCAGCGAAGGTGTCTCGGGACCGGACGATGTCGTCACCGTCGCCCGCGTCGAGCGAGTCCGCTCCCCCACCGCCCTCGAGGGTGTCGTTCCCGGTCCCGCTGATGAAGGCATCGGCGCCCTCGCCGCCGATCAGGGTGTCGTTGCCGCCTCCGGACTCGATGCGTGCCCGGCCGGGGAAGGCCTGGAGCCGGACCGTCTCCGAGCCCTCGGTCAGCTTGAGGTCGAGCACCTCGATCCCGCTCCAGGGCGCAAACGCCGTCGGACCGCCGAAGGCGACGGTGAGCCCGCCGCCGAGGGGCACGAGGTCGAGAGCCAACGAGCCGGCAGCACTGAGATCGAGCTTGTACGTGTCGGTCCCGCCCTGTCCCTGAAGCACCAGGGAAGAAGGATGGATCGCGTTGACGTAAGGGAACGTGTCGTCACCGTCTCCGCCGGCGATCGAGTCCCCGGTCGCGAACCTCAGGACGTCGTTGCCCGGTCCACCCGTCGCGGTGAGGGTTGTGGGGAGCGGGTTCGCTGCCTCAGCCCCGGTGAGTGAGTCGTCCCCGTCGCCACCGTCGAGGTTCACGACGTCGTGGATGAAGCTGGTGGTGTCGATCACATCGTTGCCGCCACCACCGTTGACGTTCAGCGTGTCGACTTCGACGCAGGGCACTGTCGGAGCCGCCAGGGCGACACCGTTGACTGCCACGTTGGCGCCGGCGCACGTGACGACGATGAAGTCGGACGCGGCGTCCGAGTTCACCGTGAGCACGTCGGCCACGTTGTCGTGGGTGTGGGTGACAGTCGCCTGCGCCGGACCGGCGGGCAGCACCAAGGCGGCCAGGACCAGTCCCGCGACCCCGACGATGCGTGGGCCGATCATGGGGTCAACGTAGGGAACTCGCGAGATCGCGGCAAGGGCCGCTTAGACCTCCGGTGGCGCCACGTACGTATACCCATCGGACAATGTCGCCGAGCCGCCCGGCGTCGTCACGACCACATCCACCGCTCCGACCGAGTGCGCCGGGGTCGACACCACCAGGATGGCCGGGGAGACCGGTGTCAGGTTGGTGGCCGGTACGCCGCCGAACGTCACCGAGGTGGCGCCGGCGATGTCAGAGCCGAACAGCGTGACGGACGTGCCACCCGCGAGCGGGCCCGCGGGCGGGCTTGCGGTCGACAGGGTCGGCGAGGCGACGTACTCGAACCCGAAGCCCAGCGTGGCCGACCCGCCGGAGGTCGTCACCTCCACGTCGACGAAGTCGGCCGCGTGGGCCGGCGTCGTCGCTGTGAGCTCGGTGGCGGAGACGACGACCACATCGGTGGCCGGCTGGCCGCCGAGCTCGACCTGGATCCCGGCCCGGAACCCCGTGCCGATCAGCGTGACCGTGGTGCCGCCGGCGGCGGGACCCGTGTCCGGGGTCACGGCGCTGAGGGTCGGAGCCGCGACGTACGTGAACCCGGCCACCAACGTGTCCGAGCCACCGGGCGTGGTCACCGAGACGTCCACGTCGCCTGCCGGATGCGGCGGCGTCGTCACGGTCGCCTGCGTGGCCGAGGTGACGACCAGATCGGTCGCGGCGACACCACCGAAGCTGACCTGCATGCCGGCCCGGAAGCCGGTGCCGGTCACGGTCACCGACTGCCCACCCGCGGCGGGACCCTCGTCCGGAGACACCGCGGTCAGGGTCGGGGCCGTCACGTAGGTGTAGCCGCCATGGAGAGTCGCCGAGCCGCCCTGGGTGGTCACCGACACGTCGACGACTCCGGCCGCGTGTGCGGGGGTGGTCGCGGTCGCCGAGGTCCCTGCGGGGTTCACCGACTCCAGGGTCGCGAGGACTCCGCCGAACCGGACGTCCATGCCCGACCGGAGGTTGGTGCCGGTCAACGTCACCGACAGCCCGCCCGTGGTCGAGCCCTCGTTCGGGGACACGTCGGTCAGGCTCGGCGTCGCCACGTAGGTGAAGGAGTCGGCACGCGTCGCAGTGCCGCCCGGCGTGGTGACCGACACGTTCACCACAACGGCAGCGTGCGCCGGTGTGGTGACCGTCGCGGAGGTGCCGCCCGGGTTCACCGAGTCCAGAGCTGCCAGCGCGCCGCCGAATCGCACCTGCATGTCCGCACGGAAGCCGCTGCCGGTGAGCGTCACCGTCGTCCCGCCACCGATGGGACCGACGTCCGGCGACAGAGCGATCAGCGTCGGCGCGACCTGGTAGGTGTAGCCACCCGCAAGGGCATCCGACCCGCCCGGCGTGGTGACCGACACGTCGACCGCGCCGGCTGCGTGCACCGGAGTGGTCACCATTGCCAGGGTGCCGCTCGCGTGCACCGACACCAGGGTGGCCAGCGTGCCGTCGAACCGGACCTGCATGCCGGACCGGAGGTTGGTGCCGGACAACGTGACCGACTGACCGCCCGTGGCCGGACCCTCGTCCGGGCTCACATCGGTGAGGCTCGGCGCCGCCACGTAGGTGAAGGCGTTGGAGAGCGTCGTGGTCCCGCCCGGGGTCGTCACCGAGACGTCGACATCGCCGGCAGCATGCGCCGGCGTCAGCGCCGTGGCCTGGGTGGTCGACACCATGGTCACCCCGGTGGCCAGCACCCCGCCGAACCGGACCTGCATCCCGGCTCGGAACTGCGTGCCCGCCAGCGTGACCGGCGTGCCACCGCCGGTCGGGCCGGTGGTCGGAGCGACAGTGGCGAGCGTCGGCGCGTCGACGTAGGTGAGCCCGCTGGCCAGCGTGGCCGATCCACCCACCGTGGCCACCGTCACGTCGACCGGCCCCGCCGCGTGCGACGGCAGCAGGGCGGTGAGCTCGGTGCCCTCCAGGTTGGCGAGGACCTCGATGGAGGGCTTGTTCCCGAACGTCACCAGGGTCTCGCCGGTGAAGCCGGTGCCGGTCAGGGTCACCGTCACGCCGCCCGACGAGGGACCTGCCGAAGGCGTGACCGCGGTCAGAGTCGTCCCGGCGACGAACAGGTATCCGCGCGTGAGGGTGGACGAGCCGCCGGCCGTGGTCACGATCACGTCCGCGAACCCCGCCGCGTGGCCGGGTGTGTTCACGGTGAGCTCGGTTCCGTCCGACGAGGCCGAGAGCACGACCGCTGGGGCGCCGCCGAAGGTCACGTGGGCGTCCGCAGTGAGCGCCGTGCCCACCAAGGTCACGGGAGTGGCGACCAACGGCCCCGACCCCGGGTCGACGAAGGACAGCCTGGGCGCCGCGACGTAGCTGTAGCCGTCGTCCAGGGTCGCCGACCCACCCGCCGTCGTCACCGTGATGTTGACGGGCCCGACGGGGCGTCCGGGACTGGTCGCCGTGATCGTCGTGGGTGAGGTGACGTGGAACGACGTCGCGCTGGTGCTGCCGAACCGCACGCTGGTCGCCCCGGACAGGTCCCTGCCCGTGATCGTGACCGTGGTGCCACCCGCCGTGGGTCCCGTCCGCGGTGACAGCCGACTCAGCGCAGGCGCGGGCGTCACGTAGGTGAAGTGGGTGGCCTCGCTCTGCTTCGAACCGCCGTGCTTCGTCACGACCCGCACGCGCACCAGACCCGCCTCGTGGGCCGGCGCCCGGACGACCAGCTTGCGAGCGCTCTTGACGCGCACGTTGGCCGCCTTCGTGGCCCCGAAGAGCACCCGCTTGACGCCGGTGAGGTTGCGGCCCTTGATCACGACGTCGAGCCCACCGGTGGTCGGGCCGGTCTGCGGCGCCATCTTGGTCACCGACGGATTCGGCTGGTGCGCCCGCGCGGGCGACTGCTGCGGCGTACCGGCGGCGACGATCCGATCGACATGGCCGCTCGGCGAGCGCGTCGCCTGGCCGGGAGAGACCGGAGCGACTGCGAGCGCGACGCCGATCAGGCCGGCCAGGCCTCCCGTGATCCCCGCGCGACTCACGCAGCGAGGTTAAGGCGATCTTGGCAGGCCCGTGGGGAAACAGGTCAATCGGGCCCGGGGTCGATGAGCGCCTGCACGTTCGGGGCCCAATGACCGGCGTACCTGCGCTGGAGCTGGGGGATCCGCCAGTCCGTGCCCTCGACCATCTGGCGGCACCGATAGGAGTCGCAGTGGCACCGCAAGAGGTACGCCGGGTCGCTCGTGCTCATCGCGTAGTCGACGAGAAGCTCCTCGCCGGCCACGACGTCGCGCAGGGTGACGAGGGTGTCGCCGGCCCAGCCGAGGTTCGGGTCGCACGCGTGGTTGACCGGCCCCTGCTCGTGGACCGGTGCCTCGGGTCGGAGCACCTCGGTGCCGGCCGGGATCGTCGCCGTCGCGAACAGGCCCCGGCCGGCGACGGGCGAGGGGCGGACGTCCACGTCAGGCACTCCCTCATCCAACCTCAGTCCAGGCGCGCCACCAGCGGCAGCCGGGACCGGGCGAAGAGGCCGACCACCGCGGCGGTCACCGCCGGCAGCACCACGACCAGGCCAAGGACCATCAGCCACGGGACGTCGAGGAACGGACCCGACGGCGAGCCCCCGTCCAGGCCACCCGTGGACGTGAGCGGCCAGGTGACCGCAACGCCGGGAATGAACCCCACCGCGGCGCCCAGCATCGCCCCGACCAGACCGACCACCACGGCATACGCCGCCGCGACCCCGCGACGGGTGCGCGGCGAGGCGCCGACCGCGGAGAGCGTCGCGAGGTCGGGACGCGCGTCGGAGAGCGCCAGGAAGGTGGCTGTCAGGGTGCCGCCGAGCATCAGGACCCCACCGAGGACGAGCAGGACGATCTGGGCGATCATGGTCTCGTCATCCGCCTGGTAGCCGCGTTCGACGTACAGCGACGCGGAGTCGGAGATCGCGGCCAGTGCTTCGTTGGCGGCACCTTCCTGCTGCTCGGACACGCTCCCGGTGACGGCCAGCGCGACGGTTGCCGGTTCGACGCCCAGCTTGTCGGCCGCCGCGGTGGAGACGACGGCCGCCGGACCGGCCCACGGTTCGGTCAGCGTGACGAAGACAGCCGGAACCTTCGTGCTCTGGTTCGTGACCTCACCGCCCGTCTCAGGATCGAAGAGGTGCCGGACGACGGTGGCGGTGTCGCCGTCGACCGAGATCTCGGGGGACACGAACGCCACGATGCCGCCCTGCACAAGCATCTGCTCAGCCCGCGAGAGGTCGCGCTCGGCCACCCCGAGGAGACCGACGGGAAGGCGGTCGTCGGAGACCATGAGGTTGGCACCGAGGGAGGATCCGGAGGAGTGGAGCACGGTCTCACCGGCCGGGCCGAACACCTCCGAGAAGCCGTCGTCCTCGACCAAACCTCGCTGCTCGGTCACGGTGACGCCCGGCAGCTCCCGGTCGAGCACTCCGCGCAACGCCTGCCACGAGACATCGGGGTCGTAGGCGGTGACGATCCCGACGCCGGACGCGACCGAGGGCTGGTACGTCGCCTCGTTCTCCGCGTCGTCGGAGGTGAGGCCGATGCCGAGGGCGACCACACCCGCCACCGTCGCGGCCACCGCGGAGACAGCAGGGACGGTGCGGGTGCGGTGGCGGTTGGCGTCGCGGACGGCGTAGCGGAACACCAGAGGAAGGCGACCGGACAGCCTGGCGATCAGCGCCAGGACCATCGGCACCAGCAGGATCATGCCGAACACGGCCGGGATCGCGCTGACCGCGATGGCGAACTCTCCGCCCGAGCCCTGGGCCGCTCCGAACGCCGATCCACCGATGCCGACAGCGAGGAGCACCAGGCCGAGCAGCGGCGACTTCAGCGAAGGGGCCCTGTCACCGCGTCGTCCGGCCAGCACCGCCACGACGTCCTGCCTGGAGGCGAGGTGCGCAGGCACGACGGCGGCCAAGATGGCGCTGAGCATGCCGAACCCCGCCACGCCCGCCAGGTGCAGCCACGGCACCTCGAACGGCCCGAACCAGTTGTCCGACCGCGACTGGAGCAGCGGTTGGAGCAGTCGGGCGGCACCGATGCCGAGCGCGACTCCGGCGACGGCGGCCGCGCTGCCGAGCACCAGGGCGCTGGCGATGATGACGCGCCGGGACTGCTTCGGCGTACCTCCGGTGGCCGCCATGAGGGCGAGACTGCGCTGCTGCTTGCGGGCGCTGACTGCGAACGCCGGGCCAGCGAGCAACACCACCTCGATCAGCGCCATCACCACGATCAGCCCGACCACCGCCAGCGAGTTGTTGGAGGAGCTGACCGTTTGTACCTCCTCCGGCCACTCGGAGCGGGGCGGCGGGTGCTCGATCACCGTGCGCGACGTGACCACGGCTCCCATGTCGTTGAGCTGGCGCACCGTCGCCCACGAGACCGGGCCGCCGTCGACCAGCCACGAGCGGCCGTGGCCCGTGTCGGCGCCAAGAGAGCCGAGCGGTCCGGCCGCGACGGGGAAGCTGCGCACGGTGGTCGACTCGGCGACCCCGACGATCGTCGGGTCGGCGGGTGCGTCGTCCGCGGTGAGCTCCAGGGAGTCACCCACGCGATAGCCCTTGTCGAGCATGGACTGGTTGACCACGACCTCGCCCTCCGAGCGAGGCAGCCGGCCCGACGCTAGGTCGAACAGTCCACGGGCGACGGGATCACGGAGATCCACCTCGGTCACCTCGACCGGAGTCTGGCCCTTCGAGGTGCGGACATCGGCCTGGCCGCGCCGCACCTCGACCAGCGCTGCCCCGTCGAGCATCGACGAGACCTGCTCGGCGGTGGGCAGCTCCTCGTTGCCGCTGCCTGCGCTGCTGTATCCGTCGTTGGGATCCGGAGCCTGCTGGACGGTCTGGACTCCGTTCCAGACCTCCACGAGAGCCTGGGCCGATCCGATCCGCCGGTCCACCGACTCCCGGCCGGACACGCCGGAGGTCTGGATCATCACGTCCGCCGCGGTCACCGCCAGCACGGGCAGCGCGATCATCACCAGCACCAGGATCGACCGGGCGCGGTGCCGCTGCGCGTCGCGCCGGGCCAGCCGGAGCGGCAGCCGCCAGGCGTTCAGTGGCTTCATCTCGTCGCGCCGGCGTCCAATGGGAGGTCGCTCCCGTGGCTGGCCGGGTCAGGCACGGGAGTGACCTCCCACCAGAGCCTCGACCTCGTCGGTGCCGGTCTCGTCGACGATCACGCCGTCGCGGAGGAACACCACCCGGTCCGCCCAGGCCGCGTGCCGCGCCTCGTGAGTGACCAGCACGCCGGCCGCACCGGCATCGCAGCGAGCCCGCAGCAGCCGCAGGATCTCCTCGCCGGTCTCGGTGTCGAGGGCGCCGGTCGGCTCGTCGGCCAGGATCAGCCTGCGGTCACCGACCACGGCTCGCGCGATCGCGACCCGCTGCTGCTGGCCACCGGACATGTTGTCCGGGAACCGGTCGGCGAGCTCCCCGATCGCCACCTCGTCGAGCGCCGCGCGGGCGAGCTTGCGGGCGGCGCGGCTGCCCTGGCCGTCGAGCTCGCGCGGCAGGGCGACGTTCTCGACCGCGGTGAGCGCCGGGATCAGGTTGAAGTCCTGGAAGACGTAGCCGATCGACGTACGCCGCATCCGGGCGCGACCGTTCGCGCCCAACGAGGCGAGGTCGGTGCCCTCGACCGAGACGATGCCGGACGTCGGGCTGTCGAGCCCGCCGGCCAGCGTGAGCAGTGTCGACTTGCCGGAGCCGGAGGGGCCCATGATCGCGACCAGCTCGCCGGCGTGCGCGGCGAAGGAGACCCCGCGCAGCGCCTGCACGGCAGTCTCCCCCTCGCCATGGGTGCGGGTCACGTCGTCCAGCTGGAGCACTGCGGTCATCGTGCCAGTCATTGATGGAGTTCCTTCCGAGAGTCGCCCTGCCTGGTGGGTGCGGGCGCGTCGTCGCGTTCGAGCTGGGCGCGACGGAGCCGGGCCTCGCAGTGATCGAGCCAGCGCACCTCGGCCTCGGCCGCGAAGACCAGCGAGTCGAGGACCAGCGACCAGGCCATGTCACTGGCGTCCTGCGGATCGGCCGCGCGTCCGGCGCGCTTGAGACGGGTGTAGTCCTGGAGCGCGGTCATCGTGGCGGTGCGCTGCTGCTGGATGACCGTCCCGACGTCGACGCCCGGCACGGTGACCGCGAGCGCCAGCTTGATTGCGAGCTCGTCGCGCGGCGGCTGCGTGCGCTCGACCGGCGTGGTGAACCAGGTCGCCACCTCGTCGCGACCGGCGTCGGTCACCCGGTAGACCACGTGGCCCTCTCCGTCGGCACCGTCCTCGGCGACCAGGCCGTCGCGCTCGAGCCGGGTCAGCGTCGTGTAGACCTGCCCGACGTTGAGCGGCCACGTCGAGCCGGTACGCCGCTCGAACTCGCTGCGCAGCTGGTAGCCGTACATCGGGCCCTGCTCCAGCAGGGCCAGCAGCGCTTGGCGGACCGACATCCAGGTTCCTCGGGTCTCAGTCGTGGGCGAATGGGGTGAATACTGAGTATGTATACCCCGTATGCACCCGGCATCGCAAGCGCCTGTTGTCACGTTCTGCCCACACAGCCCCAACCGTCGACCTACCCTCACCCGCATGTCGACGACGCCGCCCGACCAGGGCCCGCCGATCCCGCCGGGCTACAAGCCCGGGGACTACGTCCCCTTCACCGACCGCGACCCGAGCAACCCGAGCGCCATCGCCGGTCAGTGGGCCGACCCGGCCCGCCAGGCCCAGATGAGCGCCCAGGTGGCCGGGCGCCCGATGACGGAGGAGGAGCGCTACCGCGCGATCTACGGGTACGACGCTCCGACGCGGGTTCTCTACGCCTCCTGGGGCCGGCGGGTGCTCGCCACGCTCGTGGACGGCGTACTCACCGTGGTGGCGGGCATCCCGTTCATCTTCGGCAACGTCATGGCCTACGACGAGCTCGACTACCGCATCGACCCGGTCACCGGCGAAGCCGTCGAGACCCCGCAGAGCGACCTCAGCGACGCCACGGTCGGCCTCCTCGTCGTGGGCGTCTTGATCGTGGTGGCGTTCAGCCTCTACAACCAGGTGATCCGGCAGGGGCGGACCGGCTACACCTTCGGAAAGACAGCACTCGGTATTCGGCTGCTCAAGGAGTCGACGGGTCGGCCGATGGGCATGGTCATGTCATTCGTGCGACAGATCGCGCACTACGTGGACAGCCTGATCTGCTACCTCGGCTGGCTCTGGCCGCTGTGGGACGCCAAGCACCAGACGATCGCCGACAAGATCATGGGCACGGTCGTCGTGATCCAGTCCCCGGACAGCGCCACTTGACCCTGCTGCACCAGACTGAATGGCATGTCGACGATCCTGATCACCGGCGCGTCCTCCGGGCTGGGCGCCGAGATGGCCCGCCAGTTCGCCGCCAAAGGACATGACCTCGCGCTCTGCGCGCGACGTACGGACAGGCTCGAGGAGCTGCGCGACGAGATCGCGGCCGCATCTCCGGGGCGGCGGATCGAGCTGCGTGCCCTCGACGTGAACAACGACGCTCAGGTCTTCGAGGTCTTCGGCGCGTTCCGCGACGACTTCGGCCGGCTCGACCGCGTGATCGTCAACGCCGGCCTCGGGAAGGGCGCTCCCCTCGGCACCGGCCGCTACGACGCCAACCGGGAAACCGCGATGACCAACTTCGTCGCCGCGATCGCCCAGGCGGAGGCCGCGATGGAGATCTTCCGCGCGCAGGACGCCGGCCACCTGGTACTCGTGTCGTCGATGTCCGCGATGCGCGGTATGCCCAAGTCGATGACCGTCTACGCCGCCACCAAGGCCGCGCTCTCCCACCTCGGCGAGGGGCTGCAATACGAGCTGCTCGGCAAGCCGATCAAGGTGACCGTGCTGCACTGTGGCTACATCGCCTCGGAGATGAACGAGCGCGTCCAGCAGCAGGTGAAGTTCATGGTCTCCACCGAGGACGGCGTCCGCTCGATGGTCGACGCCATCGAGAAGGAGAAGGCGCACGCCTACGTGCCACCACTCCCCTGGACCGCCCTCGCCCCCGTCATGAAGCACGCCCCGCTCCCCCTCCTCAAGCGCCTCCTCTAGTCCCCCCGCCGAACGACATATCGCTCACGCCGACCCGTCGTTACTGCTCATCAGTAACGACGGGTCACGGTCAATTTCCCGCCGAGCCGTCGTTACTGCTCATCAGTAACGACGGCTCGGCGGGCTCGAAGGCCTGAAACTGTCCACTTGCCGTCCACAGGGTCCGGCCATCCACAGGGCCCGGCCGTCCACAGCCGTGAGTCGGCCCGAGTCGGCGCTACTGCCCAGCAGTAGCGCCGACTCGGCGGGCGTCGGGGTCTTCAGAAGGGTCGTCGCCGATGCGGAGGTCGAGGTGGGCGAGGGTGTGGCTGAGGCCGCGGTGGTTCCTGGTGCGCCAGGCGAACACGGACGGTCAGCACGGCGTACGCCGCGAGCAGGCCGATCGCGACCGGCCCCACGACCTGGTCGTAGAGCGGCGCGAGCACGAAGACCGGGCCCACGCCCACCCCGAGCTTCACCAACCGGCCTGGCACCAGAAGCCGCCGCCGTCTCGGGACGGTGTGCAGCGAGACCACCCACTCACCCACGGTGCGGCCGAAGCCGAGTACCAGCACCGCCTCGACCGCGAACGGGATCCCCCACTGCAGGGCGGCCTGCACGTTTCGGCTCACGTCGAGCGGCGGGACGTCGCGCAGGTAGATCTCGATGCCCCGGTAGGTCAGCGCGGCCGCAGCGCCGGTGAGCGCGATGAACAGCACGTCGCAGGCGAAGCCGACCAGCCGGCGGCCGAACGAGATCGTGGTCGGGAGCACGACCTTCCCGGCGCGGCGGCGTACGACGAGGATCGAGAGCAGCGAGCCGACGGTGGCGCCGAGGGTGTTGACGATCAGGTCGTCGACGTCGAAGAGCCGGTAGGCGCAGGAGTAAAGGTGCCAGACACCGGTCTTCTGGGTGAACTCGATGAGCAGCGAGAGGCCCAGGCCCGCGACCGTCGCGACCACCACCCCGCGGTGCAGGATCACCCGGAGGAAGTAGCCGAGCGGGACGAACAGCAGCACGTTCAGCACGATCTGCATGAACGCCGGTTCTCGCAGCAGGGCCAGCGGCCCGCCGTCCTGAGGGACGTGGATCAGCCCCAGCGACCCGAGCACCCGCAGCTGGCTGCCCTTGCAGCGGAAGGTGTGGTCCTCCGGCATCGGCAACAGGGTGTAGGTCCAGATCGCCAGGGCGTAGACCGCAGACGTGACGAGGATGGTCAGGTCCAGCGGCCCGAGCCGGCCGTCGAGCCGGTACTGCACCGCAGCGGTGGGGATCAGCAGCAGCACCGCAAGGACGGTGCCGAGGACGACCGCGATCAGAGCGTTGGTCGCCTGGTCGCCCACGGAGGGACCCTACGGCCGAGGCGCTACGACGCCACAGCTGGTTCGCGCGTCGCTCCGGCCGGCTCCCTGTCGAGGTGCTGGACGACGTACGCCGCGTCCTTGCCGACCCCGCCCACCGTGTGCGAGTTGAACATGTACTGGAACTCCTGGCCCAACACGTGGAGGCCGGGCTGACCCTCCACGGCACCCCGCTCGGTGGCGAGCCGACCGGACGAGTCCAGGCCGGGCAGGTCGATCCAGCCGAAGCCCTCTTCGAAGCCGGTGCACCAGATCACGTTGGCGACGTCGAGCACCTCGCCGTCCTCGTTCTGGGGCCGGCCGTCCACGGTCCCGGCGATCCGTGAGGTCCGCTCGACCCCGGCAGCCTTGATGTCCTTCTCCTTCTGACGGATCCATGGATCGGCCTGGCCCTGGACCGCGCCGGCCTGCACCTTGCGGCCCGGCCTGGTCCGCTCGGTGAGGATGTGCTCCCACACCCACCAGAGAACGGGGAACATCAGCCGTCCCTGCCAGCCCCTGATGTCGATGGGGATCTCGCCGACGGTCCGCCCGGCCATCAGCACCTGGTGGGTCGGCGCCAGGTCGATCGCGATCTCGGCGCCGGTGTTGCCCGCGCCCACCAGCAGGACCGGGCCCGGCGCGAGCTGCCCGGCGTTGCGGTAGTCCACCGAGTGCAGCTGCACGATGTCGTCGGCGAGATCGCCGGCGAAGGCGGGCATCCGAGGAACCCGGTGCGCGCCGGTCGCGAGGACGACGTGGTCCGCGTCGAACGCCTGGGCACCCGCGGTCACCCGGAAGCCGGAGCCGTCGCGGAACAACCCGTCGACGTGAACGCCCAGCCGCACCGGCAGCTCGAACGTCGCGACGTACCGCTCGAGGTAGTCGAGCATCTCGTCCTTGGTCGGGGAGCGATAGTCGCCACCCAGCGGCATGCCGGGCAGGTTGTCCCGGATCGACGGGGTGAACAGCGTCAGGGAGTCCCAGCGGTTCAGCCACGATCCGCCGACGCGGTCCGCGGCGTCCAGGATGACGAACGGCTTGCCCCGCTTGGCGAGGTGATAGCCGGCTGAGAGACCGGCCTGGCCGGCTCCGATGACGATGGTGTCGAGCTTCTCCGACATGACTGCCTCCTGGGGCTACTTCGGTCGACTGCGATGCGTCGACGTTAGGAACCCGGGAGGTGGCGCCGCGTCGGCGAAACCACCCATTCGGCACCCGACTGGCGATGGGTACCGCCTGCGCGAGCCAGGCGTCAGACCAGCTGCCGGTCGAAGGCGTACGCCGTGGCCGCGGCCCGCGACGAGACACCGAGCTTGCCGTAGATGTTGCTGACGTGCCGGTCGACGGTGCGCTCGCTCAGCACCAGCCTCTCGGCGATCGCCCTGTTGGTGGCACCGGTGGCGACCAGACGCAGCACCTCGAGCTCGCGCGGACTGAGCAGCTCGTCGCTGCCGGTCAGGCGAGCGAGGTCGGGCATCGCTTCGAGGTCCTGGAAGATCGCCCGCGCTGCGTCAATCTCGCGATCCGCGGACTCGCGGTCGCCCAGGGCGCGGCAGGCCTCGGCGAGCAGGACGCGAGTGCGTGCTTCCTCGTACGGCGCACGCGCGCGAACCCAGGTACCGAGCGCCTCGCGTAGCAACGGGAGCGCCTCTGCCGGTTCCCCGCGCGCGATACAGACCGACGCCTGCGCGAGCTGGCTGACAGCTGTCACCACCGGGCTGTGGTTCACGGTCGCGTAGTCGCGCAGCTCGCCGGCGGCGGCCTCTGCGGCCTCGATCTCACCGACGGCGAGCAGGATCTCGGTGGCGGCAGCGAGGACCTGGATGCGCTTCCCGGTCTGGTGGGTCTCCGCGAGCGAGCGCTTGGCCATGGCGGCCGCTGCCTGCACGCTCCCGCGGACCAGGCGGAGCAACGAGAGTCCCGGTTGCGGGTCCTCGCCGAGCTTCGAGGCGAGCGTGAAGTACTCCTCGGCCGAGTCGAACCTGCCGAGCAGCCGGTCGAGGTTTCCGCGCACGCTGGCGGCCCGGCCCGACGCCCACGGGTCCGGCTCCGCGGCGCTCAGCTCGCCGAGCTCGTCGAGCGCCTCGGGCCAGTGGCCGTTGAACTGCTTGAGCTCGGCCCGGCGTACCTTGCACTCGCCGGTGAAGTTGCCGAGCTCCGGCTGTGCGGCGACCCACTGCGTCATCGCGCTGGTCCATTGCTGGGCCCGTGTGACCTCGTAGATCGACCAGCAGCCCTCGATCACCCCGCAGTAGATGATGCCCTCCACCATGGCCGAGCACGCGCCGGAGGCGACGCCGAGCATCGCTTCATCGAGACAGGCGAGTCCCTCGTCGGTGTGGCCGGCCGCCAGCAGGAACAGCCCCTGCTGGTGGAGGGACAGCGCGGCGTACTCCTCGGATCCGTGCCGCCGAGCTGCCTGGACACACTCCTCGGCCATGCGTGCCGCACCCTCGAGGTCGCCGTTGCCGGCGGTCGCGAATGCGGTGGCGGCGCTGAGGAATGCCGCCGCCCTCGAGTCGGTGCCGTCCTCGGCGACGATCCGCGCGGCCCGAGCGACCCACCCGCCACCCTCGGCGACGTCTCCCTGCACGACCTTCTGAACGCCCAGCCAGAGCGCGGCCTCGGCCGCCGCGAGCCGCTCGTCGTGTTCGAGCAGGTGGTTGTATGCGCGTTCCCGGATCGCGAAGTAGTCCGGCATCCGCGCAAGGAGGTGTGCGGTCACGGCGAACCGGTCGTAGTCCTCGGCGTCGAGCGGGGCTTCGCTCTCGGCCGCGGCGAACGCGTCGTAGGCGCTCAGCCATGCGCGCTCGGCGTACGCCGTCCGGGCCTCCCGGAGCTTCACGGCACCAGTATCAGGCCTCCACCCGGCCGCGCGGTGCGTCGCTCTTGTAGTCGGTGTACTGGTAGGGGTTCTCGGCCAGCGCGGTCTCGGGCACGTCCGGGTTCATCCCCGCCGCCCAGGCGTCCTCCCCCATCACCGAGCGCAGGTGCTCGATCGTCGTCTCGACCTGGCGCCGGATCGCCTCGAGGTCGACGCCGACCAGCGCGCCGTCCCGCTTCACCACCCGGCCGTCGACGAGCACCGTGTGCACGTCGGAGCGCTGGGCCTGGAACGCCACGTGGCCGTAGGGGTTGAGGATCGGGAACGACACCGGCGAGGCATCGTTCTTGAGCAGCACCAGGTCGGCCTTCTTGCCGACCTCGACACTGCCGAGCTCGTCGTCGCGGCCGAGCGCCTTGGCGCCGCCGCGGGTGGCCCAGTCGACGACGTGGACGGCGCGGAGCGCGCTGTGGGTGACCGTGTCGCCGCCCGCGTGCGCCTCCATGTGCTCGCGGGAACGGTCGGCACCGAGTGTCGTCCGCATCGCCGAGAACAGGTCGCCACTCCACCAGACACTGGTGTCCATGGACAGCGAGACGGGGATGCCGTGCTTGCGGATCGCCCAGGTGGGCGGGTAGCCCTGCCCGGCGCTCTGCTCGCTCTCGGTCGACACCGAGATGGACCCGCCGGTGGCCGCGATCCGCTGGTAGGAGTCCTCGGTGAGCGTCGCGGCGTGGACGTAGATGGACTCCGGCGTCATGAAGCCGTGCTCGTGCATCAGCCGGATGCCGTCGTCGTTGGTGGCACCCCAGACGCCGGCGTGCGTCGTCACCGGTACGCCGAGGTCGCGTGCCACCTCGAAGGCACCCTGCTCCGGGAAGCTCGGGTCACCGGGGACGTCGAAGGCCATCTGGAAGCCGAGCATGTCGTCGCCGGTGATGCGGCGGCTGACGAAGTCGCGGAACTCCGGGGCGGCCGACCACTCCGAGGGCGGCTGCTGGATGTTGCCGTAGGCCAGCACGAACCGGCCGGGGATCGCCTGCAGCGCGTCCACCGCGGCGTCGGCGTGCTCGACGGTCTGCAGGCCGTGCGACCAGTCGACGCACGTCGTGACGCCGGCGTCGATCGCCTCGGCGGCGGCGAGCAGGTTGCCGGAGTGGATGTCCTCCGGGCGGAAGTGCTTGCCGTTCTCGAGGTAGTACCAGACGAAGTATTGGGTGAGCGTCCAGTCGGCGCCGTACCCGCGCATCGCGGTCTGCCACATGTGTCGGTGCGTGTCGATCATGCCCGGCATCACGACGCCACCGGCGGCGTCGATCTCGACCGTCCCGTCCGGCGCCTCGAGGTTCGGGCCTACTGCGGCGATCTTGTCGTCCTGGGTGAGGACGTCGGCGTCGGTGAGCATCGTCTTCGCGTCGTCCATCACCAGCACCGTCGCTCCCCGCAGCAGCACCGGCGGTCGCGCACCTTCGTCAGCCATCTCGTCCCTCCTTGTGCGGAAGTTTCCCCGGGTACCCGGGGAAACCGCCAGTGCGGACAGTCGTCCGCTCTCCGGTCACCTAGTTGAACGTTTGACACTCTGGCCCGCTCCCGAGGACGTGTCAACGGATGGCCGGCGTGGGAAGGTGGGCGCATGCCGCGCACCGGGACCGGCCCCGACTTCATCGAGTCGCTGGCCCGCGGGCTCGACGTCATCACGGCGTTCGCACCGGGTCGCGAGACGCTCTCGCTGAGCGACGTGGCGACCGCGACCGGGCTGGCCCGGCCCACCGCCAGACGGATCTTGCTGACGCTGGTCGAGCTCGGCTACGTGCGCACGGAGGACTCGCGCTACACCCTCACCCCTCGCGTGCTCGAGCTCGGCGCGGCGTACGTCGGGTCGCAGGGGCTCTGGGAGGTGGCGCGCCCACACCTGCTGGAGCTGTCCTCGAAGACCAACGAGTCCTGCTCGATCGCGCAGCTCGACGGCTCCGACATCGTGTACGTCGCGCGGGCCGCGGTCCCCAAGATCGTGGGGCTCTCGGTGCAGATCGGCACCCGGTTCCCGGCCCTGCAGACCTCGCTCGGCAAGGTCCTGCTCGCCGAGCTGACGTCCCGCGAGCTGGAGGAGGTGCTGGCCGAGCCGACCCGCTCCGGCCTCACCCCGCTGTGGAGCCCCACGAAGAAGGAGCGCGACGCCGAGCTGCGCCAGGTGCACGCGCGCGGCTGGGCCCTGACCGACCAGCAGCTCGCCCTCGGCATCCGCTCGGTGGCCGCGCCGATCCGCGACGGCGAGCGGGTGATCGCCGCGGTCAACGTCAACACCCATGCAGCGGAGACCACCGTCGAGCGGCTCACCGACCACCACCTGCCGCTCCTGCTGCGCACCGCCGGCGAGATCGGGGCCGACTTCGCCCGGTTGCGGACCCTGCCCCAGGTGGTGCGATGATCGCAACGGACGTCTGTCCGTATGACGGTCATCGAAGGAGGTCGGCGTCATGACCGGTCCGCTCGATGGCCTGTTGGTCGCCGACTTCTCCCGGGTGCTGGCCGGTCCCTACGCGACGATGCTGCTCGCCGACCTGGGCGCCGAGGTCGTGAAGGTCGAGGGCCCGCCGAGCGGCGACGAGACCCGCTCCTGGACGCCGCCGGAACGCGAAGGTGTCTCGACGTACTACCTCGGCATCAACCGCGGGAAGCGGTCGATCGTGCTGGACCTGCGGGCCGACGCCGACCTCGCCCTGGCCCGCGAGCTGGTCCGCCGCGCCGACGTCATGATCGAGAACCTCAAGCCGGGCGGGATGGCCAAGTTCGGCCTCGACTTCGAGTCGGTGCGGATCGACAACCCGGGCATCGTCTACGCCTCGATCAGCGGCTTCGGCTCCGGACCCGGCGCCGACGTCCCGGGCTACGACCTGCTGGTGCAGGCGATGTCGGGGTTGATGAGCCTGACGGGGTCTCCGGACGGTCCCGGCTACCGCGCGGGCATCTCGGTCTTCGACGTGATGGCGGGCAACCACGCGGTGATCGGCATCCTTGCGGCGCTGCGGCATCGCGACGCCACCGGCCCGAATCATGGCCAGGGGCAGCACGTCGAGGTCAACCTGCTCTCCTCAGCGCTCACCGGGCTGGTCAACCACAGCTCGGCGTGGGCAGCCGGCGGCGTGGTGCCGTACCGCATGGGCAACGCGCACCCGAGCGTGTTCCCCTACGAGCCGTTCCCGACCGCGGACGCCGACCTGATCGTGATCGCGGCGAACGACCGGCAGTTCCAACGGCTCTGTGGCGCGCTGGGCATCCCGGAGGTGGCCGAGGACGAGCGGTTCCTGCACAACGGCGACCGCACCAGGAACCGCGACGAGCTCCGCCCGCTCCTCGAGGAACGGCTCGCGACGCGTCCGGCGCAGGAGTGGTTCGACCTGCTGCTCGAAGCCGGTGTCGCGTGCGGGCCCATCAACACCATCGACGAAGGCTTCGCCGCGGCCGAGCGGTTCGGCCTGGACCCTGTGGTCGAGGTCGGGAAGGGCGAGCGGGCGCTGCCTACGACGCGGCACCCGATCCGGTTCTCCGGCACTCCGGTCACCTATGAGCTGGCGCCGCCGGAGCTCGACGAGCATGGCGCCGAGCTGCGGGCCTGGCTGGGTGAGGCGGCGTCGTGACCGGGCAGCCGACGTACGAGACCGCGCTGGGTGCGTCCAGCCGGGAGACCATCACCCTGCTCGGACAGGACCTCGCCCGAGACGTCATGGGCACCGTGGGCTTCGGCGAGCTCGCCTTCTGGCTGGCCACGCAGCGCCGCCCCGAGCCCGGAGAGGTGCGGGTCTTCGAGGCTGTGCTCGCCGCACTGGCCGACCACGGCTTCACACCCACCGCGATCGTGACCCGGCTGACCTACCTGTCCGCACCGGACTCGGTGCAGGGTGCGCTGGCGGCCGGGTTGCTCGGCGGCGGCTCGCGCTTCCTCGGGGTCACCGAGGACTGCGGCCGGTTCCTGCACGACGTGATCGTTGGGCTGGACGCCGTCCCTGCCGACGACGCGAGCTGGGACGCGGTGGCGCTCGACGTCGTACGCCGCCAGCGCGAGGCCGGACACCTCATCCCCGGCCTTGGCCACCACGTGCACAAGGACGGCGACCCGCGCACGCCGCGACTCTTCGAGATCGCTCGCGAGGAAGGACAGTTCGGGCCGCACCTCGCGCTGTTCGAGGCGATCGGCCGGACGCACGCGCAGGTGCTCGGAAAATCGTTGCCGCTCAACGGCGCCGGCGTCTGCGGTGCCGCCCTCGCCGACCTCGGCCTGCCGCTCGAGCTGCTGCGCGGCTTCGCCCTGTTGGCGCGCACAGCGGGGCTGATCGGCCAGCTCGCAGAGGAGCTGCGGCACCCGGTCGCCAACGACGTCTTCCTCTCCGTCGACCTCAACAACCGCCCGGTCGACCCCGACCCCCTCCCCCGTCAACCGTGACGAAAGGCAGACCGATGCAGCTGGTCACCGAGGACAACATCACCGAGCTCGCGAAGCAACGGTGGGGCACCGCCCACGACGAGCGCACCCGCGAGCTGCTCACCGGGCTGGTGCAGCACCTCCACGACTTCGCCCGCGAGGTGCGGCTCACCGAACCCGAGTGGATGGCCGCGATCCAATGGCTCAAGCGCACCGGCCAGATCAGCGACGAGAAGCGGGAGGAGTTCATCCTCGCCTCCGACGTGCTCGGCCTCTCCATGCTCGTCGTGCAGATGAACCACCGCTTCGACGCCGCCGCGACGCCCGCGACCGTACTCGGCCCCTTCCACATCGACGGCTCGCCGGAGCTCGGCTACGCCGGTGACATGTCCGAGGGGCTGCCCGGTGTGCCCCTCTTCGTCAGCGGGACCGTGCGCAGCCTGGACGGCACGCCCATCGGCGGTGCCGTGCTCGACGTGTGGCAGGCCGACGAGGACGGCGCCTACGAGGCGCAGCTCCCGGTCGAGGAGGCCCGGCTGCGGGCGAAGTACGCCACCCGCGAGGACGGCACCTACTGCCTGCGCACCATCGCCCCCAAGGGCTACTCGATCCCGATGGACGGGCCGATCGGCGAGCTCATCGGGCAGACCGACATCAGCCACTTCCGCCCGGCGCACGTGCACTTCCTGCTCAACGTGCCCGGCTTCCGGCCGCTGATCACCCATCTGTTCGAGGAGGGGGCGGAGTTCCTCGACAGCGACGTCGTCTTCGGCACCAAGCAGGAGCTGGTCGTCGGCTACGAGCACCATGACCCGGGGCCCACGCCCGACGGCGGCACCAGCCCCGTGCCGTGGGTGTCGGCGACGTACGACTTCGTGCTGCAGCCCACATGACGATGCGCGCGGTCGAGCTGCACAGCCCCGGCGACCCGCCCGCCGTGGTCGACCGAGCCGACCCCGAGCCCGGGCCGGGCGAGGTCCTGGTCCGCGTCAGGGCGGCACCGATCACGCCGCTCGACCTGCTCTGCGCCTCGGGCACGTCGTACTTCGGAGTGCCGCGGACGCCGTACGTCCCGGGCGTGCAGGGCGTGGGGACCGTCGACGGTCGAGCTGTGTGGTTCCCGATGTCCGCCGGGATGGCGCCAGGCGACGGGAGCATGGCCGAGGCGGCGGCGGTCCCGTCGGCCGACCTGGTGCCGCTGCCAGTGGGGGCGGAGCCGACCGAGATCGCGGCGCTCGGGCTGTCCGCCATCGCAGCGCACATGGCGCTGACCTGGCGCGGCGAGCTCGCGCCGGGCGAGACCGTCGTCGTGCTCGGCGCCGGCGGCGTGGTCGGGCAGGCCGCCGTCCAGCTTGCCAAGCTGTACGGCGCCGCCCGGGTCGTGGCCGCGGCCCGCTCGCACGAAGGCCAGCAGCGAGCCCTGGTCGCAGGTGCCGACGCCGTGGTCGCCCTCGACACCGAGGACGTCGCCGAGCTGGCCGCGCGGCTGGGTGGCGCGGTCGACGGGCCGGTGGACCTGGTGGTCGACCCGCTCTACGGCGTACCTGCCGCAGCCGCGGCCAAGTGCCTGCGGCCGGGCGGCCGGCTGGTCAACCTCGGCGGCTCCGCCTCCGAGCACGCGCCGCTCGACTCCTCGACGATCCGCAGCCGCTCGCTGCGGGTGCTCGGCTACACGAACAACGAGCTGACCCGTGAGCTGAAGGCGGCAGCGATGACCGCCGTGGCACAGCACGCCGCCGACGGTCAGCTCGCGGTCGCGCACGAGGTGGTCGCGCTCGAGGACGCCGCCGACGCGTGGACTCGCCAGGCCGAGGGTCGCACCACCGGGCGGCTGGTGCTCGTCCCCTGACCGCCGCCCGCCGGGGCCTGCCCGAGCGGCTTCCTGCAGCTCCAGCCATGTGTCAGGTTGGCGGTCACTGACGGCAGCGCGCCTCCGAGAAGCGTTGCATCAAGAGACGGAGTTTCGGTGGGAGACCGTTCTGACACGAACAACGTGACCGCAGCCGATCGACCTCATTCCAAGCTCGTTGAGCTGAGCGACATCTTGGTCGGCACCTGGCGCGTGGAAGGACCAGACATCAGCGGTCAGGCCGAGTACCAGACCAAGGAGGGAGGTCGCCTGCTCGTCGCCTTCGTCGACTTCCACGTGGGCAGCTCAACGATGAGGGTCATCCAGCACATCGCCCACGACGAAGTCCGCGGCACCCTGCGCGCTCGATACATGGACACCATGGGCGACGAGGCCACGTACACGTGGGTGCTGGACGATCGGTTGATCCGCGTCAGCCTTGGCGATGGGGACTCAGACACCTATTTCCAAGCCACGCTCAACGAGGACAACTCTCAGTACATCGGCACTTGGCACTATGCCGAAGGTGATCCTCCTGACGCGACGGAGATCATCACTTACACACGGGTGGAGGCCAATCGTTAGGACGGTCGGCTGGACGGTCGGCTCATGCCGCTCGCCGCCGGTATCCGTTCAGGGTCAGACCCAGGTCCGTGCCGAGGATGTCGGCCAGTCGGCTGGTTTCGTCCTCGACTGCTTTCCGAGGCAGGCGATGCGTCCGGTCGAGCCAGGTGAGGGTGAGCCGGTCACCCTTGGCGGCCCACGTGCCGCGCACGACGCCGCCGACGGTCACGGGATTCGCCTTGCGGGTCATGGCTTCGCGTTGCGTCGACGGGGTGACATGGGTGTCCTTGGTGCCTGGCCCCATCACCCACTGGTCGTGACCGGGAAGGAAGCGCACGGCGTCGGAGGGACTCGCGGCGACGAGGGACCCGACGTCCTCTGCCATGACGTACGCCGTGGTGCCCTCGACGTCGACGGCGACCAGCCGGTCACCCAGCTCGGAGAGCCAGCGGTCGAGCCGCCTGCGACCCGCGCTCAGGCCGTTGCCCAGCCAGTAGTGGATGTGGTCGGCCGTAGCCGGCCCGTAGGTCCGCAGGTACGCCGTGATGGCGCGCGGTCCTGCGTCGTCGAGCTCGGGGATGCCCTTCCACCTCGGGTTCGCGTCGAGCCGCTGGAACGTGTGTCGGCCGTCGCGTGGCAGCCCGAAGCTCATGTCACCCTGCCAGGTCAGCGGCTTGATCAGGGTGCCCGCGTCGTCGTCGAAGACGGGCTTCAGGTGCCGGTATGCGCGACGGCTGGTCAGCGCCTCGCCCAGCTCGGGGATCGTCAACGGCCCGTCGACCAGCGCCTCGCGCACGGCGGCCCGGAAGTCGGGCCAGTCCGCAGGCGCCAGCTGGTAGTAGTCCACCCAGCTCGGCAGCTCCCACTGACGCCCCGCAGCCCTCAGCGCGAGGTAGACGCCGCCGTCCTCGGGCGAGAGGTAGTGCATCGACCCGCGGAACGCGAAGGCCTTGATCAGGCGCCCGTCTGCCAGCGCGTCCGAGAGCTCGCCGGGTCGCGACGTCGTACGCCGCATGCGGACGGCGAGCTCGGCCAGCGACTCGTCCATCGACAGGAGCGCACCGAGCCGGCGTACGACGTCCGCGACGGACTCGGATCCGACCGGATCGAGGAGGTGCCGTTCCATCCGCCAGCCCAGAGCCTGGTCCCACGTGATCGAGACGTCAGTGTCTGTGCCCACGCTCGCAGGATCGCACCAGTTCCGGACGGAAACCTACCGGTAGGTGACGAGCTCGCGGTCCAGCCAGGAGTGCTCGTTGAAGGTGAGCAGCCGGGCGCCGCTGGAGCCGACGACGATGCGGGTGACAGAGACGTTGACCAGCACGGAGTTGAAGCGGGTCCAGGCCGCGGCCAGCCGACGGGGCTCCTCACCCACCTCAGTGAGCATCGCGCACGCAGCCGCGATCGGGCCACCGGAGGTGACGACGACCGAGGTCCGTCGTTCGCCGGCCTTGCGCGCTGCGCGGCCGATGCCGTCGCGCACGCGGCCTATGAACTCGGCGAACGACTCCGG
The DNA here is from genome assembly GCA_963825455.1 of uncultured Actinomycetota bacterium. Taxonomy (GTDB): domain Bacteria; phylum Actinomycetota; class Actinomycetes; order Propionibacteriales; family Nocardioidaceae; genus Nocardioides. The sequence goes on from CAWGTG010000002.1 coordinate 90,861, forward strand.
GTAGTCGGAGTCGTAGGCACCGGAGGCCCATCGAGCGGTGGCCTTCGTGTAGAGCTCGTGGAAGGGGCGGAGCTCCATGCGACCGGTGCGCAGCAGCTCCCGGTCCACCTCGCTGAGCGTGGGGTAGGCGTACATCACCGCGTAGTGGTCGAGCTCGCGCCAGCCGTCGTCAAGCTCCAGGGGCAGCTCCCAGGTGGCTGCGCCGAGCAGCATCTCCTCGGCGGTCTCGCGCTGGCGGCGCAGGCCTCCGTGGATCAGGCTGGTGGGTGCCACGCCGTACCCGGACAGCGCCTCGGCCACTTTGCGGCTCTGCCGTACGCCGCGCGACGAGAGGACGTCGTAGTCCTCGCTGCCGAACGACGCCTGGCCATGGCGGACCAGCATCAGCACGCCCATGGGACCATTGTCTCCCCAACATCGACTCTCATCCGGCAACCGTCGTCACAACTCTGGCGCGTTGGACCGGATCAGTCCACGAGTCGCGGGCGTGCAGCAGGCGGACGAGCGACCACACGACGAACGGCGCGGCGACCAGCACCGAGACCTCCGGGTGTGGCACCCGCGCCAACCCGGAGAAGACGAGGCTCGTCAACGTCGTGGTGACCGCGAGCTTGGTCGAGTAGCCCACCATCACCAGCGGCGGTGCCGGGGTGGCACGCGCCGAGCGCAGGTCGACGGCGAAGGGTCGCCGCGAGGACCAGCGCATGGCCGACGTCACCACCTGAAGGACCACGACCACCCAGGTGCACAGCAGCGCGGTCAGCTCGGATCCGCTCGGCAGACCGGCGCGCAGCCCGGCCAGCACCATGGTCACGAACGACGCCACCAGCAGGAACTCGGTGAGCACCCACGCGCGGGCGGCGAAGACCACCCTCGGACCGACCGGCAGGCTCTCCCGCCAGAGAGCGCCGCGGCTGTCGAGGCACCAGGCGTTGACGCCGAACAGAAGCGCACCACCGGAGGCCACGAGACCGGGCAGGATCGTCATCTGGGGCCAGTCCAGGTTGCCGGCCAGCGCCACGACGCCGGGTCCGATCGCGAGGACGGCGAGGCCGCGGCGCATGGGCACCGCCCGCCAGACCGAGCCCCGGTCGGTACGGACCAGCATGGCCATCGGCGACCGCGGCAGCCGGCGGGCCAGGTGGTTGCCGGTCTCGACCCGCAGCTCGTCGCGCGGCGCGCGTCGCGCCGCGAGGTGGGCCGGGATAGCGCCGAGCGCGACGGCGACGACGAGCAGCGCCAGCTCGACCGCGATCGACTCCACCCAGCGCATGCGGAAGCCGTCGACGTAGCCGACGACGATCCAGCGCGTCTTGAGCGAGTCGAGGAGCCCGATCGTGTTGTGGGTCAGCTGCAGCAGCACCGCGGCTGCAGCCAGCACGAGGCCGAGTGAGCGGATGATCGCGATGCCGTGCGGGGTACGGCGGATCGCCTCCACCGTCCACGCCACGACCTGCCCGACCGCGGTGGCGGCGACGATCCAGATGACGATGCCGATCTCGGCGACCAGCAGCGAGCGCCGCTCGACGCCGTACGCCGTGATGCCCATCAGGATCCACGCCTGCAGCAGCCAGGCGATGTTGAGCGGCGCGAGCAGGAGGGCACCGAGGTGGTCGGTGGTGGGACTGACCGGGTAGATGACGGCGTGCTCGCGATGGAGCAGCTCCCGGCCACCACCCGAGGCGATCGCGGACGCGATCGCCAGGAACATGAACCCCGCCATGGCCGTGGGGATCAGCAGGACGGCGTCGAGGGAGTACCCCTTCGAGGTGCCGGCGCCGTCGACCAGCGCGGGCAGCGTGCCGGCGGCGACGGTCAGAGCGACGAAGACCGCCGCCCCCAACGCGAACGCGCGCGGGCGGCGGACGGTCGAGGTCCGGAAGTCAACGAGGTGCGCGACGTCGGTGACCGCGCGGCGTACCTCAGTCCAGGAGGCTGCGGTAGGCACGAGCCCCCTCCTCGCCGGCCATCTCACCGGCGGTGGCGACGGCCACCTGGGCCCCGCCACGGAGGACAAGGACCGAGGTGCACGCCTGGACGGCGAGTTCACGCAGGTGGGTGGAGACGAGGACGCAGGCGCCGCGGGCGCGGGCGTCGTTGATGACGTCGAAGGTCGCCTCGACACCGATCGGGTCGACGCCGTCGAAGGGCTCGTCGAGGAGCAGCACCTGAGGCTCGTGCAGTGCTGCCAGGCAGACCGAGAGCCGACGGCCCATGCCGTGCGAGAACCCGGTGGTGACGCGGTGTGCCACGTCGCCGAGCTCGAACCGCTCGAGCAGGTCGCGAGCCCGGTCCTCCCAGTTGTTGAGCCGACGCAGCCGCGCGGACAGCTGGAGGTGCTCCCACGGCGTCGCGCGCGGCACCAGGCCGCCGACGTCCGGGCAGTAGCCGACGGCGCGCTTGACCTCGAGCGTGTGGGTGCGGACGTCGTAGCCGGCGACCAGGGCGCTGCCCGCGGTGGGCGGGACCACCCCCGCCAGGACCCGCATCGTGGTCGACTTGCCGGCACCGTTGCGGCCCAGGAGCGCGGTCGCGTGACCGGCGTACGCCGTGAGATCGACGCCTGCCACGGCCTCGACCTCGCCGAAGCGCACGTGCAGGCTCCGGACGTCGATGACTGCTGGGCGGCTGCTCACGACCAAATCCTCCCTGTGCGCAGGCCGACGCGCCGGGGAATCGCGAACTTGGCCCAGGGCGGTCCCAATTCTGACCGAAAGGGTGACCCGTCGTGGCTATGGACCGGCAGGTGCTGCGGACGTAGCGTCAGGAGGTACACCGACGGAGAGGCCCACCATGTTCATCCAGGTCATGCAGGGCAAGTGCACCCGCCAGGACGAGATGCGAGCACTGTCGCAGGAGTGGGCCGAGCAGAGCGGCCCCGGCGCGGAAGGCTGGCTCGGCGGCACCTACGGGTTCACCGACGATGACACCTTCTTCGGCGTGATCCGGTTCAGCGACCGCGAGTCCGCCATGGCCAACTCCGCACGTCCCGAGACGAACGCGTTCGCGGAGCGGATGGGGGGCCTCTTCGACGGGCCCGTCGAGTTCCACGACTGCGACGACGTGACGCTCCTCTTCAACGGCGGTTCGGACGACGCCGAGTTCGTCCAGGTCATCCGCGGCAAGGTCGACGACCCGGCTCGGCTCCGTGCGGTCATGACGTCCGACCCGGAAGGGCTCCACGCGATGCGTCCCGACATCCTGGGCGCCACGCTGGCCATCGAGGCGGACGGCACGTACACCGAGACGGTGGCGTTCACCGACGAGGCGAGCGCCCGCAGCGGCGAGGGGCAGCCGCCTCCGCCGGAGATTGCTTCCGAGCTCGAGTGGGCCATGCAGGGCGCGTCGTTCCACGACCTGCGGAACCCCTGGTTCTCGAGCGCCGGCTAGGCGCACTCGACCGGGAAGACGTTGACCCGCCCGATGCGCTCGGGCGGGTCAGCTCTGTGGCGCCTGCCCACATGTAGCTCAGGTGGTGAGTTCCGGTCAGGCCGGGAAGCCCTCGCACTTGGCGGCCAGGTCGCGCAGCCACGGGGTCGCCCGGAACCGGTCGCCGTACGCCGCCGCCAGCTCGTCGGCCCGCTCGAGGAACGCCGCGAGGCCGATCGGGCCGTCGGGCTGGTCGGGGTCCTGGTAGCCGGTCATGAACTGCGCGGCGCCACCGGTCATGGGCGGGAAGCCGATGCCCATGATCGAGCCGATGTTGGCCGCGGCGGCGGACTCGATGACGCCCTCCTCGAAGCACTTCGCGGTCTCCAGCGCCTCGGCGAACAGCATCCGGTCCTTGACGTCGCGGAACGGGAGCTGCTTCTCGGCGACCGGGAACAGGTCCGCAAGCCCCGGCCAGATCGAGCCACGGTTGCCGGACTCGTCGTAGTCGTAGAAGCCGGCGCCACGCAGGCGACCGGCCCGGCCTGCCTCCAGCATCGTGTCAACGACAGCCGAGCCGGGGTGCCCGACGTACGACGGGCCGCCCGCGTCCTTGGTCGCCTTGGCGATCTTGGCCATCAGCTCGAGGTTGAGCTCGTCGGACAGCTGCAGCACCGGCGCCGGGTAGCCGGCCTGGGTGGTCGCCCGCTCGATGGAGTAGGGGTGCACGCCCTCGGCGAGCATCGCCATGCCCTCGTTGACCATGAAGCCGATCACCCGCGAGGTGTAGAAGCCGCGGCTGTCGTTGACGACGATCGGCGTCTTCCTGATCTGCTGCACGACGTCGTAGGCCTTGGCCAGCGCCTCGTCGGACGTCTCGGCGCCCTTGATGATCTCGACCAGCGGCATCTTGTCGACGGGCGAGAAGAAGTGCAGGCCGATGAAGTCCTTCGGCCGGTCCACGCCCGTCGCGAGCTCGGTGATCGGCAGCGTCGAGGTGTTGGAGCACAGCAGTGCGTCCGGGTTCACGTGCGGGAGGATCTCCGCGAACACCTTCTCCTTCAGAGACGGGTCCTCGAAGACCGCCTCGATGACCAGGTCGCAGCCGGCGAGGTCGGCCGGGTCGGCCGTGGCCTTGATCCGGCCGAGCAGCTCGGCCTTCTTCTCCTCGGTGGAGCGGCCGCGGCTGATCGCCTTGTCGAGCAGCTTCTCCGAGTAGTTCTTGCCCTTCTCGGCGTTCTCGACGGCGACGTCCTTGAGCACGACCTCCATGCCGGCGCGGGCACAGACGTAGGCGATGCCGGCGCCCATCATCCCGGCGCCGAGCACGCCGACCTTGGTCGCCTGCCACGGCTCGATGCCCTGCGGACGGAGCTTGCCGGCATTGATCGCCTGCAGGTCGAAGAAGAACGCCTGGATCATGTTCTTCGAGCCCTGGTTGACGACCAGGCTCGTGAGGTAGCGCGACTCGATCCGGCTCGCGGTGTCGAAGTCGACCTGGGCGCCCTCGACGGCGGCCGACAGGATCGCCTTCTGCGCCGGGTAGTCCGCACCCTTGAGCTGCTTGCGCAGCAGCGCGGGGAACGCCGGTAGGAAGCCGGCCATGGCCGGCGTCTTCGGCGAGCCGCCGGGCATCTTGTAGCCGGGGGCGTCCCACGGGTTCTGTACGGCGTCCGGGTTGGCCTTGATCCAGGCCTTCGCGGCCGGGACCAGCTCGTCCTGGGCGGCGACGAGCTCGTCGAGCAGCCCCTTCTCCTTGGCCTGGGCCGGCTTGAACGTGCTGCCCTGGAGGAGCACGTCCATCAGCCCGCTCTGAATGCCGAGCAGCCGGATGATCCGGGTGACACCGCCGCCGCCCGGGAGCAGGCCGAGGCTGGCCTCGGGGAGTCCGACCTCGAACCTGCCGTCGACGGCGACCCGGTGGTTGCAGGCCAGGGCGATCTCGAAGCCGCCGCCGAGCGCGGCGCCGTTGATCGCAGCCGCGACCGGCTTGGGGAACGTCTCGAGCCGGCGCAGCGAGGCCTTCACCCGCTCGGCGAGCTCGAAGACCCGTGGCGCGTCCGCGGGGCCGGCCTTGACCATCTCGTTGAGGTTGGCGCCGGCGAAGAAGGTCTTCTTCGCGCTGGCCACCACGACGCCCGTGACGGACTCCGCTTCGGCGTAGAGCCGGTCGACGGCGGCGGCCATGGAGTCGACGTACAGCTCGTTCATGGTGTTCGCGCTGGCCGTCGGGTCGTCGAGGATCAGCGTGACGATGCCGTCGGCGTCCCGCTCGTAGCGCACGGCGGACGTGTCGGTCTGGGTGGTGCTCATGTCTCAGTGACTCCTGGTCTTCAAACGAGCTCGACGATGGTGGCGATGCCCATGCCGCCGCCGACGCAGAGCGTGGCGAGGCCACGGCGCAGGTCGCGCCGCTCGAGCTCGTCGATGAGGGTGCCGAGGATCATGGCGCCGGTGGCGCCGAGCGGGTGCCCCATGGCGATGGCCCCGCCGTTGACGTTGGTGATCTCGGACGTGATCTCCATGTCGCGCATGAACCGCATCGCGACAGCGGCGAACGCCTCGTTGATCTCGAAGAGGTCGATGTCCTTGGTCTCCAGGCCTGCGATGCCCAACGCCTTTCGGGCGGCCGGAGCGGGGCCCGTGAGCATGATCGTCGGGTCGGCGCCGGACACGGCGGCGGCGATGATCCGGGCGCGCGGCGTGAGGCCGAAGTCCGTGCCGACCTGCTCGTTGCCGATCGCGACCAGCGCCGAGCCGTCGACGATTCCGGAGGAGTTGCCGGCGTGGTGGACGTGGTTGATCTTCTCGACCCAGTGGTACTTCTCGAGCGCCACGTCGTCGAAGCCGGCGTCCGCGCCGAGCTGGGCGAAGCTCGGCTTGAGGCCCGCCAGCCCCTCGGGCGTGGTGTCCGGGCGGATCAGCTCGTCGTGGTCGAGCACCGTCACGCCGTTGAGGTCCTTGACCGGGATGACCGACTTGTCGAAGTAGCCGTTGGCCCACGCCTTGGCGGCGCGGTGGTTGGACTCGGCGGCGAACGCGTCCACGTCGTCGCGGGTCCAGCCCTCGATGGTGGCGATCAGGTCGGCGCCGATGCCCTGCGGCACGAACCCGGTCTTGAGCGCGGTCGCCGGGTCGGACGCCCACGCACCGCCGTCGGAGCCCATCGGCACCCGGCTCATCGACTCGACGCCGCCGGCGAGGATCAGCTGCTCGAAGCCGCCACGGACGCGGGACGCCGCCTGGTTGACGGCCTCCAGACCGGAGGCGCAGAAGCGGTTGAGCTGTACGCCGGCTGTTGTCTCCGGGAGCCCCGCGGCGAGCGCGGCGGTCTTCGCGATGTCGCCGCCCTGGTCTGCGATCGGGGACACCACGCCGAGCACGACGTCGTCGATGCGGTTGGTGTCGAGGCTGGGGTTCCGCTCCCTCAGCTCGTCGATCAGGCCGACCACGAGGTCGACCGGCTTCACCTCGTGCAGCGAGCCCGCGGCCTTGCCCTTGCCACGCGGGGTGCGGAGGTGGTCGTACACGAATGCTTCTTGCCCAGATGAAAGTGGCATGTCTCCGATTGTGACAGCACCGCTGTCACGGTCAAGGGTCCCGGGATGTGACATAGCCCTACTGGTCATCGCGACGGTTCGCCCTGACGGTCACAGCCGGGGACCTATCCGTGGGGGTTTTCCTCGATTGAGGGCCGCCCTGCGGATTCCTAGCGTTCGGAGCCAGCCCGAGCTGTCGGCGAGGGCAACCGACGCCACGGAGAAGCCATGCACACCTCACCCGTACGCCGCGCCGCCGTCCTGGCGGTCACGATCCTGCTCGCGGCGCTCCTGGTCCCGTTGAGCCTGTCCACTCCGGCAGCGGGGGACGCCGGCGACGGCGTGCCCGGCGTCCCTCGGGCCGACGCCTCGCAGCTGACCACCGGCAAGGAGTTCGGCTGCGCGATCGTCGCTGACGGGAACGTGCGCTGCTGGGGCGGCAACGACTCCGGGCAGCTTGGTCAGGGGAACACGGCGTCGGTCGGGGACAACCCAGGTGAGAGCACCGTCCGAGTCGATCTGGGCGCCGGCCGGACCGCGGTCGCGGTGACTGCCGGAAGTGGCCACGCGTGCGCGATCCTGGACACCGGGCAGCTGCGCTGCTGGGGCCACAACGGCTTCGGTCAGCTGGCGCAGGGCAACGTGGACAGCGTGGGCGACAACCCGGCTGAGACCACCGTCGCGGTCGACCTCGGTCCGGGCCGGACGGCGGTCGCGGTCTCGGCCGGCGAGAACCACACCTGCGCCGTCCTGAACACCGGGCAGCTGCGCTGCTGGGGCTCCAACTTCCTCGGCCAGCTGGGACAGGGCCACACTGACGGCATCGGAGACCAGTTCGGTGAGACCACCGCCGCGGTCGACCTCGGCGCGGGCCGCACCGCGGTCGCGGTCACCGCCGGTGGCCAGAACACCTGCGCCGTCCTGAACACCGGGCAGCTGCGCTGCTGGGGCTACAACGGCTTCGGTCAGCTGGCGCAGGGCCACAACGCCAACATCGGCGACAGCCCCGGGGAGACCACGGTCGCGGTCGACCTCGGCCAGGGCCGGACCGCGGTCGCGGTCACGGTCGGCGACTTCCACTCCTGCGCCGTCCTGGACACCGGCCAGCTGCGGTGCTGGGGCGAGAACGGCTTCGGCCAGCTGGGGCAGGGCAACACCACCCATGTCGGCGACAACCCCGGGGAGACCACCGCCGCGGTCGACCTCGGACCGGGCCACACCGCGGTCGCGGTCACCGCCGGTGGCACTCACACCTGCGCCGTCCTGGACACCGGCCAGCTGCGCTGCTGGGGCTCCAACGGCTTCGGGCACCTGGGGCAGGGCAACAACGCCCATGTCGGCGACAACCCCGGGGAGACCACCGCCGCGGTCGACCTCGGACCGGGCCACACCGCGATCGCGGCCGCCGCCGGTGAGTACTTCACCTGCGCGGTCCTGGAGACCAGGCAGCTGGGCTGCTGGGGCCGGAACCTCGTCGGGCAGCTGGGTCAGGGCAGCCTCGTCCCCTACGGCGCCGGTGCCGGCGAGACTCCTGCCGGTCTCCCTCCGGTCAGCCTGGGCGGTCAGCAGGTCGGACGCGACACCGACGCCGACGGGGTCCGCGACGCCGTCGACGCCTGCCCCGCCGTGCGCGGCGCTCTGTCGAACGGCTGCCCCGCAGCTGTCGCCCCACCAGAGGCCGTGGTGAAGGGCAAGAAGGTCGTCCTCGACACCGTGCTGGCCAAGAAGAAGGCCTCCGCGAAGTGCCCGGCCAGGGCGACGCTCACCGTCAAGACCAAGAGCAGCAGGGGCAGGGTCAAGGTCACCAAGCAGCTCAAGACCAGGACCGTGACCGGCGGCTGCCTCGTCAAGGGCAAGGTCAAGCTCCCGCGGAAGCCGAAGAAGTCCGCCAAGGTCAAGGTGACGGTCACCGGCAAGAAGCTGGTGAGCAAGAGGCTGGTCGCCGTACCACTCTGACACCAGTACTGTCAGTGACGTGGCGGAGGATGAGCAGCTGCTGACCCTCGACGAGCTGTGCGAGCGCGTCGGCATGAGCGTGCGCAACGTGCGGTTCTACACCTCGCGCGGCCTGGTGCCGCCACCTATCCGCAAGGGGCGCTCCGGCTACTACAACCGCGACCACGTCGGCCGGCTCGAGCTGGTCCAGGAGCTGCAGAGCCACGGCTTCACCCTCTCGGCGATCGAGAAGTACGTCGCCGGCATCCCCGCCGACGCGACGCCCGAGGACCTCGCACTGGCCCGAACGATGCTGGCGCCCTGGGACGTCGAGCGGCCGATCGAGATGTCGCGGGGCGAGCTGTCCACCCGTGCCGGCCGCGAGCTCACCGACGACGACCTGCGCACCCTGGCCGCGCTCGGCGTGGTCTTCCCGCTGAAGCGTGGTCAGTACCAAGTGGCCGTGTCCCAGCTGTCCGTCGGCCTCGGCCTGCTCGACCTCGGGTTCCCGGTCGAGGCGGCGCTGGCGGCGGCCGACATCTACGCCCGGCACGGCCGCGAGGTAGCCAAGGAGCTGTACGACGTGTTCCGCACCCTCGTCTGGCCGGTCTACCGCGACCAGGGCGCCTCGCCCGAGACCGTGCGCCAGGTCGTGGAGAAGATCAAGCCGCTCTCGATCGCGGCCCTCGTGTCGGCATACGAAGCCGGCATGGACGAGACCAAGCGCGAGGGCATCGCCCGGCGCAGCCGTTGAGGCCCGTCCCGCCCCCGAGGGTGCCCCCCTCTTGGACCGTTTCGACGCAATTGCGCTGGTTCGGTCTTGTTTCACGCGTGAAACAAGACCAGATCCGTGCGATTGCGCTGGATCGGTCAATGAGGCAGGCGCTGCCACGGGACGACGACCGGCGCGGGTACCGGGCAGCCATGTCCCTAGGATCTGCCCGATGACCGACGAACCGTTGAGCGTGTTGGTGACCGGGGCGACCGGCTTCATCGGCAGCCGGCTGGTGCGCGCGCTCGTCGACGAGGGACACCGGGTCAAGGCGATGACCCGCCGCCCCGACGACTACGCCGGCCCGGCCGATCCGGTCGCCGGTGACGTCTTCGACCCCGGCTCGCTGGCCGAGCCGATGGAGGGCGCCGACGTCGCCGTCTACCTCGTGCACTCGCTCGACGACAACGACTTCGAGCGCAAGGACGCCGAGGCGGCCAGGGACTTCGGCCTCGCGGCGGCGGCGAGCGGTGTCCGGCAGATCGTCTACATGGGCGGGCTCGGCAAGGACGACGTCGAGCTCTCACCCCACCTGCGCTCACGGCGCGAGGTCGAGAAGCTGCTCGGCATCTCCGGCGTACCCGTGACCGTGCTGCGCGCCGCGATCGTGGTCGGCGCGGGCGGTATCTCGTGGGAGATGACCCGGCAGCTGGTGAAGAACCTGCCCGCGATGGTCGTGCCGCGATGGGCGGACACCCGCACCCAGCCGATCGCGATCGACGACGTGATCCGCTACCTCGCCGGCGTGATCGGCGTCGAGAAGACCTTCGGCCAGGTCTACGAGATCGGCGGCGCCGACCGGCTCACCTACGTGCAGATGCTGCAGCAGGCTGCCGACGTCATCAACGGCCGTCGGGTCCCGATCGTGACCCTGCCGGTGCTGACGCCGCGGCTGTCGTCACTGTGGATCGGGCTGGTCACCAACGTCGACTCCACCACGGCAGGCAACCTCATCGACTCCATGAGTACCGAGGTGCTGCAGACCGACTACGCCATCCAGGACATCGTCCCGGGCGAGCCGCTCACGTATCGGGAGGCCGTCGAGCGGGCAGTGGCCGAGGACAGGTCGGGCTCCTGACTGACGCTGCTCAGAGGAAGACGAGCGGCAGCGCGATCAGCATGGTCAGCGACCACGTGCAGTGGGTGAGGATCGGACCGAGGATGCCGCCGCTCGCCCGGCGCTCGAGGCCGACGACCAGGCCGAGCAGCAGGGCCGCGAAGGTCAGCATGACGTTGCCGGTGGCCGCGGTCGCGACGGCGTACGCAGCGGTCGTCCAGAGGACGGGGTGCACCGGGATCGCGGCGTACGCCGCCCCACGGAAGAACAGCTCCTCGGCGATCCCGCTGACGACGGTGACGAGCACGAGCAGCGGCAGTGAGCCCTGGTCGGCGTAGTCGATGACCTTCACGACCTGGCCCTCGAGACCGTGGAGGAAGTCCAGCGTCCGCACGAGGAAGGCGCCGGCCACGAAGATCCCGGCCAGGAGCAGCCCGAGCACGATCGGTGTGGCCACGGGCCGGGACGTGCCCTGCCCGACCTGGATCCGGCCGAGGTGCAGGGGGCCGGAGGCGAACGCGCCCACCGCCCACACCCCTGCCACGCCGAGGCTGGCGGCGTAGAACCAGCGGCTGCCCGGATCCACCCTGAGCGACAGCGCGAGCCCGACGGCACCCAACACGACGACGCAGACGGTGACCAGCTGCCGCCGGCGCAGGTCTCGGTCGCTCTCCGGGTGGTCCCGTGGCACCACGTCCCAGAGCGCCCGGCGGATCCACGCCTGCAGCTGGCTCATCGGGCCGATCCTAGAAGCGGCCCAGTGCCCTGAATCGGAGGTCCGTGTGCGCTACGCGCACACATAGCACGCACCTCGCTGCGTTGGCGTCGCTCGAAAGACGCCCAGCCTGCCTTCACTCCGCCGCCTTGCGATGCACGCACTCTGAGCACGCCTATCGCTTACGGACCTCCGATTCAGGACACTAGCGGCGTCCGGAGCTGAACGACGCCGCGTTGTGCGGACGCCCGGAGGAGGACGACTGACCGCCGCGACGGCGTCGGTTCCGGTTGCCGCCTGAGGGAGCCGCCGAGCCGGACGCCGTGCGCGGCTTGCCGCCCGAGCGGCGCTGCCCGCCGGAGCGGCCACGGTTGCGACCGCCACCGGATCGGCGCTCGGGCTCCTCGGCGGTGACGCCGAGGCCGCCGGCCACGAGGACGCGCTCGCCGGGGGCGAGGGTGGTGAGCATCGGGTGCCGCGGGCCGTCGACGCGGGTGATGGTCGGCTTGATGCCGGCCGCCCGGGTCAGGTCGCGGACATCGCGGACCTGGTCCTCGGTCATCAGCGTGATCACGGTGCCCGCTGCGCCGGCCCGCGCCGTGCGGCCGGAGCGATGCAGGTACGCCTTGTGCTCGGACGGCGGGTCCGCGTGCACCACGAGGGCGATCTCGTCGACATGGATGCCTCGCGCGGCGATGTCGGTGGCGACCATCGTGGTGGCGCGGCCGGAGTGGAAGGCATCCATGTTGCGGGTGCGAGCGCCCTGGCTGAGGTTGCCGTGCAGCTCGACGGTCGGTACGCCGCTGCGGTTGAGCTGGCGGGCCAGCGCCTTCGCGCCGTGCTTGGTCCGAGTGAAGACCATGGTCCGCCCGGGGGCACTGGTCAGGTCGACGAGCACCGGCACGCGCTGCTCACGCGCCAGGTGCAGCACGTGGTGGTCCATTGCGCTGATCGGCGACTGCGCCGAGTCGGCCTCGTGGGTCACCGGCTGCTGGAGGAACTGCTTGACCAGGACGTTGACGCCCCTGTCGAGCGTCGCGGAGAAGAGCAGCCGCTGGCCCTGCTTCGGCGTCGCGGCGAGGAGCCGGCGTACGGCGGGCAGGAAGCCGAGGTCGGCCATGTGGTCGGCCTCGTCGAGCACGGTGATCTCGACGGAGCTGAGGTCGCAGTGGCCCTGCTGGATCAGGTCCTCGAGCCGGCCCGGGCACGCCAGCACGATGTCGACGCCGCGGCGCAGCCCCTGCACCTGCGGGTGCTGGCCGACGCCGCCGAAGACGGTGCGGGTGGTCAGGCCCGCGGTGGCGGCGAGCGGGATCAGCGCCTGCTCGATCTGGCCGACCAGCTCGCGCGTGGGCGCGAGGATCAGGGCGCGAGGCTTGCCCGGACGGCGCGGCCGGCCGGACTCAGAGAGCCGGGCGACGAGGGGCAGGAGGAACGCGTAGGTCTTGCCGGAGCCGGTGCGCCCGCGACCGAGGACGTCTCGGCCGGCCAGCGAGTCGAGCAGCGTGGCGGCCTGGATCGGGGTGGGCGTGGTGATGTCGCGCGCCTTGAGGACGGCGATGAGGTCGTGCGGTACGCCGAGGTCGGCGAATGAAGACGAAGACAAGGGAGATCACTCTCGATGGTGGGATCGTCTCACCAGAGGGAAGTTCTGTAGTGGCACCCCATCGCCGTATTTGGCGCCTTCGCAGAGGCGGGGGCTGGCCCGGGGTAAGACGTGAACGGGCCGCTCCCACCAGTGTGGCAGAGCGGCCCGCAGGAACCCGCATCGAGGGCGGAGTGACCCCCGCTACTTCTTGCTACTTCTTGAACGCGTCCTTGATGTCGTCGACGGCGTCCTTGACCTTCTCACCGGCCTGCTTGACCGAGGACTCGGCCTGGTCGGCGCGCCCCTCGCTCTTGAGCTCGTCATCGCCGGTGACCGCACCTGCGGCCTCCTTGGCGCGACCCTTGAGCTCCTCGCCCTTGTTGTCGACCTTGTCGTCGAAGCCCATCGTGCACCTCCGGTGCGTTGTCGGACCCCAACGGTCTCCGAACAGGGGCTGTGTCAAACGCCGGTGAGAGCCGAGTCACCCGTTCGGGCGGGCACCACGTCGAAGGCGAGCACGCCGTCGTCGATCGGCGCGCGCTTGATGGTTCGCAGGTCCACGAGGTAGTTCTGGCGCAGTCGCCACGGCTCCCGGTGTCCCTGCTTGGGCAGCTTGTCGAGGGCGCGCTGCACGTAGCCGGACGTGAACTCCATGATCGGCTGCTCCTCGATGTCCGCGTCCGGCACCGGCACCGCCGACCGGGCGCCGATCCCGTCCAGGTGTCGCAGCAACCGCACGACGTACGCCGAGATCAGGTCGGCCTTGAGCGTCCAGGACGCGTTGGTGTAGCCGATGGTGAACACGAAGTTGGGCACCCCGCTGAGCATCATCGCCTTGTAGGCCATGGTGCGACCCACCTCGACGGGCTGACCGTCGACGACGAGCTCGATGCCGCCGAAGGTGAGCACGTGGAAGCCGGTCGCCGTCACGATGAGGTCCGCGTCGAGGTGCTCGCCGGAGCTCAGCTCGATCCCGGTCGCGTCGAACCGCTCGATGGTGTCGGTGACGATCGAGGCCCGGCCCTTGCGGAGTGCCCGGAACAGGTCGCCGTTCGGCACCACGCAGAACCGCTGGTCCCACGGGTTGTAGCGCGGCTTGAAGTGCACGTCGACGTCGACGGTGTCGGGGACCTGCGCGCGCGCCGCCTTGAGGACGACCCGCTTCACGAGCTCGGGCCGGCGCCGGGAGAGCTGGAAGGTCACGATGCCGCTCAGGATGTTGGCCCAGCGCACGAGCGGATAGGACATCCGGGCCGGGAGCCTGGACAGCCGGCGCGCGAACCGGTCGCGGGCGGGCCGGGAGACGACGTAGGTCGGCGACCGCTGGAGCATGGTCACGTGGCCGGCGGTCTCGGCCAGCGCCGGGACCAGCGTGATCGCGGTGGCCCCGCTGCCGATCACCACGACCTGCCTGCCGGCGTGATCGAGGTCCTCCGGCCAGTGCTGAGGGTGGACGATCGTGCCCTCGAAGTCGTCGGCGCCCGGGAACTCAGGCGCGTACGGCTCGTCGTAGTCGTAGTAGCCGGCGCAGCCCCACAGGAAGCTCGCGGTCATGGTCGTGGGGGTCCCACCGTCCGGGCCGGTGTCGATCTCGACCGTCCAGAGCGCGGTCTCGGAGTCCCAGCTCGCGCGGCGGACCTTGTGCCGGTAGCGGATCAGCTCGTCGACGCCGTACTCCTCCGCCACGGTGCGCAGGTAGGCCAGGATCGACGGCCCGTCCGCCAGCGCGCGGTCGCCCGGCCAGGGCCGCCAGCTGAAACCGAAGGTGAACATGTCGGAGTCCGAGCGGATGCCGGGATACCTGAACAGGTCCCACGTTCCGCCGCTGGCTTCGCGCGCCTCGAGCACAGCGACCGACCTGGTGGGCAGGTGCTCGCGCAGCTGGCACGCCGCACCGATGCCGGACAACCCGGCCCCCACGATCAGGACGTCGACGTGCTCGGGCGAGGTCGTCACGCCGTACAAACTATCCGTGACATCGTGTCACATCAAGTGGTGGTGGGTTGCGTCATCTCCCGTCGAGTGACGTGCACGGGTTGTCCAGAGGCCGAATCCACAACGCTGACGCGTCACTCGACGAGAAAACGGACGCGACCCTAGCGACCGAACAGCTCCACGAACCGGGCCAGGATCCGGGGCGGCTCCGTGACCACGGCGGCCCGGGCCAGCCGGATCAGCTCGGCACCCTCGTCGGGTTCGAAGTAGCCGAAGTGCCGGTAGGTCTCGATCCGGGTGACCAGGCCGGCGACGTCGAGCTCGGGGTGGAACTGGGTGGCGTAGACGTGCTGCCCGAGACGAAACGCCTGGACCGGGCAGGTCTTCGACGACGCCAGCAGTACGGCGCCGCGCGGCAGCGTCGCCACCGCTTCCTTGTGACCGAGGAACGCGTCGAACGACGCCGGGAGTACGCCGAGCAGCGGGTCGGACGCTCCCTCGGGCGTGAGGGTGATGGTGACCGCGCCGATGGGTTCGGACCACTGCCGGTCCACCACACCGCCGCCCAAGGTCCCCAGGGTGCCGATGCCGTAGCAGGCGCCGAGGAACGGGAAGTCCGCGTCGAGCGCCTGCAGCGCGAGCTCCCGCAGCCGGGCCTCACCGCGCCGCTGTGCGGGGGCTTTCGACTCCTCGGGGTCGCTGACGTTCCACGGCCCGCCGCCGATGATGATCCCGGACCAGTCATCGAGGTCCAGCGGCTCGAGCTCGTCGCGCTCCATCCGAACCCGGCGTACGTCGCGCTCGTCGAGCCCGGCGCAGCGCAGCACCGCGGCGAACTCGTCGTCGGCTGCAGCGTCCTGGGCGCGAATGCCCAGGAAGAGGAACGGTTTCACACCTGGACCGCCACACCACGCTCGATGAGCCCGTCCACGTCGGCGACGCCCCAGGCGGTGAGCGCCTCCCGGGTGTGGGCGCCGGCGGCCGGCGAGGGCGGCAGCGAGAGCGACGCCGTGGTCCGGGAGAACCGTGGTGCGGGCTGCGGCTGCATCAGTCCCCCGTGCTCGACGAAGGTCGCACGCGCCTTGAGGTGCGGGTGCTCGGGCGCCTCGCTGATGGGGATCACCCCGGCGACGCAGGCGTCGGTGCCCTCGAAAAGCTCGACCCACTCGGCCTGCGTCTTCTGCTGGAAGGCCTCGGTGAGCAGGGTCCGCAGCTCGTCGTACCGGTCCAGCTCGGCCTGCCCCGGCGCCGTGCCCTCGAGGCCGAGCATGCTGATCAGCGTGGCGTAGAACTGCGGCTCCAGGGCGCCGACGGAAACGTGCCTGCCGTCCGAGGTCTCGTAGACGTCGTAGTAGGGCACTCCGCCGTCGAGGAGGTTGGCGCCGCGCCGCTCCTGGTAGCCGTCGCTCGCGAGGAGCGCAGAGGTCATCGTGTTGAGGTGCGCGGTGCCGTCGACGATCGCGGCGTCCACGACCTGTCCGCGACCGGACACGCGGGCCTCGAGCAGTGCGGCCAGGAGGCCGATGACGAGGTACGTCGACCCGCCGCCGAAGTCACCGACCAGGTTGGCCGGGAACTGCGGCCGGTCGGGGGTCTGGCCCATGCCGAAGAGCGCCCCGGCCACCGAGATGTAGTTCATGTCGTGGCCGGCCGCCTGGGCCAGCGGGCCGTCCTGTCCCCAGCCGGTCATCCGGCCGTAGACCAGCCGCGGGTTGACCGCGTGGCACTGTTCGGGGCCGATCCCGAGCCGCTCGGTCACGCCCGGACGCATCCCCTCGACCAGCAGGTCGGCGTCCTTGACCAGCGCGAGGACCGTCGCCGCCGCCTCCGGCTGCTTGAGGTCCAGGGCGACGCTCGGCCGGCCACGGTTGAGCAGCATCGTCGCGCCGCCGGAGAGCAGCTGTCCGCCGGGGCGCTCCACGCGGATCACGTCGGCGCCGAGGTCCGCCAGGATCATGCACGCGTGCGGCCCGGGACCGATCCCGGCGATCTCGACGACCTTGACGCCCCGCAGCGGGCCGCTGCCCTGGCCGAGCTCAAGAGCTTCTCCGAGGTCCCCACTCATGGCGGGCATGATGGCAGACCGTGATCCACCCCTTTGGGGATGGTTCCGCATCCTCCGGTCGGCTAGTTTCACAAGCGTGATTCTCGGGGGGCACCGGCCAGCAGAGCCCGGTGCCGATCAGGCTACGAAGCCGGGGCCGGTTCCGGCCCCGTCGGCCGACAAGCGCTGACGCACGCACGCCGCCAACCACGGGCCGTTCAGTGCCCGTGGTGGCCGGAGTGCGCGGCGTGCGCCTTCGCGTGTCCGAGCCCGCGGGCGATCATGGCCCGGTTCACGGGCACGGTGACGACGAAGGCGATCGCGAGCGCGATCGCCAGCGAGCCCCAGAACAGCAGGTCGGCCAGCCCCGCCTCCATGGCCGACGGCCAGACGAGCAGGATCCCGTTGTCGACGATCTCCATCACCAGGATCGACACGGTGTCGGCGGCCAGGGCGACGCGGACCGCGGCCCCGAACGGCAGTCCCGCCCGGCGCTGGCCGGAGAAGGTCAGCAGATAGCCGAAGAAGAACGCCAGCAGCACGGCGATGGCGATGCTGGCCAGGTCGCCCCAGCCGGCGGCGGTCGCGATCACCATGCCGAGCACCTCGCCGATCGCACAGCCGGTGAGGCAGTGCCGAGTGGCGGTGATCGCCTCGCGCCAGCTCGCGTCCATCTGAGGAGTCTGCCGCCTCCTCGCATCCTGCCTCTACGCAGGTCAGTGTTGGATGAGCGGGTGAGCCTGATCCGCGACTACACCGACGACGAGGCCCGCGCCGCCCTGGTGCTCAAGTGGGGGATGGTCGAGCCCGGGGTGCTGCCCGCGTGGGTGGCCGAGATGGACTACGCGCTCGCTGAGCCGATCGCGGCGGCGCTGCACGACGCGGTGGAGCGCGGCGAGGTCGGCTACCCGCCGTACGTACGCGCCGGTGGGCCGATCGGTGAGGCGTACGCCGGGTTCGCGCTGCGTCACATCGGCACCGGCGTCCCGGCGGACCGCGTGCTGCCGACCGCGGACGTGACAGTGGGCGTGCGGATCGCTCTGGAGGTGCTGAGCGAGCGGGCCCCGATGGTGCTGCCGCTCCCGGCCTACGACCCGCAGCACGGGCTCGGCCAGATCACCGGACGCGAGCAGTGGGACCTGCCGGTGGACCCGGACGGCGACAGCTACGTCGTCGACCTCGACGCGCTCGACCAGCTGTTCGCGCGTGGGGCGCGCACGCTGTTGCTCACCCAACCGCACAACCCGGGCGGCCACGTGCACAGCCGGGCCGAGCTCGAGGGGATCCGCGACGTCGTGACCAGGCACGGGGCCCGTGTCGTCTCCGACGAGATCCACGGCCCGCTGGTGCTGCCGGGCGCCGAGCACGTGCCGTACCTGTCCCTCGAGGGCACCGCCGACCACGCGGTCGCGATCGTCGCAGCGTCCAAGGCTTTCAACATCCCCGGGCTGAAGTGCGCTCAGATCCTCACCGGCGACGACGCGACCCGCGACCGGCTGGTCGAGATCCCGATGGCGCAGAACGAATCGTGGAGCCCGCTGGGCATCGTCGCCTCGATCGCGGCGTACGACGACGGCGACCCGTGGCTGGCCGCGCTGATCGAACGGCTCGACCAGCAGCGAACGCTTCTCGGAGGGCTGCTCACCGAGCACCTGCCCGAGGCGCGGATGCGGCCGCTCGAGGCCACCTACATGGTCTGGCTCGACCTGCGCGCCTACGGCCACGACGACCCGGCGGAGGTGATCCTCGGCGGTGGCGTCCGGGTCTCCCCCGGGAAGATCTACTGGCCCGGACGAGGCGGCGACGGCCACGTCCGGCTCAACATCGCCACCTCTCCGGGCCGGCTGACCGAGATCGTCCGGCGGATGCGGAGCGCCCTGACCGGGTCGCGCTGACCCGGGACGGAGTCAGTCAGGCGTTCCGCCCGCCGTCGAGGTTGCCGACCATGAGGACCTCGAGGGGCTTCTTCTCGCCGACGAACTTCTTCTGCGCCCAGGTCGCCAACGCGGTGAGCAGCAGGTTGACCAGGATGTAGAGGGAGGCGATGACGAACATCGTCGGCACCGGGTTGTGGAACTCCAGGAAGATCTGCCTGTAGATCTTGGTCAGGCCGGGGGCCAGGACGTACTGGCCGAGCGCGGTGTCCTTCAACGCCACGATGCACTGGCTGATGATCGCGGGCAGCATGATCTTGACCGCCTGCGGCAGCAGCACGATGTTCATGACCTGGGACTTGCGCATCCCGATCGCGTACGCCGCCTCGCGTTGCCCCTTCGGCACCGCGTTCACGCCGGCGCGCAGCACCTCGGCCAGCACGGCACCGTTGTAGAGGGTCAGCGCGATGACCACGGCCCAGAACGACGACCCGTCCCTGTTGATCCCGATGGTGAACCAGGTGAAGACCATGAGCAGCAGCACCGGGACGGCGCGGAAGAACTCGACCACCAGCCACGCAGGCCACCTCACGAGGGCGTGGTCGGACAGCTTGGCCACACCGAGCAGGGAGCCGAGGACCGTGGCGCCGAGGATCGCGACGGCCGCCATCTTCAGCGTGTTCAGCAGCCCGTCGACCAGGATCACCCGCACGTAGTCGGGGGTGACGAAGACCTCCCACTTGTCGCCCTCGAACTGACCGTCGTCCTTGAAGCGCAGGATGACGAACGCGAGCACGCCGAGCACGCCCACCAGCGCCACGAGCCCGTAGATGCGGTGCCGCCGTACGGTGCGTGGCCCGGGGGCGTCGAAGAGCACGCTGGTCGTCATGTGGCCACCCGCCAGCGCCGCTCGAGGCGACTCGACATGAAGGAGAAGACCTCCACGATCAGCACGTAGCCGGCCGCGAAGCAGACGAAGATGCCGAAGCGCTGGGTGGCGCCGAAGCTGTTGAGCAGGGTGCGCATCTGGAAGGTCGCCTCGGCCATGCCGAACACCGCGGCGACAGACGTGTTCTTGATCAACGCGATCTGCACGCTGGCCAGCGGGGGCAAGGAGGCCCGGTAGGCCTGGGGCAGCACCACCTGGGTCATCACGCCGCCGAACGGCAGCCCGATCGCCCGCGCCGCCTCGGCCTGGCCGAGCGGCACCGCGTTGACCCCGGACCGGAGGGCCTCGCACACGAACGTCGAGGTGTAGAGCGTCAGGGAGACGGCCGCGGCGCCGAACAGCGCGGTGAAGTCGAACTCGCCGATGTGGACGTCGAGCCAGTTGAACTTGACACCGAGGGTCGGAGCGGCGAAGGAGAAGAACGCGAAGACGATGACCAGTGGCGTGTTGCGGACCACCGTCACGTAGGTGGCGCCGGCCCAGCGGAGTACGGCGATCGGGCCGACCCGCATGGCGACCAGGAACGTGCCCAGGACCATCGAGAGGATGCCGGACACGAGGAAGAGCGCGAACGTGTAGCCGAACCCCTTGAGATAGAGGTCGAAGTTGTCGAAGACGGCTTCCAAGCCCGCTCCTCCCGGACGAGACGGCTCGGGCGGCGCGCTGGGCGCCGCCCGAGCCTGTCAGCGGATGATCAGGCCGCGGGGCAGGCGTCGAGCTCCGGGGGATCCGGGGTCTCGATGCCGGACGGGCCGAGGGTCTTCTCGAACGCCGCCGCCCACGAGCCGTCCTCGAAGGAGTCCTCCAGGACGTCGTTGATCCACTCGCACATCTCGGGGTGCTCCAGGCTGTAACCGACGCCGATCCGCTCCTCGGAGAACTCCTCGCCGACGACCTTCAGCTGACCCTCGTTCTGCGCGGCGTAGCCGGCGAGGATGGAGCCATCGGTGGACATCGCCGGCACGGTGCCGTCGAGCACCTTCTGGACGCACTCCGAGTAGCTGTCGAAGCCGATGCCCTTGGCGCCAGCCTCGTTGATCCGGTCGATGGAGGTCGACCCGGTCACCGAGCAGACCTCCTGCCCGGCCAGGTCATCGATGCTCTCGACCTCACTGTCCGTGGGCACGAGGAGCTGCTGACCGGTCAGGAAGTACGGCCCGGTCTGCCCGACGACCGCGCGGCGCTCGTCAGTGATGGAGTACGACGCCAGCACCAGGTCGACCTTGCCCTCCGTCAGGAAGGGCTCACGGTTGTCGGAGATGGTCTCCTCGTAGGTGACCACGGAGGTGTCCTCCGGGTCGATGCCCAGGTCGGCGACCAGCAGCTTGGCGATCTCGACGTCGAACCCGGTCGGGAGGTCGTCGGCCGCGCCCTTGAAGCCCAGGCCGGGCTGGTCGTACTTCACGCCGATCACGACCTTGCCGGCGTCGGCGAGCTCCTTCATGCGGGTGCCGTCGTCGAAGTCGTCGGCAGCGTTCTCCTCCACCTCGACGTCGCTGCCACCGCTGTCGTCGTCACCCGCGTCGCCGCAGGCGGCCAGGCTCAGCGCCAGGCCGACTCCGGC
The DNA here is from genome assembly GCA_963825455.1 of uncultured Actinomycetota bacterium. Lineage (GTDB taxonomy): Bacteria > Actinomycetota > Actinomycetes > Propionibacteriales > Nocardioidaceae > Nocardioides. Next base: position 112,202 of record CAWGTG010000002.1, read on the forward strand.
GAGCACCGCCTTCGCTCTGATGAATCGCATCTCTCGCTCCTTCTCCCGATATCCAGATGAGTCGTGCTCAGTCTTCGTGCGGTTCTGCTGGTCGTGCTCAGTGCCTCAAGATCTTGCTGAGGAAGTCCTTGGCTCGCTCCGATCGCGGGTTGGTGAAGAACTCCTCGGGGGTGTTCTCCTCGACGATGGCGCCGTCCGACATGAACAGCACCCGGTCGGCGGCGGTGCGGGCGAAGCCCATCTCGTGCGTCACCACCACCATGGTCATGCCCCGCTTGGCCAGGTCGACCATCACGTCGAGGACCTCCGAGATCATCTCGGGGTCGAGGGCAGAGGTCGGCTCGTCGAAGAGCATCACCTTCGGCTCCATGGCCAGAGCCCGGGCGATGGCCACTCGCTGCTGCTGGCCTCCGGACAGCTGCGCGGGGTACTTGTCGGCCTGCACACCGACGCCGACTCGGTCCAGCAGCTCGCGGGCCCTGGCCTCGGCGTCGGCCGGCTTGGTCCCGCGGACCTTGATCGGCCCGAGCGTGACGTTCTCGAGGATCGTCTTGTGGGCGAACAGGTTGAAGCTCTGGAACACCATGCCGACCTCGGCGCGCAGGTTGGCAAGCTCCTTGCCCTCTTGGGGGAGCGGCGTTCCGTCGAGGCTGATCGCACCCTCGTCGATCGTCTCCAGCCGGTTGATGGCGCGGCACAGCGTCGACTTGCCCGAGCCCGACGGCCCGATGACCACCACGACCTCGCCGCGCGCGACCGTCAGGTTGATGTCCTTGAGGACGTGCAGCTCACCGAACCACTTGTTGACGCCGTCGAGCACGACAAGCGGGGCGCCCACCGTCTGGTCAGCGGTCGCACCCGAGGTGACCACCATCCGCAGAACCTACCCTCGGGGGCGACGTCCTGACCACAACGGTTGCCGAGGTCACCGACGTCCGTCGTGCTCAGCTCGTCAGCGCCGCTTCAGCCGCTTGAACTTGTAGCGAGCCGGTGACTTGTCGGTGTTGCCGGCCCGGTCGACGGACCGCACCAGGATCGTGTGCTTGCCGCGCTTCACGCCGTACTTGAACGTCGAGCCGCAGCTGCGCCAGGCCCGCCGATCCAGCTTGCACTGGAAGCGCGCTCCCGCCTCCGACGAGGCGAACTTGAACTTCACCTTCTTCTTGAAGAAGCGCTTGGGCGCCTTCTTGGTGAACCTCGTGTCCGGCGCGACCGTGTCGACGGTGAAGGTGCGGGTGGGTGGGCTCACCTCGACGTTGAACGCCGCCGTTCTGGCGCGGACGGTGAAGCTGTGCGGCCCGTCCGACAGCGGCGTCGTGGTGACGGGGCTCGAGCACGCCTGGAAGGCGCCCCCGTCGATCCGGCACTCGAACGCCACACCCGTCTCGCTCTTGAACGTGAAGACCGGTGTGTTGTCCGAGGTCAGTCCCGTCGGGCCGGCGGTGAAGCTCGTCTTCGGGGCCGCGGCGAGCTCGAAGGCGCCCATGTCGCGGATCTTCGTGCCGTTGCTGTCGCCGTCCACGAAGTGTGAGTCGCCGTTCAGGTCGACGTTCGGCGGGGTGGTTCCGGGCTGTCCCTGGTCGACGACCGGCGAGCCGCCACGCAGAGCGAAGTTGTCGTTCGCCGGGTCCAGGAACTGCGGGTTGACCGTCAGGTTGCCGTCGCCGAACGTCGTGGTGGCCGTGCCGTGGTCGGCCGGCGGAGCCTCGCTGTTCTCGTAGTCGGTGTACGTCGTCGTGACCGTTGCGACGCTGTTCCCGGGAGGGGAGCCGTCGTTGTCCGCGACCGCCCGGATCGAGGTGTCGGGGCCGAAGACGATCGAGTTCGTCAGCGAGACCGTCGAGGTCTGCTGCGCGGTCGGCAGGGTCGCGTCCGCGAGGACCCCCACCGAGCCGGTGCCGCCGCCGACGATCGTCAGGTGGTTGGCGTTGATCGTCCGGGAGAAGGCCGCGCTGCTCGGATTGGCGGCCCGCAGGCCCGCGCCGGTCGAGGTGCCCAGGTTGATCAGCGCGTCGTCGATGAAGAGGGTGCCCGTATCGACCCAGACTCCGGGGCCGTTGTCCGTCATCCCCCGGATCGTGACCCGGGACAGCACGTCGCTGCCGCCCGTGGGCGAGGACAGCACGTAGCCGGTCGGCCCGTTCCAGGTGCTGTCCGTGAAGGTGTTGCCGCCCTCCCCGAGGACCGCTCGGTTGGACGGCCCCTGGGTGAGGTTGACCGTGGTGTCGAACACGGTCGAGCCGCCGGCGCGCAGCCCGGTGGCGCTCGTAATGGTGCCGGAGCCGATGACCACGACCATGCGGACCGTCGAGCCGTTGGAGACGGAGATCCCCTGGTCCGAGGGGGAGTCGGCGCCCGCCATGACGACCCGCAGGTTCCGGATGGTGGCGTCGTTTCCCGTGATGTAGGTCTGCGCGGCTGGGCTGGCCTGCAGAGTGATCACCGTTGCGCCCGAACCGGTGGCACCAGAACCCTGGAGGGTGATCCCGCTGGTGAGGGTGTAGGGCCCGTCGTCGTACGTGCCAGACCCGACCCGGATGACGTCGCCGCTGGTCGCGTCCGCGATCGCGAGCGGGATGGTGGGCCGAGTGGTGTTGCAGACGGTGCCGGCGGGCACGGGCCCGACGCAGATGGTGCCCAACGCGGCCTGCGCGGGCGCGGTGGCCAGCAGGGGGAGGGCAGGGACGACGAGGGCTCCGAGAAGGAGTGCGAGACGAGGGCGCACCCTTCGAGGGTACGTCGGCGGGTCAGCCGGTTCTCGGCAGCACCCGGCGCAGGAACTGCCGGGTCCGTTCCTGCTCGGGTGCGACGAGCATGGTCGACGGCGGCCCCTGCTCGAGGATCCGGCCGCCGTCAAGGAAGCAGACGGTCGTGGCGACGTCGCGCGCGAAGCTCATCTCGTGGGTGGCCAGCACCATCGTGGTGCCGGCCTCGGCCAGGTCGCGGACGATGGTGAGCACGTCGCCGACCAGCTCGGGGTCGAGGGCCGCCGTGATCTCGTCGAGCAGGAGCAGCTCGGGCTGGGTGCAGAGCGCACGGACCAACGCGGCCCGCTGCTGCTGGCCGCCCGAGAGCCGGTCGGGGTGCTTGTCCACCTGGTCGCTCAGCCCGAACCGGTCGAGCAGGTCACGGGCCCGGGTGACCGCCTCCGCTCGCGGTACGCCGTGCACCCGGACCGGGGCCAGCACGCAGTTGTCGAGGACGGACAGGTGCGGGAACAGGTTGTAGGCCTGGAAGACCATGCCGATCCGGCGGCGTACGCCGCGCGGGTCGACCCGCGGGTCGGAGATCTCCTCGCCGGCGAACCGGATCACGCCGTCATCGATCTGCTCGAGCAGGTTGAGGCAGCGCAGCAGTGTCGACTTCCCCGAGCCGGACGACCCGATCAGGCAGACCACGTCGTGCCTGTTCACGGTGAGGTCGATGTCGGCGAGGACAACCTTGTCGCCGTACGACTTGCGGACGTCGGTGAGCTCGAGGAGGGGCTCAGTCACAGCGCACCGGCCCGCTCGCGTTCCATCCAGCGCCGCTGCAGCCAGTCGCAGGCCCGGGCCAGCGGCACCGTGCAGACCACGAAGAAGCCCGCGACCACGACGAGCGGGGTGTAGTTGAAGTTGAAGTTGCCGTAGTCACGGGCGCTGAACAGGGCGTCGAAGAGCCCTACCGACGAGACCAGCGCAGTGTCCTTCTGCAGCGACACGAAGTCGTTGAGCAGGGGAGGTACGACGCGACGTACCGCCTGCGGGACGACCACGAATCGCATCGCCTGTCCCCGGCTCAGTCCCAGGGCCGTCGCGCTGTTGACCTGGGAAGGGTGGATCGAGTCGATGCCGGCGCGGAACACCTCGGCGACGTAGGCGCCGTAGGACACCACGAGCGCAGCGCCGGCCCAGAACATGACGCTGTTGGGGATGCCCTGCAGCTGCAGCGCAGGGAAGCCGAAGGCGAACAGCACCACCAGGAGGATGGTCGGAATGCCGCGCACCACGTCGGTGTAGAGGACCGCCAGGATTCGCAGCGGCGCCAGCCAAGGGGACCGCGCGCTGCGCGCCAGGGCGACCGCCAGACCCAGCACCAGGATGCACGGCTCGCAGATCAGGAACAGCCGCACGTTGATCCAGAACCCCTTGAGGATCTCACGGAACGAGTCGTGCGCGTGATGGCTGTTGAAGAAGGTCTCGTGCACCCGGGGCCATCCTGGCGAGGCCAGGATCCCGGCAGCGACCGCCCCGAAGACGACGACCGTCACCACGGCCGCGATCACGGTGCCCCGCAGCCGCTGCCGCCGCCGCACCACCCGCCGGGCGAGCTCGTGGTCGCTGGGGGTCCAGGCCTCGGTCACTGCAGCACAGGCACGTCAACCACGTCGGACAGCCACTGCTGCTCCAGCTGGTCAATGGTCCCGTTGGCGGTCAGCGCGGCGAGGGCCTCGTTGACGCAGGCCACCAGCGGGTTGCCCTTCTGGAACAGCAGACCGAACTGCTCCGGGTTGCTCGCGTCGCCCTCGAACTGCCCGATGATCGTCGCCCGGGGGATCTCCACCGCGGTGATGTAGAAGGCGGTCGGGAGGTCGGCGATGATCGCGTCGACCTGATCGTTGAGCAGCGCCTGCTTCGCGGCGTTGGTGTCCTCGAAGACGGCCGGGTCGTTGGCCGGTTGGACCACGTCTCGGATCACGGTCAGTGAGGTGGTGCCGGTCTGGGCGCCGAGGTTGTAGTCGGCTAGCTCGGCCACCGTGGTGACGGAGGCAACCGGCGACTCCTTGAGAGCGATCACCGCCTGGCTGGCGGAGTAGTAGCCGTCGGAGAAGTCCACGACCTTCGCCCGCTCGGGCGTGATCGAGATCTGGTTGATGTCGAAGTCGAAGTCCTTGTCGCCCGGCTTGTAGGACTGGTTGAACCCGACCGTGACCCACTCCACCTGGTCCGGGCCGAAGCCGAGAGTCTCGGCGACCGCGTAGGCGACCGCGGACTCGTAGCCCTGCCCGTTGGTCGGGTCGTTGTCGACGAACCACGGCTCGAAGGCCGGCGAGTCGGTCGCGATGGTCAGCTGGCCCGCGGCGTTCAGGGGCAGCTGGTCGGGCGCGCACTCGGGCGAGAGGCCTGCCTCCGTGGGCTCCTCGCTGGGAGCGGTCGACTCGCTCGTCTCCTCGCTGGGAGAGCTGGACGTCGTGTCGTCGGACGCGGTGGTGCCGCTGTCGTCGTCCTCCGGGGCGCAAGCCACCAGAGGGACCAGGACGAGAGGCAGGATGGCGAGGCCGGTTCGCAGGCGCATGGCCGTGATCGTAGGGCCGAGACTCCGCGACGACCATGGCGCTTGCGGGTCATTTCCTACCGGCGCGGTCGACTTAGCGCACCCCCACGGTGGGATGGTCCGTGACGTTTGGCTTGTGGAACCAGTAGTTCCACAGGGCCAAACGTCACGGACTATCCCAACTCGCCCACCGACGAGACTCTCAGAGCTCCATCAGCCGTCCGGGCGAGAAACCGGGGGTCACGTCCGCCGCCCGGGCGCGCAGGTCGTCGAGATCGGCCTGCCAGGTGTGGCCGGAGTCGGTGCGGCGCAGAACGTAGCCGAGGCCGTGGGTGCGGTACGTCGTGCCGCCGGCAGCCCGGACGGCGGCGATCAGCTCGGCGTCGACATGGCGACGTACGGTCCGGAAGCCGCCGACCTCGCGCAGAAGCCCGCGGTCCACCATGAGCGTGCCGCCGGCGACGAACTGGCGGTAGACCTCGCTCGGCTGGCCGAGCCGGACGGTCTCGTCGGTGGGCTCGACGTAGTAGACGTCGTCGGGCATGCCGACCAGCTCGGCGCCGCTGTAGCTGCGGGCGAGCAGCAGGTCGGCGACCACGTCGGGGGCGTACCAGTCGTCGTCGTCCATCTTGAGCACCACGTCGCCCGACGCGGCGCCGACCGCGGCGTGCAGCACATCGCCGAAGATGGCGTCCCCCGGCTGCGGGACGACCTGGACCTCGACGTCGCCCCCGGCGGTCAGAGCCTCGCGGACCTGGGCGGCGTCGGGCTTGAAGCCGTGCGGTGCGAGGACGAGCTCGAGCCGGTCGACGCCGCGCTGACGGGCGACCTGGCCGAGTGCGTGGTCCAGGAGGTCGGGGCGGCGGGTGGCCATCACGATCGAGACCGAGGGGCGGGCAGCGACGCGGACGCCGGCCAGCTCGCCGAGGCGAGCGCGCCAGGCGATCGAGGAGTACGCCGTGAGCGCGGCCCGGCGGAGCACCACGCTGTGCTCCTCGCGGGCCTGGGGGTCGGCCAGGTCGACCTCAGCGGTGATCGCGGCCGTGACCTCCTCACCCAGGTGGGCGGCGACGCGGGTGGCCACGCGGTCCGTCGACAGGGGTATCCCGGCCATCGCCAGCCCGGCGATCACCCGGGCGGCCAGGAGGGGGGTCGCCTGTGGCAGGTCGGCGTGGACGCCGCGGTTGGCGCGCAGCCCCCGGACCAGCGCCTCGGTCGGGCCGCGGCCCCAGTCCAGCTCGGAGAGGTCGACGACCGGTCCGTCGACGTCGCGCTCGAAGCCCATCGGGTTGAGCAACCGCTCGTCGAGCGGACCGAGCGCGACCATGGGGTCCGGGTCGGTCAGGTCCAGGGAATCGGCGGCCACCTTGTCGGTCGCCTCCTCGGCCAGGACGAGACCGTGCTGGCCACCCCGGTCGGGCCAGACCGCTTGACGCCCCAGCTCCGTGACGACGCGGTGCACGGGCACCGACGAGTCGAACCGGAGCACCGTGAGCCAGCCGCCGTCGACGGCCCGGGACCGGATCATGGCCAGCGCCGGCCATTCCGGACGCGGGGTCAGCGAGAGTGCCGAGCTGCCCTCGTCGAGCCAGACCGCCATCGCCCTGGTGCGCACCCCCTTCGGGACGCGAAGCGCGCGAAGCTCGCCGCGGTCGCGGACGGTCACGGCGACCCGGTCGTACTTGCCCGGCTCGACCTCGCCGTCCGGCCCGATGACGACATGGGACTTCGGCGCCTCCTGGACGAAGGCGTCGAGGGCGGGACCCGGACCCATCAGACGGTCGTCTCCTGCAGCTCGAGCCGCAGAGTGAGCGGTCGCGGCTCGAGCTGCATCCACTGCTTCGTCACGTAGTCGACGACGTGCACGCCGGCCGGCGCCTCGATCCGCTTCAGCCCCTCGATCTCGTGGCCGCGACCTTCGTGGAGGGCGCGGTTGACCTCCAGCTCGCGAGCCTTGCGCGGCGTACGGACCGGGTCGAACGCGGTGTCGCTCCAGTGCGCGAACTCGTCCTGGTCGAGCCACTTGAGCTCCACGCACATCCCCTCGGGGGCGACGATCCGCTCGCTGGTGGGTGGGAACTCGCGGACCTCCCACTCGAAGGCCTTGACGAAGGTGAACTCCGGTCCCATCGGGTAGACCCACGGCTCGAGGAACCGGTAGCCGAGGTCGAGCCAGGCCACCGACTCGCTCTCGACCGACATCGGGTGCCGCGGGATCGCGACGACCGCGTTGGAGTCCTCGAGCTGCCACGACAGGTCGCGCAGCAGCTCGACGCCCTCGGCCGTCAGCACCATGTCGCCGTCCCACTTCATGGAGTACGACGTGCGCACGTGCGCGAACGACCAGTTGTAGAAGTAGGTCAGGGAGTGCACCGAGTCCGGCGGGGTCTCGAGGTGCTCGGTGCCGGCGCGCGCGACCTGGAAGGGATAGCCGACGAGCGTGAACCTCGAGGCGGCCCCGTGCTCCTCGGCGACCCGCCGGGCGACCTCGGCGGTGCCGTCGTCGGAGCCGTTGTCGACGAGGACGACGTGCTGGACGGCGTCGAACATCGGCGGCAGCACCCACGGCAGGTTGCGGGCCTCGTTCTTGACGCGGAAGACACAGGTCAGCCCGGGCGTGAGCGGCCCGTCCTCCCACGCCCAGTGGACCGGAAAGTCCGCAGGGTCTGGATCCCCGCCGGTCGAGCTTGTCGAGACCACCGCAGCGTCCCCGCCTACTTGCCCAGAGCCCGGCGGACGCGACGCTTCGCACGCGTCGCGAACGCGTCGGGTCCGGGCGGGCGATCGTCGAGGGCCTGCTGGCGCCCCTCGCGGCGGGCCGCGAGCACGCTCGACTGGGCGACCGCCTCCGCCTCGTCGTAGAACGCGACGTACGCCTCGCGCACCTCGTCGAGGAGCGCGTGCACGTCCGGGGTGTCCCCGCCGGGCTCCGCGAGCTTGCTCAGGCCGCGCCAGGTCTCCTCGGCGAGCTCACGCAGCCGTTCGGGGACCGCCACCTCGTCCCACGTGGTCTGGACGCGTTTGAGGTCCGGGTCGATGAACTGGTGCACCTTGCGGATGTCGTTGGCACTCGCGGCCTTGACCGCTTCGAGGTCCAGCTCCTGGCCGAGCCGGAACATCGGGACCGTCCAGTCGGTGAGCAGGTCGTCGTACCGGACGAAGGCCCTCGTGCCCTCGCGGGTGGCCCGCTCGGTGTGCAGCATCATGTTCACCCAGGCAGCCGTTCGCTGGACCTCGCTGAACGCGGAACCGGTCTGCCCGGGGGCGTAGTAGCGCTGCTTGCTGCCGACCACCTCGGTGACGTGCCGCAGCATGGTGACGTACGACGGCTGCGCGTCGGTGCGGAGCGCGGCCGACTTCCAGAGCCCCAGGAACCACGCCAGCCTGGGGTCCTTGATCACCAGCTCGTCGATGGCGGGCTCCTCGCCCACCGCCTCCTGGAACTGCGGCGCGAGCCACTCGGTCAGCCGCGCCCGGGTGATGCCGGAGGCACTGGCCTTGCCGGTCTCGAACCACGCCGACGGCCGGGCGTCGGACACCTGGACCTGGCACCGCTGCAGCAGCTCGTGGTGGAGGTCGACCACCCACTTCGACTCCGCGAACCCCTTCGGGTTGGTGTCGTCGGCCCGCACCTCCGGCTGCGGCACGTGCATCCCGAGCGCCTGCAGCGCGCCCGCCATGGTCGACGTACCGCTGCGTCCTGAGCCCACCACGAAGACGACGCGGCGCCTGCTCTCGGACATGGGGGGCAGCCTAGTGGCCGCTCATTTGCCGTCGAGTGACGTGTCAGCGTTGCCCCGGGCGCCGTACGACCACGCTCAGACGTCACTCGACGCGAAAGTGACGCAAGCTCAGTCGACGCGCTCGTTCTGGGCGGCGATGAACTGGCGGTACCAGTCGAAGGACTTCTTGGGGGTGCGCTTCTGGGTGGCGAAGTCGACGTGGACGAGGCCGAAGCGCTGGGTGTATCCCTCGGCCCACTCGAAGTTGTCGAGGAGCGACCAGCAGTAGTAGCCGCGGACGTCGACGCCGCGCTGGATCGCGGTGGCGACCGCCTGGAGGTGTGACTGCAGGTAGTCGATGCGGGCCTGGTCGTCCACGACGCCGTTCTCGTCGGGCTCCACGTTGTAGGAGCAGCCGGACTCGGTGATCATCAGCGGCGGCAGCGCGGCGCGGAACCTCGCGCGGTTCATGACCAGCCACTCCCGCAGGGCCTCGGGTACGACGGGCCAGCCGAAGTCGGTGACCGGGTAGCCGAGCACCTGACGGAACTCGAAGGGCATCTCGGCGTCCTCGTCGGTCGCCGCCACCCTCATCGGGTTGTAGTAGTTGACGCCGTAGAAGTCGAGCGGCTGGCGGATCGTGGTCAGGTCGCCCTCGACGATCACGTCCTCGACCAGCGGCAGGCAGTCCTCCGGGTAGCGGCCGAGCAGCATCGGCTCCATGAACAGCCCGTTCCAGAGCCCGTCGAACAGCTTGCTCGCGCCGACGTCGGCCTCGTCGTCACTGGCCGGCCAGATCGGAGCGTGGTTGTTGGCGCAGCCGATGCTCGGGATCCGGCCGCGGACGTTCTCGCGCAGCGCGATCGCTGCGCGGCCGTGCGCCAGGAGCAGGTGATGGGCGACCGGCAGCGCCTCGAAGAGCAGCGCCCTTCCCGGCGCGTGCATGCCGATCGAGTAGCCCATGATCGTGACGACGTTCGGCTCGTTGATCGGCACCCAGTGCTCGACCCGGTCACCGAACCGCTCGCCCACGATGGCGGCGTACTCGGCGAACGCGTCGATGGTGGCCCGGTTGAGCCATCCGCCGTCGTCCTCGAGCGCCTGGGGCAGGTCCCAGTGGTACAGCGTGACCATCGGGTTGACGCCGACCGTGAGCAGCTCGTCGATCAACCGGTCGTAGAACGCCAGGCCCTTGGGGCTGGGCCGGCCCTTGCCGGAGGGCTGGATCCGCGGCCAGGAGATGGAGAAGCGATAGGCGTTGGACCCGAGCTCCCCCATGAGGGCGACGTCCTCGGCGTAGCGGTGGTAGTGGTCGCACGCCTGAGCGCCCGACGAACCGTCCACGATCGAGCCCGGTTTGGCCGTGAAGGTGTCCCAGATGCTCGGGCCCTTGCCGTCGCTGCTGACGGCGCCCTCGATCTGGTACGCCGCAGTACTGGTCCCGAATCGGAAGCCCGGTGGGAACCGGGGCATGCCGTCAGGCTGTGAGTCCCCCACATGCACAATCTGTCACGTGGCCGTTGAGATCCGCCGGGGAACTGACCGATTTGTGGACCGGCAGCGCGGGCGGCTCACCGCCCACGCCTTCTCGTTCGGCTCGTCGTACGACGCCGACCACGTGCGGTTCGGCCCGATGGTCTGCCACGACGACCACCTGCTGCGTGTGGGCGAGGGATTCCCGCCGCACGACCATGCCGACCTGACGATCGTCACCTGGGTGATCGCCGGCGCGGTCGAGCACGACGGCCCCACTGGTCCGGTCCGGGTCGAGCCCGGACAGGTCGCGGTGCTGCGCACCGGCTCCGGCGTCACGCACTCCGAGGTGGCGGCCGCACCGCAGACGCGGTTCGTCCAGGTCTGGCTCACCGCGGCGGAGCCCGAGGAGCCGTCGTACGAGGTCGCGGCGCCCGAGCTGTCGCCCGGCGAGCTGGTCCGCGTCGCCGAACCCGAGCCGGGCGCCGTGTTCTCGGTGGTCCGGCTCGGCGACCATCAGACCGTCACCATCCCCGCCGGACCGCGCACGCACGTCTACGTCGGCCGCGGCGCGCTGCTCCGCTCCTCACTGGCCGAGCCACTGCACGAGGGCGACGCGTTCCTGTTCACCGACCAACCCGCCCACGAGCTGACCGCAGGCGTGCCGAGCGAGCTGCTGGTCTGGACGTTCGGCTGACGGGTCAGGTCTCGGGGACCAGCCCGTGTCGCATCGCGAAGAGGCTGGCCGCGGCCCGGTTGCGCGCTCCGATCTTGGTGTAGACGTGCTCGACGTGGTTGCCGACGGTCTTCGGGCTGATCACCAGCGTCTTCGCGATCTCCCGGTTCGACTGACCGCGCACGAGGCACTGCAGGACCTCGATCTCCCGGGCGGTGAGGCCGGCCGGGCCGGGCTGACGGCGGCGCACTCGTTCGCCAGAGGCGCGCAGCACGGCGTCGACCACGCCGGGGTCGAGGCGCCCGGCGCGCACCTCCTCCCGGAGGAACGTCGTCGCCTCGGCGGCGCCGAGAGCCGGCCGGTGCGGCCGGGGCTCGCGCTTGGTCTGGAACAGCGCGGCAGTGGCGAGGATCCGGCTGGGCAGGGTCAGCGCCCCGGCCGAGAGGCCGCTCGGATAGCCGGACCCGTCGAGACGCTCCGCCACCTGTCCGGCGACCCGGCCGGCGGCCTCCAGCGCCGGCGAGCGGCGCAGCATCCGCTCCGTGTACGCCGGGTACAGCCTTACCCGCTCCCAGTCGGATGCGGTCAGCGATCCGGCCTTGTCCCAGATCGCGTTGGACACACCGAGCCGGCCGAAGCCCGACACGAGGCCGGCCCGCCGCACCAGCAGCTGGTCCTGTGCGGGGAGGCCGAGGCCGACCGCCGCGGCTTCCGCGAGACGTGCGACGGCCTCGGAGTGCCCGGCGCAGTAGGGCGACTTCAGGTCCACGTATCGTCCGATGGCGGCCAGCGCCTCGTCGCACTCCACCTGGGTGAGCAGGCGGGCGAGCGCCGGCTCAGCGTCGATGACGGCGTCCCACGAGTCGGTCTCGGCAAGTCCCTGGAACACCTTCTCGGCGTCAGCGACGACCACCTCCACGAGGGCCGGGTCGAACTGCGAGCCGGACCGCCGACGGGCCAGGTCAAGGGCGCCGTCGACACCGTCGTCCCGGTGGGCCACCTCGAGGAACTCGGCGAGCTGGGCGATGCGGGCCGCCACCGGGATCCTCTCCCCCTCGAGACCACCGGGGATGCCCTTGCCGTCCCAGCGCTCGTAGGAACCGGCCAGCGCCAGCAGGACGTCCTCGCCGAGACCGAGCTCCTGGCCCAGGGACCGCGCCAGTTCGGCATGCCCCTCGAGCATCCCGTCGATCTCCTTCCGGCCGGAGAAGGCGAAGTCCAGGCCCACGCGGATCCGGTGCAGCGGCGTACCGCCCGAACCGAGCAGACGGAGCATGACCAGCACCTCGGAGACGCTGTAGGGCTCCGGTCCGTACTTCGTCGCCTTGAGGGCGATGTCGTCACCGAACCAGTGCGCTTGCTCGTGGGCGTCGCTGTGGCAACCGACGTTGACGAGGAGGGCCGAATAGTAGATCGACGACCGGCTGCTCTCGTCGAGGCCGACGAGCTCGGCGATGCGCAGCGCGATCCGGCACTGGCGAAGGACGTGCTCCATCGGCTGCCCGAAACCGAGGTCGATGCCCAGCGAGAGCGCAGCCAGCAGCTCCGCGAGACGTACCCGCTCGGGCGTCTGGTCCACCTCGTGAATGTAGGCCGAGAAGATGGGGAAATCGCCTCATGTTCCTCCCCGCCGCCGTTCGTAGGTTGCTCGCACCAACAACCACGGAGGTCTGCCATGACCAGAACAGCCACCAGCGCCACCGCCGAAGAGTCCGCCGACTACGGACCGGTCGACGACCGCTGGACCACGCTCGACGGGGGCTACACCGTCAACTTCACCACCTTCCGCGAGGACGTCGACATGACGCCGATCCTCGCCTCGCTTCCCGGAGGTCGGTGCGCGTGCCCCCACTGGGGCCAGGTGCTACGCGGCCGGGTGGTCGTGCACTACGACGACCACGACGACGTGATCGAGGCCGGCGACGCCTACTTCATGGCGCCGGGCCACGTGCCGGAGGTCCAGGCGGGCACCGAGTTCCTCATGTTCAGCCCCACCGACGAGCTGGCCGCCACGGAGGCGGCGATCAAGGCCGCGATGCAGCCCCAGTAGGGCCGGCTCGAACACCGGCTCAGAACACCGGCTCAGAACACCGGGCTCAGAACACCGGGCTCAGAACACGGGGCCAGGCGGTTCCTGGCCGGCCAGCACCTGTCCGACCGCCGCGAACACGTCGGGACGGACGATGAAGTGCTGCGTCACCGCGTGGACGTCGCGGAGCCGGCGCTGCAGCGGCGAGCTGTCGTACAGCGCGCCGCCGCCGCCGGCTCGGTAGGCGAACTCGACGACCTCGACGGCCTGCTCGACCGCCCACGCCGAGTCGAGCCGGGCCCGAGCCCGGGTCTGGTTCGTGAACGCCGCTCCGGACACGGCCGCCTCCCAGACGGCACCTACCGTCTCGTCGTGCAGCGCGCGGGCACTGCGGAGCCGGGCGTCTGCCTCGGCGAGGTCCCGGTGGAACGTCGGGCTGGTCGCGAGGGGCCCCGGTGCCAGCAGCGGCACCTTGTCGCCGGCCAACCCCGTGATGTCGTCCATGGCGCCGGCGGCGATGCCCAGCGCGACCCGCGAGACCGAGAGGGCCACCAACGCCGGAGCCGGCACGCGCACGACCGCGAGGTCCACGCACGCCTCGCCCGGCGCCATCGGGTCGCAGGTCCACGTGGCCGGCACCTCGACGCCCTCGGCCCTGACGTGCTGGCTGCCGGTGCCGCGGAGCCCGCTCACCCGCCAGGTGTCCTCGACCACCACCTGCTCACGCGGGAGGACGGCGAGCCGCATGTTGGGAGGGCCACCCGAATCGTCGGCGTACAGGCAGTTCAGGCCCACCCAGGTCGCGTGCTCCACGCCGGTGATGAAGCCCCAGCGCCCGGTCACCCGGAAACCTTCGGACCCGGTGGCCTCGGCAGAGCCGCTCGGGGAGATCGCCCCCGCGACGATCGTGCCGGGCTCTGCGAAGAGCTCGTCGAAGGTGGCGCGGGGCAGGTGCACCATGTCGACCCAGGCACTCGACCCGATCATCACCGTCCACCCGACGGAGGCATCGGCACGCGCCAGGGCCTCGACCGCGTGGAGCTGGTCGGCCAACGTCCCCTCGGCACCTCCGTGGCTGCGCGGCAGGAGCATCCCGAAGCAGCCTGAGCTCGCCAGCAGCGCCACGAGATCCGGTGGCAGCCGACGGGCGGCCTCGGTCTCCGCAGCCCGGGCGGACACTTCGGGGACCAGGAAGTCGATCGCGGCCAGGATTTCCTTGGCCGAGTCGGGGACGTGCTTAGTCATCGTCTCGCTCACGGTTCTCCTCAGGTCTCGTCGCGCGGGGTCACGGGTGGGTGGGAGGGGGCAGCGGGTGACGCTGCGGTCGGCGCAGGATCGGCGCCTCCGCTGCATGACGGGCCCGGAGCGCCTCGTCCCAGTCCCCGCTGCAGAAAACGGTCATCTCGGCGATCTGTCCGTCGCGCACCGTGCAGACGTGCAGCCGCCGGGCGGTGAGGAACCCACGGTCCGGCACGGTCTCGGACACGAGATGCTCGGCGAGGAAGCCGTCCTCGGTGGTCGTGGTCCGTACGACGTCGACGGCGGGACCGTGCGCGACGTACGCCTCGAGCCAGGTGGTGAACGCGTCCAGCCCCTGGACCTGGAACCACCAGAACGGCGGATGACCGTCCAGGAAGAAGTCGGACGTGAAGAGGTCGCCGGGCACGCCGGTGCGGAACGCCTCCGCCAGTCCGGCACTGAGCTGCACGACGCCGCGGTCGGTTGCCGAGGCCCTGGTCGCTGTGGTGGTCATGCCCCCGACGGTATGGACGCCGCGGCCACCGCCGCATCGGGCGATATGTGCAGTACCGGATGCCGGGAGTGGGTAGTTCTGTGCAGACCGCCTACTGGCGGTGGACGACGCCGTGCTCGTAGGCCCAGGCGGTGGCCGCGGCCCGCGATCCGAGGCCCAGCTTGGCGAACACGTTGCTGAGGTGGCGGGCGACCGTCTTCTCGCTGATGAACAGCTGCGCCGCCACCTCACGGTTGGTGAGCCCGCGTGAGACGTGGACGAGCACCTCGGTCTCGCGGGTGGTCAGGGTCGGTTGGTCCCCGTGGACCGACAGCGGCCGCCGGGACTCCGCCTGCGCACCGAGGTCGTGCAGTGCCGACCGGGCGGCGTCGAGCTCCATCTCGGCGCCGTCGGTGTCCCCCAGCCGGGCACACGCCTCGGCGGCGAGCAACCGCACCCGCGCCGCGTCGTACGGCGCGCCGAGGTCGTGCCACAACCGCCAGGCTCGCCGGAGCTTCTGGAGGGCCTGGGCGGGCTCGCCCTCGGCGAGCACGACCGCCCCTTCCCAGGTCGACGCGGTGGCGCGCATCAAGGGACCGCCCAGCTGGAGTGCGATCCGGGACAGCTCGTCCGCGCCGGTCCGCGCGTCCGCCAGCTGACCCGCAGCCAGAAAGATCTCGACGTAGGGAGCGAGCGCACGGGCCCGCTCGACCAGCCCACGGGCCTCGTCGGTCAGCCTCCGGATCGACCCCGTGGCCGCTGCGAGGTCACCCTGCTCCAGCCGCAGAAACGCGAGGCCGGGCTGCGGGTCGCGGCCCGCCAGGGACGCCCGTCGGTAGGCCGCCTCGGCGGCGTCGTGCTCTCCGCGCAGCCGGTGCAGCTCGCCGCGCTCGTACCACGCGTCGCCCACGGCCGGCGCTCCGTCGAGCCAGGTGCACGCGGCCTCCGCCGCGGCGGTCGCTTCCGGCCACGAGCCTCGCATCCGCAGTACCTCGGCACGGTGGACCAGGCACTGGCCTCGATATGGGACGAGGTCGGAGTGGGCGTCGCACCAGGTGCTCAGCGCGAAGACCCACTCCTGGGCGCGCGTGACCTCGAGCAACCGCTGGCAGGTGACGATCGCTCCGCAGGTGACCAGGCCCGCCGCCTGCGGTGAGAGCGCGTCGGACTGGACGGCGACCATGGCCTGGTCCATGAGGGCGACGCCGCTGTCCCGGTCGCCGAGCTCGACCAGCGCCTGGCCACGACCGAGCCGGCCGATGGTGGCGACGTCGGCGTCGGCGTGCCGCTCACCCAGCTCCACGATCTCGACGAACCGCTCGAGCGCTGTCGCGGCATCGCCGCTCTCGAGCAGATCCAGCGCCGCGGGCGCCAGCAGCAGGCCGCGTTCGGCACAGTCGAGGTCGCCGAGGACCTCGTCGGCCCTGGCCAGCCAGCCCGCCCCGCGGCCGGCCCGGCCCTCGTCCATGAGGCCGAATCCCAGCCAGAACGCGCAGCGGGCCGCGGTGGGCCCGGCACCGGCGCCGAGGCAGGCCTCGACGGCGCGCGCGGACCAGTCGTCCCAGCCGTCGGGCCGCGTCAGGTAGGCGAGGGCGGCCAGACGGCTCCACTCCTCGACGGTGCGCGGCTCCGAGGCCATGAGACTGTCGAAGGCCTCACGCCAGGTGGGTGCCGCCCCGGTGCGGGTCTCCACCCGTGCAGTCTGCCCGAACCCGCCAGCTGGGGCACTGGTGAGCGCCGCCCCCTGCAGGAGTCACCGGGGCCCCGGGGACTTTCGCACTTCCCGGGCAAGATCTCCCACGGGAAGTGCAGGAGTCACCGGGGCCCCGGTGACTCCTACGACCCGTCAGGCGATGACCGCCAGCGCGCCAGGCTGCACCTCGACCACAGCGGGCTGCTCCGCGAGCGCGGGCAGCTGACCGAGCGGCTCGCCGTCGCCACCGACCGGGACCGGGCGGGAGGCGCTTGCCCTGCGGCGCAAGCCTGCGAGCCTCGTAGGGTCGGCTCGGAGCTCGATCCGCTTGCCGGTCAGCAGCGTGACCCCGGGGAGGTCCACGTGACCTCCGTCGTACACCTTGGGGAGTGCCCGCATCAGGGCCAGCTTGGACGCGGCCTCGATGACGACCACGTCCAGCACCCCGTCGGCGACCGCAGCGGCCGGAGCGATCTTCATGCCCGACCCGTAGTACGCGGAGTTGGCGACCACGACGTTGGCGGCGGCGTACTCCCGCTCCTCGCCGTCGACCGAGACCAGGTAGCGGGCCGGGGAGTAGGTCGCGAGCGCGCGGAGCGCCGCCCACGGGTACTGCGCCTTGCGCGGAAGCCACTGCGAGCGGTCGACGATCTCGCCGGCGCGGGCGTCGACGCCCGAGTAGACCGAGCCGGCCACGATCCGCGGCCCGGCGCCCGGCAGGGTGAGCGAGATCAGGTCGACCTGGCGCACCTCGCCCTCGAGCAGGAGGGCGGCGACCTCGGCGGGGTCCGGCGGCAGCCCGAGCATGCGCGCGAAGTCGTTGCCGCGGCCGGCCGGTACGACGCCGAGGGTGCCGCCCGCGGCCGACACGAGTCCGGCCAGCGACGAGAGCATCCCGTCGCCACCGACCGAGACGACGACGTCGCCCTTGTCGATCGCGGCGGAGACGAGCGCGCCGATGGCCCGAGGTCCGGGCGAGTAGGTCACGTCGACCGAGGCGCCGGCGTCGCGCAGGATCCGGGCGACCGGGACCACGGCGGCCGGGGCGGCACCGCCCCCGGAGGCGGGGTTGACCAGGAACGTGTAGCTGCGGCTCACGGGATGAGCACCCCGGGGTTGAGGACGCCGGTCGGGTCGAGGTCGGCCTTGACCGCGCGCAGCACCGAGGCGCCGAGCTCGCCGATCTCGTGGACCAGCCACGGCTTGTGGTCGGTGCCGACCGCGTGGTGGTGGGTGATGGTGGCGCCGACCGCGACGATCGCGTCGTTGGCGGCGGACTTGGCCGCCAGCCACTGCGGCAGCGGGTCGGCGGACTCCTTGGTGGCGACCGTGAAGTAGAGCGAACACCCGGTCTCGTAGACGTGCGAGATGTGGCAGAGCACAAGGGTGCCCTTGCCGAGCGCCGTCTCGAGGGCCGTCTTCACGTCGGTGTAGAGCGCCTCCCGCTCGGACCAGAACGTCGCCGTCTCGAGGGTCTCGACCAGTACGCCGACGTCGAGCATCGAGTCGCGGAGGTACGGCGCGTTGAATCGCCCGTGCACCCACGCGTCGCCGGCAGCCTCGCCCACGGCGTCGCCGCCCAGGCTGCTGAGCAGGTCGGTCACCGCGGCCCGCTTGGCCGCGACGGCGGACGGCGTGCCCTCGTAGCCGGTGATCATCAGGCAGCCGCCGGTGGATTGACCACCGATCTCGTCGGGGCGGGCCAGGTTGATCGCGGTCTCGGCCTCGTCGGAGAGGCGGAGCACGGTCGGCAGCAGCCCGGCCTGGGCGAGCGTGCGCATCGCGTCGGCGCCGGCCGCGAACGACTCCCAGCGCCAGCCCTCGTAGACCTTGACCTCCGGGAGCGTGCGGACCCGCACCGTGACCTCGGTGATCACGCCGAAGGCCCCCTCCGAGCCGAGGAACAGCTGGCGCAGGTCCGGGCCGGCGGCGTTCGCGGGGGCCGAGCCGAGCCGCAGGTCGCCACGCGGCGTCGCGACGCGCAGGGCGACGACCAGGGCGTCGAAGCGGCCGTAGCCAGCGCTGGACTGGCCGGAGGAGCGGGTGGCCGCGAAGCCCCCGATCGTGGCGAACTCGAAGGACTGCGGATAGTGGCCGAGCAGCACGCCCTCGGCGGCGAGAAGGGCCTCGGCCTCGGGACCGCGCAGCCCCGGCTCGAGGACGGCGGTCATGGACTCGTGGTCGACGGACACCAGTCGCCTCATCCGGACCAGGTCGAGCGACACCAGCCCGGTGAAGCCGTCGCGTCGTGCGGCCAGGCCGCCGGTCACGCAGGTGCCACCGCCGAACGGGACGACCGCGACCCGGTGCTCGACCGCCCAGGCGAGGACAGCCGAGACGTCGTCGTGCGAGCCCGGGCGGACGACGGCGTCGGGGGCGTCGGACAGGTCACCGGAACGGGCGCGGAGCAGGTCGGGGGTCGACTTCCCACGCGTGCGCAGGCGCCGGGTCTCGTCGTCGACGAGCACGTGCTCGGCGCCGAGGACGCCGCGCAGGGAGTCGAGCAGCTCGCCCGGGAGCGCCGACGGCGGCACCGTCACGGCGTCGAGCGCCGGCGTCTCGTTGATCCCGAAGGCCAGCTCGATCAGGCCGCGGGCCGAGTCCGGAAGGGCGGCCGCTGCGGCCGGGTCACCCCAGCGCTGGGGGTGCATCTCGACCTGCTGCGTCTTCTCCACCGGCTGATTCTCAGGCATGTGTTACAGTGTGACACATGACGTCACTTCGTCACAACCCCGCCGACACCGAGGCCGCCACAGAGCCGCGCGACACCTACCTCGACGCCGCCCGCGACTGCATCCTCGACGTGGGCTGGCGGCGTACGACGCTGACTGAGGTCGCCCGCCGCGCGGGCGTCTCGCGGATGACGATCTACCGCACCTGGGGGGACATGTCGACCCTGCTCGGCGACCTTATGACCCGCGAGTGGGCCGGCGTTGTCACCGAGCAGGTCACCGACGGCGGGCCGGCCATCCAGCGCATCACGGACGCGATCGTCGGCACGGTCCGGCACCTGCGCCAGAACGAGTTGTTCGTCCGGATCGTCGAGCTCGACCCGGAGCTGATCCTCCCCTACCTGTTCTCTCGACGGGGCCGCTCGCAGGAGCTGATCCTGGCCCTCACCGCCGACGCGATCGCCGAGGGGCAGAAGTCGCGCGAGATCAGGAAGGGCAACCCCGTGGCCATCGCGCGGGGACTGCTGCTGGCCACCCACGGCTTCGTCCTCTCCGTGCACACGATGGTCGACGAGGCGGCCACCGAGCAGGAGCTCGACGACGAGCTCGCCACCCTGATCACCAGGACGCTGCGGCCATGACCCCCACCCCACCGAACAGCTCGCTGCACTCGCCGTTTGGCGGGGACCCCGGGACAAGCGTTCGGATCACCCCCGGCCTGGCCGGCGCCCCCACCGAGGTCGACGTGGTCGTCATCGGTCTCGGCATCACTGGCGTCGGGGTGGCGCTCGACGCGGCCACCCGCGGACTGTCGGTACTGGCCGTAGACGCCCACGACCTGGCGTTCGGTACGTCGCGCTGGTCCTCCAAGCTCGTGCACGGTGGGCTCCGATACCTCGCGTCCGGGCAGATCGGCGTGGCCCACGAGAGCGCGGTCGAGCGCGGCATCCTCATGGAGGTCACGGCGCCGCACCTGACTCACGCCATCCCGACCTTGATGCCCTTCGGAGCGAGTGTCGGTCATTCGCAGGCGGGGGCCGCTCGGGCAGCAACCTGGGCCGGCGACCTGTTGCGCCGCGGCGCACGGACCAGCGTCAAGACCCTGCCGCGGCCGCGCCACCTCTCCGCCACCGAGGCGCTGCAGCTGGCGCCCGGCCTGCGGCGAGCCGGCCTTCGCGGAGCGATGCTCGGCTGGGACGGCCAGCTCGAGGACGACGCCCGCCTGGTCACGACCGTCGCGCGGACCGCGGCGACCTACGGCACGCAGGTGCGCACGCGGGCCCGTGTGCTCGACGCCAGCGGCACCCACGTCCGCATTCGCGACGAGCTGACCGGCGCCGTCCACGAGGTGACCGCTCGCACGGTCGTCAACGCGACCGGTGTGTGGGCAGGCGACCTGGTCGACGAGGTGCGACTGCGTCCCAGCCGCGGCACGCACCTGGTGCTCCGCGAGGGCACGCTGCCAGGTGTGGGGGTCGTGGTCTACGCGCCGATACCGGGCACCTTCAATCGCTTCGTCCTCGTGCTGCCGCAGGCCGACGGGACGGTCTACGTCGGACTGACCGACGAGCCGACCGACGGGCCGGTGCCAGACGTACCCCAGCCGACCGAGCCGGAGATCGGTTTCCTGCTCGACGTGGTCTCCGCTGCCTTCGAGCAGCCACTGCACCGCTCCGACGTCGTGGGCGCCTTCGCCGGCCTGCGGCCTCTGCTCGACGTCGCCGGCTCCGACGAGACGGCCGACATCTCGAGGCGGCACGCGGTGCTGACCAGCGGCACGGGTGTGGTGACGGTCGTGGGCGGCAAGCTGACGACGTACCGCCGGATGGCCGAGGACGCCGTGGACGCAGCCGTCGAGCACGCCGGGATCGACGCCGGCGAGTGCCGGACCCGAGCACTGCCCCTGCTCGGTGCGGCCGACCGGGTCACCCTCGCCGGGCTCGAGCAGCCGGCGCGGCTGGTGCGCAAGTACGGCACCGACGCCGGCCTCGTACTCGAGACGGCGCGCTCCGCCACCGGCCGGACCGACGACGAACTGCTCGCGCCCATCGCGGCCGGCATCCCGGTCACGATGGCCGAGCTGGTCTTCGGGGTGACCCACGAGGGCGCCGCCGACGTCGACGACCTGCTCGACCGCCGTACCCGTATCGGCCTCATCCCCGCCGACCGCGTCCTCGCCGTGCCCGCTGCCGAACGGGCCCTGGCCTTCGTCGCCGCTGCTCGCCAGCTGTAACTCGCCCCGCCACCGATGAGTTACCGCCTCGACCGGTGTCGGTACTCACAGGCAGACTGACGAGAGGCAGGACCTTCCGTGACGACGGTGCAGGAGCGACCAGTGACCACCCAGCAGGACGACCCCACAACGGAGCTGTCCGACTTCCCGACCGTGACCGAGAAGTACCAACGCGAGCTCCTGGCGCACTGCTACCGCATGAGCGGCTCGGTGCACGAGGCCGAGGACCTCGTCCAGGAGACGTTCCTGCGCGCCTGGAAGGCCTCCGCCAGCTTCCAGGGCCGCTCCTCGGTCCGCACCTGGCTATACCGCATCGCCACCAACGTCTGCCTCACCAACCTCGAGGGCCGCCCCAAGCGTCCGCTCCCCGCAGGGCTCGGCACCCCGGACCAGATGGCCGGGGACGCCCTCGAGGAGAACCACGAGATCGCCTGGCTCGAGCCGGTCCCCGACGCGTCCGTCCTGGTCGCCGAGCGCGACTCGATCCGGCTCGCCTTCGTCGCGGCACTCCAGCACCTGCCGGCCAAGCAACGGGCGGTGCTCATCCTGCGCGACGTCCTGCGCTGGTCGGCGGCCGAGGTCGCCGAGGCGCTCGACACCACCGTTGCCGCCGTCAACTCCGCGCTCCAGCGCGCCCACGCTCAGATGTCCGACCGAGGCCTGACCGAGGACACCGTCGACGACGGCTTGGACGACGGACAGCGGATCCTCCTCGACCAGTACGTCGACGCGTTCTGGCGCAAGGACATCGACGCCATCGTCCGGCTGCTCAAGGCCGAGGCGACGTGGGAGATGCCGCCGTTCACCAGCTGGTACCTCGGCAACGAGAACATCGGCCGCCTGATCAACACCCAGTGCCCGGGCGGGATCAACGACATGCCGATGGTCGAGACGCGCGCCAACGGCCAGCCGGCGTTCGGCCTCTACATGCGCACCAAGGACGGCGACTTCGAGCCGTTCCACCTGCAGGTCCTCGACATCCAGGACGGCAAGGTCGCGCACGTCGGCGCGTTCTTCGAGCGGTCGCTCTTCACGTCCTTCGGGCTGCCCGCGCGCTTGCCCGCCGAATACCGTCCCGGCGACCCGATCCCCACCGACGTTGACGTCGCGCGCGGAGACCACGTTCCCCTCGGACACGAATCGATTGCGGATCCGCGGTGAGTGCCAAGCTCGACGGCGCCGTCGAGCTGCTGGACCGCTCCCTCGCCTACACGCGGGTCATGCTCGCCGACGTCCGTCCCGACAACCTCGAGCGCCCGACGCCGTGCGCGGGCTGGACCCTGGGCCACCTGCTCGCGCACATGGAGGACGCGCTCGACGCGTTCACCGAGGCGGCAGCGGGTCGGGTGGAGGTGGAGCCGGCCCCGCCCACGACCACTCGGGTGGACGCGCTCCGGGAGAAGGCGTGCGCGCTGCTCGGTGCCTGGATGGCGGGCCGGCCGGCGACCGAGCGCGTCGAGGTCGGCGACCTCGGCATGGATGCCCCGCTCCTGGTGGCCACCGCCGCCCTCGAGATCACCGTGCATGGCTGGGACGTCGGACAGGCCACCGGCCGCCGGACCCGGATCCCCGACGACCTCGCCGAGGGTCTTCTGGCTGTCGCCCAGCAGGTGATCGACCCCGTCGACCGGGGGCCGCGGTTCGCGAGCCCCCGCCCGGCCCGGCCCGAGGCGGCGTCCGACGTACGCCTGCTCTCCTGGACCGGGCGTGCGCCCGCTCACATGACTGAACCACTACAGGGCAATAGCGGAGAACCCACCGCGCGGCGAGGCAGGGCTTCCTAACCTGTTCCCATGCCTGGGGTCCCGTCGCTCGATAGTGCCATCGCGCTCGTTCGCGCCGGCGCTCTGAGCGAGGGCCTGGAACAGCTCCTGGCGCTGCACTCCACCCACGGCCCGGACTCGTCCGAGCCGCTGCCGGACGTCGAGCTGGCCAACCTGCTGAGTGCGCTGGTCGACTGCCGGCTGGCCCGCGGTGACCTGGCGAACGCGATGACGCTCGGCGAGGAGCTTGCCACTCTCCTCACCGGCACCGGTCTCGCGGCCGCCACCGCACACCAGGCCAAGGGAGAGGTCTGCGCAGCGCTGGGGGACACCGAGTCAGCGGTCGCGCACTTCGTGAAGGCCGGCCAGCTCGCGCCCGACGTCGACATCGACGTGCTGCCGTGGCGGGCCGGTGCCGCGCTTGCGCACCTGCGCAACGGCGACGCCCGCGCGGCGGGCGAGCTGGCGCGTGAGCACGTCGACCTGGCACGCCGAGGCGGCTCGCCGTACGCCATGGCCGGGGCGCTCCGCACCCTGGCGGCGGTCGACGCCGGCCCCGACCGGATCCAGCACCTGCTGCGTGCCCGCGCCGTCCTGGCCGGCACCGTCGCGGGTCGGCTCTCGGCCCAGATCGACACCGACCTGGCCGGGCTGCTGCTGCTCACCCAGGCCCCCGACGCCGCCGATCGGGCGCTGGCGCTGCTCCGCTCGGCCGAGGACCACGCGGGGCGACAGGAGCTGTGGCCGCTGCAGGGGCGGGTACGCCGCCTCCTCGACCGGCTCGGCGAGCAGCCCCGCAAGGTGCAGACCGAGGCGATGGCCGCCCTGACCGTCTCCGAGCGCCGGGTCGCCCGGATGGCCGCCGACGGGCTCACCAACCGGCAGATCGCCAGCGAGCTCGTGGTGACGGTCAAGGCCGTGGAGTGGCACCTCTCGCACGTCTATCGCAAGCTCGGCATCTCGTCGCGGACGAACCTCTCCACGACGCTCGGCGCCTCGGTCTGAGCCGTCTCCAGGAGTTTGCTGGACAAGGGCGTGGATGCCAGCGTCGCCGCGCCATGGTTCAGCAGACTCCTAAACTCTCCGGCATGCCGGAGGGCCTGCAGCACACGGTACGGCGGATGGTGGGCCGCGATCCCCACGAGAGCAGTCGGGCCTCGACGCCGCTGGAGCTGTTCTTCGACCTGACCTTCGTCATCGCGTTCGGCACCGCCGCGGACCAGCTGGCCCATGCGCTCGCCGAGGACCACGTCACCGACGGGATCGTCGGCTTCTGCTTCGCGACGTTCGCTGTCTCCTGGGCGTGGATCAACTTCACCTGGTTCGCGTCGGCGTACGACACCGACGACTGGATCTTCCGGCTCACCACGATGGTGCAGATGGTCGGAGTCCTCGTGCTGGCCCTCGGACTGCCCGAGATGTACGCCTCGCTGAGCCACGGTGACCACGTCGACAACTCCCTGATGGTCGTCGGCTACGTGATCATGCGCGTGCCGATGCTGTTCCAGTGGATGCGGGCCAGCAGGGAGGACCCGGAGCGCCGCGAGGTCTGCAAGGTCATGGCCGGTACCCTGCTTGTGTCCCAGGTCGGCTGGATCCTCCTGCTGCTCGCGGACCTGACGACGGGCTGGATGTTCCTCGTCGCCGGCCTGCTGGTGCTCCTGGAGATCTCCGGCCCCGTGGTCGCAGAGACCAGGCTCGTCGGTACGCCGTGGCACGGCCACCACATCGCCGAGCGGTACGGCCTGATGGTGATCATCGCCCTCGGCGAGGGGCTGCTCGGCACGACCGCCGCCCTCGGCGCGCTCATCGAGGACGGCTGGACGACCGAGATCGTGGTGCTCGGGCTGTCCGGGACGGCACTCACCTTCGGCGTCTGGTGGACCTACTTCGTGATTCCGCACGGCCACCTGCTCTCCGCGCACCGCGAGCGCTCCTTCGGGTGGGGCTACTGGCACATCCCGCTCTTCGGATCCGTGGTCGCGATCGGCGCCGGTCTGCACGTCGCGGCGTACTACCTCGACGACCATTCGGCCCTGTCCGCCACCGGGACGGTCCTGACGCTCGCGGTGCCACTGGCCGTCTACTTCGCCTTCCTGTTCCTGCTCTACGCCCTGATCACGCGGACCATGGACCCCTTCCACTTCCTGCTGATCGGTCTCTCGGCCGGCGTCATGGCCTTGTCCATCGGGCTGGCGTGGTCGGGCGTGTCGATGGTGTGGTGTCTGACCGTGCTCGCGCTGGCGCCATGGGTGACTGTCGTGGGCTACGAGACCGTCGGCCACCGCCACAACGCCGCGGTGCTCGCACGGCTGGAGGAGGAGCAGACCGCCTGATCGGGCCATGCCAATGACCCACCTGCGTCGTTGCTACTGCCTGTCAAGGGGAGCAGACTCCCAAGCTGGGAGGCAGCGTGGCCGATCCGGTCGTGACCACGGGGACAGTCAGCGCCGAGGAGCACGAACGGCTTCGACGTAGCCACACCGCGCTCCAGGACCAGTTCGACGCGGCCAACGAGGTGCTGGTCGCTGTCGGCCGCTCGGCCGGCGACACGGACGCGGTGCTCACCACGATCGTCGAGAGCGCGTGCCGACTGTGCCGCTCCGACGCCGCGCACCTCTACCTCCTCGACGGCGGCGTCTACCAGCTGATCAAGGCCGTCGGACTGTCCGAGGAGACGATCGCGTACGTCACCGATCATCCGATGCCGTTGGACCGCGACTCCCTGATCGGCCGGGTCGGCCTCGACCGCAGGACCCAACAGATTCCGGACGTGGTTGCCGACCCGGAGTACGGCCGTCTCGACTTCCAGCGCGTGGCCGGGTTCCGGACCACGATGGGCGCCCCGCTCATCCTCGACGACGAGGTCGTGGGTGCGCTGGCCCTGTGGCGCAACGAGGTGAGCCCGTTCGACGAGCGCGAGATGGCGATCGTCACCGCCTTCGCCGGCCAGGCGGCGATGGCGATCAACGGGGTCAAGCTGGTGCAGGAGCTGCAGGCCAGGCGCGCCGAGCTCGATCGCAAGGTGCACGAGCTCGAGGCGCTCCGTGACGTGGGTGAGGCGGTGAGCTCGAGTCTGGACCTCGACCAGGTCCTCGCGACGATCGCCACGCACGCCGTCGAGCTCTCGGGCACCGACGGCGGATCGATCATGGAGTACGACGAGCCCGAGCGACGCTTCGTGGTGCGCAGCGCCTACCGGACCCCGCAGGAGGTCGTCGCGCGGCTGCAGGGCGTGCGCATCGACATCGACGCGACCTTGGTCGGCCGTGCCGCGAAGGAACGCCGGCCGATCGCGGTCTCCGACCTCAGCACGGTCGACCTCGACCCGCACCTGCGGATCCTCTTCGACGACGGGTGGCGGTCGCTGGTGGCCGTGCCGATGCTCCGAGAGGAACGCATTGTCGGGTCGCTCATCGTCCGGCGCAGGATGACCGGTGACTTCACCGAGGAGATCCTCGACCTGCTCGAGACCTTCGCCAGCCAGTCGGCCCTGGCGCTGCTCAACGCCCAGCTCTTCCGGACCCTGGAGGAGCGCAGTGCGCAGCTCGAGGTGGCCGGCCGGCACAAGTCGGAGTTCCTGGCGAGCATGTCGCACGAGCTGCGTACGCCTCTGAACGCCGTGCTGGGGTTCTCCGAGGTCCTGCTCGAGCAGATGTTCGGCGACATCAACGAGAAGCAGGAGGAGTACCTGCGTGACATCCACGGTTCCGGCAAGCACCTGCTGGAGCTGCTCAACGAGATCCTCGACCTGTCCAAGGTCGAGGCGGGCCAGATGGAGCTGGAGTTCACGCTGGTCGAGGTGCCGGCCGTCCTTGAGCACGCCGCCTCGATGATGCGCGAGCGTGCCGCAGCACACTCGATCGCGCTCGGGGTCGAGATCGACGACGGAGTCGGAGAGGTGGAGGTGGACGGGCTCCGCTTCAGGCAGGTCGTGCTCAACCTGGTGAGCAACGCGGTGAAGTTCACGCCCGACGGCGGCACTGTGGTCATCCGCGCCCGCGAGGTCGCGGGCGAGCTGCAGGTGTCGGTCGAGGACACCGGTGTCGGCATCCCGGAGGCGGACCGTGAGCGGATCTTCGAGTCCTTCCAGCAAGGTGGGCGCGGAGCCTCTCGAGAGGAGGGCACCGGCCTCGGGCTGACCCTCTCGCGCCGGATCGTCGAGCTGCTCGGCGGCCGGATGTGGCTCGAGAGCGAGGTGGGCGTGGGCAGCACCTTCGGGTTCGCCTTCC
The DNA here is from genome assembly GCA_963825455.1 of uncultured Actinomycetota bacterium. Lineage (GTDB taxonomy): Bacteria > Actinomycetota > Actinomycetes > Propionibacteriales > Nocardioidaceae > Nocardioides. The sequence continues at coordinate 139,680 of CAWGTG010000002.1, forward strand.
CTGTCCGCCGAGCTCGCGGCGAGGCGCCGCACGCCGCCCCCATGCCGGGGTCGACCTCCATCGTCGTCATCGAGGACGACCGTCGCTCCCTCGACCTGATGGCGGCCTACCTGTCGGGCGCGGCGATCACGGTCGTGACGGCGCGGGACGGGCAGTCCGGCCTCGACGCGGTCCGACGGGACCGACCGTCCGCCGTACTGCTCGACATCCGGATGCCGGGCATGGACGGCTGGGAGGTCCTGCGGGCGCTGAAGGAAGACCCCGAGACCGCGCCCATCCCTGTGGTGGTCGTCTCGATCGTCGACGAGCGCTCGCGAGGCGCGTCCCTCGGCGCCGCGGGGTACCTCGTGAAGCCGGTCAGCCGCGACGACCTGCTGGACGCGCTCACGGCGATCGGGCTGCCGGTCGGATCCGCCGATCAGCCGACAGCGAGGCAGGCGCCATGACCTCCACCCGCATCCTCGTCGTCGAGGACAACCCGAAGAACATGAAGCTGGTGCGCGACGTGCTCGAGTTCTCCGGCTACGAGGTCATCGAGGCGACCTCGGGCGAGGACGGCGTCCGGCTCGCCGAGAAGGAGCGACCGCACCTGATCCTCATGGATCTCCAGCTGCCCGGCATCGACGGCGCGGAGGCCCTGCGCCAGATCCGGGTCGGCCCGGAGGGGCCGGACGTACCGGTCGTGGCAGTCACGGCCTTTGCGATGGACGAGGACCGAACCCGCGCGTTCGCCTCGGGGTTCGACGGTTACATCGAGAAGCCCATCAACATTCGGCGCTTCCCCCAGCAGGTGCGCGAGTTCCTGGACCGAGGAGCCGAGCAGTGATGGACGAGTCCGAGCAGATCCGGGTGCTGGTCGTCGACGACCAGCCGACCAACATCAAGCTCCTCGATGCGACCCTGACCCCACGCGGCTACGACGTCCGCGGCGTGGAGTCCGGTGAGAAGGCGCTCGCCGCGCTGGCCGAGGGCGGGACGGACCTGGTCCTCCTCGACATCGTGATGCCGGGTCTCGACGGCTACGAGGTGTGCCGGCGGATCCGCGCGGAACCGACCATGGCGTTCCTGCCCGTCGTGATGGTCACCGCCAGTGGCGACGAGCAGAAGATCAAGGCCCTCGAGGCGGGGGCGGACGACTTCCTGACCAAGCCGATCGACCGCAACGAGCTCCTCGCCCGGGTCGCCTCCCTCGCGCGGATCAAGCGCTACCAGGACACGATCACCCGACAGGCGGGCGAGCTGTCGGCCTGGAACCGCGAGCTCGAGGACCGGGTCCAGGAGCAGGTGGGCCAGCTGGAGCGGATGGCCAAGCTGCGTCGTTTCCTCTCGCCGCAGCTGGCCGAGCTCATCGTGGACTCGGGTGACGAGTCGTTCCTGGACAGCCACCGGCGCGAGATCGTCGTGGTCTTCTGTGACCTCCGCGGGTTCACGCCCTTCGCCGAGGCCAGCGAACCCGAGGAGGTCATGGGCGTGCTGGCCGCTTACCACGAGGCGCTGGGCGACCTGATCTTCCGCTTCGAGGGGACCCTCGAGCGGTTCGCCGGCGACGGGCTGATGGTGTTCTTCAACGACCCGGTCCTTTGCGAGGACGGGCCGCTGCGCGCCATCCGGATGAGCGTCGCGATGCGCACCAGGGTCCGCGCACTCGCCGAGACGTGGAGCCGGCAGGGCCACGACCTGGCGCTCGGTATCGGCATAGCGCAGGGCTTTGCGACCCTCGGCAAGATCGGGTTCGAGGGCAGGTTCGACTACGCCGCCATCGGCAGCGTCACCAACCTCGCGTCGCGGCTCTGCTCCGACGCCGAGCCGTGGCAGATCCTCACCACGGAGCGCGTCTTCACGACAGCCGGGCCGGCAGTGGTCGGTGAGGAGCTCGGAGAGCGTCAGCTCCGTGGCTTCAGCCGATCGTTCAAGGCGTTCGACATCAAGGGACTCGACACGTCCCGGGTGGGGTCATGACCGACAAGGAGCTCACGATGCTGTCAACACTGTCCGAGGAGGACCGCTACCGGCGCTTCGACGTGCTGCAGAGCCGGATGGACAGCGTGTGGGAGGCGATGCGCCTCAACCTCGACGACGAGTGCGTGGTGGTGGTGCCGAGCATCACGCTGGACCGGGCCGTGGCGAACAGCGGCACCCTGACCCAGGCCTACGAGGAGCGGTTGCTCTTCCTCCTGATGCTGCTGCGGCAGCCCCGGCTGCGCATGGTCTACGTGACCTCGCTGCCGATCGCCCCCGAGATCGTCGAGTACTACCTCGCCCTGCTCCCCGGCGTCATCCCGAGCCACGCGAGGTCCCGCCTCTCGCTCGTCTCGGTCAACGACGCCTCACCCCGGTCGCTCAGCGAGAAGCTGCTCGACCGCCCTCGCATGCTCGCCCGCATCGGTGCCCTGGTCCCCAACCGCGCGAGGGCGCACCTCATCCCGTACAACACCACCGAGCTCGAGCGCGACGTCGCGCTGAGCCTGGGCATCCCGATGTACGGCGCGGACCCACGGCTGGCCGACCTGGGCTCGAAGACCGGCTGCCGACGGCTCTTCGGCGAGCTGGAGGTGCCGTACCCGCTGGGGTCCGAGGACCTGCACGGGCTCGACGACATAGCCGACGCGATCGTGGAGATGCGGGCGCAGCGTCCGTCCATGCGCAGTGCGATCGTCAAGCTCAACGAAGGAGTCTCCGGCGCCGGCAACGCGGTCGTCCGGCTCGGAGGCCTTCCGGAGCCCGGAGCGCCCGACGAGAGGGACGCCGTCCTCCGCCGCCTCGCCGAGATGGAGCTCGAGTCCGAGAACACGCCGTACGACGTCTACATCGCGAAGTTTGCCGAGGGAGGCGGCATCGTCGAGGAGCGGATCGAGGGCGACGAGCTGCGCAGCCCCAGCGTCCAGCTGCGCGTCCTGCCCGGCGGTGTCGTCGAGCTCCTCTCGACCCACGACCAGCTCCTCGGCGGCGCTAGCGGCCAGAGCTACCTGGGGTGTGTCTTCCCAGCCGACCCCGAATACGCCCGTGCCATCACCAAGCACGCGGACACGATCGGCGCCCGCCTCGCGGAGCTCGGTGCCCTCGGGAGGTTCGCGGTCGACTTCGTGGTGGTCCGCGACGGCACCGGCTGGACGCCGTACGCGATCGAGCTCAACCTCCGCAAGGGCGGCACCACGCACCCGTTCCTGACACTCCAGTTCCTGACCGACGGCCGCTACGACCCCTCGACCGCGCTGTTCCTCACCCCGACCGGAGCGGAGAAGCACCTCGTCGCGACCGACCACCTGGAGTCCGACCTGCTGCGTGGACTCGTGCCGCTCGACCTCTTCGACATCGTCGCCCGGCATGGGCTGCACTTCGACCAGTCCCGCCAGGTCGGCGTGGTCTTCCACATGATCAGCAGCATCACCGAGCACGGCCGGGTCGGGCTGACGGCCGTCGGGGACACGGCCGACGACGCGGAGACCAGGTACCAGGACGCGCAGCGGATCCTGCTCGAGGAGGCCAGATCGGCACTCGACGAGCCGGCGCTGCCGGACTGAGCCGGGTGGACCAGGTCTGGTACGTCGCTTACGGCTCCAACCTCGGAACGGACCGGTTCCGGTGCTACCTCGTCGGTGGCAGGCCGGAGGGCGGGATCCGCACGTACGTCGGCTGCCGCGACACGGCCGAGCCGGCCGAGACCTTCAGCCTCGAGCTGCCCGGTGCCCTGCTCTTCGCCGGCGAGTCCGGCGTCTGGGGCGGCGGCATGGCGTTCTTCGACCCCCAGGGCGCAGGCTCGGTCGCCTGCCGGGCTCACCTGCTGACCGCCGAGCAGTTCGCGGACGTGGTTGCCCAGGAGATGAGGCTCGAGCCCGGGGGTGAGTTCGCCCAGGCCCTCGCGACGGTGCTGCCGGAGGTCCGCGAGCTGCACCGGATGGGCCCCGGCCGCTACGAGACGGTGGTCCGCCTCGACACCCGCGACGGCGTGCCCCTCTTCACGGTCACCAACGGCGACGTCCGCGGGCTCGAGCTCGCCGCCCCGACCCTTCCCTACCTGCGCTCGATAGCCACCGGGCTGCGGGAGGCCCACGGCTGGGACGATGCGCGGATCGCGTCGTACCTGGCCGCGGCGCCCGGTGCCAGTGGATCCTGGACGTCGGAAACGGTCCTCGACGCGCTGACCGATCAGCCTGGGTAGGACGTCGTCACGGGCTCGGCCGGTTCGGACTCCTCGTCCTGCTCGCGCAGCGGGTGGGCGAGCTCGTCCTGCGGCAGTTTCGCCCACAGCACCGCCACGATCGCGAAGAAGATCGGCGCGACGGCCGCGATCGCGAACGTCGCCTCCAGCCCGATGCCCTCCGACACCGGGCCGGCGAGGGCCATCGAGATCGGCATCAGGCTGACCGAGACGAAGAAGTCGAGGGAGGCTACCCGGCCAAGCATGTGGGCCGGCACTCGCCGTTGGAGCAGGGTGCCCCAGATGACCATGGCCGCGTCGAAGATGACGCCGATCACGAACGCGGCAACCACCACCTGCCAGACCGCGCTGGCGAAACCGATCACCAGCATCGGGAGGCAGCCGACACCCCACATCAGGTTCATGGTCGTGAGGTAGCGGCGAGGCAGGCGGAACGACGCCATGGCCAGCGAGCCGACCGCGGCGCCGATGCCGAACGCCGCGAGGACCCACGCGTGGTGGCCGGGGCCGCCACCGAGCCGGTCCTTGATCAGGAACGGGATCAGCACCTCGAACGGGCCCATGATCAGCAGGATCATCAGCGAGGCGAACAGCAGCGTGGACAGCAGCCACGGCGTCCGCGCCATGTAGCCGAATCCCTCGCGGACGTCGGCAAGTGCAGCGGCGACGGGGCGCTTGGGCTCGCCCTCCAGGGCGAAGTCCCGGCGGACCGGCGTGAGCGGCACAGCCGTCAGTGCGGCCAGACCCAGCAGCGACGCCGCTGCCGCGATCGCGACGGCTGCGCCCGGCGAGGCCACGCCCACTGCGGCACCGGCCACGCCCGGGCCGATCGCCTGACCGAACGCAGGCCGGATCATGCCCTCGAAGCCGTTGACTGCGAGCAGGTCGGACTGGGGGACCAGGGCGGGCAGCCACGCGGAGTAGGCCGGGTAGTAGAAGGCCATACCCGCACCCGTCACGAACGAGACCGCGGCCAGGTGCCACAGCTCCGTGGTGTCGGTGATCGAGAGGACGGCGACCAGGGTCATGCCGGTCAGCTCGACGCCGGCCACCACCAGCAGGATCAGCTTCTGGGGAACCCGGTCGGCCACGACGCCCCCCAGGAGCGCCGGGAGCAGGACGCCGACAGCGCTCGCGGTCGCGACGACCGAGAGCTGTGCCGGGCCGCCTTCGAGCCGGATCACCTCCCAGACCAGGGCGACTACCCAGACCCCGGAGGCGAAGGTGGAGAGGGTGAGCGCGACCGCGAGGCGGCGGTACGCAGCGTGCCGGAACGGCGTCAGCGCGCGCGGCAGCTTCCTGTCAGTCGTTGGGGTCTGGTCGGCCATCTCTCCTCCTCTCCTCCAAGCTCAATTCTGCCGGTGTGGACCGACAACCTCGACCGATTTCATCGGCCGCCGGTCACCAGCACGACCTTTCCGAGGGCCCGGCGCTCCTCGAGGTCGGCGTGCGCCCGAGCCGCCTCCGCCAGCGGGAACGTCGAGACCAGAGGTCGCCATTCCCCGGACGCGACCTTCTGCAGCGCGCGCCCGGCCAGCCCGGGGATGCCGCCGGGCAGCGCCACCATCCGGGCGCCCAGCGACCAGCCGGCGCTGATCCCCCGGCCGATCAGGTCGTCGGTGCTCAGCTGGGTCGGCGTGCCCGCCGAGTAGCCGAACATGACCAACCGGCCGCCCGGCCTCAGCAGCTCCAGCGACTGTCGCCCGACCTCGCCACCCACTCCGTCGTAGACCAGGCTGACGCCACCGGTCTCCGCGCGGACCTTCTCGTCCCATCCAGGCTCGGCGTAGTCGACGGCGAGATGCGCGCCAAGACCCGCGAGCGTCTCAATGCGTTTCCCGCGGGCGGCCGCGACCACCGTCGCACCGGCGGCCAGCGCCGACTGCACCAGCAGCCAGCCCAGCCCACCGGCGGCAGAAGGCACCAGAACCACGTCGTCGGCCACGGGAGGTTCGAGCTCGACGACGCCCAGGGCGGTCCTTCCGGTGCCTACGGCGGCCACCGCGTCCGGGAACGAGACGTGGTCGGGCACGCGGAAGAGCTTGTCCACCGAGGTGACCGCCTGCTCGGCGTACCCACCGGGCACCGGGCCGAGATGCGCCACGACCCGTTCGCCCAGCCAGGTCCGGTCGATGTCAGGCCCCAGGTCGTCCACGACTCCCGCGACCTCACGACCCGGCACGGTCGGCAGCTCCGGTGGCGGGAGTGGCCCCGGCTCACCGCGGCGGATCGTGGTGTCGAGCAGATGGACACCAGCGGCCTCGACGGCGATGCGCACCTCTCCCGCGCCTGGTTCGAGGTCGGGCAGCTCGTCGAGGACGAGGTTCCCGGGCTGGCCGAAGGTGTGGAGCCGGACCGCGTGCATGCCTCCATGGGACAGGTTCAACAATGGTTGAGGTCAAGGCGCTGTGGCTGGGGCCACGAACTCCGCCAGCACCGCGCGCAGCCGGTCCGGCTGGTCCAGCCACGGGAAGTGGCCGGCCTGGCGCAGTACCTCGAGCCGAGCCCGGCCGGGAGGCATGGCTTCGACGATCTCCTCGGCTGCGACGACCGGCGTGACCGGATCCTCCGTGCCGACCACCACGAGCGCCGCGGTCTCGACGCCGCGGAGGCCGTCGATGAGGTCGACCGCGCGAACCCGCTCCATTCCGAACGGACCCAGATCGGGATGCCCGACCCGGCGGGCCATCGTGTTCTCGTCGGGGATGTGTGGCCCGAAGGCCCCGAAGACCTGCTCCCACTCCTCGTCGGTCACGTCCCCGCCGGTGTAGCTGACGTCCGCGAGCGCCGCCACCTCGTCGCCGGCGACCCTCCGGAAACCATCCACGAGCCGCGCGTGGTCCCAGCGAGCGAAGCCGCTGAGAACGACCACGCCGGCGGCGTGGCCGGGGTGACGTACGGCGTACAGCAGGGCGATCGCCGCACCCATCGAGTGGCCGAGGACGACCGGCCTGTCGATGCCGAGCCGATCGCACACGGCAGCGACGTCGTCGGCACACCGCTCGAGGCTCCACACGTCCTGATCGGTCGGTGCCGACCGGCCGTGCCCACGCAGGTCGAGGTAGACGACCTGCGCCACCTCGGTGAGCCAGTCGAAGTGCGGCTTGAAGTAGGAGTGGTCGTAGCTGAACGGGCCGCCGTGGAGCAGCACCACGGTCGGGCGCCGGCGCATCTCGTCGCCGGCGGGCACGAGCGCCGGCCCGTCCACGTCGAACCAGAGCCGGGTCCCGTTCACCTCGGCCTGCATCTGCACACGGTGGCACCCGGGAGGCGGGTAGGACCAGCGTCGGCGCGCCTCGCGTGGAGTTCTGAGGCACCAGGAACAGACCCGGGGCCGCGCATACCCAACATCGACGACATCGCGCGAGATCACGCGTGGCTAGACCGGTGTCGTGTCTGCATTGACGCACCCGCATCCAGACGGAGCGGTGCGCCGTGCCCCGGGAGGGTCCTCATGCAAGGCTTCGTCCGAACAGCCGCCGTCGCAGTCGCCGCGCTCGGCGTGAGCACCTTCGCAGCGCCGCCTCATGCGCTCGCGGCTCCGTCCGGCGGCACCATCGCGCAGATCACCATCAGCCCTGCCGACGAGACCGACGGCGTCGGCATGGGGCGCTACGACGCCACGGTCAGCGACAACGGCCGCTACGTCGCCTTCTCGTCGGGCTCATCCTCCGTCGTGCCCGGCGACGACAACGGCAAGCACGACGTCTTCCTGTACGACGCCACGACCGGCGTCACCAAGCTGATCAGTCGCAACGCCGCGGGGGCGCCCGCGAACGATGGCAGTGACCTGCCCGTGCTGAGCGCCAACGGCAAGTTCGTCGCCTTCGCGTCGAACGCGACCGACCTTCCCGGCGGCAGTCCCGAGCAGGTGGGCGGGCTGGTGTACCGCTACAACATCGCGACCGGTCGGCTCACCCTCGTCTCCAAGGCGCACAACGGCGGGCTCCCCAACCAGTCCGTGCTGCCCAACGCCATCAGCTCGGACGGTCGGTACATCACCTTCACCACCGGTTCGCACAACATCATCCGTGGCGACCACAACAAGCGCGGGGACGTGTTCCGGTACGACGCCGCGACGGACACGACCATCAAGGTGAGCCAGACGTTCACGGGTGCGGAGCCCAACAAGGACTCGACCTGGGGTTTCATGAGCGGCAACGGCCGCTACGTGGCCTACTCGAGTGCGGCCACCAACATGGACCCCGCCGGCACCCCCGCGGGTGGGGCGGCCTATCTCTACGACGTGGAGACAGGCACGACGACCCTTGTCAGCCACGGCACCGACGGCATCGCCCGGTCCGGTTCAGCGACCGGCGTGAGCGACAACGGCAAGATCGTGTCTTTCACCTCGGACTCGAACAGCCTGGTTCCCGGCAAGACCGACAAGAACTCGGGGGTGTTCTTCTGGAACGCGGCGACCGACCAGGTGAAGCTGGTCACCACGGCCCGTCCTGAGTGGCCCAACGGCGTCCGATCCTTGAGCACGGGTGTCAGCGGCAACGGTCGCTACCTGTCCTTCGACGCCGGGCCGGCGGAGGACCAGACCAAGTCGGACGTCTACCTCTTCGACCGCCAGACCAACCAGACCACCAAGATCTCCGTCACGCCCTCAGGTGCGGACGTGCTCAGGAGCAGCAGTGGCTCGAGCCTGAGCCGCAAGGGGAACCACGTCGCCTTCGGGTCGCTCGCGACCAACCTCGTCCCGGGCGACACCCAGAGCGGCTGCACCGACATCTTCGTGTGGAGCCGCACCCTCTAGCCGATGACCTAGTGTCCCCGCACTGGAAGTACGGTGCATAAGTCCGTGCTCCGAGTGCGTGCATCGCCAGGCGTCGGAGCGACGCTCTACTTGTTCGTCCAGCGAGGTTCGGCAACGCCGCGAGGTGCGTGCTCGGGGTGCGGAATTACGTGCCGAACTTCCGGTGCGGGACACTAGTGTCCCGCACCGAAAGTACGGTGCGTAAGTCCGTGCTCCGAGTGCGTGCATCGCCAGGCGTCGGAGCGACGCTCTACTTGTTCGTCCAGCGAGGTTCGGCAACGCCGCGAGGTGCGTGCTCGGGGTGCGGAAATACGTGGCGAACTTTCGGTGCGGGACACTAGAAACCCACGGGCGCGGCCCGGACGACGTCAGAGCCAGTGCAGATAGCTCCCGTGCCCGTGGGTGCGAGCGACCATCCGGCCGTCGACGCCGAGCACGAAGTGCTCCGCGTTCGGGTCGCCGTCGGGGGCAGTGGCGGCGATGTCCGGCAGCACGTTCGGCGCCTCGTTGCTGATCCAGTGACAGCTGCCCGCGGACACCAGGTCGCGCATCAGCAGCTGGAGCTCGGCGCGCTGTTCGACCGGCAGGTAGGCCGCCACCGCCGAGTGGAAGACGAGGACGGTGCCGAACGCCGAGGCTTCGGCAACGAGTGCGGGAAGCTCCGTGAGCAGGTCCCCGCGCACCAGTCGCGGTGGGTCGGCGGCAGCGACGTCCACCGCGCGCCGCAACCGCACGCGCCGGTCGCCCTCCTCCGGCCAGACCAGCGTCTCGAGCCACCGCATCGCGTCGGGATCGGTGACGTCGAGCGGGTTCAGGTCGATGCCGCCACGCCAGGCCACCTCGGGCAGCGCGGTTGGGAATGGGGCCGGACCGGTGACCAGGCAGGGGAGGTACGGCGGCTCGCCGAGCTCGACCACGCCTGCGGGTGTCGACCACGCGTACCCCCACCAGTCCGGGAACAGGTTGAGCCCGGCACTCGCGCCAGCCTCGATGAGGGCCACTGGCCCGCTCGGCACGACGGCTGCGAAGGCGGGCAACAGCGTGGCGAGCCGGCCCACCTCGTTGGTCTGCGTGGAACGAGCCATGATCGTGGCCCGGATCGTGCCGTCGTCACCGAGCAGCGCATCCCGCAGGCCGGCGTACGGCCCTGGTGCCGGGACGCCGTGCCAACGGGCCGCGGCGAAGACGATGTTGGGCTGCTTCTTGAGTCCGGGCAGCTCGTCGACCCAGGCCAGCACCTCTGCGTCGTCAGCGACGCCCCGAGCCCACTCGACGAAGCACGGCGACTCGCCCTCGCAGTGCGCCGCGAACTCGAGGTACTGCGCGGCCACTCCGGCGTACGGCTCCACGATCCCTCCCTCGTCCTCCGCTGAGCTGTGCGCATACAGGCCCACGGACCCGAGCGTCTGACGTTCGGGGTGTCGGGTTACCCGGGTACCCGGGGATCCCTGACGATCTGGGCCGAAACTTCACCTGAGATCGTCAGGGTTACCCGGGTACCCGGGTAACCCTGCAGCCCGGGTCAGTCAGAGCGCCAGCGCGACGTACGTCGTGTCGAGGTACTCCTCGATCCCCTCGAAGCCACCCTCGCGGCCGAAACCGCTGGCCTTGACGCCGCCGAACGGCGCAGCCGGGTTGGACACCAGCCCGGTGTTCATGCCGATCATGCCGAAGTCGAGCGCCTCGGCCAGCCGGATCGTCCGCTTGAGGTCGTTGGTGTAGACGTATGACGAGAGGCCGTACTCCGTGTCGTTCGCCTTGGCGACCGCCTCGTCCTCGGTCTCGAACGTCGTGATCGGCGCGACCGGGCCGAAGATCTCCTCGCGGTTGATCTCGGCGTCGTGGGGTACGTCGACCAGGACGGTCGGCGGGTAGAAGTAGCCGGGGCCACCGTGCGCCTGGCCGCCGACGACGACCGAGGCACCGGCCGCGACCGCACCGTCCACGAGCTTGGTCACCGACTCGACAGCCTTCTCGTCGATGAGCGGGCCCACGTCGGTGCCGCCGTCCTGGCCGCGGCCGAGGGTGAGCGCGCCCATCCGGTCGGCCAGCTTCTTGGCGAACTCGTCGGAGACCGAGGAGTGCACCAGGAACCGGTTCGCTGCGGTGCAGGCCTCGCCCATGTTTCGCATCTTGGCGAGCATCGCGCCGTCGACGGCCGCGTCGACGTCGGCGTCCTCGAAGACAAGGAACGGCGCGTTGCCGCCGAGCTCCATGCTCACCCGCTGCAGCTGGTCAGCGGCCTGCTTGACCAGCTGCTTCCCGATCCCGGTGGAGCCGGTGAAGCTGACCTTGCGCAGCCGTGGGTCGGCCATGATCGCGGCGCTGACGTCGCCGGCGTGGGTCGTGGTGACGATGTTCAGGACGCCGTCCGGCAGCCCGGCCTCCGCGAACGTCGCAGCGAGGGCGAGCATCGTCAGCGGCGTCTGCTGCGCGGGCTTGACCACCATCGTGCAGCCAGCGGCGACCGCCGGGCCGATCTTGCGGGTGCCCATGGCGAGCGGGAAGTTCCAGGGCGTCACGAACAGGCACGGCCCGACCGGCTTCTTGAGGGTGAGCAGCCGACTGCCCCCGGCCGGTGCCTGCATCCAGCGGCCGTGGACTCGCACCGCCTCCTCCGAGAACCAGCGCAGGAACTCGTTGCCGTAGGTCACCTCGCCGACGGCCTCCTTGAGGGTCTTGCCCATCTCGAGGCTCATCAGCCCGGCGAACTGCTCGCTGCGCGCGGCCACGAGCTCGAACGCCCGCCGCAGGATCTCACCCCGTTCGCGCGGCGGCGTTCGGGCCCAGTCGTCCTGCGCGGCCACGGCCGCCTCCAGAGCACGCTGCCCGTCGGCCACCGTCGCGTCCGCGACCTGGCACAGGACGGACCCGTCGGCGGGGTCGAGCACGTCGAAGCTCCCACCCCCTTCGGCGTCGGTCCACTGGCCGCCGATGAACAGGCGACGCTGGTCGTTGGCAAGGAAGTCCAGACCGGTCATGAGGGCCACTTTCCCACCGGTCCGAAACACATGACAGCCGGGGCGGGGTTGTGCTTGGCTAGCCGCGTCGACTTCGGAGGGAGCACTGCGAAATCGGCAAGGGCCCCTCGTTGACCCCATGCGACGGGGGGTCCGCTCCTGTCCGGCCCCGCTGCGCCGGCTAGGGCGTGTCTCCCAATTGCTGGTGGAAGGCAGCGTCGTCCAGGGCGTGCGATGGCACGGCGCCAGTGCGCTGGCAGACTGGGCGTCTTTCAAGCGCTGGTGACAAAGCCAGCGTGCGTGCTGGGCGGCGCTGGCGCCGCCATGAATTGGGAGACACGCCCTAGCGCGCCAGAGCCGCGCGGAGGAACGCCTCGAGGATCGGGCCGGCGGTGCCACTGCCCGACTCGCCGATGTCGACGTAGACGCAGACCGCCAGGTCGCCCTGGGCGGCGATCATCCAGGCGTGGGTCTGCAGGTCGTCGCCGGTGCCGAACTCCGCCGTACCGGTCTTCGCGATCACAGGTGCCCCGGGCACGTCGAGCAGCCCGCGGCCGCTGCCGTTGGTCACCACGCCGCGCAGCATCGAGCGCAGCGCGGTCGCCTCGGCCTCGCTGAGCGGCGCCGCGCCCTCCGGTGCGCTGACGTCGACGCCTTCCACCAGCCGCGGCACCACGAGTGCCCCCTGCTGCACCGACGCGATGACGGTGGCCATCACCATCGGCGAGGCGAGGATCGTGCCCTGCCCGATCAGCTGTGCGGCCGCGCCTGTCTCGCTCCCGGTGTCCGGGTCGGTCTTGCCGAAGTACGCCGGGAAGCCGAGGTCGTGGTCGAGCCCCATGCCCAGGGAGACCGCGGCGTCGAACAGGTTCGTGCCGGAGAGCTTCGGGGCCTGCGAGATGAACGCCGTGTTGCACGAGTTGGCCACGGCCGTCTTCAGCGGGATGTTGCCGAGTGCGCTGGACGGGTAGTCGCTGTAGTTCTTGAACTCCTTTCCGTTCACCGTGACCGTCGAGGTGCACGGTACGACGGTGTCGGGTGTCAGCCCGGCGCGCAGCAGGGCCAGGCTGCTCACGGTCTTGAACGTCGACCCGGGCGCGGCCTGGCCGAACGTCGCGAGGTTCTGGCCACCGTTGCCCTGCCCGTTCGCCGCGGCAAGGATCTCGCCGGTGCTGGGCCGGATCGCCACCAGCGCGCTGGCCGGGCCGACCCCGGCCAGCACCTCCTCGGCCTTGGTCTCGAGGTTGAGGTCGAGGGAGAGCACGAGCGGGTCGCCGGGTGTCGCCTCGGTGCGGTAGAGCTCGCGGGGGTTGCCCTTCTCGGGCACCGCTTCGACCGCGACGCCTGGCGTGCCGCGGAGCTGCTCGTCGTACCTCGCCTCGAGGCCGGAGAGCCCAGCCATGTCACCGGGGTGGTACTCCGGATGCTCCGCGATGATCTCCGCGGTGACCTCGCCCACCTTGCCGAGCAACGGGGCCGCGAAGTCGCGAGTCGGTCCGAGCGGCAGGTCGGCCGCGACGATCCGGCCGCCGGGGATCGCGGTGATGCCGCTGCTCACCGCCGCCGGCAGCTCCTCCTGGCGGAACACGATCGCCTCGACGAACGCCTGCGCGCCCGCCGCCTTGACCGCCTTCACGTAGGGACCCACGTCGATCCCGACCAGCTGGGCCACGGCGCGCGCGGAAGCCGCCGGGTCGCTCCCGCCGAGCTGGGGCTTGTCGACTCCGACCCGGGAGACCCGGCGCTCGGTGACCAGGGGCTGGCCCCCGGCCCCGAGGATGTCGCCCCGGTCGGCCAGGACCGAGGACACGTCGAGGTTCTCGCCCTCGACGAGAGACGGCTCGATGACGGACGGCGCCCAGGCCACCTGCCAGCCGTCGTCGGCGAGCGTCAGCTCGGCCTCGGCGTCGTACTCCCACGCCGCCGAGGTGAGGTCCCACGTCCAGTGCAGCGTGGCCACGGCGGTGGAACCGGTCTGCTCGACCCCGGCGGTGTCGACCCGGAGCGTGGCCGAGCCCACCTCCTGCGTGATCCGGTCGTACGACGCCTGGGCCGTCGTCGCGGTGTCGCTGGTGAACACGACCTTCGACAGGTCCTTGGCCGTCAACCCGGACGCGAGCGCGGTGGCGGCGTCCTGCGGGTCCGGCTCGTCGGGCTTCCCGTCGTCCCCGGAGTCACCGGTGCACCCGGCGGCCCCGACGACGAGGGCGATGGACAGGGTGAGAGCGGCGGCCCGAGGTCGCGTCATGCCGACCTTTGTACAGGCCGCCGCCTCATGAGCAGCCGGCCCCACAGAACCGTTTCAGCGCAATCGCACTGGATCGGTCACGTTTCACGCGTGAAACAGGACCAAATCAGCGCAATTGCGCCGAACCGGTCGGCGCGGAGGCGGGGGCTCAAGTGTGCGCTGCGATCCAGTTCTGCAGGTTGATCCCGTGCGCCTTCGCGGCCGCCCGGACCCGCTTGCTGTCCATGTTCGGCACCCGGAACTGGTCCGGCTCGATCGAGCGGTCGAGGCCGGCGTACTGCCGCTGCTGCGCGGCCAGCTCGCCGCCCTGGGCGCGGGCCGCCAGCAGGACCGCCGGGGTCGCGGCGAACGCGAAGCCGAGCACCCCGCCCACCACCGGCGCGTAGCCGGAGGCGTGGCCGGACTGGTTGGGGTGGTAGCTGTCGCTGATCGGGTTGGAGAGTCCGTTGATCCACTCCGGGTTGTCGCAGACGGCGTGGCCGATGAAGGCGCCGGTCGGGTTGGCGAACCCGAACCCGTGGGCGGACGCGACCGACGCGAGCAGGCCGTTGAGCAGGTCGGCGGTCGCGTTGAGCCGCGACTCCTCCTCGGGTGAGAACCAGGTGAGGGCGTTGCAGTCCTCCCCCATGAAGATCCGCGGGTAGCCGACCACGACCACCTCCGCCGACGGCGCGAGCCCGCTGATCGACCCGTAGAGCCCGCCCAGGCTGCCGGGCAGGGAGTTGTTGATGATCGACACCGCGCCGTCGATGGCGCCGTCGCAGTCACTGGCCCAGCCGGGGAGGGCGCACTCGGTGAGCACGTCAGCGAAGCCGGCGTCGTTGCCGCCGACCGAGATCGTCACGAACGACGTGCCGCTGTTGAGGGCGCCGAGCTGGCTGCCGGTGACGTCGCCGACGGTCGCACCCGAACAGGCGCGGAAGTTGAGCGAGTAGCCGCGCTGCGCCGCGATCAGGCTCGGATAGGCGAGCGTCGAACGCTGGCACGAGGTGCCGTCGTCGATGTAGCTGCGGGTGCCGACGCCCGACGAGTAGGAGTCGCCGAGGGCGACGTACGCCTCCCCGACGGCATGGGCCTGTGGACTGCTTGCGAGCGTGAGTCCGAGCGCCGCGGCGAGCGTGAGAAGTGCGGCCGTGAGCCGCCTGATGACATGCCCAGAAATATGCAGAGTCAGTTGCACGAGGTCTCCCGAGATGTTGACCTGGCCACGCGATGTGGCCCCGATCACCCAACGCCTGTCTGGACGTGCTGTCCAGAGTGGACGGTCGGGAAGGTTCCGCGCTGTCGGCACCTCGTCGGGACAGGTCAGGGCACCAGGAGGGACGGCCCGTAACGGTGACCTGCCGAAGTGGCCCCGAGCGTCACCCGGTCAGGCCTTCTTGTGTCGGGGCTTCTTGCCGGGCGGGCGGGACGACGAGGACCGGGCCGGCGGGCCGTCGTCCTTCTTGAGGCCGATCAGCTTCCCAGAGATGCGCGTGGACCGCAGTGCGTCCCAGGTCTCCGCCGACAGCTCGGCAGGCAGCTCGACCAGCGAGAAGTCCGGCCGGATGGAGATCGCACCGAAGTCCTGGCGGCGGAGCCCGCCCTCGTTGGCGATGGCGCCGACGATCTGGCGCGGCTCGACCTTGTGCCGCTTGCCGACGGCGATGCGGTACGTCGCCAGGGGGCTGCCGTCCCGGGCCACCCGCGGGCCGCGATCGCCCTTCTCGGGGCGCTCGCCCCGGGCCGGCCGGGGAGGACGCTCCGGCTCGGGCGAGAGCAGCAGCGGCTCTTCGCCCTGGGCGACCACGGCGAGCGCGGCGGCGACGTCGACCTCCGGGACGTCGTACTCCTGCACGTAGTGGGCCACGATCTCGCGGAACCCCTCGATCCGGGACCGCGCCTCGAGCGCCTGGGTGATCTGGTCGTCGAACCGAGCCAAGCGCGTCGTGTTCACGTCCTCGACGCTTGGCAGCCCCATCTGCTCGAGCGCGACACCGTTGGCCTTCTCGAGGTGGCGCAGCAGGTAGCGCTCTCGCGGGGTGACGAACGAGATCGCGTCCCCGCTGCGCCCGGCCCGGCCGGTGCGACCGATGCGGTGCACGTAGGACTCGGTGTCGGTGGGGATGTCGTAGTTGACGACGTGGCTGACCCGCTCGACGTCGAGGCCCCGCGCGGCCACGTCGGTGGCGACCAGGATGTCGAGCTCGCCCTTCTTTAGCTGGGCGACGGTCCGCTCGCGCACCGGCTGCGGTACGTCGCCGTTGATCGCGGTCGCGGAGAAGCCGCGGGCCCGTAGCTTCTCGGCGAGGGTCTCGGTCTCGTGCTTCGTGCGGACGAAGACGATCATCCCCTCGAAGTTCTCCACCTCGAGGATGCGGGTCAGCGCGTCCACCTTCTGCGGGTAGGAGACGAGCAGGTAGCGCTGCCGGATGTTCGCAGCGGTCTTGGTCCGGCTCTCGACCTTGATCTCGACGGGGTCGTGCAGGTACTGCTTCGACAGCCGGCGGATCTGGGCCGGCATCGTGGCGGAGAACAACGCGACCTGCTTGTCCTCGGGGGTGTCCGCCAGGATCGTCTCCACGTCCTCGGCGAAGCCCATGTTCAGCATCTCGTCGGCCTCGTCGAGGACGAGGAACCGCAGGTGGCCCAGGTCGAGGGTGCCCTTCTCGAGATGGTCCATGATCCGGCCGGGCGTGCCGACGACGACGTGTACGCCGCGACGCAGCGCCGACAGCTGCACGCCGTACCCCTGACCGCCGTAGATCGGCAGCACGTGCACACCGGGCATGTCGACGGCGTACCGCTCGAACGCCTCGGCGACCTGCACCGCCAGCTCGCGGGTGGGGGCCAGCACCAGCGCCTGCGGCTCACGCTGGCCGAGGTCGAGGCGGGAGAGGATCGGCAGCGCGAACGCCGCGGTCTTGCCGGTGCCGGTCTGCGCGAGACCGACCACGTCCCGGCCCGCCATCAGCGGCGGGATGGTGGCGGCCTGGATCGGGGAGGGAGCTTCGTAGCCCACACCCGCAACCGCGGCCAGCACGGCGTCGGCCAGGCCCAGCTCGGCGAAGGTGTCCACCGGTCAACGGTAGGGCTCGGGCGGAGTGGGTGCCGATTCTCCGTCGCGGTGGGTTGGCTCACGTGGGCAGACTCGGTCCATGTCGGTACGCCGCGTGCGGGACGCTCTCGTCGCGGCGCTCGGCCCGGACGCCCATGTCGAGCATCGAGCCAACCACGCCGGCGCGGACAAGCTGTCGTTCGCGGTGACAGTCGGCGGACGTCGGCTCTGGGCGAAGGTGGCGGCCGACGAGGACGCGGACTGGCCGCTCACGACGTGGTCGCGAGTCGCCGACCTGCTGGCCGAACGGCACGCCGCACCACCGCTGCTCGACACGCTGGCAGTCGACGGGCGGACCGCGTTGCTCTTCCCTTTCATCGACGCGGCCGTCGCCACCCGGGGCACCCTCCAGCAGCGGTACGACGAGGCGCGATCGGTCCTGAACGGGCTGCACGGCGACGCCGCCCTGGCCGATCTCCTCGGGCCACCCACCACCACCGCCGCCTGCCTGCGCGAGGTCTGGCTCGAGCGGTTCGTCGCCGATCTCGACATCATCGAGGGCTACGTCGCCAAGGACCTGCACGCCTACCTCGCCGACGAGGTCGAGGCGCTCGGCGCCCTCATCGAGGAGCTCGACGGTGCCGTCGACGCGCCCGTGCACGGCGACCCGTGGCACGAGAACTTCCTGGTGGCGCCGGAGCGGCTGTGGCTGCTCGACTGGGAGGACCTCGCCGTCGGCGACCCGGCCGTCGACGACGCGATCCTGCGTCGCGACGCGCTGGGCACCGATCCGCGGCTCTGGCCGGGCGACCCCGTGTCCCAGGTCGCGCGGCGAGCCCTGATGCTCGACTCCGTGGTCGACATCGCCGCGGACTGGGTCGAGGCTGCCCTGTTGACCGGCGGCGACCCGCTGGTCCACCGGCAGAAGGAGGCGGCCTACCTCGCGGGGTTGGAGTTCTACCGCTCGGAGTCCTGGCGCTCGGCGTGACCGAGCCGGCTGTGTCGCCGCCCGTAGGCGAAGTAGACGACGAAGCCGATCGCCATCCAGATGGCGAACCGGATCCAGGTGTCGCCCTTCAGGTTGAGCATCAGGTAGAGGCACATGATCGTCGCCAGGGCCGCCACCAGCGGAGCGAACCTCACGCGGAAGGCCCGGGGCAGGTCCGGCCGGGTCCGGCGCAGCACGACCACGGCGATGCTGACCAGGATGAACGCGAACAGGGTGCCGATGTTCACCAGGTCCGCCAGCGTCGTGAGGTCGACGAAGCCCGCGATCGCGGCGACGACGACGCCGGTCACGAGGGTGATGCGGTACGGCGTCCGGTAGGTCGGGTGCACCTTGGAGATCCAGCGGGGCAGCAGCCCGTCGCGGCCCATCGCGAAACCCACCCGGGTCTGGCCGAGCATCAGGATCATCGCGACCACGACCAGGCCGATGCAGGCGCCGACCGAGATCAGGTCGCCGATCCAGCCCACTCCCGCGGCGTCGAACGCAGTGGCCAGCGGTGCCGCGTCGTCGGGGTCGATGTCCTTGTAGCTCTGTACGCCGGTGACCACCATGCTGACCGCTCCGTAGAGCAACGTCACGATCAGCAGCGAGCCGAGGATCCCGATCGGGACGTCTCGCTGCGGGTTGCGGGCCTCCTCGGCCGTGGTCGCCACGATGTCGAAGCCGATGAAGGCGAAGAACACGATCGCCGCACCCGCGATCACGCCGCCGAGCCCGAACACCGCCGGCTCGATCCCGAGCAGGGTGGTGATCAGCGGCGTCTGCTCGAAGCCGCCGCCGCTGTCGGGGACGGGTTCGGAGGCCGGGATGAACGGCGTCCAGTTCGAGGGGGTGACGTGGACGATGCCGACCACGATGACCGCGGCGACGACCGCGAGCTTGATCGCAACGACGATCTGGTTGACCCGGCTGGAGAACTTGGTGCCCCGGATCAGCATCCACATGACCACGAGCGCGATCACCACCGCCGGCAGGTCGATCACGCCCTCGGCGGCCGAGCTCAGCGAGGCCGGAATCTCCAACGACGTACCGTCCAGCAGCTCCTGCAGGTAGCCGGAGAAGCTCACCGACAGCGCCGCCGACCCGATGGTGAACTCCAGGACCAGGTCCCACCCGATGATCCAGGCGATCAGCTCACCGAGCGTCGCGTAGCTGAAGGTGTAGGCGCTGCCGGCGACCGGGACCGTCGAGGCGAACTCGGCGTAGCAGAGCCCGGCCAGGCCGCACGCCACGGCCGCGATCAGGAAGCTGAGCGCCAGGGCCGGCCCCGAGTTGCTGGCCGCGACGGTGCCGGTCAGTACGAAGATGCCGGCCCCGATGATCACGCCCACGCCGAAGACCATCAGGTCCAGCGCGCCGAGGTCCTTGCGCAGCTTGTGATCGGGGTCGTCCGTGTCCTCGATCGACTGCTCGATCGACTTCGTCCGGAGCAGGCTCATGTCGGTAGGGGTACCCCAACGGGTTCAGCACGATGCGACGTCCGAATCCCGCTCGCACGCGGAGACCGATTCCCGCCAGACACCCCGTCCCGTGCAGGCCACGGTGGAGACATGGACTTGGAGCTGGAAGACATGGTGGCCGTGGTGACCGGGGCGTCCCAGGGGATCGGGTTGGCGACTGCGCTGACCCTGCGGGCCGAGGGCGCGCGGGTGGTGGCGGTGTCGCGTCGTACGTCGCCGGAGCTCCACGCCGTGCTGGACGAATCGCTCGTGCACGTGGCTGCCGACCTGTCGACGCCGGACGGCCCGGCGGACGCCGTGGCGGGAGCGGTGGAGCACTTCGGGCGCCTGGACGTGCTCGTGAACAACGCGGGCGGCCCGCCGCCCGGCGTGACGATGCCCCGGTTCTCCTTCGACCACCTCGGGGACGACGACTGGACGGCGATGCTGGACTTCAACGTGCTGAGCACGGTCCGGGCCATCCGGGCGGCGCTGCCCCATCTGCTCGAGCGCGGCGGCAGCATCGTCAACGTCTCGTCGACGCACGCGCATGTCCCCAGCGGTGTCAATGTTGACTACGGCGTCGCCAAAGCGGGGATCAACAACCTGACCCAGGCGCTGTCCGAGGAGTTCGGCCCGCGCGGTGTCCGGGTCAACACGGTGAGTCCGGGCCCGGTCCGCACCTCGTGGTGGACAAAGGAGGGTGGCGCCGCCGACGTGCTGGCGCGGGCCACCGGGTCGGACCGCGACACGGTCCTGGACAAGTCAGCGGCCGAGATGATGAACCTGACCACGGGTCGGCTCATCGACCCGCAGGAGATCGCCGACGTGATCGTGCTCCTCGCATCGCCGCGCTCGGCGAGCACCACCGGTTCCGACATCGTCGTGGATGGCGGGCTGCGCAAGGCCGTGTGAGCCGGCGGGCCGGGTTGCAGGTTTACCCGGGTACCCGGGTATCCCGACAGCGGCGAGCCATCACTCGACAGTGACCGACTTGGCGAGGTTGCGCGGCTTGTCGATGTCGTGCCCCAGCGAGAGCGCGGCGTGGTACGCCAGCAGCTGGAGGGCGACCGTCATCAGGATCGGGTCGAGCTCGCGCTCGTTGCGGGGGACGTCGATGCGGTCCACGGAGGCATGGGACGGCAGGTCCCCCAGGTCCACCGCCGCGTGGGTCACCACCACGAGCGGGCCTCCACGGGCCGCGACCTCGTGGAGCGCAGCGACGTTGCGCTCGGTCAGCTCGTCCTCGGGGACGACGGCGACGGTGGGGACGGTGGGAGCGATCAGCGCGAGCGGGCCGTGCTTGAGCTCGGAGGTCTGGTACGCCTCCGCGTGCCGGTAGCTGATCTCCTTGAACTTCTGCGCGCCCTCGCGGGCCACCGGGTAGCCCCGCACCCGACCGACGAAGAACAGGCTCTCGGCCTCGGCCAGTCGCCCGGCCAGCTCGGCGAGCGCGGGTTCCTGGGCGAGGACCTCTCCGATCTGCTCGGGCAGCCTCTGCAGACCGGTGACCAGCCGGCGGCCGTCCGCGATCGACAGATCGCGGACCCGGCCGAGCTGGAGAGCCAGCAGCGCGAAGCCGAGGAACATGTTGGTCAGTGCCTTGGTCGAGGCGACCGCGACCTCGGGGCCCGCGTGCAGGTAGATGCCGCCCTCGCACTCCCGGGCGATGGCCGAGCCGACGACGTTCACCAGGCCGACGACCCGACCGCCCTTGCGCCGGATCTCCTGGACCGCGAGCAGGGTGTCGATCGTCTCGCCGGACTGGCTCACGGCGACGTACAGCGTGTCCGGCTCGATGATCGGGTCGCGGTAGCGGAACTCGCTGGCCGCCTCGGCGTCGGCCGGGATCCGGGCCAGCTCCTCGATCAAGGCGGCGCCCATCTGCCCGACGTAGTACGCCGAGCCGCAGCCGAGCACCTTCACCCGCCGGATCGCGCGCAGCTCACGAGCGTCCATCTCGAGACCGCCGAGGTGCGAAGTGCCGAACCGCTCGTCGAGCCGACCGCGCAGTACCCGCTCGGCGGCCTCGGGCTGCTCGAGCAGCTCCTTGTGCATGAATGACTCGTGCTCACCCGCGTCGTACGACGCCGGGTCGACCTCGACCTCGGTCGCCGTCCGCGCCACCTGACTGAGGTCCTGGCGGTACGTCGTGAACCCCTCGGCCGTGATCGTGGCCAGCTCACCGTCGTCGAGGTGGGCCACCCGCGTCGTGTAGCGGACCAGTGCGGCCAGGTCCGAGGCGACGAACATCTCGTGGTCGCCGATACCGATGATCAGGGGGCTGCCGTTGCGCGCCACCACGATCCGGTCCGGGTACGCCGCGTGCAGAACCGCCAGCCCGTAGGTGCCCTCCACCCGGGCCAGGGCCTCGACCACCTTGCCCTCCAGGGTCTCGGCCTCGGACCGGCCGATCAGGTGCGCGAGCACCTCGGTGTCGGTGTCGGAGACCAGGTCGACCCCGGCGTCCGCCAGCCCGGCCCGCAACGCGGCAGCGTTGTCGATGATCCCGTTGTGCACGACGGCGACGTCGCCCTTGTTGTCGACGTGCGGGTGTGCGTTGACGTCGTTCGCAGGCCCATGGGTCGCCCAGCGGGTGTGGCCGATGCCGACCTTGCCCGCGAACCGCTTGGGCAGCTGCTCGGTCAGGTCACGCACCCGGCCGGCCTTCTTGGCCACCCGCAGCCGGCTCTCCTTGCCGGGGCCGAGCACGGCGACGCCCGCCGAGTCGTAGCCGCGGTGCTCCAGCCGGCCCAGGCCCTCCAGCAGCAGCGGCGCCGCCTGCTGAGCGCCGACGTACCCGACGATCCCGCACATCTCTCAGTCCCTGCCCTTCGTTTGGTGGTTTCGAGACGGGCGCAGAGCGCCCTCCTCAACCCAAGGCTCTATCCGTAGACGATCCGGCGCAGCTGGCGCACGCTGAGGGCCGGCGCGGCCACGACGCGGTGAGCGATCTCCTCGGCCAGGTGGGCGAAGATCTCGGTGTTGCGAGCGCCGCGGGTCTTCAGCTCCGCGTGCCGGCGCCGTACGTAGTCCTCGACCGGCTCCTCGTGGAAGGCGAGCACGTCCTCGACGACCCGAGCCGCCTCGGCCGCCGTGAGCCCCGTGGTCGCGACCAGGTGGTCGACGAGGGTCGGGTCGGCGGGCACGAGCCTCATCGTGGGGGATCGCCGGGTCATCTGCAACTTTGTGCCCGATATCGGGCAGGAATCGCGTGTTCCGCCGACTCGAGGGCCCAGATGTCCGGCACTGGTATTCTTGGTGAACGGAAAGTGAACGGGAGGTGTCTCACGATGAACGAAGCGAAGGCCGAGCGGCTGGAAATGCGCTGGCTACCGGTGATCGACGCCTCGGGGCGCACCCGGATGGAGGCCACCTGGGTGGCCGTGCCCACCGCTGCCGCTCCCCGGGAGCAGGCGGCCACACACGCCGCCTGAGGCGGCACCCAGCTGCACACGTCGGAGGGCCGAGCGCACTGCGCTCGGCCCTTTGCCATGCCCTGGCGACATTGGTGGGTACGGGTCGGAATAGAAACGGACTACGGTCCGTTACAGGTCATTGAAAGCCCAACCACCCGACGAGGAGCCCTCATGACCAGCACCGACTTCGACCCCGCCACCGCCGTCCTCAACGACATCGCCGGCGACTACACCCTCGACCCGGCGCACAGCCGGCTCGGCTTCAGCGCCCGGCACGCGATGGTCGCGACCGTCCGCGGCCAGTTCACCGAGTTCACCGGCACCGCGCACGTCAACACCGCGAACCCGGCGGACTCCAAGGTCGAGGTGAGCATCGTCGCCAACAGCATCAGCACCGGCAACGAGCAGCGCGACGGCCACCTGCTCTCCGCGGACTTCTTCGAGAGCGAGCAGTTCCCCAACATCACGTTCACCTCGACCGAGGTCTCCCGCGAGGGCGACGACTGGACGATCACCGGCGACCTGACCATCAAGGGCGTCACCAAGCCCATCTCGGTCCCCTTCGAGTTCTCCGGCTCGGCCCAGGACCCGTTCGGCAACACCCGCATCGGCTTCGAGGGTGCGACCACCCTGCTCCGCAAAGACTGGGGGCTGACCTGGAACGCCGCACTCGAGACCGGCGGCGTGCTCGTCTCCGACAAGATCAAGCTCCAGTTCGACATCTCGGCGATCAAGGCGACCGAGCAGACCGCCTGACCCACGGTCACCCGACACGACGGGGCCGCTCCGGAAATGGAGCGACCCCGTCTGCCGTTCTGTGGTTGTGTTCGGCTCCGTGGAGATCCCTGTTGGCCTGACCCACCGCCCGCTCCAGCTCGACGACGCCCGGGCGGTCTTCGAGGTGATGGCCGCTCAGGAGCTCGATGACATCGGCGAGGTGGCCATCGAGGAGGCCGACATCGTCGGCGACTGGGCTCGGCCGAGCTTCGACGTCGCGGACTCGACCGTCGGCGTGTTCGACGGCGACCGGTTGGTGGCCTACGCCGAGCACAGCGGCCACGACCGTGGCGACGCGGCCGTGCACCCGGACTACCGAGGCCGCGGGATCGGTACGGCGCTCGCGCGCTGGATGCAGGACGTAGCGCGCCGGCGCGGTGCCACGGTGGTCGGCATGCCGGTGCCACAGGGCTCGGCCGGCGACCGGCTGCTGGAGGCACTCGGCTACCACGTTCGCTGGGAGAGCTGGGTGCTCCAGCTGCCCGAGGGGGCCGCGGTCCCGAGTCGCGACGTGCCCGCGGGCCACACGGTGCGGGCGGCCACGGCCGAGGACTACACCGCCGCCTGGACGGTCCAGGAGGACGCCTTCCTCGAGTGGTCGGACCGCGACCGGCAGACCTACGAGGACTGGGAGTCGAGCATGACCCTGCGTCCGGGTTTCGAGCCGTGGAACCTCCGCCTGGTGCTCGACCCCGCCGGGGCGGTCGTCGCCATGGCCATGGTGCAGATGGCGGACACCACCGCGTTCATCGCCCGGCTCGCGACCGCGAAGGAGCAGCGCGGCCGGGGGCTGGCCCAGGCACTGCTCGTCGACGCGTTCGCGGTCGGCCGCGAACACGGCGCGCTGCGGTCGGAGCTCTCGACGGACTCGCGCACGGGGGCGCTGGGTCTCTACGAGAAGGTCGGCATGGTGGCGACCTCGACCTGGGTGAACCGGGCCATAGCTCTGTGAACCTCCCCGAAGGGCTGACCAGCCGACCGCTGACCCTCGACGACGCCGAGGCGGTGACCGAGCTCATCACCACCGAGGAGCTGCACGACGTCGGCACCGTCGACGTCGACCTCGACGACGTCGTGAGCGAGTGGCAGCGCCCGTCGTACGACCTCGCCACCAGCAGCCTCGGGGTCTTCGACGCCCTCGACCAGCAGAGCCGGCTGGTCGCCTACGCCGACATGGTGCATGCGGACTTCGGCTACACCGGGGTGCTGCCGGTGGAGCGCGGCCGCGGCATCGGCTCCGCGCTGGCCGACTGGCTCGAGGCCCTTGCTCGAAGCCGGCGCGCGGAGCTGATCAGCAACCAGGTGCCGAAGGACGGCGCGGCCTACCGGCTGCTGGTGGCGCGCGGCTACCGGGAGCGGTGGACGGCGTGGGACCTCGAGCTGCCCGAAGGCGCCGAGATCGCCGCGCAGCCGCTGCCGGACGGCTACGCGATCCGCGAGGCCCGCCCCGACGAGCACGAGGTGTTCTTCGAGGTCGTCGAGGACGCGTTCGGCGAGTGGCGGACGCCCGGCTCGTTCGAGGACTTCGCCGCGATGGTCTGGGGTCGCCAGGGTCACCAGCCGTGGAACCTCCGCGTCTGCACGGACCCCGACGGGACCGTCGTCGGCGCGACGCACGTGCACCTGACCGGCGGCGACGGGTACGTCGCCCGGATCGCAGTCCGGAAGGACCGCCGGGGTCTGGGGCTGGGCGGCGCGATGCTGGCCGACGCCTTCACGCTGACCCGGCAGCACGGCGCGGTCCGCTGCTACCTCGCGACCGACTCGCGCACCGGCGCGCTGGCGCTCTACGAGAAGGTCGGCATGCAGGTCAGCTCGGCCTGGGTGAACCTCGCCCTCGACCTCTGAGGCCGGCGCCGTTCACGTAACTCACCGTTACATCTGGGTGGGTGCGACGTCAGGCCGCCGGACCCTCCACCACCTGGGCGGTGTCGGGCTCGATGTTGTGGTTGAGCGCGAACACGTTCCCCGGGTCGTAGGCGAGCTTCACCTGGGCCAGGCGGGCGTACGTCGCGGGTGGGTACGCCGCCGCGAGGTCCTCGTCCGTCGCCGAGCCCTGGAAGTTGATGTAGGACCCGATGCCGTAGGCCGCCACCGTCCGCCACGGCACCAGGGCCCGCTCGACGTCCGCGTCGGTCGCGGTCTCGGGCAGGATCACCATGCCCACCACCATCGCCTCCGCGTCGCGATGCGCGAACGCCGTCGCGTCGGACGGGACCCGGGCGAAGGCACCGCCCAGGCTGCGCACCGCGACCACCACCGGAGCCGGCGTCTCGGACAGGCCCTCTATCGCGGTGATCACACCGTCGCCGAGGGTCGGCACCAGGGTGTTGCGACCGACCAACCGGACGCCGGGGGGATGCTGGGCTTCCTCCAGGATCTCCGCGTACCTGCGCTCGGCGATGCTGGCCTGGGCCACCGTGCCGAGCTCCAGCAACGGCTCGATCGCCGCGTCGGCGTCGGTCACCGCGCTGCCCGGTGCGCCGGCGTAGCACAGCAGCAGGTTCGCCATCCGTGGGGCACCGGGCATCTGCGGCAGCAGCGCGAGGGTGCTGGACAGCTCCTCGGGCGCGAGCTGCATCGCGTTCCGCCAGCGCCTGAGCAGGTCGGCCGGGTCGTCGGCCTGGTAGGTGATGGTCCCGAAGTGCACGGTGCTGACCGGCTGGGCCACGAAGTCGAAGGCGACGACCACGCCGAAGTTGCCGCCGCCACCGCGCAGCGCCCAGAACAGGTCTGCGTGCTCGTCGGCGGAGGCCGTGACCAGCCGGCCATCGGCGGTGACCACCCGCGCCCCGACCAGGTTGTCGATGGCCAGGCCGTGCCGGCGCACCATCCAGCCCATCCCGCCGCCCAGGGTCAGTCCGCCGACCCCGACGTCGGACGTGTCGCCGGCGGTCAGCGCCCAGCCGTGCGGGTCGAGCGCCGCGGACACCTTGCCCCACGTGGCACCACCGCCGACGCGCACCAACCGGCGGTCCGCGTCCAGCACCTCGACCGCGTCCAGGTGCACGAGGTCGATCACCATCCCGTCGGTGTTGGTGCCGTGCCCGAGCGGGCTGTGGCCGCCGGAGCGCACGGACACCGCCAGGTCGTGGCGTGCGGCGTGGCGTAGCGCCGCGGCGACCTCGTCGGGGTCGCTGGGCCGGACCACCATGGCCGGCTGGCCGGTCGCGAAGAACACCCGCGCCGCGTCGTCGTACCCGTCGTCACCGGGCCGCAGCACCTCGGCGGCCATCGCGGTTTCGTGCACGTTCATCGTCTCTCCTCGTTCGGTTGGTTCGGTTGGTTCGGTTCGTCACGTCCGTCAGTTGTGAGTGCCGATGGTGCTTCGCGACCGGGCCGTTGCGCGTCGCCCCACGGGCGTCTCTTTCGACTACTAGACGAAGAGCGGCCGCAACTTGTGACTACCGCGCGGCCGGGGCCGATTCGTCTGCGACCTGACTGCCGGATCTGCACGCGAGACGGCAGACGAATCGGACGGCGAGCTTGACGAACTCGGCGGTCGGTGGGCGAGCTCGCGGCCCTGCTGCCCGTGACCCAACCGGCGGTCTCGCAGCACCTGAGGGTGCTCCGGGAGGTCGGCCTGGTCAGCGACCGTGCCGAGGGCACCAAGCGGATCTACCGGCTCAACGAGGCCGGGGTGGCGGCACTGCGCGACCAGCTCGACACGTTCTGGGAGCGGACCATGTCCGGCTTCGAGCAGCTGATGGAGGAGGACCGATGACAGAGGCACCTGTTGTGCGCCACCACGTCGTGGTGGCCGGTACGCCGGAGCGCGCGTTCGCGGCGTTCACCGAGCGGCTGGGGGACTTCAAGCCACCGGAGCACAACCTGCTCGGGTCCCCCATCGCGGAGACCGTGTTCGAGCCACGGGTCGGCGGGCACATCGTCGACCGCGGCGAGGACGGCAGCGAGTGCCGGTGGGCGCGGGTGCTTGCGTTCGAGCCGCCCGACCGGCTCGTCTTCAGCTGGGACATCGGCCCGACCTGGCAGCTCGAGGACCCCGAGCACGCCAGCGAGGTCGAGCTCCGGTTCGTCTCGGACGGACCGGACCGAACTCGCGTCGAGCTCGAGCACCGGCATCTCGACCGGCACGGCCCGGGCTGGCCCGCGCTGCGCGAGGGCGTGGCTGGCGACGAGGGCTGGCCGCTCTACCTCGTGCGGTACGCCGCGCTCCTGGAGTCAGCGGATCTGCATCCCTGAGATCGCGCGGGCGACGACCAGTCGCTGGATCTCGGACGTGCCTTCGAAGATCGTGTAGATGCGGGCGTCGCGGGCCATCCGCTCCACGGGGTAGTCGCGGGTGTAGCCGTTGCCGCCGAGGATCTGCATGGCCTGGCCGGTGACGCGGACCGCGGTCTCGCCGGCGTACAGCTTGGACATCGAGCCCTCGGCAGCCTCGAACACCTTGCCCTGCTTGGCCATCCAGGCCGCGCGCCAGACCAGCAGCCGGCTGGCGTCGATCCCGGTCTTCATGTCCGCGAGCGCGAAGGCGATCGCCTGGTTCTCGATGATCGGGCGGCCGAACTGCTCGCGCGTCTTCGCGTAGTCGAGCGCGATCTCGTACGCCGCGCGCGCGATGCCGACCGCCTGGGCACCCACCGCCGGGCGCGTCCGCTCGAAGGTCGCCATCGAGACGTTGGCGGAGCCGCCGGACGACGCGCCCTCGCGCGCGCGCCGCCAGCCGCGCGTCGAGCTTGTCCTTGCCGCCGAGCAGGCAGGAGCCGGGGACCCGCACGTGGTCGAGGACCACCTCGGCGGTGTGCGAGGCGCGGATGCCGTGCTTGGCGAACTTCTGGCCCTGGCTCAGCCCCTTGGTGCCGGGTGGGACGACGAAGCTGGCCTGGCCACGGGCGCGCAGCTCCGGCTCGACGACCGCGGTGACGACGTGGATGTCGGCCATGCCGCCGTTGGTGGCCCAGGTCTTGGTGCCGTTGATGACCCACTCGTCGCTCGCCTCGTCGTACGTCGCGCGGGTGCGCATCGCGCCGACGTCGCTGCCGGCGTCGGGCTCGGAGGAGCAGAACGACGCTGTCTTGAGGTCACCGGGCGAGCCGAACATCTGCGGCGCCCACTCGCCGATCTGCTCAGGAGTGCCGTTGCCGGCGACCGCGGCAGCCGCGAGCGTTGTCCCGACGATGGCCAGGCCGATGCCCGCGTCGCCCCAGAACAGCTCCTCCATCGTGACCGGCAGCCCGAGCCCGGTCTCGTCGAAGCTCTGCGTGGCGAAGAAGTCGAGGGAGTAGAGACCGATCTTGGAGGCCTCCTCGAGCACCGGCCACGGGAACTCCTCGCGCTCGTCCCACTCTGCGGCGGCCGGACGGACGACGTCCTCGGCGAAGGTGTGCACCCACTTCTGCAGCTCGACGTGGTCCGGGCCGAGCTCGAAGCTGGGCGTGGTCGGGGCGGCGTCGCTCACGATCCGAGGTTACCGACGGGTCAGCCCGCGGTGACCTGGAAGTTCCAGGACCCGACCTTCTTCCCCTCGACGTACCAGGCCACCTTGTGCGTGCCGGTGCTCGCGGTCGTGATCGTCACGATCCGCTTCTGGCCCTTGCGAGCGTTCTGGGCGCTGGCGCACAGGCGCTTCTTGCCCGGGAACTTCACGCAGACCTTGTAGGTGGCGTCGTGCTTCGTGCTGATGAAGTACGCCGCCTTGGGCTGCGAGAGCTTGCACTCGTGACTCGCCTTGCCAGACGCCTTGTGGCTGCACGCGACGTACGCCGTGTAACCGCCGGAAGCGGCCTGCGCCATCGACGGCGCGGCCAGCAGCGGGAGCGTCAGGGCCAGCGCGCACGGCGCGAGCATGCGGGACTTTCGGCTCATAGGGCACCGTAAGTCCGGACCACCCGCTGCTGGCATGACCCAGATGGGGGATCAGTGGGTGGCCGTCTCCGGGTCCAGCTCCGCCTGAACACCCTCGTCCCCCAGGTCGGCGCCGTAGTCCTCCGGACTCGTCGCGTCGGTGCCCTCGTCGACACCGGCGGCGCGCAGGGCCACGGTGAGAGCGACGCTCACCAGCAGGTTCAGCACGAGCGCCGTGAAGCCGACGTAGACAAGCGTCTCGGTGGTGGGGAACTCGTTGAGCGGACTGCCGAAGTGGCTGCCGGGATCGCCGACCTTGGGGTTCCCGTAGGCGATCAGCGTCCCGTAGACCATGCCCGCGGCCCACCCGGCGAGCAGCGCCCATCGGTGGAACCACCGGCTGTAGAGACCGACCACGATCGCGGGGAAGGTCTGCAGGATCCAGACGCCGCCGAGCAGCTGCAGATCGAGGGCGTACGTCGTGGACACGAACAGCACGAACAGCAGCGCCCCGAACTTCACCAGGAGCGAGGCGTACTTGCTCTGCTGCGCCTCCTGGGGATGGGTGGCGTCCCGGTTGATGTAGGCCTTGTAGATGTTGCGGGTCCACAGGTTCGCGGCCGCGATCGACATGATCGCCGCCGGCACCAGCGCGCCGATCACGATGGCTGCGAACGCCACCCCCGCGAACCAGTCGGGGAACTCGTTCTCGAACAGCTGCGGCACGGCCTGCTGGGGGTTCGTCACCTGGACGCCGGCGGCGATCGCGACGAAGCCGAGCAATGCGAGCAGTCCGAGCAGGAAGGAGTACGCCGGGAGCAGCGCGGCGTTGCGCCGGATGACCGACCTGTTCCGCGTCGAGAGCACCGCGGTCACCGAGTGCGGGTACATGAACAGCGCGAGAGCTGAGCCGAGGGCCAGTGACGCGTACGCCCAGTGCAGCAGCGGCGCGGGAATGGCGCTCTTGGGCGCGGCCTCACCGGCCGCGATGGCGTCGGCGTTGGTCTCGTTGAACGTGGCGAACGAGCCCGAGGCCTTGCTGAAGATGTCGTCCCAGCCACCCAGCTGGGTCGGCAGGTACAGGATGGCGACGATGATCACGACATAGATCAACGTGTCCTTCACGAACGCGATGAGAGCGGGGGCGCGCAGTCCCGAGGAGTACGTGTAGGCCGCGAGCACCGCGAAGGCGAGGAACAGCGGCAGGTCCTTGACGAACCAGTTGGCGTCCTCGGTGCCGATGCCCATCACCTGGAGAACGACCTCGATGCCGACCAGCTGGAGCGCGATGTAGGGCATCGTCGCGAGGATGCCGGTCAGGGCGACCGCCAGCGCCAGCGGCCGGCTGTCGTAGCGGCCCTCCACGAAGTCTGCCGGCGTGACGTACCCGTGCCGGTGGCTGACCGACCACAACCGTGGCAGGAACAGGAAGATCAAGGGGTAGACCACGATGGTGTACGGCACGGCGAAGAAGCCGATCGCGCTGCCGGCGTACAGCAGTGCGGGCACCGCGACGAACGTGTAGGCCGTGTAGAGGTCGCCGCCGATCAGGAACCAGGCGATGAAGGTGCCGAACCCGCGGCCGCCCAGCCCCCACTCGTCGAGGCTGCCCATGTCGGCCGCCCGACGCCACCGCGCGGCGACGAAGCCAAGGACCGTGACGAGCAGGAAGAAGAAGAGGAAGACGCTGAACGCGACGGTGCTCACGTTGCTCATCGCTTCACCGCCCGGTCGCGATCCCCAGCCTTGGCGAGGTAGTAGGCGATGACGGTCAGCACCACCGCGACGGGGATCATCGCCAGCTGGAACCAGTAGTAGAAGGGGAACCCGAACAACGTCGGGTCCTCGGAGTCGTACAGCGGCACCAGCAGCGGCAGCACGACTGCGGGTGCGAGTAGGACCACGATCAGGGTCCAGCGGGCGGGCGACGACATAGGGCACCTCCGAGTCGGTCCACCGGACCCGGTAACCCCGAAACGATGAGTTGCAAACCCCAGCCCGGTCAGATCATGGGAGGACCGAACGAGGAGGAACCTGTGACACAGGTGATTGCCAACCTGGCCATGTCGATCGACGGCTTCATCGCCGACCCGGACGGCGGGTGTGACGACCTGTTCGGCTTCTACGACAACGGGGACGTCGAACTGGTCCTCGCGGACGGCTGGCCGCCGTTCCACATGTTCGAGCCGAGCGCGACGCTCATGCGAGAAGGGGTCGCCCGCACGGGCTGCCACGTGATGGGCCGCGACCTCTACGACATGACCAACGGATGGGACGGCCACCCTGGCAACGAGGCCCCGATCGTCGTGCTCACCCACCAGCCTCCCGACCAGCACCCGGACGGCGTCCCCTACTCCTTCTTCTCCGACGTCGAGGCCGCCGTCGCGCACGCCCGTCAGGTCGCCGGGGACCTCGATGTCGTGATCGCTGGCGGCACGGTGGCGCGGCAGGCGCTCGACGCGGGGCTGCTCGACGTCATCCAGGTGAGCCTCGTGCCCGTGGTGCTCGGCGCCGGTATCCCGTGGTTCGCCGGCTCGAACGGCCCGGTGCACCTCTCGGACCCCGTCGTGCACGAGGGGCGTGGCGTGACGCACCTGCGCTACGAGGTGCAGAAGGACTGACCGCAAACTTGGCAGGACTGGTTGTCGCGCGAAGATGCGATGCTGGACGGCATGGCGACTCGCAAGTACGAGCAGGTGGTCAGGGCCGAGTCGGCCGAGCAGACCAGGCGCCGCATCCTCGACGCCGTCGGGCAGCGGCTGCGCAAGGCGCCGACCGAGCAGCTCAGCCTCGACAAGGTGGCCCAGCTCGCCCGGGTGTCGCGGTCGACGATCTACGCCGACTTCGGCTCACGCGCGGGCCTCTTCGATGCGTTCGTGGTCGATCTCTGGGAGCGCACCGGGCTCGGAGCCCTCAACCGTGCGGTGGCCGCCGACGACGCCCGGGCGCACCTGCGCGAGGGCATCGCGGCGGCCAGCCGGATGAAGGGCCAGGAGCTCGACGTCTACCGCGTGCTGCACGCCATGGACCGGCTCGACCCCGAGTCGGCCGGTGGCGCGGTCCGGCACATGGAGACCGACAGGGGCGCCGGGATGGAGGACCTCGCCCAGCACCTGGCCGAGGCCGGAGTGCTGCGCGAGGACCTCACCGTCGGGCAGGCGGTCGACGCCCTGTGGGTCCTGACCAGCTTCGAGAGCCTCGACCTGCTCATGACCGGTCGCCGCCTCACGGTCGACGAGGCGATCGACACGCTGGTGTCGATGGCCGAGCGAGCGGTGTGCCGGCCGCTCAGGCGCCGCGCTAGCAGACCACGACCAAGCTGAACGGGGCAGGATCCGGAATGGTGTCGGCCGTGCCCGGCGAGTGCGTCTCGACGGTCACCTTGTTGAAGCCGGGGTTGTCGGCGGACGGCGTGATCCATGCCGAGGCGGACCCGACCACCCGATCGGTCGAGTTGTGCGCCACGCCCGCCATGAGGAAGCAGCCAAGCATCGGAGTCTGGAAGCTCACCACGTAGCGACCCGGAGTGCTCGTCTGCTCGGCGGTCACCGCGCCGATCGACTGGTTGGACCTCAGCTGGCCCGCGGCGGTGACCGAGGCACGCATCGAGCCCAGCAGCCTCGAGGCGGTCTGGGCGTGACCGGCCGTCAGCGCCTCGTCGGCGGACCCGGCCACCTCGGCGACCGGCACGGTGTCGAGCGAGCCCTCGTCGATGTCCTTGCCGGTCACCGACCCGTTGCTCAGGTCGGTCCCGCGGACCGTCCCGTCGACGATGTGCCGAGACTCGACGGAGTTGTTGACGAGCCCCGCCGCAAGGGCGGTCCCGCCGCCCATGACCGCGAGGACCAGGGCGAAGGTGGAGACGGTGTTGGCGTACGTCGTACGCCTTCCTGCGTTGCTGAGCATCGGATTCCTTTGAGAGTTGACTTTGACAAATCGCCGGTCCCGGGATGGGACCGGTGGCTAGGTGGTGTGTCGCTCGGAGGCCAGCACCGGTTGCCGGCGGTAGTCGACGGGAATGGTGACGATCGGGTCGTCGAGAACGACGTCGGCGCGGCGCCGGGCGACTGCGCGCACGTAACCCAGGTGGCGCCCCCGATCGGACTCCAGCGCGCTGATCTCGGGCTCGTTGTCCGGAGCGACGGCGCGCTGCCACTGCAGCCACAGCCGCCAGCCCTCGTCGAGAGTGTCGGCGAGCTCGACGTCGACGATGCCGCTGCGGGTCCAGTGCCGGCGCCACCACTCGGCGGAGTGGAGGCAGACGAGGCTCGGATCCCACCAGTGCCGCAGGTGCTCGGGGACGGTGGTCAGCTCCTGCACCAGGCCGGAGCCAACGATCCCGATCTGGCCGCCCGGCTTGACCAATCGGGCGAGGTAGCCGAGGTAGAGGTCGTCGGTGCCGTAGTAGACGTAGGAGTCCACGCTGACCACCGCATCGAAGAAGTCGCGGGCGAAGGGCAGGCCACGCGCGTCGGCGTGGATCGGGATCACACCGTCGGTGAGGCCGGCGTCGCGAATCCGCTGCGCGCGGTCGTCGACCCCGAACCACAGGTCGGTCGCCCAGACCTGCACCCCGAACTCTCGGTGGAGGAACACCGACGACGCACCCCGCCCGCAGCCGAGGTCGAGGACCCGCATTCCCGGTCGCAGGTCGACCACCTCCGAGAGCCACTCGGTCAACCACAGGGAGTGGGCACCACCGCTGACGTTGGACCGCACCCAGGCCGGGTGGTAGGCGGACGCGCGGGAGAAGCGGGGCGTGGTGAGGACGGACATGCGACCAGAACTTTCGTAGGACAATCGGTACGATGAAAATAGCCTGCAACTTCGACGGACACTCTGTCAATTCAATAAGGGATGCGTGGGCTCGCTGCCCGACGGCACACTGGTCCGCGTGCTGGACGATTCCGACC
Organism: uncultured Actinomycetota bacterium; assembly: GCA_963825455.1. Taxonomy (GTDB): domain Bacteria; phylum Actinomycetota; class Actinomycetes; order Propionibacteriales; family Nocardioidaceae; genus Nocardioides. The sequence goes on from CAWGTG010000002.1 coordinate 174,208, forward strand.
TCTCCCGCTACGCCGACTGGACCGCGTGGCTGACGTCGCAAGCCGCTGCCGATCCAGACGTGCGCTGCGTCTGGGTGGACGGCTCGGCTGTCACCGGCGGCTTCGACGACTGGTCCGACCTCGACCTGTCCGTCCTGTGCTCCCCGGGCACATCGACGGACGTCTACCTGCGATGGCTGTCGCTAGCACGCGCGGACTTCGAGGTGCGCGACGTCTGGGAGGTCCCCGAGGACGCGTGGCCGGACGGACGGCAGGCCTTCATCAACCTCCAGGACCGGCCCGGGCTGCTGCTCGAGCCGACCCGGATCGTCGACCTGCACATCTCCGACCTCGGCGACCACCACACCCACGTCGACGTACGCCGGCACGGGGCGCCGATGGTGCTGCACGACCCGGATGGGCTGCTGGTGCTCGAGGAGGAGGACGTGTCACTGTCCATGGCACTGGCGGTGGACCAGGTCCGTCAGCGCCGGGTGACCGGCGAGTGGCTGGTCAACCGCGCGATCGCGCGCGGCCACGTCGCCGAAGCGGTCCAGTGGTACCTCCGGTTCGGGCTCGAGCCGGTGGTCCGGCTGCTCCGCGTCGAGCACTGCCCGTGGCGCCACGACTTCGGGCTGCGCTACCTGCGCAAGGACCTGCCACCAGACCTGGCGGACCGCGTCGAGGAGCTGGTCCCGGGCGTCACGTCCGCCTCCCTCGAGGAGCTGTCCCTCCGCTGCTACGCCTGGCTGGACGAGCTGCTGGACACGCGACCCGGATCCCGGCACTGAGCTCCGCCCGAGGCCGCGGTCAACGGCAAGAAGATCAAGCTCAAGGGCAGCACCAAGACTGTCCAGCCGGGGTCGCTGACCGACTTCAAGGTCAAGCTGCCCAGGGCCCTGAAGGCCGCTCTCGCCAAGCTCCCGCCGACCAAGAAGATCACGGTGACGCTGACCGCGTCGGCCACTGACTTGGTCGGGCGGGTCACGACCGACAAGACGAAGGTGATGCTGCCCGGCACGAAGTAGCGGTCAGCGCCAGCGCCGCTGCGCGGCATACACGTGTCGCGGGCCGCCGTGTCGCAGCACCACGAACCAGAAGATCGCGAAGCCGAGCAGGATGAACGGGAAGTGCGCGATCGCGGAGAGCACGATCAGCACGGCCAACACCACCAGGAGCGGGGCCGGAACCCCGCGGCGAAACGGCCGCAGGCCCGCGTTCCAGTAGCGGTCCTCGCGTGCGTCCGACGGGACGGACGCGACCGCGGCGTACGGGCTCGGCAGGTCGCGGAAGATCGGTGCGACCTCGCCCCGGGTCTTCGCGCTCCACACCTGCTCGAGCCGCTCGGCGTGCTCGTCGGCGGTCAGCCGTCCCTGGGCGAAGTGCTCGCCCAGGTCGGCGGCCGCGGCTTCCCGCTCGGCGTCGCTGAGCCGGATCGTCTGGTCGGTCATCACTCCTCGCCTTCCTCATCCTCATCCGCGTCGACGCCGTCGGCGAGGATGCCGTAGAGCTTGCGCCGGGTCTCGACGAGCACGTCGATGGCCGCGCGCTGCTGAGACTCCGAGCCGGAGGTGACGATCTGCCACACCGCGCCCATGACCTGGCCGATCTCCGGCTTCAGGCCCGAGAACGACGTCTCCTCGGTGGCGTGCCGATCGAAGGGTCGCCACACCTGCGCGAGCTCGTCGGCGTGGTCGGCGACGTACTGGCGACCCTCGTTGGTCAGCGCGAGCGTCTTGCGTCCGCGCTCGTCGTCGGTCTCCACCAGCCCCTCGTCGTGCAGCTGCTGGATCGTCGGGTAGACCGAGCCGGGGCTCGCCCGCCACGCGCCTTCGCTGCGCTCGGAGATCTGCTGGATGACCTGGTAGCCGTTGACCTGCTCACCGCTCTCCTCGGCCGCCCGGAGGACGTCGAGGATCGCCGAGCGCACGTCGCCGCGGCGGGCGCGCGGCCCACGGCGCTGCTCGTGCATCGAGCCGAGGCCGAAGAGGCCGGCCACCCACGGCGGCGGGCCCTGGCGACCGGGGCCGTCCCATCCGCCGAAGTCGCCCCACGGGCCGCGGCGACCGCCGCCCCGGCGCTGGCGCCGGCCGGGCTCGTCCATGCGAGCCCACTGTCTGTTGAATCCTGGGTGTCCCATCTCGGAACTCCTTCATTGTCAGAATGTCTGTGTGTATCGCATCTGTATCGCGATATATCGTTACTTTACGTCGACAGATCGGCTCGCGCAAGGCGGATTCCCCGGTCAGCCGGGGAAACTGGCACTGGTCAGGGGTTGCAACCCACGACAAGTGACAAATTCCCCGGTCAGCCGGGGAAACTGCCCCGGCGATCGGCGAGAGCGGCTACCTGGCCAGCCAGGCGGCGTACGCGTCGAAGGTGTAGGGGCGGCCGAGGAAGTCGGCAACGAGGTCGGCGGCGTCCTTGGTGCCGCCCTGGGCGAGGATCGAGTCGCGATAGCGGTTCGCAACAGTGACGTCGAACAGGTCGTCGGGGTCGAAGGCGGAGAACAGGTCCTTCGCGATCACCAGCGACCACATGTAGGTGTAGTAGGCCGACGAGTAGCCGCCCAGGTGGCCGAAGTTGGCGAAGAAGTGGGTGTCGTCGATGAAGCGGTACGGCGAGTAGCGCTCCTGGAGCTCGACCTGCTTGAGGGACAGGTCGGCCGGCCGCTCGGTGTGGAACCAGTAGGACACCGAGGCGTAGAACATCTGTTGCCGGGCCTGCAGCCCCTTGCCGAAGTCGTCGGCCGCGCGCATCCGGTCGACCAGGTCGGCCGGGATCGGCTCACCGGCCGCGTTGGTCGCGAAGGTCTGCAGCACGTCGGCGTCCCACGCCCACTCCTCGAGCATCTGGCTCGGCGCCTCGACGAAGTCCCACTCCGTCGCGACGCCCGCGAACCGGGTCCAGCCGACGTGGCCGCCGACCACGTGGTGCACGAGGTGGCCGAACTCGTGGAACAGCGTGACGACGTGGTCGTGCTCCATCAGCCCCTTGTTGAAGTTGCACAGCAGCGCACCCTCCGGCAGCTGCCGGCCTGCCACACCGTTGGTGATCGTGAACTGCGCGGCGTGCTTGAACTTGCCCTCGCGCGGATGGAGGTCGAGGTAGATCCGGCCCAGGCTCTCGCCGTCGGTATCCGTCCCGGTCGAGAAGACGTCGAACACCGTGACGTCCTCGTGCCACACCACCGCGTCGGCGACCGGCTCGTAACGCAGGCCGAAAAGCCGACCGGTGACATCGAGCAGCCCCCTCTTCACCTTGTCGGACTCGAAGTAGGTGCGTACGAGCTGCGAGTCGACGTCGTGCTGCTCCTTGCGCACGAGCTCCTCGTAGTAGACGGAGTCGGCCGAGGTGATCGAGTCGGCGCCGGGGACGTCCTGCCGGAAGCGCTCCATGACCGCCGCGAGGTCGCGCTCCATCGGCACCTGCGCGACCTGCGCGATCCGGTCGATGAACTCCGGGATCGCCGGGCCCTTCTCGATCATCTTCACCGCTGCGTCGTACGACGCCCAGTCGGAGTAGCCGACCAGATTGGCGTACTCGTGGCGCAGCTCGAAGAGCTCCTTGAGCAGTGGCTCGTTGGCGGGCCAGCCGCGCTCGAGGAACGCGATGGTGATCTGGCGGCGGACCTCGCGGTCCCGCACGAACATCCGCGCCGGGATCGCGTCCGGGTAGTCGGTCGTCACCGACACGAGGCCCTCGTCGTCGACCGGATGTGCGGCCAGCCAGTCCTCCGGCAGGCCGGCGAGCTGCTCCGGAGTCGCCTTCACCGTCCGCACGTCGTCACGGATGTTGCGGCTGAACTCCTGGTCGATCGCGGTGATCCGCTCGCTGATCTCGGCCAGCCGCGCGCGGGTCGTGTCGTCCTGGTCGACACCCGCCCGCCGGAACTCCTCGAGCGTCTTCTCGAGCAGTCGTGAGCCGGTCTGGTCGAGCCCGGCCGGGTCGAGCGCGGCGAACACGTCGTAGAGCACGCGGTCCTGGCGGAGCTCGGTGACGAGCTTGTCGACCTCGATCACGGCTTCCTCGCTCGCCGTGCGCACGTCGAGATCGGGGTGGCCGTTGGAGTAGAGCCCGGCGATCGCGCTGACGTTGCTGAGCGCCAGCGTCACCTCGTCCCACCGGCGCAGCACGCCCTCCGGCTCGGCAGGCGGGTCCTCGCGCAGCCCGGCCACCAGCTCCCGCGCGATGGCAAGCTGGCTCGCCGTACGGTCGCGCACCCAGGCCAGGGCCTCGTCGGCGGTGGGCAGCTGGAGCGGGGCGGGTGGCGTCATGGAGACAAGCCTAGGAGCACCCGCCCCCCGAGGATGGACCGGTCAGTTGTCAGTGGAGGGCGATGACGCGGACCGCCAGACCGCTGATCGCGGCCTGCGCTAGACCGGGCGCAGCTCAGGCGAGCTGGCCGCGCCGCCTCGTGAGGTAGGCGCGCTCGGCCTCGTTGTCGGTGTGCGCCAGGGCGGCGTCGTACGCCTCCCGGGCCTCCGCGGAGCGGCCGAGCCGGCGGAGCAGGTCGGCGCGGGTTGCGTGCCAGGGGTGGTACGACGCCAGGTCGAGCCGATCCACCTCGGCGAGTGCGACCGCCGGGCCATCGAGCTCGGCGATGGCGACCGCGCGGTTCAAGGCCACGATCGGCGAGGGGTTGAGGGCGTGGAGCTGCGAGTAGAGCGTCGCGATCTGGCTCCAGTCCGTGTCGGCTGCGGTTCGGGCGTCGGTGTGCACGGCGCTGATCGCGGCGAGCAGCTGGTACTGGCCGGGACGTGCCCCTCCTGACGCGTGCAGCTCGAGGCACTCCCGCACCAGTGCGTGCCCCTCGGAGATCAGCTCCCGGTCCCAGCCGCCCCGGTCCTGCTCGTGCAGCGGGACCAGCTGCCCGTCGGCGACGCGGACCGAGCGACGGGCATCGGTGAGCAGCATCAGCGCGAGCAGGCCGGTGATCTCGGGGACGTCGGGGAGCAGTGCGCGCAGGATCCGGGCCAGCCGGATGGCCTCGTCGGTGAGCTCGTCGCGAATCGGCGAGGCGTCTGCCGAGGAGGAGAGGTAGCCCTCGTTGAAGACCAGGTAGATCACGGACAGCACGCCGTTCACGCGCTCGCCGAGATCGGCGGCAGAAGGCACCCGGTAGGGGATCTTCGCGACGCTGATCTTCTTCTTGGCGCGGGTGATCCGTTGCGCCATCGTGGTCTCGGGAACGAGGAACGCCTGCGCGATCTCGGCCACGGTCAGCCCTCCGAGCAGGCGCAGGGTGAGCGCCACCCGTGCCTCCGGGGCAAGGGCCGGGTGGCAGCAGGTGAAGAGCAGCCGGAGCCGATCGTCCTCGACGATGCCGGTCGGCTCGTGGGGGGTGTCGTCAGTCATGATGAGTGCCGCCTGGTGCTTGGCGTCGCGATGGGACTCGCGGCGGATCTTGTCGATCGCGCGGTTGCCGGCGGTCGTGGTGAGCCAGCCACCGGGGTTGGGCGGTACGCCGTCCCGGGGCCAGCGCTCGACCGCGGCCAGCAGTGCCTCCCCGGCCGCCTCCTCGGCGATGTCGATGTCGCCGAAACGGCGGACCAGCGAGGCGACGATCCGGCCGTACTCCTCGCGGTAGATCCGCTCGATCGCGGTCGTGGGGTCAGTCGAATCCATTGTGGGGTCAGGCCGCCGGAGGCTCGGGCTGGAACGGACGGACCTCGACCTTGGCGGCGCAGGCCTCCGAGGCCTCCGTCGCCCACTGCAGGGCAGCGTCGAGGTCCGGCAGCTCGAGGATCCAGAAGCCGCCGATCCACTCCTTCGACTCCGCGAACGGGCCGTCGGTGACGATCGCCTCGGCGCCGGTGTTGTCCACGGTGGTCGAGACGTCGATCGGCTCCAGCCCACCGCCGAACACCCAGACGCCGGCGTCCTCCATCTTCTTGTTGACCCGGTCCACGGCCTCGAAGACCGGCTGCATGGCCTCCAGGTCGATCTCCGGATCGTCGACGGTGTTGTGGACGGCGAGCATGTACTGGGTCATCGCGGTCTCCTCCATGGGTCGCGGGGCAGCCCGAGTGGCTTCCCTCATCCTCTCCACGAACGCACGTACCCGTATACGACAGCCGGGCTCGAACCTTTCCGAGGGCACTAGCGTCCTGCCATGACCGAATGGGGAGACCTGTACCGCGAGAACGTCGCCGCCGTCGGCGCCCTGGCGCCGACCCTGAGCGACGAGCAGCTGACCACCACGGTGCCGGGCACGCCCGTCTGGACCGTGCAGGAAGTGCTCGCGCACATGGCCGGCGCCGCCAGCGACGCGGTGACCGGGCGGATGGACGGCGCCCCCAGCTCGGAGTGGACGGCGCGGCACGTGAGCGAACGCGCCGCCCTCCCGGTCGCCGAGCTCGTCGCGGAGCTGCAGTCGCGCCAGGACGCCATCGTGGCGTCGGTGGTCGACAACCCGCGGCCGGCGCTGGTCTGGAACCTGGCGGTACACCACGCCGACCTGCACGAGGCGCTCGGCCTGCCCCGGATGCCCGAGCGGCTGTGGCTGCCGATCACCGAGGCGCTGGCGCCACGGGCCGGGGCGCTCGCCGACGCGGTGCCGCCGTACGAGTTGTTCCGCGGGTTCTTCTCGCGACGGTCCCGCGCACAGATGCAGGCGTGGGGTACCGACCTGTCGGCCGAGGAGCTCGATGACCTGTGCATCTTCGGGCCCCGCGAGGACGACCAGCCCATTCCTGCCTAGGAGCGCCGTGGCCAGCTACGCCGTCAACAAGGCGGCGGTGGCGCGCTGTCGGGAGCTGATCGGCGCCAAGCAGTACGTCCTGGACTCCGACTGGGGCGACGTACAGCCCAGCGCAGCCGCGGGGACAGCCTTCCTCGACCGGCACTCGTGGGACGACTACGCGGCGTGGCACCTCGCCCTGACCGAGGGCGCGAACGACGAGACCAAGGCGCGCTACGCGTTCGTCTACGGCGACTACCGGCGGGTGCACCGCACCGGCCTCATCGCCTGCGTCTACCGAGCCTCCGAGTGGCGGCACAAGGCGGTCGAGCTCGCCGCCCACGACCTGCTCCAGGAGCTCGACAGGGCAGCCGGGATCTCCTGACCGACGATTCGTCTGCGGTGGCGCGGTCGAGACAACACGCCAGACCGCAGACGAATCGTCAGGCCGAGAGGTGGGTCAGGAACCGTAGAGCGCGGCCACGCCCTGTCCGTCGAGAGGACTGAAGCCGAGGTCCGACGACGTCCCGTTGCACTGCGGGTAGTGCATGATCGAGTCCGAGTCGTACGGCGTCAGCGGCCGCCAGTTGCTGTCCTCGAAGCAGGCGCCGGACTCGGGCCGGGTGTGCTCGTGGCGGAAGCCCAGCGTGTGACCGAGCTCGTGGCCCAGGATGTTGCTCGGCGACCACCCGGAGCTGGTGACGCTGTCGTCGACCAGGATGTTCATCTCCGAGTCAGGGCTGCTCGGGAAGAACGCCCGGGCGATGTACTCGCTGGTCTCGATCGGCTCGACCGGGAACAGCACCGCGTTGTTCGACGTGGTGCAGTTGGAGTCCTGCGACGAGTCGTAGATGAAGTCGACCGCCGACGAGGCGCCTTCCCAGAGGGCCGCACCGCCTGCCATGGCATTCACGATGGTCGACTTGAGGGAGCCGAAGTCGTCGCTCACGCAGTAGGTCAGGTTGCCGACCTGGCTTCCGCTCCAGACGTCGTCAAAGCCACCCACCGTGTTGACGACGAGCTGGTTGGAGCCGCCGTTCTGGTCGGCCGCCGCCATCATTCGCTCGTAGTAGGCGCGCAGCTTGGCCACGTTGCCGACGGGCTCGTCGCCGTTCACGATGTAGACACCGTCGACATCTTGGAACGTGGAGGCCTTGAACTCCGCCCACGTCGGTGGGGCGGGTCGCTGGGGCTCAGCGACCTTGCTCCCCGCACCGTTGTCGCTCGACGACGCGGTCGCGGGTGAGACCGCAAGACCGGCGACAGCCAACGCAGTCGCGGCCAGGATGACCTGGGCCCGGCGAGTGACTCTCATGACAGAACTCCCTTGTGTGTTCGACTCGGCCGGGAACACGCCCGGCCCGGAGGCCTGTCGGGCAATTGCTGGTGGATGCCAGCGTCGTCCAGTGCGTGCGATGGCAAGGCGCCGGCGCGAAGGCAGACTGGGTGTCTTCCGAGCGTCGGCGCTGCCGCCAGCGTGCGTACTGGGCGGCGGTGGCGCCGCCATGAATTGCCCGACAGGCCACAGACATGCGCCCCGATGACGCACGTCTGACGTCGACGTCCGGGGCGTGACCCCGGGCATCGACGGATGCGGGTCGGGAGCCAGCCCAGCCGCCCAGGCCGATGACCGGTCTGAGGCGACAACCACCACTACTGCGTGTCCCGAGAATGAAACGCATCCCGACGAACCCATCACACATCGAAGGTTCTGTGAACCCGGAAGGTTCCGCCTGGGTGCAGGTCAGGAGTCCACGCGGTCGTACGCCGCCTCGAGGTGCTCGGGCGAGACCAGCCACTCCTCGTCGGCCACTCCGTGGAGCACCCATTGGCCGGGACGCGCGGTCTGGTCGCCTTCGAGGCTGTGCACGACCTCGCCGGGACGGGCCTGGCGACCGCGTACTTCACCGACGCGGCGCCAGCGGTCGCCGTCGATCGGCTCGTGGGTTTCGCTGAAGATCGCGGCGTCGACCGAGCGCGCGGCTCCGTCGTCGCCGGTCACCTCCCAGTCGCCGGCCCGGCCGCGCATCGCGGCGCCGTCGGAGGTGGTCCAGGTCCAGGGCGCATCGCGGCGTACGGCAGTGACCTCGCCGTGGCGCCGGAAGCGTACCCAGGTCGTGTACGGGTCGTCCGAGGAGCGGTAGCCGAGTGTCTCGAGCAGCGCGAGGCCGCCGACGATGCCCTTGCTCGTCTTGGCGCGACTCTCGTTGGACAGCTGGTCCCAGGGCAGCAGGTCGGGATGTCTCTTGGCGCGCCGGTCGCGGGTCGTCCCGTACGTCCAGCCGTGCGACCGGAGGAAGTGGAACCAGGAGTCGTGATCGCGCCTGGCCATCTCGTCGAGCTGAGCACCACTGACCGGGGTCGCTGTCTCCGGACTCGCGCCCCAGGCGCGGCCCGCGTCGAGGGCCGAGCTGATGAGCGTCGTCACCTGTCGGATGTTCGACTGCTTGTAGAAGTCATCGAGCTCCGCCCAAGCCTTTCGGGCCGGGTCCTTGGCGTCGGGATACGCGGCGATGTACGCCTCGTGGCTCAGCCGCGCCAGGCGTTCCCACCGACCAACGGTCGGATACTGGGTCACAAGTGCCGCTCCATACGCCCGCGCACTGCTGACCATGGGCGTGTCTTCCAGACCGGCTACATCGGTGTAGGGGACATAGACCTGACAGACGGGGAGGCTCGTTGCCACGACGGCGGCGCGGCGTTGGTCCTCGATGTTGGGGTCGTTCGTGAAGACCAGCGCCGGTGAGTCGTGCGAGCTGCGCTGCTCCGTCATGACGGCGAGGATTTCGGTGCGAGTGTCCACCTGCGACTGCACCGTTGACCGGCCGTAGTAGGCGGCTGCCGCCCGATGTTCGGCGACGACGTCCTCCGCCGTTGGTCCGACAACGACGACGTCCAGGTGGGCGGCGTCCTCGAAAAGGGCACGTTCCCGCTCCTGCTGGGCCACCTGTTCCAGCAGGGCCGGCGTGAACTCCGACTGGCCGTGAAGCACGAGCACGTCGCAGCCGCGCTCAGTGATGTCGTCGATGAGTTCTTGGGCAATGGCGTCGTACTTGCTGATCGTGTCCACGATCACGTCCGTGCCCGCGATCATCATCTTGCTGCGGATGGTCTCGGCGTGCCAGCGGTTGTCGCTCCTCATGAGGACTCGGACTGGATCGGTGGACGACCATCCCTCGAGGTGAACGAACAAGGTGTGGACCTGTGCGGTGGCGCGCACTTCGGGCCTGGAGAACACATAGAGGTCCCGCAGCGCATGACGCCCCCTTCGCCGGGTCAGGAGCCGCCGCATCAGCGCGACGTCCTCCACCTCGCCCGTGACAACTCGCCAGCCGGCAGACCTCGCCGCGGACACCCAGGAGGCGAGCGGGTCCCGAGTGAGGATGACCAGCGCGGCGCCAGCGCCACTGCGAGCCAGGCCGGGCAGCAGGCCTACCGACTCGTCGTCGATACCCACCCCCAGCGAGACTCGCGGCGACCACCGCACCGCCACCCGGTCCACCTGGCTGCGAAGCAACGCGGTGACGGCGCTGGTCGCCGCGACGAGGAGCACGACCAGCTGCACCAGTCGAGCGAACTGCAGCGCCAGCGGCACGCCGCCGGTGTCGCAGCCGGGGGCGGGTTCGGTGAACATCTCCACGGCGTAGTTGTTGGTGACCAGACCGACGACTCGCGTGAACGCGCTCCAGCCGCTGCTGAGCCCGGGTTCCGGGCACGCGTAGTACGCCGAGGACGCCAGCACCAGCACGCTGGCGAGGCCGAGCGCGAGCAGCACCACCGCGAACGGCCGGGTGCTGCGCCGGTTGATCCAGCGCCAGGTGCCGAACGACAGCAGCCCGGCGGTCAGGTTGACCGCGATCGGCCACCAGGCCTCCGGGTCGCCGTACGCATCGAGGAAGCCCGGGAGGTCGACGTAGACCGCCAGGGCGAGCAGCCCGACGCCCACGGCGTAGACCACACCGGCGACGAGGATCACCCCGTGCGCCAGGTCCGGCGCCTTCGCCTTCGGTGCTCCGCCCACGCGAGGATCGTAGGTGCGCGGGCTCCTTCAGTCGCGCAGCTCGGCCAGCACCTTCGTCAGGCGGCGGGTGCGGGTCTCGGGCTGCTTGGCCTCGGTGAGCTGCCGCGCCGCCTCCTTCTGGCGGGTGAACGACCACGTCGCCCAGGTCTCGCGGGCAGCGGCATCGCCGGCGAGCTCGGCGGCCAGATCGTCCGGAACGTCGACGGTGCGCGGTGCGGTGTCGAGCACGACATCGACGTCCAGGGTCTGGCCGGCGGCGACCCCGGCGGCCTGCCGGTTCTCCATGCTGACCCCCAGCATGAACTGGCCGCCCATGTTGACGATCGACGACCGCCACGTGTGCTTGCCGATGGTGACGACGACCTTGGGCCGGCGCCCGGCGCCGAGCTCCTCGACCACCTCGTCGGGGACCACGAAGCCGGCCGCGTTGCCGTCGTTGCCGCGCAACTCCAGTCGCAACCTCATCAGAGCCGCTCCTCCAGGTGGACCGTCACCGTCTCGCCCTCCTGCTTGTCGACGTCGAGCCGCAGCGCGGTCCGCATCGGCAGCTTGTGGCGGCCGTCGCCGAGTGCCATGAACGAGCTCTGGAACGGTACGCCGTCCACAGTGCCGCGAACCTTGACCAGCCCGCGCGTCTCGAAGAACGCCGCCGACTCGGGCCATACGACATAGGTCCAGCCACCCTTGGCCTCGGACTTCTCCAGCTGCGCCTCGAACGTGACGTCGAGGGGACCCTGCTTCGCACTCATGGCAGTTGGACCGGGGTCGGCGTCCCGACTCATCGCGTCAGGCCGGACACTTGTGTCGTGGTCAGCCTGAGGAGCCTGGTTGCCGACACCAGGCCCCTCCAGGAGCAGCACTTCCGCCGGCTCTGGCTCGCCAACATCGTCACCGTCGTCGGCGCGCAGCTGACCGTCGTCGCGGTGCCGGCGCAGATCTACGCCGAGACCGGCTCGTCGGCGTACGTCGGGCTGACCGGTGTCTTCGGACTGGTGCCACTCGTCATCTTCGGCCTGTACGGCGGTGCGCTGGCCGACGTCTTCGACCGGCGCACGATCCTCGTCGTCACGACCGCCGGGCTGATCGTGACCAGCGGGCTGTTCTGGCTGCAGGCGTTCCTCGGTGGGGCGAACGTGTGGCTGCTGCTGAGCCTGTTCGCCGTGCAGCAGGCGTTCTTCGCGGTCAACCAGCCGACCCGCAGCGCGGTGCTGCCCAAGATCCTGCCGCTCGAGCTGCTGCCGGCGGCCAACTCGCTCAACATGACCGTCTTCCAGGCCGGTGCGATCGGCGGCCCGCTGGTGGCCGGCGTGCTGATCCCGGTCATCGGCCTGGACTGGCTCTACCTGATCGACACGGTCACGCTGTTCGCGACGCTCGCCGCTGTCGTCCGGCTGCCCAAGCTGGCGGTGGTCGACGCCGAGACAGCGGCGCCTGGGATCAAGGCCGTGGTCGAGGGAATCGCCTACCTGCGCCACCAGCCGGTGCTGCTCATGTCGTTCGTCGTCGACATCATCGCGATGGTCTTCGGGATGCCCCGGGCGCTGTTCCCCGAGATGGCGCACCTCGACTTCGGCGGTCCCGAGGCCGGTGGCCTGGCGTTCGCGCTCCTGTTCGCCGCCATCCCCGCCGGCGCGGTCGTGGGCGGCGTGTTCAGCGGCTGGGTGTCCCGGGTGGAGGCGCAGGGCCGCGCGGTGATCGTCTGCATCCTGGTGTGGGGCGTGGCCATGGCCGGCTTCGGCCTGGCCGTCGGCCTCGCCGACGTGGCGCGGACGCCGATGCTCGCCATCGCGCTGCTCATGCTCGTGGTCGGCGGGGCGGCCGACATGGCCTCGGCGGCGTTCCGCACGAGCATGCTGCAGAGCGCTGCGGACGACGCCGTGCGCGGCCGGCTCCAGGGCGTCTTCATCGTCGTGGTGGCCGGCGGGCCGCGGATCGCCGACGTCGTGCACGGCGCGAGCGCGGCGGCGGTCGGCACCGCGGCCGCGGCGGCCGGCGGTGGCGTGCTGGTGGTGGTCGGGACGGTCGTCGCCGCGCTGCTGGCGCCGGCGTTCGTGCGCTACCGCGTCACTCGGTGACCAGCCCGCGCGCGTACGCCGCCTGGCCGGCGTGCTGCAGGTCGTCGCTGACCACGCTGACCAGCCGCACACCCAGCGTCACCGGCGGGTCCCATCGCTCGTCGACTATCCGGTCGAGGTCCTCGGGCGTGACGGTGGCGAGGTAGGCGACCGTCGCCTCGTGCACCGCGTGCACGTAGTCAGCGAGGAGCTCGGAGCCGACCCGCACGTGGCTCACCTCCTCGCTGTTCATGCCGTAGCCGGTCGCGCCGGAGTCGAACGGCAGGTCGAAGCGGGTCACGAAGTCCTGCGCGATCCAGACCTGCTCGGTGTCCGCCACGTCCGCGACGTGGTCGTCCTGGACCCGGGCCAGGTGCCAGACCAGCCACGCGATCGAGTTCGCCTCGGGTGACATTCGGGCGGCGAGCTGGTCGTCGGTGAGGCCGTCGACCGCGGCGGTGGCGGTCTTGCTGATGCGCTCGAACGCGTCGATGAGGAGCTCGGCAGGGGTCATGCCACTCGACGTTAGCGCCGGTTGCCTACCTCCGAGTCACACCCGACCCGCGCCACACGTCGACGGGGCATGGTGACCAAGATGGACCCCGTGGACCAGGAGCAGCTCGCGGCTGCGTTCGAGGAGCAGCGCACCCACCTTCGCGCGGTGGCCTACCGGATGCTGGGCTCGGTGCACGAGGCGGACGACGCGGTGCAGGAAGCCTGGCTCCGGCTCTCGCGCAGCGACGTCTCCGAAGTGGAGAACCTCGCCGCCTGGCTGACCACCGTCGTCTCGCGGATCTGTCTCGACCAGCTGCGCGGGCGCGGGAACCGACGCGAGGACGCGCTGCCGGAGCACGACGCCGACAGCTACCTCGCCGATGCCGAGGCCGATCCGGCGCACGACGCGGTCCTGGCCGATCAGGTCGGGGCCGCGCTGCAAGTCGTCCTCGACACCCTCTCGCCGGCCGAGCGGCTGGCCTTCGTGCTGCACGACCTGTTCGCGGTGCCCTTCGACGAGGTCGGTTCGGTGATGGGCCGCTCGTCGGCCGCAGTGCGCCAGCTGGCAAGCCGGGGCCGGCGCCGGGTGCAGACCGGCGACGACGAGCAGACCACGGCTCCCGCCGAGCGGCGTACCCAGCGCGAGGTGGTCGAGGCGTTCCTCGTCGCCAGCCGCGACGGCGACCTGCAGGGACTGCTGGACCTCCTCGACCCGGACGCCGTCGCGCGCGCGGACGCCGCCGCAGTGGCGATGGGCGCTCAGCCCATGGTCAGTGGCCTCGAGGCGGTGGCGCGGAACTTCAGCGGCCGCGCCGTGGCGGCACAGCTCGTCGACATCGACGGGTACGCCGGCATGGCGTGGAGGCCGGAGGGCCAGCTCAAGGTCGCGTTCGGGTTCGTGCTCACCGACGGCAGGATCAGCGAGATCGAGCTGATCGCCGACCCGGACGTGCTCGCGACGCTCGACCTCGGGTGAGCCGAGGTACGTTCAGCGCGTGCACACCCGCCTGGTCGTGGCCGCCGCCTGTCTCGCCTCCGCCGGACTCCTCTTCGCCCAGCCGATGGCGCGCGCCGAGGGCCCACCCGGCGTCGGCACGCCCCGTCCGGTCACCGCGGCGCGCGCCGGCGCCGTCACGCTGGGCCAGGTCGCCGCCGTGACCCCCGTAGCCTGCTCCCCGGGGCCGACCACGACGGCTCAGTACCTCGAGGGCGGGGCGCCGACCTATGTGACCCCGGCCGCCGGGGTCATCACCAGCTTCTCGGTGCGCGCGGGGTCCGGCCCGAATCTGGCCCGTCTCGTCGTCTTCGGACCCTCCGCCACCGCGGGCCACCGGACCGTCGTCGCCATGAGCGCCCAGAACGCCGTCGTCGTCAACACGGTGAACACCTTCGCCACCAGGGTCCCGGTGGCGGCCGGGTTCTCGATCGGCCTCAACAACAGCGCGAGCTCTATCTGCTGGGGCGCGGGGGTGGCCGGCGACCAGGTGTCCGCCGCCATCTTCGACCCGGGTGCCTCGGCTGACTTCCCCGGAGGAAACCTCCAGAGCGGCAAGCGGGTGAACATCTCCGCGGTCCTCGAGCCCGATGTCGACGGCGACCAGTTCGGCGACGTCACGCAGGACCTGTGCCCGGCGTCCAAGCTGACCCAGGCGGCCTGCCCGGCTCCGGACACGAAGGTGACCAAGCAGCCCAAGAAGCGGTCGGCCTCGCGCAAGGCCAGGATCAGGTTCTCCTCGACGATCGCCGCCTCGACGTTCACCTGCGCCGTGGACGGCAAGGCCGCCAGGCCCTGCACCTCGCCGTACAAGAAGAGGTTCAAGGTCGGCAAGCACACCGTGGTCATCACCGCAACGAGCGCCGTCGGGATCGTCGACCCCACACCCGCCGCCGTGAAGTTCAAGGTGCAGAAGCCGAGGAACTAGCCGACTTCCGCTGTTGGTGTGATCGCCCGTCGCGCTGACGCGAGGCCGGTTCGTGAGGGACCATGGATCGGCGGAGTCGTTGTCGGGAGGCCCGAAGCAGGTCTGCGCTCGCACCGCGTCTGCCCGAAGGAGACACCGCCCGTGCGCCCCACCCCCGTCCTCATCACCGCGGCCGCGCTGGGCCTCGGTGTGCTGGGAGTGAGCCCAGCACGGGCCGAGCAGCCGCCGGCCGACCGGGCCAAGCCGCACAAGGTCTACTCGACGTCTCTCGGGCAGATCGGGGCGGGAGCGTGCAACGTCGGCACCCAGCCCGCCGCGGTCGTGATCGACACCCAGGCGGTGGGCACGCCGACGTACATCGCTCCAAGGAAGGGCGTGCTCACGCGGTTCGCCCATCAGGCCAACGGGGTGCCCGGGCAGGTGCGGGTCATCGTCTTCGCCGACGGAGCGGCTGCGACCCAGAAGCGGGTCGTGGCGGCCAGCGCGAAGATGACGGTGACGCCGAACTCGCTGAACATCTTCGAGGTCCGGCTGCCGATCAAGACCGGTCAGCGCGTGGGCCTCGGCTTCACGGCGAACAACATGGCGTGCGCGGTCGCGGCGGGGTTCGGTGGCGACGCGACGATGGTCAAGGCGCCGTTCGACCCGGACACCTCCAGCGCCTTCGTCGCCGCCGGCGTCCTGAGCGGCGCCCTCGGGGTCACCTTCCGTCCCAACATCTCTGCCGTGCTCGAGTCGGACGTCGACGGCGACGGATATGGCGACATCTCCCAGGACGGCTGCACTCAGTCCGGGAAGGTGACGATGGCCTGCCCCGACACCACGATCACCAAGCGGCCGAAGGACAGGTCGACCCGCAAGAAGACCAAGGTCAGGATCAAGTTCACCGCGTCGATCGCGGGCTCGACGTTCCAGTGCCGGCTCGACAGTCACCGGAAGTGGAAGCCCTGCACGTCCCCCTACACGAAGCGGTTGGGGACGGGCAGGCACCAGCTGAAGATCCGGGCGGTCAGCCCGGCGGGAGTACCTGACCCCGAACCCGCCAAGGTGAAGTTCACGATCCGGCGGGTGTGAGCAGCGCTGGTACGACGAACCGCGCGACCATCGCGCGCTCCTCGGCCGCATCCCGCCCCGGCGCTATCAAGAGCGAGACGATCACCCGGACCAGCCAGCGGGCGGCCAGCGGGTCCGCGACGTCCGTGCGGCCCAGCGCCTCGATCACCGGCGACGACGTGGCGAGCTCGGCGGTGGCCACTGCGTCGCTGCCCACGAACCAGGCCGAGAGGCTGGGATTCTCGCGCACCCGACGCAGCGCCGAGAGGACGGCCGTGACCAGCTGCTTGTGCGGATCGCGGACCCGGGACGCGTCCGCGGCCACGAGAGCGCCGACGCGCCGGGCCTCGCGATGGACGTACGCCAGGTGCAGTTCGTGGCGGTCGGCGAAGTACCGGTAGAGCGTGGCGCGGGAGCAGCCCGCCGCCCCGGCGACGTCGCCCATCGAGACGGCGCCGATGCCGTGCTCGGCGAACAGGGCGCCGGCGGCGTCGAGGATCTTCTCCGCCGCCATCTTCGAGCGGTCCTCGCCGAGCCACGTCATGCAACGGCCAGGGGGACGGTGAGCGGGCGACGGACGTAGGGGCCGGTGGCCCAGGTGACGCCCTCGAGATCCACGCTGAACGACGGGATGCGCGCAAGCAGCTCCTCGAGCGCCACCCGGGCCATCATCCGCGCGGCTGCGTTGCCGATGCAGTGGTGGCTGCCCTGGCCGAAGGTGAGGATCTGGGTCGGACGACGGCGTACGTCGAGCTGTTCTGCGTCGGCGCCGTACTTGCGAGGATCGCGGTTCGCGGCGCCGTAGCAGAGCAGCACCTTGCGTCCGGCCGGGATGGTCACGCCGTGCAGCTGCACGTCGCGGGTGGCTGTGCGGGCCAGCCCCTGCACCGGCGAGGTGAGACGGAGGAACTCCTCGACCGCGTGCTCCACCTGTGCGGGGTCGGCGACGAGGAGGGCGCGCTGGTCGGGGTGCGCGGCCAGCAGCTGCACGGCCCCACCGAGCGCGCCCGTGGTGGTGTCGTTGCCGCCGGTCACCATCGCGAAGACGTAGCCGAGGATGCTGAGCAGTCCGGCGTCGTCGTCACCGACGCCGGCCGCGACCAGGCAGGACACGGTGTCATTGCGCCGGTCGGCGGCGGGGTCCCGGCGACGGCGTTGGATCAGCTCGGAGAAGTAGCCGAGCATCCCGGCCGTCGCGTCCGCGGCCTCGGTCGGATGCCCGGCCGAGCTCGCGGCGACGATGGCGTCGGTCCAGCCGTCGAAACGGTCGCGGTCCTCGGCAGGGACGCCGAGGTAGTGGGCCACCACCATGCTGGGCAGCGGCTTGAACAGCTCCACCACGATGTCGCCCCCGCCCGCGGCGGCGAAGCCGTCGAGCTTCTCGGCGACGTACGCGCGGACCTCGGGCTCGACCTCCCGCACCGCCCGCGGCGTGAAGCCCCGCGAGACCAGCCTGCGGAACGCGGTGTGCTCCGGCGGGTCGAGCATGACCATCGGCGGGTTGTCGGCCAGGCCGATCTTCTCGAGCTCGCCGTAGTCGACCGTGAGCCCCTGCGCGCTGGAGAACGTTGCGGTGTCCACGGCCGCGCGCAACACGTCCTCGTGGCGGGACAGGACGTAGTAGTCGTCGTGCGGCCGGCCGTCGGGCACCACGTGGTGCACCGGGTCGTGGTCGCGCAGCCCGGCGTACATCGCCCACGGGCTGGCCCATGCGGCCCCGCCTCCCGGCACGTACCTTGGTGGCGACAAGACCGGCAACATGTCGCCATGGTGAGACAAGTACTTCCATTTGTCCACCACGCTGGTTGTGGAAGGCATCTGCGCCCTCGAAACCTCGCAAGGCGGGGCTGAGGCGCAACCACCCGCTGAGGCCGAGCTAGGCAGACGTTCCCCGAAGCCGGTCGAGGCGGGTGGCCAGCAGGTCGCGCCGGTGCGCGTTGCCGTGCAGGGCGACGTAGCGCTCTCCGAAGGACGACAGCAGTGCGTCGTCGAGCCGGCGTACGGCGCCCGGCGGGTAGCGGTAGTCCATCCGCGCGCCGATCGCCGCCTCGTCGGTGGCGCGCAGGAGGTCTGCGAGCTCCACGAGCGTGGTGATCCCCAGCTCCAGCAGCAGGCCGGAGATCCAGGCGTAGTGGTCGGTGCGGGACCAGCCCGCGTCGGCGTACTGCCCGGCCAGGAAGGCGGCCAGCTCGCCCGGCGCGATCCTCGGGTCGTCGTCCGCGTTCTCGGTCGGGGCCGCGCCGCGCAGCCGCTCACGGATCGCGGAGAACTCCTGGTCGGCGAGCTCGAGCAGCCCGGCAGCCAGGGTGAACCGCCTGTCGAACTCGCTCGCGTGCTCGACCGGCACCGTGCCCTTGTAGCGGATGTCGTGCTCGAACTCGGCCCACGCGTGCTGGAGTACGGTCCGGAGCTGCACCTGCACGACCCGGCCCTCGATCTCCACCTGCAGGTGCCGGCTGGCGTAGCCGAACCGGCCCTCGCTGGCGGTCAGCTCGCCGAAGTCCCGGTCGTCGCGGACCGTGAGCTGCTCGGCCAGCAGCGCGGCGACCGCCTCGACGTCGTTGTGGACATAGGTGATCACCCGGATGCCGAGCTGGTCGCCGATGTCGTTCAGGGGATCGGGATAGAGCGGACCGTCACCGTCGGAGCGGCTCGCCTTC
The DNA here is from genome assembly GCA_963825455.1 of uncultured Actinomycetota bacterium. Taxonomy (GTDB): domain Bacteria; phylum Actinomycetota; class Actinomycetes; order Propionibacteriales; family Nocardioidaceae; genus Nocardioides. The sequence goes on from CAWGTG010000002.1 coordinate 193,074, forward strand.
TCCGCGAAGGACGCGATGCTCTTGGCTCGCCCCTCGATGGTGAGGTAGTTGATGCCGGCCTCGTCGAGGATCGTGCCGATCAGGTTCGCGGCGTCCTCGGCGGCCCTGACGAGGTCAGGATGCCGCCCCGAGTAGGACCGCACAGCGTGCCGGACCGGGTCATCGGCGCTGCGGCGCTCGCCTCGACCGGTCACGCTCTGTCGCCCATGGACTCGACCATATGGGCAAGGTCGGTTCGGGAGAGCTCAGGTCCGGCGAGCTCCCCACTCCCCGCCCGCAGCCCCCGGATGAACAGCTCGAGGTGGCGCCGGGCCAGCTCGTGCTTGAGCTGACCGGGCATCGGCCCGGGGAGCGGGCGGGCGATGCGGACGAGCATCATGCCGACGTCGGCGAAGGTGACGTCCTTCGGCAACGCGCCACTCGCGTGTGCCTCGTCGACCAGCGCCTCCGTGGCGCGGGCCGACGCCTCGCGCGCTGCTGCCAGCTCCGACTCCTCCAGGTCGAGCACGTCGAGCACCTGTGGGATCACGGCCGAGACCCGCAGCTCGAGCGCATCGCGGAGGTAGGCGGCGAGCGCCTCGAAGGCGTCGTCGTGCTCCTCTGCGGCCCGCTCGGCGGCCACCCGGGTCTGCTCCAGCGCGTCGAGCACCACTCCGCGCAGCAGCGCGGTCCGGTCGGGGAAGCGTCGGTAGAGCGTCGCGATCCCGACCCCGGCCCGCTGCGCCACCTCGTCCAGCGCGACGCCGGCGCCCTTGTCAGCGACCAGGTCGCGGGCCGCGGCGAGCAGCTGCTCGAGGTTCCGACGGGCGTCAGCGCGCATGGTCACGGCCTCATCCTAACGAAACGGAGGAAAATTCTCCATATCTATTGACACCGACACCTCCTGCGTCGCAGGGTGAAGCGGAGGGAAGAACTCCACTTATGGAAGGACTGCTCATGACCACCACCACCGGTCCCGTTGAAGCGGCCGCGCGGACCGACCACCGTTGGGCCGCGTTGGGCGTGATCGCTCTCGCCCAGCTGATGGTCGCGCTCGACGCGACCATCGTGAACGTCGCGCTGCCGACCGCCCAGCAGGTGCTCGGCTTCGACGACGCGCACCGCTCGTACGTCGTCACGGCGTACACGCTCTCCTTCGCCGGGCTGCTGCTGCTCGGCGGCAAGACGTCGGACCGGATCGGACGGCGCCGGGCGCTGACGATCGGTCTCACCGGCTTCGGCCTGGCGTCCGCGCTGGCCGGTGCGGCGCCGACGTTCGAGGTCCTCGTGGCCGGCCGCGCGCTGCAGGGTGCGAGCGCCGCGTTCATGGCGCCGGCGGCGCTGGCCCTGATCGCCTCGACCTTCACCGAGCCGCACGAACGCGGCAAGGCGTTCGGCGTGTTCGGGGCGGTCGCCAGCAGCGGCGCCGTCGTCGGTCTGCTGCTCGGCGGCGTGCTGACCGAGTACGCCGGCTGGCGCTGGTGCCTCTACGTCAACGTGCTCGTCGCGGCCGTGGTGATCCCCATCGCCCGTCGGGTGCTGCCGAAGGACGACGGCTACCCGGTCCCGGTCGACGTCGTGTCCGGGCTGCTCGCGACCGGCGGGCTGGCAGGTCTGGTGCTCGGCGCGAGTGAGGCGGCCGCCCACGGCTGGACCTCGATCGAGGTCCTGGTCCCGGGGCTCGCCGGCCTGGGCCTGCTCGCGGCGTTCCTGCTCCGCCAGCGCGGCCTGGCCGCTCCCCTGCTGCCGTTGACCATCCTGCGGGACCGCGGCCGCGCCTCGGCGTACGCCGCGACCGCGATCAGCGTGGTCGGCACCTTCGGAATGTTCCTCATGCTGACCTACCACTTCCAGGTGGTGCTGGGGTACAGCCCGGTCCGCACGGGGCTCGCGTTCCTGCCGATGTGCCTGGCCGTCGCCGGAAGCTCGTACGGCATCGCGAGCCGGCTGATGGACCGCGTCGCCCCGCGGGCCCTGGTGGCGCCCGGGCTGCTCGTGGCCGCGGGTGGGCTGGCGTTGCTGACCCAACTGACGCCGTCCAGCGGCTACGCCACCGTGATCCTGCCGGCCGAGGTGCTGGTCGGGCTCGGCATCGGCTGCGTCTTCACGCCCTCGATCGGAGTCGCCACCAGTGGCGTCGCCCCGCGACAGGCAGGCATCGCGGCCGCGACCGCGAACACGGCCATGCAGATCGGAAGTAGCGTGGGGACGGCGGTGCTGAACACCGTGGCCGTCGACGCGACCCGGGGCTTCGCGGGGGCGCCGACCGCGGCCCTGGTGCACGGCTTCGCGACCGCGACCGGAGGCGCGGCAGCTGCCCTGGTCGTCGGAGCGGCTCTCGTGGTCGCGTTCTTGCGCCCTGCAGCTCCTGTCCACCACCAGACCACCGGAGGCAAGTGATGACCGTCGACTTCAACCACACCCTGGTCCACGCGAAGGACACCTGGAGCGCCGCCCGCGAGGTGGCCGGCGTACTCGGCCTGGCCGAGCCCACGTCGTACGGTCCGTTCGCGGTGCTCCAGTTCGACAACGGCGCCACCCTCGACTTCATCGAGGACACCGCCGAGATCAAGGCCCAGCACTACGCGTTCCTGGTGGGCGAGGACGACTTCGACGCGATCTGGGGCCGCATCAAGGAGCAGGGCCGGGAGTTCTGGGCCGACCCGCACAAACACACGCCGGGCGAGATCAACCATGGCGACGGCGGCCGCGGGCTCTACTGGGAGGGCCCGGACGGCCACTGGCTGGAGATCATCACCCGTCCCTACGGGAGCGGGGATGACGCGTCATGACCGGCCCGTTGCACCGCCCGTACCCGCCCGACCTCTACCGCGGCACCACCGGCGAGGTGTCGGGCTGGCTCCGGCCCAACGACGCCGAGCCGGAGATCACCTACCGGTCCGGGGGGACGTGCGAGTACCTCGCCACCGGTGACCGGACCGGCACGACGTTCGGCCTCTACCGGTGGACCTTCGGGCCCGACCAGTCCGGGCCCGACCCGCACTTCCACCGCGCGATCACCGAGTCGTTCTACGTGCTCAGCGGTGAGGTGGAGCTCTACGACGGGACGGGCTGGAAGACCGGGTCGCCCGGTGACTTCTTCTTCGTCCCCGAGGGTGGGCTGCACGGGTTCAGAGGCGGCAACAACTCCTCGATGCTGCTGATGTTCACCCCCGGCGCCCCGCGGGAGGACTACTTCGAGACCCTTGCCGGCCTCGCGGAGAACCCGATGACCGAGGAGGAGCGGACCGAGTTCATGCTCCGCCACGACACCTACTGGGTCTGAGGCCTGCCGTTGGCGGGATAGTCCGTGACGTTTGTGTGGGTGAAATGGGACGCCGACCCACACAGATGTCACGGACTATCCCGGCGTCGCCGTCATCCGAAGCCGAGCGGGTCGCGCGGGCCGGGGACCACGGCTACGGCGATCGCGGTGGTGGCCGGTACGGCGAGCACCAGCCCGATGCTGCTGGCGAACGAGCGGACCAGCTCCTCGGCGATCTCCTCGGTGCCGAGCAGGTCGAGCCACGACCGGTCGTAGAGCGAGACCGCGAGCAGCAGGGTCAGTGCCGTGCCGGCGTAGGCGAAGACGATCGTGTAGATCGTCGAGGCGATGTGGTCGCGGCCGATCCGCATGGCGCTGGCGAACAGCCGGCTGCGGCTCATCGTGGGAGAGGCGCCGCGCAGCTCCCACACGACCGAGGACTGGGTGATGGTCACGTCGTTGAGAACGCCGAGGCCGGCGATGACCACCGCCGCGACGAGCAGCTCCTGCAGGCTGATGTCGTCGGCGAACGTCGAGAGGATCCGGCCGCCGTCGTCGACGACGCCGGTGAGGTGCGCGGAGCTGACCGACCACCAGCCGATCCCGGCGGTCAGGGCCATGCCGGTCAGGGTCCCGGCCAGCGCGGCGCTGGTCCGGAGCGAGAGCCCGTGTGTCGTGTACAGGACGACGTACATGATCACCGCCGAGGCGACGAGCGCGACCGGCACGGCCGGCTGCCCGGTGAGCAGGGCCGGGATCACGAAGATGCCGACCACCGCACCGGCGACCCCGAGCCCGATCAGGGCCATCAGCCCGCGCAGCCTGGCCACGACGAGGACAACCACCACGAACAGCCCCGCCACGAGCCAGAGCGTGGTGGCCCGTTCGATCTCGTAGTAGGAGAGGACGGCGGGCTGGCCGTCCTGACCCGGTGCCCGGAGCAGCACGAGGTGGTCGCCCTTCGCCAACCCGGAGCCACTCACTTCGGGCGGCACGTCGACGGTGGCCTTCGTGCCCTTGTCCGCACCCTCGTCGACGGTGACCTTGACCTGGCCGCAGGGCTCGGACGTGTCTGGCTGCTCATCCGGACCGGCGCGCGGGCAGGCCGGCAGCACCTCGTCAACGGTCGCCTTGGGGAAGGTGGCGCCTTCGGCGGCGAACCCGACCGAGCCCTTCAGGTCGTCGACCTTCCCGCTGTCCGGCCACAGGAGGACGACGCCGGCCACGGCCGCGACGGCGACGGCGGCCAGCACCGCGAGCAGCAACGCGCGCGGCAGCGGGGCGACCTCGAGCTCGACCTCGGCACCGTGCCCGTGGCCGTGGCCGTGGCCCGGCTCCTGCCTGCTGTCGGCGCGGTGCGATCCCACGCGGACATCCTGCCCCTGCGTGGGTAGGGGTCAGGGGGTGACTGGGTCGCGGGCGACGAGCAGCGCGGCGACGTCGTCGTCGCGGGTGGGATCGCGCAGCTCCTCGACGATCGAGGCGAGCCATCCGTCCGGTACGCCGGTGCGGGCGGTCCTGAGTGCGGTGATCAGCCTGGCCATGGCGGTGTCGGCGTCCTCGCCGCGGCGCTCAACCAGCCCGTCGGTGTAGAGGAGGAGCGTGTCGCCGGGACGGAACTCGGCGGACCGCACCGCCCGGACGCCGCCGCCGACGCCGAGGATCAGCGTGCTGGGGTGCTCGAGCACCTCGATCTGACCGTCGGCAGCGATCAGCACGGGCGGTGGGTGGCCGGCGTTGATCACGGCCAGCTGGTCGAGCGCCGGGTCCGCGACGGCGTACACCATGGTGACGAGCTGTTCGAGGTTGAGCGCCTCGAAGACCCGGTCCATGCCGGCGAGCACGGCGTCCGGCTCGGGGTCGACCGCGACGAGCGTGCGGATCGCCGACCTCATCTGGGCCATGACCGACGCGGCCTCGACGCCGCGGCCCATCACGTCGCCCACGAACATCGCGAGCCGACCCTCCTCGAGCGGGACCACGTCGTAGAAGTCGCCGCCGGCCTCGGTGCGGCCGGCCGGGTGGTACTGGACGCTGGTCGACCATCCGTCGACTCGCGGCAGCGTCTCCGGGAGCACTGCGCGTTGCAGCTCGAGTGCCGCGGTGCGCACCTGGCTGTGCAGCTGGGCGTTGTCGATCGCGATCGCGGCCCGCTGGGCGAGGTCCTCGCCGAAGGTCAGGTCGCCCTCCGAGAACCGCCGTCCGCCTTCGCCCGCCACCCAGCTGATGACACCGAACGTCCGGTCTCCGACCTTGAGCGCGCACGACAACCCGCTGCTCAGGTTCAGCGCCCGCATCATCTCGAGGTGATCCTCGTCCCGCGCCGACGCCGCCAGCAGCTCGTCCGTCACCTCGGGGACGAGCTGGCTCACGCCGGTGCGCAGCACCCGGTAGCCGCCCTGGTCGGAGCTGGGGTCGGCCGGGTAGCGCTCCTGCAGGTCTCGCACCAGCGCGATCCGCTCGGGGTGGGTGTGCGCGACCGCGATCGTCCGGAGCAGGCCGTCCTCCGCAAGGGAGATCGCGCACCAGTCGGCGAACCAGGGGACGGCGGCCTCCGCGACCGCGGTCAGCGTCGCCTCGTAGTCGAGGTCACTCGACAGCTTGGCACTCGCCTCCGCCAGGAACGTCAGCTTGGCCTCCCGGTCGCGAGCCGCGCGCTGCGCCTCGACCCGGTCGAGAGTCATCGCGCAGGTGTCGGCGAGCAGCTGCAGGAAGAGGTTCTCGGCCTCGCTGAGCGCACGGCGTCCCGGGAAGGACAGGGACACGGCGCCCAGGACCCGGCCGCCCGCCACCACGAGCGGCAGGCACAGGATCGAACCGGTGCCGGGCGCGAACCCGCCGAGGGAGGGATACCGCTCGTCGACCTCGTCGCGACGCACCAGCACGGGGCGCCCGGTGCGCACGCTCTCGGCCGTGGGCACGTTGCCGGCCACCGGGTATGTCGCCCAGCGGCCGGCCGTCTCCTCCAGGCCACCGCGCAGTGCCATCAGTGCGAGCGTCTCGTCGTCGACCATGAGCGACAGGGACGCGGCGGATGCACCGGCGGCCTTCATCATGTGGTCGGTGACGATGGCCGAGACGGCCTCGACATCGGCCGCGGCGAGCAGCTCGCTGGTCACCTCCGCGAGCCGACGAAGGCGGCTGCCCAGCGGCTGGCCCGGGGCATACGGGTCGGTCGACTCGTCGGTGCCCTCGATCAGCACCAACGCGCCCCCGCGAGCATCCTCGGTCAGCGGGGTCCACGAGGTCCGCATCGCGACCGGGCTGGTGCCGCCGGCGAGCATGGTCAGCTCGCCGGTCCACGACCCGGTACGGCGCACCAGCTTGAGCACCTGGTCGACGGCGCCGCGCTCTGGCTCGTCGAAGAGGCGCGTCCGAGCGTCGGAGTCGACCAGGTTGTCGAACGGCGAGCCGAAGAGGTCGAGAGCCGTGGGGTTGGCGTAGATCACCGTGCCGCCGGCGTCGAGCGCCACAGCAGCAATCGTGAGGCCGTCCAGCAACGCTGGGTCGGGTTGCCACGAGCGCGCGACTGGCCGAGGGGTCCGGGCCACAGGCGGATCCTGCCACGCGTGCTCGCGGGGCGGCAGACGAATCCGGGACGCTCCGGGGTGGTTCTGGGATGGCCCGGACGGGTGGTGCGGGCCCGGGTAACCACTCTGACCTGCGACAACCTGCAACATCGGTGAGTTCCGGCCGTCCGCGGAGTCTTCACCATGCGCACTCACAATCTCGCCGGCCTCTACGACCTGCCGCCGCTCCGAGTGTGACCTCGTCGTACAGGGCAACGCCTCGGTGGTGACCGACCCGGCGACCCGGTTCGACTTCCGAGGACTACTCGCCCGGTCCGGCCGCGACGTCCGGAGACTCCGGCTCGGTCCGCCGCCAGGTGCCGGGAGACCGGCCGACCTGGCGCTTGAAGGCCCGGTTGAACGCCGACTCGGACTGGTAGCCGACGGTGGCCGCCACCCGCGCCACACTCATCGAGCCGTTCTGCAGCAACCGGGCCGCAACCTGGAGACGCCACTGGGCCAGGTAGGTCATCGGGGGAAGTCCGACGTAGGCCGTGAACCGGTCTGCGAACGACGAGCGCGACATCCCCACCTCGCGGGCCAGCCGTTCGAGGGTCCACGGGTCGGCGAAGCGGCCGTGGACGAGCCGCAGAGCCGCCCCGATCTCGGGGTCGCGCAGGCCGGCCACCCAGCTCCGCGCCTCCGGCGGCAGCCCATCGATGTGGGTGCGGAGCGCCTCCACGAACATCAGCTCCGACAGCTTGGCCAGCATCGCCTCCTGACCGGCGTCCCGCTCGTCGCTCGCGGCAATGGCGGCGTCCAGCAGGCCGGTCATCCACCCCCAGCTCCGGGAGGACACGGGGGCGTGCACCATCCGGGGCAGTGCCTCCAGCAGCGGGTTGAACGGACGCTTGTCGCAGGCGAGGTAGCCGCAGACGATCCGGCACTGCTCGGCGTCGCTGTCCCCGTTGATGTCGATGACGAACGGCAGCGTCTCGTGGACCGGCCGGTAGTAGCGCGGCAGGTCCGGTTGCCCTCGCATCCCGGGCGCCGAGGCGAGGATGTTGGCCTCACCGCCGGGGAAGATCACCATCTCGCCTGCCTGCATCAGCACCGCGGGCTCGGGCTCGTCCACGGCCTCGACCCAGCAGGAGCCGGACGTCAGGACGTGGAAAGCGATCACGTGCTCGGCGTCCGCGGCGACCTTGGCGGCGATCACGTCGGTGGGCGGGCTCTGTGCCACGAACGGCGCGCGCGCCTCGATGTCGAAGAACACCGCACCGGTGAGACGTACGGCGAGCAGCACGTCGCTCAGCACGTCCACGGCGCGCACCTCCGGACTCTCGGGCAACGCAACCGGACGCACGGCCAGGATCTGGCGCCCTTGCGGACGAACGGGCAAGACGTCCGGTCATTTGGGCGTTCCGACCCACGGCGTGCGGTCCCTAGCGTCGAACTCGAATCCTCGCACACGGCGAGGACACCGCAGAAGGAGACAACATGACCGCCACGGAGACCGTGTCCGGCACAGAGGTCGAGGGGCTGCGCGGTCTGGTGCGCGGCCGGATCGTCGACCGGTCCGATCCCGACTACGACGCCGCGAGACAGGTGTACAACGGCGCCGTCGACCGTCATCCGCTGGCCGTCGTCAGGGTTGCCGACGTCGCCGACGTGATCGCCTGCGTCGACTTCGCGCGGGACCACGGTGTCCTGCTCGCCGTACGGGGAGGAGCCCACCACGGCGCCGGGTTCGGCGTCTGGGACGACGCCCTGGTGGTCGACTTCGCGGAGCTGCGGTCGACCACCGTCGACCCGGTGGCGCGGACCGTGCGTGTCGACGCAGGGTGCACGTGGGGCGACGTCGACCACGCCACGGGAGCGTTCGGCCTCGCCACGCCGTCAGGCTTCGTCTCGACGACCGGCGTCGCCGGCCTGGCCCTCGGCGGCGGCAGCGGCTACCTGACCAGGCACTTCGGCCTCACCGTGGACAACCTGCTGTCGGTCGACGTGGTGCTGGCGGACGGGAGCTTCGTCACCGCCAGCGCCGACAGCCACCCCGACCTGTTCTGGGGACTGCGGGGCGGCGGAGGCAACTTCGGCGTCGCAATGTCGTTCACGTTCCGCTGCCACCCCGTCGGCGAGGCCGGCACCGTCATCGGCGGTCCCGTCCTCTACGACATCGCGGACACCGAGGAGGTCTTCCGGTGGTACCGGGACCTCCTCCCCACCCTCCCTGACGAGCTCAACGGCTGGATCGGCGTCCTGGAGATCCCGTCGGCTGAACCGTTCCCCGAGGAGCTGTGGGGACGCAAGGCCTGCGGGATCGTCTGGTGCTACTCCGGCCTGCACGACGGTGCTGAGGAGGTGCTTGCCCCGGTGCGGAAGTTCGGCTCGCCGCTGCTGGTGGGCCTTCAGCCAATGCCGTTCAGCGTGCTCCAGAGCGCCTTCGACGGACTTCTGCCGGCCGGGCTGCAGTGGTACTGGAAGGCGGACGTCTTCGAGGAGATCACCGACGAAGCCATCTCCGTGCACCGCCGGTACGGCGACAGCATCCCGACGCCGCTCTCGACGATGCATCTCTATCCGATCAGCGGCGCCGCGGCCCGAGTGCCCGAGGACGCCACCGCCTTCGCGTTCCGCGGCGGTGGGTGGAACGGCGTGATCGCCGGGATCGACCCCGACCCGGCGAACCTGGCCTCCATCACCAGCTGGGCCCGCGACTACTGGGAGGAGCTGCACTCCTCGTCGGTGGGCGGCGCCTACATCAACATGATGATGGACGAGGGGCAGGAGCGAGTTCGGGCGGCGTACCGTGGGAACTACGCACGACTGGTCGAGCTCAAGCGGCGCTACGACCCCGACAACCTGTTCCGGATCAACCAGAACATCGCGCCGGGCGATGGCTCGGCCGACGGCTGACGGAGGGCGGCGATGCGGCTCGAAGGACTCCGGGTGCTCGTCGTCGGTGCCGGCCTGGCCGGTCTGGCGGCCGCCCGGACCCTGGATCGAGTCGGTGCAGCAGTGCGGGTCGTCGAGCGGTCCGCAGCGTCGACCGGCGCGGGCATGGGGATCTACCTGCCCGGCAACGCCGTCCGGGCGCTTCGCCAGCTCGGGCTCGAGCCCGAGGTCGCCGAGCGGGCATGCCGGATCGAGAGGCAGCGCTTCTCCGACCACCGTGGCCGCCTCCTCTTCGAGCTCCGCGTGGATGAGGTGTGGAGCGGGGTCGGCGCTTGCCTGGCCCTACCTCGGGCGGACCTGCACGCCGCGCTGCTGGCGGGTGCAGGGAACGTGCCGATCATCTGGGGTGCCCGGCCGGTCGAGCTGAGGATCGATGGAGATCGCGTCGTCGTCGCGCTCGACGACGGCTCCACCGATGACTACGACCTGGTGCTGGGTGCCGACGGGCTCCACTCCAGCGTCCGGACAATGACGTTCGGCGCCGTCGACCCACACCCGGTGGGCCAGTACGCGTACCGCTTCGTCCTCGCCGGTGCTGCAGATGCGGCAGTGACCGACCGGTGCTGGTCGGTCCGGCTGGGCCGCGGCACGTCGTTCCTGACCATCCCGATCGGAAGGGGCAGCCTCTACTGCTACTGCGACGGTCCGCCCGGCGCCGCCGAACTCTCCGCGCGGGAGCTTCTTGCCGGATACGCCGAGCCGGTGCCCGGTCTGATCGACCGGCTCGACGAGGCCACCGCCGGCGCTGCTGTGGTGCAGGGCGGCCCGATCGAGGAGGTCGATCTCCGCTCCTGGTCGCGCGGTCGCGTGCTGCTCGTCGGCGACGCGGCGCACGCCACCTCACCCAACATGGCCGAGGGTGCGGCCATGGCGCTCGAGGACGCGATCGTCCTAGCCGAGTGCCTGACCTCTGCGCCCGACGTCACTGCGGGCATCGCCCTCTTCCAACACCGACGGCGTCCACGCACCGACTGGGTCCGGGAGCAGACGCACCGCCGCGACAGAGCACGCGGGCTGCCGCCCGCCCTCCGCAACCAGGTCCTCGGCCGGTTCGGGCGGCGCATCCTCAAGAGCAACTACAAGCCGTTGCGCGATCCCAGCTGAGCTGAGCCGCCGCCGACCAGGGCGCCTCGAAGCCGCGCTGGCCGCGGGGACGGCGTCGCTTCCGGCGCGGGCACCAGGTGGCGGGTGGCGGCGTGGCGATGTGGCCGCTCAGAACCGACTCGGAGGCCCACAGCTCGGCCTCGAAGTCCAGGAGTCCATGGCGACCCGGCTCACTCACCATCGGCCGTGGCGGGCGTGGTCGGCTCGACCGCCGCGATGCCGACCCCCCGCGCCCCGGCCGAGACCGCTTCGACGTCGACCGAGAACGGCAACCCCTCGTACGTCGCTGACCAGCGGTAGGGGTTGGGGTCGTCGGTGGACTCGTACTTCCACTGGCGCCCGGCCTCCTCGCCGCGGACGGTCCACGTTGTCGACGCGACGCCGGTGAAGGAGTCGAGGAAGCCCACCCGGTCGTAGTCGTCGTCCCAACGCGAGTACCGGACCAGGTAGGTGTCCGTCCGGCAGAGGTAGACCTCGCTCTTCGCCTCGACGGCCGGGTCGATCGAGTCGCAGTCGTCGGTCAGCGAGGGGAAGACGCTGGCCATGCCGGCGCGACCCTCGGCCACGGGGGCCTGGGAGCTCTGGTTGCTCTGGCTGTTGCCGGACGGCGGGTCGTCGTCACCGTCCTGAGTGAGCAGCAGGCCGACGACCACAGCCGCGACGACCAGGCCGGCGGTTCCGGCAAGGGCCCAGGGCAACAGTCTCCGACGGGACTCGGTCTGGTCGGCCGAGTCGGGCGGCCAGCCCGCTGGGCCGGGGCCCGGGCCCGGACCTGGGCCCGGCGGAGGCTGTCGGTGACCGCCCTGGCCGACCGCGCGGCGTACCGCCCGGACCAGCGGTGGCTCCCATTGCTCAGCCAGGACGTCATCGGTCTCCAGCCACTGCGAGGTGCCGATGAAGTAGCGCAGGTCGCGCGAGGGCTCGACCTGTTCGAGGCGTACCGGCACGATCGGCGTGGCGCTGCCGACGGCCGACTCCAGCTCCCGGGTGACATGTGGCGATTCGTTGGTCGCGGCCGAGAACACCAGGACCAGGGCAGGAGCCGCTTCGAGACCATCGAGGATCGCTTGCGCGTAGCTCTCGCCGGGGTCGATGTCACGCGGCGCGATCCAACAGGGCACACCTGCCGCCTCCAGGGCCGCCACGACCCGCTGCGCCATCCCCGCGTCTCGTGACGCGTGACAGACGAAGACCCCTCCGCGCACCTGTCGAGGCTAGGCGGCTGCCCGGCCCGACAGCCATGGTCAGAACGGGTGAGTCGATCAGTGCGCCATGTCGACGAAGCGCGAGTAGTGGCCCTGGAAGGCCACGGTGATGTCGCGGGTCGGGCCGTTGCGGTGCTTGGCCACGATCAGGTCCGCCTCGCCCGGGCGGGTGGACTCACGCTCATAGAGGTCCTCGCGGTGCAGCAGGATCACCATGTCCGCGTCCTGCTCCAGGGAACCGGACTCGCGAAGGTCGCTGAGCATCGGGCGCTTGTCGGACCGCTGCTCGGGGCCGCGGTTGAGCTGGGACAGCGCGATGATCGGGACCTCGAGCTCCTTGGCCAGCAGCTTGATCTGGCGGGAGAACTCCGAGACCTCGAGCTGGCGGGACTCGACCTTCTTGCCGGAGGTCATCAGCTGCATGTAGTCGATGACGACCAGGCGCAGGTCGTGGCGCTGCTTGAGCCGGCGGGCCTTGGCCCGGATCTCCATCATCGTCATGTTGGGCGAGTCGTCGATGAAGACAGGAGCGCTGGAGACCTCGCCCATCTTGCGGGCCAGCTTGGTCCAGTCGTCCTCGCTGAGCTGGCCGTTGCGGATGTGGTTGAGCGGCACCTTCGCCTCGGCCGAGAGCAGCCGCATGGTGATCTCGGACTTGGTCATCTCGAGGCTGAAGAAGACGCTGGTCAGGTTGTTGTGGATCGACGCGGCCCGGCAGAGGTCCAGGGCGATCGTCGATTTCCCAACTGCGGGGCGCGCCGCCACGATGATCATCTGGCCGGCGTGCAAGCCGTTGGTCAGGTCGTCGAGATCGGCGAAGCCGGTCGGTACGCCGTAGAGCCCGGCGTCGCGGTTGCCGATCGCCTCGATCTCGTCGAGGACGCCGTCCATGATCTCCGAGAGCGGCGCGTAGTCCTCGCTGTTGCGCTTGTCGGTGACCTGGTAGACCTCGGCCTGGGCCTGGTCGACCAGGTCGTCGACGTCGCCCTCGCCGGCGTAGCCGAACTGCACGATGCGGGTGCCGGCGTCGACCAGCCGGCGCAGGATCGCCTTCTCCCGGACGATCCCGGCGTAGTAGGAGGCGTTGGCGGCGATCGGGACGGAGGCGGTGATCGTGTGCAGGTAGGGCGCCCCGCCGACCCGCTGCAGCTCGCCCTGCCGCTGCAGCTCGTTGGCGACGGTCACCATGTCGGCCGGCTCGCCGCGGCCGTAGAGGTCGATGATCGCGTTGTGGATCGTCTCGTGGCTCGGCCGGTAGAAGTCGGCGCCCCGGACCACCTCGGCGACGTCGGCGATGGCGTCCTTGGAGATCATCATCGCGCCGAGCACCGACTGCTCTGCCGCCATGTCCTGGGGCGGGGTCCGGTCACCGCCGGAGCCGGGCTCCGGCATGCCGCCGGGCACCTGCCAGGCGTCGGACTCGGTCAGGCTCACAGCGACTCCGGAGGATGTTGATGGTGTGACGGATGGGACGACGGGGAACGTCGCCGACAGTAGGGTCGACCGCCGACAGCGCCGACCGATCCGGCCCCGCGGGGCGGGGGCCAAGGGGTGGATCCGGTGTCGACGTCGTGGGGCTGCTCGGAGCAACCTAGGCAGGCCTTGCGCCGCGTGGGAAGCCCGCCATCCACACCCCCTGGGGAGAACCCGGGACATCGCGTGGACGACAGTCGGCGAGACTGTGCACAGCTTGGGGACAGCCCTGTGGAGCCACACCCCAACTTGTCCGCCTGCACCGCTCTGACCTGCGACAACGGCCGTCCACCGGTGTGGAGCCAAAATAGTTGCCCCGGGTGTCCGTTCACCGGACAGTCACTTACCCGTCGTCGGGTGGCTTTGTCGACAAAGCCTCCGCGACCGTCACGCCAAGGGCCTATCCACATCCTTATCCACCGGTGTGTATGGACTAGTACCCGTGCTGGTCACGTCCTGCTCGACAGCCCCTTACCGTGACTAGTCTCCGGGCCTCGGGGCGGGTACGCCGCACGCGCGACGGCCCCGCACGGCTCGCAGGAGCCGGCGGGGCCGTCGGGTCTGGTTTGCTCAGGTGGTCAGGCAGGGATGACGTTGAGGGCCACCGTGGCGGACACCTCGTCGTGCAGCCGGACGGTCACCTCGTGGGCGCCGAGCGACTTGATCGGGTTGCCGACGGCGATGGTCCGCTTGTCGACCTCCTGGCCGGACGCGTCGCTCAGGGCCTCGGCGATGTCGGTGACGGTGACGGCCCCGAAGAGCCTGCCGCTGTCGCCCGCCCGGACCTTGACGTGGACCGGCGACTCCTCGAGCTTGGCCTTGATGGCCGCGGCGGAGTCGTGGTCGCGGACCGCACGCGTGGTGCGTGCCTTCTTGATGGACTCGATGGTCTTCTCGCCACCACGGGTCCAGCGGATCGCCTCGCCACGCGGGACGAGGTAGTTGCGGCCGTAGCCGTCCTTGACCTCGACCACGTCGCCCGGGGCACCGAGACCGGTGACCTCCTGAGTGAGGATGAGCTTCATCGCAGGTATCCCCTTTCTCAGCGACCGGTGGACGTGTAGGGCAGCAGGGCCACCTCGCGGGCGTTCTTGACGGCGATGGCGACGTCCCGCTGGTGCTGGACGCAGTTGCCGGTCACCCGACGCGCGCGGATCTTGCCGCGGTCAGAGATGAACTTCCGGAGCAGGGCGGTGTCCTTGTAGTCGGCACCGGTCGCCTTCTCCTTGCAGAACTGGCAGACCTTCTTCTTGGGCTTGCGGAGTACGGGCTTGGCCATTGTGGTGCTTCCTCCTCAGAAGCCCGGCCCCTCGCCCCAGAAGGGACGGAGCGGCCGGAATGGTCGATGGGTGTGTGTCTGGGCTCTCAGAACGGAGGCTCGTCGGCCGGAGCGTTGGGAGCGCCCCACGGGTCGCTGGCCGCAGCGCCGCCAGCGGCGCCGGCAGCGGCACCTCCACCGGCGGCCGGGGCCGGGGTGGCCCACGGGTCGGCCGCCGCCGGGGTGGACTCGCCGCCCCCCTGGCCGCCGGCCTGCCCGCCACCGCCGGAGTAGCCGCCCCCGCCGCCCTGGCGGCTGGTGCGGTTGACCTTGGCGGTCGCGAACTTCAGGGACGGGCCGATCTCGTCGACCTCGATCTCGAAGACGGTGCGCTTCTCACCCTCGCGGGTCTCGTAGGTCCGGGCCTTGAGCCGGCCCTGCACGACGACTCGCATGCCCCGCTGCAGCGACTCCGCGACGTTTTCTGCCGCCTGCCGCCAGATGGAGCAGCGAAGGAACATCGCCTCGCCGTCGACCCACTCGTTGGTGTTCTTGTCGAAGTTGCGCGGGGTCGAGGCCACCGAAAAGTTGGCGACCGCGGCGCCCGAGGGCGTGAAGCGCAGCTCGGGGTCGTCGGTGAGGTTGCCGACCACGGTGATGATGGTCTCGCCTGCCATGAGGTCTCCTTGTTGGTCCCGTCCGGTTTCCCACCCATCGTTGCCGCAGGCACCGACGGTGGGAAGGGCTCTTCCACAGGCGCTCCGCACACAGGAGGGGACGCCCGCGGGAACGGGCTACTTGTTGTCGGGCCGGATGACCTTGGTCCGGAGGATGGACTCGTTCAGCGTGAGCTGGCGGTCGAGCTCCTTGACGGAGTCGGGCTCTGCGGTCAGGTTGACCACCGCGTAGATGCCCTCTTGGTTCTTCTTGATCTCGTAGGCCATGCGGCGACGACCCCAGATGTCGACCGACTCGATCGAGCCGCCGTCCTTGCGGATGACGTTGAGGTACTTGTCGAGCGACGGCTCGACAGTGCGCTCCTCGAGACTGGGATCGAGGATGACCATGACTTCATAGGCACGCAAAGCAGTTCCACCTCCTGTGGGCTCGGCGGCCACGGTCTCTCCGTGGCAGGAGGGCTTGTGCGTCTGGTCCGCTCGACGTCTGGTCGAGACGGACGCGAAAGGTTAACAGCGGGAGGGGCGCACCACCGAATCTCCGAGCCTCGGAACCAGGGCTGTGGAGAGCGGCCCCTGCCACCGCCTCGCCGCGACTAGGTTCCGCGGAGTGCCTCGCCGTCCGCCTCCCGTTGCCGGACGCTACGTGCTGCTCGAGGAGATCGGCCGCGGCGGGCACGGCGTGGTGCACCGGGCGCTTGACCTGCGCACCCGGCGGCACGTCGCCGCCAAGGTGCTGCGCGGCCGCGACCCCGAGGCACTGATGCGGTTCGTCCGGGAGCAGGCGCACCGGGTCGAGCACCCGCACGTGCTGGCGCCATCGGGCTGGGCGGCCGAGGACGACGTCGCGCTGATCGCGATGGAGCTGGTGCAGGGCGGGTCGGTGCGCGACCTCCTCGCCGCCCGTGGACCCCTTCCGGCCTGGTTGCTCGCGCAGCTGCTGGGCCAGCTGCTCGACGCCCTGGCCGCCGTCCACGCCCAGGGGCTCGTGCACGGTGACGTGAAGCCGTCGAACCTCCTGCTGCGAGACGACGTACGCCCACACCTGCTGCTCGCGGACTTCGGCGTGGCCGCGAGGTGGCACGAGCCTGTCGGCCCGGCCGGGACGCCGGCGTTCCTCGCGCCCGAGCGGCTGGCCGGCGCCCCGCCGCACCCGAGCCAGGACGTCTACGCCGCGGGGCTCGTCGCCCGCCGCGCGCTGGCCGGACCCGCGACGCTGCTGACGCTCTGCGACTCCATGACCCGGCCCGAGCCTGAGCGCCGGCCCACCGCCGCGGAGGCGCTGCGGCGGCTCCGCGAGCTCACCGGGCCTGTCAACGGGCCGTGCTGAGGTCCTGGGTCCCGACCACCCGGAGCAGGGCCAGTGCCTCGGCCTCGTGGCTGCCCGGCGCGGCCGAGTAGACGATGAGGCTCTGGTCCACATCCGGGACATGCAGCGTGTCGCACTCGAACTTCAGCTCACCCAGGCTCGGGTGCGTCACCGTCTTGGTGTGGCTGCGCCAGCCACCCGCGTCGGTGTCGGCCCAGAGCTCCCGGAACTCAGCCGAGCCAGCGTGGAGCTCCTCCAGCAGCCGGGCCAGGCCGGGGTCGTCGGGATAGCGGCCCGCCACAGCCCGGAGGTGGGCGACTGTCTGCGCTGCCGTGGCGGCGCGCTCGTCCGGCGTACCCCCGACGGTGCTCCGGGGCGGCTCGGTCGGGTCCGGGAGAAACCGGAGCCGTGGCTGGTTGCGCCGCTCCGGGCGCAGCCGCGACCAGTCGCCGTGCAGCGCCGAGGACATCGCGTTCCAGGCCAGCACGTCGCCCTTGGCGCTGGTCACCAGGGCGGGCAGGTCGTGGAACCGGTCGATCAGCCGCAGCACGCTCGGCCGCACGTGCATGTCGATGTGCCCGGACTGCGGTGGCGCCGAACCGGCCAGGTGGAAGACGTGGTCCCGCTCGTCGGTGTCCAGACGGAGCGCACGGCACAGGGCGGTCAGCACCTGCTCCGAAGGGCGCGGGCCGCGGGCCTGCTCGAGGCGTACGACGTAGTCGACGCTGATCCCGGCCAGCATCGCGAGCTCCTCGCGGCGCAGCCCCGGCACCCGGCGGTGCAGTCCGGCCGGCAGTCCGACGTCCTCCGGCCGCACCTTGGCGCGCGCCCGCTTGAGCGCGCGTGCCAGCTCGGCCCGGTTCGTCCTCACTCCTCCAGCATGGCTCGCGTCCGTTGGGGCTGGGTAGGACCGTCGGTCCCACGATCGACCGGGCCTGCCGCGCCGGCCCGTCCCGACGCACGGTGGTCGCATGACCACACACACCACTGTCCTCATCACCGGTGCCAACCGGGGCCTCGGTGCCGAGACCGCAGCCAGGCTCGCCGAACGCGGCTGGACCGTCTGGCTCGGCTCCCGCGACGTCGCGGCCGGAGAGGCGGTCGCCAAGGAGATCCAGGGGGCGCAGCCGGACTCCGACCTGCGTGTCGTGCAGCTCGACGTGACCGACGACCAGTCGGTCGCGGCGGCGTACGACGCGGTGACGGACGCGGGGACCGGCCTGGACGTTCTCGTCAACAACGCCGGGATCAGCGGGACCCGCGCCCAGCCCGCCGACACCGCGCCGGCCGACTTCGTGCCGGTCTTCGGAGTCAACCTCCTCGGCCCGGTGCGGGTCACCAACACGTTCCTGCCGATGCTGCGCCGGTCGGAGCGGCCGCGGCTGGTGATGGTGTCGAGCGGGCTGGGCTCGTTCGGGATCACGCTGGACCGCGCCCGATTCGAGTCGACGCTGTGGGGGATCGTCTACCCGTCGTCGAAGGCGGCGCTGAACATGGTGGCGACGATGTATGCCAAGTCGCTCCCCGACGTGCGCGTCACCGCGGTGGATCCCGGCTACACCGCGACGAACCTGAACGACTTCACCGGCACCCAGACCCTGGCGGAGGGCGTCGGGCCGATCGTCGAGGCGTGCGTCGCCGAGGAGCTGCCCGGGTGGTTCATCGGCCAGGAGGGGCTGCTGCCCTGGTGATCGTGTCGGCGGGCCGTCCTAGGCTGGCCACATGCAGATCGGAGCGCACGTCGAGCAGACCGACCCGATCGCCGAGGCGAAGGCTCGCAACGCGCCGCTGGTGCAGTTCTTCCTGGGCGACCCGCAGAGCTACAAGGGCCCGGTCTTCAACTACGCCGGCGGCGCCGAGGGGCTCAAGGCGGACGCCGAGGCGGCCGGGATCGACCTCTACGTGCACGCGCCGTACCCCATCAACGTCGCCACGACCAACAACCGCCAGCGGATCCCGGGCCGCAAGCTGATCCAGCAGCACATGGACGCCGCCGCGTCGATCGGCGCCAAGGGACTGATCGTGCACGGCGGCCACGTGCAGGACGACGACGACCCCGCCAAGGGTTTCGACAACTGGCGCAAGGCGATCGAGGCGACCGACCTCAAGATCCCGCTCCTCATCGAGAACACCGCGGGTGGCACCAACGCGATGGCCCGCTACCTCGACCGGATCGCCGGGGTGTGGGAGGCCATCTCCAAGGCCGAGGGCTTCGACATGGTCGGCTTCTGCCTCGACACCTGCCACGCCCACGCCGGCGGCAACCCGCTGGAGACCGTGGTCGAGGACGTCCGCAAGATCACCGGCCGGATCGACCTGGTGCACTGCAATGACAGCCGCGACGATTTCGACTCCGGCGCCGACCGCCACGCCAGCCTCGGCGCCGGCAAGATCGACGCCGATCTGCTGGCCGGCGTGATCCGCGAGGCCGACGCGCCCGTGATCTGCGAGACACCCGGTGGCGCCGACGAGCACAACGCCGACTTCGCCTGGCTGCGCGAGCGGCTCTAGAGCCTGGGGGTCGATTTCCCCGGCTGGCCGGGGAAATTGTCTGTTGTCAGGGGTTGCAACCCCTGACAAGCGGCAGACTCGCCCGACCAGTCGGCGCTCACAGCAACACCACAGACCGACCACATCGCCGCGCCAGCCCCTGATCACACCGTGGAGGCATGAGTCTCCTGACCGCGGTCCGACCCGCGCCCTCCCCGACGCCTGGCCCCTTGCCCGACGAGCCGCCTCGGGCGCGCTGGGAGCGGCCGGCGGTGGTCGCGCTGCTGGTCGGCACCGGCCTCCTCTACCTGTGGGGGCTGGGCGCCTCCGGTTGGGCGAACAGCTTCTACTCCGCTGCAGCCCAGGCAGGGTCGGAGTCGTGGCAGGCGTTCCTCTTCGGCTCCTCGGACGCTGCGAACTCGATCACCGTCGACAAGACGCCGCTGTCGCTGTGGCCGATGTCGTTGTCGGTGCGGCTCTTCGGGCTGTCGACCTGGAGCCTGCTGGTCCCCCAGGCATTGGAGGGCGTCGCGGCGGTGGGGCTGCTCTACGCCACGGTCCGGCGTACGACGGGCTCGACGTCGGCCGGCCTGCTCGCCGGGGTGGTGCTGGCGACCACGCCGGTGGCGGTGCTGATGTTCCGGTTCGACAACCCCGACGCGCTGCTCACGCTCCTGCTGGTCGGGTCGGCGTACGCCGCGCTGCGGGCTGTCGAGTCCGTGAAGCACCCGGTCCGCTGGCTCGCACTGGCGGGCGCCCTGGTTGGTCTCGCCTTCCTCACCAAGATGCTGCAGGCGTTCCTGGTCGTTCCTGCCCTCGGCCTGGTCTACGTGCTCTTCGCGCACACTTCGTTCCTCAAGCGGCTCGGCCACCTGCTGGTCGGGCTCGGCGCGATGCTCGCCTCGGCCGGCTGGTGGGTCGCGATCGTGTCGCTCTGGCCGGCGAGCAGCCGCCCCTACATCGGCGGCAGCCAGAACAACTCGATCCTCGAGCTGACCCTCGGCTACAACGGCTTCGGCCGGCTCACCGGCAACGAGGTCGGCTCGGTCGGCGGCGGTGGCGGGAACGGCGGCATGTGGGGCGAGACCGGCCTGGGTCGCCTCCTCAGCGACGAGATCGGCGGGCAGGTCGGGTGGCTGCTGCCGACCGCACTGCTGCTGCTCGTGGCCGGGCTGTGGTTCACCCGGCGGGCCGCGCGGACCGATGCGGTCAGAGCGAGCCTGGTGATCTGGGGCGGGTGGCTGGTCGTCACCGCGGCGACCTTCAGCTTCATGGCCGGGATCTTCCACGCCTACTACACGGTGGCGCTGGCCCCCGCGATCGGCGCCCTGGTCGGCACCGGCGCCTGGCTGCTCTGGCAGCACCGCACCTCATTGCTCGCCTCGGGAGTGGCCAGCGCAGCGGTGTCGCTCACGACCGTGCTGAGCTTCTTCCTGCTCGGCCGGACCTCCGACTTCCTGCCGTGGTTGCGGTGGGTGGTGCTGTTCGCAGGGCTCGTCATCGCACTGGTGGTCGGTGGGCTCGGCCGGCTGCCGCGCCGGATCGCGGCAGGTGTCGCCGCGGCGGCGCTCGCGGTCTCGCTGGCCGGACCCACGGCGTACGCCGTCGAGACCGCGGCCACGCCGCACACCGGCTCGATCCCGAGCGCCGGTCCGGCGACCACCGGCGGGTTCGGCGGCGGCGGCCCCGGCGGCGGACCGGGCGGCGGCGGGATACCCACCGGCGGAGGCGGGGGGCTGCTCAACGGCAGCGAGCCCACCGACACGATCACCGCACGTCTGCAGGAGGACGCCGACCAGTACACCTGGGTCGCCGCGGCCGTCGGCTCCAACTCGGCGTCCGGCTACCAGCTGGCCAGCCAGGAGCCGGTGATGGCGATCGGCGGCTTCAACGGCTCCGACCCGTCGCCGACGCTGGCGCAGTTCCAGGCCCACGTCGCGGCCGGCGAGATCCACTACTTCATCGCCGGTGGTGGGCTCGGCGGCGGCAACCAGATGGGCGGCAGCAGCGCCAGCAGCGAGATCGCAGCCTGGGTGGCGGAGAACTTCCCCGCCCAGACCGTCGACGAGGTCACCCTCTACGACCTGAGCGCCGCCAGCACCACCGGGACCAACACGTGAGCGCGGCGGCGTTCGAGCAGCCCGCCGTCACCGAGCTCACCACGACGACGCTCGACGTCGTCATCCCGGTCCACAACGAGGAGGACGACCTCGAGGCGTCGGTGCTCCGAGTCCGGGAACAGCTGGCGCGGCTGCCATGGAGCCACCGCATCACGATCGCGGACAACGCGAGCACCGATGGGACCGCCGTGCTGGCCCGACGGCTCACGCACACCTACGACGACGTCCGCGTCGTACACCTCGCCGAGAAGGGCCGCGGCCGGGCGCTGAAGAAGGTGTGGGCCGACTCCGACGCGGACGTGCTCGTCTACATGGACGTCGACCTGTCCACGGACCTCAACGCACTGCTGCCGCTGGTCGCACCGCTGATCTCCGGGCACTCCGACCTCGCGATCGGCAGCCGGCTGCGGCACGACGCGCGCGTCGTACGCGGACCGAAGCGCGAGGTGATCTCGCGCGGCTACAACCTGCTGGTGAGGGGCGCGCTCCGGACCCGGTTCTCCGACGCGCAGTGCGGCTTCAAGGCGATCCGCCGGGACGTGGCGCGCGAGGTGCTGCCGCTGGTCGAGGACGACGCGTGGTTCTTCGACACCGAGCTGCTGGTGCTCGCCGAGCGGGCGGGACTGCGGATCCACGAGGTGCCGGTGGACTGGGTCGACGACTCGGACAGCCGCGTCGACATCGCTCGGACGGCGTACGACGACGTGCGCGGCATCGTCCGGCTCGGCCGCAACCTGCTCGCCGGACGGCTTCCCCTGGCCGAGGTCTCCGAGCGGCTCGGTCGGGCCTCCGCGGACGCGGGGGCCGGACGGCTCGGGATGCAGGTGGCGATGTTCGGGCTGGTCGGGATCGCGTCGACCGTGGCGTACGCGCTGCTCTACCTACTGATGCGCGGCTGGACCGGCGCGTGGACCGCCAACGCGCTGGCACTGCTCCTCACCGCGATCGGCAACACCACGGCCAACCGGCGGCTCACCTTCGGGGTGCGCGGACGCCGGGACGTGCTGCGTCACCAGGCCCAGGGCCTGCTGGTGTTCGGGATCGGGCTCGCGGTGACCAGCGGTGCCCTCTGGGTCGTGCACGCCGCGGGCAGCAGCCACCACGGCGTCGAGGTCGCGGTGCTGACGGTCGCCAACCTCGCGGTCACCGTCATGCGGTTCGTGGCGATGCGGGCCTGGATGTTCGCGCACCGTCTTCGCTGACCGGCACCACCAGCAGCTCACAGACCTCGTGGGCCATCTCGCGATCGGGGTGGCGGCGCTCGAACCGCAGCGGAGCCGTGCTGTCGTCGGCGCCGAAGACCAGGAACTGGAACTCGTGGCCGCCGCCCTCCGACACGGGCAGAACCAGTAGGTGCCCGGGCACCCCGACCAGGTGCCAACGGCTGGGACCCAGGCCTCGACGGAACTTCACGGCGAGCTGGCTCCCCGGTGCCAGCTCGACGATGGTGCCCGGCCGAGGCTGGCTGATCACCGCGAAGCGGTCGTCGGCAAACGTCGGGGCCGGGCTGGTCAGCGACATGCTCATGAGGTCTCCTGGGGAATCCCCGCTGCGGACGCGGTGTCTGGGAATGAGGAGTCGTCCCCGAACCGTCTGATACCTCGCAGCGGCGAAAAGTTCTGGGGCTCAGCCGAAGCAGATGAACGGCGCCGGGGCAGCGTCCGCTGACACGGCGGACACCGTCCCCGCGAGGGCCGTCGCTGGGTCGGCCCCGGAGGCCAGCGCGTCGTGCACCCGGACCAGGACGTCGTGCGCGGCGTTGTCGTTGACGGCGGCGGGGCTGGCGACCACGCATCGGGCGCCGGCGTGCAGCCAGGCGGCGGTCATGCCGATCAGCTCCTCGCCCCAGCGGACCGAGGAGCGTCCGACCTCGCAGGCCGAGAGCAGCACGACGTCGGGTACGGCGGGGAGCTGGTCGATGTCGTAGCCGAACCACGTGCCGTCGACGAGCTCGAGGCCCGAGAACAGCGGGTTCTCCGCCGAGTGGCGGCCGTGTGCGGCGACGTGCAGTACATCCACCCGGCCGGCGAGCTCCGAGACGGCAGCTGCAGTGGCGTCGTCACGAGCGAGGACCGGGGCCGAGCGCCAGGCCCGGGCAGCGGCCCGGACCTCCGCCTCCGCGCGTACGACGCGGGGTCCGGCCACGAAGCCGGCGGACCCGGTGCGCAGCGGCGTCGCCGTACGAGCCAGCCACGAGGTGGCGCTCTGGCCGACCGTCACCGGCCGCCCGACCAGGCCGGGCAGCAACGTCCACGGGACTCCGGCGAGCAGCCCCGACGGGGTCAGCACGAGCCGGCGATCACCGAGCCCCGACGGCCCCCTGAGGAGGGGATCGACGAGCAGCGCCGCCACGGCGTCGAGACGTCGTGCCAGCGTGCCGCGCACCGATCCGGCCAGCGGGTCGGGCAGCTCCGTCGCGGCCATGTCGAGGTCCGGCAGCATGCCGCCCAGCGCCTCGTCGAGCCGCGCGCGTTCTCCGAGGTCGTGGCGGGCCGTCCCGGCCGACGTGACCACGAGAGCCACCACGCGGTCCGCGGTGACGACGTACGCGACCAGGGCCGTGTCCGGCCCCAGACCGGCCTGGAGGTCTGACAGCGCCACCGGGTCGGCCACCTCGCCGGAACCCCTGTGCTGCCACGCCCGCTCCCGGATCCGGCGCCGCAGCTCGGACTCCCGCTCGGGCGCAGGCTCGGCCCGCAGCTCCGCCAGGTCCGCTGCCGCCTGCGGGTCCTGCGGCGCCCGCACGGGCTGGATCCGCGAGGCCAGCATCCTGGCCCGCTCCGACCACTCGAACAGCACCGCGTCGGACCGCGACTGGACCGCGAGCGCCAGTCCGCGCACGGCCAGCCGGACGCCGTGGCCGACCACGTTGGTCTGCAGGTCGAGTGACCCGAACGAGCTCTGCCAGGCGTGCAGGTCGTCGAGGCCCGCGCGGAGGTGGGACAGCGCTGTCCCGCGCCTAGCCGCGACCTCCGCCCGCACGTCGCGCTCGGTCAGCCGGACGTCGAGTGGCGCGGCACGCGTTGTCCGCACCGACCGCAGGACCCGCACCGCTGCCGGTCGATCCCCCGCCCGGGCCAGCAGCCGGGCCCGGACCAGCCGCACGTCGAGGGCCAGCCACCTCAGCCGCTGGTGCTCGAGCTCCTCGGCCAGCCGTTCGGCACGGTCGCCGTGGTCGGCTCCCCGACCGGTGCCACGACCCATTGCCACGTCCGCGAACAGCTCCTCGGCCTCGGCGCGCACCCGCCACCGCGGCGCGCCGCTGCGGCCGAAGAGCTCGCGAGCCCGCCGCGCCGCAGCGCGCGCCTGCCGTACGTCGTGCAGCGCGGACGCCCGCGCCACGGCGAGCTCGGCCTCGCCCCGGCGCTGCTGGAGCCGGCGCCTCCCGTACTGCTGGGACGCCAGGCGCAGTGCCTCCAGCCCTTCGTCGCGCAGGCCGGCCGCCAGGAGGACCTCTGCCCGGTCCTGCTCGACCATGGCCACCAGCGCGGGCCCGCCCTGCGCCACCACCTCGGCGCGGGCGCGGCCCATCTCCCTGAGCGCCGTGACGAGGTCGCCCCGCCGGAACTCGACATAGCCCAGGTTGTGCACCGCCTTGGCCGCGGCCAGCACGTCCCCGGCCTCCAGGAACGCGGCTTCAGCCGCCGCGAAGTCCGCGCGGGCGACGTCCAGATCTCCCCTCTGGAGGTGCACGTTGCCGCGGTTGATGTGGATGTTCCCGCGGCCCACCGGCTCCTGGGTCAGCCGGATGGCGTCGCCGAACGCCTCGATCGCGGCCGCTCCCTCGCCGCGCAGCATCTCGACCAGCGCGATCTGGCGGTGCAGTACGCCCTGCGTGGCCGCGGTCAGCCCGCCGCGGGCCAGGGCGGTCCTGCACATGGCCAGCGCCCCGTCGGGGTCGCCTGTCTCGGAGAGCACGTAGGCGAGGCTGGCCTCGACCCGCGCCAGGAGGTCACCGCTGTCGAGATGTGACCTCGCCTGCTCGAGATGGCGGCGCGCCGCGGCATGCTGCCCACGGTTGAGCGCGGTCACTCCGCGACGGTGCAGCTCCTCAGCCGTGGGCACGGCTCATTGTGCGGGGTCAGCGCGAGGGGAAGCACGCCTTGACCGCGGCCTTCGCGACGCTGACCGCCTTCGCGGGCTTGTCGACCCTGCCCGTGGCGTCGACCTTGTTGACCAGCTTCCGCGCCAGCAGCCCGGCCGCGATCGGCGCGCTGAAGGAGGTACCGCTCCAGATCGCGAAGCCGGCGGTGAAGTCGTCCGGGTCCAGGGACTCACGGCGGCGTTCGTGCTTCTCCGTGCGGGCGATCGGCTCGAAGCCGCCCTGGAACGGCGGCATCGTGCTGACCAGTGCGGCCCCCGGCTGGTACGTCGTCACCCAGTTACCGACGTTGCTGAACAAGGCGTCGGTGCGGTTCGGGTTGAGCGCGCCCACCGCAACGATCGGGACAGCCATCGACTTCTTGCTGAACGCCGCCGGGTAGCACCGCCGGTCGGTGGCGTCGTTGCCCGCCGACGCGACGACGACCACGCCGTTGTCGGACAGCACGTCGAGAATCCCCGTCATCACCGGATCGAACGCCAGGTCCGCCGGTGACTCGTGGTAGTAGCCCATCGACAGGTTGAGGACGTCGAGGGCGTGACCGCCCGCCTCGTTGGCGCGGTAGCGGCGGGCGAGCTCGGCGATCTGGCTGAGGAAGGTGACCAGGTCCGACTCGACGATGGGACCCTCCGACGGGACCGCCCGCCAGCTCAGGATGTCTGCGTCCGGGCAGATCTGGTGGACCAGCCCGGCAATGAAGGTCCCGTGGCCGGACAGCTGGTCGATGACGCCGTCCGCCGGACCGACCTGGTCGCCGTGGAGCTCAGGAGCGGTCGCCTTGAGCGTGTAGCCGATCGGTGACCCGCCGAGCTTGACGTTGGTCTTGACCGCCTTCTTCAGCCACGGGTGCTTGGTCCAACAGCCGGTGTCGAGGATGCCGACCACCGGCCGCCGGCTGGTGAGCTCGGAGTCGGGGGTCCGGACCGGCGCCGGGCCGACGTAGTTGACCGGCTGGCGGCCTCCTCGACCGGCGTAGACGTAGGACATCGCCGGGTCGGAGTTGTGCAGCGGGTCCGAGTTGTGGAGCGGGTCGGAGTTGTGCAGCGGGTCGGAGTTGTGCAGCGGGTTGGGGTCGATGGTCGTCGCGTGCAGCACGTGGTCGAGACCCACCGTGCTCAGCGCGTCGGTCTTGCTGCGGGCGCGGGCCTGCTGCAGGAGCAGGAACCCGTCCGGCGGCCGGACGGCGCGGCCCTCGGCCACGCGGATGCCGACCTTGATGACGCCGTACGCGAGCTCACGGGTCCGGCGGTCCTCGTCCTCGACCCTGATCACCCAACCGAGGTCCTTGGCAGCGAGGGTGAGCTCCTTCTCGATGGCCTTGCTGTCAGCCGTCTTGGGGAAGATCACCCGCGGTCCGACGTACGCAGTGGGCAGCGGCGGCTCCGCGTCCGAGACCTGGGCGGCGGTGGCCGGGTCGAGAACCCGCACAGACCACGGGTGCCGACGGTAGTGATGCGCGTGCTGGGTGTTGCGGCGGTTCGGTGCTTGCATCCGGTGGGTTCCTCAGATCTCGAAGGCGGGCGTCATGAAGGTGGTGCTGCCGTCGAAGGGCTCGAGCCGGAGCCGGAGCATCCCGGGGCTCAGGTCGGGGAGCTCGAAGCGGCCGGTGTCGCCGACCTCGACCGAGCCCAGGGTCTCGTCGTCGCGGAGCACTGTGACACTGATCGGCGAGGGCGGCACCACCCAGCCGTCGATCCGCGACGTGGCGCTGTCGCCGGAGATCCGGAGCAGGAGGTCGACGCCGTCGTGCGCGAACCGCAGGGTGTACGCCGTGGCGGAGGCGCCGCGAGCGCCGGCCAGCTCCTCGGTCCGCTCGACCAGGAGCATCAGCTCCATGTCGAGGTCGGTGTCGGAGGCGGCCAGGGCGGCGGCCGTCTGGAGCCGGGCCGTCATGCCGTGGGGCACGGGGTCCCGGGACTCCCAGTGGGCGCGAATGCCGGCCAGCAGGTCGTCGTCGGTGAGATCACTCATCATCGTCCCCGTTCTGGATCAAGGTGCGGAGCTTCTGCAGGCAGCGACCACGAGTGGGGCCGATGCTGCCGACGGGCATGCCGAGGTTGGCGGCAATCGTCGTGTAGTCAGGTCTGTGCTCGAAGGCCACGATCCGCAGCAGCGCCTGGCACCGCTCGGACAGTCGCTCGACGGCGTCCCAGAGGCGCTCGTCGCCGTCGCGGCGCAGGACCTCCGACTCGGCGGAGTCCTCGTCGGGCAGACGACGGGACAGCTCGTCGTCCTCGACCGGGATGCCCCGCCCGGCGGCCTTCGCGACCTTCCACGCCTCGCGACGGGCGGTCGTGGTCAGCCATCCCCCCACGGCGGCGGGCTCCTGGATCGACGCTCGAGACTTCACCATCGACAGCCACGTGGTCTGCACGACGTCCTCGGCGAGCTCGGTCGTGAGCCGGTACGCGCGAACGACGTGCCACAGCACCGGCGTCATCAGGCGGACCAGCTCGTCGAGGGCCACCGCGTCGCCCGCGGTCCAGCGCTCGAAGGCCGAGGCGGCCTGGCCCCAGACCTCGCCGGGGCGCTCGGTCGCCGCACCGCCGATCGTCACGCAAGCCTCCGAGATCTCTGGGTGGTCAAGGACGGTCACATCAATCAGGAGCGAGGACCAGGTCGCCTGATACACGCCCCGACAGGGGACCAGCGTGGCAGGTCACCGCGCCGAGGGCGAGGACGAACGCGCCCCCCGATAACCTCGACGGGTGAATCCGACCGTGCGCGCCATCAGCCCGGAGGACCACCTCGCCTTCCTGCGCTCGCAGCGCTCGGCGAGCTTCCTGCAGACCCCTGCCTGGGGACGGGTGAAGTCGGAGTGGCGGCACGAGTCGCTGGGTTGGTACGACGGCCCCGGCGGCACAGAGCTGGTCGGTGCCGGGCTGGTGCTCTACCGACAGCTGCCGCGGCTCAAGCGGTTCCTCGCCTACCTGCCCGAGGGCCCGGTCCTCGACTGGTCGACCGACCGGCTCGGCGACTGGCTCGCGCCCATGACGGCGTACCTCAAGGACCGGGGCGCGTTCGGGATCAGGATGGGCCCGCCGGTGGTGACCCGCCGCTGGAGCGCCGCCCAGGTGAAGGACGGGCTCGCCGACCCCGCCGTGGGCAGGCTCGGCGACCTGCCACCCACCGAGCGCGAACCGATCGGCGCCCGCGTCGTCTCCCAGCTCACTTCCCTGGGCTGGCGGGCGCAGGGCACCGGCCATTCACCAGGGGGAGGGTTCGCCGTCGGCCAGCCGCAGTACGTCTTCCAGGTCCCGCTCACCGACCGGACCGAGGCCGATGTCCTGGCCGGCATGAACCAGCTGTGGCGCCGCAACATCAAGAAGGCCGACAAGTCGGGCGTCGAGGTCACCACCAGCTCCGGCCGCGGCGACGAGGAGGGCGACCTCAAGCTCTTCCACGACCTCTACGTGCACACCGCCGAGCGCGACCACTTCACCCCCCGCGGGCTGGCGTACTTCCGGGTCATGGCCGACGCGCTCGGCGCCGAGGAGCGGGACCGGTTCGTGCTCTTTCTCGCGCGCCATGAGGGCGATCTCGTCGCCGCCACGATCATGGTCCGCGTGGGCGCGCACGC
Source organism: uncultured Actinomycetota bacterium (assembly GCA_963825455.1). Taxonomy (GTDB): domain Bacteria; phylum Actinomycetota; class Actinomycetes; order Propionibacteriales; family Nocardioidaceae; genus Nocardioides. Next base: position 222,103 of record CAWGTG010000002.1, read on the forward strand.
CTGGTACTCGTACGGCGCCTCCTCGACCGAGAAGCGCGACGTCCGCGGCTCGAACGCCGTCCAGTGGGCGATGCTCCGCGCAGCGATCGCGGCCGGCGCCGACGTCTACGACCTGCGGGGCATCACGCCGACCCTCGACGCCGAGGACAGCCACGTGGGCCTGATCCAGTTCAAGGTCGGCACCGGCGGCGAGGCCGTGGAGTACGCCGGCGAGTGGGACCTGCCGCTGAACAAGCCGCTCTACAAGGCCTTCGACCTCTACATGAGCCGGCGGTAGGTGCTCGTGAGCCTCACCCTCACCGTCGACGGTGAGCGCTGGCGCGCCCACCTGCGGGCCTTCGCCGACGCCACGCCCGGGCTGGTGCCGGTCGCCAAGGGCAACGGCTACGGCTTCACCCTGGGCCGGCTCGCACGCAAGGCCGCCTGGCTGGGAGCCGACACCCTCGCCGTCGGCACCTACGAGGAGCTGCCCGAGATCGCGAACCGGTACGCCGGCGACCTGCTCGTGCTGACGCCCTGGCGCGCCTTCCATCCCAGCCCCGACTCCGCGCTCGGTGGGCGGGTGATCCACACGATCAGCCGTCCCGACGACCTGGCTGGCCTGCTCGAGGCGCAGCCGGGTGCGCGGTTCGTGCTGGAGATCGAGACGTCGATGCGCCGGCACGGCCTCACGGCCCAGCAGCTGTGGTCGGTCTCGAAGCATCTCCGCGGGGGCGGCCTTGAGGGTGTCGCGCTGCACCTCCCGCTCGCCTCGGGTCGCCACCTCGCCGAGGTCGAGCGGCTGCTCACGGACCTCGTGGCCGCAGAGCTTCCGACCAGCAGCGTCTGGGTCAGCCACCTGACCGCCGACGAGCTGGCGACACTCCGCTCGTCGTACGCCGACCTCACCGTCCGGCCTCGCATCGGCACCGACCTGTGGCTCGGGGAACGCGAGGCGCTGCGGGTCACCGCCGCGGTCCTCGACGTGCACGAGCTCAAGCGGGGGGACGTGTTCGGCTACCGCGGCCGCAGCGCCCCGCGCGACGGGCGCCTGCTGGTCGTCAGCGGTGGCACCGCCCACGGCATCGGCCTCGAGTCCCCCTTGGGCGACACCGGTCTCAAGGCCCGTGCGGCGGTCGTGGCCCGCGGCGGCATGGATGCGATGGGGCTGACCCGCTCACCGTTCTGGGTAGACGGCAAGCAACGGCTCTTCGCCGAGCCCCCGCACATGCAGGCGTCGATGCTGTTCCTGCCCGCCGACGCCGCGGTCCCCGAGGTGGGCGACCGCGTCGACGTGCGGGTGCGCTACACCGCGACGACGTTCGACCGCGTCGACGTCAGCTGAGGCGGCTCCCCCACCTCAAGACCGGTTCAGTGCAATTGCGCCGATTTGGCCTTGTTTCACGCGTGAAACGCGACCTCTTCGGCGCGATTGCGCTGATCTGGTTCGCGGGGCGGGTCCCCCAAGCCGGCGACGACCGGGTCGTAGCGCGGGAGGAGCACGTCGCGAACGACGATCGCCACGAGGTAGAGCTCGCCGACCATCCGGATCAGGATCGCGACCCAGTACCAGCCGACGTCCTGGCCCTGACCGGGCTGCAGGTCGCCGTTGAGGTACCACCACACCGACGCGAAGTAGACGACCTCGCACGACTGCCACACCAGCTGGTCGCGCCAGCGCGGCCGGGCCAGCGCCGCCAGCGGCAGCAGCCAGAGCACGTACTGCGGCGAGTAGACCTTGTTCACCAGCAGGAAGCCGACGACCACGAGGAACGCGAGCTGCGCCAGCCGCGGCGTGCTGGGCGCGCGGAAACCGACCACGGCCACCGCCGCGCACCAGAGCCCGAACAGCGCCCACGACCAGTGGTTGACCGTGGTCGCGCTGATCGTCTCGTGGGTCCACTGGCTCAGCACCAGCCATGCCGAGCCGAGGTCGGGGCCGCGCTCGGAGTTGAACTCCCAGAACCGCTTCCACTCGTCCTTGCCGCTGAGGTACGCCGGCGCGTTCAGCAGGAACCACGACGCGGCCGCGGCAAGCACGGTGTCGACCAGGTCTCGATAGCGGCGTTCGCGCAGGCAGATGATCGCGATCGGGCCCAGCAGGAAGAGCGGGTAGAGCTTGGTGGCCGTGCCGAGCCCGACCAGCAGCCCGGTCGCCACCGGCCGGCCGCGCGCCCAGGTGAGCAGCGCGCCCGCGACCATGACCACCGCGAGCATGTCCCAGTTGATGAGGCCGGTCAGCACCAGCGCCGGCGAGGCCGCGAAGGCGGCCGCGTCCCACGGCCGCCGACGATTGACCCCGGCCAGGAGCCACGCCGACAGCAGCGCCATCGCCGCGAATCCGAGGGCGTTGACGATGACGAACGCGCGCAGCTCCTTCTTCACCTGGCCGGTGCCGACCAGGTCGCCGGCCGGCTGGTCGGCACGGGCGTGGACGTCCCCGGCGCCGGTCACCTTCTGGGTCACCCAGGCGGCGCCGTACGCGAAGTAGGCGATGCCGACGGGGTACTCCATCACCTCGTAGCGGGCTCGCACCTGCGGGTCGTCGGAGTAGGGCCAGTCCAGCTCGACGAGCCCGCGTCCGGTGTAGAGGTAGGGCAGGTCGGAGTAGCACATGTGTGTGTAGCGGTGGTCGTCGTAGACCCAGAAGCCCTGGTAGCAGCCGCTCTTCTGCACCATCCCGAGCGCGAAGAACGCAGCCGCCAGCAGGACCAGCACTCGGGTCGGCGTCCACCACGGGTGCCGTGTCGCGTGCGCCCCCACGGGTCCGCCGATGCCCTCGCTGAGAGCGGCGACGACGGAGTCGTCCAGGGTCGGGTGGACATGGCCGTCCGCAGGGGGGCGGCTCACGTCACCAGCGCATCCGGTTCCACCAGACCCACAGGACAGCGGCGCGGTTCGCGCCACGGGCGGCGGCCGTGCGCGTCACCGTCGCCGTGGCGCTCGCCGTCGGCGTCGGGCAGCCGAGGAGGTCGCAGCTCGACGTCGGGGTCGGGATGTCCGTCGGCGTGGTCGGCGGAGCCGTGGTCGGCGCCTCGGACGTCGGCGGCTGCGTCGGCACGGTCGGGGTCGGCACCGAGGTCGGCGTCTTGGTCGGCCGGCCGGTGTTGCTCGGTGTGTCGGTCGGGGTCGGCTTCTTGGTCGGCTTCGGCGGCAGGGTCGGCTGGTGGCCCTCGTCGGGCGCCTCGCCGTCGACGTTCGCCGGCGGCGGGAAGTCCTGCTCCTCGACGCCCTCCATGTCGCGGTTCATGACGGCGGTCCACGTGTCGGCGGGGTAGTCGCCGCCGAAGTACGACGGCAGCCAGCCGTCGAGCTGCTCGTTGCCCTTGCCGCGGACGTACATGACCGACGTCGACAGCTGCGGGGTGTAGCCGGTGAACCACGCCGAGTCGACCTGGTCGAACGAGTTGGTCGCGGTGCCGGTCTTGCCTGCCGCCGGGCGGCCGATTCCTAGCGCGGCGGTGCCGGTGCCGGACTGCACGACCTGCTGGAGCGCGTAGCTGACGTCGGCCGCGATGTCCGAGCCCTGGTCCTCGTCGATGACCTGCTTGTCGCTCACCGAGTGGTCGTAGAGGACCTCGCCGTCCTTCGACTCGACCTTCTCGATGATGTACGGCGCGTGGAACCGGCCGCCGTTCGCGATGGTCGCGAAGCCGTTGGCCATGTTGATCGGGCTGATCGTCGCGCTTCCCAGCGTGATGCTCGGGAACGGGTCGAGCCCCGCACTGGCCCGCGGGTAGCCGTAGTGCTTGCCCGGGCCCTTGTTCGGCGGGATGCCCATCGCGTTCATCATCTCGAGGATCTTCTGCGGCCCGTCCGGGATCGACACCGTCAGGTCGGTGAAGGCCGTGTTGATGGAGTCCTCGGTGGCCTTGAGCAGGTTGACCGCCGAGCCGTAGTCGTTGTCGCCCTCGTTGCGGATCGGCGTACCGTCCTCGAGCTCGAACGGCGAGTTTCCGGAGAAGGTGTCCTTGAGCGAGTAGCCCGCCTTCAGTCCGGCCGCCAGTGCGAACGGCTTCACCGACGAGCCCGCCTGCCCACCCGCGATGGCCCAGTTGATCTGGCTGTCGAGGAAGTCCTGCCCGGCGAAGATGCCGCGCACCGCTCCGGTGTCGACCTGGACGCTGGCCACACCGATGTGCAGGTCCTTGTCGGTGAACTCCTTGCCCTCCGGCCGGACCTCGGCGACACCCTCCTCGGCCGCGTCCATCGCCTTCTGGGTGAACGTCGTGGTCACCCGCAGGCCGCCGCCGTCGATCTCGCCCTCGGTGAACGGCTCCCCGGTCTCCTCGTTGGTGAGCGTCGTGAGCTCGTTCTTCACCATGGTCAGCACGTGGCCGTTCTGGCCGCCGTACCTGTCGTCGGTGGCCTCGGGCTGGAACTTCGGCAGCTTCCGCCCCGCCTGGATCGCGTCGGCGTCACTGATGTCGTCCGTCGAGGCCATCCCGTCGAGCACGTAGCGGTAGCGCTCGCGCAGCTCGATCTTCGCGTCCTTGCCATTGGCCGGGTCGAAGTGGTTCGGGTTGTTGATGATGCTCGCCAGCGCCGCGCTCTCCTTGAGGTCCAGCTCGGAGGCGGACTTGCCGAAGTAGGCCTGCGCGGCCGCCTGGATGCCATACGCGCCGCGACCGAAGTAGATGGTGTTGAGGTAGCCCTCGAGGATCTCCTGCTTGGAGACCTGGCGGCCCAGCTTCAGGGAGAGGATCGCCTCCTTGAGCTTGCGCGTGTAGGAGCGCTCCTGGGTGAGGTAGAGGATCTTGATGTACTGCTGGGTGATCGTCGACGCGCCCTGCGTTGCGTTGCCCGACGCGTTGTTGAAGACGGCGCGGATGATGCCCTTGAAGTCGACGCCGTTGTCGCTCCAGAACGTGCGGTTCTCCGCGGCGACCACGGCGTCCTTGACGTCCTGGGGCATCTGGTCGTACGCGATCGCGTCGCGGTTCTGGATGGCGTAACGGCCCAGCTCGTTCTCGCCGTCGTTGTAGTAGACGAACGACGTGTTGGTCTCGAAGTCGGCGTTCGGGTCCGGCAGCTTGGTCGTCTTGTAGAGGTAGACGAAGCCGCCCGCGACCACGAGCATCCCGACCAGGCCGGCGAGCAGCAGGTAGACCAGCACCCGGCGGATCTTGGCGCCGCGGGTGCGCTGCTTCTTGATCTTGCCGTTCTTGCCGAGCACGTCCCGCTTGACGGTCGGGGTCTTCTTCGCTGTCGCGGCCTTCTTGGCCGCGCCGGCCGGTGCCCTGGCGGCGGTCTTCCGCGCGGGGGGTCGGCTGCTTCCGCCGCCCGAGCCCGCCTTCCGCTTGCCTGCCACGCTGCACGAGGTTACGCAACCGACCCAGCAATCGCCGAGTCGGCGGCGCGGTGCGCCGCGTCACGCTGTGACACGTCGGATCCGCATTCGCGATGTACCACCCGTTCGCATTCTGCGGATATATCGCTACGATAGGTCTGTGGCACGTCGCGCGGAGACCATCGAGCTCGCAGTCCTGGGGCTGCTGCACGAGGGACCCATGCACGGCTACGAGCTCCGCAAGCGCCTCAACCTGATGCTCGGGTGGGGGCGCGTGCTGTCCTACGGCTCGCTCTATCCCACGCTGAAGAAGATGCTGCGGGGCGCGCTGATCGAGGAGTCCACCGCCTCCACGCCGCTCTCGCGCCGCCCGAAGATCGTCTACCAGGTGACAGAGGCCGGCACCCGGGAGTTCGAGCGGTTGATGTCGGAGGTCGGTCCCACGGCCTGGGAGGACGACAACTTCGACATCCGGTTCGCGTTCTTCTCCTCGACCGACATGGAGATCCGGCTGCGCGTGCTCGAGGGCCGCCGCATGCGGCTCCAGGAGCGGCTCGACCGGATCCAGCGCGAGCTCAACATGACGGAGAAGGAGGTCGACCGGTACGCCGGCGAGCTCCAGCGCCACGGCGTGGAGTCGGTCGAGCGCGAGGTCAACTGGCTGTCCGACCTCATCAACGCCGAACGCAACGACCCCACACCAACCATCAACCCCCCGCCCACCGCAGAAACGTCCTGAGGACACGCCTGACGACAAACGGCGTCAGGTGTCAACGAGAAGGGAAACGCACCCCATGGGTTCGGTTCGAGTAGCAATCGTCGGAGTCGGCAACTGTGCGACGTCCCTGATCCAGGGCGTGCACTACTACCGGGACGCCGACCCGAGCGGCACGGTGCCGGGGCTCATGCACGTCACCTTCGGCGACTACCACGTCAAGGACGTGGAGTTCGTCGCGGCGTTCGACGTCGATGACATGAAGGTCGGCAAGGACCTCTCCGAGGCCATCAACGCCTCCGAGAACAACACGATCAAGATCTGCGAGGTGCCCACCCTGGGCATCGAGGTGCAACGCGGCCACACGCTCGACGGGCTCGGGAAGTACTACCGCGAGACCATCGAGGAGTCCGGGGCCGACCCCGTCGACGTCGTACAGGTCCTCAAGGACACCCAGGCCGACGTACTCGTCTCCTACCTGCCGGTGGGTTCGGAAGAAGCCGACAAGTTCTACGCTCAGTGCGCGATCGACGCCGGCGTGGCCTTCGTCAACGCTCTCCCGGTGTTCATCGCCTCGGACCCCGTGTGGGCCAAGAAGTTCGAGGACGCCGGCGTGCCGATCATCGGCGACGACATCAAGTCCCAGGTCGGCGCGACCATCACCCACCGGGTGCTGGCCAAGCTGTTCGAGGACCGGGGCGTGGCGCTGGACCGCACCTACCAGCTCAACGTCGGCGGCAACATGGACTTCAAGAACATGCTCGAGCGCGAGCGCCTGGAGTCCAAGAAGATCTCCAAGACCCAGGCCGTGACGTCCAACCTGACCGGCTCGCTGGCCGGTGTCGGCGCGGACGACCGCAACGTGCACATCGGCCCGTCCGACTACGTCGCGTGGCTCGACGACCGCAAGTGGGCGTACGTCCGCCTCGAGGGGCGCGCGTTCGGTGACGTCCCGCTGAACCTGGAATACAAGCTCGAGGTCTGGGACTCGCCCAACTCGGCCGGCATCATCATCGACGCGATCCGCGCCGCGAAGATCGCCAAGGACCGCGGCCTCGGTGGCCCGATCCTCTCCGCGTCGTCGTACCTCATGAAGTCCCCGCCGGTGCAGCTCCCCGACGAGGAGGGCCGCGCCCGCGTCGAGGCCTTCATCCGCGGCGAGGAGTAAGCGCCCGCACCCTGCTCCACCCAGGCCCGCCCCGATCTCCGGATCCGGGCGGGTCTGGTCTTTTGCCGTCGAGTGACGTGCCAGCGTGGTCCTGAGGGGCTGCTGACCACGCTCAGGCGTCACTCGACGGGAGTCTGTCCACAGATTCGCCGAGGGCCGAGTCCCGGGGCAGTACGCCGGGCAGGTCCTCGGCATGCCGTTCACCTGGGACCTGGTGGCTCCGCCCGTCAGCAAGCTGACCTGGCCGGTGCCCGTTGACCGCAAGGGCCTGGCCGGCCCGACCCCGAACCAGGCGCGAGGCCCGCGTTGGCGACGTACGTCGCTGGACCGATACGTGTCCGCCGAGGTCAGCACCGAGCTGGTCGAGCAGCGGATCCTCGAGGCGTACGCGCGGACGCGGGGGCGTGCGGTTGTCACCGGGTGGGCAGGCCTGCGGCTGCATGGGGCGGCGTACTTCGACGGGCTGGACGTCGACGGCACGACTCCGTTGCCGGTCCCCGTCGCCTGCAATGGTGAGCGCCTCGAGCCGGCCCCCGGAGTCCTGCTGTCCCGTTTCACCGTTCCTCCCGACGAGGTCGTGATGATCCACGGCATCCGCGTGGCGACCGTCGAGCGCTGCCTGTTCGACGAGATGCGGCGACGTGGGTCGTTGCGGGCGATGGTGGTGGCCGCGGACATGACCTTCGCAGCCGGACTGACGTCCATCGCACGGATGCGGCGGTATCGCTTCGAGAGACGGTGGTACCGCGACGTGCGGAACGTCGACGACGCCCTCTCCCTGAGCTGCGAACACGCGAAGTCGGGGCCAGAAGTCGGCATGCGCCTGGTCTGGGTGATCGACGCGGGCTGGGGCCAGCCACTGTGCAACCGCGAGCTCCACGACCTCGACGGGCGCTTCGTCGCGACGCCGGACCTCATCGACCCGGAGCGAGGCGTGGTCGGTGAGTTCGCCGGCTTCTGGCACCGTGGCATCGAGCGTCACGAGTCGGACATCGTGCGTGAGGCGGACATCCGCGACGTCGGGCTCGAGTACGTCGAGGCAGTGGGTCGTGACATCGGAAACCGTGAACGGCTGGTGCGCCGCCTCCATGAGGCCGGCCGTCGTGCGGCAGCGAGCACGCTGCCGCGACGATGGGTGCTCGGTCCGCCGCCCAGCCCCTCGCTCGACGAATGGCTAAGTCGTCACCGTCCCGTCGAGTGACGTCTCAGAGTGGTTCTGGCACCCGATCGACAACGCTGGCACGTCACTCGACGGAAGACGGACGCAACCAGGGGCAGCCGGCGTCAACCACCCAGGAGGTCGGACAGGCCGCCACCGCCGCCGGACTTGCCCTGGCCGCCCGCGGCGCTCCACTCGTAGGCCTGCACGACCACGAACCCGGGACCGTGGAAGGCGTACTGGAACGCCTCGCCGCTGCCGCCGCGCAGCATCGACTTCATGTTCAGGGTGTTGTTGATGCCCGGCACGAGGGAGGTCGACCAGCACACCGCCGCCTGGGTGTCGACGTACGTCGGCTGTTGGGAGCAGTCGAGCACCACCGGCTTGCCCACCACGTTGATCGCGACGGTGCCGGTCCCCGTGACGGTGGTGTTGAAGAAGCCGCCCGAGGCCATGCCGGCGCCCTTGGTCCGCTTGATGTCCCAGTCGAGCGACGCGTCGAAGGCCATCAGGTTGCGGCTGTTGATGGTGATCGCCTCGCTCTCCAGCTGCAGCAGGAAGACGTAGCCGGCCTGGTCGGCGAAGAACACCTCGCCCTGCCCGGAGACCCGCATCAGTGACACGTCCTCCGACGACATGATCTTCTTCGCGAGCTTGGCGAAGCTCCCGGACTTCTCGTGGTCGAAGCGCACCTGTCCCTGGAAGGCGACCATCGACCCCTTGGTGGCCAGCACGTCGGGCCCGAGGGCCACGCGAAGCATCTGGCTGTTCTGCAGGACGAACCGGTCCTGGCTCTGTCGTTCGAGGTTGTTCTGGTCGAACAGGTCGCTGCGCATGACGTCAGTGTGCCCCGTGCCGACAGGACACTAGGTGCGCGCAGCCCACCACTCGCTCAGGGCGGCCTTGGCGGCGTCCTCGGTCATCGGGCCGTTGTCGAGGCGGAGCTCGAGGAGGAACGTGTACGCCTCGCCGACGTCGCGGCCAGGCGGGATGCCGAGCAGCTCCATGATCTGGTTGCCGTCGAGGTCGGGTCGGATCGCGTCGAGCTCCTCCTGCTCACGCAGTCGGGCGATCCGGGTCTCGAGATCGTCATACGTACGGCGCAGCCGCTCGGCCTTGGCGCGGTTGCGAGTGGTGCAGTCGGCGCGGGTCAGCACGTGCAGCCGCTCGAGCTGGTCGCCCGCGTCGCGCACGTAACGGCGTACGGCGGAGTCGGTCCACTCGCCCGAGCCGTAGCCGTGGAACCGCAGGTGCAGCTCGACCAGCTTGGCAACCGCGTCGATCTCGTCCTTGGAGAAGCGCAGCGCCTGCATCCGCTTGCGGGTGATCTTGGCGCCGACCACGTCGTGGTGGTGGAAGGTCACCGAGCCGTCGTCGAGGAACTTCCTCGTCCTCGGCTTGCCGACGTCGTGCATCAGCGCCGCGAACCGTGACACGAAGTCCGGGCCACCGGCCGGGAGCCGGTCCTCGAGGTCGATCGACTGCTCCAGCACGGTGAGCGTGTGCTCGTAGACGTCCTTGTGCCGGTGGTGCTCGTCGCGCTCGAGGGCGAGCGCCGGCAGCTCCGGCAGGATGCGCGCCGCGAGCCCGGTCTCGACGAGCAGAGCCAGCCCGCGCCGTGGGTACGTCGCCGAGATCAGCTTCACGAGCTCGTCGCGGATCCGCTCGGCGGAGATGATCTCGATCCGCTCGGCCATCCCGGTCATCGCGGCGACCACCTCGGGCGCGACGACGAAGCCGAGCTGCGCGGCGAATCGTGCCGCGCGCAGCATCCGCAGCGGGTCGTCGGAGAACGAGTCGTGCGGCGTGCCCGGCGTGCGGATCAGCCCCTGCGCCAGGTCGACCACGCCGCCGTACGGGTCCTCGACGACCCGGCCGGGCAGCCGCACGGCCATCGCGTTGATCGTGAAGTCTCGGCGGCCGAGGTCACCCTCGAGGGTGTCTCCGAAGTCGACGGTCGGCTTGCGCGAGGACGGGTCGTAGGCCTCGGAGCGGTAGGTCGTCACCTCGACGGTCCACTCCCCCTTCCGGCACCCGATGGTGCCGAAGTCGCGGCCCATGTCCCAGGTCGCGTCACCCCACTCCCCGAGCAGCCGCTCGGTGTCGTCAGGGCGTGCGGAGGTCGCGAAGTCGAGGTCGGTGTGCGGCCGCCCGAGCATCGCATCGCGCACCGGACCACCGACCAGCGCGAGCTCGTGGCCGGCGTCCGCGAAGACGCGTCCGAGGTCCTCGACCACCAGTGCGATCCGGTCCAGCTCGACGTCCGCATTGCGCTGGAGCTCGACCACAGTCAGCGCGGGCGACTCGGGTGCGGACACGAGGGTCAACTCTAGGGTCCGACGGCCCATCGACGGGTCTCGGGACGCACAGGCACGAGGTCTAACCTCTACGCATGCTCCGCCGGTTGTCGTTCAGTGCTGCCCTCGCGGCGCTGGCGCTCCCGGTGCTGGTGACCGGACTGCTGGCCGGACCGGGCCATGCCGACCCGGGCAGTACGCCGAGCGACGACCCGGCGGCGCAGGCCCAGCTGCGCAAGGAGCAGAAGGTGGCGCCGCCGCGGAAGCAGGCGGTGAGCCGACGTGCCAAGCGCGCCCGCGAGGAGACCGAGTCCCCGCTCGCGGTGACCATCGACAACCTGACCCCCTCGACGATCCCCGAGAAAGGCATGGTCCGCGTCTCCGGGACGATCACCAACAACGACACCGTCACCTGGTCGACGATCAACGTCTACGCGTTCATCTCCGACGAGCCGTTGACGACGCCCGACCAGCTCGACGAGGCAGTGGCCACTCCTGAGGACGCCGTGGTCGGCGAGCGGATCAACGACGAGCAGCACAAGTTCTTCATCGAGCAGCTGGCGCCGGGCGACCACGCGACGTACAGCCTGAGCATCCCGCGCAGGCTGCTCCATGCGGACACCCCCGGCGTCTACTGGTTCGGCGTCCACGCGCTCGGTGAGGGGCCGGAGGGCCGTGACCTGGCGGCCGACGGCCGCGCCCGCACCTTCCTCCCGATGGTCCCCGAGACCCGGCTCGGCCAGCAGCCGACGGCGGTGGTGATCCCGCTGCGGCACCAGCTCGTGTACACCGACGACGGCTCTCTCGACGACCTCGCCAGCTGGACCCAGACGCTCTCCCAGGGCGGTCGGCTCCGCTCGCTCGTCGACTTCGGGGCCAACTCCGGCGACCGCACCGTGACCTGGGTCGTCGACCCGGCGCTCATCGACGCCGTACGTCGACTCGCGGACGGCAACCCGCCGAGATCGCTGGCTGCCAACCTCCAGGACGGGGAGGAGGACGGTGAGGACGACACGTCCGCAGAACCGTCCGCGAGCACCACCCCGACCGAGGAGCCCACCGAGACCCCGACGGAGGAGTCGGAGAGCGACCCCGGCAGCCCGCTGGACCTCGACGAGCTCGACCCGGTCGTGCAAGCGGCCGCCCAGGCAGCGCAGGCATGGCTGGCCCGGCTGGGCGAGGCGATGCGCCCCGAGGACCAGGTCATGTCGCTGCCGTACGGCGACGTCGACGTGGCCGCCGCGGCAACACATGACCCCCAGCTCTACGAGCGCGCGGTGGCGCGGGCCGGTACGACGCTGCCGGGCTTCGACGTCACCACCAGCCCGGTGCTGTCCTCGCCGAGCGGCTACCTGACCGCGGAGGCGATCCGGGCCGCCGTGCCCGGCTCGACGATCCTGCTCACCGACGCAATGTTCGAGGCCCCGGCACCGGCGCTCGCCGACACCGAGGGCCACCAAGTGGTCGTCGCTTCTACCGCCGCCGGCGAGGGTGGACCGGGTCCCGGCACCCGGACCTCGATCACCTCGATGCGCCAGCGGCTGGTGTCGGAAGCCGCGGTGCGGTTCCTCCGGGGCGGCCGGGCGCCGCTCACCATGGTGGTCCCCCACGACTGGAACCCCACCGACGGCAGCGGTGCGTTCTTCAGTGGTCTCGACGCGGGCTGGCTCGACCTCACGTCCGTGCAGGCGGTGAGCCGGGCGGCCGCACCGACGTCGGTGGTCGGCGCGACCCTGCGCTACCCGAAGTGGCAGCAGGCCGCCGAGCTCGACCAGCCGAACTTCGACTCGGCGGACGCGCTGATGCGCAGCGGGGTCGCCCTGCAGAACCTGCTCACCCTCAACAACCTCGTCTCCGGCACCGTCACGGACCAGGCCCTCGGCTCCGTGTCGTACTACGCCCGCACCAGGCCGATCGAGAACCGCGCGTCCGCCGACGGATCCCGGGTGTGGATCGAGAGCCGGCTCAGGCGGGTGCACGTCGAGGCCCCTCGCGCGGTCACCCTCTCGAGCTCGAGCGGGCGGTTCCAGGCGACGGTCACCAACGACCTCGACCAGCCGGTGACCGTCACGATCGGGGCCCGGGCGGACGACCAGCTCACCATCGACGGCCCGCCCACGATCGAGGTCGGCCCGAACCGCCGGGTCGCCGTACTGCTCACGGCGCGCACCGACGAGAACGGCATCCACGAGGTCACCCTGGTCGTCACCGACAAGCGCGGTACGCCGCTCGGAGCGACCACCGGCCTGACCATCCGGTCTGCCCAGGTCAGCAATGTGATCTGGCTGTTCGTCGGCATCGGCTGCGCCCTGCTCTTCGGAGCGATCGCCGTGCGCCTGTTCCGACGGGTCCGCAACGCCCGGCGGGCACCGCGGGAGACCGGGGACTCCCCGGACGATGACGGGGCCGACCCGACCGATCAGAAGGAACCCGCGGGAGCGGCCACCAGGTGACCGACCAGCCGACCGACCCGCCCGTCGACCCGTCCCCAGACGAAGCGGACGAGCAGTCGAGCCTGCTGTCGAACAGCGCCGTGATGGCCGCCGGCACCACGGTGTCGCGGCTGAGCGGCTTCGTGAGGGCGGCGCTGCTGTCGTACGCGCTCGGCAAGTCGGTGCACGCCGACGTCTTCAACGTCGCGAACTCGCTGCCCAACATGCTCTACATCCTGCTTGCCGGCGGCATCTTCAACGCCGTCCTGGTGCCGCAGCTGGTGCGGTCCCTTCGCAGCGATCCCGACCGCGGCGACGCCTACACCAGCCGGGTCATCACGGTGGCCGGACTGTTCCTGGTCGCGGTGACGGTGCTGCTGGTGGTCGCGGCGCCGTTGCTCGTCGACCTCGTCGCCCCGACGTACGACGGCGCAGTGCGCGACTCGGCGATCGCCTTCACCCGGCTCTGCCTGCCGCAGGTCTTCTTCTACGGGATGTACGTCCTGGTGGGGCAGATCCTCAATGCGCGCGGCTCCTTCGGCCCGATGATGTGGGCGCCGATCGCCAACAACGTCATCGCGGTCGTCGTCGTGCTCATCTACATCGTCGGCTACGGCCAGGCCGAGGGCACGGCGGTGCAGGGCCCCTACTCCTCCGGCCAGGAGCTGCTGCTCGGCGTCGGCTCGAGCCTGGGGATCCTGGTCCAGCTGCTCATCCTGGTGCCGTACCTTCGCCGCGCCGGCTTCGTCTACCGGCCCCGGCTCGACCTGCGTGGCAGCGGTCTCGGGCACACACTGCGGCTGGGTGTCTGGACGGTGCTCTTCGTGATCGTCAACCAGATCGCGTACGTCGTGGTCCAGCGGCTCGCCACGGGGGGAGCGGCGGGGTCGCCGGACGGCACCGGCTTCACCGTCTACAGCTTCAGCTTCCTGGTGGTGATGGTCCCGCACTCGATCGTGACGGTCTCGCTCGCGACCGCGATGCTCACGCGGCTCTCCACGCACGCAGCCGCCGGTGACCGCACAGCGCTGGCGGGCTCGCTGGCGAGCACACTGCGCGCCGCGCTGGCGGTGATCGTGCCGTTCGTGGCGCTGCTGCCGGTGATCGCGCCGGACCTCGCGCGGGTGGTCTTCGCGCACGGTGCCGCAGCCGAGGGCGGCGTGGACGCGTACGTGCCGACGCTCTCGCTCTTCGGCCTCGGCATCCTCTTCTTCACGTTCCACTACCTGGTGCTGCGTGGCTTCTACGCACTCGAGCTGAACCGCACCGTCTTCTTCGTGCAGTGCCTGGTCGCCGCCACCAATATCGTGGCTGCGCTCGCCCTGGTCGCCGCGACCTCGGCCGCGCACACGTCGCCCGCCCTCGTGATCGCGTACGCCGCGTCGTACGTCGTGGGTTCGGTTGTGTCCTACCTGCTGCTGCGCCACCTGCTGGGCGGGCTGCGCAGCCGCAGGCTGCTGGTCTTCGGTGGCCGGCTGGCGATCGCCACCGGCCTGGCGACCGGGCTGACCTTCCCCGTGGCTCAGGTGCTGGACGGACTGGCCGACGATCCCGGGCTCGTGGTCGCCGCGGTCCGGCTGGTCGCCGTGGGTGCCGTGGACGTGCTGCTGTTCCTTGTCTTCGCCCGGTTGCTCAGGATCGAGGAAGTCAGCCAGGTGCTCGCGACTCTGACCAGGCGAGCGCGGGCCTGAGCGGCTCTACGATGGACACCTCGGGGACCACACCAGCAACACACGAGGGAACCAAGGTGCCGCATGCGACCCGGGCCGGCGACGTGCTCGCCGACCGGTACCGGCTGGTCGACCTCCTGAGCGAGAGCGGGGGCGGCCGGTTCTGGCGCGCCCACGACCGCATCCTCGAGCGGCACGTCGCTCTGCACGTGATCGCGGCCGACGACCCGCGTGCGGAGCTGCTCCTCGACGCGGCCCGCCGCTCGGCGACGGTCCTCGACCCACGGATCCTCCGGGTCCTCGACGCCGAGCGGACCAGTGCCTGCTGCTTCGTCGTCAACGAGTGGGGGTCCGGCACCTCGCTCGACATCATGCTCGCGAGCAACGGGCCGCTGTCGCCGCGGCGCGGGGCCTGGATGGTCAGCGAGGTGGCCGACTCGATCGCGGCTGCGCATGCGCACGGCGTCGCCCACGGCCTGCTCTCGCCCGAGAACGTGCTGCTGGACAACGCGGGCTCGGTCCGGATCATCGGGTTCTGCGTCGACGCGGCGTTGCACGGCCTGCCACCGGGCGACCCGCCGCGCGACGTGGTCGACCTGGCCGGCCTGCTGCACGCGACCCTGACCGGCCGCTGGGCAGGGGTCTCGCCATCCGGCGTACCCCGGGCACCGGAGAAGCACGGCCGGGTGCTCCGGCCACGGCAGGTGCGCGCCGGCGTACCCAGCGGCCTGGACGACCTGTGCGACGAGCTGCTCAACCCGCGCGGCCAGAAGATGCGCGACGTCCGCGACCTCGGCAGCGCCCGCGGCATCCAGAGCTTCCTGGCCGACTTCGTCGGCAACCCGACCGGCCTGGGCCCGGCGATCGCGGCAGGCAACCCGGAGAAGAACGACACCGTCGTTCTCCCCGCCGTGCCGGAGATCCTGGCCAGGCCGCACCCCGACGACTGGGTGCCGCCGCCCGAGCCCGAGGACCCGGAGCCCCCCACCGAGCCCGAGCCCGAACCGGACCCGGTCGTCGAGGTCCCCACCCAGGCCGGCCTGCCGATCTTCGACGACGAGACCGATGAGGTCTCCTGGCTGCGCGCCCGCGACGAGCCGGCGCCGCCGCCACCGCCGTTCGAGGAGCCACCGGAGCGCCCGCTGTACGCCGAGGAGGCCCGCAAGCCTCGCTATGCGCGCCCGGACACCGGGCCGGTGGTGGCGCGCGGTGACGAGTACTGGCCCTACGACAACGTCCGCTCGGGCGGCAGCGGTGTCCTCCCAGTCGTCGACGAGATGACCGACACCCGCGAACAGGTGCCGGGCCGCAACTGGCTGCGGCTGGCGATGCTGGTCGCGGTGGTGCTGGTGCTGCTCGTGGCGGTGGCCATCGCGGTCAACCTCGGCCGCGGCAAGACCCCGTTGGGTACCGAGCCCGACCACGACGAGCCCAGCACGTCGAGCTCGCCGACGGTCACCACGCCCGAGCTGTCGCCCACGCCGTTCACCGACCTGCAGGCAACCGACCTCGACCCCCAGGGGGACAGCGAGGAGAACTCCGACGAGGTTGCTGGTGCCGTCGACGGCGACCAGACCACGTCGTGGACCACGTTGACCTACAAGCAGCAGCTCGGACCCAACGGACTCAAGCGCGGCGTCGGCCTGGTCGTCGACCTCGGACAGTCCAGCGCCGTACGTCGGGTCGACCTCAGCCTCGTCGGGCAGCCGACCGCAGTCTCGTTGTACCTGTCCGACGAGGTGCCGGCCAACCCCGAGCAGCTGACCCCGGTCGCCGAGCTGCCGACGGCCAGCGCCGCCGCGAGCGTCGACCTCGACGACGCTCCCACCGGGCGCTACCTCACGATCTGGTTCACCTCCCTCCCGGCTGTCGCCGGCGGCTACAAGGGTGGGATCGTTGACCTCGTGGTGGCCGGATGATCACCCCACGAAAGACTTCGTGGGGCGCTTCGCGCAGGGAGAACTCTTTCGCGGGGACCCGAGAAGCATGAACTCACCTGCCGAGGCAGAGCTCACCGACCACGAGCTCCTTCGGGCTCACGTCGACGGCGATCCCGACGCGTTCGCCACCCTGTTCAGGCGGCACCGCGACCGGCTGTGGGCGGTGGCACTGCGGACCATGGGCAACCCCGACGACGCCGCCGACGGCCTGCAGGACGGGATGATCGCTGCCTACCGCCGGGCCGGTTCGTTCCGCGGGGACGCCGCGGTCACCACCTGGCTGCACAGGGTCGTGGTCAACGCGTGCCTCGACCGGCTCCGGGCTGCCAAGGTGCGCCGGGCCGAGCCGCTGCCCGAGGACCTCGACGACTTCGGCGACCGCGGCTCGCTGGTCACCTCGACGAGCGGTGCCGCCGACCCGGCGGACCTCGCGGTCGTCGATGAGCGGCGCCGGACGGTGCTGGCCGCCCTCGACCAGCTGCCCGCCGACCAGAAGGCTGCGCTGATCCTGGTCGACATGGAGGGCTATCCGGTCGCCGAAGTGGCCGCCATGCTCGACTGTGCCGTGGGTACCGTGAAGTCCCGCTGCTCGCGCGGCCGGGCTCGGCTGGCCACCCTGCTCGGCGTCCTCCGGCCAGGTGGTGAGCCAGACCACGTGCCCCCGGGGAACCCCGACCCACTCCCGTCCGTCCGAACCACGGAGGCGTCCCGCGCCCCGCCCGATTCCGGCTGAGTCGCACCGTCCCGTCCCAGCCACACACTCCTGACCTTCGAGAGGAGGCGTACTTCCATGAGCGACGAGCCCGAAGCCGGTTCGCTGCCCGAGCTCACCCCCGAGCAGGAGTCCGAGGTACGCCGTCTGCTTGCCGACGCCCGGCACGACGTGCCGATCCCGACCGAGGTCGCCGACCGGCTCGACACCGTGCTCGCCGGTCTGACCCGTGACGAGCCCGGCTCCCCCGGGGTCGCCCCGGTCATCGACCTGGCCGCCCGCCGGCGGCGGCGCAACGCCGCGGCCGTGCTGGCCGGTGCAGCGGCGGTGATCGTTGCCGGCTTCGCCATCGGCCAGGGGATCGACGTCGCCTCCAATGACGCCAACGACAGCGCAGGCGGCTCGGGAGTCAGCGCGGACCGCGAGAGTCAGGCGGACGACAAGTCCGTCGCCGGCGGCAACCTCGACTCGCCCGGGGAGGAGTCGGCCCCGCAGCCCGCCTCAGGCCAACCTCCTCTCGTCCTCCGCTCGCAGCACCTTGCGCGCGACGTCACCGACCAGCTCGAGCGTCACGCGGCCAACGCCGATGGGGCGCGAGGAGAGGCGTACCTCGCGTTCAGCGCGGCCGGCTGCCCGCCGCCGCCTGTGCCGCAGTCGAAGTTCGGCCTCGGCGACTTCTTCCCCGCGCTCTTCGACGGCACTCCCGCCGTTCTCGCACTCCGGCCGGTGGCCGATGGCCAGCAGCAGGCCGACGTGCTGGCCTGCGACTCGGCGGCCTCCTTGGCGAGCGTCACCATCGCGCCGCGCTGACGCTCGGACGGGAATCTTCCTCCCCTAGGATCGGTTGTGTTCGTACCGACCATTCGAGGAGACTTTCGGTCCATGTCCGAGCCCCGCAACGTGATCATCATCGGCTCCGGCCCCACCGGCTACACCGCGGCGGTCTACGCCGCACGCGCGAGCCTGCACCCGCTCGTCTTCGAGGGATCGGTGACCGCTGGCGGCGCGCTGATGAACACCACCGAGGTGGAGAACTTCCCGGGCTTCCGCGACGGCATCATGGGACCGGCGCTGATGGACGAGATGCGCGGCCAGGCCGAACGGTTCGGCGCCGAGCTGGTCTCCGACGACGTGATCGAGGTCGACCTCACCGGCGATGTCAAGATCGTCAAGACGCACACCGAGACCTTCACGGCGAAGGCCGTGATCCTGGCCATGGGCTCCGGCTACCGCAAGCTCGGTCTGCCCCGCGAGGACGCGCTCTCCGGCCGCGGCGTCTCGTGGTGTGCCACCTGCGACGGTTTCTTCTTCCGCGAGCAGCACATCGCGGTCGTCGGCGGCGGTGACTCCGCCGTCGAGGAGGCGACGTTCCTGACCCGGTTCGGCTCCAAGGTCTCGATGATCGTGCGCCGTGACGAGCTGCGCGCGTCCAAGATCATGCAGGAGCGGGCCTTCGCGGACCCGAAGCTCGAGATCATCTGGAACTCCGCAGTCCAGTCGATCAACGGCGAGGACCGGCTGGAGTCGGTGACCCTCGAGGACACCGTGACGGGCCAGACCCGGGCGCTCGACGCGACCGGCCTGTTCATCGCGATCGGCCATGACCCGCGCTCCGAGCTGCTCACCGGCCAGGTCGACCTCGACGACAACGGCTACGTCATCGTCGAGCACCCCTCCACCCGGACCAACCTGACCGGCGTCTTCGCCGCAGGCGACCTGGTCGACCACCACTACCGCCAGGCCGTCACCGCGGCCGGCACCGGCTGCGCCGCCGCGCTCGACGCGGAGCGCTACCTCGCGGATCTGGCGCACCTCGCGGACCCCGGCGAGGCCCAGGCCCGCGCCGACGCAGAGGTCGTCATCGAGGAAGCGCAGGTCGCGGGCGCCTGAGCCCGTTCGTCGGGGTGGTCCGCCGGTGTGGTGCGGGAACATTCCCCAGCTCGGTGCGGTTCACTTAAGCAGGCTTCAGGCTTGTCGACCCGGTCCGGGGTCGACCAATCATGAGAAAGGTGGCCACCGTGGCTCAGATCGAGTCCGTGACCGACGCCGAGTTCGATGCGCAGGTCCTCAAGTCCGACAAGCCCGTCCTGGTGGACTTCTGGGCGGAGTGGTGCGGCCCGTGCAAGCAGGTCCAGCCGATCCTCGACGAGATCGCCGGCCAGCACGGCGACAAGATCACCTTTCTGAAGATGAACGTCGACGAGAACCCCGTGACGCCGTCCTCGTACCGCGTCACCGGCATCCCGACCATCAACCTCTACAAGGACGGCGAGGTCGTGAAGTCGATCGTCGGTGCCCGCCCCAAGCAGGCGCTGCTCAACGAGCTGTCCGACTACATCGGCTGAGCCGCTTCGAGCTCGCGACAGGGGCCGGACCGCAACAACGGTCCGGCCCCTGTCCCGTCCGGTGTGGATCGCCAGCTAGGGCAGATTGACCGCCACAGCGCTCAGCTGTCGCTGGTAGGCCTTGACCGCGATGTTGCTACCGCCCTTGGCGCAACCCAGCGTGACCACGGCGCCGGCCGGGACCGCCTGCGCCGCCTGGACGGGCAACGTTCCGCGCAGCGTCACGGGCGCGGCGGCCGCGTTCTCGCCCACCTGGATGAGCGAGCGGTCGATCTCGGCGCCATTCACGAACAGTGCGCAGATCGCTTGTGCGGTGTCACTGCCGCCGAGCGGGTCCGGCTCCACCGTGGCCTTGCCGCTGAAGGCGTACTCGCCGGCGGGCAGGGCAGGCAACGTCGCAACGGTGACGAAGGCCGGCAGATCGCTGAGCTGGAGCTCGCCGGCGTCATGGGCGTTGTACGCCGCGGGAACTGCTGCGCCGGGGGCGAGGTCCTCCGCCCGGATCTGACCGTTCTTGATGTGCTTGCTCTTGATCGTCTCCTTCTTGATCGCCTTGCCCTTGATAGTGCCCTTGATGATCTGGTTGCCGTTGATCTTGGCTGCCGAGTAGCCCGCGCCTGCCGTGCCGATGACGAGGGCAAGGATCGCGATGGCAAGTGCCGCCAGCGTGACCCGGTTGCTGGTGTTCTTCACGGTGACTCCTTGGAGTGACGGTCCGGTGTCACCGCAAAGGACGTCGTGGGTGTGCCTGTCCGATGCAGGTTGCCGGCGTCAGGGCATCCTCGCCTCTCCGTGTGCCGACGCGCTAGGGCGAGCACTTGGTCGGACCGCACCCACCAGACGCTCCAGCGCCGCCTCGACCTCGTCCTTGAGCGAGAGCGCGGTGCGGAGGTCCATCCGCATCCGCGGGGTGGCGCCGTGCGCTCGCTGCGTCTTGAAACCGACGCTGCCCAGGAAGTCCGAGGGCACCACACAGCTGCCCCGCCGGCCAGGGCCTCGAGTGTCGCCGAAGGCCTCGACGGCCTTGATGCCGCCGCGCTTGATCAGGTCGCGGGCCATGCCCTGGACGAGCATCCGGCCGAGCCCTCCTCCGGCGTGCGCCGGATGCACCCAGACGTTGGTGAGCAGCACCGCGTCGGGCGAGATCGGTGCGGTCGGGAACGCCCCGGCCCCGGGCACGAACGCCTCGGGCGCGTAGATCAGGTAGCCGACCGGCTGGTCGTCGACGAGGATCACCCGGCCGCACGAGCCCCAGTCCCGTAGCACCTGGGAGACCCACGCCTCCTTCTCGGTCGCGGCCACATCGTCATCGACCCGGTCGCGGCTGACCGGGTCGAGCTGCCAGAACAGGCAGGTGCGGCACGGCCCCTCGAGCTCGGCGAGGTGGTCGACGGTCAGCCGCACAACCTTGCGGGACATGCCCCCAAGAGTACGGCGATCAACGCGCCCGGGCAGGGGCCCTTCGCCGTGTGACCGAGTCGTGGCCCATGGCGGTGCCGTCGCCGTCGGTGATCCTTCACACTAGGGACACCATGGAGACCACGCCGTCGCGCACGCAGCACCGCCTCGACCCCTACGTCGACCGGTACGCCGCACGGACGGCGGGGATGACGGCCTCGGAGATCCGCGCCCTCTTCGCGGTGGCGTCGCGGCCCGAGGTCGTCTCGCTCGCCGGCGGTATGCCCAACATCTCGGGGCTGCCGCTCGACGTCGTCAGCCGCGCCATCGGCGACCTGGTCGCCCACCACGGTCCGGTGGCGATGCAGTACGGCTCCGGCCAGGGCGTGCCCGAGCTGCGGGAGCAGATCACCGAGGTGATGCGGCTCGAGGGCATCGAGGCGCACCCCGACGACGTGGTCGTCACCGTCGGATCTCAACAGGCCGTCGACCTCGTGACCCGGGTGTTCTGCGACCCCGGCGACGTCGTGATCTGCGAGGCGCCGTCGTACGTCGGCGCGCTGGGGGTGTTCAAGGCCTACGAGTGCGACGTCGTGCACGCCGAGATGGACGCCGCCGGGCTGGTGCCCGAGGCACTGGCACAGGCGATCAGGGTCACCCGCGCGGCCGGCAAGAAGATCAAGTTCCTCTACACGATCCCGAACTTCCACAACCCCGCGGGCGTGACGCTCTCGGCCGCACGACGCCCGGAGATCCTGGAGATCTGCCGCCGGGAGGACATCCTCATCCTCGAGGACAACCCCTACGGCCTGCTGGGCTTCGACGGCGAGCCGATGCGTGCGTTGCGGGCCGACGAGGCGGAAGGCGTCATCTATCTCGGGTCGTTCTCGAAGACCTTCGCCCCGGGCTTCCGGGTCGGCTGGGCGCTGGCGCCGCACACGGTGCGCGAGAAGCTGGTCCTGGCCCAGGAGTCGGCGACGCTGTGCCCGCCTCAGTTCTCGCAGATGGCGGTCTCTGCGTACCTCTCCAGCCACGACTGGCAGGGCCAGATCAAGCAGTTCCGCGAGATGTACCGCGAACGCCGCGACGCGATGGTCGACGCGCTGGAGGACCTGATGCCGGCGTCCTGTCGCTGGAACGTCCCCGACGGCGGCTTCTACGTGTGGCTCACGCTCCCGCCCGGCGTAGATGCCAAGGCAATGTTGCCGCGTGCGGTGACCGCCCGGGTGGCGTACGTACCCGGCACGGCGTTCTTCGCCGACGGGTTCGGCTCTAGCGCCATGCGGCTGTCGTTCTGCTATCCCACGCCGGAGCGGATCCGGGAGGGCGTACGCCGGCTCGCGGGAGTGATCGAGGCCGAGCTGGAGCTGCGCGAGACGTTCGACACCTACGCACCGGCCCGCGAGGTGGGACCGCGCGGCTACGACGGCCCGAGCAGCGACCTCTCATGAGACAAGGTTCCTTGACGCGTGCGTGACCTCACCTATCCGCCAGTCATCCTGGCTGCCAAGACGGGCTTCCGGATCCTCGGGCAGGACATCCGCATCACCGGGCACCACCACGTGCCCCGCGAGGGCGGTGTCCTGCTCGCGGTCAACCACATCGGCTACGTCGACTTCGTCTACGGCGGCCTGGCGGCCAATCCGTCGGGTCGCAAGGTCCGGTTCATGGCCAAGCGCGAGCTCTTCGACCATCGCTGGACCGGTCCCCTGATGCGGTCGATGCACCACATCCGGGTCGACCGCGCGGAGGGCGAGGCCTCGTTGCGGACGGCGACCGACTTCCTGCGGGCCGGCGAGGCGGTGGGCATCTTCCCAGAGGCCACGATCTCGCGGGCCCTGGAGCTCAAGGAGTTCAAGACCGGCGCGGTCCGGATCGCGGCCAGCGTCGGCGTCCCCGTCGTCCCCGTCGTCCTGTGGGGAACCCAGCGTCTGATGACCAAGGACCACCCTCGCGACTTCTCCCGCGGCAAGACCATCACGATCAGCGTCGGGGCGCCGCTGCACCCCGTCGGCGAGGATCCCGTCGCCGAGACCGCGGACCTGCACCGGGTGATGTCGGCAATGCTCGACGAGGCGATCCGCGCCTATCCGGCGTCCGAGCAGCCGGAGGGCTCCTGGTGGCTCCCGCGCCGCCACGGCGGCACGGCACCGACGCTCGCCGAGGCGGCCACTATGGACGCTGAGGAGAAGGTTCGACGGGCAGCAAGAAGGAGCCAATCGACATAGCGGTTTGTCGATCAGTCGATATATCGCTTTGTCGACATTTGAAGTTTTCGCAGGTCAGCGCTCTAGCCAACGCCCGGAACAGCTGCGGCGGCGAGCACAGCGAGATGGCTCGCGAAGCGA
This sequence comes from uncultured Actinomycetota bacterium, assembly GCA_963825455.1. Classification (GTDB taxonomy): domain Bacteria; phylum Actinomycetota; class Actinomycetes; order Propionibacteriales; family Nocardioidaceae; genus Nocardioides. The sequence goes on from CAWGTG010000002.1 coordinate 245,556, forward strand.
GCGCGCCTCGCGATCGGGCCCGGCGGCCACGACGACTGCGGAGCGCGCGAAGCGAAGCGAGCGTCGTCATGGCCCCGGGGCCGAAGCTCGCGAGGGTAAAAAGCCAGCGAGCGTCGTCATGGCCGCGGGGCCGAAGCTCGCGAGGCGGCCAAGCGTCGTCTCGACCTCGGGGCCGAAATTCACGAGGGTAAAACAATGTCGACGATCCGGCGCAGGTCGTCGAGGCTCGCGAACTCCACGGTGATCCGGCCCTTGGACCGACCGAGGTCGACCTTGACCCGGGTCTCCAGCCGGTCCGAGAGGCGCTCGGCGAGCTCGGCCAGGCCCGGCGCAGTTGGTTTGGCGCGGGGCACCCGCCGCACCTCCGGCGACCCCGTGTCTCCGACCGCGACGATCTCCTCGAGACCTCGGACGCTGATGCCCTCGGCGATCACGCGGGTGGCCAGCCGGTCCTGGAGGTCGAGGTCCTCGATGGCGAGCAGCGATCGGGCGTGGCCCGCGGACAGGACGCCGGCGGCGACCTTGCGCTGGACGGCGGGCCCGAGCTTGAGCAGACGGATCGTGTTGCTGATCTGCGGTCGGGAGCGACCGATCCGCGAGGCCAGCTCCTCGTGGGTGCAGCCGAAGTCCTCGAGGAGCTGCTGGTAGGCCGAGGCCTCCTCCAGCGGGTTCAGCTGCGCGCGGTGCAGGTTCTCCAGCAGCGCGTCGCGGAGCATGGCGGTGTCGTCGGTGTCGCGGATGATCGCGGGGATGGTGCCCAGTCCAGCCTGCTGCGCGGCCCGGAGCCGGCGCTCCCCCATCACCAGCTCATAGCTGTCGGCGCCCGTGCGGCGCACCACGACGGGCTGCAGCAGTCCGACTTCGCGGATCGAGTGCACCAGCTCGGCCATCGCCTCCTCGTCGAAGACCTGTCGGGGCTGGGCCGCGTTCGGGCGGATCGAGTCGATCGGCAGCTCGGCGAACGACGCGCCCTCGACGGGCGCCAGGTCCGCCACGTGCTGCGCACCGTGCTCCGTATCACCGGCCTCGGGCCGGTCGGCGGGCTCCTCGCCCGCCGGCGCGCTGGTCGGGATCAGGGAGCCGAGGCCGCGGCCAAGCCCCCGTCGCTGGGTCCGAGGCGAATTCACGTTTTTTCGGGGTCCCCGCGGAAGCGTGCGGCCTCCGCGCGTAGCGCCCCCGTCGCGCGGTTTCGTGGGGTGATCATGAGTCCCGCCCTTCCTGGGGCCTCAGCCCCTTCTCGGCGAGCTCGCGGGCGGCGTCGAGATAGCTCATGGCGCCCGGAGAGCCGGGATCGTAGGTCATCACCGTCTGGCTGTACGACGGCGCCTCGGACACACGCACCGAGCGCGGGATGTAGGTCTTGATGACCTGGTCGCCGAAGTGGTTGCGGACCTCCTCGGCGACACCGGCCGCCAGCCGCGTCCGGGCGTCGTACATCGTGACGAGGATGGCCGAGATGGCGAGCTCGGGGTTGAGGTGGGCCCGCACCATGTCCACCGTGGACAGCAGCTGACCGAGGCCCTCGAGGGCGTAGTACTCGGCCTGGATCGGGATCAGCATCTCCTGACCGGCGACCAGGGCGTTGATCGTGAGCAACCCCAGCGACGGCGGGCAGTCGATGAAGACGAAGTCGAACCGGTCGTCCCCCGCTGTGTCCACCGACTCGGTGCTGATCCGATCGTCCGCGTGCAGCGCCTTGTGCAGCCGCTGCTCACGGGCCACCACGCTGACCAGCTCGATCTCGGCACCGGCCAGGTCGATGGTCGCGGGGACGACGAAGAGGTTCTCGACGTCCGGACAGGTCGTGATCACGTCGGCCAGGGACTTCCCCTCGACCAACAGGTCGTAGGTCGACGGCGTGCCGCGGCGGTGGTCAACCGCGAGCGCGGTGGACGCGTTGCCTTGGGGGTCGAGGTCGACCACGAGGACCCGCTGTCCGAACTGCGCGAGCGCCGCGGCAACGTTCACGGTCGAGGTCGTCTTGCCCACGCCGCCCTTCTGGTTCGCGACCACGATGACCCTGGTCGCCTCGGGACGGGGCAACGGCTGGCGCGTCAGGGCACCCTGCCGGGCCAGGAGCATGTGCTCGGCCGCCTGCGCGAGGGGGGTGGGCTCGGCCCCGTACGGGTCCGCGAGTGAGGGCGTCACCTCGCTGAGGTCCCGCGCGCGCATGAAAGTGGACGTTGACGGGTCTCTTGTTTCACGTGAAACCGGCTCCTCTGGGTCGGGCTCCGCCTGTGGAGAAGTCGGTGGTTCCTGTGGAATATCGCGCTCACCCGGTGCGTCGCGCTCGGTGGATAACTCATCACGGGCTCCCTCGGTGGGACCAGAGTCCTCCGTCACGCGAACATCCCTTTCCCCCGAGCTCAAGCCGTCACCCTATCCGCGCGGGCTCCGCGTGGGCCACCCGTACGACGGTCGCTGTGGACGATCCGTCCGGTCCGGACACCTGCAGGATCTCCGGCGGTGCACAGCGCAGATCCCGCAGCGGCTTCGCCGCCTCTTCGATCTCCTCAGCCGCGGAGCTCCCCTTCATCGCCAGCAGAGCGCCGGTGGCTGCCACCAGTGGCATCCCCCACCCCAGCAGCCTGCCCAACGGCGCGAGCGCCCGCGCAGTCACCACGTCGAATCGCTCACGACCGTGCAGGTCTTCAGCCCGCCCCCGGACGACCCGAACGCCCTCCAGACCGAGCTGCGCGATCACCTCGTCGAGAAAGGTCGTGCGCCGCTGCAGCGGTTCGACCAGGGTCACCGTCAGGTCGGGTCGGCCGATGGCCAGGACCAGCCCCGGCAGCCCCGCGCCCGAGCCCAGATCCGCCACGGTCGCCCCGGCGGACACCAGGGACGTGAGCGCCAGGCAGTTGAGGACGTGCCGGTCCCAGAGCTTCGGGGCCTCCCTAGGACCGATCAGCCCGCGCTCGACGCCGGCGGTGGCCAGCAGCTCGACATACCGCTCTGCGAGGGCCAGCCGCTCCGACGAGAACGCCCTCCGCGCCGCCTCGGGCGTGGAGGGCGTTTCACGTGAAACATCCGTCATCAAGCGCTGTCCATCATCACGGTGCCGGCAGGACCACCACGAACCGACGCGGCTCCACGCCCTCCGACTCCGAGGACAGCCCGGCGGCGGCCACCGCGTCGTGCACGACCTTCCGCTCGAACGGGGTCATCGGGTCCAGTGGCGCCGGCTCCCCGCTCTCCTTGACACGGGCCACGGTCTCGTCGGCGAGCTGCTCGAGCTGGGCACGCTTGTCGGCGCGATAGCCGGAGATGTCGAGCATCAGGCGCGACCGCTCGCCCGTCTCGCGGTACACGGCCAGCCGAGTCAGCTCCTGGAGCGCCTCCAACACCTCTCCGTCGCCGCCGACGAGCTGGCTCAGCTCGGCGCCGACGATCGAGACCGCGGCGCGATCACCCTCCACGTCCATGTCCAGGTCGCCGTCGAGGTCCGCGATGTCGAGCAGCTCCTCGAGGTAGTCGGCGGCGATGTCGCCCTCGGCCTCGAGCTGGTCGACCCGTGCGGGCGGGTCCTCGTCGGACTCCCCGTCCCCCTCGTCCCCCTCGTCGGCCTCGTCCGGCCTCGTCCGCCTCGTCCGCCTCGTCCGCCTCGTCGGCGTCGTGTACCTCGTCCACCTCTTCCGCCTCGCCGGCCACGTCCGTGGTGGGGACCAGGTCGGAGTCCAACGACTCCTCGACCTCGTGCCTCTCGTCAGTCTGCTCGCTCACTGCAAGTTCTCGTTCCTCTTGTCGTTCTGACTGCGCTGGTTGCCGGCGGGACTGGCGCCGCTGCTCGGGCCGCCCCGCGACTTCGCCTGGCGCTGGCGCTTGGACTGGCGCTGGGGCTGCTGCCGCTGGGGGGGCCGCCGGTCAGCGACCGGCTTCTCCTCGACCGTCGTCGTCCCCGTTTCGGCGTCGGTTGAACCACCGTCACCCGACTGGCCCTTTGCCGCGGCCTTCTTGGCGTCCCGCTCTTCCTTCATTCGGGCGGCCTCTGTGCCCGGTGCCGGGTTGTTGCGGATCACGTAGAACTGCTGGCCCATCGTCCACAGGTTCGAGGTGGTCCAGTAGAGGAGCACGCCGATCGGGAACGCGATGCCGCCGACAGCGAAGACGACCGGCAGCACGTAGAGCAGCATCTTCTGCTGCTGGGCGTAGGGACCCGTCAGCGCATCCTTCGGCATGTTCTTGCTCATCAGCTGCCGCTGAGTCGTGAACGTGGTCGCCGTCATGGCCAACACCAGCAACGCCGCCACGACCTGGACCGAGACGCGGTCCTGGGGGCTGGTGAACGACGCGGCGAGCGGGATCTTCCCGAACAGCTCCGACTGGCCGAACTGCTCCGCCGTCTTGCTGTCCAGGAAGCCATGCGCCCGGCCGTGCTTCGCGGCCTGGTCGATCATCCGGAACAGCGCGAAGAAGATCGGCATCTGCAGCAGGATCGGCAGACAGGAGGCGAACGGGTTGGTGCCCGAGTCCTTGTAGAGCTTCATCGTCTCCTGGGCGAGACGCTCACGGTCGTGGCCGTACTTCTTCTGCAGCTCCTTCACCTTGGGTTGGATCAGCTGCATGTTCCGGCTGGCGTTGATCTGCTTCACGAACAGCGGAATGAGCGCTGCCCGGATGACCAGGGTCAGCCCGATGATCGACAGCGCCCATGAGGCGCCCCCGTCCGGGTCGAGCCCGATGTGGCTGAAGAGCCAGTGCCAGGCGAGCATCACCCCGGACACCGCGTAGTAGAGCGGGGTCAGGATGTAGTGGCCGATGGTCCCCAACGGGCCCAACATGAGTGCGGACACGGGATCAGGCTCTCCCTCTGTGGACGTCAGGCGTGCGCTCCGGCGCGGCGGCGGGGCTCGGAACGGGGTCGTAGCCACCGGCGGCCCACGGGTGGCAGCGCCCGAGCCGCCGCACAGACAGCCAGGTCCCGCGGATGCTGCCGTGCTGGGTCACCGCCTCGAGCGCGTACGCCGAGCAGCTCGGGTGGTAGCGGCAGACCTGGCCGTAGAGCGGGCTGATCAGGGCGCGGTAGGCGCGCAGCAGTCCGATCAACACGTACTTCACGATGCGGCCCCTGCCCGGGTGGCGACCCTCTGGAGACAACGGGCAAGCTCGGCGCCGAGTTCCGAGGTCGACAGGCCGGCGGCGGGCGGCAGGGCCCGGACCACCACGGTGGCGGATGCAGGCAGGTGCGTCAGGTGAGTCCTGACAAGGTGGCGGAGCTGACGCTTCACGCGGTTGCGGACCACGGCATTGCCGATCGCCTTGCTCACGACGAGCCCGACGCGCGGGGCGGCATCCCCCGCAGCGGGTGCCTCGTCGAGCAGGTGAACGACCAGGGCAGCACCGCCTGCCCGCCGGCCCGAACTCACGGTGCGCCGGAAGGCGTTGCTGTCGCGCAACCGATGGGCGGCGGCGAGCACGGGGACTTGATGTCCGGGCTCGCTCAGACCGCGAGGCTCTTGCGGCCCTTGCGGCGGCGCGCGGAGATGATGGCGCGGCCGGCGCGGGTGCGCATGCGGAGACGGAACCCGTGCACCTTGTGGCGACGACGGTTGTTCGGCTGGTAGGTCCGCTTGCTCACGGGCTTCTCTTCCGGTGTGGAGGCAGGTCAGGTGGGTCACGTCGGCGGTCGGCGCGGGCGCATCCCGACGGCCAGGAAATCGACACGGTCGGGCGGCGCTGCCGGGCTGCACGACACAGCCGCTGACCGATCAACGGTACGCGGTGGTCGGACACAGGGTCAAACCGGCGGCGGGCCGTGGGGAATCCCCTGATCGGGTGAGTCTGCCATGGCCCGACCGCGGGTCCGGAAATGCCTCGTTCGGCCTGTGGAGAACGGGTTGTGCCGGCCCTCCGAACGGGGTTAGGTTCGGCTCTCACCGAGGTTCCCTACCGCCCTCCGGGGCGTGTCTCGGTCCGGTGACTTCCCCGCCGAAACCGTCACAGCAGTCACACCCGTCTCGCGCACCCCGCAAAACCGGGGTGCACAGCCTGTGGACAAGGCTGTGGAGAGCCTGCGGGGGCAGCAGCTGGACACCTTTGAGCGGACCGAGCGGCCCTCAACAGAGGGCCGCGACGACACAGATGCAGTGGGAGAAGGCGACACCTTCGTGGAGCAGACCGACCCGGACCTCACCGACGCCTGGCGGGCCGTCCTCGACAACATCCAGCCCAACCAGCGGGCCTGGCTGTCGGCCTGTGACCCGGTCACCGTCCACGACGAGCTCGCGATCATCGCGGTGCCCGACGAGTTCACCCGGACTCAGGTCGAGGGCCGGCTGCGTGCCGAGCTCGAGGGTGCGCTGAGCGAGGTGTTCGGCCGCAAGATCGGCCTCGGCACCACCATCAACCCGGCTCTCGTCGCCGGCTCGCCGGAGCACGAGCAGCGCAAGGCGCACGCCGACCAGCAGCGCACCCAGCAGGACGACGAGCCCGAGAACGAGCCTGGCGCCCGCCTGAATGAGCCCGAGAATGGGGATTCATCGACTGGTCGACATGACGACATGTCGACATTCGAGGGGCTGGCCACGGTGCTGCAGCTCCCCGGCACCGCCCTCGACCAGCCGGGACCGGTCCTCCACCCCGAGGTCCCCGCGGCCCGCGACATCGAGCCGCGGTCCGTGCGGCCCAGCGCACTCGAGACCCGGCTCAACCCGAAGTACACCTTCGAGACCTTCGTCATCGGCTCGTCCAACCGGTTCCCGCACGCAGCCGCGGTGGCGGTGGCCGAGGCTCCGGGCAAGGCCTACAACCCGCTTCTCGTGTACGGCGAGTCCGGCCTCGGCAAGACCCACCTGCTTCACGCGATCGGCCACTACGTCCGCAGCCTCTACACCGGCGCAAAGGTCCGCTACGTGTCGAGCGAGGAGTTCACCAACGAGTTCATCAACGCGATCCGCGACGACAAGCAGGACGGCTTCAAGCGGCGCTACCGCGACGTCGACGTACTCCTCATCGACGACATCCAGTTCCTGGAGGGCAAGACCCAGACGCAGGAGGAGTTCTTCCACACGTTCAACACCCTTCACAACGCCAACAAGCAGATCGTGCTGACCTCCGACCGCGCACCGAAGCGACTCGAAGCGCTCGAGGACCGGTTGCGCAACCGGTTCGAGTGGGGCCTGATCACCGACGTCCAGCCCCCCGACCTCGAGACCCGCATCGCGATCCTCCGCAAGAAGGCCGCGATGGACCGGCTCACCGCGCCACCGGACGTCCTGGAGTTCATCGCCTCCAAGATCCAGACCAACATCCGCGAGCTCGAAGGTGCGCTGATCCGCGTGACGGCCTTCGCCAACCTCAACCGGCAGGAGGTCGACATGACCCTCGCCGAGATCGTGCTCAAGGACCTCATCCCCGAGGGTGGCGAGCCCGAGATCACCGCCGGCCTGATCATCGCCCAGACCGCGGCCTACTTCGGGGTCTCGATCGAGGAGCTCACCGGACCCAGCCGTGGCCGACACCTGGTCATGGCCCGCCAGATCGCGATGTACCTCTGCCGCGAGCTCACCGGCCTGTCCCTGCCCAAGATCGGCGCGCAGTTCGGCAACCGCGACCACACGACGGTGATGTACGCCGACCGCAAGATCAACCAGCTGCTCGCCGAGCGCCGCGCCGTCTTCAACCAGGTGAGCGAGCTGACCAGCCGGGTCAAGGCCGCCGCCCGGCAGACCTGAGGCCGACCGTGAGCCTGTGGACAAGCCCCGCCCCGGGGTCAGAACTACACGGGGAGGATCTTGGGATGCGCCGCAGGACGAGCCCTGCGACCGGCTTCTCGTCCACAGCGGTGCACCGTTCGCCCGGCCCGCGTCCACACCCCCTGTGCGCGACGACTGTGCGGGCCGACCTGCACGAACGTGCTTCGTCCACAGATTCCACACTGCCTACTACCACTACCGATCTCTACTCGGGGAGATCGACCGTGGAACTCCGACAGGTGCCTCCCCTGTGGAACATCCCCCGGCGTGGCAGGATTCGTGACACCCGCCGCCAGCACCACCTCCCGAACTCCGAGCCCTCGAAGGACCTCCCATCGTGAAGTTCCGCGTCGACCGCGACGTGCTCGCGGATGCCGTTGCCTGGGCAGCTCGCAGCCTGCCGGTCCGTCCCAGCGTGCCCGTCCTGGCCGGGCTCCTGGTCGAGGCGAGCCACGAGGGGCTGGTGCTCTCGACCTTCGACTACGAGACCTCGGCGCGCGCCACGCTCCAGGCCGAGGTCGCCGACGAGGGCCGCGCCCTGGTCAGTGGCCGGCTGCTCGCCGACATCTGCCGCAGCCTGCCGGCCAAGCCGGTGGAGATGGTGATCGACGGGACCCGGGTGTCGCTCACGTGCGGTTCGGCGAGGTTCAGCCTGCAGACCATGCCGGTCGAGGACTACCCGACGCTGCCCGACATGCCTGCCGCCACCGGCACCGTGCCGAGCGAGGCGTTCGCCCATGCGGTCAGCCAGGCGGTCACCGCCGCCGGCCGCGACGACATGCTGCCGGTCCTCACCGGCGTCCGCATCGAGATCGACGGCTCGACGATCTCGCTGCTGGCCACCGACCGGTTCCGGCTCTCGCACCGCGAGCTCAGCTGGAGCCCGCGCACCCCCGACGACACCCTCGCCGCGCTGGTGCCGGCCAAGGTGCTCGGGGACACGGCCAAGTCGCTGACCAGCGGCACCGACGTCACCATCGCGCTGGCCACGTCCGGCACGGGCGAGGGCATCATCGGCTTCGAGGGCGCGGCCGCGGGCGGCACCCGGCGTACGACGACCAGGCTGCTCGACGGCGAGTTCCCCAAGGTCCGGAGCCTGTTCCCGAGCGAGCACTTGACCGTGGCCAAGGTCGACAAGCAGGCGCTCATCGAGTCCGTGCGCCGCGTCTCGCTCGTCGCCGAGCGCAACACCGCGGTCCAGCTCGCGTTCAGCGACGGGGTGCTCACCCTCGACGCCGGCTCGGGTGACGAGGCCCAGGCTTCGGAGTCGATCGAGGCGGTGATCGACGGCGAGGCCATCACGACCGGCTTCAACCCGCAGTTCCTCCTCGACGGCCTCACCGTCATCGACGAGGACATCGTCGAGCTCGCGTTCACCCAGTCGTCCAAGCCGGTGGTCATCAGCGGCTCCGGCGACGAGGACGCGAAGGGGGACGACACGTCGTTCCGCTACCTGCTCATGCCGCGGCGCCTGCTGTCCTGACCCATCACCTGTAAGAGCCAGCAGCTGTAGCTGCCAGGAGGGAACTCTCCATGCACATCGGTCTCGTGGGGCTGGGCAAGATGGGCGGCAACATGCGCACCCGCATGCGCAACGCCGGCCACACCGTCGTGGGATTCGACCGCAACCCGGACCTCGCCGACGTCGGGAGCCTGGCCGACATGGTCGCTGCGCTGCCCGGTCCGGACGGCGGGCCCAAGGTCGTCTGGGTGATGGTGCCTGCCGGTGACCCGACCCGAGACACGATCAAGGAGCTCGGCGGACTGCTCGGCGAAGGTGACCTGGTGGTCGACGGCGGCAACTCCAAGTACACCGACGACCAGGCCAACGCCTCGATGCTCGGCGAGAAGGGCATCGGCTTCGTCGACTGCGGCGTCTCCGGCGGGGTCTGGGGGCTCGAGAACGGCTACGCACTGATGTGTGGCGGCTCGGACGCCGACGTCGCCAAGGTGCAGCCGGCGCTCGACGCGCTCCGTCCCGAGGGTGACCACGGCTTCGTGCACGCCGGCCAGCAGCCCGGCGCCGGCCACTTCGCCAAGATGGTTCACAACGGCATCGAGTACGCCATGATGCAGGCCTACGCCGAGGGCTGGGAGCTGCTCGAGAAGGTCGACCTGGTCGACAACGTCACCGAGATCTTCGACTCCTGGCGGGCCGGCACCGTCATCCGGTCGTGGCTCCTCGACCTCCTGGTCGCCGCGCTCGAGGACGACGCGCACCTCGACAAGATCGCCGGCTACGCCGAGGACTCCGGCGAGGGCCGCTGGACCGTCGAGGCGGCGATCGACAACGCCGTACCCATGCACGTCATCGCCGCCTCGCTGTTCGCGCGGTTCAGCTCGCGCCAGGACGACAGCCCGGCCATGAAGGCGATCGCCGCCATGCGCAACCAGTTCGGCGGCCACGCGACACGTACCGAGGCCCCGGCCGGCGGCGACGTGGGACCCGACAACCCGGCGTGATACTGCGCATGTACTCATGCACGTCGCCCACCTGAGCCTGCACGACTTCCGGTCCTACGCCACCGCGGAGGTCGCGCTCGAGCCGGGCGTGACGTCGTTCATCGGACGCAACGGTCAGGGCAAGACCAACCTGGTCGAGGCGATCGACTACCTGTCCCGGCTCAGCTCCCACCGCGTCGCCACCGATGCGCCCCTGGTGCGCCACGGCGCCGAGCAGGCGGTGGTGCGTGCCGCGGTCGTCAAGGAGGGGCGCACGGCTGTCATCGAGGTCGAGCTCAACCCCGGGCGGGCCAACCGGGCGCGGGTGAACAAGTCGGCGCTCCCCCGCACCCGCGACCTGGTCGGCCTGGTCCGGACGGTCATCTTCTCCCCCGAGGACCTCACCCTGGTCAAGGGCGACCCGTCCGACCGGCGCCGGTTCCTCGACGATCTCGTGGTGCTCCGCACTCCCCGGCTGGCGGGCACCCGCGCCGACTACGACCGGGTGCTCAAGCAGCGCAACTCCCTGCTCAAGACCGCCGGGCTGGCCCGCGGTTCGGCGCGCGACGCGGCCCTCGGCACCCTCGCGGTCTGGGACGAGCAGCTCGCTCGGCACGGCTCTGAGTTGCTCGAGGCGCGGCTGGCGCTGGTCGACGACCTGCGTCCCTACGTCGGCAAGGCCTACGAGACGGTGGCCCGTGGGGCCTCGCGCGATGACGCCGAGATCGAGTACAAGTCGTCGGTGCCCCTGGACCGCCCGCTCGACGCTGCGATCCTCGCCGAGGCGCTGTTGGATGAGCTGGGCAGCCGCCGGAAGGACGAGCTCGACCGCGGCATCTCGCTGGTCGGCCCGCACCGCGACGAGCTGCTGCTCTGGCTCGGTCACGGCGCCGACGGCTCACCTGAGGCGGCAGTCACGAGGCTGCCGGTCAAGGGCTACGCCTCGCACGGCGAGTGCTGGTCGTTCGCGCTGGCGCTCCGGCTCGCGTCGTACGACCTGCTGCGGTCGGACGGCGACGATCCGATCCTCATCCTCGACGACGTCTTCGCCGAGCTCGACAGCGAACGCCGCGCGCAGCTGGCCGACCTCGTCGCCGGTGCCGAGCAGGTGCTCGTGACCGCGGCGGTGCCCGAGGACGTTCCGGCCGCGCTGCACGGGGTGCGATACGTCGTCGCGGACGGCGAGGTGACCCGCGATGGCTGACGAGACGCCCGAGCAGCCCCGGAAGGACGACGGCCTCGACCTGGCCCGACAGCTGACCCGGGCCACGGCGAAGTCGTCGCCGGCGGCCCGGAAGCGCCGGGCCAAGCGGGACAACCGGCCGCGCGACGCCAAGGTCTCCGGTGCGCACCCCGACGACCGCGACCCTCAGCTGCTGGGCGCCCAGGTCGATCGGCTCGTCGCGGACCACGGCTGGGAGCTCGAGCTCCGCGTCCGTGGCGTCTTCGCCCGCTGGCCCGAGCTGGTCGGCGCGGAGGTGGGCGCGCACTGCACGCCCGAGTCCTTCGCCGAGGGCCGGCTCGTCGTACGCACCGACTCGACGGCCTGGGCCACCCAGCTGACCCTCCTGGCACCGACGGTCGTACGCCGCCTCAACGAGGAGCTCGGCGACGGGACGGTGACCGTCATCGAGGTGGTCGGGCCGAACCTCCCCTCCTGGTCCAAGGGCCGCCGCCGGACCCGCGACAGCCGGGGGCCGCGAGACACCTACGGCTGAACGCGCGCCGTGCCGTACGAGCCGATCTGGGAGCCGTTTGGCCATATGGGGACATGTCGGACCCCCTGTGAGGGCCTCTCGGCGTCGTTCACGGGCGTCTGTGGGCCATTTCTCGCGACATATCGTCCCCAGCCACGGGGTCAGGACGTGGAATGCGGGCTTCTAACCGGTATTATGGACATTGGGTCGTCCCGCACAGCTGACTGATCAGCCAGGGCGGCCCGTTCCATGTCAACAGTCGGCCGACCAGGCCAGCAAGAAGGGGTACCCGTGTCCCAGATCAACCCACCGGAGCCCCCCAACGGCGTCGAGTACGACGCCTCGGCCATCCAGGTCCTGGAGGGCCTCGAGGCGGTCCGCAAGCGGCCGGGCATGTACATCGGCTCGACCGGTGAGCGCGGCCTGCACCACCTGATCTGGGAGATCGTGGACAACGGGGTCGACGAGGCCCTGGCCGGCTACTGCGACCGGATCGTGCTGACCCTCACCGCGGACGGTGCGATCCGGGTCGAGGACAACGGCCGCGGCATCCCCACCGACACCGCGCCGGGCCAGGAGCTGCCCGCGGTCACGATCGCGCTCACCCAGCTGCACGCCGGCGGCAAGTTCGGCGGCGGCGGCTACAAGGTGTCCGGCGGCCTGCACGGGGTCGGCGTCTCGGTCGTCAACGCCCTCTCGAAGACGCTGATCGTGGAGGTCAAGAACCGCGGGTCGCTGTGGAGCCAGAGCTTCACCCACGGCGTCCCCGACGGCGACCTGGTCGAGGTCCGCAAGCTCGAGGACGGCGAGGAGACCGGGACGACGGTGACCTACTGGGCCTCCACCGACACCTTCGAGACCACGACGTACTCCCTGGAGACGATCACCTCGCACATCCGCGAGTACGCCTTCCTCAACAAGGGGCTGGAGATCACGGTCCGCGACGAGCGCCCCGAGGCCGACGAGCTGGTCCTGGCCGTCCAGGACGAGACGATCGACAACGAGGTCGACCAGGCCGGGACCGACGCCATCAAGGCCGGCGAGCAGGGCGGCCTGGTGCAGGTCTTCAAGTACGACCGGGGCCTGGTCGACTACGTCGAGCACCTCAACCGCCGCAAGCAGCCGGCCAACCCCACGATCATCTCCTTCGAGGCCGAGACGCCCGAGAGCGCGCCTCACCACATGAGCCTCGAGGTGGCGATGCAGTGGAACACCACCTTCAGCGAGTCAGTGCACACCTTCGCCAACACCATCAACACCCACGAGGGCGGCACGCACGAGGAGGGGTTCCGCGCTGCGCTGACAACGCTGGTGAACAACTGGGGCTTCGAGTGGGGGCTGATGAAGAAGCCCGAGGACCGCGTCTCGGGTGACGACATCCGCGAGGGCCTCACCGCGATCATCTCCATCAAGCTCGAAGAGCCACAGTTCGAAGGACAGACCAAGACCAAGCTCGGCAACACCGACGCCAAGGGCTTCGTCCAGCGCCTCGTCAACGACCAGCTCGGCGCGTGGTTCGAGCAGAACCCCGCCGAGGGCAAGGACATCGTCCGCAAGTCACAGGCCGCCCAGCAGGCCCGGCTCGCGGCCCGCAAGGCACGCGACCTGGCTCGGTCTCGCAAGGGACTGCTCGGCGGCGGTGGTCTCCCCGGCAAGCTCTCGGACTGCCAGTCGACCAACCCCGAGGAGTGCGAGGTCTTCATCGTCGAGGGCGATTCCGCCGGCGGCTCGGCTCGCCAGGGCCGCGACTCGCGGATCCAGGCGATCCTCCCGATCCGCGGCAAGATCCTCAACGTCGAGAAGGCCCGCATCGACAAGGTGCTGGCCAACACCGAGGTCCAGGCGATCATCTCCGCCCTCGGCACCGGCATCCACGAGGAGTTCGACCTCGACAAGCTGCGCTACCACAAGGTGGTGCTGATGGCCGACGCCGACGTCGACGGCCACCACATCAACACGCTGCTGCTGACTCTGCTCTTCCGGTTCATGCGGCCGTTGATCGAGCAGGGCTACGTCTACATGGCCCAGCCCCCGCTCTACCGGATCCGCTGGAACAAGCCGCACGAGCACGAGTTCGTCTACTCCGACGCCGAGCGCGAGGCGATGCAGCGCGACGGCATCGAGCAGGGCAAGAAGCTGCCCAAGGAGAACCCCGTCCAGCGCTACAAGGGCCTCGGCGAGATGAACGCCGAAGAGCTGTGGGACACGACGATGAACCCCGACCAGCGGCTGATGCTCCAGGTCACCCTCGACGACGCCGCGCACGCCGACGAGATCTTCTCGACCCTCATGGGCGAGGACGTCGAGCAGCGCAGGTCCTTCATCCAGCGCAACGCCAAGGACGTCCGCTTCCTGGATATCTAGGTCTCTAGCCCGGCCGCTAGACACCGCTAGAAACACGCAGACCCCGCGAGAGAGAGCACCCCGTGACCGAGACCCCCACCCCGGGCGGACGGATCGAGCCCATCGAGCTGCAGACCTCGATGCAACGCGCCTACATCGACTACGCCATGGCAGTCATCGTCGGGCGAGCACTGCCCGACGTACGCGACGGGCTCAAGCCGGTGCACAGGCGCGTCCTCTACGCGATGTACGACGGCGGCTACCGACCGGACCGCGGCTTCTCCAAGTGCAGCCGCGTGGTCGGCGACGTCATGGGCCAGTACCACCCGCACGGCGACACCGCGATCTACGACACCCTGGTCCGGCTGGCGCAGCCGTGGGTGATGCGCGCGCCCCTGATCCACGGGCAGGGCAACTTCGGCTCGCCGGGCAACGACGCCGCCGCCGCGATGCGCTACACCGAGTGCAGGATGGCGCCGCTCGCGCTGGAGATGGTGCGCGACATCGGCGAGGACACCGTCGAGTTCCAGCCCAACTACGACGGCCGCTCCCAGGAGCCGACGGTTCTGCCCGCGCGCTACCCCAACCTGCTGGTCAACGGCTCGGCCGGCATCGCGGTCGGCATGGCCACCAGCATCCCGCCGCACAACCTTCGCGAGGTCGCCGCCGGTGCGCAATGGGCGCTGGAGCACCCCGACGCCACCCGCCAGGAGCTCCAGGACGCCCTGGTCGAGCGGATCAAGGGTCCCGACTTCCCCAACGGCGCGCTGATCGTCGGGCACGACGGCATCGAGCAGGCCTACCGCACCGGTCGCGGCTCGATCACCCAGCGCGCGGTGATCGAGATCGACGAGGACGCCAAGGGCCGCACCTGCCTGTCGATCACCGAGCTGCCCTACATGGTCAACCCCGACAACCTGGCGGTGAAGATCGCCGACCTTGCCGACACCGGCAAGGTCCCCGGCATCGCTGACGTGCGCGACGACTCGTCGGGCCGGACCGGCCAGCGCCTGGTCGTCGTCCTGAAGCGCGACGCTGTGGCGCGTGTGGTCCTCAACAACCTGCTCAAGCACACCGAGCTGCAGACCAACTTCAGCGCCAACATGCTGGCCCTGGTCGATGGTGTGCCCCGCACGCTCAGCATCGACCAGTTCATCAGCAACTGGGTGGAGCACCAGGTCGACGTCATCCAGCGCCGTACCCGCTACCGGCTGCGCAAGGCCGAGGAGGACGCCCACATCCTGCGGGGTCTGGTCAAGGCGCTCGACGCCCTCGACGAGGTCATCGCGCTGATCCGGCGTTCCCCTGACGTGTCCGACGCCCGCGAGGGGCTGATGGAGCTGCTCGACATCGACGAGCTCCAGGCCACCGCGATCCTCGACATGCAGCTGCGCCGGCTCGCGGCCCTGCAGCGGCAGAAGACCATCGACGACCTGGCGGCGATCGAGGTGCTGATCGCCGATCTCGAGGACATCCTGGCCAACGTCTCGCGCCAGCGGTCGATCGTGTCCGAGGAGCTCGCGGAGATCGTCGGCAAGTACGGCGACGACCGGCGTACCCAGATCATCGCGGCCGACGGCGACCTCTCGATGGAGGACCTCATCCCCGACGAGGAGCTCGTCGTCTCCATCACCCGCGGCGGCTACGCCAAGCGCACCCGGGCCGACCAGTACCGCACCCAGCGGCGCGGCGGCAAGGGCGTCCGCGGCGCCACGCTGCGCGGTGACGACGTGGTCGAGCACTTCATCGCGACGTCCAACCACCACTGGCTGCTCTTCTTCACGACAGCCGGCCGGGTCTACCGCACCAAGGCCTACAACCTTCCCGAGGCCCAGCGCGACGCCAAGGGCGGCCACGTCGCCGGGCTGCTGTCGTTCCAGCCGGACGAGAACATCGCGCAGGTGCTGGCCATCCGCGACTACGAGCAGGCGCCCTACCTGGTCCTCGCCACCCGCAACGGGCTGGTGAAGAAGACCCGGCTCGGCGACTACAACAGCCCGCGGCAGGCCGGCGTGATCGCGATCAACTTCCGCGAGGACGACGACGAGCTGATCGGCGCCGAGCTGGTGTTCCCCGACGACGAGATCCTCTTGGTCTCCCGCAAGGGTCAGGCGGTGCGGTTCCGGGCCGACGACTCCCAGCTGCGGCCGATGGGCAGGGCGACGTCCGGGGTGACCGGCATGAAGTACGCCCAGGGCGACTCGGTGCTCTCGATGTCGGTGATCCGCGCGGCGCAGGTCGCGACGGAGGACTCCGACGACCCCGACGTCACGGTCCAGTACGTCTTCACGATGACCGACGGTGGCTTCGCCAAGCGGACCCGCACCAACGAGTACCGCCTGACCAACAGGGGCGCCAAGGGCGTCAAGGCGATGTCGCTGGCCAACGAGGAGCGCGGTGTCCTGGTGGGCGCGTTCATCGTCGAGGACGGCGACGAGGTCATGTCCATCACCCAGGGCGGTCAGGTGGTCCGCAGCCGGATCGACGAGAACTTCCGGGTGCTCGGCCGCTCGACGATGGGCGTGAAGTTCGTGACGCCCAAGGAGGGCGACGCGGTGGCGGTCGTGGCCCGGTCGGTGGAGGCGAAGGTCGAGGAGGAGCTCGAGGCCGAGGCCGACGAGGAGGCATCGGACACCCTCGAGTCGGGCACTGAATCGGAGAATGCCGAGGTGGATGCAACAATCGACGGTGACGACGCGTCCGAGTGACGGCCCACCAGTCGAACAGTGCCCAGTCGAGATGCAGGGGGAGTGACAGTCACTATGGCTGATCGCCCGAGCGACACCGGTCGAGAAGACACGGTGGCGCTGCCCCTACCCCCGAAGCGGCCCGCGCAGGGATCCAACGGCACCACGGGTGGTGAAGGTTCCGCGAGCTCCAGCGGGTCCAGCGGCTCGAACGGCAACGGTCGGGTGCTCCCACCGATGCCCGCCGAGGCGACCAGCGCGACGCCTCCGAGTCCGCCGCCGGCCCGGCCCCCACGGACCACCGGCAAGAAGCGCCCTCGGCCACCGGCCAAGCCGAAGCCCGCGGTTCCGCCTGCCCAGGCGACCCAGCCCGGCCGCCCGGCTCAGCCGCCACAGGCCCGACGCATGCCGACGAAGGCCGCACCGACAAGGCCCGCTCCGACCACCCCGCCCCCGGGGGCTGCAGCGCAGCCGAGCCCCGCCACCCAGGCGACGCGGGCCGCGCGTACGACAGAGACGGCCCGACCGGCTGCGGCACCGCCGCCGGTCGTCGCGCCCCTGCCTGCCGCCAAGCCGGTCGCGAACCCGATCGCGAAGGTCAAGCAGGGCAAGCCGGCCAAACCGGCCAAACCGGCGAAGGAGCCACGGCCGCCGAAGCCGACCCGCGACGAGAAGCGCGCCCAGAAGGTCGCCGCCGCCCCCAGGCCCGGCCGTCGGGCGCGGCTCCGGCTGACCCGCATCGACCCGTGGTCGGTGATGAAGACGTCGTTCCTCCTCTCGATCGCCCTCGGGATCGTCATCGTGGTGTCGGTGCTCATGGTCTGGTCGGTGCTCAGCGCCGCCGACGTGTGGTCGTCGATCAACCAGACCGTCCAGGACGTCGTGGGCGGCCAGGACGCCTCGAACTTCGACATCGAGGACTACCTCGGCACCCGCCGGGTGGTCGGTTTCACGATGATCGTGGCGGCGGTCGACGTGGTCCTGGTGACCGCGATCTGCACCCTCGGCGCGTTCCTCTACAACATGTCCGCGTCGCTGCTGGGTGGCATCGAAGTCACCCTCGCCGAGGACCACTGAGCCGGTCCGATGGATTCCCCGGCTGACCGGGGAAGTTGGCACCTGTCGGCGGTTGCAACCCCTGACAAGTGCGCGACTCGCCTGACAAGTCCGCCCGGCGCTCCCGGATTTCGGGCGGCGGTCAGCCCTCCGGTAGGGTCACTCCTCGGCTTGTCGGGGCGAGTTCCGACGGCATCCCGGGCCTATAGCTCAGACGGTTAGAGCGCTTCCCTGATAAGGAAGAGGTCGGAGGTTCAAGTCCTCCTAGGCCCACTCCCGAGCGATGGCTTGAGGAGCGCGACGCTCACCAGCACCGCACCGAGCGCCAGGAGCCACGGCCCGACCGACGTGTGCAGGGCTTCGTCACCGTCAGTGAACGCGTGCGCGGCGGCGACCCCCAGCACCGCCACCAGCAGGACGCCGACAACCGCGGCGATCCGGGTCCCGGCTGCCACGAGCTGTGCCTGTGAAGCTGCGAAGACCAGGAGGATCGTCGCGACCGCGGCGCAGACCACGAAGCCGATCACCCACCCGGCCGGCTCCATCGTGCTGGGGTCGGAGTAGCTCATGACGTCGAAGAACCCGTACCAGGTCCTGCTGTCACTCTCAGCCGTCGTCACCCACGGGACGATGCCCACCGACAAGAACGCCGCCAGCGCGCCCGCGACACCGAGGCCCTTGGCGAGCCGCGAGCCCCCGCCCGCTGCTGGCGCAGCCGTGGGTGGGGGCGCCTCGGCTGGAGCCTGGTGGGTCGGCTTGGTACGCCGTGTCGCCCTCTCGACGCCCGGGGCAGAAGTCGGTGCCGTGGGCGGTGCGGCCGACGTCGTCATGAGGTTCGCCGGTCTCGGAGCGGTACCGGGGGCCGGCTCGGGCGCGACGGGGTCCGATGTCGACAGCAGAGCGTCGACCGTGGTCGCGACCTCGAAGGTGACGTCGGGTCGCTCCCGCAGCGCCTGGAGCAGCTCGCGGGCTCCTGAGCTCTCTCGTGTGCCGAGCTTGCTGCGCAGGTCCGACACGATCGCGAGCTGGCGGTGCCTGCCCAGCTCGGCCTCGCCGCGGATCTCGCGCTCGACCACGACCAGGTAGCTCAACGGGATCGCTGGTCGGGGCGGCAGCGGTTCGGGCGGCGTCCGCTTGGTCACCGAGCTCACCCCGCGCGCGAGCTCGGCCAGGGCGCCACGGTCCACCGGGTCGTAGCCGACCCAGTTGGCCTCCGCGATGATCGGGTCGTACATCCCCGGGAGCTGCTCGTCGGTGAACACCGGGAGGAAGGAGACGTGCAGGGCATCAGCCCACTCGGCCTCGACCCGGCACGCCTGTGACTCGCGGTACTCGTCAGACAGCACCGGAACGAACACGTCCGCCGCCTGGATCTGGTCAAGGAGCGTGTCCCACCAGCGCTGTCCACCGGTGAGGTCCTGGTCGTAGAAGGCCTGGTGCCCGAGGGCGTGCAGGTCCCGGACGAGCGCCTCGGCGGTGGTCATGTTCAGCCGGGCGTAGCTGATGAAGATCTTCACGGGCGCCCTCCACCGCTCGGAATCTCGCGACCATAACAACGAGTCGCCGAGTCGGGGCATGGCCCGTTCGGGCCACTGACCGGTTCTCTCCAGTTCTTCGGGCGCGGCAGTCGCTTGCTACTGTCTCCGCCGTGAAGAAGCTCCTGCTCATCGCCCTTGCCGCCGCCGGCGTGGTGTACGCCAAGAAGAAGCTCGACGAGGGCAAGGCCGAGCAGGCCCTCTGGGCCGAGGCAACGGACGCGGTCAAGCGCAGCTGACCCCGCACCGCTTCACAGACTCGGGGCCTTGGCGCAACTGGTAGCGCACCTGCTTTGCAAGCAGGGGGTTAGGGGTTCGAGTCCCCTAGGCTCCACCACGCTGAAACCGCAGGTCAGCGCGGTAGTTCCCTCAATTTGTGGTCGACTGGCGGTGCCAGATCGTCCGGGTGGTGCCAGATCGGTGCCAGCTCGGCCAAGGAGCTGTCGAGCACCTATCGCAGTGTCGACGACGTGAAAACGAGGCCATAGCGACGCTTGAAACGAGGCCACCCAGACAGAATGGATGGACGATCTCAGTGGAGGTTTGGGCTCTGATTCGGCGGCTGGTCGCGGACGGCGTTCCGCAGCGGCGCGGAGTCAGTCGCGCCCGCTGAGCCAACATCTCGGCCTGCTGGCGCAAGGGTCGACGAAGGATCATCGCCAAGTCGGGGTTCTTGGGCCTCGGGGGCAGGTCATTCCCTCATTGATGGTGGAACTGCGCGAGAAGGTGGCCGCCACCGGACTGGACGCCGGGCCCGACACCATTGGCTGGCACCTCGAGCACCATCACTCGGTGGCGGTGTCGAGGGCGACCATCGCGCCTCACCTGACCCGGGCCGGACTGGTGATCCCACAGCCGAAGAAGAAGCCGAAGACCTCCTATCATCCGCTTCCAGGCCGCCATGCCCCATCAGACCTGCCAGGCCGACTTCACCCACGACCGACTCACCAAGGCCGATGGTCGGCCCGGTGCCGACACCGAAATCCTGACCTGGCTCGACGACTGCTCTCGCTACGCCCTCTCGGTCACCGCGCACCACCGGGTCACCGGTCCCATCGTGCTCGCCAAGTTCCGTGAAACCGTTGCAGAGCACGGGATTCCGGCCGCAACGATGACCGACAACGGGACGGTGTTCACCACCCGATCCCCGAGGACGTGGTGGCCGAGCCCAGGGCTTTCATCGGTTGCGCCAGTCGGGCGGGCGCTTCTCTGCGAAGGCGGTGGGCCCTTCCTGAGCATCCGCAGTCCCCAAGAGCTCGTCGACCAGTCCGCTGCGGTGCCGGACCGCGTCGACGGCGTCAGCCATGCCTGCGGTCTCCGCCATCAGGGCGAGCGAGAGCCGGACCGAGGTCGGCGAGCCGGCGAGAATCTGTGCGGCGAGCTCGCGCGCACCTTCAAGGGCCTGCCCCGGTGGCGTCACCTGGTTGACCAGGCCCCGCTCCACGGCCTCGCGGGCGCCGATCCGGCGTCCGGTCAGGATCATCTCGGTGGCGACCTTGGGAGGAATCGTGCGGGGCAGCCGGATGACGCCCCCCGCCCCGGCGATCAGCCCTACCCTGACTTCACTGAGCGCGAACTGCGCCGTCTCGTCGGCCACGATCAGGTGACAGGCCAGGGCGATCTCGCACCCGCCGCCCATGGCGAACCCGTTGACTGCGGCGATGACGGGCTTCGTCATCCCCGCGCGGCTGGTCAGGCCGGCGAACCCGTTCTTGGGGACCCACATCGGCTTGCCGGACGCGGAGTAGACGAGGTCGTTGCCGGCGCAGAAGGCCTGCGTCCCGGCGCCGGTGAGGATCGCGACCCACAGGTCGGGGTCGTCGAAGTAGACGTCGAAGATCTCTTCGAGCTCCTCGTTGGCCATGGGGTGCAGGCTGTTGCGCGCCTCGGGACGGTCGATGGTGACCTCGAGGAGGTGGTCATCGCGCCGCACGATCACGTGCTCGTAGTCGTCCCGCAGCACCTCCGGACGCGCCGGAAACAGCTCCCCCATGCGTTCCGGGGTCGTTGTGACCCGGTTGCCGAAACCGAACGACCGCACGAACAGCCGCTGTCCGACCGGCTGCTCGCTCTCGAGGACGGCGATCATCTCGTCGTCGCCGTCCGGAGCCACAGCGAGGAACCGCTCGCCCGTGCCCTCGAGTCGCCCGACCACGATGCCGGTCGGCGAGCCACCCCGGTCGTACTTCAGCGTGAACGTCTCGACAACGGCCCAGCCGTCCGCCCGCAGGGCCCGAGGAACGTCGGGGACGGAGTCGAGGTTCGCTTGGAGGGCCGGGCTTCCATCGGGCCGCCAGGGTGCGGGTGTCGTTGAGTACACGCCCACCGAGTACTTGCTGAGCGAGCCCCCGTTGGCACCGACGAAGCCGTAGCTGCCCGGCGCGGACCTGGCCCGCCGGACGGTCTCGGCGATGCCGTGCATGGAGTAGTTGTTGCCCGCCCCGCCGAAGAACGGCAGCCCACCGGTGAGCGTCATCCCGCGCGGGTCGTCCGGAGCCAGCCCCAGGCCGTCGAGGATGACCGAGACAGCGATCGGGAAGCACGAGTACAGGTCGAAGGTCGCGACGTCGTCGGTGCCGATACCGGCGCCGTCCAGGGCGTGCCGTGCGGCAGCGACATGGGCGGGGGCGGCGCCTAGGTCCGGTCGGTCGAGGAGGCTCTTCTCCCGGGAGTCGGCGTGCCCGTGCAGGAACACCCAGCGGTCCTCTGGGACGCCGAGCCGACGGGCAGCGTCGATCGACATGATGAGGGCGGCCGCACCCTGGTTGACCTTCTCGCGGGCGACGATGTAGCGCGTGTACGGATCGGCGATCCGGCGGTTCGTCTCGGTGGAGGCCACGAGATCGGCGCCATTGCGCTCCTCGGGTGCCGAGGCGTGCGGGTTCTTCGCCGCGACCCGGGTGAAGGGCTCGAAGAGCGCCCCCATGGAGGCGGCGTAGTCGGCGCGGGACTGCCCCAGGCGCGCGCGGCGGGCGTTCTCCAGCAAGGCGTACAGCTCCGGCCCTCCGGTGAGCCCGTGCGAGGTGAGCTCCATGGACATCAGGCCCATGAGGCCGTAGCCGCGGTCCTCGAGGTCGCCCTCGACATGCTCGGTCCAGTCGGGTTTGTCATCGGCAGTGGCGAGGGCCGCGGCGGTCGAGATCGCCTCGGCGCCCACGACGAGCGCGACCTCGGCCCCGCCGCCCGAGATCGTTGCGGCGAGCTCGTTGATGAGGTGCTGCGGGCTCTGCCCGCCGGAGACCTCGAGGATCGCCCGTCGTGGCTCGGCTCCGAGCCTGGACGCGACCGAGCGCGGGAAGTTGTCGGACCTGCCGAGCGGGGCACGCGCCTTGGGGACCGAGATCTCGAACTGCCGGACGCCTGCGACGGTGTCGACGGCTGCCGTGACGGCGGTCAGCTCCGCGCCGGCGTCCGCGAGAGCTCCCCGCGCTGCCTCGGCGGCGAGGTCGACGGGTGAACGGCGTCCGTCGGCCGGATCGTCGAGGCGCTCGGAGGACTGACCGACTCCGACAAGGACGGGAGTGCAGGGGTCGAGGCTCACGGAAGGCATACGGGGCTCCAGGAACTGGTCGGCGGTTTCGTGTGGTGGGTCGGTGATGGGGTGATGAGTCGGTGAGCGAGGGGCGAGTCGTCGGAAGCAAGGGCAGACCTGCTGGCGGCCGTCATGTCGTGACCCGTTCGGCGACAGCCGGCGCCGGCTCCTCGACGACACCGTCACGCACGAGCTGCTCGATGTGCCGCTCGTCGAGTCCTAGTACGCCGGCGAGGACTCGCCGCGTGTGCTCTCCAGGTATCGGCGCCGGCGCGAAGGGGACATCGCCGATGCCCTCGAACCGGCCCGGGTGGCCCTCGTGTGGCATCGGTACGGCGACGTGCGGATGGCTGACCGTGCGGAAGAAGCCCCGGTGGACGACATGCGGATCGGTCAGGAGATCGACGACGCGGTTCATCGGTGCCGCGGGCACGCCTGCCTTCTGCAGCTCCTCGGCCGCGTGGCGCGGCGCGCGCGCGGCAGTCCAGTGCCGGAGCACCTGGTCGATCTCGTTGCGGTGCTGCTCACGCGCGGCTGCGGTCGCAAACCGTGGGTCCGCGGCCAGGTCGGGGCGGTGCATTGCCGTCGCCAAGGCATGGAAGTGCCGGTCGGTGCGGACGTCCACGACGACCCACTCGTCGTCGCCGGCACACCGGAAAACCCCCCGCGGGGCGTCGCCGGGGAGGTCGTTGCCGACCGCGCGGATGCTGCCCGGGTGCACGGACTCGCGAGCGAGGCCGGGCGCGATCTGACCGAGGATCACCTCTGCCTGGGCAACGGAGACCGTGCCTCCGCGACCGGTGCGTCGCCGTCGGAGGAGCAGCGCGAGCACGGCGACGGCGCCGACCCTGGCCGCGACGTGGTCGGGGTAGATGGTCGAAGCGTCGCTGTATGAGCCGTCCGCACCCGGATACGCCCACAGCTGGGTCAAGCCGGTCTCGGCCCGGACGAGGGGCCCGTAGCCCATCCGGCGGCTCCAGGGACCTGTGGATCCGAACGCAGAGCTGTCAGCCATCACGATCCCGGGGTTGATCTCCGAGAGCACGTCGTAGCCGAGACCGAGGGACTCCATCGTGCCGGGCTTGAAGTTCGACAGCACCACGTCGCTCGCGGCCGCAAGGTCCTTGAACAGCGCGACTCCCTCAGGCCTGCGGAGGCTGAGACCGAGACCGGACTTGTTGCGGTGGCCCCACGCGGACGACGCGGTCATGACGTCGCCGGTCATCGACTGACGGCCCCCGTCCGGGAACGCCTGGTTCTCGACCTTGATGACCCCGGCACCCATGTCAGCGAATAGTCGGCCCAGCTCGGCGCCCATGACGATGACGCCGAGGTCCAGCACCCGGATGCCCTCCAAGGGGAGGCGTCGGTCGGCGACGTTCCGTGCGTGACCGTCCTGAGGCTCGCTCGCACGACGCCAGGCGTCGGCGCCGGCCGATGCCTCCCCTTTGAGGTAAGCGTTGTCAGCTCCCGGCGTCGGCGCAGGGGTTCGGATGCCGGCGCGCTGACCGTCGACCTCGACCAGACCGTTGGCGAGCGAGACCTGCATCCCCTCGACCTCAGCCTCGGCGAAGGCGTTGCGGTCACGGAAGTGGTCGGCGCTCAGCACCTCGCTGCACGACAGCAGCGCCGCAGTGGGGACGCCGTACCGCTGCCCTTCGTCGGTGATCATCGCGCGGGTCTTGGCCGCGAGCATCCCGCCGACGGCCGGGTAGATCCGGTCGGCCGCCTCGAACCGCTTCGACAAGGACGCCAGCGCGGGGTCCGCGAACTCCGCTGGCTCGCCGAGCCAGGCGAACATCCCCTTCCACTGCCTCGGCGCGAGGATGCAGATCCGCACCCAGCCGTCGAGGCACGGGAAGATCGGGTAGAGATGGCGCGCGTCGGGCCGGCCGCGAGGACCGTCGGCCGCAGGTACGCCGCCGGTCGCTGAGCCGCCAATGCCCCATCCCGGATCGAGGGCCTGCATCGTGCACTCCAGCACCGAGACGTCGACGTGGTCGCCCCTGCCGGTGTCCAAGCGGTTCAGGTAGGCGACGAGTGCGCACCACGCGGCCTGGATGGCCGCCGACTCGCTCGCCAGCTCGCCTGGGGGGAGCAAGGGCTGCATGCCCGGGAGTCCGGATCGCGACAGCACGCTGGACAGTGCGTAGTGGACGGCGTCACCCCCCTCCCAGTCCCGGTAGGGACCGGACTGGCCGAACTGGGTGAGGGAGACGACGACGAGGTGGGGCAGCCGCTCCCGAAGCAAACCGGGCGCCACCGGGTTGTCGCCGTGCTCGGACGGTCTCGAGCTCTCGATGACGATGTCGGAGCCGGCCGCCAGCCCCCAGAACACCTCGAGATCGGCGTCTGTGTGGAGATCCAGGCTCAGCGAACGCTTGTTCGCCGAGTGCGTGGCCCGGAAGAACACGTCCTCCTCGGCCTGGCCTCGCGAACGCCGCGTGGTGGAAGGCTCGAGCCGGACGACATCCGCGCCCAGGTCGCCGAGATAGCGGGAGGCGAGCTCGCCGGTCCCGACGCAGAGATCCAAGACACGCACGTCCTTCAGGGGCAGATGCGCTGCGTCGAGGGTCATGGGTCCTGGTCCGGGCGAGGATGGGTCAGGTGGCAACGGTCACATCGCAGACTCGTCCCCGACCAGCGCAGATTGCCGCACGAGCACGTGCCACCAGACGCAACGTGCGCGGGGTTGCACCATCTGCCCGGGATTGACCCGTCGCGACGGTGGGACCCAGACTCCGGAAATGGACCTGCAGCAGCTGCGCTGCTTTCTCGCGGTCGCCGAGGAGCTCCACTTCGGGCGCGCGGCGGAGCGGCTTCACCTGACGCCGTCCCCGGTGAGCCGCGCGGTCAAGGAGCTCGAGCGTGAGCTGGGTGCGCAGCTCTTCCTACGTCGCTACCACGAGGTGCAGCTGACCAGCATCGGCAAAGAGCTGCTGGGGCGAGTGCGGGAGATCGTCGACGGTGTGGATGGGCTGACGGCGCTTGCCGCGGATGCCGCGCGCGCCGAGGGGGTCCGCGAACGCCCAGTGCGGATCGGCGGGACCTACCTGAGCCCGCCGGCGGTGTTCGACCGGTTCGTTGCCGTCGTCGAGGACGCCTTTCCCGGCCGGACGGTCGACGTCGCGATCGCCCCGTCGTCCGAGCTGTTGCCCGATCTGGAGGCCGGTCGACTCGATGCGGCACTGGTGCACGTGCCCTTGGAGCGTCCCCACCTGGCCACCCTCGTAGTAGCCAGGTACACCTTTGTCGTGGCCATGCGCGCCGACGACCCATGTGCGGCCGCGCCGAGCCTGAAGCTCACAGACATCGCGCAGCGAACGTTGACTGTCGGACCGCCCACGCCGCAGCCCGTCGCGATGAACCGGCTCTACTCCTACCTGCGCGAGGCGGGCATCGAGTCGTTCCACCAGATGCCCGACAACAACAGCGCGGCACTGGCAGCGCACATCCGGCGCAGCCGCGGTCTGACCCTGTCACTGCACCCGAGCACCGGCGGCTCAGCGCGGGTCTTCGACGATCCGGTGTTCGCCATCGTTCCGCTGGAGGACGACAGCCTGGAGTTCCTCCTGGGTATGGCATGGCGACGTGAGGATGCTGTCGAGAATGATGTCGTTCGCCACCTCCTTCACGCCGCTCGCGTCGAGTGGGAAGGAAACACGGTTTGCTTCTGAAGAACCCCTGAGTGAGTTCAAGGCTGGCTGATCAGGTAGCCCGAGACGAGCGCGCGTTTGCGGAGCTTCGCCACAGTGATGCGATCGGCCCGACTTGCGGGAACAGGGCGTCGACGTTCGGACCAAGCGTCTGCCGCTGCCTCCGGGGCGGCAAGGAAGCTGGCTGGTCGACCCACCGATACCGACGCCCGGGGCCCGCTCGCAACGGTTGGCGTCGCTCGAACGTGGCCGTCGGATGAGGCCGGTGGTCCCAGTGTCGGGCGCGCGGCGGACAGAGAGCCATATGGATCGTGACCCGGCCAATTTGCGAACAGATGGCCGATGCCTGCTGCTCCCGCTGGCTGAACACTGAAGGCGACCACGAGCGTGACGCCCGTCACCCGCCAGCTCGACAGGCAAGCAGCGCGCTGAACGAAAGGGCTCGGGCAATGCCGGACCGGGAAGTCGCAGGAGCAGCGGGGGCGATGACGGCCGACCTGCCGCACGAGATCACGATGTTCGACCTCCCGGTCGAGCAGGGCAAGATCATCGAGTTCGCGAAGGCGATCGGCGAGGACGACCCGGTCTATCGCGACGCCGGCGTCGCGCGGTCCCGCGGCTACGACGGCGTCCCGGCGCCGCTGACCTTCTCGGTCGTCTCGGCCCACTTCGCCGACGCGTCGCGCACGGGCGGTTCCTACCTCGCCGAGATCGGCATGGACATGGGCCGGGTCGTGCAGGGGGCGCACGAGTGGGAGTACCACGCGCCCGTCGTCGCCGGCACGACGCTCCACGGCACGATGAGCCTGATCTCCGACGAGCGCCGGACCGGGCGTCGCGGCGGCGGGATGCGCATCGTCGTCCGCGAGGTCGTCTACCGCGACGGCACCGGCCAGAAGGTCCTCAGCGAGCGGCTGACCGCCATCGAGACCGAGACGACGGTGGGCACGTGAGGATCGGACCCATCACGCGCACCGACATCGTGCGCTACGCAGGCGCCGGAGGCGACTTCAACCCCGTCCACCACGACGACGTCTACGCGCGCTCGCTCGGGCTCCCGAGCGTCTTCGCGATGGGTCTCCTGGGCGCCGGCTACCTGTCACGCGTCCTGACCGCGGAGTTCGGCGCGGCCGCCGTGCAGAGGTTCACGGTGCGCTTCCGTGCCCAGGTGTGGCCCGGCGAGACGCTCGACCTGGCGGTCGAGGACTCCGAGACCACCGAGCAGGCGGGCGTGCGTCGGGTCCGGCTCTCGGCCCGCAACGAGGCCGGAGAGCTCAAGATCACCGCCGAGGCGCTGGTGCACGTCCTCGGCGCGCCGGCCACGACGACGACCGAGGAGAGCACCTAGATGTTCGAGGAAACGATCCGCGGCAAGACCGCGATCGCCGGCGTCGGCGAGACGACGTACTACAAGTGGGGCCAGGCTCCCGACGCGGAGTTCAAGCTGACTCTCGACGCGATCCTGGCGGCCTGCCGGGACGCCGGGCTCGCACCGGAGGAGCTCGACGGCTTCGCGTCGTTCTCGAACGACCGCAACACCCCGGCGCGACTCGCCTCCGCGCTCAACGTCAAGGAGCTGAGGCACGCCTCGATGGTGTGGGGCGGCGGTGGCGGCGGCGGATCCGGCGCCGTCATGAACGCCGCGGCCGCCGTCGCGTCCGGGCTGGCGAGTGCGGTGGTCGTCTACCGGGGCCTCGCCCAGGGTCAGTTCCAGCGCTTCGGCCGCGGTGGCGGAGCTGCGACGGTGAGCGGTGAGCTCGCGTTCACCCAGCCGTACGGCGTCATGGTGCCCGCCCAGATGTACGCGATGAAGTTCCAGCGCTGGATGCACGAGAACGGCGGTCGCGGCGCGGCCGCCCAGAAGGCGGTCTCGCTGACGTCCTATGCCCATGCGCAGAGCAACCCACGGGCCGTCATGGCCGGCCGGCCGCTGTCCTCGCTGAAGTACGACGAGTCGCGATGGATCGTCGAGCCCTGGCGTCTCTTCGACTGCTGCCAGGAGAACGACGGGGCCGCCGCGGTCATCGTGACCACCGCGGAGCGGGCCCGCGGCCTGCGCCAGACGCCGGCCCACATCCTCGCGACGTCCCAGGGCAGCGACAACCGGTACGAGGCCTGGAGCCACAACGCACCGCACTACGGGTCGTCGAACTTCCGGGCGGCGGGGCCGCGCCTGTTCGAGTCGGCGGGTCTCAAGCCGCACGACGTCGACGTGGCGCAGAGCTACGAGAACTTCACGGGCGGCGTCGTGATGAGCCTCGTTGAGCACGGCTTCTGCGAGCCGGAGGAGGTCGACGACTTCGTCTCGGTCGAGAACCTGTCGGTCGGCGGAGGACGGCTGCCGCTCAACACGAGCGGCGGCAACCTCGCCGAGTGCTACATGCACGGCATGGAGCTCATCGTCGAAGGCGTCCGGCAGCTGCGGGGGGCCGCCGTCAACCAGGTCCAGGACGTCAACGTCTCGTTCGTCAGCAGCGGACCCATGGTCACGCCGGTGTCGAACCTGCTGATGGGCTCGGAGGACACGCTGTGAGCGGACAGACCGGACAGACCTACCTCCCCGCGGGCGCGCTCCCCGCGCCGGAACCGATGAACGACGGGCTCGACGTGCCGTTCTGGGAGGGGCTCGGCCAGCAGGTGCTGCGGCTGCAGCGCTGCGTCCCGTGCGACGCCTTCCAGTGGGGACCGGAGTGGATCTGCCACCGGTGCCTCGGCGAGGAGCTCGAGTGGTCCGAGGTCGAGCCGGCGGGCACGATCTACTCGTGGGAGCGGGTCTGGCACCCGGTGACGCCGGCGCTCGCTGACGCGGTGCCGTACGTCTCCGTCCTCGTCGAGGTCGACGGCACCGGCGTGCGGATGGTCGGCAACCTGCTGGGACCGAAGGACCAGGAGGTGCGGATCGGCTCCCGGGTCGAGGGCGTCTTCGAGCAGCACGACGGCTTCGCGCTCCTCCAGTGGCGCGCCGCGGGGTGACGCCTCCCGCCGCGGCGGCGACCCTGACGCCGACCGCTCCCGTCGTCGTCGAGGGCGTCAGCTCGTGGGTCCGCCACTGGGCCGACGTGAACCCCCTCGGCGTCGCGGTCACGGTCGTGGGCGGCGAGTCGGTGACTTGGCAGGAGCTCGAGCGGCGCGTCCGGGCGCTGGCCGAGCACCTCCTCGAGAGAGGCATCGCCGCAGGCGATCGCCTCGGCTGCCTGCTCGCGAGCTCGATCGACCACGTCGTCGCCGTGCACGCGACGGCGCGCACGGGTGCGGTCTTCGTCCCGGTCAACGTCCGGTACGCCGCCCCGGAGCTCGCGTTCGCCGTGCGGCACGTCGACATGGCCCTGCTCGTCGTCGGCGACGAGTTCGAGCAGCTGGTGGCCGACGCGCAGCTGTCGGTGCCGCTCAGCCGGCCGGGCGAGTGGCCCGCCGAACCGGCCGGCGCGTCCGTCGCGGGCGTAGTCGGGTCGTCGGTCTCGCCCCGGTGGGACGACCTGGGCTTCCTCTGCTTCACCTCGGGCTCCACCGGTGCGCCGCGGGCGGTGGAGCTGACCCACGCGGCGTTCCACTGGATGACCCTCGACCCGATCCTGCTGCACGAGGTCCGCGCAAGCGACCGCGTCATCACCCCGCTGCCGCTGTGCTACACCGGCGGCCTGAACGCGCTGCTGACCATGGCGCACGCCGGCGGCGAGCTCGTCGTCCTGGACCGGTTCGACCCGGACACCGCCCTCGCGGCGATCGAGCGTCACGCCGCCACGATCTTCCACGGCGTGCCCGTCATGGCCCAGCGCATCGCGCAGTCGCCCGCCTGGACGAGCACCGACCTGGGCAGCCTGCGCCAGGCCCGCGTCGGCGGTGCGCCCGTCCCGGTCGAGCTCATCGAGACCTGGCTCGACCGCGGCGTCGCGATCACCCAGGGCTACGGGCTGACCGAGTCCTGCGGCGCCGGGCTGCAGCTGCACGTCAGGGACTGCAGCCGCGCGGGCAAGGCCGGCCGGCCGAGCTGCGCCATGACCACCCGCGTCGTCAGCACCGAGACGGGTCTCGACGTGGACACCGGGACCGTCGGCGAGCTGCTGCTCCGGGGACCGCAGGTCATGACCGGCTACTGGAACGACCCCGAAGCGACCGGGGCGGCGTTCCGCGACGGCTGGCTCGCCACCGGCGACCTGGTGCGCCAGGACGACGAGGGGTTCTTCGAGATCGTGGGGCGGTCGAAGGAGCTCATCATCACCGGCGGGCTCAACGTCTACCCGCCCGAGGTCGAGGCCGCGATCGGGACGCTGCCGGGCGTCGCCGAGGTCGCGGTCGTCGGCCTGCCCTCTTCGGCGTGGGGCCAGGAGGTCGTCGCCGTCGTGGTCGTCGACCCGCTCCGTCCCATCGACGCGGACGAGGTCATGCGCGGCTGCCGGGAGCTGATCGCCGACTACAAGTGCCCCAAGCGGGTCGTCGTCACGTCCAAGCCCCTGGCGCGGACCGCCTCGGGCAAGGTCCTCAAGCGCGCGGTGGTCGACGAGCTCACCACCCCGACCGAGGACGGCCGACATCACTGAGGCAGCGGGCGGACCCCTGGCCGGTCTGCGGGTGCTCGAGCTCGGCGGCATCGGCCCCGTGCCGCACGCCGCGATGGTCCTCGGTGACCTCGGAGCCGACGTGATCCGGGTCGACCGTCCGGGCGGGACCCTGCTCGGGGCCGCCGACCCCGCGACGGACCACCTGCTGCGCAACCGGCGCTCGGTCACCGCGGATCTCAAGGAGCCGGCCGACCTCGAGAGGGTGCTGCGCTGGGTGGAGCGGGCGGACGTCCTGATCGAGGGCTTCCGACCCGGCGTGGCCGAGCGGATCGGCATCGGTCCGGACGCCTGCCTCGCACGCAACGCGCGCCTGGTCTACGCGCGCATGACGGGCTGGGGGCAGGACGGGCCCCTGGCGAGGCACGCCGGCCACGACCTCAACTACATCTCTCTGGTCGGCGCGCTGGCCGCGATCGGGCGTGGCGGCGGAGCGCCGCCCACGGTCCCGCTCAACCTCGTGGGCGACTACGGGGCGGGCTCGATGCTGCTGCTGGTCGGCATCCTGTCCGCGTTGTTCGAGCGCGGCTCGTCGGGCCGTGGGCAGGTCGTGGACGCCGCGATGATCGACGGAGCGGCGCTGCTGACGCAGGCGTTCTGGAGCCTGCGCGGCCGCGGCGAGTGGGTCGAGGCGCCGGCCAGCAACGTCGTCGACGGAGGAGCACCCTTCTACGACGTCTATCCGTGCTCGGACGGCGGGCACGTGGCGGTCGGGTGCCTCGAGCCGGGGTTCTACGCGATCCTGCTCGACCGGCTCGGCCTGGACGCCGCGGCCCTGCCGGACCAGTACGACCGGGCCGGGTGGCCGACGCTGCGTGCCGAGATCGCGGAGGCGCTGCGCAGCCGGCCGCGCGACGAGTGGGCGGCGGTCTTCGACGGCACCGACGCCTGCGTCACTCCTGTGCTGACCTTCGACGAGGGCACGCGGCACCCCCACGTCGTCGACCGCGAGGTCCTGATCGAGGTCGGCGGCGTCGTCCAGGCGGCGCCCGCGCCGCGCTTCTCCCGCACGCCGGCGGCGCGCCCCACGCCGCCGGTCCCGCTCGGCCAGCACGACGGCGCGGCGCTGTGGGAGTGCCCCGCATGACCGCATCACCAGCCCTCACCACCGATGTCGCCACTCCCGAGGAGTCCACATGCGTCTCGCGTACACACCCGAGCAGGAGAAGTTCCGCGACGAGGTCCGCGACTACTACCGCCAGCTGCTCACCCCCGAGATGCGGACGGCGTTCGCCGGGGTCGAGTCGGGGGACGGGCGCGACTACCGCGACGCGATCCGACAGCTCGGCAAGGACGGCTGGCTGGCCGTCTCCTGGCCGCCGGAGTACGGCGGGCGCGGACTGTCGCCCATGGAGAACTACATCTTCTTCGAGGAGACCCAGCTCGCCGGGGTGACGATCCCGCATCTCACCACCAACTCGGTCGGCCCGACGCTGATGAGGTACGGCACGCAGGAGCAGCGCGACCGCTACCTGCCCGGGATCGCGGCGGGCGACCTCCACTTCTCTATCGGCTACAGCGAGCCCGGGGCAGGTACCGACCTGGCGTCGCTCACCATGCCCGCCGTGAGGGACGGCGACGACTGGGTGATCAACGGTCAGAAGATGTTCACGAGCCTGATCCACCACGCCGACTACCTGTGGTTGGCCGTGCGGACCGACCCGGACGCGCCCAAGCACGGCGGCATCTCGATCATCATCGTGCCGACCGACACCCCGGGGTTCAGCTGGACCCCCATCCACACCCTGCGCGACGGCTTCACGAGCGCCACCTACTACGAGGATGTCCGGGTGCCGGTCAGCAACCTCGTGGGGAACCAGGGTGACGGCTGGCAGCTGATGACCAGCCAGCTCAACGCCGAGCGGGTGTCGATCGCGCCCGCCGGCGTCCTGCACCGCCGCCTCCAGGAGGTCGCGCGGTGGGCGGGCGGCGTGACCGCCTCGGACGGGCGACCACTCATCGAGCAGGAGTGGGTCCAGACCAACCTCGCCGAGGTCGAGGCGAAGGTCGAGGTCCTCCAGCTGCTCAACTGGAACGTCGCGTGGGCCGCCGAGACCGGGGAGATCCGGGCGGCGGACGCGTCCGCGGTCAAGGTCTACGGCACGGAGATGTACGTCGACGCGTTCCGCCTCCTGATGGAGGTCGTCGGACCCGACGCGCTGCTGACCGACGGGACGACCGGCGCCCTGCACGACAGCCTCGAGGTCGCGATGAGGTGGGCCGTGCTCATGACCTTCGGCGGCGGGACCAACGAGGTCCAGCGGGAGATCATCGCCCGCGCCGGCCTCGGCCTGCCCCGCCCGCCGGCCACCACCAGCGCACCGAGGAGCTGACCATGGACTTCGACCTCACCCCCGAGGCCACCGCGCTGCGAGACCTGTCCGCCGAGATCCTCGGCGACCACTCCGGCGCCGCGCGCTGGTCGTCGTTGTCGGACCGGGGCGAGTGGCTCGACTCGGACGCCTACCGCACGCTCGCGCGAGCGGGCATCCTCGGGGCGGCGCTGCCCGAGTCGGTCGGCGGAGCCGGCCTCGGCTTCCTGGAGCTGCACCAGGTGCTCGAGCAGGTGGGCGCGACCAACGCGCACGTCCCGCTCTGGGAGTCGCTCGTGCTGGGTGCGGACCCGATCGCGCGGCACGGCTCGCCGGAGCAGCAGCAGCGGCTCCTCCCGCCGGTCGTCAGCGGCGACGCGGTGCTGACCGGGGCGCTCGTCGAGCCCGGCGCGCACGACCGGCTCCGGCCCCGGACCCGTGCCACGCCCGCCGGCACACGCCACGACGCCTGGCTGCTCACCGGGGTCAAGACCCAGGTGCCGATCGGCCCGCAGGCCGCGGCCGTCGTGGTCTCGGCGGCCGACGCGGACGGCCGCACCGGCCTGTTCCTCCTGGACCCGACGGCGCCGGGAGCGACCTGGCACGAGCAGTCCTCGGTCTCGCAGCGACCGGTCGCGCAGCTGACGCTCCTGGACGCGCCCGCGGAGCTCGTCGGGCAGCTCGGCGACGGAGTCCTCGAGGACGCCCTGCTCCGGGCCGAGGCCGGGCTCGCCGCCCTGCAGGCAGGAGTCTGCTCCAAGGCGCTCCGGATGACCGCGGACTACACCTCGGGGCGCGAGCAGTTCGGGCAGCCGGTGGCGACGTTCCAGGCGGTCCGGCAGCGCCTCGCGGACGGCTACATCGACGTGGAGGCCGTCCGCCTCACCTCCCTGCAGGCCGCGTGGATGCTCGCCACGGGCGACCCGTCGGCAGCGCGCGCGGTGGCCATCGCGAAGTACTGGGCGTGCGAGGCCGGACACCGCGTGCTGCACTCCGCCCACCACCTGCACGGCGGCGTCGGCATCGACCTCGACTACGACCTGCACCGCTACTACCGGTTCGGCAAGTACATCGAGATGACGCTCGGCACGGCCCGCGACCAGCTCCGCAGGCTCGGGCGCTCACTGGCCGCGGGCGTGGCCGCCGACCGCGAGGCTGCCGACCATGGCTGACCGGGTCGTCACCCTCGGCGCGCGCGGGAGGACGCTCGACGGCCGCACCGCGATCGTGACCGGCGCCGGGCGGGGCCTCGGCCGCGCGCACGCCCTGCTGCTGGCGCGCGAGGGCGCTCGGGTCGTCGTCAACGACGTGGGGGGCTCCGCAGACGGCAGCGGTGTCGACGCGTCACCCGCGCAGTCCGTCGTCGACGACATCGCCGCCGAGGGCGGTGTGGCCGTCGCGAGCTACGAGGACGTCTCGACGTTCGACGGCGCGCAGCGGCTGGTCCAGCGGGCCCTCGATGACTTCGGCGACCTCCACGTGCTGGTCAACAACGCCGGCATCCTGCGGGACAGCTTCTTCCACCGGATGACCGAGGCCGACTGGGACGCCGTCGTCGCCGTCCACCTCAAGGGCCACTTCGGCGTCCTGCGGCACGCGGTCGCCCACTGGCACCGCGAGTCCAAGGCCGGACGACCCGTCGCCGGCTCGGTCATCAACACGACGTCGGCATCGGGCACCTACGCCGTGCTGCCGGGCCAGACCAACTACGGCGCGGCGAAGGCGGCGATCGCCTCGATGACGGTCATCGCCGCGAGCGAGCTGGGCCGCATCGGCGTGCGCGTCAACGCGATCGCACCGGGGGCGAGGACGCGCATGACCGAGGCGACCCCGGGCGCGATCGGGGAGCGGATGCGCGCGGTCGTCGCCGCGGGCGAGCTTGACGAGTACAGCCCCGACAACGTTTCGCCGCTGGTGGCGCACCTCGCCGCCGAGGACTGCACCGTCACCGGCCGCGTGCTCGCGGTGCGAGGCGGTGAGATCAGGGAGGTGCTGCCGTGGTCGCTGGCCGAGGATCGGAGTCTCACGAGTGACACCGACTGGGACGTCGCGACCGTGGCAGCGCGTCTCGGCGAGGCGCTGGCGAGCGGGCCGACGCCGGCCCCCGCAACGGCGTCCACAGTGGAGGCGTCCGCAGTCGAGGAGAGGACATCGTGACCGAGCCGGCTCTCATCGTCGACGACATGCCGCCCACGCTTTGGGAGGCCTTCGTGAACACCGTGGGCCGGCGGCCCGACGAGGTCGCGGTCCGCCGGCACGACGGCGCCGTCAGCTGGACCTGGGCCGAGCTGGACCGGCGCGTGGCTGCCCATGCCGCGGCATTCCATCGCCTGGGCCTGCGTCGGGGCCAGACTGCCGCCCTGCTCATGGGCAACCGGCCGGAGTTCTACGCCGTCGACCTGGCCCTCGTCCGGCTCGGGGTCGTCTCCGTGGCGCTGTACTTCACGTCCTCGCCGGAGCAGCAGCAGCACGTCCTGGACGACTCCGGGGCGTCGATGCTGATCGCCCAGCCGGGCCTCATGAGCACCCTCGACGGCGTCCGGCTGCCGCCCCACGTGCTGCAGCTCGACGGTGAGACCGCTCCCGGGTGGACCCCGCTCGCCGGCCTCCTCGCGACGGCTCCCGACGGCGACGTCCTCGCGGACGTGCCGACTCCCGCGCCCGAGGACGTGCTCGCGCTGATCTACACCAGCGGGACGACGGGTCCGTCCAAGGGCGTGATGCTGACCCACGTCAACGTGCTGACCACGGCCGAGGCGACGCTCGACGCGCAGCGCGTGCCGGAGGGGAGCACCGCGGTCTCGTGGCTGCCCTACGCCCACGTCGGCGGCCGGAGCAGCGGCTACGTCACGGCCGTCGTCCAGGGCTGGGAGATCGTGACCGTCGACAACCCGCGCGTGATCGCGGGGGCTGTCGCCGACATCAAGCCGGACTTCTTCAGCGGGCCTCCCCGCGTGTTCGAGAAGCTCCGCAGCTCCTTCGAGAGCTGGCTGCTGGAGCTCGACGAGCCGCACCGCGAGACGGTGCTCGCCGAGCTCGCCGCCAGCGAACGACGGGTCGACCTCGAGCAAGCCCGCCGGTCGGTGCCGGAGGAGCTGGTGGCCCGCACCGACGCCGCCCGGCGCGAGCTGTTCGGGCCCTGGAAGGCGTCGGTCGGCCTGGACCGGCTGCGGGTCGCGGTCGTGGCGACCGCGCCGAACCCGGGTCCACTCATGCGCTTCTTCCACGCGATCGGCATCCCGCTGGGGGAGGCCTACGGGCTCAGCGAGAGCGCCGCCGCCGGAACGGCGTGCCGGCCCGATCGGATCCGCTTCGGCACCGTCGGCACCGCCTCGCGCAAGATGGAGCTGAGGCTGGCCGACGACGGCGAGATCCTCCTGCGCGGGCCCTCGATCATGAAGGGCTACCTGAACCTGCCCGAAGCGACGGCCGCGGCCATCGACGCGGACGGGTGGCTCGCCACTGGTGACCTCGGCGCGCTCGACGCGGACGGCTACCTGAGCGTGGTCGGTCGCAAGAAGGAGATCATCGTCAACGCGTCGGGGAAGAACATCTCGCCGGTGATGGTCGAGTCCGCCATCGTGTCGGCGAGCCCGTTCATCAGCCAGGCGTGCACGGTCGGGGATGCCCGGCCCTACCTGGTCGCCCTGATCGTCCTGGACCGTGAGTACGTCGCGCAGTGGGCGCACGGCGAGGACCTCGGGCACCTCTCCGTGAGCGAGCTGGCGGCGGAGCCGCGCGTCCTCGAGCGCATCACCGACGCCGTCGCCGCCGCGAACGCCCGCCTCAGCCGACCCGAGCAGGTCAAGAAGTTCCACGTCGTGGCCGACGAGTGGCTGCCCGGCCGCGAGCTGACGCCGACCTCGAAGATGCGGCGCAGCGAGATCGGCAGGCGCTACGACACGGCGATCGCCGGGATGTACGCGTGAGCGGCGAGCCGGCCGACGCGGTGACCCTCGCCGTCCACCGCGGCGTGGGCGTCGTCACGCTCAACCGCCCGGAGCGGCTCAACGCCGTCGACGACACCCTCCGGGCGGCGTTCCCGGCCCGGATGGCCGAGGCGGCCGACCGCGACGACGTCCGGGCGATCGTGCTGACCGGGGCCGGACGAGGGTTCTGCGCCGGCGCCGACGTCACGGTCCTCGGCGCCATCGGCGCCGGCGAGGAGCGCACGCTGCCCGGACGCACCTACCTGGCCGCCCGGAGCATCCCCAAGCCGGTCATCGCCGCGGTGAACGGCGTCTGCGCGGGCCTCGGCCTGGTCTTCGCGCTCTCGGCCGACCTCCGGTTCGCGGCGCCGTCGACGCGGTTCGAGACGGGCTTCGCGCGCCGGGGACTGGTCGCCGAGCAGGCCATCGGCTGGCTGCTCGCGCGTACCGTCGGACCGTCCCGGGCGCTCGACCTGCTCTACACCGGGCGGACGTTCACCGGTGCCGAGGCGCACGAGCTCGGCCTGGTGGACCACCTCCGCCCGGAGGACGCCGTGCTCGACGAAGCGGTCGCCTACGCCCGTACCCTGGTCTCCTCCAGCTCGCCGGTCTCCATGGCCGCGATGAAGTGGCAGGTGCAGCGGGCGCTGGAGACGTCCCTGTGGGAGGGGCTCGACGACGCCGAGGCGCTGACCAGGTCGGCATTGTCCGGCCGGGACTTCGTCGAGCACGGCGCGACGCTCGCCCGCGATGCCCGGGCCGACTTCCCGCCGCTCCCGGCCGGTCGCCTCGACGACCGCCTGCCGCTCGACCTCATCCCGCCGGCCCGCCCGGCCTCGCCCCCATCGGAGCTCTGACCATGTCCGCACTGCACGGCCGCGAGGCCGTGATCGTCGCAGCGACCCGCACCCCGATCGGCAGGGGCAACCTGAAGGACGGCGACTACCGCGACGAGCACCCGGTCGCGCTCCTCGCCGGCGTCTACTCGTCCCTGCTAGAGCAGGCCGGCGTCGATCCCGCGCTGGTCGACGACGCCGTCGCCGGCTGCGGCCAGCCCTACGGCGTGCAGTCTTCCAACGTCGCCCGCAACGCCTGGCTCCACGCGGGGCTCCCCGTGACGACACCCGCGAGCACGGTCGACCGCGCCTGCGGCTCGTCCCAGCAGGCGACGAACATCGCGGCCATGGCGGTCGCCTCCGGGTCGGGTGACCTCGTCGTCGGCGCCGGGGTCGAGCACATGGGGCGGGTGCCGTTCGCGGCCGGCGTCCAGATCAAGGAGCAGTGGGGCGCTCCTCACACCGAGCAGCTCCGCGAGCACCACGCCCTGGTCGGCCAGGGCGAAGCGGCCGAACGCATCGCCGACAAGTACGGCATCTCCCGCGAGGAGATGGACGAGCTCGCCGAGCGGTCGCACCGCCTGGCGGCGCAGGCGACGGCCGAAGGCCGGTTCGAGCGGGAGATCACCCCGGTCGAGAGCGCCTCCGGCACGGTCATCGCGGACCAGGGCATCCGGCCGGGGACGACGGTCGGAGGGCTTGCCGCGCTGCAGCCGGTGTTCCGGCCCGACGGGCGGATCACGGCCGGCAGCTCGTCACAGATCTCCGACGGCGCAGCGGGTGTGCTCGTGGCCGAGCGCCGCGTCGCCGAGGAGCTCGGGCTGCGCCCGCGGGCACGCATCCTCGACGCGTTCACGGTGGGCTGCGACCCCGTGCTGATGCTCGAGGGACCGATCCCGGCGACCCGTCGCGTCCTGGAGCGCAACGGGATGTCGATCTCCGACATCGACCTGTTCGAGGTCAACGAGGCCTTCGCGCCCATCGTGCTGGCGTGGGAGAAGGAGCTCGGGCCCGAGCGCGACCGCGTCAACGTCAACGGTGGCGCGATCGCCCTCGGTCACCCGCTCGGCGCCAGCGGTGCCCGGCTCGTCACGACGCTGCTGCACGAGCTGGAGCGCACCGACCGAGAGATCGGCCTCGTGACGATGTGCTGCGGCGGCGGATTCGGCACCGCGACCCTCGTCCAGCGGCTCTGAACCGCGACCGACACCGCCGACCGGAGGAATCCATGAAGATCTCCACCTCGCTCGCCTACGCCGGCGACCCCCGCGAGGCCGCCGAGGCCGTCCGCGCGCTGGAGTCCGAGGGCCTCGACAGGGTCTGGGTGGCGGAGGCGTACGGCTTCGACTCACCCAGCCTGATGGGCTACCTCGCCGCGCGCACCGAGCGGGTCGAGATCGGCTCGTCGATCATCAACATCTACTCCCGCACGCCGACCGCGATCGGTCAGACGGCGGCCGGCCTGGACAACGTGAGCGGCGGGCGCACGGTCCTGGGCCTCGGGGCGTCGGGGCCGCAGGTGGTCGAGGGCTGGCACGGCCTGCCGTACGACAAGCCGGTCGCGCGCATGCGCGAGGTCGTGGACATCGTGCGGCGGGTGCTCCGGCGGGAGGTCATCGAGCACACCGGGGCGGTGTCGATCCCCCTGTCCTCGGGGCAGGGCACCGGCCTGGCCAAGCCGCTGAAGCTCCTCAACCATCCCGAGCGTCCGGACGTCCCGGTCTACGTCGCGGCCCTGGGCCTGCGCAGCGTCGCGTCGATGGCGTCGTACGCCGACGGCTGGATCCCCACGATGTTCGTCCCCGAGCGTGCGCGCGAGGTCTGGGGCACCGCCCTGGACGAGGGCCTGGCGAAGCGCCCGGACGACCTCGGACCGCTGCAGGTCGTCGCGGGCGGCGTGGTGGCGGTGGGCGATGACGTCAAGGCGGCCCTCGACGCCGTCCGGCCCCAGTTCGCCCTGTACATCGGCGGGATGGGTGCGCGCGAGCGAAACTTCTACAACACCGTGGTGTGCCAGCTCGGGTGGGAGCGCGAGGCCCGCGAGATCCAGGACCTGTACCTGGCCGGGCGCAAGGAGGAGGCGGCGGCCCGGGTCCCGGACGAGCTGCTCGAGGCGACCAACCTGGTCGGCCCCGAGGGCCACGTCCGCGAGCGCATCGCCGCCTATCGCGAGGCCGGTGTGACCGACCTGGTGGTGAGGCCGTGCGCCGATCCGGTCCGCACGATGGCGACGGTGCGACGCCTCGTCGACGAGTCCTGACGCAGATCCCTGGGCCCGTTCCCGACTCGTTCCAAATGGCTCGCCGGGTGCGTCCGATTTTGAACAGTTGCACGATGCGGACCCGGTGCCGCGGAGCCGAGACTGTCAGCACCAGCACAGTGACGCCGGTCACGTCCGATGCCCGGAGCCCCTGCTCGGGTCGACCTCCGGCCCGCCGGCGAAAGAGGAACTCCATGGTCCTGGAAGCCGCGTCCGCCGCGCTGCTGCGGGCTGCCCGGGCCGAGGGACCACCGATCCACGAGTCGACCCCCGCCGACCTGCGTGCGGCGTCCGACCCCGCGGTGTACGGGCTCGGGCCAGCCATGGACGAGGTGCGCGACACCGTGGCGCGGACGACCGACGGCCACGTCCCCGTGCGCGTGCTGGTCCCGTCCGCCTCGCCACGCGCGACGACCGTCTTCTTCCACGGCGGCGGCTGGGTCATCGGCGACGTGGCGAGCTACGACACGCTCGGTCGCAAGCTCGCCGCGGCGGCCGACACGACGGTCGTCATGGTCGACTACCGGCTCGCACCCGAGCACCCGTTCCCGGCGGCCCTCGACGACGCGTGGACGGCGCTGCAGTGGACCGCCTCCGAGGTCAACCGCAACGACGGCATCGTCGCCCCGCTCGTCGTCGCGGGCGACAGCGCCGGCGGCAACCTTGCACTCGGCGTCGCGCGGCGCGCCCGCGGGGCGGGGCCGGACCTGGCGGCCGCACTGCTCGTCTACCCCGTCACCGACGTGGACACGACGCGCGGGTCGTACGTGCACCCCGACAACCAGCTGCTGCTCTCGAGGGCGACCATGACCTGGTTCCTCGACCACTACCTGCAGGGCGTCGATGGCAGCCAGCCCGACGTCAGCCCGCTCAACGACCTCGACCTCTCGGGGCTGCCGCCGACCGCGGTCGCGCTCGCCGAGCACGACCCGCTGCTCGACGAGGGCAGGCAGCTCGTGCGGCGGCTCCGCGAGTCGGGGGTCCCCGTGGCCGAGCGGCTGTTCGAGGGCCAGATGCACGGCTTCTTCCAGCTCACCAACGTCCTGGCGGCCAGCGACACCGCCGTGGGCTGGCTCGTGGAGTTCCTCAAGGGCTGCCTCGCCCGGAACGCAAAGGACGTCCGGTCATGACGTCACCGAGCACCGAGGCGGTCGACCACGACGTCGTCGTCATCGGCGCGGGCTTCGCGGGCGTCTACCTCGTGCACAAGCTGCGCGACCGGCTGGGCCTGCGCGTGCGTGGCTTCGAGCGCGGCGAGGACGTCGGCGGGACGTGGTACTGGAACCGCTACCCGGGCGCGCGGTGCGACTTCGAGATCCGGTTCTACTCCTACTCCTTCGACGAGGACCTCCAGCAGGAGTGGGACTGGACGGAGAGGTACGCCGCGCAGCCCGAGATCCTCGCTACATCGACATGTCGCCGACCGCTTCGAGATGCGAAGGACAGTCAGCTTCGGACACCCGGTCACTCCGCGCGCCTTCGACAGGCGCGCGACGTCTGGACCGTCAACGACCGACGGCGGCGAGACGCTCACCGCGCACGTTCGTGGTCGCGGCGACCGGGAACCTGTCGTGCCGTCGGGCCGGGGTTCGCGGCATCGAGAGTTTCGCGGGCCGATCTTCCACACCGGGGGTGGCCGCACGAGGGCGTCGACTTCACCGGCAAGCGCGTCGCCGTAATCGGGACCGGCTCCTCCGGCATCCAGGCGATCCCGATCATCGCGCAGCAGGCCGCGCACCTGACGGTCTTCCAGCGCACCGCGAAGTTCAGCGTGCCGGCGCTCGAACGCGCGCTCCAGGACCACGAGCGCCGGGCGACCAAGCCCAACTACGCCAGCCCCGCAAGGCGGCCGCGGACGCGCGGGGGCATCCGTCCTCGAGCTGGCCATCGGCGACTTCCGGACCGCCGACCACGTGGTCGGTCCGGGCGAGCTGGAGCGGCGCTGGCGGGCCGCGGTGTCAGCGTGACAGCCACCCTGAGCGACACCCTGCTCTCCGAGGAGGCCAACGAGTTCGTCGCCGACTTCGTGCGCGACAAGATCCACCAGACCGTCAAGGACCCCGCCACCGCCGCCCTGCTCGAGCCGCGGGACTACCCGATCGGCACCAAGCGACTCGCCCTCGACACCGACTACTACGAGACCTTCAACCGCCCCAACGTGAGCCTGGTCAGCGTGCGCGAGACGCCGATCAGCCGCTTCACCGAGCGGAGGGCTCCGTGGGCGACCGCGAGTACGAGGTCGACGCGATCGTCTTCGCGACCGGGTTCGACGCGATGACGGGGGCGCTGGACCGAATCGACATCGCCGGCACCGGAGGACGACGATCCAGACGCCTGGCCGAGGGGCCGCGACCTACCTCGGCATCATGGTGCACGGCTTTCCGAACCTGTACACGGTCACCGGGCCGGGGAGCCCGGCGGTCCTGACCAACGTCGTCGCGTCGATCGAGCACCACGTCGGCTGGATCGCCGACCACATCGAGCACCTGAGGGCCGCCGGCATCGCCCGGGTCGAGGTCGACCCGCAGGCGCAGGCCGACTGGGTCGCGCACGTGGCCGAGCTCGCGGGCCGGACGCTGTTCGGCCGGGCGGCCTCGTGGTACATGGGCGCCAACATCCCGGGGAAGCCCCGGGTGTTCATGGCCTACCTCGGTGGCTTCCGGGCCTACCGGGAGCGCTGCCAGCTGGTCGCCGCCTCCGGCTACGAGGGGTTCATCCACCGGACGGCGCCGCACGAGGCGGCCGTCGCACCGACGTCTGAGAGGACGATCGCATGACCGGCACCACCCACGAGCTCGAGCACGCGGAACCCGTCGAGGACACCGTGCGAGCGGCCATCATCGACGAGCTCGGCGCCCAGACCTTCACCGGTGCCGACGTGCGGCTGTCCGCCCTCGAGCCGGGCGAGGTGCTCGTCCGCGTGCGGGCCGCCGGCCTGTGCCACAGCGACTGGAACTTCGTGACCCAGAACTGGGGCAACCCGTTCCCCGCGCTGCTCGGCCACGAGCTGGCCGGCGTCGTCGAGGCGGTCGGCGACGGCGTCACCGAGGTGCAGGTCGGCGACCACGTCGTCGCCTGCGGCGTGACGTCGTGCGGCGAGTGCCAGAACTGCATCGACGGCGGCCGGGTCTGGTGCCTCCGGACCGAGCGGTCGCGACGCGCCCCGGACGCCCCGGCGCGTCTCTCGACGGCGGACGGCGAGCCGCTCTGGACGATGATGAACCTCGGCGCGTTCGCGCAGAAGACGATCGTGCACCAGCTGAACCTGGTCGCCATCGACCCCGCCGTCCCGTTCGACCGGGCGTGCGTCCTGGGCTGCGCGGTCGCCACCGGCGCG
This sequence comes from uncultured Actinomycetota bacterium, assembly GCA_963825455.1. Lineage (GTDB taxonomy): Bacteria > Actinomycetota > Actinomycetes > Propionibacteriales > Nocardioidaceae > Nocardioides. Next base: position 289,428 of record CAWGTG010000002.1, read on the forward strand.
GGTGCCGTCATCCGCACGGCCGAGGTCAGGCCGGGGGAGAGCGTCGTCGTGATCGGGGCGGGTGGGGTCGGCCTCAACGCGATCCAGGCCGCGGCGCTGGTCGGCGCCCGCAAGGTCATCGCCGTCGACGTCCACGACGAGAAGCTCGCCCTGGCGACGACGTTCGGCGCGACCCACGTGGTCAACAGCAGCGAGGTCGACCCCGTCGCAGCCGTGCGTGCGCTGACGGGCGGCCTCGGCGTGGAGCACGCTTTCGAGATGACGGGGCTCGAGAAGCCTCTGCAGGACGGCTACGACATGCTGCGCCGCAACGGGACCGTCTACATCGTCGGCATGCAGGCGCTCGGCTCGACCTTCAGCGTCCCGAGTGCGGAGTTCTTCCGGGGCACCAGCGTGCGCGCCGTCACGATGGGCTCGGCCAACTTCAAGGTCGACATCCCCTACTACGCCGAGCTGTACCTCCAGGGCAGGTTCAACCTGGACGACCTCGTCGGCCACAGGCTGACGCTGGACCAGATCGACGAGGGGTACGCCCAGCTGCTGAGCGGCGGCGGCGTCGCGCGCAGCATCATCACCTTCGAGGGGCCGTGATGACAGATCTGCACATCCGCAAGGAGCTCTACATCGGCGGCGAGTGGGTCGAGCCGTCGGGGAGCGAGGTCATCGACGTCGTCGACCCCGCCACGGAGGAGGTCTTCGGGCGCGTGCCGGCCGGCACGGCCCAGGACGTCGACGCAGCGGCCCGGGCCGCGGTGGCAGCGCTCCCGGCATGGTCGGCCACCGCACCGGAGGAGCGCGCCGCGTTCTGCACGGCGGTAGCCGACGCCCTCCGGGCCCGGGTGGACGAGCTGGCCGAGCTGGTGACCCGCGAGATGGGGATGCCGCTGGCGGCGTCCAAGGTCGTCCAGGTCGGCCTCCCGGTGCAGACGTTCTCGTCGATGGCGGCCGTCGTCGCGGGCTTCGAGTTCGAGGAGACGGTCGGCAGCTCGCTGGTGCTGCACGAGCCCGTCGGCGTGGTCGGAGCGATCACGCCGTGGAACTTCCCGCTGCACCAGGCCGCGGCGAAGGTCGCGCCCGCGATCGCCGGCGGCAGCACGGTCGTCCTCAAGCCCAGCGAGGTGACGCCGCTGAGCGCCCTGGCGCTGGCCGACGTCCTGCACGAGGTCGGCCTGCCGGCAGGCGTCGTCAACGTCGTGACCGGGGACGGGCCGGGCGCCGGCGAGGCGGTCGCGACCCACCCCCTGGTCGACATGGTCTCGTTCACGGGCTCGACCCGGGCCGGCAGGCGCGTCAGCGAGCTCGCCGCCGCGACGGTGAAGGCGACCGCCCTGGAGCTCGGCGGCAAGTCGGCAAACGTGATCCTGGACGACATCGTGGGCGACGAGCTCGACGAGGCGGTGCGCGCCGGCGTCGCGAGCTGCTTTCCGAACAGTGGTCAGACGTGCTCCGCGCTGACCCGCCTCGTGGTTCCCCGCGACCGGTTGGCGGAGGTCGAGGCGATCGTCGTCGACGCGGTCGGTGCGTACACGGTCGGCGACCCGTTCGACGCCGCCACCAGGCTCGGCCCCTTGGTCACCGACGCGCAGCGCGAGCGGGTCCGTGGCCACATCTCCCGCGGCGTGGCCGAGGGCGCGCGCCTCCTCGCCGGCGGCACCCAGCCGCCCGAGCAGCTCGAGCACGGCTACTACGTCCGGCCGACCGTGTTCTCCGGCGTGGAGTCGTGGATGACCATCGCGCAGGAGGAGATCTTCGGCCCGGTGCTGTGCATCCTGCCCTACGGCGACGAGGACGACGCCCGGCGCATCGCGAACGACAGCGCCTACGGCCTCGCCGGCGGCGTCTGGTCGGCCGACCCCGACCGCGCGCAGCGGTTCGCGCGGGGGATCCGCACCGGCCAGGTCCGCGTCAACCGGGCGGCCCACGACTTCCAGGCGCCGTTCGGCGGCTTCAAGCAGTCCGGCCACGGACGCGAGTTCGGCCGGTTCGGGCTCGAGGAGTTCCTCACGACGAAGGCGCTGATGCTTCCGTGACCACCGTCGGCTCCAGGGACGCACCGCGCGCCCCGCGCGTAATCTCTGGTAACAGTCAACATGGATTGTGTACGTTCCGCAGCACCACCCGACGTCCCGCCACCCGCACCGCACCACCCGAGGAGCCCCGATGACCGACATCCACACCGACGCACCGAACGCGCAGGGCAAGGACGTCGGCGGCTGCCCCGTGTTCCACAACGACTACCGCCTCGAGCGGCCGGTCCTCGAGACCTGGCGCCTGCTCAACGAGGACCGCGAGGCGTCGAGGTTCGCCTGGAACGACTCCACCACCGAGGGCTACTGGGTGATGAACCGCTTCGAGGACGTCAAGGAGGCCCTCGAGCGCAACGAGGACTTCAGCAGCGAGCAGGTCAGTGCGCTCCTCCGCTCCCCGGCGCAGTTCCTGTTCCCGAACCAGCTGAACCCGCCCCACCACGGCGACATGCGGAAGACCTTGAACCCGTTCTTCTCGCCGCAGGCGGTCAAGCGCATCTCCGACCTCGCCCGCGAGCGTGCCATCGCACTGATCGAGGAGGTCAAGCCCGCGGGCAGGATCGACATGACCCAGGGCTTCGCGATGCTCTACCCGACCGAGCTGTTCCTCACCCTCCTGGGTCTCCCCGTCGAGGACGGCGACATGTTCGTGCCGTGGGTCGAGGAGCTGTTCGTCGGCTTCTTCAGCGACACCCCCGAGGCGCAGGCCACGATGAACGCCGCGGCCGAGAAGATCGGCGGCTACTTCGCCGTGGCCATCGCCGAGCGGGAGAAGAACCCCGGAGACTCCGCGACCGACCTGGTCACCAGGTTGCTGAGCGCGGAGTTCCGCGGTGAGCGGATGACCCAGGAGATGATCCTGGCGGTGTGCGTCACCCTGATGGCTGCCGGGCTCGACACGACGCGCAGCGTGCTCGGCTTCGCGTTCCACCACCTCGCCAACCACCCCGAGGACCGACGGCAGCTCATCGAGGAGCCCGAGCTCTGGCCGCGGGCCGTCGAAGAGCTGATCCGGCTCTACTCACTGGTCTTCCAGGACGGTCGCGAGGTCATCCGTGACCTCGACTTCCACGGGGTCCAGATGAAGAAGGGCGACCTGATCTGGATCGGGCTCGCCGCGGCGAACCGCGATCCGCGCAAGTTCGAGAACCCCGACGAGTTCGACATGTTCCGCGCGGACCTCAACCACCACGTCGGGTTCGGCGCGGGCATCCACCGGTGCCTCGGCATGCACCTCGCCAGGGCCGAGCTCGTCATCGCGCTCGAGGAGTGGCACGCTCGCATCCCCGACTACCGGATCGCCGACGGCGCGGACCTGCGGGAGCGCGGCGGTCAGCTCCGGCTGCAGTCCCTGCCCCTCGAGTGGTCCTGACCACCCGACCCGAGAGCACCACCCCGCGAGGGACACACGCATGACCTACGTGATCACGCAGAACTGCTGCAACGACGCCGCGTGCGTCCCGGCCTGTCCGGTCAACTGCATCCACCCGACGCCGGACGAGCCGGACTACGCGACGGCGGAGATGCTCTACATCGACCCCGACGGCTGCATCGACTGCGCCGCCTGCCTCGACGCGTGTCCGGTCAGCGCCATCTCGGCCGACTACGACCTGCCCGACGAGCTGGTGCGGTTCACCGAGCTCAACGCCGCCTACTTCCGCGATCCGGCGCACCAGGGCTACCCGACCAACCCGGCCGGATCGCGGGCCCGACGCTGGGAGGACGAGCAGGCGGAGCCGCTCCGGGTGGCGATCGTCGGCTCGGGCCCGGCCGCGTGCTACGCCGCGGAGGAGCTGCTGACGCAGAGAGGGCTCACGGTCGAGGTCGACATGTTCGAGCGGCTGATGACTCCGTGGGGTCTGGTGCGCTTCGGGGTCGCCCCCGACCACGCGACCACCAAGCAGGCCTCCGACGCGTTCGCCCGGACCATGCAGCGGAAGAACTTCCGGATCTTCCTCGGTGTCGAGATCGGCACCGACGTCAGCCACGAGGACCTCTCGAGCCGCTACCACGCGGTGGTCTACGCGGTGGGCGCAATGGCGGACCGCTCGCTAGGGGTGCCGGGGGAGGACCTGCCCGGCAGCCACTCGGCGACCGAGCTCGTCGCCTGGTACAACGGTCATCCGGACTACGCCGACCGCACCTTCGACTTCTCCGGCGAGCGGGCGGTCGTGATCGGGAACGGCAACGTCGCCCTCGACGTGGCGCGCATCCTGCTCAGGGACGTCGAGACCATGCGCCGTACCGACATCGCCGACCACGCGCTCGAGGCGCTCGCCGCCAGCAACCTGCGTGAGGTCGTCGTGGTGGGACGCCGCGGGCCGGCCCAGGCAGCCTTCACGACACCGGAGCTGTGGGGTCTGGGCGACGCCGGCCTCGGGCTGCGGGTCTCGGCCGAGGAGGTCGAGCTCGACGCCGTGACCCGGGCGTCGATGCCCGACGAGCACGCGATGGCCATGGTCAAGGCGGCCGAGATCGCCGCGCTGCCCACCGAGGAGTCGGCCGCCGAGGGTTCCACCGACCGCACGGTGCTCCTGCGCTTCCTGCGCTCCCCGGTGGAGGTCGTGGGCGACGGCGCGGTCAGCGGCGTTCGGCTGGTCCGCAACGAACTTGTGGCGGACGGTGTCCGTGGCGTGGCGGCCGTCGCGACCGACGAGACCGAGCTGCTCGAGTGCGGCCTGGTCTTCCGGTCGGTGGGCTACCGGGGCCAGCGCGTCGCGGGGCTGCCGTTCGACGACGGCACCGGCACGCTGCCGAACGTCGACGGACGCGTCGTCGACCCCGCGACCGCGCAGCCGGTGCCAGGCGTCTACACGGCCGGGTGGATCAAGCGCGGGCCCTCCGGTGTCATCGGCACCAACAAGAAGGACGCTGCGGACACCGTGACCGCGCTGCTGGACGACTGGGTGGCGGGGACCCTGCGCGTGGACAGGGCCGACGACGTCGCGGAGCTCCTGCCGGCCAACCCCGGCCTGGCCGGCTGGAAGGCGATCGACCAGCACGAGCGGGCCGCCGGGCGTGACCAGCAGCGGCCACGCATCAAGGTCGTGGACCACGCCTTGCTGGGCGAGCTGGCCGCAGGCGCCCTGTCCACGAGCTGACGTCCGCGCCGGGCCTCCTGGTTCCTCGCGGCTACTCGGTGAGCTCCTGGTCTCGCCAGAGCCTGAACAGGCACAGGGAGATGAACAGCTGGGCCCGGCGGTACGGCTCCGAGAGCGAGTAGCCGAGCTCCGCCGAGGCCTTCTGGACCCAGTAGCTCAAGGTGTTGTGGTGGATGAAGAGGCCGGCGGCTGCCTTGCGCAGCGAGTCGTTGGTCGCGTAGGCCTCGAGGATCTCCAGGATGTGCTCGCCGTACTTCTCGGTCATGCCCTGCAGGATCGCGATGTCCGGGATCGTTTCGATCTGGTCGCGGCGCAGCCGGCTGAGCGCCGCCAGCCCCGACAGCCGGGCGCCGTTGGTCCAGACGCCGGCCGTGGCGGGGTACGGGCCGGTGTCGGCCGGTGAGGGAAGCGTGAAGCGGTAGGCATCGAACGCGTTGGCGTACGAGACGTCGGCGGCGACCACCTTGCGCACCGCGCCGTAGGCCGCGCGGACGCCGGTCGGGATGCCGGGCAGGACGAGTGACTCCGAGTCGCCGGCGACCAGCAGCACCGTGAGGCCCGAGCTCGACGTCACGCGCGCCACGATGCGCTCCAGCGAGACGATCGACTCGACCAGGCGCTCGATGCCGTCGTCCGGCCCGGTGCACACCACGACCCGGACGAGTGACTCCCCGGACAGCCCGAGCCGGCTTGCCGCCTCGGCACGCTGCGGTCCGGAGGACTGGCGGTCGATGAGGACGTCGAGCGGGTGGGCGACGGCGGCACGCGCCGGCACCCGCTGGAGCGCGACCGCGACGGCCACGGCCAGTCGGGTGAGGAAGAGGTCGGCGACGGACGGCGGCAGGTCGCGGGCCCACACGAGGCCACCGTCGGGCAGCGGCCGGGTCGAGCGCTCGGCGGTGCCGTCCGACGTGTGACCTGCCGGGTGGGCCTCGGCGTCGGTGTGGCCGTCGGGCGACTCGACGCCGACCGAGCAGTGCGCGAACGTCGACGCCCGCTGAACCAACCGGTCGAGCGCGGTGCCGGACACCAGCTCGCCGTCGAAGAACTCCACGACCTCGTCGTCGGTGGGCGCGCCCTGCGGTGACCTCACGTGCATCGGGGGCGTGCTCATGTCGTCCTCCTCACGCCGCTCGCCAGGCGCGGACGAGATCCCGCTCGCATGGTACGCCTCTGGGTCCCGGTGCCGAGGCCGCCCGAAAGAGCGTCAGCCCGCGACGGGCCTGACCACTGCGCGTCCGGCCACGCGACCGTTGCGCAGGTCGTCGTAGGCCGCCGGGACGTCCTCGAAGGCGTACTCGGTCACCGTCGGGCGCACCCCACCCTGACGGCCGGCGGCGAGGACGCGCTCGAGCTGGCCCCGGGAGCCCCAGTACGGCGTGTGGATCGCGGCGCCGTACGGGACCGAGCCGAGTCCCACGGGCAGCAGACCGCCCCCGAGGCCGACGATCGCGAGCTGCCCGCCCTGCGCGAGGTACGCGGACGCGAGCTCGACCGTCGCCTGGTTGCCGACTAGGTCGATGACCGCGGAGGCGCCGGCCCCGTCCGGCGTCCGGTGCCGAAGGGCCTCCAGCTCCGCGGCGTCGCCGGCGACGGTCCCGACGCCCAGGTCGCCGAGCAGTGCACGCCCGGTGTCCGACTGCTCCAGGGCGACGATGTCGACGTCACCACGGGCCTGCAGCCACTGGACGGCCAGGTGGCCCAACCCGCCGCCGGCCCCGATCACCAGCACCGACGCCCCCGGACGCAGCGCGGGTGCCAGGAGCTCGGCGACGCTGTAGGTCGTCAGGCCGGCATCGGTCAGGGGTGCGGCCACCGTCGCCGCGAGGCCGTCGAGGGGCACCAGGTCGGTCGCGGCGGGCGCGAGCAGTCGCTCGGCCAGAGCGCCGTCGCGGCCGATGCCGATGGAGACGAGGCCGCGCTCGCGCGCGTGCGCGCAGTACTGCTGGGCGTCCGCCCGGCACGCCCGGCAGCCACCACAGCCGCGAGGCCCGAAGACCGCCACCTCGGTGCCGACCAGGTCCGGGTCCACGCCGGCACCGGTCTCGAGCACCCGGCCGGCGGCCTCGTGGCCGAACACCGTCGGCAGGTCGTAGGCCAGGCCGGTCCGCCCCCGGGCCATGAGGGCCAGGTCGGAGTGGCACAGCCCGGCGGCCAGCACCTCGAGCACGGCCTCGCCGGGGCCGGGGCGGGGGTCGGGCCGCTCCTGCAGGTCGAGCCGCTCGCCGTCCCACACCCAGGCCCTCACGGGCGTTCCCGGGGGCGAGGGTGTCTTAGACATCGCATATCTCTAATAATGAATCTAAGGTATTCTGGCCCGGCTTCGACGTCAACGCGCGGGACGCGGCCGGCACCAGTGTCACGATCGACTCCCGACCACGGTGAGAGGAACGGCATGGCGCTCAAGTTCGGGTTGGCCATCATGAACGACTTCCCTCCCGGCGTCGTGCCCGCCGAACGGGTCGGCCCGATGCGCGAGCAGGTCCGGGCCGCCCGCGACGCCGGGCTGTCGTCGGTCTGGATGCTCCAGCACTACCTCGGCAGCATGCCCACCCTGCAGCCGCTACCCACGCTGGCCGCGATGGCGCAGGACGCGGGGGAGATGACGCTGGGCACGAACATGTTCATCCTGCCGCTGCGGCACCCGGTCGACGTCGCCGAGGACTTCGCGACCCTCGACCACCTGACCGGCGGCCGCGCGGTCGCGGGCTTCGGCATGGGCTACCGCGACAACGAGTTCGAGGCGTTCGGGGTCGCCATGGACGCGCGCGTCGGTCGCTTCGAGGAGTCGATCGGCGTCATCCGGAGCCTCTGGTCGGGAGAGCCGACGACCTTCGAGGGCGAGCACTTCAGGGTGCGCGACGAGCGCATCAGCCTCGTCCCGGTGCAGCCGGGCGGCCCGACGATCTGGATCGGCGCGGGACCGCACAAGACGGGAGCCCAGCGGGCGGCCCGGCTCGGGGACGCGTGGATCATTCCGCCGCACGTCGATCCCGAACGGCTCATGGTGGTGCTGGGGCACTACCAGGCGGAGCGCGACCGCCTCGGCCGCGGGCCGTCCGAGCTGGTGGTACGCCGCGAGCTCGTCCTGGACGGCGACCGCGACCGCGCGAGGACGATCGGCCTGGAGGCGCGGAGCGCGCTGACGCGCAAGTACGCCGAGTACAACGCCCCGCAGCAGGGGGACGCCTACAAGCACCTGGCCACCGACGCCGCGGCGGTCGAGACCGCGGACGCCTCCTACCTCTTCACCGACCCGGACGGCGCCGTGGCCGCCCTCAAGGAGCTCGAGGCCGCCGGGATCACCTACGTCGTCCTCCGCATGCAGTGGTTCGACCTCCCGCAGGAGCAGGTGCTCGCGACGCTCGCCCTCTTCCGCGACGAGGTGCTCCCGCACTTCGCCGCCCAACCCGTGCGCTGACCGGCGCTGCCCGGGATGCGGGCGCCCCAACGTTGACAATCGAATCTATGCGGATGATTATATGTGTTGTCCGCCACACGCGCGGCGTCTCGCTCCCTGGAGGGTCCCATGACATTCGAGCTCGACCCAGAACGGCGCTGCCCGGTGGTGCACACCGACTACCGCCACGACCGACCGGCGTTCACGACGATCCCGCAGCTGGGTGAGGAGCGAGAGCTCGCGCCGGCCGTGTGGAACGACAGCACGGACTACGGGTTCCTGATGGTCCAGCGCTACGACGACGTCATGGAGCTGCTGAAGCAGACCGACACGCTGGTCAGCGACAACGTGAACGCGTTCGACCCGCACATGCAGATCCCGCTGATCCCGAACTCCCTCAACCCGCCGGAGCACACCAAGGTGCGCCGGGTGCTCAACCCGTTCTTCTCGCCGGCCGCGGTCAAGCGGCTCGAGCCGCTGGCCAAAGAGCGGGCCGAGGGCCTGATCGGCGCGCTCGCCGACAAGAAGAGCGTCGACCTCGTCTCGGAGTTCGCGATCCTCTACCCCACGGAGCTGTTCCTCGCCCTTCTCGGCCTGCCCACCGAGGACGGCACAATGGTGCTGCCCTGGGTGGAGGCGATCTTCGGGGGCTTCTTCGCCTCCACACCCGAGGAGCTGCAGGCGGCCGGCGACGCCGTGGCGAGCTTCAACGACTACTTCGGCCGGCTCGTCGACGAGCGCGTCGCCCATCCCGGCGACCCGGAGACCGACCTGGTCAGCCGGCTGCTCGTGTCCGAGATCGACGGCGTGTCGATGAGCCGCGACGACATCCTGGTCACCTGCATGACGCTCATGACCGCCGGGCTCGACACGACGCGGTCAGCACTGGGCTACATCTTCCACCAGCTGGCCACCGAGCCGGACGTCCGCCAGCGCATGGTGAGCGAGCCCGAGTCGTGGTCGCGCTTCATCGAGGAAGCCATCCGCGTCAACAGCCTGATCATCCAGGACGGGCGCCAGGTCAAGGAGGACATGGAGGTCCTGGGTTGCCCGATGAAGGCCGGCGAGATGGTCTGGCTCGGCCTGGCCGCGGCCAACCGCGACCCGCGCAAGTTCAAGGACCCCGACACCTTCGACATGGACCGCGAGGACCTCAACCACCACCTCGGCTTCGGGGCCGGCGTGCACCGCTGCATCGGGATGCACCTGGCCCGCGCGGAGCTCGTCATCGCCCTCGAGACCTGGCACAAGATGATCCCCGACTACCGGTTGAGCCCGGGCGCCGAGCTCACCGAACGCGGTGGCCAGCTCCGCCTGCAGACCCTTCCCCTGGAGTGGGACTGATGGGCGCGCGGCTGATCGTCGACTTCGACCGGTGCACCGGGCACGGACGCTGCTACAGCACGGCGCCGGACCTCCTGACCTACGACGAGGAGGGCTTCGTCAGCGTCAGGCACGAGCCGATGGACCTCGACGAGAGCCAGCTGCCGGCCGCCAAGACCGCCATGGACGCCTGCCCGGAGCAGGCGATGCGCATCACCTACGGAACGGAGTGAGGATGACTGACATCGAGGGCCTGGTGGCCCGGGTGCGTCGGCTCGAGGACATCGAGGCAGCGCGGAACATGCACCACGTCTACGCCGAGACGCTGGACGAGCCGAACGCGAAGACGGTCGCCCAGCTGTTCGCCGACGACGGTGTGCTGCACACCCCGGTCGGGAAGCTTCACCGGACGACAGGCGATCGAGGACTTCTACACGGCGGCACTCGACGCGGACACCTCCCTCAAGCAGCACCTCATCGTGAACCCCAAGGTGGTGTCGGCCGAGCCCGGGCGCGTCCGGCTGCAGAGCTACTTCCTCTACCTGGGCCGGGGCGACGACGACTCGGTCATCGGGTGGGGGACCTACGACGACACGGTGGACGTGTCCGGTCCCGAGCCGCTCTTCGCGGAGAAGACCATCCGGATCATCGTCGGCACGACGCTCGCCGTCGGCTGGAAGAAGGGCGCACGATGACGGAGCGCCTGGCCGGCAAGGTGGCCGTGGTCACCGGCGGCGCGAGCGGCATCGGCGCCGCCACGGTCCGCCGGTTCGTCGCCGAGGGCGCCAAGGTCGTCATCGCCGACGTGCAGGACCACGCGGGAGAGCTGTTGGCCAAGGAGGTCGGTGAGTCGGCCGTCTTCGCCCACTGCGACGTCGGCAGCGAGGACGACATCGCCGGCGCGGTGGCGACGGCCCTCGCGACGTTCGGCGGCCTCGACGTGTTCTACGCCAACGCGGGCGTGATGGGTGCGCTCGGGCCGATCGCCGAGACCCGGACGTGCGACGCCGACGCCACCATCGCGGTGAACCTGCGCGGCGTGCTCCTGTCGATGAAGCACGCGGCGCGGCACATGAAGGCACAGGGGAGTGGCGTCATCCTCGCCACCTCCAGCCCGGCGGCCAGCGTCGGAGGGGTGGGCGCGCACACCTACAGCGCGACGAAGGCGGGCGTCATCGGTCTCGTGCAGTCCGTCGCGGCCGAGTTGCGACCGGTCGGGGTCCGGGTCAACGCGATCGTCCCCGGCGCGATCGTCACGAGCATGACGGCCGGCATCCTGACCGGTGACGCCCAGGACACCCGCGGCGCCCACGACATCATCGCGGGCTTCGAGAAGATGCCCCGTCCGGGGCTCCCGGAGGACATCGCTGCGGCCGCGGCCTTCCTCGCCAGCGACGACGCCGCCTTCGTGACGGGCTCGACCTTCCACGTCGACGGCGGGTACGTCCACGCCCCCGGCGACTCGCCGTTCGCGTCGGGGCCCTTCGAGCAGCCCGTGGGCATGTTCGAGGCCGGCCGGCTGACCACCGACTCGGAAGGGTCGTAGCGCGCGTGGAGGCCCAGCAACTCTGGATGGGCGGACGCTGGGAGGCGTCCTCGGGAGGGCGGGTCGCGGAGGTCGTCAACCCCGCCGGGCTCGACACCCTGGCCCGCGCCCAGCTGGCGTCGCCGGACGACATGCGCACGGCGGTGGCGCTGGCGCGCGACAGCTTCGACAGCGGGACCTGGCGCGACCAGGCACCCGGTGAGCGTGCCGAGGTGCTCCGTGACGCAGCCGACCGGCTCGAGAAGCGCCTGCCCGAGCTGGCACGGCTCCTGACGTCCGAGCTCGGGTGCCCGCTGTGGTTCGCGGAGAAGGCGCACGTCCCCAACCCGATCCGCCACCTGCGCTACTACGCCGACCTGGTCGACGGCCGGTCGTTCGACGACCACAGGTCCGACGGGACCAACACCTCGATCGTGGTCGAGGAGCCGGTCGGCGTGGTCGGTGCGATCACCCCGTGGAACGGCCCGCTGAGCTCGCCCACCCTCAAGGTGGCTCCTGCTCTCGCGGCCGGGTGCTCGGTCGTGGTCAAGCCGTCGTCCGAGACACCGCTCACCGTGATGGCGCTCGGCGAGGCGCTGGCGGAGGCCGGGCTGCCGCCTGGCGTGCTGTCCATCCTCCCGGCCGGTCGCGACGCCGGCGACGTCCTCCTGCGGCATCCCGACGTGGACAAGATCGCCTTCACCGGCAGCACCGAGACCGGCGTCATGGTCATGAAGGCCTGCGCGGAGCGGATGGCCCGCGTCACCCTCGAGCTCGGCGGCAAGAGCGCGGCCGTGGTCCTTCCCGACGCCGACATCGACGCCTTCGTGGCGGCCCTGCTGCCCATGTCCTTCAGCGTCTCGGGCCAGCTGTGCATCTCGCAGGCCCGCGTGCTGGTGCCGCGTTCGATCGAGTCCGACGTGCGGGAGGCGCTGACCGCTGCCATCTCTGCTCTGACCGTCGGGGACCCGATGGACCCCGACACCTACGTCGGGCCGCTGGTCAGCGAGACCCAGCGGGAGCGGGTCGAGGGCTACTTCCGGGTCGCCCTCGGCGAGGGGGCGACGATCGCCACCGGTGGCGGCCGCCCCGGGTCCGCGGGCGAGGGCTGGTACGTCGAGCCGACGCTGCTCGCCGACGTCACGAACTCGATGCGGGTGGCGCAGGAGGAGATCTTCGGGCCAGTCGTCGCGCTGCTCGCCTACGACGACCTCGACGAGGCGGTGCAGATCGCGAACGACTCGCCGTACGGCCTCTCGGGCTCGGTGTGGTCCGCCGACCGCGACGCCGCCGTGGCCGTCGCGCGACGCATCCGGACCGGCATGGTGAGCGTCAACGGCGCTCCCCAGGCGTACGGCACCCCGTTCGGCGGGTTCAAGATGTCGGGCATCGGCCGCGAGATGGGACCGGAGGGCCTCTCGTCGTTCCTCGAGAAGAAGTCGATCGCGCTCGGCCAGGTCGAGCACGGGCAGGGCTGAGCCATGAGCATCACCGAGCCGATGCTCGACAAGCGCTGCATCGTCACGGGGTCCGCGCAGGGGATCGGGCGCGCCGTCGCCGTCGAGCTCGGACGGCAGGGCGCCGCGCACGTGGTCCTCGCCGACCGCAACGCGGAGGCGGCGGAGGAGACGGCCGACCTGGTGCGCAGCACCGGAGCGACGGCGACCGTGGTGGCCGTCGACCTGCGCGACCGGCAGCAGATCCAGGACCTGGTCGGCACCGCCGTGGACGTGATGGCCGGCCTCGACACGGTCGTGAACGTGGCCGGTGTCATCGAGGCCCTCCTGACGGACCGGCCCACGACCGTCGACCTGCTGGACGAGGAGGTCTGGGACGCGGTCTTCGACGTCAACCTCAAGGCGATCTGGCTTCTGACGAAGTTCTCGGCGCCGGAGCTCCGCAAGGGCAACGGGCCGGCCATCGTGAACTGCTCCTCTGTCTCGGGCCTCACCGGCTACCCGATGGGGGCGGCGTACTGCGCGAGCAAGGGCGGGCTGATCCAGCTGACCCGCGCCGCCGCGGTGGACCTGTCGCCGGAGATCCGGGTGAACTGCTTCGCGCCCGGCTCCATCGACACCCCGATGCGGCACGGGTTCCTCGAGGCGGCCGAGGACAAGGAAGCCGTCGAGAAGTTCATGATCGCGTCACACCTGGTGCGGCGGTCGGGCGAGGCGGAGGAGGTCGCGAAGGTGGCCTGCTTCCTGGCGTCGGACGCCTCGTCCTTCGTCACCGGCGCTGTCTACACCGTCGACGGCGGCTCGCTCGCGTGGCGCGGCACCAACGCCTGAGCGCATCCTCCGTCCGTCCCTCAGGGCGTGCCCGCCGGCACCGGTCGTCCCGACGACCGGTGCCGGGGTCGTCATGGGTGAGCCGTGTGACCGATTGGTCGGAGCGAGTGATTGACATCACCCGATTCTATGATGATGATTACTACCATGCGCACGAGCCAGGTGGTGACCGAGGCCGACCACGGCAACGACAAGCCCCTGCGCGGCGTCCCCGTCCTTGCGCTCGAGAACGTCTCCAAGACGTTCGCCGGCACCCAGGCCCTCCAGGACGTCGACCTCGACATCCGGGCCGGTGAGGTCCACGCGCTCGTCGGCCAGAACGGTTCGGGGAAGTCGACCCTGATCAAGCTCCTCGCGGGCTACCACCAGCCCGACCCGGGCTCGGTCGCCCGCTACAACGGCGAGGGGTTCCACCTCGGTCAGCGAGAAGCCAGTGGGTTCAGCCACGTCCGGTTCGTCCACCAGGACCTGGGTCTCGTGCTGGAGATGAACGCAACCGAGAACCTCGCGCTGACCGCGGGTTTCGTCACCGGCCCGTCCGGTCGCGTGCACTGGAAGGAGCAGGAGGAGCGGACGCGGGCGTCGTTGGCCCGGCTCGGCGTCGACCTCGACATCCGCAAGCCGCTGGGTGCGGCCACCCCTGTCGAGCGGACGATCGTCGCCATCGCGGCTGCGCTGACCGGGTGGGAGAGCGGACGAGGCCTCCTCGTGCTCGACGAGCCGACAGCCGTCCTGCCGCACACCGAGGTGGACCGGCTGCTCGACATCGTCCGCGGCGTCCAGCAGCTCGGGGCGAGCGTGCTGTACGTCTCGCACCGCCTCGACGAGATCTTCAAGATCGCCGACCGCGTCACGGTACTCCGGGACGGCCGCGTCGTCGCGACGCGCGACACCGCCGGGCTGGACACCCAGTCGCTGGCCGAGCTCATGGTCGGTGACCGGGTCGACGCAGCGTTCCGGCTCGATCGTCCGCCGGTCGTCGCCGCATCGAGCGTCCTCGCCGTGCGGGACCTCGCCGGCGGGACGCTCCGCCGACTCACCGCTTCCGTCGCGCCCGGGCGAGATCCTCGGCGTCGCGGGGTTCGCCGGCTCCGGGAGCGAGGAGGTCCCGTACCTCCTCGCGGGCGCCCGGGCGGCGACCGGCGGAGAGGTCAAGCTGTCCGACGAGCGCTGGGAGCCTGCGTCCCGACTGGGGTCGAGCGGCTTCCCGCTGGTTCCCGCGGATCGTCAGCGCGAAGCCGCCGTCGCCGACTTCTCGGTCGGCGAGAACCTGACGCTGCGCGTCGTGGGTGGTTTCGCGCGGGCCGGCACGGTGTCGGCGCGACGCGAGGCCGAGGTGGTCCGGGAGTGGATCAGGAAGCTCCAGATCAAGGTCTCAAGCCCCGACGCCTCGATCATGAGCCTCTCCGGTGGCAACCAGCAGAAGGTCATCATGGGCCGCTGCCTCGCAGCGGACCCTCGCGTCCTGGTGCTGGCCGAGCCGACCGCCGGCGTCGACGTCGGCACGCGACAGGCGATCTACGAGCTCATCGGCGACCTTGCGGACCGCGGGCTCGCCGTGGTCGTGACCTCGACCGACACCACCGATCTGATCGCCCTCTGCTCCCGCGTGGTCGTGCTCGCGCGCGGTGAGCAGTGCGCCGAGCTCGTCGGTGACGAGATCGACGAACGCTCGCTCCTCGCAGCCATGGAAGCAGGAAGATGATGACCCTTCAGTCAGTGCAGCCGGACGCCGCCGCGGAGCAGGTTCCGCCGCCCGGGGACAGTCGTCGGCCGGCGCGGCCGCGGATCCTGGGCCATCTCGATCCCCGCAAGGTGAGTGCGCTCTACGTGCTGCTCGCCATCGTGGCGATCTTCTCGATCTGGGTGCCGGACACCTTCGTGCAGGTCGCCACCGTGCGGCAGGTGCTCAACAGCAACGCCGTGATCGGCCTGGCCGCCCTGTCGCTCGCGATCCCGCTCGCGGCACGGGTCTTCGACCTGTCGTTCGCCTACACGATGTCGCTCTCCGGCGTCACGGCCGCGCACTTCATCGCCGACAAGGACTGGCCCGTGTGGGCGGCCGTCGGCGCCGCCCTGGGCGTGTCGCTCGTCGTGGGCCTGATCAACGCGCTCGTGGTGGTGGTCATGCGGGTGGACTCGATGATCGGGACCCTAGCCACCGGCTCGATCATCCAGGCCTTCATCACCTACGTGACCGACGAGATCCCGATCACCAACGCCAAGCTCTTCGGGACCTTCTCCGACATCGGTCAGAAGGACGTCGGCGGGTTCATCCTGCCCGTCTACTACATGCTCGCCATCGCTGCGGTCACGTGGTACGTCATGGAGCACACGCCCGTCGGCCGGCGGATCTACGCGACCGGCTTCAACACCGAGGCGGCGCGACTGACCGGCATCAAGACCAAGCGGCTCCAGTTCTGCTCGCTCCTCGTCTCGGCGGTCGTCGCGGGGTGGGCCGGGGTGGTGCTCGCCTCTGTGCTCGGCACCGGCTCCCCGACCGCAGGGACGCCGTACCTCCTGCCCGCCTTCGCGGCCGCCTTCCTGGGCGCCACCCAGATCAGGCCCGGTCGCTTCAACGCACGCGGAACGATCCTCGGGGTAGTCACGCTCGGCGCCGGCATCACCGGCCTCTCACTGGCCACCGCGCCCACGTGGGCGGCCAACATGTTCACCGGCATCGTGCTCATCGCTGCGCTCGCCACCACCACGGTGCAACGCAAGCCCAAGACCCCTGGCGCCGGCTGGCGTTCCAGGTTCCGTCTTTCCTGACGGACCGTCACAAGCAACCTCACTACTCCACGAGGAGACATGCACATGCGTATCGGTACCAAGACAGCCCGACGCCGACGTCGACTGCTCGGCGCAGTCGTGCTGACCATGGCGCTCGGCGCGCTGGCGGCCTGTAGCGACTCCTCCGAGGGGACGACCGGCGGCGGTGGCACCACCGACAAGGTGGACACGAGCGGAATCCAGAAGGCGCAGGACCTCTACGACGGCTTCCTGGCGCGTCCTACCCAGATCCCCAACACGGCCCCGATCGGAGCGGCGGTCCCGACCGACAAGAAGGTCACCTTCATCTCGTGCGGCACGCCGACCTGCAACCTCGAGGCGGACATCATCAAGACGGCGACCGACAAGCTGGGCTGGTCGTTCTCGGTGATCGCGAGCGACGGCACCCCCGAGAAGATCAAGGCTGCCTGGCAGCAGGTCCTGCGGGAGAAGCCCGACGGCGTCATCTACTCGGCCACGCCGCGCGCCGGCTTCGAGCAGGAGCTGCAGCAGGCCTCGGCCATGGGCATCCACGTGACCGCGTGCTGTACGACCGACCCGCCCGGGAACGGCCTGGACTACGTCATCGGAATGCCGACGCAGTCGACCGGCGTCGGCCAGGCGATGGCCGCCTGGGTCATCACGAACGGCGACGGCAAGGCGAACTCGGTCTACGTCGACCTGTCCGCGTTCCCGATCCTGGGTGAGCTCTACAAGGGCTACTCGCAGACGATGGACGAGCTGTGCGCGGCCTGCAAGTACGACCGTCTCGACATCCCGATCACGGCGCTCGGCAAGGACGTCACGGAGCGCATCGTCGGATACCTGCGGTCCCACCCCGACACGAAGTTCGTCGCGCTCTCCGTCGACGGTGCCCTGGGCACCGGGCTCCCTGCCGCGCTGAAGGCCGCGGGCCTGAACGACATCAAGGTGGTCGGCGAGGGCCCTGACACGACCACGCTGCAGTACATCTCGAGCGGTCAGCAGCAGGCGACCGTGATGTTCCCCTTCTGGGAGGAGATGTACTCCGAGGTCGACGCCCTCGCACGGCTGTTCGCAGGCGTGCCGCTGGAGGACAAGACCACGGTCCCCACCTGGATCATCACCAAGGACAACCTGCCGACCGACAAGGAGATCTTCCCCGTCGTCGAGGACACCCAGGAGCAGTACTTCAAGCTGTGGGGCGTCTCCTGAGCCGTTCTACCCTCATGCACCCCGGGGCGTCGCGCGGAGCGCGGCGCCCCGGGGTCATGTCACGACCCGTCCCGAGACGCCGAGCTGAGCGGGCGGAAGCCAGGGGCCCCGCCGATCGGTGCGGATCCGTGCGGGATCAGAAGGTCAGCACGGTCCGGGCGCCGAGAGGGTTGTTGAGGGCGGAGAGCGCGTCGCTGACCTTCTCCAGGGGGACCGTCTCGCTCAGGAGCTCGTCGAGCATCAGCCTGCCGTCGAGGTAGAGCCTGCAGTAGAGCGGGATGTCGAGGCGGGGGCGGGTCGAGCCCATCTTGGTCCCCTGGAGCCTCTTCTCGAGCAGCAGCTCGACGGCGGGGATGCGGACGCGCACGTCGGGTCGCGCCACCCCGACCACGGTCGCGGTGCCCCTGGTGTCCAGCATGGCGAAGGCCTGCTCGATCGTGGCCGCGATGCCGACGACCTCGATGGCGTGGTCGACGCCGACGCCACCGGTGAGCTCCCTGACTGCCTCGACGGGGTCGACGACCGAGGCGTCGACCGTGTCGGTGGCCCCGAACCGTCGCGCGAGCTCCAGCTTCTCGGGGATCCGGTCGATCGCGAGGATGCGCGAGGCGCCCACGAGCCGTGCCCCCTGGACGGCGTTGAGACCGACACCTCCGCACCCGATCACCGCGACCGTGTCGCCGGACCGGACCTCGGCGGCGTGACGGACTGCGCCGAGTCCGGTGATCCCGGCGCAGCCGAGCAGCGAGGCCCGGTCCAACGGCATCTCGTCGGGCAGCTTGACCAGGGTCCGCTCGTGCACGAGGAGCTGCTCGGCGAAACCGCCGAGACCCACGAAGGACTCGACGGGCGCGCCGTTCCGGCTCAGGCGGGGCGGCAGCCCGGGCGCCCGGGAACGGCCCTTGTTCTCGCAGTGCTGGAGCTGTCCGCGCTGGCACCACCGGCAGTAGCCGCAGAACGAAGAGGCGGTGGTGGCAACGGGGTCACCGGGCTTGACGTAGGTCACGTCCCGGCCCACCACCTCGACCACGCCGGCCGCCTCGTGGCCCAGCACGAGGGGGAGCGGGAGCGGGTTGGCGCCGAGCTGCATGCTCCGGTCGGTGTGGCAGACCCCGGAGGCGACCGTCCGCACCAGGACCTCGTCCGCGGCCGGGTCGGCGACCTCGACGTCCTGGACGACGAGGTCGGCCCCGAACTCGTGCAGGACCGCTGCCTTCACCTCTGGGCCACCTTCCGCCGAACCTTGCCGTGCTCGCACGGTAGCACTAGATTACTGATAATGAACAGTATGGATTACGCGAGCGACGTGGTCACGCGGACGGCGTCCTACGACTTCGGTGGCGCAGTCGCGCTCGTCACCGGCGGGGCGTCGGGGATCGGCGCCGCCTGCGTGCGCGCCCTCGCTGCGGCCGGGGCGGACGTCGTGGTCGCCGACCTGGCGCTGGACGCCGGGGAACGGCTGGCCGTCGAGCTGGCCGTCGCGCCGGGCCGCGTCGTCGCTGCGCAGGTCGACGTCAGCGACCCGGCTCAGGTCGAGGCGCTCGGAGCGCGCGTCCAGGAGCTGTTCGGAAGGCTCGACCTGGCTGTGAACTGCGCGGGGATCGGCGTGGCCGACCAGCCGGTGGCCGACCACGACGCCGCGATGTGGCGCCAGGTGCTCGCGGTGAACCTCGACGGCACCTTCCACTCGCTGCGGATGGAGTTGGAGCTCATGCGGCGCTCGGGGCCGGCCGGGTCGATCGTGAACATGGCGTCGATCCTCGCCCACCGTGGGTGGGCGGGCTCTGCGGCCTACGTCGCGTCGAAGCACGCCGTGCTCGGGCTCACCCGGTCGGCGGCCCTGGAAAACGCGGAGCGGGGCGTCAGGGTGAACAGCGTGAGCCCGGGCTTCATCGAGACGCCGCTGCTGGTCGAGCGGCACGACGACGAGGCGCGGACGGCGATGGGTGCCCTGCACCCGGTCCGGCGCCTCGGCTCGCCCGAGGAGGTCGCCGAGAGCGTCCTCTGGCTCTTGTCGGACTCGGCGGGCTTCGTGACCGGAGCAGACCTGGCGGTGGAGGGCGGATTCCTCGCCAGGTGATGCCGGTCAGCTGGTCCGCGAGGCAGCCTTCGCCAGCGCGAGGACGCGCTCCACGACGTGGTCCCGGGCGTCCCGGGCACCGGACGACGAAGCCGTGAAGCGCAGGAACCCGTGGCACAGCGCCGGCTGCAGCTGTGAGGTGACGGGAACCCCGGCCGCGCCCAGCCGCTGCGCGAAGACGAGGGCCTCGTCGCGGAGGGGGTCGTGCCCGGCGACGACCAGGTGCGTCGGGGGCAGCCCGGCCACGGAGGTGGCCCGGAGCGGTGCGACCCGCGCGTCGTCGCGCGGACCCGTCCCGAGGTAGTGGTCGAGGAACCAGCGCATGTCGGCGGCGCCGATGGGGAAGGCCTCGGCGTTGGAGACGTAGGAGCCGCTGGCGGTGTCGGTGTCGAGGACCGGGTAGGCCAGCACCTGGAAGGCCAGGGGGAAGGCCAGGGGCGGCACCGACGGATCCAGGAGAGCCACCGCAGCCGCGGCTGCGAGGTTGCCGCCGGCGCTGTCGCCGCCCACCGCCACCCTGCCGAAGGTGCCCGACGCCCATCGCGTCGCGGTGAGCATGTCGTCGTAGGCCGCCGGGAACATGTGCTCGGGCGCCAGCCGGTACCCGACACTGACGACACGGACGCCGCCCGCGGCCACGAACCGGCAGAGCTCGTCGGAGTAGTCGAGGTCGCCGGTGACCCAGCCGCCCCCGTGGGCGTAGACAAGAGTCACCGCCGCGCCGGCGGCCTCGTAGACGCGGACCGCGACGCGGTGACCGTCGTGCTCAGCCGTGACCGCCCTGATCTCGACGTCGACCGGTCCGCCGGCACACAGCCGGTCACCAGCCCGCACCCGCTCGCGCGCCTGCGTCGGCGTGATCTCTACGAGGGGCGCGAGCACGACGTCGCGGCTCCGCTGGCGGAGGACGGCAAGGTCGTCGTCGAGATCGGACGCCAGGACGGCGTCGGACGTCCCGGTCACGGTCGGGTGTCCGTGCCCTGCTCAGGTCGTCGTAAACCCGCGGTAGCCATCGGCGGCGACCTCCTCGCAGATGTCCCGATAGCGGCCGACCCCTCCGAGGTAGAGGCTGAAGACGCGGGGCTTGCCGGGCACGTTGACCCCCAGGTACCAGGAGTTGCCCTTGACGTACAGCGTCCGGGAGGCGATCTCGTGCACCTCGGCGACCCAGGCACGCTGCTCCTCGAGCCCGGCCTCGCTCCGGCGCAGCCCGTTCTTGTGCAGGTGCTCGAGGTGGTCGGTGATCCACTCGACGTGCTGCTCGATCGACAGGACGACGTTGGAGAGCACGGAGGGCGACCCGGCACCTGCGACGAAGTACAGGTTGGGAAAGCCGTGGGTGGCGACGCCGAGGTAGGTCTGCGGCCCCTCCGCCCAGGCCTCACGCAGCGTGCGGCCGGCGACACCCTTGATGTCCACCTCGAACAGCGCACCGGTGAGGGCGTCGTAGCCAGTTGCCAGCACGAGGACGTCGAGTGGGTACTCCGTCGCGCGCGTCCTGACGCCGGTCGTCGTGATCTGCTCGATCGGATCGGCCTGTACGTCGACGAGCGTGACGTTGTCGCGGTTGAACGTCTCGTAGTAGCCGATCTCGAGGACTAGCCGCTTGGACCCGAACGGGTAGCCGCGCGGGCAGAGCCTCTCGGCGGTCTCCGGGTCGTGGACCAGGCTCCGGATCTTGTCCCGCACGAAGTCCCCGGCGATCTCAGCGGCGGCCTCGTCGGTGCGCAGGTCGGTGTAGGAGGCGAGGATGTCGGGACCACCGCGCTGCCAGTGGCCCTCGAACATCTCCTGCACCGCGGCGGGATCCACGTCGAGCGCTGCCTGGGTGCCGACCACGCGGTGGGTTCCGCCCGGGGTGTGGCGGGCCTGCTCGCGGTACTCGCCGAAGCGGCTCTTCAGGTCTGCGACGAAGTCGGGGGCCAGCGGCTTGTTGTTCGCGGGGATCGCGTAGTGCGCCGTGCGCTGGAAGACGTAGAGGTGGCCGGCGTCCTTGGCCAGCTGCGGGATCGCCTGCACCCCGGAGGACCCGGTGCCGATGACGCCCACGTTCTTCCCGGCCGTGTCGACGCCCTCCGGTGGCCACCGCCCGGTGTGGTAGAGCTCGCCGGCGAAGTCCTCGAAGCCCTCGATCTCGGGGAGCTGCGGCTTCGACAGCTGCCCGGTCGCCATGATGACGAAGTCGGCGACCACCTGGTCGCCCCGGTCGGTGGTAACGGTCCAGTGATCCGACGACTCGTCGAAGGTGAGCGACTCGACGCGGGTGCGGAAGCTGATGTCGCGCCGGAGGTCCATCCTGCCGGCCACGAAGTCCAGGTAGCGGAGGATCTCGGGCTGGGCGGGGTAGCGCTCCGTCCACGTCCACTCCTGCACGATCTCGTCGGAGAACGAGTAGCAGTAGTCGACGCTCTCGATGTCGCACCGTGCGCCCGGATAGCGGTTCCAGTACCAGACGCCGCCCACGTCGGGTGCGTCGTCGACCAGGTGCACCCGACGGCCCATCTCGCGCAGCCGGTGCAGCGCGTAGAGCCCGGAGAAGCCGGCGCCGACGACGAGCACGTCGAGCTCCTGTGGAGGGACGGCGCGTTCCTCGTCCGACATGTCGTCTCCCTCGCTGGAATCAATGCATATGAATAGTATGGTTTACTTCATGAGGGCGCAAGGCCCAGCGCGACCGGATCGGAGGCAGGTCGTGGAGGGCGAGCCGCCGCCGCCGTCGGTCGTCGACTCCCACGTCCACGTGTGGGACCTCGGTCGTCGGCCGCAACCCTGGATCGACGCGCGCACGATGGCGGTGCTCGCCCGCGACTACGGACCCCTGGACCTGGTCTCCGAGGCGTCGTCCGAGCGTGTGGTGGGCGCCGTGCTGGTGCAGGTCCTCAACGACGCGAAGGAGACCGACGACCTGCTGTGGGCAGGTGCCGGGCGCCCGTTCTGCGGGGTCGTGGCGTGGGTCGACCTGCTCGGCCACGATCTCGGGGACCGTCTCGACGAGCTGGTCGGTCACCCGTCGGGTGCCCACGTCGCCGGGATCCGCCACCAGGCGCTGGCCGAGCCGGACCCGGCCGGCTGGCTGACCGTGGTGGGTGGGGGAGCGGCTCTCGACCTCCTCGGAAAGCGGGGCCTGGCGTTCGACCTCCTGCTCGGCCCCGGTCACCTGCCGGCGGCGAGCGCCGTGGTCGCCGCGCACCCCGGCACCACCTTCGTGCTGGACCACGCCGGCAAGCCGCCGGTGGCGTCCGGCTGGTCGTCGGTGGAGGCGCGGCGCTGGGCGGAGTCGGTCGACGTCCTGAGCCGACGGCCGAACGCGTTCTGCAAGCTGTCGGGACTGACCACGCTGGCCGACGTCGGCCGCTGGCACGAGTCCGAGCTGACGCCGTTCGTCGACCACCTGCTCTTGCGCTTCGGTGCCGAGCGCGTGATGTTCGGTTCCGACTGGCCGGTGAGCCGTCGAGCAGGCTCCTACGTGCGCACGGTGGGCGCCGCGCGCCGGCTGGTCGGCCGGCTGTCGCCGCCGGAGCAGCGGGCTGTGCTGGCCGGCACCGCGTGCCGGGTCTACGGCCTGTCCGGGGTCGAGCCGGTTTAGGCGCTGACGACCTCACGGTTGGCGAACGCGCGCTTGAGCATCAGGCCGGCCCGGTGGGCGACGTGGACGATCTCGCCCCGCTGGTTGATGCCCCGGTGCTCGAAGAAGACGATGCCGGAGTCCTCGCGGCTCCTCGATTCCCGCTTGTCCAGGATCGTCGTCTCGGCGCGGAGGGTGTCGCCGTGGAAGACCGGCCGGGGGAAGTCGAACTTGGTGTAGCCGAGGTTGCCCAGCGTCGTGCCGAGCGTCAGGTCGTTGACGATCATCCCGCCGACGACGCCGGCGGTCCACAGGCTCGGCACCAGCCGCTGCCCGTGGATCGTGCTCTCCATGTAGTGCTGGTCCAGGTGGAGCGGCGCCGGGTTCATGGTGAGCCCGCAGTACAGGATCGTGTCCGTCTCGGTGACGGTGCGCGACCAGTCGTGGACGTACTCCTTGCCGATCTCGAAGTCCTCGTAGTACAGCCCAGCCATCGTGCTCTCCTTGTCTTCGGTCGGCCCTCGGCCGGTGGTCGGTGTCAGATGCCGCCGTTGAGCGCGGCCAGCCGGTCGACCCTGGCCAGCCAGTCCTCGGCCTTGTCTGCGTGGGCTTTGTCGACGTGGATCTCGCCGTACATGACGGCCCCGTCGCCGCGCTTCTCGGCGGCGTCGTAGGTGTCGAGCAGGCCGCGGTAGAAGTCGACCTGCTCGCTGTCGGGGGTGAAGACGGCGTTCACCACGGGCACGTGGGAGGGGTGGAGGACGATCTGCCCGCGGAAGCCCATCCTGCGGCCGCGCGTGGTGAAATCGCGCAGGCCCTCGAGGTCGTGGATCCGCTCCCACAGCGCGGTGAGGGGGTGTCGTCCGGCGGCGAGCGTGGCCAGCAGGATCTTGGTCCGGTGGACCATCGACTCCGTGCCCTCGGGCGTCCACTCGTAACCCACCGCCTTCGCGATGTCGGCGTGCTCGGCGGTCGGCCCGATCATCGCGCCGACGCGGGGCGACGCAGCGGCGATCGTCTCGCAGTTCTGGATCCCGGAGATCGTCTCGACCGGGATGATGTACTCCAGGCCGCTCACGGCGGCGCGGGCCTCGAAGTGGTCGAGCAGTGCGTCGTACTTGTGCACCTCGACGTCCGAGTCGACCTTGGGCGCGAACACGCCGGTGAGCCCGGGCGCGATGGCGCTCTCGAGGTCGACGCCGGCGAGCCCCGTGCCGAGCGAGTTCGGCCTGACGAACATGCCCATGGCCGGGTGCGATCTCGCGAAGCGCTGGACGGCGGCGGCCACCTGCTCGCGGGCCTCCGGCTTGAGGTGGTCGGGAACGGAGTCCTCGAGGTCGAAGCAGATGGCGTCGGCGCCGGAGTCGGCGGCCTTGTCAAACCACGAGGTCTTGTGCGCCGGCACGAAGAGGATGGAACGGTAGGGCAGCATGCGTGGGCCTTCCTCAGTAGCTGCGCGGCAGTCCGAGCACGTGCTCGGCGAGGTAGTTGAGGACCATCTCCTGGGTGATGGGAGCTATCCGCTTCAGACGGGCCTCACGGAAGTAGCGCTCGACGTGGAACTCCTTGCCGAACCCGTAGCCGCCGTGGACCTGGATCGCGACGTCGGCCGCCTTGAACGCGGCATCGGCGGCGAGGAACTTCCCCTCGTTGGCCTCCTTGCCGCACTCCTGGCCGTTGTCGAGCATCCAGGCGGCCTTGTCGATCACGAGCTGCGCGGCGTCGAGCCGCATCATCGCCTCGGCGATCGGGTGCGCGACGGCCTGGTTCTGTCCGATCGGCCGGCCGAAGACGTGGCGCTCGTTGGCGTACGCCGTGGCCCGGCGTACGGCCGCGCGCCCGATCCCTGTGGCGGCGTTCGACGCGATGATCCGCTCGGCGTTGAGCCCGGCGAGGATGGCGCGGAAGCCCTTGCCGACCTCGCCGACGACGTCCTCGTCCGCGACGAACAGGTCGTCGATGAACAGCTCGTTGGTGTCGACCGCGTTGCGGCCCAGCTTGGGGATCTCCCGAATCTGCACGTGGTCCGGGTCCATCTCGGCGAAGAGCAGGGTCATGCCGTCGGTGCGCTTCGCGCAGTCCTCGCGCTTCGTCGTCCGGACGAGCAGCAGCATGCGCTCGGCTTCCTTGGCCTTGGTGATCCAGACCTTCTTCCCCGAGACGCTGAAGCCGCCGTCGACCTTGCGGGCGAACGTTGTGATGCCGGTGGTGTCCGTGCCTGCGTCGGGCTCGGTGACGGCGAACGAGATGTGCAGGTCACCGTTCGGGACGCGGGGGAGGAAGCGCTGCTTCAGGTCCTCCGAGCCGTGCCGGATGATCGGGTCGAACCCGAAGATCCCGATGTGCACGGCGCTGCATGCGTTCATCCCGCCGCCCGAGGCGGAGATCTCGTGCTCGACGATCGCGGCCTCGGTGACGCCTAGGCCGCCGCCGCCGTACTCCTCGGGGATCGTGATGCCCAGCCAGCCGGCCTTGGCGACGGCGTTGTAGAACTCCCAGGGGAACTCCTTGGAGTTGTCGTGCTCCATCCAGTACTGGTCATCGAACGGCTTCATCAGGTCGCGGACGGCCGCGCGGATGTCGTCGTGCAGGGGGTTCTGGGCAAAGTCCATCGGTGCGTCCGATCCGGGTGCGTGGGTGGTTACGGAGTGGTCGGCGGGAGTTCGCCGGGGTCGAGCTCGAACCGCGGCGGCCGCTTCGCCAGGAACGCCGAGGCGCCCTCGACCATGTCGGCGCTCCCGATCGCCTGGACGAGCATCCCGACGCCCTGTGCGAACGAGTCGCGGGCGCCGTTCCACCAGACGTTCGAGCTGACCTTGGTGATGTCGAGGTAGCGGGGGCTGAGGGCCTCGATCTCCGAGCACCAGCGCTCGACCTCGCGCTCAAGGTCGTCCGCCGGCACGACGGCGTTGACCAGGCCTAGGTCGAGGGCCTGCTGGGCGGAGTACCGCCGGCAGAGCATCGCCATCTCCTTCGCGCGCTTCTCGCCGATCTGGATGGACAGCACGTTCGTCGCACCCGTGACCGGTGCCGAGCCGACGCGAGGACCGGTCTGGCCGAACGTCGCCGTGGCCGAGGCGACCGCCAGGTCGCAGGCGACGACCAGCTCGTTGCCGCCGCCCGCCGCCGCTCCGTTGACCGCGGCGATGACCGGACGCGGACAGGACCGGATCGCATCGAACATCCGGGACGACGCGCGGTAGAGAGCCCGCATGCCCCGCGTGGTGGGGGCGGACAGGCCGGCGAGCATGCCGCCGGCGCAGAAGGCGCCCGCGGCTCCCGTGATCACGACTGCGCGGACGTCCGAGCACTCGTCCAGCACGTCGGCGACCCGCCCGGCCATGTGCTGGTCGTACGCGTTCCGGGCCGACGGGTTGTCGAGGATGATCCAGCGGCTGGCGCCGCGGTCCTCGACTCGCACCTCACCGGATCGGTCCACGAACTCATGGTAATGATGATCAGGTTTATCGGCAAGTGGGCGATGCCAGAACTGTCGGGGCTACCGGGCGGGGCCGACCGTGTCGGACCGGCGCTCGCTCACCGCCACTCGACGACTTCTTCCATGATCGCTGGATGGCGCTCGAAGACGAACGCGGCGTACTCCTCCATGTGCTGACGCATGAGCTTCTCGGCGCGCGACCCGTTGCCGGTGTGGATGGCGCGGGCGATCGCCTCGTGCGCGGTGACGACGTCCTCGCGCCGGTTGACGGGGAAGAGGACCCCCCGGACGCGCTCGTGGTAGACGTCCGCAAGCGACTGGCAGAACAGCGCCACGATGCCGTTGCTGCTGGCCCGGATCACGGCCGTGTGGAAGTCGCTGGTGTGCATCAGGTAGTCGTGCTCGTCGCTCACGTCGTCGATGGATGCGGCACCCTCGAGTCGCCCGGACGACAGCGCCTCGCGTCGGTGTTCCGCGGCCAGGCGAGCGGCGACGGGCTCCATGATCAGCCGGGCCTCGACGAGCTCGCGGTACGTCGTCCCGCCCATCTGGAAGAACAGCGTGGCCATCCGGCCGAAGCTCTCGTCCTGGAGGCCCTCGACGATCGGCCCGCCGCCCGGGCCTGGCTTGAGCGTGATGAAGCCGTTGACCTCGAGGATGCGCAACGCCTCGCGCAGGGTGCCGCGTCCGACCCTGAAGTCGGCGATCATCTCCGCCTCCGGAGGCAGCCGCGTGCCACGTTCGAGGCCTTGGGACTGCACGTGACGCACGATGGCGCGAGCAATGACCTCCGACGTCTTGTCGCGTCGCCGGACCGAGGCGTCCAGCCGCTCCGGCTCGACCGACATCAGGAACCTCCGCAGATGGGGACGATGATTGGCAGGAATCCGCACCGTAACACCCGCAGTGCCCGATCTTCGGCAGCATCATCCCCGTCGGCCGAGCCCGACGCTCCGCGGCAAGCTCCGCTCAGCGGGCCACGATGACGGTGCCGGTGTCACGGCGCAGGTATCACGGTGCAGGCATCGCGGCGCACGCGTCGCGGAGGTCCGCGAGCAACAGCTGACGGTAGGGCATCATGCGACGCCGCATCCCGAGGAGCGCGAACCCGACCAGTGCGCCGCGGTCGTGGTAGCCGACCACCGCCTCGGTCTCGAGGTCGCCCTCGAGCACCCGCACGTCGTCCATCCCCCGGGAGGGGAGGCCGAAGAACTGGATCCGGGTGTCGTACTGGTCGGTCCAGAAGCTCGGCAGGAGCTCGAACGACGCGTCCTCGGGCCCGCGACCTGCGAGGCCCGCGAGCAGCGACGCCGCAGCCCGGCCGGCGCAGTCACCGGCCATCTGCCAGTGCTCGATGCGCACGGGATCGGCGCCGAAGAGCTGCAGCGGGAACCGGGCCACGTCACCGAGCGCGACGACGTGGCGCAGCGGTGCGTCGCCGGCGAGGGGGTGCAGGTCATGGTCGCAGAGGACGCCGTTCGCCAGGTCGAGGCCCTGCCCGCCGAGCCAGCCGGTGCTGGGCGTGCTCCCGACGGCCTCGACGACCACGTCGGCTGCGACGGCCCGGCCGTCGTCGAGCAGCAGTCCGGTCGCTCCCTCGGCGTCGCCCTCGACCGCGGCGACCGTCCTGCCGAGGACGAAGCGGACGCCGTGCGTCTCGTGGCGGCGCTGGACCTCCGCTCCCAAAGCGCGCCCCACCGCTCGCTCGAGCGGGGTGCCCAGGGGTTCGACGACGGTGACCTCGCAGCCCAGGGTCGAGGCGGCCGCCGCCACCTCGCAGCCCACGAACCCGCCGCCGATGACGGCGACCCGCGGACGGCCGACGAGGCGACGCCGCAGGGCGGCGGCGTCCTCCGGGGTCCGGACCGTGTGTCGCCAGCTCTGGGATCCAGCCAAGGACAGGCGCCGCGGGCCGACCCCTGTCGCCACGACCAGCCCGTCGTAGCCGACCTGCTCGCTCGTGCCGTCCGGTCGCTCGAGCGTCAGGCAGCGGGCAGCGAGCTCGCTCGCCACGATCCGCGTCCCCAGGCGCCACTCGATCCCGACGTCGGGGACCGGGAAGGTCAGCGCCTCCTGGTCCACGCCGCGCGTGAGAGCGTCCTTCGTGAGCGGCGGCCGGTTGTAGGGGAGGTGCTGCTCGGCACCGATGACGCCGAGGCGGCCCGTGAACCCGGCGGCCCGCAGCTGCTGCGCGACCCGCAGGCCGGCCACACCCGCGCCGGCCACGATGACGGTCTGCTCAGGCAAGGAACTTCTGCTCCCACGGGATCACCTCGTCGAGGAGGTGGGGGAACTTGCGCTCGGCATAGCGTTCGTACTCCTCGATGTGACGGCGCATGCGCTCCTCCGCGACGACCGGGTCGTGCGATCTCAGGGCGTCGAGGATCTCGACGTGAGCCTCCAGGATCGCCGCGCGCCGGTGGGCCGGGTAGTCGATCCCGATCGCGCTCCCGTCCATGATGCCCAGCAGGGAGTCCACGATGTAGCCGAAGAGGGCGTTGCCGGACGACCACGCGATGAGGTCGTGGAACCGGGTGCTCGCGTCGAGGAACGAACGCTGGTTGTCCAGCTCGTGGCGCATCTGGAGGACGGTGTCCTCGAGGGCGTCGAGCTCCTCCTCGGTCATCCGCACGGCCGCGAGGCTGCTGGTCATCGGTTCGAGGGCCGAACGGACCTCGACGATGCTGCGGAAGGGTGCCTGCTTGAGCTGCATCAGCAGGATGACAGTGCTCGCCAGGTGCGTCGCGTCGGGGTCCAGGAGGACGGGACCGCCGCGGGGGCCGGGCCGCAACGAGATGACTCCCTGGAACTCGAGGAGGCGAAGGGCCTCCCGTAGGGTGCCGCGGCCGGTCCGATACCTCTCCAGCATCGTGCGCTCGGGCAGCAGCATGTCGCCTGGCTTGAGGCGCTCGCGGAAGGTGTCCTGCACGATGTTCTGGGCGAGGAGGACGGCGGCCTTGGGCGGGCGGGCGCCGTGGGCCCCGTGGGTCACGGACATCCTGCCTCCTGCTGCGGGACGATCGCTGGGCGAGGCACGGTCAGATCCCCTGCCAGCGTGGCGGTCGCTTCTCCTTGAAGGCGCGAGCACCTTCCCTGGCGTCCTCCGAGGCCCTCACCGGTTCGCTGATCGCACGCTGGCGGTCGAACATCTCCGACTGCGGCCACTCGGCGCCCTCGACGATGGAGCGCTTGGTCGCAGCGACGGCCAGCGGGCCGTTGGCCGCGATGGACCTGGCCAGGTCGAGCGCCACGTCCAGGGCAGCGCCCGGCGCAGCGAGGCGGTTGACGAGGTTGACCTCGTGGGCGCGGACCGCGGGGACGAGCTCGCCGGTGAGCGCCCACTCCATTGCCAGGTGGTAGGGAATGCGCTGCGGCAGCCGGATCAGGCCGCCGCCGGCGGCGACCAGACCGCGCTTGACCTCAGGGAGCCCGAAGCGGGCGTCCTCGGCGGCGACGATCATGTCGCACGCGAGTGCGATCTCGAACCCGCCGGCGATCGCGTGGCCCTCGACGGCGGCGATCAGCGGCTTCGCCGGCGGCTGCTCGACGATGCCGGCGAACCCGCGGCCCGGGACCGATGGCCGCTCACCCGCGAGGAACGCCTTGAGGTCCATGCCGGCGCAGAAGGTCCCGCCCGCGCCCGTCAGGATGCCGGAGACGAGCGAGCCGTCCGACTCGAGCCGGTCCAGCGCCGCGGCGATCGCGACGGCGGTGACCGTGTCGATCGCGTTGCGGGACGCCGGCCGGTTGATGGTCACGACGAGGACGCCGTCGACCACGCTCGTCAGGACCGGGGCGTCGGTCGCGGTCTGCGTCATCGGGGCGACATCCGGATCGCGCCGTCGAGGCGGATGGTCTCCCCGTTGAGGTAGGGGTTGTCGATCACGTGCAGCGCCAGCGCGGCGTACTCCTCCGGGCACCCGAGCCTGGAAGGGTGCGGCACCTGCCGGGCCAATCCCTGCACGACCTCCTCCGGGTGCCGGGAGAGGATCGGGGTGTCGAAGACGCCGGGAGCGATGGCGCACACGCGCACCTGTCGCTGGGCGAGGTCCCGCGCGGCGACAAGCGTCATGCCGACGACGCCCGACTTCGCCGACGCGTACGGGATCTGACCGATCTGGCCCTCCCAGGCCGCGACCGAGGCCGTGAGGACGCAGACGCCCCGCTCGCCCTCGACCGGCTCGTGGGCGGCCATGCGTGCGGCCGCGAGCCGCAGCACGTTGAACGTGCCGACCAGGTTGATGTCGATGATCTCGCGGTACAGGTCGAGGTCGCCGGCGCTGCCGTCGCGGTTGACCACCCGGACCGTTCCGCCACGCCCGGCGCAGTGCACGAGCGCACGCAGCGGGGCCTGGCTCTCCGCGACGTCGAAGGCGGCCTCGACCGCTTCGGGGTCGCGGACGTCCGCGGGGGAGAACCTCGCCCGCGGACCGAGGTCGTGCGCCCGCTCCGCGCCGGCCGAGGTGGGCAGGTCGAGGATCGTGACCGCGACCCCGCGGTCGACCAGCCTGCTGGCAGTGGCGAGGCCGAGGCCCGACGCGCCGCCGGTGACGACCGCCGAGCCGTTGTTGAGGTCCATGAGCTTCCTTGTCGGTCGGGTCGGTCGGGTCGGTCGGGTCGGTCGGGTCGGTCGGGGCGGGATCTGGCCGGACGGTGCGCGCGTCAGGCGAGCGACTCGAGGATCGTGGCGTTGGCCATGCCGCCGGCCTCGCACATCGTCTGCAGCCCCCAGCGGCCGCCGGTCTGCTCGAGGTGGTTGATCAGCGTGCTCATCAGGCGTGCGCCAGAGGCGCCCAGCGGGTGGCCGAGGGCGATCGCGCCGCCGCGCGGGTTCAGGCGGTCGTCGTCGATCGGGAACTCGGCCTGCCAGGCGAGCGGGACCGACGCGAAGGCCTCGTTGACCTCGACCGCATCGATCTGCTCGATGGTCATCCCCGCCCGCGCGAGGACGCGTGAGGTCGCCGGAATGGGCCCGGTCAACATGAGCGTCGGGTCGTCGCCCACGACAGCGGAGGCGACGATCCGGGCGCGAGGAGCGAGGCCCAGGCGGGTCGCCATCTCCTCGCTCATCAGCAGCACGGCGCTGGCGCCGTCGGTGATCTGCGAGGAGTTGCCGGCGGTCACCTTCCACTCGAGGGAGGGGTAGCGGCTCGCGAGGTCCTCGGTGCGGAAGGCGGGGGCGAGGCCGGCCAGGCGCTCCGAGGTCGTCCCGGGTCGGATGGTCTCGTCGGTGCGGATGACGTCCCCCGAGGCCGTGGTCACGGGGACGATCTCGTCGTCGAACGCGCCGGCGGCACCCGCGCGAGCGGCCCGCTCGTGCGACCGCGCGGAGTACTCGTCGAGCTGGGTCCGGCTCAGCCCCCACTTGTCGGCGACCAGCTCGGCCGAGACGCCCTGCGGCACGAGATCAGGGAAGCGAGCCGTCACGCCGGGGCCGAACGGGTCGGCACCCATGCGCGCCGAGCCCATGGGCACGCGGCTCATGGACTCGATGCCCGCTGCTATGACGATGTCGTAGGCGCCGGCGGCGATGCCCTGTGCGGCGAACTCGACTGCCTGCTGGCCCGAGCCACATTTGCGCTCGATCGTCACCGACGGCACGTGGACCGGGAACCCCGCGGCGAGCCAGGCCTGTCGGCCCGGGGTCGACGACTGCTCCCCGCCTTGGCTGACGCAGCCGACCATGAGGTCCTCGACGTCCCCGGGATCCACGCCCGTCCGGTCGACCAGAGCAGTGATGACGCCGGCGAGGAGGTCCGTGGGGTGCACGGACGACAGGGCGCCAGTGGCCTTGCCCCGGCCCATGGGCGACCGCACCGCGTCGACGATGACCGCTCGTGTCATGTTCACCCTCGCTAATCGATGATTATAGTTATAATCTACCGTCATGAGCCGGCGAGAAGCAATGGACGGCGGCCGGGTTGCATCGCGGCATATTCAGGCGCATGATTGTCAGGAACTATTCCATGCGCAACTGTGAGGTCCTGGTGACTGACGCGAGCCGGCAGGTGATCGAGCCGATGGTCTACGCCGGCCTGGTGCCGAACTTCGAGGACCCCGACACCTGGACGTTGGCGCACGTGCTGAGGCACCACGCGGCCAACCGCCCGGACGCCGTCTGCCTGGACCTGCCCGAGGAGCTGTCGACCTGGACCTACGCCGAGGCGCTGGACGTGGCGGAGCGGGTCGCCTCGTCGATGTACCGGTCGGGAGCGCAGCAGGGTGACCGGGTGGCCCTGATGGCCGCGAACTCCTCGAGGTTCGTGTTCACCTGGTGGGGCACGGCCGTGGGCGGTCTGGTGAAGGTGCCGATCAACACCGGCTACGAGGGTGACTTCCTCCGCCACCAGCTGCACATCGCCGACGCCAGGTTCGCGGTGATCGACGACGTCCACGTCGAGCGCTGGGTCGCGCTGGGGGACGAGGCGCGCTGCATCGAGAAGTTCTGGGTGGTCGACACCGGGGCCGGGATCGTCGAGAAGGCGGTGGCGGTGCTCGGGGAGAACGGCTGGGCCGCTGCGCAGTGGGACGAGCTGCGCGAGGGCGAGACGGTCGCCCTGCCGACGCCGCGGGCGCAGGAGCTGGGCGCGATCTTCTACACCTCGGGCACGACCGGCCCGTCGAAGGGCGTCGCGATGCCGCACTCCCAGCTGTACTTCTTCGCGCAGATCGTCGTCAGCCTCACTCGGCTGACCGAGGACGACGTCTACCTCACCACGACGCCGTTGTTCCACGGCAACGCCACCTTCATGGCGGTGTATCCAGCGATACTGGCGGGCGGCCGGGCGGTCGTGAGGTCCAAGTTCAGCGCCAGCCGCTGGATCGACCACGTCCGTGACTCCGGCGTGACGGTCACCAACTTCGTCGGCGTGATGATGGACTTCGCCTGGAAGCAGCCGCCACGCCCCGACGACCGCGACAACCGCCTCCGCTGCGTGTACGCCGCGCCGACCGCGAGCACGATCGTCGAGCAGTTCCGTGCGCGCTACGGCATCGAGGCCTTCGTCGACGCGTTCGGCCTGACCGAGACGAGCGCGCCGATCATGTCGCCGTACGGCGTGCCGCGGCCCGCCGGCGCCGCCGGGCTGGCGAACACGGAGTGGTTCGACGTCAGGCTCGTGGACCCGGAGACCGACCGCGAGGTCGCACCCGGCGAGATCGGCGAGCTCGTCGTGCGGCCGGTCCACCCGTGGACGTGCAGCAACGGCTACTACAACATGCCGGAGAAGACGGTCGAGGCCTGGCGGAACCTGTGGTTCCACACCGGCGACGCGCTGCGGCGCGACGAGCACGGCTGGTACTACTTCGTCGACCGCTTCAAGGACGCGCTCCGCCGACGAGGCGAGAACATCAGCTCCTACGAGGTCGAGCAGGCCATCCTGGGGCATCCGTCCGTCGTCGAGGCGGCGGTCCTCGGCGTCCCTGCCGACCAGGACGCCGGGGAGGACGAGGTCCTCGCCGTCGTGGTGGTGTCGGACCTCGTGGCGCCGGGCGACATCCTGACCTGGTGCCGCGGGCGCATCCCTGCCTTCGCGATCCCGCGCTACGTGCGCATCGTCGGCGCGCTGCCGAAGACGCCCTCGGAGAAGGTGCGCAAGTCCGCCCTCCGCGAGGACGGGGTCAC
Source organism: uncultured Actinomycetota bacterium (assembly GCA_963825455.1). GTDB lineage: Bacteria > Actinomycetota > Actinomycetes > Propionibacteriales > Nocardioidaceae > Nocardioides. The sequence goes on from CAWGTG010000002.1 coordinate 323,766, forward strand.
GCCGGACACCTACGACGACACCGTGGATGCCGCCGGAGAGGGAGCAGTGCTGTGACGGACGACCTGGTGACGGACCCGGCTCGGAGGTCCTCCGGGCCGCTGGCCGGCGTGACCGTCCTCGAGCTCGGCACCATGTACGCCGCACCGACGTGCGGTCGCATGCTCCGTGACTTCGGGGCCGACGTGATCAAGGTGGAGGACCCCCACCACGGTGACTACGCACGGCAGTGGACCCCGATGAAGGGCGGCCAGTCGCTGGGCTTCGCCCGCCTGAACGCGGGCAAGCGCTCTGCGGGGATCGACCTGCGGACCGAGGCCGGGCGAGCCCTCGTGCGACGCCTGGCGGGAGCGGTCGACGTGGTCATCGAGTCGTTCCGGCCCGGCCGGATGGAGCAGTGGGGCATGGGGTACGAGGTCCTGTCCGCGGGCAATCCGGGACTGGTGCTGACCAGCGTGTCCGGCTTCGGCCAGACCGGGCCCTACCGTGAGAAGCCGGGCTTCGGCACCGTGGCGGAGACCGGGAGCGGCTTCGCCTACATCAACGGCTGGCCCGACAAGCCTCCCACCTCACCGCCCTTCGGGTTCGCGGACTCGCTCGCGGGCATCTCGGCAGCGATGGGCACGGCCATGGCTCTCTACAGCCGCGAGCGCACGGGCCGAGGCGATCATGTCGACGTGGCGCTCTACGAGCCACTGATGTTCATGCTGGGCGACATGGTGCTGAACTTCACCGCGACCGGACATGTGCAGGGGCGCGTCGGCAACGGCACCGGTTCGGCCTCGCCGCGCGGCGTCTACGAGGCAGCGGACGGCAAGTGGCTCTCGATCGCCGCCTCGAACCAGGGGATCGCGGCGAGGCTGTTCGCGGCCATGGGGTGTCCCGAGCTGATCGACGACCCTCGCTACGCCACCAACGCCGTGCGGATGAAGCACAACGACGAGCTCCAGCGGAGGGTCAGGGAATGGGTCGGCGCGCAGTCCCGCGATGACGTCCTCGAGACCCTGGAGAAGTTCGAGGTCGTCTGCTCCCCGGTCAACGACTCCAGCGACATCGTGGCCGACCCGCACTTCCGCGAGCGCACCCTGGTCGAGATCACGGGCAGTCAGGCTCTCGGACGGGTGTTCACGCCCGGCCCGGTGCTCCACCTCGGCAGCTACCCAGGACCGACCTACGACGGAGTCCCCGCGATCGGCGAGCACACGGACGAGGTCCTGGCTGAGCTCCTGGGGTGAGTCGGCGGCGTCCGTCCGCAGACCGAGCGGCTAGGGCTGGCCGCCGTCGACGGTGAGCACCGACCCGGTCGTGTACGACGACAGGTCGCTGGCCAGGTAGAGGGCCGCCCCCACGATCTCCTCGGGCTCACCGCCGCGCCGCAGCGCGAACGTCTGCGCCCTCGTGGCGAAGGCGTCCGGGTCCCACGCCTTGCTGACGTCGGTGAGGAAAGTCCCCGCCATGATGGCGTTGACGCGGACCTTGGGACCCAGCGCGTGCGCAAAGCCGGCTGTCAGCGCATTGAGCCCCGCCTTCGCTGCGGCGTACGGGAGAATCCCCGGTCGCGGGTGGACCGCTCCAGCGCTCGAGATGTTGATGATCGACCCGCCGTCGCCGGCGGCCATCCGCTCGCCGACGGCCGCCATCAGCCGGAAGGGTCCCTTGAGGTTCACCCCGATCACCTTGTCGAACAGCTCCTCGGTCACGCTGGCCTCGCCGTCGTAGACCGGCGACATGCCGGCGTTGTTGACGAGGACGTCGATCTGGCCGAGCTCGTCGAAGGCACGGGTGACGAGCTCGTCGAGGGCCGACCACCGGCCCACGTGGGCGGCCATGCCCACGGCGCGGACGCCGGTCTCCGCGCGCAGCTCGGCGGCGGCGCCCTCGCACGCCGTCTGGTCGCGGCTGACGACGACGACGTCGGCACCGGCGCCGGCCAGGCCCCGCGCCATCGCCCTGCCGAGGCCGCGGGTGCCACCGGTCACCAGGGCGACCTTCCCCCTCAGGTCGAACTCGGTGGAGCTGCTCATCTCGGTCTCCCTCGCCTCGCCTCGCCGGAGCACTTGCCATTGCTAACAGGTACTCGTTATTATGATTATAGTTATCATCCATTAAGCCAGCGCTTCTGGCTACTCACCAGCGTGAAGAGGGCCCGCCCGTGACCGGCTTCAAACTGTCCCCGGAGCAGGAGCAGCTCCGCGCGCTCGCTGCCGAGGTCGCACACGACGTCTACGCGCCCAAGGCGGCCCAGTGGGACGCCGACCGCACGCCCCTGCCCGACGACGAGGTGAGGAGGCTCGCCGGCCTGGGCTTCCTGGGCATCGCGGTGCCCGAGGAGTACGGCGGTCAGGGCGGCACCCTCATGGACGCCCTGATCGTGATCGAGGAGCTCGCCAAGGAGTGCCGGCCCGCCGCTTGGCAGGTGTTCGAGGCCAACACCGGCCCGATCCGGGTGCTGGAGTTCTTCGGCACCGAGGACCACAAGCACTCCTACCTGGCCAGGTCGGCAAGCGGCGAGATCTCGATGGCGATCGGCATCTCCGAACCCGACGCCGGATCCGCGGCGACTGACATGCGCACGGCCGCGCGCCTCGAGGGGGACGAGTGGGTGATCAACGGCAGCAAGCGCTGGATCTCCAACGGCGGCCACGCCGACCACTACCTCGTCTACTGCCGGCTCAGCGACGACCCGGGCGCCAAGGGCATCGGGGCGGTCATCGTCCCGCGGGACACTCCCGGCTTCTCCGCGGGCGCCCAGGAGAAGCTCATGGGCTTCCGCGGTGTGCCGAGCGCCGACCTCTACTTCGACGACGTCCGGGTCCCGAAGGACAACGTCGTCATCGACGCGGGAGGCTTCCACCAGCTGTTCGGGGTGTTCTCGATCGAGCGTCTCGGCAACGCGACGATGAGCCTGGCGATCGGTCAGACGGCCCTCGACCGGACCAAGGCGTACGTCGAGCAGCGTGAGCAGTTCGGCCGCCCGATCGTGGAGTTCCAGAACGTGCACATGACCGTCGCCGACATGGCCGTCCAGGTCGAGGCGGCCCGGCTCCTGGTCCAGCGCGCCGCGGTCAACGCCGGCAGGGGCATCCCGGACCCGTACGAGGTGTCCGTCGCCAAGTGTTTCGCCAACGAGATGGCCAAGCGGGTCTCCGACCTCGCCATCCAGCTGCACGGCGGCAACGGCTACACCGAGGAGTACGGCATCGAGCGGCTCCACCGCGACGCCCACGGCTGGGCGATCGCGGGCGGCACCCCCGCGATGCAGCGGGTGCGCATCGCCACCGAGCTGTTCGGGCGCAGCTTCAGCCAGCGATCCCCCGAGCCCGCGAGATGACCACCGAGGCCGACCTCTTCGAGCTCCCTGAGCGCTACGTCGCCCTGCAGCGGGAGGCACGGGCGCTCGCCGCCGACTGCGCCGACCTCGCGTCTCGCGCTGACGAGGCCGACCGGCTCGACCCGGACGTGCGCCGGCGGCTCGCTGCCTCGCGGCTCTGCGCGGTCGTCGTGGCGGGGGAGTTCGGTGGCCGGTACGAGCAGGTTGACTCGCTGGCGGTGACGGTGGTGCGAGAGGCGCTCGCCTTCGAGAGCGCACACCTCGACTCGATGTTCGCGATGCAGGGCATCGGATCCTTCGCGATCTCGGTCGGCGGCTCCGACGCGGTGCGCAAGCAGTGGCTCCCTGCCGTGGGCTCGCTGGACGCCGTGGCCGCGCTCGCGCTCACCGAGCCCGAGGTCGGCTCCGACCTCCGGGCGATCACGACCACCGTCGAAGCGGGCGGCGGAGACCTGGTCGTCAACGGGCACAAGTCATTCATCACGAACGCTGGCGACGCCGACTTCTACAGCGTGCTCTGCAAGGAGGGGGACGGCTACTCGCTCGTGCTCGTCCAGGCGGACGCCCCCGGGGTCTCGGTCACCTCGCCGCACCAGGTGATCGCTCCCCACGTGCTCGGCGACGTCGTTTTCGACGACGTGCGGGTCTCCGGGGACCAGCGGCTGGGTGAGCCGGGTCAGGGCTTCAAGCTGATGCTCGCGACTCTGGCGACCTTCCGCGTCTCCGTCGCGGGTGCGGCGGTGGGCCTGGCCCAGGCCGCCCTCGAGGAGGCGCTGCGCCACACCACGGCGCGCGAGCAGTTCGGCGTCCCCCTGGCTCGCCTCGGTCCGGTCCCCTCGAAGCTGGCCGAGAGCTGGGTCGAGATCGAGATGGCGCGGGCGATGTCCTACCGGGCCGCCGCAGCGGCCGCGCGGGACCCCCTGACCGCGTTGCACCTGTCGTCGATCGCGAAGGTCGGCGCGACGGAGGTCGCGGGGCGCACGGTCGACCGCTGCGTCCAGGTGATGGGCCGCTTCGGGCTCCTCCGCGGCAGCAAGGTCGAGCGTCTCTACCGCGAGGCGCGGCCGATGCGGATCTACGAGGGCTCCACCGAGGTCATCCTCGACTCGCTGGCCAAGAAGCTGGTGAAGGACCGGGCGCAGGCGGCGCGATGAGGAGGACGCCACCGATGATCATCGACTGTCACATGCACGTGTGGCCCGACCACATCGCTGACGCGATGCAGCTGCAACGCCCCTCCGGGATGCCGCTGCGATACGACGGCAAGGTGTCGGGCCTGCTGCGGACGATGGACGAGGTCGGCATCGACCTGGGGCTCGCGCTGGGAGTCGGGATCAAAGCCTCCGTGGTCGCCCGGACCAACGAGTTCATCGGCACGGTTCCTCGTGACCGCCTGGTGCCGATGGGGACGGTGCACCCGGACCTCTCGGTCGAGGAGAACCTGCGGCACCTGAAGGACAACGGGATCGTCGGCGTGAAGCTGCATCCCCTGTTCCAGGACCTGTCGTTCGACGATCCCCGGGTGCTGGAGCTCCTCGCGGCTCTCTCCGACGAAGGCATGCCCGTCGTCGCGCACGTCGGCGCCGGGGACGACCACGCCGCCAACGAGCGCGGTACGCCGGAGAAGCTGCGCCGGATCGCAGACTCGCTGCCTCAGCTGCGGTTGATCGCCTGCCACTACGGCGGCTACCACAGGCTGGACGACGCGGAGGAGCACGTGGTCGGGTCGTCGGTGATCCTCGAGACCTCGTGGCCGCCGACGATGGCCATGCTGGACCGCGAACGCATCGTCACCCTGATCCGCAAGCACGGTGCGGACCGCGTGGTCTTCGGATCCGACTGGCCGATGACCGACCCGGGCGCAGAGATCGCCGCAATCCGCGAGCTTGGCCTGACGCAGGAAGAGCAACAGGGCGTCCTCGGGGGGAACCTGGCGCGCATCCTGGGTCTGACCGACAGCCTTGGTGCGGATCCAGGACATGGGCCCTGAAACCGGTGCGCAAGATCCGAGCTCCTGCCTTGGCAACCAGCCACTCCGGCCACTACGTGCGCCTGGTCAGGTCGGAGGCGGAGCGCCCCTAGCCTCGATCTTTGTGACGCCCGCGATCATGGTGCGTTGTAGAGCGAGTGGCCTCGGGTTGCGTCGCGGTAGCAGGCGACGAACCTTGGGTCGCCGTCGTCGGTGACCCGCACCTTGATCCACGCCATGAGAACTGTTCGGAAGGCTCGCAGTCGGCGATGTCCGCACCGTGTCGGCAAACGTCGCCCCGAACGCCCGCGCCCTGCTGGTTTACGCGCAGCGACTGTCGGATAGGCGGATATGGTCTGCTTTGCAAGCAGGGGGTTAGGGGTTCGAGTCCCCTAGGCTCCACCAGCCCTGTCGTGGCGCCTTGGCGCAACTAGTAGCGGCCTGAATCCCGGGGGTTCTGATCCGAGGCCGCGAGACGCCCCGGACAATGGTGTCCCGTGAGGCACGGGGTCTCGGCGACGTTGCTGGCTGTCGTCCTGCTCGCGAGCGGATGCGCCGACGACGAGCCCGAGCAGGCTGCGCCGACCGCGGAGCCGAGTGTCGCCCGGGTGCCGACGTACGACGCCTCGCTCGAACCGTCCGCCGCCGTGCTGGCGCTGGTTCCTGAGGACGCCGAGACGGTGACTGTCACCGACTTCGACCAGGTCCGGCGCGAGCTGGGCGTGGAGGAGCTGACCGACCAGTCGACGGCGGAGGAGGTGGCGACGTTCTGGCAGCGGGCGACGGCCGAGCGGCCACTGCTGAGTCCGGGGATGCTGCGGCCGGCGGACCACCAGCTCGCGGCGACCTACGGCTTCACCCAGCTCGACGTGGTGTGGGAGGCGCACTTCTACGGCGTGGACGACCAGGAGCTGGGGTGGGTGCTGCGGTTCCGTGACGGCACGGACATGAGCAAGGTCGCGGCGGTGACCGAGGACCCGTCCAGCCCGTTGGCCGGAGGCGAGGTCGACGCGGCAGAGCACCTCGTCAGCAGCGGTACGACGGACGACCCGGCGCGGAGCTGGTCCGCCGACGCCGAGAACCTGTTCGCCCTGGTGGGGCCGCCGGCGAACTCGACGTACGTCTCCCGCGAATGCGTCGAGGCAGACACGAGCGAAGTGGTGGACGAGCTGGCGGCGTACTCGATCCAGTTCGAGGGCAGCCTGGCGACCGCGCGGCTCGGTGCGGACCGGCAGGACCTGTTCGCGCGGATGCGGCTCGGCGGGAGCGAGCCGACATTCAACGCGGCGTACGACGGCGGTGTGGCGGACCCTCTCACTGGCCGGATCGGCTACGTGATGACCGACCCGGCGGCGGCCGCACAGCTCGCGCTCCAGCACGACCTGCCTTTCGCCGCGTGCGGCTAGTGTCCCGCACTGAAAGTTCGGCACATAATTCCGCACCCCGAGCACGCACCTCGCGGCGTTGCCGAACCTCGCTGGACGAACAAGTAGAGCGTCGCTCCGACGCCTGGCGATGCACGCACTCGGAGCACGGACTTACGCACCGTACTTCCAGTGCGGGACACTAGGAGCGGGACTCCTCAAGCGCATGAAGCTGCCTGACGGTCGGTGAGGTCTTCACCGCCGACGGGTCGGCGGGGTAGGTGCCGAACAGACGGTCCGCCGTGCCGGAACTGGTGACCGTGAACCAGTAGTGCTCGTTCTTGTAGTGGTGCAGCCGGTGGTTGCGCCACACCGAGCGGTACCAGCGCGACTTCGGCCGGTGGTCGCTGTGCACGAGGTAGTGGGTCCACTCGTAGCCGAACATGACGCCGTAGACCGACACCAGCAGGGACAACGCCGAGGCCGTGCTCGGCATCGTGAGCCACGCGATCGCGACGTACGCCGGCAGCAGCCAGACCAGCGCCTTCCAGGGGATGAAGACCAGCGGCAGGTCACGTGGGTCGGCGTGGTGTGCGCGGTGGTCGCGGGCCAACAGGGAGTCGATCGTGACCGGCCCGAGGGTGCGCGGCTTCCAGTGCAGGATCGCGACGTGGATGCACCACTCGATCACCGGGAACAGCGCGATCAGCGCGGCCGGGATCACCAGCTCCCACCACGAGCCCCCGCCCACCGCGACGCGGGCAACGATCGCGCCCAGGAGGAACGTCGCGATCATCCAGGGGCTCGGGTGCTTCCAGAACTCGGTTCCCGCCGCGCGCAGTGACAGCGACTGCCTTCGGCGGGCCTGGCCCTGGCCCACAAATTTGGCTAGCCGGTCCTCGTCGGCGGCCAGCCGCTCGGCGGCGAGGGCTTCGATCTCGGGGCTCGGTTTGGTCATGTCAGTCCTCCGAAGGCGGGACGGGTACGGCAGCGAGCGCGGCCAGCGCGGCCAGCAGGCTCTCGGTCGCCGGCCGGAGCACCCGGTCGGCAGCGGCGCGTGCGGTCTCGGGATCGCCGGCGCCCAGCGCGGCGGTGAGCACCCGGTAGGCGTCGATCTGGCCGACCTCCTCGGCCATCAGCGGCGCCAACGCCTCGAGCGCGGGCTCGTAGGCGGCGCGCAGGCTGTTGAACATCAGTCGGAACACCATCGAGTCGGCGGCGTCCACGACCCGGTCCCAGAACTCCAGTGCGTGCAGCTGGCGCTCTATGTCAGCAGCAGGGCCGTCATCGGTACCGGCCAGCCGGTCGACGGTCTCGGTCAGCGTGGCCGCCAGGGCCGGGCCGCCGCGGGCCGCGGCCAGCGCGGCGACCGCGGGCCCGATCGCGAGCCGGGCCTCCAGGACGCTGCGCGCGACGGAGGCGTCGAGCTTGCCGCGGCGTACGAGCAGCCGGGGGAGCAGGTCCATGCCCGCGTAGCGCCGGAAGTCGCGCACCGTCGTCGCCCCGCCGTGCCGCACCTCGACCAGCCGGGTCGCGGCCATCCGCTGGAGCGCCTCGCGCACGGCAGGCCGGGAAACCCCGAGCACCTCGGCGAGCCGCCGCTCGCTCGGTAGCGACTCCCCCGCCTCGATGCCGCCGTCCACCACCTCGCCCAGCACCTGGTCGAAGACCTCGTCCGGCACAGAACGGCGGGTGACCGACTGGAAAGCCATGCCGCCAGCATGCTGGCAGTTGGCCAAGAGGTCAAGTGGTAAGACCAATATTGTGAGAGCGAAGGACAAAACAGGTGGGGTCAGGTCATTGCTCTCTTGACGCTCACCAGAAAAGGTGTGATCCCACGGGTTCTCGGATCCGGCCTCCCCTCGACTGATCGGTCGCGCGTGATGAACAGCCCCCTGAAGTGGTCCGTTGTTGCCGTCCTCGCCCTGGTGGTGAGCTCGTTCGGGGTCGGCACCCCGACGCAGGCCTCGTCTCCGCCCAGCCCGACGACTGGGGCGGCTGCGGCACTCGCGGCGCCTGTTCCTCTGGGCAAGGGCGCCGTGGGCGTTGCCCGTGCGCATCTCGCCGCGCACGCGGACGAGGTCGGCATCAGTGCGGGCGACGTGGACCAGCTCGCGGTCTCGTCCGTCGTGTCGACCGAGCACAACGGACTCACGAACGTCTACTTCCAGCAGCGCGTGGGGGGCATTGACGTGTCCACCGCCATGATCAACGTCGCCGTGACCGGCCAGGGCACGGTCTTCCGAGTCGCCAGCAGCGCCGTCGCGAGCACCGGCAAGCGGACCAACTCGGCCACTCCCAAGATCACGGACGTGACCGCCGCCCGGCTGGCCGCGGACGCCCTGGGTTTGGAACCGACCTCGTCGTTCGCCAGCAGCGCCGGTGCCCGCGGCCCGGACCGGGCCCGTGAGCTGGGCGACGGAGGGATCTCCTCGGGGGCGATCCCGGCCAAGCTGGTCTACGAGCAGACGGAGGATGGCGACCTCCGCCTGTCGTGGGAGCTCGTCATCGAGCAGCTCGACGGACGTCACTGGTGGCAGATCAGCATGGATGCGCGGACCGGTGTCGAGACGGGCCGGGCAGACTGGGTTGCCGAGGACAGCCACCGGGTGTTCCCGATGCCGACCGAGGCTCCGTCGTTCGCCGTCCCGGTCAACACCCGGACGCTGGTGAGCAACCCCGCGACCTCGGCGTCCCCGTTCGGGTGGAACGACATCAACGGTGCCCCCGGCGCCGAGTCGAACCTGACCACCGGCAACAACGTGAACGCCTACACCGACACCAACAACGACAACGCCCCGGACCCGGGTAGTCAGCCCGACGGTGGCGCCCCCCTGGTGTTCGACTTTCCCCTCGACCTGACCCAGGTACCGGCCACCTACAAGCCGGCGGCCGTCTCGAACCTCTACTTCACCAACAACCGCATCCACGACGTGATGTACCGCTTCGGCTTCAACGAGGCCTCGGGCAACTTCCAGGTCAACAACTACGGCCACGGAGGGCTGGGCTCCGACTCGGTCAACGCCGAGGCGCAGGACGGCGGAGACATCAACAACGCCCGGTTCGGTACGCCGCCCGACGGCGCACAGCCGCGGATGCAGATGTACCTCTGGGACACGACCGTCCCCGGCCGCGACGGCGACCTCGACAACGGCGTCATCGCACACGAGTACGGCCACGGCATCTCGAACCGACTGACGGGCGGCCCGGCCAACGTCAGCTGCCTCCAGAACGACGAGCAGGCGGGCGAGGGGTGGAGCGACTTCTACTCCTACATGCTCAACATGCCCAACGGCACCGAGCCTGCCGGCGGCCGTGGCATCGGGACCTACGTGCTGGGCCAGGCGACCAACGGCGGGGGCATCCGCTCTCAGCCGTACAGCACGAACATGGCCTTCAACAGCAAGACCTACAACTCGATCAAGACGGCGACGAACGAGCACGCCGTTGGCGAGGTCTGGGCCGAGATGCTCTGGGAGGTCACTTACGCCCTGATCGCCGCTCACGGCTTCAGCGCCGACCTCGCCGGCGGGCCCGGCACGGCGGGCAACATCCTCGCGCTCCAGCTCGTGACCGACGGGCTGAAGCTGCAGCCGTGCAGCCCTGGCTTCGTCTCCGCCCGGAACGCCGTCATCGCGGCAGACCAGGCCGACACCGGTGGGGCCAACAAGTGTCTGCTCTGGACTGCGTTCGCCAAGCGCGGACTGGGCTTCAGTGCCTCCCAGGGGTCCACGGGCAGTGTCACGGACGGCACCCAGGCTTTCGACCGTCCCGCGTTCTGCCTGGCGCCGCAGGCACCGACGGTCACCGGGTCCACCCCGTCTGTCGGCTCGGTCGTGGTCGCGTTCACGTCGGACCCCGGTGCTGGGATCACCAGCAACACAGCAGAATGCGTCAGCACCGACGGTGGTGCGACCGGGACCCAGTCGGGGGCGGCCAGCCCCCTCACCGTGGGCGGGCTGACGCCCGGCAAGAGCTACCAGTGCCACGTCTCGGCGACCAACCCGATCGGCACCAGCGTCTTCGGCGCCTTCGGGGACACCGTGCAGGTGCCGTTCCTCACGGCGCCGGGCGCTCCGGTGATCGTCTCGGCCAAGGCGACTTCCCCGAGGAAGGCCAAGATCACCTTCACCCTGGCGTCCAACGGCGGCAGCCCGGTGACGAAGTACACCGTGACCTGCTCGGGCAAGAAGGGTGCGAAGACGAAGACCAAGACGGGGGCGGCCAGCCCGATCAAGGTCAAGGGCCTGACACCGGGCAAGAAGTACACCTGCACGGTGAAGGCGACCAACGCCGTGGGCACCGGCCCGGCCAGCGCCAAGAGCAAGAAGTTCAAGACGCCGCGCGGTCATTCACGGGTGGCGGTTCCGAAGGTTGCCGGACGGTCGGCGATCCTGCTGGGTCGCCTCTGACGCGGGCTCCGGCCTGTGCGGCGGGCATGCTTGACCCGTGCCCGCCGCCCTTGCCCCGCGCCTGTGGTGGGGGCACCTGCTGGCGCTTGCCCTCGTCGCGGCAGCCGCCCTGCTCGGCGTGTGGCAGCTCGACGCATGGCAGACCCGCCGGGCGGACGAGGCGCGCGACCTCACCCGGGCCGACCCGGTCGCACTGAGCAGCGTGATGGGACCGGACGACCCGTTCCCGGGCCGGTCGGTCGGCCAGCCTGTGACCCTCGAGGGCGACTGGCTGGCGAGCGGCACCGTCTTTGTCAGCGGCCGGGAACGCGCCGGCCACGACGGCTACTGGATGGTGACCCCGCTCGCCATCGACGGCCCCGAACACGCGGCCATCCCGGTCGTCCTCGGCTGGGTCGCCGACCCGACGGACGCGCCGGCGCCGCCAACGGGCAGAGCCGACCTGGTCGGCTGGTTGCAGCCGTCCGAGGGGAGTGGCGCCGTCGACGAGGATCCCGGCGACGACGTACTCCCGCAGCTGCGGATCGCAGACCTCGCGCAGCGCGTCGACCCGGACCTGTACGGCGGGTACGTCGTGGCGCAGCACGGTGCCGCTGGGCTGCCCGCCGCCGAGCTGGCGCAGTTGCCGGACGCCGGACGGTTCACCGCGATCCGCAACCTCTCCTATGCCTTGGAGTGGTGGTTCTTCGGCTCGTTCGTCGTCCTGATCTGGTGGCGGTGGCTGGGCGAGCAACTTGCCCCCGACCCGGATGAGGAGCCCCAGCCAGAGGATGAGGAGCAGCCCGATAGCGTGACGACATGAACACCCCACGGAGTTCTGCACTCCCCCGCTGCGCTCCTCCGCGCACAACTCCGCGGGGACCCCGAAAAGCGTGATGTCGCGATGAGCCGTCTGGTCACGGCCTACCGCCCGCTCGCCTACATCGTCGGCGTCCTGCTGGCGTTCTGCTCGCTGGTCGCACTCCCGCTCAAGTACCTGCTCACCGAAGGCAGCACGCTCCAGCAGTTCGGTGAGGACGCCAGCATCATGTGGCTCTTCCACGGCTGGATCTACATCGTCTACTTCGTCGTCACCTTCCTCCTGGCGGTCCGTGCGCGATGGACCATCCGCTTCGCAGTGCTCGTTCTGGCCGCGGGGTTGATTCCGCTGCTGATCTTCTGGGTCGAGCGCTGGGTCATGCGGCGGCTCAAGGCCGACAACCCTGAGCTGCTCGGGCTGGCACACTCCGCTAGTGCCCCGAACGGGAGATAGCGTCACGCTTGGCGTGCTCAGAGTGCATGCATCGCAAGGCGCCGGAGCGACGCGATACCTGTTTGTCTCGCTAGCGACGGCAACGCCGCGAGGTGCGTGCAATGTGTGCGCGAAGCGCACGCTGTCTCCCGTTCGGGGCACTTGGTGACCACCGCCTTCGTCCTCGGCGGAGGCGGCGTGCTGGGTGCCGTTGAGGTCGGGATGCTGCGCGCGCTGTTCGAGCGCGACGTCCGCCCGGACCTGGTGCTCGGCACCAGCATCGGAGCGTTCAACGGCGCACTGGTCGCACGTCAGCCCGACGTCGCCGTGGTCGAGCGGCTCACCGAGCTGTGGCAGTCGATGAGCAGCGCCCGCGAGGCGGGGTACGGCGACCGCGCGCTCCGCACCGTCCGCCGGGCGGTCGCCTCGGGCACCCATCTGTGGTCCGCCGACCCGCTGCGGCGGCGGCTCGCGGAGCAGCTGGGCGACCTCACCTTCGAGGAGCTGCCGGTCACCTTCCAGGTCTGTGCGGCCAGCATCGAGCGCTCGGCCGAGCACTGGTTCACCAGCGGCCGGGTGGTGGATGCCGTGGTCGCCAGCGCCGCGGTCCCGGGACTGCTGCCGCCCGCCGTGGTGGACGGCGAGCACTACCTCGACGGCGGCATCGTGAACTCGGTCCCGCTGGGCCGGGCCGTCGAGCTCGGCGCGACGCGGGTCTTCGTGCTGCAGGTCGGCCGCCTCGACAGGCCGCTCACGCCACCGAAGCGACCGTGGGAGGTGGCGCGGGTGTCGTTCGAGATCGCGCGCCGGCACCGGTTCGTCCGGGAGCTCGCAGCATTGCCTGACTCGGTCGAGTGCCACGTCCTGCCGGCCCGCGGCACCTCGGCCCGCGACGACACTCTGCTGGGCAGCCGCGACTTCTCCGGCGTACAGGCACGCATCGACGCGACGTACGACGCCTCCCGGGCCTATCTCGACGAGCACCTATGAAGAGGCAGTTCAGGCGGGTGCTCACCGCATCCGCCGTCCTCGGGGTGACCCTGCTGCTGTGGGTGCTGCTTCCGCTCTGGCTGGTCGCGGCGGCGGCGCTGTCACCGTTGCTCCCGGGCCGCTGGCGGGCGCTGCGGCTGCTCTGGATCCTCGTCCTCTACGCGACGATCGACTCGCTCATGCTCGTGGTGATGTTCGGCTACTGGCTGGCCGCGGGTGGCAGCCACCGGGTGCGGTCGCCGTACTGGCAGGGGATCCACTACGACCTGGTGCAGGGCGTGATGTGGGTGCTGTTCCGGGAGGCGAAGCGGGTGCTCCGTCTCGACATCGTCACCCAGGGCCCGGCGCCGGACGCCCATCCCGGACAGCCGCTGCTGGTCTGCTGCCGGCACGCCGGACCGGGTGACTCGTTCACGCTCATCCACGCGCTCATGTACTGGTACGACCGCGAGCCACGCGTCGTTCTCAAGGACACCCTCCGGTGGGACCCGGCGATCGACGTGCTGCTGCACCGGATCCCCGCCAAGTTCATCTCGCCCAACCCTGGTGCGGGCCAGGACCTCGAGTCACAGATCAAGGCCCTGGCGACCGGCCTCGACGACGACGACGCGTTCGTGATCTTCCCCGAGGGCGGCAACTTCACCGCAGCGCGTCGGGACCGGGCCATCGTCCGGCTCCGCAAGCTCGGCCTCGACCGGATGGCGCTGCGCGCCGAGCGGATGACCAACGTGCTGGCGCCGCGCCCGGGAGGGTTCCTCGCCGCCCTGGACGCGGCTCCCGAGGCGGACGTCGTCCTGGTCGCGCACACCGGCCTCGACCACCTGCTCACCGTCGGCGACGTCTGGCGCGAGCTGCCCATGGACAAGCAGATCGTGATGCGCTGGTGGCGGGTGGCCCGCGCCGACATCCCGCCGGACCGGGACGGCCGGATCGACTGGCTGTTCAGCCGGTGGGAGGAGATCGACGCCTGGATCGACGAGAACCGCGTCCAAGCGGCGTAGCCCGCGCGTGACCTACGCGACGGTGCTGCGCGCCCGGGCTCGCCGAACGCCGGCCTCGACCAGGGCGACACGCGCGATGCCGCCCGGTGGCCCGAAGGGCAGCGCGAAGCCGATCCAGAAGGTCATCTCCACCGGCAACAGGGCCCAGCTCAGCCACCGGCCCGCCGGGCGGTGCAGCCACAGCAGTACGCCGTCCAGCACCTCGACCGCGCAGACGACCACGAACGCGACGATCAGCCCGGTGGAGTTGGGGATACCCCACGACACGAACGGACCGTCGCCGTACGACGGATAGCTCGGGGACCCCCAGACCTGGTGGTGCTCGTGGAAGTACGCCGCCCCGACGACGCCGTACGCCCCGAAGCCCAGGCCTGCCACCCACAGCAGTACCGCAGCGATACGCCACATGCCGCCACGATGCTCCCCCGCTGTGCGGGCCGCCAGAGGGCTACCACTGAAAGGCGGGTGCGCGTTTCCGGACGGGCTAGGCCGGCGTCGGGCGCACCACGGTCAGGGCGGCGCGCGCGGCTCCGAGGATGAAGCCGAAGGGCAGCGCGAAGCCGACCCAGAAGAACACCTCGAACGGGAGCAGGGCAAGCGACAACGTCCGGGCGGCCGGGTGGCCGACCCAGAGCAGGTTGCCGACGATGAGCTCGGCGACGCAGACGAGGACGAACGCCATCTGCATCGGCAGCGTCGGGAAGCCCCAGGACTCGAACGGGCCTCCGCCGTACGTCGGGAACCCGAGGAAGGTCCACACCTCGGCGTGCCGGGTGAGGTACGCCGCGCCGTACGCCCCGGGAAGGCCGAAGCCGAAGCCCGCCACCCAGGCCAGTACGGCGGCGGTCCTCGGCACTGACGGCTACTTCTTCTTGGGCGCGTCCTCGACCGACGCCTCGAGGTCGACGACCTCGGCGGGGTCGTCGGGCGTCGTCACCGGCTGCGGCTCGTCCGCCGCGTCGGAGATCGCCTCGTCGGGAGCCGAGGCACCGGCGTCGTCGGGCGAGGGTCCCGAGCCCGCTGCCGGCGCGGGCGTCGGGACGTACGACGACTGCCAGTTGGCGCTCTGCCCGCCGCCCTGGAGCTTCTTGGCGACGAAGCCGACCGCCCCGGCGAGCGCGGCGAAGATCGCGAGCTTGCGGAGCTTGCCGCCCTTCTTCTTCTCCTCGCCGCGCAGCTGGGCGACGCGCGCGTCGGCGGCCTCCTTGGCCTGGGCCGCGACGTCACCCGCCTTCTCGGCACCGGCGGCCACCAGCGGAGCGGCCTGGTCACGGGCGTCGTTGAGCGCCGCGGTGGCCCGCTCGCGCGCCTCGGCGACGTAGGGGGCGGCCTTCTCACGCGCGTCGGCGAGGGCAGGGCCGGCCTTCTCCCGGGCGTCGACGAGCGCCGGGCGGGCGGTCTTCTCGTAGAAGTCCTCCGCGGCGTCGAGCGCCGAGGCCACGGCTGACTCCACCTGCGGGCGAACCTGGTCGATGTAGTCCGATGCCTGGTCGAGCAGGGACTTCTTCTTCCTGAGTGCCATCAGTTCCTCTTCCACCAGTGAACGTGATCGGGTCCGTGTCGTTGCTGCCATTCAACCGCGCCCGGACAAGGGACGGCCACTGTGGTCCGGCTTGTGGCTCGTGCGAGGATCGACAGGCACGCAGCGCGGTCCTCTGGGCCGGTACCCACTTGAGCCCGAAAGGCAGCCATGGCAGAGCAGCAGGCCATCCTGAAGACGAACCGCGGTGACATCACCGTCAACCTCTTCCCGAACCACGCCCCCAAGACGGTGGCCAACTTCACCGGCCTCGCCACGGGCGAGAAGGCCTACTCCACGCCCGACAACCGCAGCGGCCCGTTCTACGACGGCCTCACCTTCCACCGGGTGATCGAGAACTTCATGATCCAGGGCGGCTGCCCGACCGGCACGGGCACCGGCGGCCCCGGCTACCAGTTCGAGGACGAGATCCACCCCGAGCTGGTCTTCGACAAGCCCTATCTCCTGGCCATGGCCAACGCCGGCCCCGGCACCAACGGGTCGCAGTTCTTCATCACCACCGCCGAGACCCCGTGGCTCAACCGCAAGCACACGATCTTCGGCGAGGTTGCTGACCAGGCCTCGCGCGACGTGGTCGACGGGATCAACACCACCGCGACCGGCGCAGGTGACCGCCCGGTCGAGCCGGTGGTCATCAACAGCCTCGAGATCGTGGGCGGTTGACCGAGCCCCAGCCGCCTGCGGGCACCACCGGGGTGCCGACCTGCTACCGGCACCCCGACCGCGAGGCGCACATCCGCTGCCAGCGCTGCGACCGGGTCATCTGCCCCGACTGCATGCGTCCGGCCGCGGTCGGGTTCCAGTGCCCGGAGTGCGTCAAGGAGGGCGCCGCGACCACGCGGTCGGGCCGGACGGCGTACGGCGGGCTGCGGCCGACCGACGCGTCGCTCACCTCCATGGTGCTGATCGCGCTGAACGCCGCGGTCTGGATCGCCATCATCGCGACCGGGGGCGACGCGAGCCGTCTGGTCGACTGGCTGGCGCTCCGGCCCCAGGGGTTCTGCCTCACCCAGAGCGGGTTCTTCGAGGCGGCGAACGGGCTGAGCTGCCCGGCCGGCGGCGAGCTGTACCCGGGTGTCTCCGACGGCGCCTACTGGCAGCTCGTCACGGCGATGTTCACCCACGTGCAGCTGTGGCACATCGGCTTCAACATGTTCGCCCTCTACGCGCTGGGCCCGCAGCTCGAGGTCGCCGTGGGCCGGGCCCGGTTCCTGGCGCTGTACTTCCTGTCCGGCCTGGCCGGCTCCGCGCTCGTCTACTGGGGAGACCGCGGCGCGCTCGGTGCCTCCGGCGCGATCTTCGGGCTCATGGGTGCGCTGCTGATCGTCGCGATCAAGGTGCGCGGCGACGTGCGCGGGATCCTGACCTGGATCGGGATCAACTTCGTGATCACCTTCGTCTTCGTCAACGCCATCTCGTGGGAGGGCCACCTCGGCGGGTTCATCGGCGGTACGGCGATCGGCGCCGTCCTCGTCTACACCCCCCGCGGGCCTCGGCGTACCACTCTCCAGGTCGCCGGCCTGATGATCATCGCGGCCCTGGTCCTGCTCGCCATCGCCGCCCGATCGGCCACCATCACCACCTGAGGTTGTCCACATTCCTCAACAGGAGAATGACAACGGTGTAGTTCTCCACAGGCTCATGCACACCTGTGGACGAAATCTGGCCAGTTTGGACCGCATCAGCACGCCGACCCGTCGTTACTGATCAGCAGTAACGACGGCTCGGCGCGAAATTGGCGGTGACCCGTCGTTACTGATCAGCAGTAACGACGGGTCGGCGTGCGCGGGTGGTTACTCCCAGCGGGTGGCGTAGGTGAAGCCGACTGCCATCAGGCCGATGCCGACCATGAGGTTGTATTGGCCGAGGTCGTTGAAGACCGGGACGTCGCTGAGGTCGTTGCTGAACACGTAGTAGGTGCAGATCCACAGCAGGCCGAGCAGGAAGCAGCCGAGCATGCCGACCACGACTCCGCGGCCGCGGCCGAGCGGGGTGGAGGGGTGGGCGGCGACGATCAGGCCGAGCAGGACCGCGCCGACGCCGATCACGTAGTTCCACTTCTTCAGGTCACCGAAGAAGCCGATGCCGCTGTAGACGGGCTGGAACGTCTTGGGGTCGAGGTCGTCGGGGCCGGGCCGCACCCCCACGTAGTAATAGGCGATCCAGGCGATGCCGCCGACGATCAGTACCAGCGCCAGGATCGACCGAGGCGTGACCAGCGGCCCCCGCCCGGGGTCCAGGGACGACAGTGGGTCACGGGCCTTCATCCTCGACACGCGGCTACCTTAGTCAACGTGGACGACCAGCCCGAACCGGGACCGAAGTCCCGCTGGCGCTGGACCCGGTCGGTCCTCGGCTGGCGGCTCGGCTGGCGGCTGGGCACGGCAGCGGTCGTGCTGGTCTGCGGAGGGCTGTTCGTGGTCAGTGCGCAGTCGAGCGAGGGCACCGACCTGCGGCCGGGGCGGTACGACGACCTGGCCACCCTCACCGACTCCGAGGCCGACCGTGCCGCCGACCTCCAGGAGCGGGTTGCCGAGCTGACCCAGGAGGTCCGCGACCTCACCGACCAGGTCGACGACGACGCAGTACGCCGCTACCAGGACCAGGTCAAGGAGCTCGAGGACCCGGCCGGACTCACCCCGCGCACGGGGCCTGGCGTGGTGGTCACCCTCTCCGACGCGCCCGACGAGGTCGTCGACGCGTCCACCGGCGACAAGAACCTGCTGGTCGTGCACCAGCAGGACATCCAGGCCGTGGTGAACGCGATGTGGAAGGGCGGGGCGAGGGCGGTCGTCCTCCAGGGTCAGCGCATGGTCAGCACCACCGGCATCAAGTGCGAGGGCAACTCGGTGGTGATCCAGGGCCGGCCCTACCCGCAGCCCTACGTCATCGAGGCCGTCGGTGACGTCGACGAGCTCACCAACGCCCTGGCCGACGACGACTACCTGCAGATCTACCGCGAGCAGGCCGACGACCCGACGATCGACGTCGGCTGGGACCTCGACGTCCAGGACGAGCTCACCGCGCCGGCGTACGACGGCCTGCTCGACCTGTCCTTCGCGACCCCGGTCACCCCGTCCGCGCTGGCGGCAGACTCCGCGGACGGTCGTTAGGGAAACCAGCCCCTTCGCGGCGTCGTGCCCACGGTGGGGGTCTCGGTGGGAGTCGGCGGGATCGTCGGGGTCTCGGTCGGCGGCGGGGGCGGCGGATCGTAGGTCGACACGAACAGCACGATCTCGGTCCCCTGCGGCTGCGGCTTGTCGGCGGCCGGGAGCTGGTCGGTCACCGTGCCACGTGGCTCCGTGGACCTGTCGTCACCACGGAACGAGTAGGTGAATCCCGCGTTCACGATCTGCTGGATCGCGTCGGAGCGGTTCAGCCCGACCACGTTGGGGACCAGGTGCGGCCCCTTGCTGATCGTGACCGTCACGACGCTGCCCTCGTCCACCGGCTCGCCGCCCTGGGGGTCGGTCGAGAGGACCTGGCCCTGCGGCTCGTCGGACTCCACGCTCTCGAACTGCGGGTCCAGCTTGGCGGTGCGGAGCTGGTTGCGGGCCTCGTCCTGGGACGACCCCACGAGGAACGGAACGTCGACCTGCGGCCGTCCCGAGGAGACCGTGAGGTGGATGGAGGTCCCGGGGTCGACGTACTGGTCGCGGTTGGGGTCCTGGTCGATCACCTCTCCCTCGTCGGCTTCCTCGTCCGGCTTGAAGTCGGGAGGGTCCACACTGAGCCCGGCATCACCGATGGCGTCGCGAGCCTCGTCCTCGGACATGCCGATCACGTTCGGGACCTGCACCTGCTCCGGCGCGGACTCGAACAGGTCGCTCTTGAACAGGACGAACCCGCCGGCGGCCAACGCCAGCACGAGGAGCGCGAGCAGGATCAGCACGCTGGTGCGCGGCCCACCTCGTCGGCGCTCGAGGTCATCGCGCTCGTCGTAGTCGTCGAGGAGCGGCACCGGTGGCCGCATCGACGTGCTGGTGTCTGACGTCGGAGGCTCGGGTGGGCTGGGCGGCAGGGGCGCGGGTACGGGCGCCTGCACCGGCCGGCCGGCCAGGTAGCGCTCGATGTCGCTGCGCATCGCTGCCGCGGACTGGTAGCGGTCCTCGAGCCTCTTGGCCAGCGCCTTCATCACGATGGCGTCGACCGCGGGGGTCAGGTCCGTGTCGTGGTCGGACGGCGGCCGCGCGGGCTCGCGGACGTGCTGGTAGGCGACCGCGACCGGGCTGTCGCCGACGAACGGCGGCCGGCCGGTGAGCAGCTCGTAGAGCAGGCAGCCGGCCGAGTAGACGTCGGAGCGGGAGTCGACGGTCTCGCCGCGCGCCTGCTCGGGGGAGAGGTACTGGGCGGTGCCCACGACCGCCGCGGTCTGGGTCATCGTGTTGGAGTCGCTCATCGCCCGGGCGATGCCGAAGTCCATCACCTTGACGTCGCCGCTCGGGGTGAGCATGACGTTGCCGGGCTTGATGTCGCGGTGGATGATCCCGGCCCGGTGGCTGTAGTCGAGCGCGGACAGTACGCCGCTGGTGATCTCCAGCGCGCGCTCGGGCAGGATCTTGCGGCCGTCGCGGAGGATGTCGCGCAGCGTCCGGCCGGCCACGAACTCCATGACGATGTAGGGCTGGGAGACGCCGGTGCCGTCGGACGCCGGCTCCTCGCCGGTGTCGTAGACGGCCACGATCGCCGGGTGGTTGAGAGACGCCGCGCTCTGTGCCTCGCGACGGAACCGCGCCTGGAACGTCGCATCGCTGGCCAGGTCGGTGCGCAGCCGCTTGATCGCGACGACGCGACCGAGCCGGGTGTCGTGGCCCTTGCGGACCTCGGCCATCCCGCCGCGGCCGAGCAGCTCACCGAGCTCGTAGCGCCCGCCCACCAGGCCGCCGCCGGGCGGTGGCGTCGGCGGGGTCGGTGCGTTCACGGGCGGCTCCGGGGGTGTCTCGCTCATCCTGCTCCTGTTCCTCCGGATCCGGACGCAGCCGCGGCCGGGGCGGACGCCGACGCTGTCTCCGTGCCCTGGGCGTCGGATGCCGTTGACGACGGCGGCTCCGAGGTCGGCTCGCTGGCCGGCGGCTCCGAGGTCGGCTCGCTGGTGGGAGGCTCGGAGGTCGGCTCGGCCTCGCGGTAGTACTCGACGGTGACCGTGTCGCCCTCGACCAGCCCGGTCGTCGGGCTGACCGCCGCGACCGAGTCGGCGTCCTCGTCACCCGGGTTGTCGATCGGCTGGGTGTCGACCTCGAGCCCCTTGGCGCGCAGCTCGGTCGCGACCACGTCGACATTGCGGCCGAGGTAGTCGTCCTCGTCGATCTGCACCTCGGCCGGTGCGGAGCTGGACTCCTCGGTCGGGGTGTCCTCCGTGGTGGGCGCGGACGACGTGGGCGCGCTGCTGGTGTCGGACCCGGTCGGGTCGTCGTCGTCGTCGTTCGCCTGCGTGGCCACCACGATGATCAGGACGATCGCGGCGACCAGCGCGAGCACGAGAAGCACCACCAGCCACGGGCTGCGCCGGTCGTCGGCGGGCGGTCGGCGGTCGGTCACCGGTGTCGGCGCGGGCACTTGCGCCGGTTGCGGAGGCACGTTGAGGACCTGGGTGCGCTCGGACGGCACCACGTCCGGAACCGGCATCGGGACGTACGCCGTGTCCGCGCCACCGGCGGCACCGGCAGGATCGCGCAGCGCGGCGGCGAAGGCGTCGCCGTCGGCGTACCGCTGCTCGGGCTCCTTCGACATGGCCCGGCGTACGACGGCGGCCAGGTCCGCCGGGATCTCCGTCGGCAGGTCCGGCACCGGGTCGTTGAGGTGGGCGAGCGCGGTCGCGACGGGGGAGTCGGCGTCGAACGGCCGGTGCCCGGCGAGGCACTCGAACGCGACGACGCCGAGCGAGTAGACGTCGGACGCGGAGGTCGCGGTGCCACCGCGGGCCTGCTCGGGCGAGAGGTACTGCGGCGTGCCCATCACCTGGCCGGTAGCGGTCAGACCGAGACCGTCCGAGGCGCGGGCGATGCCGAAGTCGGTGATCTTCATCTGCCGGTCGGGCGTGACCAGCAGGTTGGCCGGCTTCACGTCGCGGTGCACGATCCCGGCCCGGTGCGCGGCGCCGATCGCGTCGGCCGCCTGGGCCATCAGGTCGCGGGCCACCTCGGGGTCGAGCGGCTGGCCACCGCGCAGCAGGGCCGAGAGGGGCTGCCCGTCGACGAGCTCCATCACGAGGAAGGGGCGCGGCATGCCGGAGCCGTCGGCAGCACCGAGCAGCGCGGACTCCCCGACGTCGTAGACCGATGCCACGCCCGGGTGGTGCAGGGACGCGGCGTGCCGGGCCTCGGTCTCGAACCGGGAGCGGAACAGCGGGTCGTCGGCGTACTCGCTCTTGAGCACCTTGATCGCCACCGGCCGGCCCAGCGAGGTGTCCGTGGCCCGCCAGACCTCGCCCATGCCCCCGGTCGCGATCCGGGACTCGAACCGGTAGCGGTGCTGGTCGTCGACGAAGCGCTCGTTGGTGTCGCCTGGTCCTTGGGTGTCGGTCACTTGATCACCGCCTCCATCACGGCCTTCGCGATCGGGCCGCCGTAGGTGCCTCCCGCGATCTCGCCCCGGTCGATGCCCTCGGCCTGCTGGATCACCACGGCCACGGCCACCTCGGGGTCCTGGGCCGGCGCGAAGGACACGAACCAGGCGTACGGCGGCACGCTCGGGATCCCGCTCTGCGCCGTGCCGGTCTTGCCCGCCACCTGGACCCCCGCGATCGCGCCGGGCGAGGCGGTGCCGAGGTTGACGGTGTCGACCATGAGCTGGGTGACCTGGTCGGCAGTCCCGGAGCTGATCGCCTGGTTGTACTCCTCCGGCTCGGTCTGCTTGAGGGTCTCGAGCTCGGGGGACTGGATCGAGTCGACGATGTAGGGCTTCATCACCACGCCCTGGTTGGCGATCCCGGCCGCGACCATCGCCATCTGCAGCGGCGTGGACCGGACGTCGAACTGGCCGATCGCGGACTGCCCGGCCTCGGGCTCGGTGGCGCCGTCGGGGAACTTCGAGATCGCCTGAGGGCGGATGTCGTCGAGGTAGTGGTCGTTGAAGCCGAACGCCTCGGCCTGCTCCTGGAGCGCGTCGCCACCGAGCTCCACGCCGAGCTGGGCGAAGGTGGTGTTGCAGGAGTTCTCCATCGCCTGCCGGAACGGGATCTTGTCGCTGCCGCACTCGCGGCCCTCGTTGTCGATCTCGCCGGAGCTGCCGGTCGTCTGCGGCAGCTGGTACGTCGTACCGCCCGGCACCTCGCTGTCGACGTTGTACTTCCCGCTCTCGATCGCCGCCGATGCGGTGACCAGCTTGAACGTCGAGCCCGGGGGCAGCGACATCTGGATGGCTCGGTTGAGCAGCGGCTCGGACTCGGCCTGGTTGAGCTCGTCGTAGGTCTGGCTGACCGCGCTCAGGTCGTGCGAGGCGAGCTTGTTGGGGTCGTAGCTCGGCAGCGAGGCCATCGCGAGGATCCGGCCGGTGCTCGGCTGGACCGCGACGACCGAGGCCTGGATGGGCGCGCCGGTGGTGTCCTGCAGGTTGACGAGCGCGTCGAAGGCCGCATCCTGGGCCTCGCGGTCGAGGGTGAGCTGGACGTTGCCGCCCTTCCCGGACTTGTTGGAGAGCAGGTCGACGAGCTTGTTGACGAACAGCAGGTCGTCGTCGCCGGAGAGCACGTCGTTCTGGGTCTGCTCGATGCCGGTCTGGCTGTAGAAGGAGAAGAAGCCCGTCTCGTGGGCGTACTTGAAAGGCTCGGGGTAGGTGCGGAGGAAGTCGTACTCGTCGTCGGACTCGACGCTCTCCGCCACCGGCTCACGGCCGACCAGGATCGCGCCGCGCTCGCGGGAGTACGCCGCCTCGATCACCCGGCGGTTGCGCGGGTCCTTGTCGTAGGCGTCGGACTTCCAGTACTGCAGCCAGGTGGCGTTGATCATCAGCGCCACGAACAGCAGCAGGCAGAAGATGGAGATGGTGCGGATCGGCTTGTTCACGCCGTGGCTCCTCCCATCTTGATGACCTGGGTCGCCTGGTCGTCGGCCTTGTCCTCGTCGACTGTCGACAGGTCGGGCACCGGCCGGCGGGCCTGGTCGGAGATGCGCAGCAGCACGGCGGCGATCACCCAGTTCGCGACCAGGGACGAGCCGCCGTAGGAGAGGAACGGCGTGGTCAGGCCGGTGAGCGGGATCAGCCGGGTGACCCCGCCGATGACGACGAAGACCTGGAGCGCGAAGACCGCTGCGAGGCCGGTGGCGAGCAGCTTGCCGAAGCCGTCGCGGCAGATGAGCGCCGCGCGCAGGGCCCGCTCGACGATGAGGCCGTAGCAGAGGATCACCGCGATCACACCGGTGAGCCCGAGCTCCTCACCGACCGCGCTCATGATGAAGTCTGACTCCGCGAACGGCACGCGCTCCGGGCTGCCGCCGCCGAACCCGCGGCCGATCAGCCCGCCCCACGACATGCCGAACAGCGACTCGACGAGCTGGCCGCTGTCCGGGCCGTTCTGGTTGTTGAAGTAGGCCATCGGGTCGAGCCAGATGTTGACGCGGGTCTGCACGTGGCCGAAAAGCTGGTAGGCCATGGTGGCGCCGCCGAAGAAGAGCAGCGTGCCGACCACCAGCCACCCGGCTCGCTCGGTGGCGACGTAGAGCATCACCAGGAACAGGCCGAAGAACAGCAGGCTCGACCCGAGGTCGCGCTGGAAGACCAGGATGCCGAGGCTGACCAGCCACATCACGAGGATCGGGCCGAGGTCGCGCCCTCGGGGCAGGTCGACTCCTGCCACCCGGCGACCGGCCAGGGCGAGCGCGTCGCGATGCAGCACGAGGTAGCCGGCGAAGGCGATCACCAGCAGCACCTTGGCCACCTCTCCCGGCTGGAAGCTGAACGGCCCGACGCTGATCCAGATCTTGGCGCCGTTGATCGTGTCGCCGATGCCGGGGACGAGCGGGAGCAGGAGCAGCAGGATCGCCCCGAGCCCGCTGGTGTAGGTGAAGCGGGTCAGCACGCGGTGGTCGCGCAGCAGCACCAGCGTGGCCACGAACAGGATCACGCCGAGCGTCATCCAGGTGAGCTGCTTGTGCGGCAGGCCGTGCGGCTTGAGCGGGTTGTCGGCGTAGACCAGGTCGAGCCGGTGGATGACCGCGAGGCCCAGGCCGTTGAGCGCGGTCACGACCGGCAGCAGCACCGGGTCGGCGTACGGCGCCACGATCCGGACCACGACGTGCGCGGCGATCGCGAGCGCGGCCAGGCCGGCGCCGTACCCGACGATGTCGGTCGGCACCTCGCCCTCGACCCCGATGCCGACCGCGGCGTAGGCCCCGATCCCGACGCACAGAGCGAGGATGAGCAGGAACAGCTCCGCGCCCCGGCGACGCCGGTGCACGAATCCCATGACGAAACCAGCCTGCGACATCAGCAGCCCGCCCCCGCGTCCGTCATCTTCCCGGCGAGGTTGTCGACCGTCTTGCGGGCGTCCTCGAGGCTCGAGGCGCTGATCCCGTCGCGCACCTCGCCGGCGTCGAACTCGCACAGCCGGTCGAGGGTGACGTTGCTGCTCTCGTAGGGATGGGACAGGTCGAGGCCGGGCAGCGAGGCGTCGAGGCCGCGGTAGATGACCACGGTTCCGTCGTCCTCGCCGACGTAGTACTGGTCCTGGCTCCACGACCAGGCACCCGCGCCGATGACCCAGAGCACGCCGACCACCGCGGCGAGGACGAGCAGCCGGCTGAGCCAGGTGTAGCGGCTCGGTGCGATCGGCGCGTAGCGCACCGCCTCGGGGTCCGTGATCGGGTCGTTGGAGATGGCGAAGCCGACCTCGTCGGGGATCTCCGCCCGGATGGGCTCGAGCTCGCCGGTGTCGCCGGCGCGGTGGCCGCGGAAGAGGCTGCCGGCCTTGGCGCCACGCGTACGGCGGGCGCGCATGTCGGCGGCGGCTCCGACCAGGAGCGGCGTGTCCTGGGTCGCGGGGTCGTCGGGACTGCCGTCGACCAGGTCCGCGACCAGGCAGGTGACGTTGTCGGAGCTGCCGGCCTCGAGGCTGGCGCGGACCAGCTCGACGGCGGCGTAGTCGGGGGTGCCGCTGGAAAGGATGTCGGCCAGCCGGCCGGCGTCGAGGACACCGCTGGTTCCGTCGCTGCACAGCAGCAGCCGGTCGCCCACGGTGAGCTCGAGGACGAACAGGTCCGGCTCGAGGTCGTGGATGCCGTCGATCGCCTTGAGGATGAGGTTGCGGTGTGGGTGCACCCGCGCCTCAGCCTCGTTGATCCGACCCTCGTCGATCAGCGTCTGGACGAACGTGTGGTCGTTGGTGAGCTGGCTGATCTCCCCGTTGCGGTAGAGGTAGGCCCGGCTGTCGCCGACGTGGCCCATGCCGACCCGCTTCCCGTCGAAGAGCGCGACGGTGGCGGTGGTGCTGGTGCCGTTGAGCGACGGGTTCTCGTCGACCAGCTCGGCGATCCGGTCGTGCGCTCGGTGCAGGGCGTTGCTGACCAGCCCGAGCAGGTCGCTGTCGCTCGTGTCGGGGCCCGGCGGGGCCTCCTCGAGCTTGCGGAGCTGCGCGATCGCCGTACTCGACGCGATGTCGCCGCGGGCCGCGCCGCCCACGCCGTCGCAGACGGCGACGACGTGCGGGCCGACGTAGCCGGAGTCCTGGTTGTCCTTGCGGACGCGACCCACATCGGAGATCGCGGAGAAGTCGAGTCTCATTTCCTCAGCTCGAGGATCGTCTTGCCGATGCGCACCTGGGTGCCGAGCGTGATCGTGGTGGGCTGTGTGATGCGGACCGTGCCGATGTAGGTGCCGTTGGTGGACCCGAGGTCCTCGACGAACCACTGGTCGCCGGACGCCGCGATCCGGGCGTGCCTCGTCGAGACGTAGTCGTCGTCGAGCTTGATGCCCGCGTCGCTGCCGCGGCCGATCAGGACCGGTGCGTTCTCGAGGTCGGCGCGCTCGCCGACGTTGCTGCCCTCCGTCACGATGACGTGAGTTGGGCTGCCCCGCCGCTTGGGCGGCTGCTTCTTGGCGCCCCGCTTCTCCTTGCGGGCGGCGTCGGCTCCGCGCGCAGCCTCGGGCACCCGCGCGCCGAACATGTCGGAGCGGATCACCGAGATCGCGGAGAGCACGAAGATCCACAGGATGGCCAGGTAGGCGATCCTGATGAGGAAGAGGGTGAGCTCAGACACCGGCTCCACCCAGGCCACCGAAGATGGGGTCTTCCTCCTCGTCCTCGAGGATCCGGACGGTCATCGTCGTGTTGCCGATCCGCACCTGGCTGCCGTCGCGGACGCCGGCCTTGGTCACCTTGTGGCCGTCGATGAGCATGCCGTTGGTGGAGCCGAGGTCACGCACCTCGATCTTGAGGTCGTCCTTGCCCTGCTGCACGTCCGTGCGGACGTCGAACTCGATGTGACGCCGGCTCACCCCGGGGTCGTTGATCCGTACGTCGGCTTCGGTGCCTCGCCCGACGACCAGGCCGGGCGGCTGGAGCGGGTGCCGGGTCTTGTTGATCTCGAGGACCGCGCGGGCCCGGCGTACCTGGGTGTGAGTGGCGTTGCTCTGCACCCGCGCCTGGGCCTTGCTGCGGATCCGGAACCGGCCGGTGGTCAGGTCGTCGGCCTTCTCGAACTCGATCGCGATCGGGCCCGGGAAGACATAGCCCTGCGCGTCCGCGTGGTCCTGGACCTGGTGGGTGAGCTCGTCGGCGAGGGCGCTGTCGTACGGCGCGAGGCGGTCGAGGTCGACCTGGCTGAGCTCGACGTGGAAGTCGTTGGGCACCATCCGCCGCTCGCGGCTCAGGATCTGTGCGTTGTTGTCGCACTCGCGCTGGAGCGCGGCCGCGATCTCCACCGGCTGCACCGCGCTGCGGAAGGCGCGCGCGAAGGCGCCGGAGATGAGGTTCTCCAGCCGCTGCTCGAACCGCTGCAGCCCGCCCACGTCCCCTCCTTCCGGTTGGTGTCCCGCTCGCTGCCGTGATGGCATGACGACCAGCCGCGGTGGCACTGTTCCAACGGTTGGGCACCGGTCAGCGGTCGCCCACGACTGTATCGGGGTACCCGTTCACCCTCGTGGACGCCGGTGGACCCCATTCTGTTCTGTCGGGTTACCCGGGTACCCGGGTAACCCTGACGATCTGGGCCGTTGCAACACCCCAGATCGTCAGGGATTGGCCGGGATCCCCCGGGCGTTGGGGGCGGGTCTGCAGTGAACGATGCGGCAAGCGTTTTGGTGGCCTCCTGACCGCTGGGCTAACCTTGCCGGGCTTCTGGCGCGAGTGGCGGAACAGGCAGACGCGCACGGTTCAGGTCCGTGTGTCCGAAAGGACGTGGGGGTTCAACTCCCCCCTCGCGCACCATGGAGCGGGAGTTCGTCCGCCCGCTCGGCCCGATGACCGGGTGGCGTTGGCATCCTCGGGAGGTGACAGTGGAGATCCCGGCCGAGTTCCACGACCTGCTGGCGTCCACGGCCATCGCGTTCGTCGGCACGATCGGCAAGCACGGTGAGCCGCAGGTCACGCCGAGCTGGTTCCTCTGGAGCGGCGACCGGGTGCGGATCAGCCTCGTCGAAGGCCGGCAGCGGCTGCGGAACCTCCGGCGGGACCCACGCATCTCTCTCGCCGTGGTCGACCCGGCCCGGCCAGCGTTCTATCTCGAGCTGCGCGGCCGGGTCGATGGGCTGACGCCTGACCCCGAGCTCGCACTGGAGCGGGCCGTCGCCGAGAAGTACACCGGGGCCTGGACGGACGTGGAGCCACCGGGCACCCCGCGGTACGCAGCGAGCATCGTCGTGGAGCGCACGACCAGTCAGTCGGGCCATCCCTGATCGCGCTTGCGAGAAGCCTGTCGATTTCTTGCAACTTCTTGCGAACGTCCTCGCGCTAGGCTGCTTGCCATGACCAGGCGGCTTGCGGACGTAGCGGCGCGCGCCGGCGTGAGCGAGGCGACGGTCAGCCGGGTGCTCAACAGCAAGCCTGGCGTCTCCGAGGCGACGCGCTCGACGGTGCTGACAGCGCTGGACGTCCTGGGGTACGAGCGGCCCACCAAGCTTCGCGGCGAGCGGGCGCGTCTGGTGGGCCTCGTGCTCCCCGAGCTGCAGAACCCGATCTTTCCGGCGCTGGCCGAGGTGGTTGGCGCACTGCTGGCTCAGAACGGCCTCACTCCGGTGCTGTGCACGATCACGGCGGACGCGACGGCCGAGGCAGGGTACGTCGACATGCTGCTCGAGCAGCAGCAGGTGGCGGGGATCATCTTCGCCGGCGGGCAGTACAGCCAGACGGACGCCGACCACACCCACTACGACCGGCTCGCCATGCGCAAGCTGCCGGTCGTCCTGATCAACGCGGGCATCGACCGGCTGCCCTTCCCCCGCGTGGTCTGCGACGACGCAAGCGCGATGGAGCAGGCGCTCGACCACCTGCGCTCACTGGGCCATGAGCGCATCGGGCTGGTGCTCGGGCCGCATGACCACCAGCCATCCGTGCGCAAGCTCGCGGCCGCCCAGGCCAGCCCCGGCTTCGACCCCGACCTGGTGGCGCACAGCCAGTTCTCCCTGCAGAGCGGCCAGGCGTCGGCGACCTCTCTGACCGGCCGCGGCGCGACCGCGCTGGTCTGCGCGAGCGACCCGCTCGCCCTCGGCGCCATCCGGGGCGCGCGTCGCTCCGGGCTGCGCGTGCCCGAGGACGTCTCGGTCATCGGCTATGACGACTCGGCGTTCATGTCCTCCGTCGAACCGCCCCTGACGACTGTGCGCCAGCCGATCGAGGCGATGGGCCGGGCCGCGGTGAGCGCGTTGCTGGCCCAGGTCCGGGGTGAGGAGGCCCCTGCCGAGGAGCTGCTCTTCGAGCCCGAGCTGGTCGTACGACGCTCGACCAGCCCTGCAAGGAACCGGGCTGTCGCTGCAAAATCTGAAACTTAATTACGTTCCGTCAAGTTCTTGCGGAGTTCTGCAAGCCGCTTCTAGCGTCGCGGTCGTGAGCACCGATCTGAGCCCGTCCGAGCCATCGGTGGCGGCTCGCCCCGTCGCCGGCTCCGACGCCGTGGACTGGTGGCGCACCGCCGTGATCTACCAGGTCTACCCACGAAGCTTCGCGGACGGGAACGGCGACGGCGCAGGCGACCTGGCCGGCGTCCGCGCCCGGCTGCCACACCTCGCCGACCTCGGCGTCGACGCGATCTGGTTCACGCCCTGGTACCCCTCGCCGATGGCCGACGGCGGCTACGACGTCGCCGACTACCGGGCCATCGACCCGCGCTTCGGCGACCTGACCGAGGCCGAGCGGCTGATCACCGAGGCGACTGGGCTGGGGCTGCGCACGATCATCGACGTCGTCCCCAACCACGTCTCGGACCAGCACGCGTGGTTCCGCGCCGCCCTGGCGGCCGGGCCGGGATCGCCGGAGCGGGAGCGGTTCTGGTTCCGCAAAGGGCTCGGCCCCGACGGCGACCTGCCGCCCAATGCCTGGGAGTCGGAGTTCGGCGGACCGGCCTGGTCGCGCCTGGTCGGCGCGGACGGCACCCCGGAGCAGTGGTACCTCCACCTGTTCGCCCCCGGCCAGCCCGACCTCAACTGGGGCCATCCCGACGTCGGTCAGGAGCACGAGGAGATCCTTCGGTTCTGGTTCGACCGGGGTGTGGCCGGCATCCGCATCGACTCCGCAGCCCTGGTCGCCAAGGACGCCACGCTCCCCGAGGTGCAGCCAGACCCCTCGCCCGGCGGGCACCCGTACCTCGACCGCGAGGACCTGCAGGACATCTACCGGACCTGGCGCCGGATCGCCGAGTCGTACGGGCCGGACCGGGTGCTGATCGGCGAGCTGTGGCTGCCGGACACGGAGCGGTTCGCGCGGTACCTGCGCCCGGGCGTCCTGCACACCGCGTTCAACTTTGACTTCATGGCGGCGCCGTGGGACGCAGCGGCACTGCGTGAGTCGATCACCCGGACCCTCGAGGTCCACGACCGGGTCGGTGCGCCGGCGACGTGGGTCCTGTCCAACCACGACGTCACCCGGACGGTGACGCGCTACGGGCGCGCCGACTCGTCGTTCGCCTTCGAGCGCAAGCGGTACGGCGTGCCGACCGACCTGGCGCTGGGTGCCCGGCGGGCCCGCGCCGCTGCCCTGCTGGCCATGGCGCTGCCCGGCTCCTTCTACCTCTACCAGGGCGAGGAGCTGGGGCTGCCCGAGGTCGAGATCCCCCGCGAACGCATAGAGGATCCGATGCACTTTCGCTCCGGCGGCGTCGACCCCGGCAGGGACGGGTGCCGGGTGCCGATTCCGTGGTCGGGCGACGCTCCGCCGTACGGCTTCAGCGCGACGCAGGTCGACACTTGGCTCCCGCAGCCGGTCGACTGGGCTCGGTACGCCGCAGACCGCCAGGCGAGCGACCCCGACTCGATGCTCACCCTCTATCGCGCCGCCCTGCGACTGCGCCACGAGGTCGTCGACCTCATGACCCAGCCGCTGACCTGGCTCGATCTCGGAGGCGCGGTGAGCAACCAGGTGATCGCGTTTCGCCGCGGCCGCACGTTCGCGTCGGTCACCAACCTCAGTGCCACCGCGGTCGACGTCCCGCCGACCGCCCGGGTCCTGCTGGCCAGCACGACGGTGGAAGGAGGGCGGCTACCCGCGGACGCGACCGCCTGGCTCGAGCTGGCCTGAGCCAAACCCCTGTTAGCACCCAGCCATCCATCACTCGCTGAATCACCCGAGAAACACCCAGGAGACACCCCATGACGATCAATCGACGACGCCGGCTCGGCGCCCTGGCGACCATCGCCTCCTTGGCCTCCGTCTCGTTCCTGGCAGCGTGCGGCGACGACGACAGCGGCGACAGTGACAGCAGCGGCAAGGTGACCATCACCGTTGAGGGCTGGCGGCCCGGCGACGAGCAGGGAACCATCGACGCCGTCAAGAAGCAGGCCGACGCGTTCATGAAGCTGCACTCCGACATCAAGGTGGTGCCGGTGGAATGGGAGTGGAGCGCCGAGACGTTCGCCACCCAGCTGGCCGGCGACACTCTGCCCACGACGTTCCGCGTGCCGTTCACCGACACCAAGGGCCTGGCCGAGCGCGGCCAGATCGCCGACGTGACCAAGTACGTCGACGCGCTGCCGTATGCGAAGGAGTTCAACCCCAGCGTCCTCCAGGCCGCACAGGGCACCGACGGCAAGATCTACGGCCTCCCGACCGATGTCTACGGAGTCGGCCTGTCCTACAACCGCGCGCTGTTCGAGGAGGCCGGCCTCGACCCCGACAGTCCTCCGACCACGTGGGACGAGGTGCGCGACGCCGCCAAGGCCATCGCTGATGCGACCGGACAGCCCGGCTACGTGCAGATGACCTCCAACAACACCGGCGGCTGGATGCTCACCACGCTCACCTACGCCCTGGGTGGCCGCATCGAGTCCGCGGACGGCACCGAGGCCACGATCGACAACGACGCGACCAGGCAAGGTCTGCAGATGCTGCACGACATGAAGTGGGGCGACGACTCGATGGGCAGCAACACAAACTTCGAGTGGGGCACCATCAACGAGGCGTTCGCCGCCGGCAAGGTCGGCATGTACATGTCCGGCTCGGACGTCTACAACGGTCTGACCACCACCAACCAGGTCGACCCGAGCACCTACGGACTCGCGGTCCTGCCGCTCTCGGACAGCGCGGACGCCGGCATCCTCGGCGGCGGCTCGGTGGCCGCGGTGAGCGCCAAGGCGTCGCCGGCCGAGCAGGAGGCCGCTGTCGCGTGGAACGACTACTACCGGGAGAAGAAGAACTACGACCCCGACGCGGCCGTGGCCGACGCCGAGGTCCTCAAGGCGAGCGACCAGCCGATCGGTACGCCGACGCTGCCGGTGTTCGGCGAAGAGACCTGGCAGAAGGTGCAGGACGCACTCGCGCCGTATGTCAACGTCCCGCGAGACCAGATGACGTCGTTCACCGACGGGGTCTTCAGCCAGTCGCTGATCCCCGAGCCCGCATCGCACACCCAAGAGGTCTACGGGATCCTCGACTCGGTCGTGCAGAAGGTGCTGACGGACGAGAGCGCCGACATCGACAGCCTGCTGTCCGAGGCAAACGAGCAGGCCCAGCAGCTGCTCGGGTGAGCCGGTCCGGGCCGGTCGGAAGCGTCTCCTCGACACCGGCCGGCCCGCCCGGTGCAATCCCAGGACTGCGATTCGGAACCAGACCATGACAGCTCTGCTCGACCGCGTGCGCGGCTCCCTCGGGGTCGTGGTCTTCCTGCTGCCGATGATCCTGGTCTTCGGACTGTTCTCCTGGTGGCCGATCGTCCGGTCGCTCGTCATGAGCGTCCAGCAGACCAACCTGGTCACGCCGGCGACCTTCGTGGGGCTGGACAACTTCCGGGCGGTGTTCGACGACCCGCTCCTTGCCACGGCGGTGCAGAACACCTTGTGGTTCGCGCTGCTGGCCCTGGTCTTCGGCTACCCGGTGCCGCTGGTCATGGCCGTGGTGATGAGCGACGTGCGGCGAGCCCGGGGCCTCTACTCGCTGCTCGCCTACCTGCCGGTCGTCGTTCCGCCCGCAGTGGCCGTCCTCCTGTGGCGCATCTTCTACGACGCCGAGCCCACGGGGGTCTTCAACACCGTGCTGGGCTGGGTGCACCTGGGGCCGGTGCCGTGGCTGGAGGACGCCTCGTGGGCCATGCCGGCACTGGTGATCGAGGCGACCTGGGCGGCCGCCGGTGGCACCGTGATCATCTACCTGGCCGCACTGGTCTCGGTGCCGCCGGAGCTGTACGACGCCGCCGAAGCAGACGGCGCGGGCGTGCTCGGCAAGGTCTGGCACGTCACGCTGCCGCACCTGCGCTCGATCATGCTGATCACGCTGATCCTGCAGGTGATCGGCACCGTCCAGGTGTTCCTAGAGCCGTACCTGTTCACCGACGGTGGCCCCGACAACGCCACGCTGACAGTGCTGCTGCTCGTCTACAACTACGCCTTCCAGAACACCACCGGCGGCGACTACGGCAAGGCAACCGCGCTCAGCTTGATGCTGGCCGCGGCGCTCGCCGTCCTGTCCCTCGTCTACTTCCGTCTGACCCGGCGGTGGTCGGAGTGACGGCACTCAGCGCCCTGACCGTGCGCCGCGAGCGCCAAGCCCGCCGGAGCGACGGGGCGACGACGCGCAGCATCACCTCGGCGTACGAGCGTCGGCATCCGGTGGTCGGCTCGGCGCGGTTCCTGCTGCACGCCGCGCTGCTCCTCTTCCTGATCGTGGTGGCGCTCGGCCCCCTGCTCTGGCTGGCCAAGGCGGCGGTCACGCCCACCCAGGACACGTTGCGCGACCCGCTCGGGCTGTGGCCGCACGGCATCGATTGGGCCAACCTCCGCACTGCGTGGGTCGACATCAACCTCAAGCTCTACTTCTGGAACACGGTGGTCATCGCGGTCGGCTCGTGGGCGACGCAGCTGGTCGTCGCGGTGACTGGCGGCTATGCCCTGGCCATCCTGCGGCCAAGATTCGCACGGGTGCTCTACGCGCTGGTGCTGGCCACGATGTTCGTACCGGCCGTGGTCCTGCTCGTGCCGCTCTACCTCACCGTGCTCGACATGCCCTTCACGCACTGGAACCTGGTCAACACCTTCTGGGGTGCGTTCCTGCCGGCCGGAGCGAGCGCGTTCAACGTCGCCCTGGTCAAGAGGTTCTTCGACAATCTGCCCCGCGAGGTGATCGACGCCGCTCGCGTCGACGGCTGCGGCGACTTCCGGCTGTTCTGGTACGTGGTACTGCCGATGTCACGGCCGGTGCTTGGCGTGGTGTCGGTGTTCGCGGTGCTGGCCGCGTGGAAGGACTTCGTCTGGCCCCTCGTCGTACTGCCGGATCCGGCAAAGCAGCCGCTGTCCGTGCGGCTGCCTCGGCTGGCTGGCGTGACGGAGCTGGATGTCGTGCTAGCCGCGCTGCTCATCTCGTGCGCGCTGCCGATCGCGTTCTTCCTCGTCTTCCAGCGTCTGTTCCTGCGCGGTGGTCTGGAGGGCGCGGTCAAGGGCTGACCCGACCGGGACCGGCCGGGCATGCCGAAGGCCCCGGGCACGTGCCCCGGGGCCTTCTCCCGTGCCGAAGGGGGGCCAACGGAACGGTGCTGTTGGGACGCGCGGACCAGCGATCTGGTTCGGCGCGAATCGCTAGCAGCTGGTGTGCGCGCTCTGGCAGACCGGTGCGTGGGCGACTCCGGCCGGGTCGAGCACCGTCCCATCGGTGGCCAAGCCCTGCAGCGCCGCGGCCGGGATCTGCCACTGCACGTCATCGAGGCTCGCGGCCTTGACGTACTCGGCGACGTACACGTCGAGACCGCTGGGCGCTGCCAGGTGGACCGCTCGCCCGAAGAACGAGTCGTCAGGGTGGTTGGCGACCCAACCCGGTGACCTGGAGCGCATGGCCCCGGCCGGACCGGCCTGCTGGAACGTGTCGACCTCGGTGGTGAGCATCGACCCGTCGGGCAGGCTGCCAGGCTCGCAGGAGACCTGCCAGCCCTCCGGGTTGCACTCGACCTGGAACTTGCTGAACTCCTCCGGTGCGAATCCCGACGCGATGACGACCACCACCGTGTCCCCGAGGTCATAGGTGGCGAACACCCCCTGGACGTCTGGAGAGTCCGCCGGGACCTCCTCGGAGTCGACGTCGGTCACCCACAGGTCGGCGGTGCCGAGCTCGAGGTACTGGCCCAGCTCGTCCTGGGTGACCGTCTGGAGCCGGTCGGTGTAGGTACCGCTCGGCTCACCGGTGACGCCCGGGGACTCGTGGGCGGTCGTCCGGCCGTCGTCGGCCGCCAGACCCGGGACCGTGGCGGTGGCAACGCCCAGAGCCACGACGGCAGCGCCGCCGGCCACGGCGGCCCGGACGCGGCTCTGGCGGCGGCCGGTTCGGATCGCAGCCGCCGCGGTCACGGATACGAGCGGCTCGTCGGACAGGTGGTCGCGGAGCATGGTGCTCAGCTCGTGCTCGGACATGTCACTCCTGTTCAGAGGTCGGTGAGGTCTGCAGCTGGGGGACGTGGCGACGCAGCGTCGCCATCGCCTTGGAGGTATGGCTCTTGACCGTGCCCTCGGCGATCTGCAGCGCCTCGGCGGTGTCGGCGACGGACAGGTCGTCGACGAAGCGCAACGCCACCACGGCGCGCTGCTGAGGCGGCAGCGTGGCGAGCGCGGCGCCGAGCTCGAGCGGCTGGTCGGGCTCGGCCGGAGCGGGTCGGTCGGGCACCTCGGGGACCACCACGTCGCGTGAGCGACGGGAGGCGTGCGAGATCGCCTCGTTGACGACCGCGCGCCGTACGTAGGCCTCCATGCTGACCTTGTTGATGCGCGGCCAGGCCCGGTAGATCTTCACCATGGCCCGCTGGGTGACGTCCTCGGCGGCGTGCCAGTCGTGCACGACCAGGTAGGCGACCCGGCGCAGAGCCCGGACCCGGGCGCCGTAGAACTCGGTGAACTCCCGATCTCGCTGCGCGCGCTGCATGTCCTTCATACTCGGCCGGATCCCGGCCGGGTTCACTCCTCCGGCGAACGTCCGTCCCGCGGCCCGAACGCCGCCACGGCATCCGCGTCGCTGTTGGCCGAGCGGACGTACTCGTCAGCCCACGCCTGCCGATCTGGGTACGACGACCCGGCGACCACGGCGGCGACCGCGGCCTCGATGTCGATGGCGGTGTGGCGCAGCTCGACCTGACCGTCCCGCAGCAGGGCCCACGAGCCGCCTGCGCGCCCGTAGGGCATGCCGATGCTGCCGGAGTTCACGACCAGACGTCGGTCGACGAGTCGCGCGAACGGCATGTGGGTGTGGCCGCAGACCACGACCCGGTCGGCATCGTGGAGGTCGGCGAGGACCTCCGCCCAGCGC
The DNA here is from genome assembly GCA_963825455.1 of uncultured Actinomycetota bacterium. Lineage (GTDB taxonomy): Bacteria > Actinomycetota > Actinomycetes > Propionibacteriales > Nocardioidaceae > Nocardioides. Next base: position 360,459 of record CAWGTG010000002.1, read on the forward strand.
GCCAGCCGGGTGTCGACGAGCACGACCTCGTCGTCGTCGCGGGGGGAGCCGTGGCAGAACACGACGGTGCCGAACCCGGTCACGTCCAGGCGGACCGGGTGGGGGAGGCGGTCGAGCAGCTCGACCTGGTCGGGCCGCAGCTGACGCCCGGCCCAGTTGGAGACGTCGATCTCCGAGTCGCGGCCGCGGGCGACCTCGACCAGCTCCCGGTCGGCGTTCCCGCGGACCAGCGCGCAGCGGTCGCCGAGGCCGACCAGCCGGTCGAGGACCTCGACGGGCATCGGGCCGGCCGCGTGGTCGCCGGTCACGACGATCCGCTCGGCCGCCGCCACGTCGGGCTCGGCGAGCACGGCGTCGAGCACCGGAAGGACGCCGTGGATGTCGGAGAGGACCGCGACCGTGGTCACCATCACGACAGTCTCCACCGGCCAGGACGAGCAGGAGGCCCGCCCCATTCCGTTGGGGCGGGCCTCTCTACCGAACCGGCGAGCCGACTAGGTGTCGGCGCGTGTCGGGCGTGTCACGTACTGCAGCAGCGCCACGGTGGCGAGGACGGCCAGGAGCATGGCGATGGCGAGGCCGATGCTGAACCCGACACTCTTGGTGGCGAAGGCCGTGACCGAGCAGGCCACCACGAGGACGAACCCTGCGACAGCGCCGCGACGTGCCTCAACGGTCAGCCGTCCGAACACTTGGCATAGCCTCCCGGATGCGGTGCGTACTCGACCTCAAGAATCGGATTGCTCTTGGGGCAGAGGCCGCCACGGTTGTTGAGGTACTGGATCGCCACGAACGCGATCGTGCCCGCGACCACGCAGACCGCCGGTCCAAACCTGCAGACGTAGATCGCCGCCGCCGTGAGGCCGGCCCCGATGATGTAGACCTGCTCCGAGCGGGAGAAGTTGATACAGAACCGCGGGCTCCACGGAGGGCCTCCGCAGTAGCTCGAGGCGAGGTCCTGCTGTGTTCCCGGCGTGATGCCACCAGGACACTTCGTCTCGACTCCGCACGCCGTGGCGGCGAGGGCAGCGGGCGTCGCCGTCTGCACGGTCGGACGTCCCTCGTCCGCGACGGCCGGCGACGCGGTCACGCCGAGCGACACGACCATCGCACAGGCAAGGCTCAGGATGAGCCCCTGAATCGCTTTCATGAATCCCTCCCAAGAATTGTTTTCGAGCGGGCCAGAATCCGCCCCGCGGACGCGATTGCTACCGGGATATCTGACTCATCCTTGTGCTGCGTCAGGTAAGGCTTTGCCCGAATGACAGTAGGCACGCTGAACATGCCAGTCAAGAGTTTGCGGCACAAAATGTGCCAAGTCTTTCGACTGGCTCTGCGAGCATCGCGAGACTTCAGGTGGTCCGGGCGGTGCAGGTCACTGACGCCGTCAGACCCGAAAGCGCCTAGCGCGGACGGGGGGCGCCCGCGCTAGACGCTCGGCCACACCTTCTCACCTGCTGGCACATTCTGTGCCATCCCTCTTGTCAGTCCTAGGGATGGTGCCGCGATTCGTGCGTGGAACGCGGCGTGGAGCCGATGCTGGCACGACTGGCCGCGTCGCTGGTTCTGACGCGGATGGCGGGGTAGGTCGACACCAGACCTGAGGAGGCGGCGGCGCTGCGGTAGGCGTCGTGTGCTTCGCGCTCCAGACCCAGGTCGTCGAACAACGCGCCGAGCTCGAACCAGGCCCGCGCAGCGCCGCGATCCGCTCCGATACCGCTGAGAACGAGAACCGCTTCGCGGTAGTAGTCGGCGACCTCGGCCGCGTCGTCTCTGAGTGCTGCCGCCTGTCCCAGGAGAATCAGCGCGTCGAATGCCAACAGCGGCGCCGCACCCCGCGCTCGCTCAAGCACCGCCCCGGCCCGCTCCTGAGCCGCTTCGATGTCTCCCGACAGGAAGTCGGCTTGCGCGATCGCGACCGCATTCCGGGCAATGTCGATGGGGCTCGCACTCGACCACGAGAGCTGCGCTTCGGCCGCTTGGAGATTGGCACGTGCCTCGTCCAGCGCCGGGGGATCCAGCCGAAGCTGCATGACTGCCAGCTGAGTGCGGAGCCGGGCGAAGCTTCGGTTGTCCTCGGCGGACTCCAGGAGCAGCAGCGCCTTGGCCGCCAAGGGCACTGCCGCGTTCGCGTCCCCCCGCTCGAGCTGGATGATGCTGGCGTTCCAGTAGGCCGATGCCTTGGCCTCGGGAGTCCCCAGGGCCTCCGCCTGGTCGACGGCACGTCGACAGAGCCGCACAGCGTGGTCGACGTCGCCGCGCTCGAAGTGGGCCGCGGCCACGGTCACCGTCAGCTTGACCGCCTCGTCGGACCCTTGAAGCTTCAGCTCCTTGAGCGCCTCGAGGTGACGGTCGCCGATGTCGATGGCGCGGGCAAGGTCGCCACTCTCTCGGTAGCACCTGCTCAGGGCCATCGCCACCCGGATCGACTCCCCAACATCCTGTGGTCCGTCGGAGAGGTGGTCCTCGAGCTCGACGATGGCGTCATCGAGCCTGCCCAGGGCCTCCCAGGTCAGCGCCCGAGTCAGCCTGGCTCGGCGGGTCAGATCTGGTAGCTCCGAGGCGAGCACCTCGGTCCAGATCTCGTCGAGCTGCTGCGCCGCCACGGCGGGAGAGCCGCCTCGCAGCTCCAGCTCGGCATGGTCGAGCGCGACCTGCAGCCGGGCGGTCGTCGGGTCCGGGATGCCAGTGAGAAGCACCAGCGGAGAGACCTTGAGTCGCGCGGCGAGGCGCTCGAGAAGCTTGAGGTCGGGTCGACGCTGGCCGGACTCGATCCGTGACACGTACCCGACGCTGGCGTCGTCGCCGGCGACGTCCGACTGGGTGAGGCCGGCTGTGACGCGCGCCTGACGGAGACGTCGGCCCATCTCGGTGAGGCTGACCGACGCGAGCAGGTCAGCAAGGTCGTCGGACACCGCTCCATTGTGCCTCAGACACGATTCTTTCCAAGAAATTTGCCAACCGCCCGGGATCGCTCCCCGGAGCTTCTCGGTCGGGGTGTCAGCGCGAGCGGCGAGCGTGCGGAGGGTTGAACACCTCGAGCGTGTAGGCGTCGAAGCGGCGGACGAGTCGCTTGAAAGCGGTCATGTGTCCATGGTGGGAGCCTGATTGGAACGATCCAAGAAATTTGGACATGAGCCGCGTCACTCCTGGAACGGATCGGTGATCCGCCGCAGCTCGACAAGGGCCTCGCGCAGCTGGCGGGTCCGCGCCGGCCCGAGGTGGCTGGTCCACGTGCGCTCGATCTCCCGCACGACTGGGAGGCTCAGCTCCACGAGATCGTGTCCCTTCGGCGTGATGGTGACCAGGCGGGCCCGTCCGTCGGACGGGTCGGCCTGCCGGACGACGTACCCCGCACGCTCCAGCTGGTCGAGGATCGAGCCGAGGGTCTGCTTGCTGAGCTGTGTGGCCTCGGCCAGCTCGCCGGGCCGGGACCCGCCGGAGCCGATGCGCTGGAAGACCCGGGCCTGGCCGAGGGTCAGGTCGTGTCCGTGGTCGCGGAGCTCGTCGAGCACGGCAGTCTCCATCGCCCGGTAGGGGATGAAGAGCAGCAGCCCGAGGTTGAGCAGCTCGTCCGGCATGGGACCCACAGTGGCAGAAGTCCGAAAGTCGTACTAGATTGGTCCGAAACTCGGACCAAAGGACGAGGCCGTGAAGAACTGGGCCATGGATGATGACTACTGGTCGGCGGTGGTGGAGCTGCGGCTCGCCGTCGCGGACCTGCTCGAGGAGCTGACGCCCCAGGAGTGGGACAGGCCCTCGCTGTGCGCGGACTGGCGGGTGCGGGACGTCGCCGGTCACCTCTCGCTGGTGCCCACGATCACCACCTGGGACATGGTGCGGGCGGCACCGCGCGGCCGGTTCAACCCCCACCGCATCAACACGCGTTTGGCGCGGCAGTACGCCGACCGACCGAATGAGGCCATCGTCGCGCGGATCCGCGAGCACGCGGGCGAGCGTCGTACCGCGCGGGTCCTGGACGTGCGCGACTCGCTCTTCGACGTGGCCGTGCACAGCCAGGACATCGCGGTACCGCTCGGGCGGACCGTGGAGGTGCCGGTCACTTCGGCACGCCAGGGGCTCGACCGGGTGTGGGAGATGGGCTGGCCGTTCCGCGCCGAACAGCGGCTCGCCGGGCTCCACCTGCGGGCCACGGACGCCGACTGGGAGCGAGGGGACGGACCGCCCGTCGAGGGGACCGCCCTGGCCCTGCTGCTCCTGCTCACCGGCCGCAGTGAGGCCGCGCTGCCGCTGCTCACCGGGCTCGGGGTCCCGTCGATCACGAAGTGACGACGCCGGTCACCATCCATCGGTCACCTCGCGCGCGCCGCGTGAGCACCACGAACCGCGCGCCCATGAAGACCGCGGCGAACGCGACCCAGACCGCGACGAGCCCGCCGGTGACGTACGCCGCGGCGAAGGCCGCAGGCGTGTAGACCACGAGCACCGCGAGCCCCGCCCACGCGAGGTAGCGGCCGTCGCCGGCACCGATCAGCACGCCGTCCAGGACGAAGACGACGCCGGCGATGGGCTGTCCGAGCGCGGCGACCACGAGCACCGGCACCAGGAGGTCGTGCACTTCCGGGTCGCTGCTGAACAGCGGTCCGAGCAACGGAGACGCGGCCGCGAGCAGCACCCCACACACCACGCCTCCGACCACGCCCCACTGCACCATCCGCCGGGTCACCGCCCGAGTGCCCTCGACGTCACCGGCGCCGAGGTATCGGCCCGTGATCGCCTGCGCCGCGATGGCGATCGCGTCGAGCACGAACGCCAGGAACGTCCACAGCGTGATCGCGACCTGGTGCGTCGCGAGCGCAACCGGACGGTCCGGCCCCGAGGCGCCTACCGTGACGGCGACCGTCGTCACGAGGAGGGACGCACGCAACGTGACCGTCCGGATCACGAGCGCCACGCCGGCCCGAGCTGCGGAGCGGATCCCGGGAAGATCCGGCGCCAGGGAGGCACCGGACGCGCGCGCGCCGCGCACCACCACCAGGAGAAGCGCGAGGGCGCTGAACACCTGGGCGAGCACCGTCCCGATCGCCGAGCCGGCGATGCCGAGCCCGCCGAACGACCCCACGCCGTACACGAGCAGCAGGTTGAGCACGATGTTCACGCCGTTGCCGAGCACCGCGACGACCAGTGGTGTCCGGGTGTCCTGCAGGCCGCGCAGGACCCCGGTCGTCGCGAGCATCACCAGCAGCGGGGTGGTGCCGAGCCACGCGAGCCGGAGGTACGTCGTCGCGAACCCTTCGACCGCCGAACCCGCGCCGAACGCCCTCACCAGCGGGCCGGTGAGTGCGATGCCGAGAACGGTGACGACGACCCCGATCAGCATCGCCAGCCAGACGCCGTCGATGCCTTGCGCCAGGGCGCCCTTCTCGTCGCCGGCGCCGATGTGCCGAGCCACGCTGGCGGTGGTTCCGTACGCCAGGAAGATGCACAGCCCCACCGCGGTCTGCAGCACCACCGCCGCGATGCCCTGCCCGGCCAGCTCCGGCGTCCCCAGGTGGCCCACGATCGCGGCGTCCGCGAGCAGGAACAGCGGCTCGGCCACCAGCGCCAGGAACGCCGGTACGGCGAGCCGCAGGATCTCCCGATCGTGCCCGTGCGCCACGGGTTCACCCTAACGTCAGGTAATGATCAGTCGGGCACAGTGATCATGACATGGGATCCGGCGGAACGGTCACCGCACCAGAAGGAGCACGATGCCGACGAGACCGGGGACGAAGCCCAGGGTGAGCCATGGCGACGCGACCGGCTTCTGGTGGATCAGCCGGCCGACGCCGGCGGCGACCACCCCGAAGAGGCCGCCGATGAGGCACAGGCCGAAGCGGGAGACGGTGGCGCTCTCGTCGAGGAAGAAGGCGCCGATCACCAACCCGACGGACAGGTGCAGGATCGTCACCACCGCGAGCACGGACACCACCCAGCGCTGGACCTGGGTGAACGCGCGGTCGTTGACCTGCCGTACCGGGTTGGCCGGGTCCATCAGGTGCCGCGGCCGGCGCACCGGTACGGGATCGCTCACGTGTCCATGGTCCCTCATCGGCACCTGCGAACCCCACCTGACAGGACACCAGCGCCGCGTGACCTCGGTCATGGGGCCAGTGCGAGACTCGGTCGCATGATCGACGGGGCGCGCTGATGGGTGCCGGCGTGTGACCGGCCGGCTCAAGAACCTCCTGCTCGTCGGGCTGGTCGTGGTGATGATCAACCTGCCGTTCGTGCACAGCACGTGGCAGCAGCACCGCATCGATCGCGACGGCGTCGACGTCGTCGCCGCAGTCACCGACCACGAGAACGACGACGGCCAGCGGTCCGTCACCTTCGAGGTCGCCGACACCGACGACCAACCCGGCTTCGGCGGCACCGTGCGCGTCGACGAGGCGACGTACGACGACGCGGTGGCCAGCCTGCAGGTGCACGTGCGGGTGCTCCCGGGTTCGTCGACCGTCTGGCGGGTCGAGGGCGAGACGCGCAGCGACATCGGGCTGATCATCACCGTGGTCGCCGACCTGTCCCTGCTGGTCCTGGTGCTCCTGCTGCTGCGCTTCGGCTCCCGACTGCGCCAGGAGATGGTGTTGATCGCCACCGAGGACCTCGAGCGCTGCCCGCCGGGCTCGGTGCTGGACCAGGTCGACGGGCTGCGCTTCGTCGTCTGCGGCGAGGTCGAGACGATCGAGGACGACGCGGTGGTTCTCGACCTCGGCGACCGTCGCGTTCGGGTGGTTCTCGACGGGCATCACAACCCGGCCGGCCACCAGCAGCCGGTCCGGGCAACTGGGACAATGCGCGGCTGAGGGACCGCATGACCGTCTACCCTTCAGCCTCGTGAGCAACCGCCGTTTTCTCCTTGTGCCCGCGCTCGTCGCGGGGGCGCTTGTGGCGCAGGCCGGGCTGGCTCCGCCGGCCCACGCGGCGATCGTGCGCTACGCCGTACCCGGCGGCAGCAGCGCCAACAGCTGCACCTCGCTGGCGACGGCCTGCAGCATCGACAAGGCGATCAACCAGGCCGCCACGGGAGACGAGGTGATCGTCGCCTCGGGCAGCTATGCCCTGGGGACCACCAGCCTCAGCAACAGCCAGCCCGGGGTGAACGTCCACGGCGCGGCCGGTCAGGCGCGGCCGGTGATCACCACGTCGGCAGACTTCGGCCTGGCCCTGTTCGGTGCCGGCTCGAGGGTCGCGGACCTCACCATCAACCAGAGCGGCGGCCTCTACGGGCTGAACGTCTTCGCCAGCAGCGTCCTCGTGCAGCGCGTCGAGGTGCACACCTCCGCACCGATCGCGTGCACCGCCGGCATCAGCGGCCTGGCCCGCGACCTCCTCTGCGTCACGTCGGCCGCCAACGGCGTCGCACTCGACGACTCGTGGGGCAGCGGCTCGTTCGCCCTCAACCTTCGCAACGTCACCGCGATCGGCACGGGGCCGGGCTCCTACGGCATCCGCGCGGACGCCAGCGGCGACGAGACCAATCTCGACATCAGCGCGCGCAACGTGATCGCTTCGGGCGTCTCGGCGGACGTCCGGTCGACGGAGGTCGGCACCAACAGCGAGAGCGACGTGATCCTGACGAACTCGAACTACGACAAGATCGAGGAGGGCGGGGGCGGCAACGTCACCAACGTCGGGTCGTTCAGCAGCAACCAGACGGCCGCACCAGTGTTCGCCGACCCTCTCTACCACCAGGCGAAGACCTCGCCGACGATCGACAAGGGTGGGTCGGACGCAGGCGTCGGCACCACCGACCTCGACGGCAACCCACGGAGACTCGGCTCAGCGGTGGACATCGGGGTCGACGAGTTCGACCCCACGCCGCCGGACGTCGCCTTCGACCACACACCGAAGCGCAAGACCCACAAGCACAAGGCGTTCTTCACCTTCCATGCCAGCAAGAGCTCGACGTTCACCTGCATCGTGGACAACAGGCCGGCGCTGGCCTGCGCCTCGCCGTTCAAGGCGAAGTTCAAGAAGCGCGGCAAGCACACGGTCACGGTGGTCGCCACCGACGTGGCCGGCAACGTGGACGCGAGTCCGGCGTCGTACACGTGGAAGATCAAGAAGAAGAAGAAAGAACCAGCATGGCCACGGATACCACCAGGGTCCCTGAGCTGGGTACCTGCGTCGGGTGACGTCGTTCTCCGCCAGCACCCATGCCGAGGCCGTGGTCCTCGCGCCACAGCAGGCGGTCTGGGACGTCCTCGTCGACCCCGAGCTGACGGCGCGCTTCACACCGTTCCTGGAGAGCATCACCGCGGACGGCGACCACTGGCGCTGGCAGCTGTCCGGGCTGAACGTGCTGGGTGCGAAGGTGGCGCCGGCGTTCACCGAGCGGATGGTGTTCAAGGAGCCGGACCGGATCGAGTTCCGGCACGACCCTCCAGCCGGTACGGCGGAGCAGGCTGGTGTCGCGGGCTGGTACGCCCTGAGCCCCACTCATGACGGGACCGAGCTGGTCACCGAGCTCGAGATCACCCTCGACCTGCCGCTGCCGAAGGCGTCTGGACGCGCCGTGCGGGCCGCCATGCGCAAGGTCATCGACCGCATGGGCGACCGGTTCTCCGAGAACCTGCTGGAGCATCTCGGCGCCGAGCAGCGCCCGGTCTGAGACCACAACGACCGGTTACTTGCTCGTACGCGCACGGGGCGTGAGGCTGAGTGCGTGTCCGTCACCGCGTCGTCGTACTCCATCACCATGCGCCTGCACACGGCGCCCGACCACGGGATCGTCGGGGCGGTGGCGACCGCGATCTCCGCGGCCGGGGGTGTGGTCACCGCGATCGACGTGGTCGACTCGACTCGGGAGCGCCTGGTCCTCGACGTCACGTGCTCGGCCAGCGACGCCGACCACTCCCACAAGCTCGAGGAGGCGGTCGACGCCATCGACGGCGTCGAGGTCTACAAGGTCAGCGACCGGACCTTCCTGCTCCACATCGGCGGCAAGATCGAGGTCAACTCCAAGGTTCCGCTGAAGAACCGCGACGACCTGTCCATGGCGTACACGCCCGGGGTCGGCCGGGTGAGCATGGCGCTGTACGAGCACCCGGAGGACGTCTCCCGGCTGACGATCAAGGGCAACAGCGTCGCGGTGGTCACCGACGGCTCGGCGGTGCTCGGGCTGGGCAACATCGGTCCGGGCGCGGCCATGCCGGTCATGGAGGGCAAGGCCGCGCTGTTCAAGCGGTTCGCCAACATCGACGCGTGGCCGATCTGCCTGGCCAGCCAGGACACCGACGAGATCGTCAAGGCGGTCGAGATGATCGCGCCCGGGTTCGGAGGCATCAACCTCGAGGACATCGCTGCGCCGCGTTGCTTCGAGATCGAGCGGCGGCTGCGCGAGAGCCTGGACATCCCCGTCTTCCACGACGACCAGCACGGCACAGCGATCGTGGTCCTCGCGGCGCTGACCAACGCGCTGCGCGTCGTGGAGAAGGACCTGGCCTCGGTCCACGTCGTCCTGTCGGGCGCGGGCGCCGCTGGTACGGCGATCTGCACCCTGCTCCTCGCCGCCGGGGTCACCGACGTGGTCGTGGTCGACCGCGCCGGAGCGCTGTGCGCCGGAGACGACTCGCTCTCCGAGGCGCATCGCGAGCTGGCGGGCGTCACCAACCCGCGTGCGGTCCGTGGCGACCTGCACGAGGCGTTGCGCGGTGCGGACGTCTTCATCGGAGTCAGCGCGCCGGGAATCCTGCAGCCCGAGTGGATCGCCGACATGGCCGAGCAGCCGGTCGTCTTCGCGCTGGCCAACCCCGACCCCGAGGTGGACCCCGCCGAGGCGGAGAAGTACGCCGCGGTGGTCGCCTCCGGCCGGTCCGACTACCCCAACCAGATCAACAACGTGCTGGCCTTCCCCGGCGTCTTCCGTGGGCTGCTCGACGCGCGCGCCCGCGACATCACCATCGACATGCTCCTGCGGGCCGCCGACGCCATCGCGCACGTCGTCCGCGACGAGGAGCTCAACCCGAACTTCATCATCCCGACGGTCTTCAACGCCGAGGTCCCGAAGGCGGTCGCCGCGGCCATCCGTGGAGCCGGCACCACCGGCTGATGCCGCTGCGCTTGGCGGCCGCCTCGTGCGTGGCCGCGCTGTTGCTGGCCGGGTGCGGCGGCGACGAGCCGGTCGCGACGCCGCCCACGGCGAGCAGTACACGGTCCTCGCCCACCGCGGTCGCGACGACCCCTACGCCGCCCGCAACCACGTCCGAGCCCGAGCCGGTGCCGTCGCCGAACGTGGCTCAGCGACGGCGGCAGCGGAACGTGCTGGCCATCTCGGTCGACGGGCTGACCCCGCTGGCCTTCGAGGCGCTCGGGCCGGACCGGGTCCCGGCGTTCACCCGACTGTTCACCGAGGGCGCGTCGACGATGGACGCACGCACCGAGGTCGAGCTGACCGTCACGCTGCCCAACCACACCGGGATGCTCACCGGGCGCCGCGTCGATCCGGACGAGGGCGGCCACGGCGTCACCTGGAACCAGCTGGTCGGCGACGGCTTCGTGCCCGGCGCCGACCACGAGGGAGTGGCCTCGGTCTTCGACGTCGTCCACGACGCCGGCGGCACGAGCGCGCTGTTCGCGGGCAAGGAGAAGTTCGAGCTCTATGCCAACTCCTGGCCCATCATCGATCGGTTCGAGGTCGAGCTGGATGCCGACGTGCTGGTCGACGACGTGCGGGCCGACCTGACCGCGGAGCAGCGCCGGTTCACCTTCCTGCACCTCGCTCTGCCCGACGCCGCCGGCCACCCGTCGGGCTGGATGTCGCTGGCCTACCAGGGCGCAGTGCTGGAGACCGACCGGCTGCTCGGCGAGCTGCTGGACACCATCGAGTCCTCGCCGCAGCTGAGGAAGCGGCTGGTCGTGGTGCTCACCGCCGACCACGGCGGCCCGCCCGGGGAGCACGAGCACGACGAGGAGTCGAACCCGGACAACTTCACGATCCCGTTCGCAGTCTGGGGCCGCGGGATCCGGCCCGGTGACCTCTACGAGCTCAACCCCGACTACGCCGAGCCGGGCGACGCCCAGCCGTCGTACGACGGGCCGCAGCCGGTGCGCAACGGCGACCTGGCGAACCTGTCCCTGGACCTTCTCGGCCTCGGGCCGGTGCCGGGCAGCGAGCTGGACGCCGGCCAGGACCTGGACTGGCGCTAGGACGCTAGGAGTTGCGGACGCCGCGGAGCTTGTCGGTGGGCAGCTGCCGGACGAGCTTCTTCCACGCGAGCTTGGCGGCCTGGGGGCTCGCGGCGTAGACCGAGACGACATAGGGGAAGCGTTCGTACATCCCGGTGATCCGGGCCGGCCGGCTCTCGCCGTCGATGAAGACGCCGCGACCGCCGTGTGCGCCGGGAAGCTTGTGACGATGCTCGGGGCCGACCCGTGCGAGCAGCCAGTCTTCGACCTGGCCGGGGTCCTTGACCTGGTCGTAGGTGACCGTGACCGGCTTGCCGAGCGCATGTTGGAAGCACTCGTAGGACTCGACGACCGGGTAGCTGTCGTTGTTGGGCCGCGCCCGATGGCAGTAGGCGCGGTTGTCTGCGAACGACGGGAACACCCACTCGAGGCCACGGGCGCCTTCGGGTAGCCCGCACAGCTTGAGCGAGGCGGTCTCGCGGCCGTCCCAGCAGGTGCCACCGGTGGGCGAGGACGGGGCGGCCGGGTCGGTCGGTGGGGCGCCCTCGAGCTGGGCCGTGGCCTGGGCGGTCGGGGACGTGCTCGCCGAAGGGCTCTTGGTCGCGCCGGCGGAGGGCGTGTCGTCAGCACCCAGGTCGCGGCCGTAGTGGATCAGCCCGCCGACGATCACGGCAGCGAGCACAGCCAGCACCAGCGCGTCGCGCCAGCGCGGGCGCGCGCCCACCTCTGCCATCCCCCCGGCACCCCCTGCATCCCCAAGAGTCGAAGCACCCCACGCGCTCCTCGTCCATTGTGGCCTACAGCGCCCCCGGTCCTGGGGCAGGTCCAGTCAGGTGGCGAGTGCTCGGCGCGGACGATGTCGGCCAGAACGCCCACCCGCCGCGGAGATTCTTGACAGGGTGTCCTGACGCTGCTGCCAGGAAGGGGCCCTCGCTAGTGTCCCGCACCGAAAGTTCGGCACGTAATTCCGCACCCCGAGCACGCACCTCGCGGCGTTGCCGAACCTCGCTGGACGAACAAGTAGAGCGTCGCTCCGACGCCTGGCGATGCACGCACTCGGAGCACGGACTTACGCACCGTACTTCCAGTGCGGGACACTAGCCGCCCAGTTCCTCGACAGCGCAGAGCGCGGCTCCGATGACGCCCGCCTTGTTGCGCAGCATGGCCGGCACGATCTCGGTGTCGATGTCGATCAGCGGCAGGAACTCGTCGGACTGCTTGCTGATCCCACCACCGACGACGAAGAGGTCGGGTGAGAAGAGCATCTCGAGGGTCCGGTAGTACGTCGTGAGCCGCTTGGCCCAGTGCTCCATCGAGAGCTCCTCGCGTTCGCGCGCGCTGTTGGCGGCGCGGGACTCGGCGTCGTGCCCGCCGATCTCGAGGTGGCCGAGCTCCGAGTTCGGGACGAGGACGCCGTTGTAGACGAGCGCGGAGCCGATGCCGGTCCCGAGCGTGGTGAGGATGACCAGGCCCTCGTGGCCCTTGGCGGCGCCGTACCGCGCCTCCGCGAGGCCGGCCGCATCCGCGTCGTTGACCACGTGCACGTCGCGGCCGGTGGCCTTGGTGAACAACGCGTCGGCATCGGTGCCGACCCAGGCCTCGTCGATGTTCGCCGCAGAGTGGACGACGCCGTGGCGCACCACGCCCGGGACGGTGACGCCGACCGGACCGCGGGAGCCGGGGAAGTGGGCGAGCAGCTCGACGAACACCTCGGCGACGGCGTCGGGGGTCGACGGCGAGGGCGTCCTGATCCGCTCCCGCTCCTCCGCGAACTCGCCCTTCTCCAGGTCGACCGGCGCGCCCTTGATGCCGGTGCCGCCGAAGTCGATACCGAACGGAAGCTCCTCCATCGCTCCAACCTATTGTCAGATCGGGCAGAAATCGGTCGCCGTCCCCGCCCAGCCGCGGTCAGACTCTGCCCGTGCCGACCCACCTGACCACGAGCCGTCATCTCGACGGGCTCCACGAGGCGGTGACCGCGTTCGTGGCGTACGCCGGACGAGCGGGGCTCGAGGCGTCGGTACCCACCTGCCCGGACTGGACCGTGCTCGACCTGGTCGCGCACCAGGGGATGGTCCATCGCTGGGCCGGCGCGCTGGTGCGTGGCGAGCAGCCGTCCGACGAGGAGGTCGACGGCTTCGAGGAGGACGGCAGGGCGGTCGCCGACCCGCTGTCGTGGCTGAGCGACGGCGCGGCCGAGCTGGCCCGGTCGATCACCGCGGCGCCCGAGGACCTCGCGGCCCTGGTGTTCCTGAACGACGCTCCTCCGGCCCGCGGTTTCTGGGCGCGCCGGCAGTGTCACGAGACCACGATCCACGCGGTCGACGCGCTCGCCGCGTCCCTCGGCCGGGCCCCGCGGGCCGACGAGGTCTGGGTCGACCCCGGACTGGCCGGCGACGGCATCGACGAGCTGCTCGGCGGGTTCCTGACCCGGCCCCGGTCGCGGCTGCGCTGCGACGACGACGCCCTCCTCGTCGTACGGCCCGATGACCTGGCGGACTGGTGGGAGGTCGAGATGGGCCCGCGGCCGGCCGTCACCGCCCGGCGTACGACGGGCGACGAGCCTCCGGACGACCCCGACTGGGAGCTGGCCGGCGGCGCGGTCGAGCTCTACCTGCGGCTCTGGAACCGCACCGAACCGCCGGAGGAGTGGCGCCGGCTGACGGCGGTCACCTGGTCCTGAGCGCTCGGCACCACCCCACCCGATGAGTCGTCGTCGGTAGGGCGGTCGACACTGATGTGACGCGACAAGAGGACGAGGAGAGACGATGGCCACGAGCTCGGTGATCGAGGCACGAGGACTGGTGCAGACCTTCCACACCGGCCAGGGCAGGAACAAGAAGGAGGTCCACGCCGTCAAGGGCGTCGACCTCGACGTGTCCGAGGGCGAGGTTGTCGGCTTCCTCGGGCCCAACGGCGCGGGCAAGACCACCACGCTGCGCATGCTGGTCACGCTGCTCACGCCGACGGCGGGCACCGCGCGCGTCGCCGGCTACGACGTGGCGACGCAACCGGTCCAGGTCCGGCGCAGCATCGGCTACTGCTCGCAGGTCGGCTCGACGTTCTCCGGCGCCTACGCCGGTGACGAGGTCGTCGACCACGGGATGCTCTACGGGATGTCCCGCAAGGACGCCGTGGCCAAGGGCCAGGAGCTGTTCGAGAAGTTCCAGCTCGACGGGCTCTGGAAGCGGATGAACAAGCACATGTCCGGCGGCCAGAAGCGCCGCCTCGACATCGTGATGGGGCTGATCCACTCGCCGTCGCTCATGTTCCTGGACGAGCCGACCACCGGTCTCGACCCGCAGGCCCGGGCGAACCTCTGGGAGCACATCGAGGGACTGCGCAGCAACGAGGGGGCGACCGTGTTCCTGACCACCCACTACCTCGACGAGGCCGACGCCCTGGCGGACCGGATCGTGATCATCGACCGCGGCGAGATCGTGGCCAGTGACACCGCCGACAACCTCAAGGCCAACGTCTCCGGCGACCTGGTCTCGCTCGAGCTGTCCTCCGACGACCAGGTGTCGGTGGCGCGCGTCAAGCTCGCGAGCATCAGCGACGACGTCCAGGTCGACGGCCGGCACGTCCACGGCCGCGTGGCCCGCGCCGGCAAGGCCGTGCCCGGGCTGCTGCGCGACCTCGAGGCTTCCGGCGTAGGGCTGGAGGGCATCGAGGTCATCCGGCCCTCGCTCGACGACGTGTTCCTGACCCTGACCGGCCGCTCGCTCCGCGACGCCGACGAGGCCGCCGAACCCGAGACGACCGGCCCCGAGGGGGAGCAGCAATGACGACGTACCTGCGCGAGTGCTCGGTGGTGTTCCGCCGCCAGATCCGGATGAACCTCCGCAACCCGGCCTGGGTGCTGATCGGCATCATGCAGCCGGTGCTCTACCTGGTGCTCTTCGGGCCGCTCCTCAAGCCGCTGGTCGCCCAGTTCGACACCGGGACCACCAACGCCTACACGTTCCTGGTGCCCGGGCTGCTGGTGCAGCTGGGCATGTTCGGCGCGTTCTTCGCCGGCTTCTCGCTCATCGGCGAGTGGCGCGAGGGCGTGATCGAGGCAGAGCGGGTCACCCCGGCCGCGCGATCCGCGCTGCTGGTCGGCCGGCTCTGGCGCGACGTCCTCCAGCTCCTGGTCCAGGCCCTGATCCTGGTCGGCCTGGCCTACGCGATCGGGATGCGTGGCTCGATCGGCGGTGTAGTGCTCGGGATCGTGATCACTTTGCTGGTCGGTGGTGCGTGCGCCGCGGCCTCCAACGCGCTGGCGATGGCGACCAAGAGCGAGGACGTGATGGCGCCGGTCATCAACGTCGTGATGATGCCGATCCTGCTGCTCAGCGGGATCCTGCTGCCGATGACACTGGGCGCCGACTGGCTGCAGCGGATCTCCGACTTCATGCCGTTCCGCTACATCGTCGACGCCGCGCGCGACGCCTTCACGGGCGACCTCGGCAGCACCGACGTCGTGTGGGGCACCGGCTGGGCGGTCCTGATCTTCGCCCTCGCGATGTGGTGGGGCGCCACGGTGTTCCGCAAGGAGAACGCCTAGTTGTTCGCCTGGGCGGGATAGTCCCTGACGTTCTGGCTCGTCGTACGGCGTGTCGCTGGTCGGATCGTCAGGGACTATCCCGACGGTCGGAGCACCCGGGCCGAGATCCAGGCGATGTCGTCGGCGGTGTGAGTGGGGGAGTCCGAGGGCTGCATGACATGGCTGAGCACGACGCGGACCACCGTGTCGATGGCGGCGTCGAGCTGCTCGGCGCTCAGTTCGACGTCGTACGGCGCCACCCGGTCGACGACCACCGCCTTGGCGGTCGAGAGCAGCGCGCCGGCGTGGGTGGTCAGCAGCGGCAACAGCTCGGTGTCCGCGCCGTGGGTGGCGGAGACGATCGCCTTGAGCAGCAGGTTGTCCTGTGACGCCTCGAGGACGGCGCACGACGCGTCCCGGATGGCACCGACGAGGTCGTTCGGGTGCGCGTCGAAGGCGACGGTGACCAGCCCGAGGAACAGCTCGAGCTCCCGCAGGATCATCGCCTCGGCCAGCCGTGGCTTGCTGCCGACCTCGTTGTAGACGGTCTGCCGGCTGACTCCCACGACGTCGGCGAGGCGGGCCATCGTCACCTGGGCCCAGCCGAGCTCGGTGGTCAGGATCACGGCCGCGTCGAGGACGCGCTCCCGCATCGTCACGGGCGTCGTCGTCACGGTCATGAACGGTACGTCCAGGCGCTCAGCTGGCCGGCTCCCGGTCCAGGGGTACGAAGTCGACCTTCTCGCGGACACCGCAGTCGGGGCAGCACCAGCTGTCCGGCACGTCGTTCCACGCGGTCCCGGCCGCGAAGCCCTCGTGCTCGTCGCCGGCCTCGACCTCGTAGACGTAGCCGCAGCCGGGGCAGCGCGCCGCGAGCACCTCGTCGGCGGGCGGGGCCTCGCCGGGGTTTCGAGACGGTTGCGGCGCAGCCTCCTCAACCACCGGCCTCGGTGGGTACGTCGCCAGGATCCTGTCGCGCTTGCGGGGCGAGATGTTCGCCAGCGTCAGGTCGCCGTCGAAGTGGTTGAGCACGCGGGGGTCCATCACCCGGCGCCAGACGGCGGGCACGATCGACAGGACGATCATCCCGGCGTACCCGGTCGGCAGCACCGGAGACTCCTCGTAGTCGCGCAGCGACTGGTAGCGCCGGGTGGGGTTCGCGTGGTGGTCGCTGTGCCGCTGCAGGTGGTAGAGCAGCACGTTGGTCGCGATGTTGTTGGAGTTCCATGAGTGCGATGGGTCGACCCGCTCGTAGCGCTGCCGCTGGCCGACGCCGACCTTCTGGCGCAGCATCCCGTAGTGCTCCATGTAGTTGACGACCTCGAGCAGCGAGAAACCGACGACGGCCTGGATGACGAGGTAGGGCAGGATCCCGATGCCCAGCCACGCGACGAGCGCGCCCCACAGCACCAGCGACATCAGCCAGGCGTTGAGCACGTCGTTGCCGATGCGGAACGGGTGCTGTTGCTTGCGGGCGTAGCGGCGCTTCTCGATGCGCCACGCGCTCTTGACGGAGCCGAGGACCGTGCGCGGCCAGAACTGGTAGAAGTTCTCGCCCACCCGGCTGCTGGCCGGGTCCTCCGGCGTGGCGACGCGGACGTGGTGGCCGCGGTTGTGCTCGATGTAGAAGTGGCCGTAGAAGCTCTGCGCCAAGGCGATCTTGGACAGCCAGCGCTCGTTGCTCTCCTTCTTGTGGCCGAGCTCGTGAGCGGTGTTGATGCCGATGCCGCCGATGCAGCCGATCGAGACCGCGAGGCCGACCTCGGCCCAGAGCGGGATCTCGCCGCCGACGCCCAATGGGTCACCCCGGGCGATGAGGTACATCGCGGCGACGAACCCGACGTACTGGATCGGCAGGAACAGGTAGGTGATCCACCGGTAGTAGCGGTCCTGCTCCAGCGCCTCGATCACGTCGTCGGGCGGGTTGGAGCGGTCGAGGCCGGCGAACAGGTCGATCGCGGGGACGATCACCAGGATCACCACCGGGCCGATCCAGAACAGCCCCGGCCAGCCGGTGAGCAGCCACCCGCCGTACCCGAGGAAGAACAGGCTGGGCACCACGAGGCCGATCAGCCACAGGTACCGCTTCGGGTCGCGCCACTGCTCGGTCGAGCCGGCCGGAACGGTGGTGTTCGCGATGGTGTCCATCCGTCGTCATCCCTTCTGCCTTTGACAGAACCCCGTGGGCTGTAAAGCGGTTTACAAAACCATAGAGAATGTAAAGCGCGTTGGCAAGGGGTGCAGGGCATCCATCGAGCGGACTTGTCCGGCGAGTCTGTCTCTGGTCGGGGGTTGCAAACCCCGACAGGTGCCAATTTCCCCGGTCAGCCGGGGAAACCGACCTCAGTCGAGCGGGGCGCCGTGCTCGGGCAGGTCGGGGACCTGTTCGGGGTCGACCAGGCAGGTCTGGCAGAAGTTCGTGCCGAACGGCGTGAGGTGGATCGAGCGGCGCACGAGCTTGGCGAAACGAACCGAGTGCATCGCCTCGAGCACGTCGGGCTGGGCCTCGAGGACCTGGTAGTCCAGGGGGTCCTCCACCTGCTCGCTGGAGAACCAGACCAGGCCGAGCCGGAACAGGTTGTTGAGGTACGCCGGCACCTCGTCGCCGTACCGCACGCCCGCGCGGGCCCCGATCATGGTCAGCCCGGACGCGACAAGGCTGGAGCTGACCAGGCCCACGGGCCCACCGGTGCGGACGTCGACCGCGGGCTGCGGGCCGCCGCGGAGCATGTGCACGAGGATCCGGGCCTCGTCGGGCGCGAGGTCCTCGAGGATCCGGATGTACGCCGGGTGCGGTTCCTCGTCGCTCCAGACGTCACGGGAGCGTTCGAGCAGGTCCTCACCCCGCTCGCGCAGCGTGGGTTCGTGCTCGGGGAGCACCACATCGACGGGCTCGGGGATGACGGAGGCCAGGGCAGCACCGCCGTCGAGCAGCGCCCGCGACATGGGCACTCCCTCGGCGATGGCCCGCGCCACGTCGGAGACGGTGCGGGTGGCGAACGAGACGTCCTGCGCGATCTCGTGGAGGAGCTCCTCGGCGGCCTTGCGGTCGGTCAGTGCCTGAGCCAGCAGGCGGCCGGACCGGACGTAAGCACCCGCCGTCCACGCCATCGACCTCGCGGTGGTCGACGCGACGATCCGCATCATGCCGGGCAGCGCGTCGGTGGTGGTGACCCACCGGCTGACGTCGGTGCTCCGGGTCCAGTCGGTCACTAGTGGTCACCCCCGGAACTGCCTCGGGGGTGGCCCGTGCTCTTGGTGCGTGCATCGCAAGACGCCGACCCGACGCCGTACTTGGTCGTCCAGCGAGCGACGGCGACGCCGCGAGGTGCGTGCCCGGGGTGCGGGACACACGAGTCAGTTCCGGGGGTGACCACTAGCCACCCGCCCCGAACAGCAGCAGGTGGAGCACGCCACCTGCGAAGCCCATCACCGCTCCGTGCGCGTACAGCATCCACTCATCCTCCCGGAACGCCGACCTCATCATCTCGACGAAGTCCTCAGCGGGTAGCTCCTTGGTGCGCTCGGCGACGAGCGTCCTGATCCGGTTGCCCTGCTGGCGGCCGAACTCGGGGTCACGCAACGCGATGTCGGTGCGACCCACCGCCTCCACCGCGACCGCGTCGCGGATCCGGTCGTACTGGCCGGCGCCGACCGCCATCCGGATCGCCGGGCGCAGCGGCCCGGCCGCGTCGTCGATCGCTGGTCGGAGCGCGCGCGCGAGCATCTGCCGGGTCCGGTCGCCGCGCGGGCCGTTCATGAGGAAGTCGCCGATCCGCTCGAGGGTGATGACCTCGTCGGCGATGTTGCGCGCATACACCTCGGCAGCCTCGTCCTGGCGACGGAGGAAGAGGCCGTGCACCGTGATGCCCAGGATCCGCTTCGGCTGCAGGGGCTCGAAGATCAGCCACATCCCGAGCTTGTTGGTGATCCAGCCGACCACGATCCCCATCAGCGGCAGCAGCCACCAGATGCCGAACCAGTGGTCGATGACCGCGACGGGGAGGCCGAGCAGGAAGCCGAAGACGAAGCCGAAGGTCACCATCAGCTGGAGCTCGCGCCTGCCCACCTCGCGGAAGATCGAGACGACCAGGCCGGGGTGCTGTCGGAAGTGCTCGATCACCATGATCTTCGGGTCCAGCAGCTGGTCGATGTGCTGGCCGATCTCCTGGGTGATGTTGCGCACGACCTTGGGGAGCTGGGCGTCGACCCTTGCGATGACCGCCTGCTTGCCCCAGGCCGGGAGGTCGTGCCACAGCCGCGGGTGTTCGCGGCGCATGATCTCGTCGATCAGCTGGGGCAGGTCCGGACGGAACACGTCGACGATGTGCTCGGCGATCTTCTCGGGCTCGAGCTGCTCGTAGAAGTCCTTCGGCGTACCGACCTTGGCGATCACCTTGTCCACGGCGATGCTGCCCATCTTGGCGGCGCGCGCGGGCACGATGCCCTGCCAGCCGACCCCGCCCTGGAGCAAACCGGGGATCTCCTGGACCTTGCGCGGCATCGCACGGGCGAGCTGCTTGAGGCCGGGCACCCGCACGCCGTGGAACCGCTCCGGGTCGAACAGCATCCACAGCCCCGACCAGTTGATCAGCCAGCCGATCACGCCGGTGAACACCGGGATGGTGAGGATGTGCAGCCAGTCCGACCCGTCGGCGTGCGTGAAGAACCAGTCGATCTCGAGCGTCGTACTCACCTCGTCCGGGCCGTCTAGGACTGAGAACGTGCCAGCCGGGAGCGGGTCACGCCACCCCGGTCCGTACGACGAGGTGGTGCCGGCCTGGGTACCAGCCGCGCTTGTCGCGGGGAGCTCGGGTGGTGCGCGTCGAGTTGCGGTCGTGGCCCACCTCGGTCACCGATGTCGGCCTTCGGCCGACTAGCGGTGCAGATGCGGGACGTGCGCCCGGTCGCGAGCCAGCTCGACGGCCTCGTGGAACGCACGGGAGACGTAGTCGGGAACCTTGAGGCCCCGGTCCCTCGCCCAGAGCAGCTCCTTCTCGACCCGGGAGATCTGGACCGCGAAGTCGTCGAGCTCCCCGGTGATGCCGAGAGTGGCCATCACGTCGCCGAAGTCCGCCTTCTGCTGGGGGTTGTTGGCGCCGACCGGGGCGAACGACGCCCGCCGCATCAACCGGACCATCCAGCGCTGCCAGGCGGCCAGCTCGGCCCACAACGCCCGGGCCGACAGCTGGTAGAAGACGAAGTGACCGGGTTCCTGGCGCTTGATCTGGCCTACCACCGACTGGGCGATGGCCTGCTCGCCGAGGTCGAGCGTGCCGCGATGCAGCAGGTTGTAGGCCAGGACGGCGGAGCGCTCGGTGGCCATGCCGGTCAGGTAGTAGAGCATCCGGCAGACGTCCTGGAACGGGCCGATGTGTGCCAGTGCGCCGAGGATCTTGAGCTTGAGGCCGATCGAGTCGAGGTCGGCGTCGGCGGATTCGCGGCCGAGCTCGACCTGGAGCCGGTCAAGGATCAGGCCGTGCTGGATCTCCTGGGGCTGCCACACGGCGTAGAACTGCTGGTCGACCTCCGGCGGGTCCGGGAGCATCGTGGTGAGCTCCAGGACGTTGCGGTCGACCTCGAGCTCGACGCGCGCCATGTAGTCGAGGACGTGGCCGAAGCGCGCCTCGAACTCGCGCGGGTTGCGCACGGTGAAGTCGACGGAGTCGAGCTGGATCGGCGGGTGCTCGTCCGCCAGCTTTGCGACGTGCTCGGTCAGCCGAAGTTCGGCAGACGGGGCATACGCACGAGACACGGCAGAAGGCTACCTTTCAGGACGTGGTTGATTCGGCGCCGGCAGCGGTACGGATGGGTACGGGCGCGGGACGGGCGGTCATTGCTGCTGCAGCGCTTGGCTCGGGCATCGCATTCCTCGACGGAACCGTGGTCAACGTCGCCCTCAAGACCATCGGTGAGGACCTGGACGCCAGCCTCGCGCAGCTGCAGTGGATCACCAACGGGTATTTGCTCTCGCTGTCCAGCCTGATCCTGCTGGGCGGCTCGCTGGGCGACCGGTTCGGGCGGCGCCGGATCTTCGTCATCGGCACCGTCTGGTTCGCCATTGCCTCAGTCTTCTGCGGCATCGCGCCCAATCCCGAGATCCTGATCGCCGCCCGGATCCTGCAGGGTGTCGGCGGTGCGCTGCTCACCCCGGGAAGCCTGGCGATGATCCAGGGCGCGTTCGCGCAGGAGGACCGCGCCCCGGCGATCGGCGCCTGGTCGGGGTTGACCAGCATCGCCGGGGCGATCGGCCCGTTCGTCGGCGGCGCGCTGGTCCAGTACGCCGACTGGCGGTGGATCTTCCTCGTCAACCCGCCGCTGGCCGCGATCACCGCGTTCATCGCGATCCGCTACGTCCCGGAGACCCGCGACCCGCACGCCTCTTCGCACTTCGACATCACGGGGGCCGTCCTGGGAGCCGCGGCGCTGGGCGGGGCGACGTACGCCCTCATCGAGTGGGGCGGCACCGCGGCCTGGGTCGCCGTAGCGGTCGGCGTGGTCGCCGCGGTCGGCTTCCTCGTCGTCGAGGATCGCGAGAGCGAGCCGATGCTGGTGCTCGGTATCTTCCGCGACCTGACCTTCAGCGCCTCGAACGTGATGACCCTGTTGGTCTACGGCGCCCTCGGCGCCCAGAGCTTCTTCGTGACCATCCAGCTCCAGACGGTCAGCGGGTACGGCGCGCTCGCGGCCGGAGCCGCGTTCGTGCCGACGACCGCGGTGATGCTCGTGCTCGCCTCGCGTGGCGGTCGGCTGAGCATGCGGATCGGGCCTCGGATCCCGATGACCTTCGGGCCGCTGGTGATCGCGGTGGGGGTGTTGTTGATGCTCCTGATCGGTGACGACGTCGTCTACCTGAGGGACGTCCTGCCCGGGGCGATCGTGTTCGGTCTCGGGCTCTCGTTGATGATCGCGCCACTGACGGCCACGGTGCTGGCCGCGGCACCTGACGAGCACGCCGGCATCGCCAGCGGCGTCAACAACGCGGTCGCCCGCGCCGGCGCGCTGCTGGCGGTCGCGGCCCTGCCGGTCGTGGTGGGGCTGCACGGCGACGAGTACGCCGACCCGGCCGTCTTCGACGACGCCTTCCGGATGGCGATGGTGATCTGCGCGGTGGTGCTCGCCGTCGGCGGCGTCGTCTCGTGGTTCACCATCCGCAACCAGATCCTCGAGGAGCCGAACTCGACGCTCGAGGACCTCGACGACAGGAACCCCGCCGACTAGGCTGGCCACGTCGGTGCGCATCACGAAACAGGATGCATAATGCGCAACAAAGCTCAGGCTACGGCCACCATGGTGAGGCTGCTCGAGCACGCGCGCTACGAAGTTCTCCCGACGCCGTCGATCGAGGCGACGATCCTCGAGCACCTCGGCACCGAGCGGGTGGTCACCGTCACCGCCTCGCCCAGCAAAGGGCTCGAGGCGACCCTGGACCTGGCCGAGCGGCTCACCGGGCACGGCTACACCGCAGTTCCGCACCTGGCGGCCCGGATGGTCCGAGACCGCAACGAGCTGGCCGAGATCTGCGACCGCCTCACTGGCAAGGGGATCAGCAGGGTCTTCGTCCCCGCGGGTGACGCGGACCCGCCCGGCGGCTACTCGGACTCGCTGTCCCTGCTCGAGGACCTCAAGGAGCTCGGGTCGCCGTTCCCCCATGTCGGCATCACGGGCTACCCCGAGTCGCACCCGACCATCAGCGACGACCTCACCATCCAGTCGATGTGGGACAAGCGCCGCTACGCGACGCACGTGGTCAGCAACCTGACCTTCGATCCCGACATGCTCGCGAACTGGGTACGCCGCATGCGCGGACGAGGCATCACGATGCCCCTGCTGCTGGGCATTCCCGGGCCTGTCGACCGGACCAAGCTGCTCGCCATGGCCACCAAGATCGGCGTGGGCGAGTCGACCCGGTTCCTGGTCAAGCACAAGGGCACCTTCGCCCGCCTGGCCGCCCCCGGTGGCTTCACCGGCGAGAAGTTCCTGGCGAGGGTCGCGCCGACGCTTGCGCCGCCCGAGATGCTGGTCGAAGGCCTGCACGTCTTCACGTTCAACCAGGTGGCCGCGACCGAGGAGTGGCGGCGCCAGCTGCTCGACCGGCTCAGCGAGAAGGTCTGACCTGCCGCGATAGTCCGTGACGAACGGCCCTGTGGAAACGCCAGTTCCACAGGCCAAACGTCACGGACTATCCCGCCGCAGGGCTCAGCAGGTCCTCGAGAGCCGCCTCCAGCCGACTGTCGCCGGTCTCGACGACGGTGAGTGGCAACCCGATCTTGCGGGCCGCCTCCTCCGCGAGCGCGCGCAGGGTGTCGTCGGGCTCCTGGGCCAGCCACACCACCCGCGTGTAGTGCCGGAAGTAGTCGTCGCGCAGCTCCGGATGGCGGTCGAGGCCTAGCTCGCGGACGACGGTCCGCTCGAACGAGCGCACCAGGAAGTCGGTGAGCAGATAGGTCCCCGGCTGCTCGTCGAGGAACGACGCCAGCCTGGACTCGCCCGCGAACAGGTCGTAGCAGTGCAACCCCGGCAGCCGGCGCATCCCGAGCTCGGAGCAGACCGCGTCGAGCGCGCCGTAGGTGCCGCAGTCGGCATACGCCACGGCGACGGTCTGGTGACGCAGCGACAGGGCGGTGGCCAGGCCGCGCACCTCGTCGGCGATGAGGTGCGGCTGGTTGTGCAGCAGGGGCGGCAACGGATGTACGGCGACCGCCCAGCCGCGGCGCTCGACGATCTCGGCGGCCGGCTGGGCCAGCGCGCCGCACGCGATCAGCGCGACAGGGGCGTCAGAACGCGAGCTGTTCGACGAACTTGTCGTTGAACTCGGGGCGGTCGGAGAGCTCGACATAGGTCACCTCCTCCAGCAGCGCCAGGGCCCCGGCCCGCTCGCGGATCGAGAGCAGTGCCATCTTCGCGCCCTCCCCGGCCACGTTGCCCGCCGCGACGATGCGCAGCACTGGCAGCTTCGGCACCAGGCCGATCCGGATCGCGGACGCAGCGGAGAGGTAGCTCCCGAACGAGCCCGCCAGCAGCACCTGCTGTACGTCGCGGTGCTCGAGCCCGAGCTCCTCCAGCAGCAGCGTCCAGCCGGTCGAGATCGCGGCCTTGGCGAACTGAAGCTCGCGGACGTCACGCTGGGTCAGCACGACGCAGTCGGCCGGGTCACTGTCGACAGCTTCGCGGTGCAGCACGAAGACCCGCTCCTGTCCGCGCGCGGAGTCGAGCATCGTGAGCCGGTCGGACAGTCCGGGTGCGAGCTCCTTGGCCCTCTCGTCGGTGACGAACCGCCCGCTCGCGTCGAGCAGCCCGACCCTGACCAGCTCGGCCACGGCGTCGACGAGGCCCGAGCCGCACAGCCCCTTGGGCTCCACGTCACCGATGACACCGAGCGTCACGCCGGCGTCCCCGCCGTCGGGCTCCAGCTTGATGACCTCGATCGCGCCGTCGTCCGCGCGCATGCCGCAGCGGATCGCGCCGCCCTCGAACGCGGGCCCTGCCGGCGCCGCGGTCGAGAGGATGCGGTCGCCGTCGCTCAGCACGATCTCGCAGTTGGTGCCGACGTCGATGAAGAGGCGGGTCCGCTTGTCGCGGTCCATGCCCGAGGCGAGCATGCCCGCGACGATGTCGCCGCCGACGTAGGCGCCGAGGGCCGGGAACAGCATGGCCCGCGCCCGCGGGTGCAGGGCCAGGCCGAGGTCTGCCGCGAGGACCGGCGGCGGCGTGGCCGTCGACATGATGAACGGCGCCACGCCGAGCGGCTCCGGGTCGATGCCCAGCGCCAGCGCGGTCATGGTGGCGTTGCCGGCGATCGCGACCTCGTAGACGTGGACGGGATCGACCCCGCCCTCGCGGCAGACCTGGGTGGCCAGCTCCGAGAGGGTCTCGCAGGCGGCCACGCGTAGCCGCTCCGCCGCCTCCGGGTCCATCATCGTGGCGCTGATCCGGCTGATCACGTCGCCCCCGAAGGGCTGCTGCCTGTTGAGCATCGAGGCGACGGCGACCGGGGTGCCGGTGACCAGGTCGAGCAGGGTCGCCACCACTGTGGTGGTGCCGAGATCGAACGCGATCGCGTGCCGCACCAGCGTGGTGTCGCCGGGCTCGACGTCGATCAGGTCCTCGTCCACGACGACCGCGGTGACCTTGAAGTCCGCCTCCCGCAGCACCCGGGACAGCCGCCGGAGCACGTACAGGTCGGCGCGCGGCTCCAGGTCGTCGATGGCGGCGAGCAGCCGGTCGAGGTCGGTCGTCTGGTCCTGGAGGGTGGGCTCGTCGAGCTCGACGTACCGCTTCTGGACCGCCGGCCGCAGGATCACCTGCCGCCCGACGCCGACGGTGGCAGCCTTCGGGCGGGTGGTCAGCGGGGGTACGACGACCGAGTGGTCTCGGGTGGCCCGGGCCAGGCAGGCCAGTCGCCAGCCGGCGGCGAGCTGGTCCTTGCCGAATGTCCTCTCGTCGTGCCGGGTGGCCGGGGTCGCGGGGGTGAGCTGCACCCTGCACTTGTGGCAGGTGCCGTGGCCGCCGCAGGTCGAGTCGATGGCGATGCCGTTCCACGACGCCGAGTCGAAGACGGTCACGCCCGGGGGCACCCGTACCGATCGCTGGGTCGCGGGTGCCTCCTTGTCCTCGACGGTGAAGGCGAGGTCGACCCGGCCGGTGCCGTCGTGGACCGGGACCTCGGCACCACGTACGGCGGTGAGCCCCTCGCGGCGCAGCGCGTCGGGTTCGAACGCCTCGAGAGGCTCGTCCGTCATGTTTTTTCGGGGTCCCCGCGGAAGTGCGGGTGCACCGCGCGCAGCGCTCCCTCCGAGCAGTTCCGTGGGGTGATCATGCCGTGGCTGCAGCCTTCGCGCGGTGCGCGGAGATCCAGGCCATGCCCCAGTCGTCGTGGTTGAGGAAGACGTCGGCCGCCTTGACGGCCTCCACGATCTGCGGGGTCCGGGTGTCCATGATCGCGCTGGTCAGCCCGGACGCCATCGCCATCGGCAGCCAGGCCGCGCCCAGGGTGTGCCGGTCGGGCATGCCGAACGAGACGTTGGACGCGCCGCAGGTCATGTTGATGCCGTGCTCGTCGCGGATCCGGCGCATCACCTCGAGGGTGACGAGCGAGTTGCCGGTGTCGGCCCCGATCGGCATGGCCAGCGGGTCGATGACGATGTCGGCCTTCGCGATGCCGTACTCCTCGGTCGCGACCCTGACGATCTTGGCCGTCAGGTCGAGCCTCTTGTCAGCCTCCATCGGGATCTCGTCGTGGTCGTTGGGCAGTGCGATGACCGCGGCGTCGTACTTCTTGACCAGCGGGAGGATCGCGGCCATCCGGTCGTCCTCGGCCGTGATCGAGTTGACCAGCGCGCGGCCCTGGTAGACCGAGAGCCCGGCCTCGAGCGCATCGACCACCGAGGAGTCGATGCAGATCGGTAGGTCGGTCAGCGACTGCACCAGCTGGATCGCCTTCGCGAGCAGCTCCGGTTCGTCGGTCAGCGGCACGCCCATGTTGATGTCCAGGACGTCGGCGCCACCCTCGACCTGGGCCTTGACGTCGCGCTCGATGGCCGAGAGGTCGCCGGCGCGCAGCTGCTCCTGGAAGATCCGGCGTCCGGTCGGGTTGATCCGCTCGCCGATCAGGCAGAACCGCCGACCGTGCCCGAGCACGACCTCCTTGGAGGCCGACCGGAGGATGGTCTCGTGAAACTCGGAGCTCATGCGGGCACCTTGCTGCGCTTCTCGTGGAGCAGTGCCTTGGCGCGCTTGACGGTGGCCGACGCGTCGGCGGCGTAGCCGTCCGCGCCCACCGCGTCGGCGTACTCCTGGGTGACCGGGGCCCCGCCGACCATCACGATGACGGTGTCGCGGATGCCGGCCTTCTCGAGGGCGTTCATGTTCGCCTTGAACATCGGCATGGTCGTGGTGAGGAACGCCGAGAAGCCGACGATGTCGGGCTGGTGCTCCTCGATCGCCGACACGAACTTCTCGGGTGCCACCTGTACGCCGAGGTCGATCACCTCGAAGCCGGCGCCCTCGAGCATGATGTTGACGAGGTTCTTGCCGATGTCGTGGACGTCGCCCTTGACGGTGCCCATGAGGAACTTGCCGACCGTCTCGATCCCGCCCTCGATCAGCAAGGGACGCAGCCGCTCCATCGCGCCGGCCATCGCCCGGCCGGCGATGAGCATCTCCGGCACGAAGAAGTCGCCACGCTCGAACCTCGCGCCGACCTCCTCGAGCGAAGGGATGAGTGCGTCGAAGAGCAGGCTCTGCGGCTCCATGCCGAGCGCGAGTCCCTCCTCGGTGAGCTCGAGCACGCGGGGGGCGTTGCCGACGAGCGTCTCGTCGTAGAGCCCCTTCAGTACGTCGTCGGGGGTGGTCATGCGGCGCCCTCCTGTGGTGTCTTGCCGCGGAGCAGCTCGGTCAGCGCCGCGGCGTGGTGTGTCAACAGCCGGCCCAGCTCGTCGAACCGGTCCTCGAGTCGTTGCGTCGGTCCCGAGACGCCCAGTGCGGCGACCACCTGGTCGCGGGTGCCGCGCACAGGCACGGCGACACCGGAGAGCCCGACCTCGAGCTCGTCGACGGTGATGGCCCAGCCCCGGCTGCGGCTGCGCTTGAAGTCGGCGCGGAGCGAGGCCGCATCGGCGATGCTCGCCTCGGTCGGCCTGTCCAGCCTGCCAGCGGCCAGCTCGACGACGTCCCACGCGAGGAAGACCTTGCCGAGGGACGAGCAGTGGGCAGGTACGTCGACCTGGGTCCAGTCGCGGGTGCCGAGCAGGAACTGCGAGTCGACCTGCGCGACCTGCACCACCCGGTCGCCGCGGGCCATGCTCAGGTTCACGGTCTCGTGCGTCGCCTCGCTGACCGCCTCGAGTGCGGGGCCGGCCAGCCGGACCAGGTCCTCGCCCGGGTCGTGCCGTGCGGCGTACAGCCAGAACAGGCCGCCCGGCACGTAGCTGCCGTCGACCGTGCGCTCGAGGAGCTCTGACCGCTCGAGCGCGGTGAGCATCCGCGACGTGGTCGACTTGGGGAGGTCGCAGGCCTCCTGGAGGTCCGCGAAGGTGATCGGTTCGCCGGCCTGGATGACGGTCGAGACGAGCAGGGCAGCGCGGTCGACGGCCTGGGTGCCGGTCGTCGCCATCGCTTCCTCCGCTTCCTCCGTTGACCTGTCGGGCCATGGTCCCACATGATGGAACCCGAGTTCCACATGATGAGGCTAGGATCCCGATGCCGAGTCGGTCAAGCCCAGTCGATCGCGTCCACAGGAGGGCCCCATGTTCGTCAACCGCATGCCGCGCTACGAGATCCTCTCCGAGGATGCGATGGCGACCCTCGAGACGGGCTGGCGCCGGCTGATGACCGAGATCGGCGTCGAGTTCATGGATGAGCGGGCGCTCGACCTGTTCCGCAAGGCGGGTCAGAAGGTCGAGGGCAATGCGGTCTTCCTCGACCCCGACTTCGTGCTCGAGCAGGCGGCCAAGGCGCCGCGCGAGTTCGACCTCCAGGCCCGCAACCCGGCGAACTCGGTGCACATCGGCGGCGACTCGATGGCCTTCGGCGCCGTCTACGGGCCGCCGTTCGTCCGCGAGGGCGACGTACGCCGCGACGGGACCATGGAGGACTTCCGCAACTTCAGCAGGCTGGCCCAGAGCTTCTCGGTCCTCGACTCGGCCGGCGGCGTGGTCAACGAGCCCAACGACGCCCCGCTCGACAGCCGGCATCTCGACATGGTCTACGCGCTGCAGACGCTGACCGACAAGATCTACATGGGCAACGTCGTCTCCGGGGTCAACGCGGCGGACACGATCCGGATGACCGAGATCCTGTTCGGCTCACGAGACACGATCGAGGAGACGCCGGCGATCATCTCGCTGATCAACTGCAACTCGCCGCTGCGCTGGGACGACCGGATGCTCGAGTCGCAGTTCGAGTACTCCGCGGCCAACCAGCCGGTCGTTCTGACGCCGTTCATCCTGATGGGCGCCATGTCGCCGGTGACGATCCCGGCCGCGTTGGTCCAGCAGATCACCGAGGCGCTGTCGGGGATCGCGCTCTCCCAGCTGATCCGGCCGGGCGCGCCGGTGGTGTTCGGCTCGTTCCTGTCCAACATCGACATGCAGTCCGGGTCACCGACCTTCGGCACGCCGGAGTCCGGGATCGGTCTCCTCTGCACCGGCCAGATCGCGCGGCACTTCAACCTGCCGTTCCGGACGGGTGGCGGGCTGACGTCGTCGCAGGTGCCCGACGCCCAGGCCGGCTACGAGGCGCTGATGACGCTGATGCCGACGTTCCTCGCCGGCGCCAACTGGGTGATGCACTCGGCCGGCTGGCTCGAGGGCGGGCTCGTGGCCGGCTTCGAGAAGTTCGTCATCGATGCGCAGATCGTCGAGATGCTCCAGCACGAGTTCACGCCCCTGGAGATCGACGAGGAGTCGATGGCCTTCGGCGCGCACGAGGAGGTCGGCCACGGCGGCCACTTCCTCGGTGCCGCACACACGATGGAGCTCTTCCGCACCTGCTTCTACCGGCCGTTCCTCAACTCCTCCGAGAACTACGAGCGCTGGATGCGCAACGGCGCCAAGGACACCGCGACGCGGGCCGGCGAGATCTACAAGAAGAAGCTCGAGGAGTACGAGCAGCCGCCTCTCGACGAGGCCGTGCGCCAGGAGCTCGAGGAGTACGTCGTCCGCCGCCGCGCCGAGCTGGGGGACTGACCGTGACTGGCAACTCCGTGCCCAACGAGCCGGTTGGGGACTACGTGCTCACCCTGTCCTGCGAGGACCGGCCCGGCATCGTGCACGCCGTCACGTCGTTCCTGATGGAGCACGGCGGCAACATCATGGAGAGCCAGCAGTTCGGCGACCAGCGGGCCGGCCGGTTCTTCATGCGGATCGACTTCGAGGTCTCGCCGCCCATGGCGGCCGACGAGCTCCGGCAGGCTTTCGCGGCCACCGCGGCCGAGTTCGAGATGGACTTCGAGCTGTGGTCGGCCTCGGCGCCGTACCGCACGCTGATCATGGTCTCCAAGCAGCTGCACTGCCTCAACGACCTGCTGTTCCGGCACAGCACCGGCGACCTGCAGATCGACGTCGTGGGCGTCGTCTCCAACCACCTCGACGCCGAGCCCCTGGTGAAGTCCCACGGCCTCGAGTTCCACCACGTCCCGGTCACCCCTGGCACGAAGGCCGAGGCCGAGGCCCAGCTGATGGCACTGGTCGAGCGGCACGAGGTGCACCTGGTCGTGCTGGCCCGCTACATGCAGATCCTCTCCGACGGGCTGTGCCGCCGGCTGAGCGGACGGGCCATCAACATCCACCACTCGTTCCTGCCGAGCTTCAAGGGCGCGAAGCCCTACCACGCGGCGTTCGAGCGCGGCGTGAAGCTGGTGGGCGCCACCGCCCACTACGTCACTGGCGACCTCGACGAGGGGCCGATCATCGAGCAGGACGTGACCCGGGTCGACCACACGCACTCGCCGGAGCAGCTGGTCGCCGCCGGCCGTGATGTCGAGGCGGCCGTGCTGTCGCGGGCGGTGCGCTGGCACTCGCAGACGCGGGTGCTGATGCACGGGAACCGGACCGTCGTCTTCCGCTAGGCCCACCAGCCGACTCACGACTTGCCCAAGAAGCCTGCGCTGCGTGCCGCGCTGACGCATGATTCAGCGCGATGAGCACGTACGCGACCACCGTGTGGGTCGACGTCCGACCGGACGGTCCGGTGTCCCGCGTCGCGGAAGGACTGGAAGGCCTGCGCGATCCATCGAGCGCTCTGGGCGTCCCGGAAGAGCGGATCTGGGTCGACGTCGAGAGCGACAGGGTGAGGCTGACGACGTACCTGACCTTCGCCATCGAGCTGGTCGACCCGATCACCGCAATGCTCGTGACGGCCGGCGAGGCGCGGGCGGCGATCGCTGAGGACAACGACGAGTTCGGCGCGTGCTGGGTGGTGCTCGCTGTCGACGGCGGGATCGCCCGGACCGTTCACCGTCGCTACGTCCTGAACGCCGATCCGCGCAGCCGCCGCGACGTCAAGCAGACTCTGCGGGACTTCGTCCAGGACGGCGAGGTGAAGGATCCGCGAGCGGACGACGTCGCTGGCGCTCAGGCAGCCGCCGAGGCCGCGCTCCTGTTCGGCGTCGAACCGGGACCGGTCGTCGACGCCGAGAAGGGGTCTGTCACCGCCTTCGAAGAGCTCGGCGTCGTGGGCGGGCCCTTCCCGTGGCGTGAGCCGATGGGACTGACGTGGCCCGGGCCCGAGGCGGGGCGAGCGTTCGCGTAGGCCGCTGGCGTCGTACGGACGGAGCAACCGGGTGCTCCATCCGCATGACGTCCGGCTGAGCTCGAGCCCGGGTTGGGTCAGGCAGTCGTCGGTGTGGCCGGCTGAACGGTGACCGACTCCTGCGACGGCATCAGGATCCACAGGATCGGGTAGACCAGGATCTGGCTGCCCGGGATGACCATGAGCAGCAGGAAGAAGAGAAGGCGGGCGGTCCACGGCGCGATGCCGAAGCGCTGGCCGAGACCCGCACACACGCCACCGAGGACGCGGCCCTGCTGCGGTCGGACGAGGCCGTAGCCGGCGAAGCTCTGGTGGATGTCGTTCATGAGTTGGTGCACTTCCTTCGTGATGGTCGAGGGTGTCTCCCTCGTACCTCCAGAGTGCCCGCCCGCGATGGCCCCCACCATCGGGTGAAGCCCTGCCTCGGCCCTGACCGTGGACGGTGCGCGGACTCGGGGTTGCCCAACAGCGGTACGGTGCGCGCATGTATCTCCGGGGTCCCCGCCGACGCGTGCGCTCCCCGCGCGTAGCGCGCCCGAGGCACGGGTCGGTGGGGTGAATGCCGGCGGTCAGTGACACCGAGGTCGGCGCGTCAGCGTCGGTCCAGTCGGTCGACCGCGCGCTCACCATCCTCGAGATGCTGGCCCGCGATGGCGAGGCCGGCGTCACCGAGATCGCCGCCGAGCTCGGGGTGCACAAGTCGACGGCGTTCCGGCTGCTGGCAACGCTCGAGTCGCATCGCCTGGTCGAGCAGGACGGCGACCGCGGGCGCTACCGCCTCGGGGTGGGCAATCTCCGGCTGGCCGGGGCGACCACAGCGCGGCTCGACCTGGTCACCGAGGCGCGGCCGGTCTGCCGGCAGCTCGCGGCCGACACCGGCGAGACCGTCAACATCACGGTCCGCAGCGAGACCAGCGCCCTCTACCTCGACCAGGTAGTGGGTTCCTCGGCCGTCCAGTCGCACAACTGGGTGGGCCAGCACATCCCGCTCCATGCGACCAGCAACGGCAAGGTGCTGCTCAGCGAGCTGACCGATGCCGAGCTCAAGAATGCGGTCCGGGCGCTGCCCCGCGTCACCGACCGGACCGTGACCAGCCGCTCCAAGCTCCGGACCGAGCTGGCCGAGGTGCGCGAGGTCGGGTACGCCGTGGCCGTCGACGAGCTCGAGCTCGGGCTCACTGCCGCCGCGGCCCCGATCCGGAGCGCGCACGGCGACATCATCGCCTCGATGAGCATCTCGGGACCGACGTTCCGCCTCACCGAGGAGAAGCTCGAGCAGACGATCCCGATGCTGGTGTCGGCGGCGACCGAGGTGTCGCACCGGCTCGGCTGGGGGCAGCGCACCTGACCCAAGAGGGCCACTGGGTATGGCACGGACGGGTCACGACCTCGGTGTGACCGTTGACACAGCGATCAGGAGTCCTATTCTGCGAAGGCAGCAAACGTTGCGAACTCCGCAACGCGTTGCGCAAGACGCAACAACTCACGCGGTGGCGACCTGTGAGGGGGATGAGCGGTGCCAGACCTCTACGTCGACGGATCGTGGGTAGGCGCGCTCGCCGGGGGTCGCCGCACGATCGTGTGCCCGGCCGACGGGCAGGTCGTCGGTGAGGTCGACGAGGCCGGGCCCGAGGACACCGCGTTCGCGATCGACGCGGCCTACCGCGCCTTCAACGACGGACCCTGGCCGACGACGTCCGCCCGCGACCGCGGCGACCTGCTGCTCCGCACCGCAGACCTCCTCGAGCGGGACGCCGACGTGGTCGCGGAGGCCGAGTCGATGGACACCGGCAAGCGGCTGGTGGAGAGCGCGTACGACGTCGCCGACGTGGTCTCGGTGTTCCGCCACTACGGCCGGACCGCGGCGGAGGACTCCGGCCGCCTCGTCGACACCGGCAACTCCGACGTGGTCAGCCGGGTGGTCCACGAGCCGCTCGGCGTCTGCGGGCTCATCGCTCCCTGGAACTACCCGCTCCTCCAGGCGAGCTGGAAGGTCGCGCCCTGCCTGGCCGCCGGAAACACCTTCGTGCTCAAGCCGAGCGAGCTGACGCCGCACACGAGCATCCACCTGATGCGGCTGCTCGAGGAGTCCGGGCTGCCGGCCGGCGTCGGCAACCTCATGCTCGGTGCCGGACCCGAGGCGGCCGCCCTGCTCGCCGAGGACACCCGGGTCGACCTGGTCTCCTTCACCGGCGGGCTGCAGACCGGCCGGCACATCATGGCCGCGGCCGCGGCCACCGTGAAGAAGGTGGCGCTCGAGCTGGGCGGCAAGAACCCCAACATCGTCTTCGCCGACGCCGACCTCGAAGTGGCGCTCGACTATGCGCTGACCGCCGTGTTCCTCCACTCCGGCCAGGTCTGCTCGGCCGGCGCCCGGCTGCTGGTGCAGGAAGAGATCCACGACGACTTCGTAGACGCGCTGGTCGACCGGGCCAGCACGATCCGGCTGGGCGGGCCGCACGACGCGAAGGCCGAGACCGGGCCACTGATCAGCGCAGCTCATCGCGAGAAGGTGGCGGCGTACGTCGCGGCCGGTGTCGCCGAGGGCGCCGTGCTCCGCTGCGGTGGTGCGGCACCGGAAGACCCCGAGCTCCAGAGCGGCTTCTACTACCTGCCGACCGTGCTCGACGGCTGCACCAGCGCGATGTCGGTGACGCGCGAGGAGTCGTTCGGGCCGGTGCTCACCGTCGAGACCTTCGGCAGCGAGGA
The DNA here is from genome assembly GCA_963825455.1 of uncultured Actinomycetota bacterium. Classification (GTDB taxonomy): domain Bacteria; phylum Actinomycetota; class Actinomycetes; order Propionibacteriales; family Nocardioidaceae; genus Nocardioides. The sequence continues at coordinate 395,077 of CAWGTG010000002.1, forward strand.
CGAAGCCGTCACGATCGCCAACGACAGCATCTACGGGCTGGCCGGTGCGGTCTGGACCCAGGACGCCGGCAAGGCCCAGCGCGTCGCCGCGCGGCTGCGGATGGGCACGGTCTGGATCAACGACTACCACCCCTACGTCCCCCAGGCGGAGTGGGGCGGCTACAAGCAGTCCGGCATTGGCCGCGAGCTCGGTCAGGCCGGCCTCGAGGAGTACCGCGAGACCAAGCACGTCTGGCACAACATCCGCCCCGAAGTGCAGGGCTGGTTCTCGTGAAGCGCTACGACGTCGTCATCGTGGGTGGGGGCTCGGCCGGGTGCGCTCTCGCCAACCGGCTCTCCGCCGACAGCGGCACGAGCGTCCTCGTCCTCGAGGCGGGCCACTCGGACTGGAAGATCGACCCGCTCGTGCACATGCCCGCCGCCTTGCCGATCCCGATCGGCAGCCGCTTCTACGACTGGCGCTACCAGACCGAGCCCGAGCCGGATCTGAACAACAGGAAGGTCACGCACGCGCGCGGCAAGGTGCTCGGCGGTTCTTCCAGCATCAACGGCATGATCTTCCAGCGCGGCAACCCGATGGACTACGAGCGCTGGGCCGCCGAGCCGGGGCTGAAGGAGTGGGACTACGCCCACTGCCTGCCGTACTTCAAGCGGATGGAGACCCGCCTCCGGGAGGACGGCACCGTCGGTGCCGACGAGTGGCGTGGCGGCGACGGTCCGCTGGTGCTCGAGCGCGGCCCGGCCGAGAACCCGCTGTTCGCAGCGTTCTTCGAGGCGGCGCAGGAGGCGGGCTACCCGCTGACCGACGACGTCAACGGCTACCGGCAGGAGGGGTTCGCGCGGTTCGACCGAAATGTGCACCGCGGCCGCCGGCTGTCCGCCGCCCGCGCGTACCTGCACCCTGTCAGTCACCGCAAGAACCTCGACGTCGAGACCCTGGCGATGGCCACCCGGGTGCGGTTCGAGGGGAAGCGCGCCGTCGGCGTCGACTACCGGCACGCAGGACGGCGCCGGACGGTGGACGCCGGCGAGGTCATCCTCTGCGGCGGCGCCATCAACACCCCGCAGCTGCTCCAGCTGTCGGGCGTCGGCGACGAGGGACTGCTGAGCGGTCTCGGCATCGACCTCGTCCACCACTCGCCCGGCGTCGGGGAGAACCTCCAGGACCACCTCGAGGTCTACGTCCAGTACGCGTCCAAGCAGCCGGTGTCGATCGCGCCCGGCCTGCGCTGGCGGGCCAGGCCCGGCATCGCCTACCAGTGGCTGTTCCACCGGCGTGGCCTCGGCGCGACCAACCACTTCGAGGGCGGTGGCTTCGTCCGCGGCAATGCCGACGTCGCCTACCCGAACCTGATGTTCCACTTCCTCCCGATCGCGATCCGGTACGACGGCACGTCTCCGACCAAGGGCCACGGCTACCAGGTCCACGTCGGCCCGATGTACGCCGACACCCGTGGCTGGGTCCGGATCCGTTCGACCGACCCCAAGGTCCACCCGTCGATGCGGTTCAACTACCTGTCGACCGAGACCGACCGACGCGAGTGGGTCGAGGCGATCCGGGTGTCCCGCGACATCCTCAACCAGCCCGCCTTCGCGCCGTACAACGACGGCGAGCTCTCGCCGGGCCGCGCGGTCGAGACCGACGAGCAGATCCTCGACTGGGTGCGCGCTGACGCCGAGACCGCGCTGCACCCGTCCTGCACCGCCGCGATGGGCGTCGAGGAGCGTTCGGTTGTCGACCCCGCCTCGATGCGCGTGCACGGCCTCGACGGTCTCCGGGTCGTCGACGCCTCGGTCTTCCCCTACGTCACCAACGGCAACATCTACGCGCCCGTGATGATGGTGGCCGAGAAGGCGGCCGACCTCATTGCGGGCAACACACCCCTTGCTCCCGCCGACGTCCCTTGGTATCGACACGGCGTGAGCACCCTCTACCCACCCCGCGACCCGCGCAACGACCAGACGCTGCGCACGACGGAGGAGTCAGCATGACCGCCATCACCGATCCCGAGCCGGAGACCCGAGTGCCGCCGAGCGGCGACGCAGCGCTGACGGTGCGTGAGCTCTGGAAGATCTTCGGCAAGGGCTCGGACCGCGTCATCGGTACGTCGGACGCGGACCTGAGCCGTGCCGACCTCAAGGAGAAGACCGGCTGCGTGGTCGGCGTCAAGGACGTCTCCTTCGAAGTGGCTCCCGGTGAGGTCTTCGTGGTGATGGGCCTGTCGGGGTCGGGCAAGTCGACCCTGGTCCGATTGCTCACCCGGCTCATCGAGCCCACGTCGGGCACCGTGACCCTCAACGGTGAGAACATCACCGACGCGTCCGAGTCAAAGCTGCGGGACATCCGGCGCAACCAGGTCTCGATGGTTTTCCAGCACTTCGGGCTGCTGCCGCATCGGCAGGTCATCGACAACGTCGCCTACGGCCTCGAGGTCCGCGGTCTCGGCAAGAAGGAACGGCGCGACAAGGCGGCCGAGATCATCGATCTCGTGGGCCTGTCGGGCTACGAGAAGTCCTACCCCGACCAGCTCTCCGGCGGCATGCAGCAGCGGGTCGGACTGGCCCGGGCCCTCGCCGGCGACCCGGAGATGCTGCTCTTCGACGAGCCGTTCTCCGCGCTCGACCCGCTGATCCGCCGCGACATGCAGAACGAGGTCATCCGCCTGCACCGCGAGCTCGGCAAGACGATGGTGTTCATCACCCACGACCTCGCCGAGGCGCTCAAGCTCGGCGACCGGATCCTGATCATGCGCGACGGCGCCATCGTGCAGATCGGCACGCCCGACGAGGTCGTGGCCCGCCCCGCCGACGACTACGTCAAGGACTTCGTCTCCGAGGTGCCGAAGTCCCACGTGCTGACCCTGAAGTGGGTGATGCGCGAGCCCCGGGCGGGCGAGTCGCTCGAGGGTCCCGCCCTGCCGGTCAGCACGATCGTGCGCCAGGCGGCCCGGGCGGCGATCGCGTCGGACCACCCGATCCGGGTGATGGACGGCGACACTCTGCTCGGTGTCGTCGACGAGGAGGACATCATGCGGGTCGTCGTGGCGGAGGAGGAGGCGTGACCGCCACCGTCACGGCACCTCCTGCTCCGAAGCCGGTCGAACCCGGTGCCGCGCCGCCCGTCCAGGAAGAGAAGGGGGTCAGCCGATGGATCCCGGCCGGGGCGGTCGTCGCAGTGTGGATCATCGTCTGGTACTTCACCGAGGGGCGCGACACGCTCACCCTGCCCGGCCGTGAGCACACCGACCTCCACCAGTCGCTGACCGACTTCAACAACAGGTTGCTCGCCGGCCGCGACAGCAACCCGATCATGCAGGTCACCACGTCCATCGCCGACCTGTTCCGCGACATCGTCGACTGGCTGCAGCGGATGGTCGTCCGGCCCAACCTTCCGCGCCCGGTTCCCGAGATCGGCTGGCTCGGCATCGTCGCCGTGGCCACCTGGATCGGGTACGCCGTGTCCAACTGGCGCATCGCGCTGCTCGTGCTCTGCTCCTTCCTCTCCTTCGGCGTCTTCGGCTACTGGGAAGACTCGATCGACCTGCTCATCGTCACCTTCGTCTCGGTTGCGATCGCGGTGATCATCGGGATGCCGTTGGCGGTGCTGGTGGGCACGAGCGCCCGGGCCAACCGGATCATCACGGTGTTCCTCGACTTCATGCAGACGATGCCGACGTTCGTCTACCTGCTGCCGGTCGTGCTCTTCTTCGGGATCGGTGTGAGTGGCGCAGTGGTGTCCACGCTGATCTACGCGCTGCCGCCGATCGTGCGGATCGCGGGCTTCGGCATCCGTGAGGTGCCCCCGACCACGATCGAGGCCACCGACTCCTCCGGCCAGACCTACTGGCAGCGGCTGCTCAAGGTGCAGATCCCGATGGCCCGCAAGACCATCATCGTCGGCCTCAACCAGACCACCCTGGCCGCGCTCTCGATGGCCACCATCGCGTCGTACATCAACGGCCCCGGTCTCGGCAAGCCGGTGCTGGGCGCGCTGGTCCGCAACGACTTCGGTGGAAGCTTCGTGCCCGGTGTGCTGATCGTGGTCATGGCTGTGATGCTCGACCGCACCACGACCGCGGCCAGCGAGCGCGCCGAGAAGGTCGCGCGCGGCGGCGGCGGCAACCCTCGCCTTCGGAGGATGATCCTGGCCGGCACGGGCGTCGGCGCGCTGGTCGCGGTCTACCTGTCGCGCACCTATGTCGACCTCGCGAAGTTCCCGGAGTACACGTGGGGTGACAAGGTCGCCGACGCCGCGGACGACGCGATGGGCTGGATCGTCGACACCTTCGGCGGCCTGACGGGCGGGTTCAAGGACGCGATCTCCAACGGCTTCCTGAACCCGATGCAGTCGCTGCTCGCCGACTCGCCGTGGTACGTCGCCTTCGTCGCGATCTCCGCGCTGGCCATGGTCTTCGGTGGCCTCCGCGCCCTGGTGAGCACCGTGGTCTGCCTGTTCGGCATCTGGTACTTCGATCTCTGGCACGACGCGATGGTCACCCTGAACATGACCTTGGTCGCCACTGTCCTGGTGATGATCCTGGCGCTCGTCTTCGGCGTCTGGATGGCCAGGGACAAGCGCGTCGACCTCGGCATCCGGCCGCTGCTCGACGCCGGTCAGACGATCCCGCCGTTCGTGTACCTGATCCCTGTGCTCGCGCTCTTCGGGCCGTCTCGCTTCACCGCGATCGTCGCGGGGATCGTGTACGCCGCGCCCGCGGCGATCAAGCTCGTGGCCGACGGCGTGAAGGGCGTCTCGCCCACCACGATCGAGGCTGGACGCTCCACGGGGCAGACGACCTGGCAGGAGATCACCAAGGTCCAGCTGCCGATGGCCAAGGGCTCGCTGGTGCTGGCCACCAACCAGGGCCTGCTCTACGTGCTTGCCATGACCGTCATCGGCGGCCTGGTCGGCGCGGGGGCGCTCGGCTACGACGTCGTCCTGGGCATCTCCCGCAGCGAGGAGTGGGGCAAGGGCGCGGCCGCCGGACTCACGATCGTCCTGCTCGGCGTCATGCTCGACCGGATCACCCGGGCGGCCGCCGACGTGCGCCGCGACGACCGGCCCGGCACGCGGAGGGCCTTCAACATCCGCCTGCCGATCGGCCCGCCGCGGTGAGCCAACAGACCACCAGATGTTTCACACCAAAGATGAGGAGACGCACGATGAGAGTTACCCGTAGCCGGGGTGCACGACTGGGGGTCATCGCCGCCGTCGCCACCCTTGTTCTCTCCGCCTGTGGCGGAGGGTCGATCGACGATGAGACCGAGGCCAACGAGGAAGCAGCGAGTGAGGCTGGAGGGCAATGCGGCGACCTCAACATGGCCGTCAACCCGTGGGTCGGCTACGAGGCCAGCGCCTACGTCGTCGGCGCCGTTGCCGCGCAGGAGCTCGGGTGCACCGTCAACTACAAGGAGCTCAAGGAGGACGTCTCCTGGCAGGGCTTCGGCACCGGCGAGGTCGACGTCGTCATCGAGGACTGGGGCCACCCCGACCTGGAGAAGAAGTTCTTCGAGGGTGAGGGAGACGGCACTGCGACGGACTTCGGTCCGCAGGGCAACATCGGCATCATCGGCTGGTTCGTCCCGCCGTGGCTCGCCGAGGAGCACCCGGACATCCTCGACTACAACAACCTCAACAAGTACGCCCAGGAGTTCGCGACGTCCGAGTCCGGCGGGAAGGGCCAGTTCCTCGGCGCCGACCCGTCGTACGTGCAGTTCGACGAGGCGATCGTGGCCAACCTTGACCTGGACTTCCAGGTCGTCTTCTCCGGCTCCGAGGCCGCCAGCATCGAGGCGTTCCGCAAGGCCGAGGAGAACAAGGAGTGGGTGATCGGCTACTGGTACGAGCCGCAGTACTTCAACGCAGAGGTGGCGATGAAGAGGGTCGCGCTCCCGCCGTACGAGGACGGTTGTCAGGACGACCCGCAGACGGTTGCCTGCGACTACCCGGAGACCGAGCTGAAGAAGATCGTCAGCACGGAGTGGGCCGACTCCGACTCCACCGCGGTCGGCCTGGTCCAGAACTTCAGCTGGACCAACGAGGACCAGAACGTCGTCGCGGGCTACATCGCCGCCGACGGCATGTCCCCGGAGGAGGCCGCGGCCAAGTGGGTCGCGGACAACCCCGACAAGGTCGAGGCCTGGCTCGGCTGAGCGGCTCCTGACCAACGCCTGACGACCGGAGCCGGTCGACCCACGCACGACGGGTTGACCGGCACCGGTAGTCGGGCGCACACTTCTCGTGTTTCACATAGCGCAATGATGTGCGCAATACGCAACACAGTCATTACCAAGGAGTAGTCGTGGCAGACGTCCCCACCTCGGCCAAGTGCGTCGTCATCGGCGCCGGCATCGTCGGCAACAGCCTGGTCCACCACCTGGCCGAGCTCGGCTGGACCGACATCGTCCAGATCGACAAGGGCCCGCTGCCCAACCCGGGCGGCTCGACCGGCCACGCGTCGAACTTCATCTTCCTGACCGACCACTCACGCGAGATCACCGATCTCACGCTCGACTCGGTCGTGCAGTACAAGGAGATGGGCGTCTTCACGCAGTCCGGTGGCTTCGAGGTCGCGCGGACCGAGGAGCGCATGGAGGAGCTGCGGCGCCGGATGTCGTCGGCCAGGGCCTGGGGCATCGAGGGCGAGCTGGTCAGCCCCGACTTCGTGCAGGAGCACGTGCCGTTCCTGGAGAAGGAGCAGATCATCGGCGCCTTCTGGCAGCCGGGCGTCGGTGTCGTCGACTCGCTCCGCGCCGGCACGATCATGCGCGAGCGCGCGCTGGCGAAGGGCGTGCTCACCGTCGTACCGAACGTCGAGGTGACCGACCTCGAGGTCGCGGACGGGCGCATCACCAAGGTCTGCACGAGCGGCGGCGACATCGAGGCCGAGACAGTGGTCATCGCGTGCGGGGTGTGGAGCCCCAAGATCGCCGACATGGCGGGCGTGAGCCTTCCGCTCACCCCTGCCGTGCACCAGATGATCAGTGTCGGGCCGTGCCCGCAGCTGGTCGACCTCGAGGGCGAGATCTCGATCCCGATCGTCCGCGACATGGACACCTTCTGCTACGAGCGCCAGCACGGGATGGACATGGAGGTCGGCTCCTACGCGCACCGCGCGATCCTCATGGAGCCCGAGGACATCCCCTCGATCGAGCAGTCCAAGCTGAGCCCGACCGAGCTGCCGTTCACGTCCGACGACTTCGACACCCAGCTCGAGCAGGCCTACGAGCTGATGCCCGAGCTGCTCGGCGCCGAGGGCGCCGAGATGCGCTACGCGATCAACGGTCTGCTCTCCCTCACCTGCGACGGCCTGCCGATCCTCGGCGAGAGCCACGTGAAGGGGCTCTGGACCGCGGCCGCCGTCTGGATCAAGGAGGGTCCCGGCGTCGGCCGGGCGGTCGCCGAGTGGATGACCAAGGGCTGGAGCGAGATCGACGTCAGCCACAGCGACATCGCGCGGTTCCACGAGCACCAGAAGCGCCGCGAGCACACCAGGCTGCGCACCACCGAGTCGTTCATCAAGACCTACGGGATCATCCACCCCGCCGAGCAGTACGAGTCCGACCGTGGCCAGCGGAAGTCACCGATGTACGACTCGCAGCAGAAGCTCGGCGCGTTCTTCTTCGAGACCGCGGGCTGGGAGCGGCCGCACTGGTACGAGTCCAACGCCGGCCTGCTCGACGAGTACGGCGACGCGGTGATGGCCCGCGAGCACGAGTGGGACTCGCGCTGGTGGAGCCCGATCATCAACGCCGAGCACCTGCGGATGCGTGAGGCCGCCGGCGTGATCGACCTCTCGGCGTTCCAGATCCTCGACATCGAGGGGCCAACAGACTCTGCTCATTCTTCGGGAGGGAGCGCCCTCGCCAGCGTGCAGCGGACGTGCGTCGCGCAGTGCGACGTGGCCGTCGGCAAGGTGATCTACACGCCGGTCCTGGACGCGAATGGCGGGTTCCGCTCCGACCTCACAGTCATGCGGCTCGGGGACGACCACTTCCGAGTGGTCACGGGCGGCGCCCACGGCATGGCGGACCGGCAGTGGTTCACCGACCACCTGGTCGACGGAGCGACCCTCACCGACCGCACCGACGAGATCTCGACCATCGGCCTCTGGGGGCCGAAGGCGCGCGACATCCTCGCGTCGCTCACTGACGCAGACGTCTCCGACGAGGCCTTCGGCTTCCTCACCTGCCGCGACATCCAGGTGGCCGGCGTGACGGTGCTGGCCTCCCGCATCTCCTACGTCGGCGAGCTCGGCTGGGAGCTCTACGTCTCGATGGAGGACGCCGCCCAGCTCTGGGAGGCATTGCTCGACACCGGCGACACGCACGGAACCGTGCCGGTCGGCATCGGCGTCTACGGCACCACCGGCCGGATCGAGAAGGGCTACCGCGCGTACGGCTACGAGCTCGACGGCGAGCGGACCATCGTCGAGGCGGCGATGCAGCGGCCCAAGGTGAAGGCCGCGGACTTCGTCGGGCGGGAGGCCTACCTCGTGCAGCGCGACGAAGCACCTCGCACGGTGCTCTGCACGCTCACCGTCGAGGACCACACCTCGGCGTCGGGTGCGAAGCGCTACATGCTCGGCGGCGAGCCGATCCTGACCCGCGACGGCGGCACCCTCACCGACGGGCACGGGCACCACCCGTACGTCACCACGGCCGGCTCGGCGCCGTCCCTCGGCAAGCACGTGCTCCTCGCCTACCTGCCGCCGGAGGAGGCGCGGATCGGCAACGAGCTCGCGGTCTCCTACATGGAGGAGCTCTACCCGGTGGTCGTCGGCTCGGTCGACGCAACCCCGCTCCTCGACCCGGCGAACGAGCGGCTGCGCTAGTGGTCACCATCGGGAGGTCGTCGCGCGTGGCCCGTGCTCCGGGTGCGTGCATCGCAAGACGCCGGAGCGACGCTCTACTTGTTCGTCCAGCTAGCGACGGCAACGCCGCGAGGTGCGTGCCCGGGGTGCGGGACACCCGACGACCTTCCGGTGGTGACCACTAATGTCGAACGTGCTCGTCTGCGTCAAGCGCGTCCCGGACTCGTCGAGCGAGGTGGTGCTGACCGAGGACGCACAGGCCGTGGATGGACGGTACGCCGGCTTCACGACCAGCCCGCACGAGGAGTGTGCCGTCGAGCTCGCGGTGCAGATCACCGGCGCGACCGACGGCGAGGCGACGGTGCTGACCCTGGGCGACGCCGACGCCGTGGAGCAGCTTCGGTCCGCACTCGCCGTCGGCTGCCACGCGGCGACGCTGGTGAGTGCCGAGGCACCGACGTTCGGACCGGCCGACGTGGCACGTGAGATCGCCGCAGTGGTCCGCGGCCACGAGGCCGCCGGCCGCTCCCACGACCTGGTCCTGCTCGGCAACGACGCCGCCGACTCCGGCGACTTCCAGGTCGGGATCCGGCTCGGCTACGAGCTTGGCCGACCGGTGGTGAACGGCGCCAAGGTGGTCACGGTCGCGGATGGCGAGGTGACCGCCCGGGTGGAGGGGCCCGACGGCGTCGAGACCTACCGGGTGCCGCTGCCGGCCGTCGTGACCATCCGGGAGGGCGGCGTCGAGCCGCGCTACCCCAGCGTGCCGGGCCGGATGAAGGCGAAGAAGGTGCAGGTCGAGGAGCGCACGCCCAGCGCCGAGCCCTCCGGGCCGAAGCGCGTGAGGCTCCTGCTGCCCCCGCCCGTTCCGTCCCACGTGCAGGTGCTCGGCAACGGCGCGGCAGCCGCGCCGGCAGTGGTCGACCTCTTCGAGGAGCTGGGGGTGCTGTCCCGATGATCCTCACCCTCGTCGAGAAGAACCTGGACGGCTCGGCCGTCGAGGTGTCACTGGAGGCACTCACCTTCGCCCGCAACCTGTCCGCCGTGGGAGGTGGAGTGCCGATCGACGCGGTAGTTGTCGGCGAGCTGCCGGACGAGCTGCGCAAGGAGCTAGCGGCGTACGGCGTCCGCCACGTGTACGCCCTCGGCGGCGACAGCCTCTCGGCGTACTCGGGGGCCGGCTGGGCGTCCGCGATCCTGTCGGTGCGTGAGCAGAGCAAGGCGGTCGTCGTCATGGCCGCCGGGACCGACCGCGGCAACGAGCTGATGGCCCACGTGGCCGCCCGCGCCGGCGTGGCGATGGCCGCGAACGTGCTGTCGTTCCATGGCCTCGCACCGTTCGTGGTGACCCGCCAGGTCGTCGGAGGCGCGGCCTTGGAGGAGATGCTGCTCGACCAGCGGCCGGCGGTGTTCTCGGTGGCCGGCCACGCTGTCGAGGCCACGCCGGCGGACGTGCCCGGCGCCGCGGACGTCATCGAGCTCACGCCCGAGATCGCCGCCGCCGACCTGGTGGCGCGCGTGGTCAGCACCGAGCAGCCCGAGGCCGACGAGTCCGGCTCGCTGAAGTCGGCACGCGTCGTCGTCGGCGCCGGCAGAGGTGCCGGTGGCGCCGACGGGTTCGGCGACCTGCTGGAGCTCACCGAGCTCCTCGGCGCGGCACTCGGCGTCTCGCGGGTGGTCACCAGCGCCGGCTGGCGGCCACACCACGAGCAGGTCGGCCAGACCGGCAGTCGGATCTCGCCGGACCTCTACATCCCGTGCGGCATCAGCGGTGCCATCCAGCACTGGGCCGGCTGCTCGTCGGCCAAAACCATCCTCGCGATCAACACCGACGCCGAGGCGCCGATGGTGACCCGCGCGACGTACGCCGTCATCGGCGACCTGCACGAGATCGTGCCCGCGATCAACGAGGAGATCCGGCGCCGGAAGGGTTGAGCTCGACCTACCCTTGTCACCGGGAGGGCAGATGACAGGGGTACGACGCGCGCTGACGGGGACCGCCGCGGTCGCCGTCCTCGTGCTGTGTGCCGCGTGCTCCGGCGACGCCCGCTCCGCGGATCCGAAGCCGTCCTCGAGTGCCGAACCCGGCGCTCCGGGCACGACGGCGGCCCCGACCATCGAAGAGCTCCACTCCGTACCGCCGCCGGGACCCCGGCAGCCGGGCATCCTCGCCCCGGCCGACATCCTCATCGTCGGCGCCAACGCGCTCGACCCGGCCACGGTGGCGGCGGTCGAGAGGCTCAAGCACGTCACGGCCATGCAGTTCTCGCTGGCAGAGCCGGTCATCGAGAACGAGGCGCTGACCGTAGCGGCGGTCGACCCCGGCGCCTACCGGAGCTTCACACCGCCGAAGTATGCCAACTTCCAGGACGCCTGGGACCGCGTCGCCGGCGGTGAGCTCGCGCTCAAGGAGCGGCTCAAGGGCAAGCTGACGACCGACGCCAACGACTACCTGCGGCTCGGTGGCGCGACCGACGCCCCGTCCGTGCACATCGGCGCCTACGTCCAGCAGCAGCCGCTCATCGATGCCGTCGTCAACCCGACCTGGGTGGAGACGCTGGGCATGGTGGCCGACAACGCGCTGCTCGTCCGGACCGGCAAGTCCGCACCCCAGAAGGTCGCGAAGCAGCTCGAGAGGCTGTTCGGCGACTCTGCGTCAGTGACCCTGGTCGACAAGGCCACCCGGATCGGGCTCCAGCCGGGCGCTGCTCAGATCGCAGTCGTGACCGGCACCGTCGCCGACGCGGTCGGCGTCTACCGCTACACCGTCCTGGGTGGCGGCCGCATCGCCCCCGACCCGGCGTGGGTGCGGACGCACATCACCACCGAGGTGGTGCCGATCCTGGGCTCGGTGACGTGCAACAAGGTCGTGTTCCGGCAGCTCAGGGCGGCGCTCGAGGACATCCATGACCAGGGCCTGGACGACAAGATCCACCCGGACCAGTTCGCCGGCTGCTACTACCCGCGGTTCATCGCCGGTACGTCGACGCTGTCCAACCACGCCTTCGGACTGGCCCTCGACATCAACGCCGTCGAGAACCAGCGCGGCACCGTCGGCCTCATCGACCGGGGCGTCGTGGCGGTCTTCGAGAAGTGGGGCTTCACCTGGGGCGGCAACTGGCGCTACACCGACCCGATGCACTTCGAGCTGAACAGCATCCGCACGCCGACGCCGGAGTCGGCGCGCAAGTAGTCAGGACACGGCCAGGACGACGATCAGGGCAGCCGGCAGGCGTTGGTCCCGCCGGGCAGGTGGTAGCGGTAGCGCGCCACGAGGCCGTAGACCCACGCCGCCACGGGCCGCACCGGCGGAAGGTCGATCAGCCGCCCCAGCATCCGGTAGCCCACGCCCCGACAGGACCTCAGGGCTGCGGCGATCGCTCGCGCACCTCGGCTCGGCGTACGGCCGTCCTCGACCCAGTACGCCGCGGTGGTGACCTCCTGCTCGGTCAGGCCGACGGCGGCCAGGTCGAGCGACTGCCACGGTGTCACGGCGCAGTCGCTGCGCCGACCCAGGAACTCCGCCGACCGTGTGCAGAAGCCGCAGTCGGCGTCGTAGACCATCGTCCCCGCCACATCTCAAGCCTATGTCGGCTGCGTCGTTGGTTGATTAGGGCGCTCTGCGCCCGTCTCGAAACCCGGTGACCGGGCTGGTACTTGACCACCGCTCATCGAGCTTGTCGAGATGTCCGCAGGGTCGGCTCCCGGCCTTCGCTGCGGTGGTCTCGACAGGCTCGACCGGCGGGTGGTTGCGCCGCTGGCTTCCTTGCGGTGCGCCGTGAGCAGGACCGTGCCCTCAGCCCGAGAGGAGGGCGGCGCTCTCACCGTCGACGAGCAGGTCGCCGACCATGGTGCGCCAGTAGAGCACCCGCTGGCCCTCGCGCCGCGACTCCAGCAGGCCGGCGGCGGCCAGCACCGACAGGTGCTCGCTCACCGTGCTGAGCGAGAGGCCCAGGGACTTCGACAGGGTGGTGGTCGAGCGAGGCACGTCGAGGGACTCGAGAATCAACGCACGGGACCGTCCGATGAGGTCCGGCAGCCCGGTGGGCGTCCCGCGACCGGCCGGCTGCCACACCCGGCCGGCGCCACGCGCGCCGTACGACACGACGTGCGGGACCGTCTCGCGCGTGTCGAGCGCGACCCACGGCCAGCGGAACACGGACGGCACGAACCAGATGCCCTGGCCACACGACTTCAGCGCCACCTGACCCTCGCCGAGGTCGACACGCAGCCGGCCGCTGGCGAAGCTGAGTCCCCGGTGCAGGTCGGGCATGGTGGCCGCGAGGCCGCCCGCCGCCAGCGCCGACTGGTGGTGGGCGATGTCGGCGCGCTGGATGGCGTCGACCCGGTCCCACAGCGGCTCGAGCACCGCCGCCCACCAGCCCTGGAGCGCGGCGGCGGTGTGGTCGAGGTACTCCTGCGGCTCCATTCGGGCCGCGGCCGAGTCCGGTGCCAGGCCCCCACCGAAGGGTCTCCCATGGGTAGCCTCGGCGTCCATGCGTGCGGTCCAGGTCGTCGAGCTCTCCGGTCCCGAGCACCTCGAGGTGCGTGACGTCCCCGATCCCACACCCGGACCGGACGACGTCCTCGTCGAGGTGCACGCGGTCGGCGTCTCCTTTCCCGACCTGCTGCTCACTCGCGGCGAGTACCAGATCAAGCCGGAGCCGCCGTTCTCCCTCGGTGTGGACTTCGCGGGCACGGTGGTGTCCGGGCCGGGTTTCGAGCCTGGCCAGCGGGTCGCCGGCGCCGGGCCGTACGGCAACGCCGCCGAGCTCACGGTGTGCCACAAGGACTCGGTGTTCCCGCTACCCGACGTGCTCTCCTTCGAGGAGGGCGCAGCGCTGCCGTTGAACTACCTCACCGCCCAGTTCGCGCTTGCCGAGCGTGGGTCGCTGCAGGCGGGAGAGACGGTGCTGGTGCACGGAGCCGCGGGCGGCGTCGGCACCGCATCGATCCAGGTCGCGAAGGGGTACGGCGCGCGCACGATCGCCGTGGTCAGCACGGACGAGAAGGGTGAGGTGGCGCGAGAGGCCGGCGCGGACGAGGTGGTGCTGCTCGACGGGTTCAAGGACGCCGTCGCCGCTCTCACAGGGGGTCGGGGCGTCGACGTGGTCCTGGACGTGGTGGGGGGCGACTCCTTCACCGACTCGCTCCGATCACTGGCAACGCAGGGACGGCTGCTGGTCGTCGGCTTCGCGTCCGGCCAGGGCATCCCCGAGGTCAGGGTCAACCGCCTCTTGCTCAACAACGTGGACGTCCGCGGCGTCGGCTGGGGGGCCTACGCGATGGTGCGGCCCGGCTACATGCAGGAGCAGTGGCGGGCGCTGGTGCCCATGATCGAGGCGGGCGTGGTGAAGCCGCCGATCGGTGCGACCTACGCGTTCGAGGAGATGGGTCTTGCGCTGGTCGAGATGGACCAGCGCAAGACCCTTGGCAAGTCGGTCGTGCGGGTGCGGTGACCGGCTAGCTCACGGTGAGCCGGACGCTGCCGGCGGCGTACTCCTTCCGCGTGGCGAGGGCGTTGAACTTCCCGTGCTTGAGCTTGGGGAAGTGCAGCGTGCACTTGCCCTTCTTGCTGGTCGTGCACTTGAGCCCCCGGGCCTTGACCTTGGCGCCCTTCACCGTCGCGCCGGCGTCAGTGACCGTGAACGTCACCGCCACCTGCTTGCCCGCCTGCCACTTCTTCGGGCTCGCCTTGAGCGTGAGTCCGGCGAACACCTGCTGGTGCCAGATCCGGGTGCTGTCGTTGATGAGCACGTCGCCGCGGCCGGTGCTCCCCTCGATGCCTATCTGGTAGACCGTCGATCCCTTGGGTGGCTTGACCTTCTGCACGACGCCGAACTTCGTGGCCGACGGATTCGTGCGGACGACCCGGACGCCGAACTTCTCGTCGCGCCACGCCAGCCACAGACGACCCCCGGGCCCGGTGGACATCGCCAGGTGGTCGGCACCCTTCGAGCCGGGCACCTTGCGCACCGTGCCAGTCCCGACCTGCCAGAGCGCGAAGCCCTGGTTGTTCAGCTCGCCCCTCGGGTAGGCGAGGTACACGCCGCCGTCCGGACGGGTCACCATCGCGCTGGCCTGGTCGGTGCCCTCGATCGCGCCGGGTGGCTGCATGACCGGCCCGAGCGTCGGGTGGATCTGGCGCACCATGGTGCCCTGCGCGCCGGGCGTCCCGCCGTTGGAGTACCACGCGGCGTACACGGTGCCGGCGCCGTCGGTGGCCAGCGTCATGTCGTAGGCGCAGCAGGCGGGGGTGGTGAAGGACTGCACCGGGCCGGCACCGACCTGGTAGTAGATGCTGCTGTTGAAGGGGAACGCCGTGACGAGGGTGCCGTCGGAGAGCGTGGTGACGCCGGTGCCCGAGCTGACGTAACCCCCACCGTTGGCGACCGCCGGAGCGGTGTTCGGGGCCAGCGTCCAGGCGGCGCCGGTCCCGTCGCTCGACGCGTGGTAGACGTAGCCCTCGTTGTACGGGTCGCCCGTGACCGTCGTGTGGTTGCCGCCGAAGACCAGCCGCATCCCACCGCCGGGCGCAGCGACCAGGTCGGGGTCGGCCGTGGTTCCCGACCAGCCCGGTATCGCGACGTGCCGACCAGTGAGGGCACCCGAGGCCGAGACGTGGGCGACCTCGATGGAGTCCATGTTGTCGGCAGTGCTCTGCATCGCGACGTGGAGGGTGCCGTCGGCGGTGCGGTGGAGGCCGGGCTCGACGATGTTCGAGATGCCTCCTGCCGAGATCTCGGTCCACTTCCCGGGTGGTCCGGCGTGGCTGGGCGAGACGACACCGACGACTCCGGTCAGGAGCGCGGCGCTGGCGATGAGGACGGACGAGCGACGAGGGCACATGGCGGTTCCTTCAGGTCGGCGGTGCGTCTCGTCAGCAGACCGCTCGTGCGTAATGGCGGCGTAACGGTCCGTAGGGTTGGCGCATGTTCGACCCGGAACATCGGCAGGCGTCTCACCGGGTCCGTTTCGACTGGGGCTCGACCGGAGCAGCCGCGATCGCGGGGGGCGTGGACGTCGCGGTGGTCGTCGACGTCATGTCCTTCACGACGACGCTGTGCGTCGCGGTCGGGCGCGGCATGACCGTGCTGCCCTACCGCTGGAAGGACGAGCGCGCCGCAGCGTACGCCGACGCGCGGTCGGCCACCCTCGCAGTTGGCAGGCTCGAGGCCAGGTCGCTGCCTGAAGGTGCCGGTGTGAGCCTCTCCCCGGCCGCAATGGCCACCGTGTCCGGCGTCGACCGTGTGGTGCTGCCCTCCCCGAACGGCTCCTCGATCGCGTTCGGCCTCGCGGACAGCGGCTGCACCGTGGTCGGTGCCTGCCTGCGCAACCGGACCGCGGTCGCCGGATGGCTGCAGGCGCACGGCGGCACGGTCGCCGTCGTCGCCGCGGGCGAGCGCTGGCCGGACGGCTCGCTCCGCCCGGCTTCTGAGGACCTCTGGGGCGCCGGCGCCGTCCTGGCCCTCCTGCCGCGCTTCGACCTGTCCCCGGAGGCCCGCCTCGCAGCGGATGCGTTCCATGCCATCGAGGCGTCGGTCGTCGACGCGGTGCACGGCTGCGCCAGCGGCCTCGAGCTGTCGGCCGCCGGCTTCGGCGACGACGTCTCCGTCGCCTCCGAGCTCGACGCCAGCGCCGTCGTACCTGTGCTCCGCAACGGGGAGTTCGGCGTCTAGCTGGACCCGGGCGGCGTACCGGCCACCGGCACCCAGAGCTCGATCTCGTCGCGGCGCTTGTAGAACTCGACCACCGGCCGCGACCGGTCGACCGGGCCGAGCGACTCCAGCTCCTCGATCCCCGGGCCGATGCGGTCGTAGAACGCCGGCGGCTCGCCGACCAACCGGCCGCGGCGGAACCGACCGCCCGGGAGCTCGCCCAACGCCAGGCCGAGCGCCCGCGGGTCGTCGTCCGGGCGGATGGGGCAACAGGTTGTGTAGGTGCCGGTCGCCACGTCGGCGACGGCGTACATCCTTCGACGGCGCAGACCGACCAACGCCTCGAACTGCCGCCACAGCTGCTGGATCGCGGCGAGCTCGTCGGGGCAGCTCGCCTGCATGACGGGCACTGGCTCCCTGGTGATCAGGTCCACGGGCCGGGCGAACAGTGTCACCGCAAGAGTCGAGCAGGCCGCGCCGACACCCGACGACGGGAGACCTCAGCCTGGCCTCGCCGAGGACGTCGCCGTCGCCGCCGAGCTCGACGTCAGCGCCGTCGTACCGGTGCTCGCCGACGAGGAGTTCGGGCCTGACGTCAAGAAACTGGCCCTTCCCGGCCGGAGTTCCTTGACGCCAGGGGCAGTTTCACCGGGTACCCGGTGAATCTGCCCGCGCTCCGCTGCCCCTATAGATTCGGACGCGTGAGCATCCTGGACGACGCCCGCGAGGGCATGGACCCCGACGTCCGGCCGCAGGACGACCTGTTCGGCCACGTCAACGGCCGCTGGCTGGTCGAAGCCGACATCCCTGCTGACCGCTCGAGCTGGGGGCCGTTCGTGCAGCTGGCCGACGTGGCAGAGGAGCAGGTCCACGCGATCATCGAGGACCTCGCCACCAAGTCATTGACCAGTGCCGCCGACAGCGATGAGGGCGAGCTCAACGCCGACGCGCAGAAGATCGGCGACCTGTTCGCGTCGTTCATGGACACCGAGCGGGTCGACCGGCTCGGCACTCGGCCGATCAAGCCGTTGGTAGACGCGGTCACTGCGCTGCGCGACGTCCGCGACATGGCGGCGTTCCTCGGCGAGTTCGAGCGGCTGGGCGGGCACGGGCTGTTCGGCTCCTACGTCAACACCGACGACCGCAACTCCGACCGCTACCTGTTCCACGTCGTGCAGGGCGGCCTCGGGCTGCCGGACGAGTCGTACTACCGCGACGAGAAGTTCGCTGCGATCCGGGAGGCGTACGTCGCCTACCTGGCCACCGTCCTGCGCCTGATCGACACCGGAGACGGGCACGACGCCGAGGCCGGGGCCCGCACCGTCCTCGAGATCGACACCAAGCTGGCCGCCGGCCATTGGGAGCGGTCCGAGACCCGCGACGTCCAGAAGACCTACAACCTCAGGACCGTCGCCGAGGTCCGCGAGCTCTGCCCCGAGTTCGACTGGGACGTCTACGTCACCAACCTCAGCGCCTCGGCGCACGAGGCCGACGAGCTGCTCGCCGAGACCTGCGTGCGGCAACCGTCGTACTTCGAGCACCTCTCGACCGTGCTCGGCGAGGTGCCGATCGAGGACTGGAGGACCTGGCTTCTCACCCGGGTGCTGCGCTCCTCGGCGCCGTACCTCACCGACGACTTCGTCGAGGCCAACTTCGACTTCTACGGCCGCACGCTCAACGGGACTCCGGAGCTGCGGGCCCGCTGGAAGCGCGGCGTGAGCCTGGTCGAGGGCTCGATCGGCGAGGCGGTCGGCAAGGAGTACGTCGCCCGGCACTTCCCGCCGTCGTCGAAGCAGCAGATGGACGAGCTCGTGGCGAACCTGCTCGCCGCGTACCGCGTGTCGATCGGCCAGCTCGACTGGATGACCGAGGACACCAAGGCGCGGGCCTACGAGAAGCTCGACACGTTCCGGCCCAAGATCGGCTACCCCGAGAAGTTCCGCGACTACTCCGCGCTGCGGATCCGTCCCGACGACCTGCTCGGGAACGTCGCGGCCGCCGCGGCGTTCGAGACCGACCGCCAGCTCGGCAAGATCGGGTCCCCGGTCGACCGCGACGAGTGGTTCATGCTGCCGCAGACCGTCAACGCCTACTACAACCCGGGCACCAACGAGATCTGCTTCCCGGCCGGGATCCTCCAGAAGCCATTCTTCAGCCCGGACGCCGAACCGGCGGAGAACTACGGCGGTATCGGTGCTGTCATCGGCCACGAGATCGGTCACGGCTTCGACGACCAGGGCGCGCAGTACGACGGTGCCGGCAACCTCAACGACTGGTGGACGCCCGACGACAAGTCGGCGTTCGAGGTGAAGTCGAAGGCGCTGATCGAGCAGTACAACGGCTTCGCCCCGCGCGAGCTCCCCGACGAGCACGTCAACGGAGCGCTCACCGTCGGCGAGAACATCGGCGACCTCGGCGGCCTGACCATCGGCCATCGGGCGTACCTGATCGCGAAGGGCGGCACCGCCGAGACCGAGGAGCGGCAGCGGCTGTTCCTGAACTGGGCCTACTGCTGGCGAACCAAGCGCCGGCTCGAGCAGGCCCAGCAGTACCTCACCATCGACCCGCACAGCCCGCCGGAGTTCCGCGCCAACATCGTGCGCAACCTCGACGAGTTCCACGAGGTCTTCGGCACCGCCGAGGGCGACGGGCTGTGGGTCGCCCCCGGCGAGCGCGTGCGGATCTGGTAGCGGTCAGCTCACTTCACGGTGAGCTTGGGCAGACCCGGACCGGTGGGGGGGCCGGGCAGTGTCGCGCAGGAGAACTGGAGGACGACGTCGTCCTCGGCGTCGACGCCGTCCGACCAGGCGACGGCCTGCCCGTGGTCGCCGACAAAGTTGATCGAGACCTGGAGCGCCTCGTTGTGGTTGGCCCAGAAGGCCCAGGCGCCGACAACCTGCTGACCGGCGGCGCAGTCGCCCTCCGCGACGAGGTCGTCGGTGTTCATCGGGACCGTCTCGGTCACCTCGTCCCAGGTGAGGTCATCGAAGCCGGGGCCCGCCACACCGGCGGCGCCGGTGGCGCCTTTGGGACCGGCGGGACCGGCCAGCGAGGACTTGGCGGTCGCGCTGAAGTCGGCAGGCTGCAGCGTCTGGTCCTTGATGTCCTTGGACGTCAGCGAGCTGTTCTTGACGTCGGCCCCGGTGATCTTCTTCGCCGCGACCGCGCCGCTGGAGGCGGCAACGACCAGGGCGATCACGAGCAGGGCGACACCAGGAAGGGTTCTTGGAAGAAATTTCATAGGGAGAACTCTTAGTCGTTCTACTTTCAATTGTCACCACTGAACGGCCGCAAGATTTGCGGGTCGACCAGACTCGGTGGCATGGAGTTCTTCTGCTACCACCGCGACCGGTCCGGATCCACGGCTCTGCGCGAGGAGCTGCTCGAGGCGCACCTGGCCTACATGGACCGGTTCGCGACGCAGATGATCGCGCGGGGGCCGACCATGTCCGCGGACGGGACCGCGGCGACCGGCAGCGTGCACCTCCTGGACCTGCCCGACCCCGCGGCCGCCCGCGCGTTCGCCTTCGACGAGCCGGGCTACCAGGCTGGCGTGTATCGCGACGTGCTCCTGCGGCGGTGGCGCAACGAGCTGGGGCGAACGATGTGGGACTTCCCCGGTGGCCGGGAGGGTGGGCAGCGCTACCTCGTGCTCGGCCTCGGCACGGGCGAGCCCGCCGACCTCACCGTGCCCACGGAGAGTGACGACCTGATCGCCTACGGGCCGCTGCTGTCCGACGACGGAGCCACCTGGCTGGGCACCGCGGCGCTGCTCCGCGCACCGGCTCAGGCCTCGGCACGGGCCGTCCTGACCCCAGGCGCGTATGCGCAGGTCGAGGTGCGCAGCTGGCAGTTCGGCGGTCGCGATCCTGGCTAGCCGTCGTACGGCGGAGCAACGCCCCAGCCCCAGCGCGGCACCGGTGCGTGCTCGGCCACTCCCGCCGCGTCCGGCTGCGAGTTGTGCATCGCAAGCCTGGTGCCCCACTCGACGTACCCGATGATCGCCGCCCGGAACTCCGGGTCCGCCGGCAGCGCGGCGTCGTCCGCGGCCAGGCTCATGGCCGAGGCGAACCGGTGCCGCTGCTCGGCGGTGATGTGCAGGTCTCGGTGGTGGGCGAGCATCGCTTCGTAGCCGCCGTGCTCGTCGGTGTAGGTCGTCGGCCCGCCGAGCACCTCGCTCCACCACGCGGCGACGTGGTCGCGGTGCTCCTCGGAGACTCCGCCCGGGAAGAACGCCGTCAGCAGGTCGTCGCTCTCGACCCGGTCGTAGAAGGCGTCGATGAAGCGGCGCACCGCGTCGGCGCCTCCGGCCCAGTCGAACAGCGTCGGCAACCCCGGCTCGTCCACTCCCACCACGTCATCCTCTCCGGCATGCCGCTTGTCTCGGCATACGTAACGGTGTAACTATGTAAGCATGATTACAGACGAGGCACGAGAGCGCGTGGCCGGCTGGTTCGCCGGCCGGCTCCCCGCGGAGTGGCAGACGGCCCCCGCGGACATCACCATCGACCGCGAGGAGATCACGGTCCGGCTCACCATCCCCGACGTCGAGCTCGAGGCCGGCGCCTCCGACGTGACCCGGGCCGAGGCCCGGGCCGGCCGCGCCAAGGCGTTCCGCGAGGAGACCCGAGGCCACCGGATGGAGATCGCCCGCGAGGCCGAGCATCGCTACGACGCCAAGGTGTCCTGGGGCGTCTCCGTCGGCGAAGGAGACGACCGGCACGCCGAGCTGTGGACCCACGTCGCCGCCCCGGTGATGACCCGGCTGCGCCAGCCGCAGCGGCTCGTCCTGGACACGCTGGTCGACGCCGGTGTCGCGCGATCGCGCTCCGACGCGCTGGCCTGGTGCGTGCGGCTGGTCGGCCAGCACGAGGAGGACTGGCTCGGCGAGCTCCGCGAGGCCATGCAGTCGGTCTCCGACGTGCGGAGCAAGGGCCCGGCTGCCTGAATACCCTCGTGAGCTTCGACCCCGGGTCCATGGCGACGCTCGCTGGCGCTCGCGGGCTTCGCAGTCGCCATGGCCACCGGGGCCGATCACGAGGCGCGCTCGATGCGCTCGCGAACCACCCACGGCTTCTGTCCGTGAGCAGGGTCGGCGTCGCCAATCGGCGCAAGCGCCGCTGGCTGGGTCAGTCCTTGAGGACGAACTCGTCGCCCCGGGTGACCGGGACGACCGACCCGTCGGCGTGGATGCCGTCGATCTGCACCTCTGGACTGCCCACCACGATGTCGACATGGGTGTTCGCCTGGTTGAGCCCGGAGTCGATCCGTTCCTCGGCCGAGAGCTGAAGGGCGCCCTCGAACGCGGCGGGGTAGCCCATCCCCCACGCGATGTGGGAGCCGACGTTCTCGTCGTACAGCATGTCCTTGTAGACGAGCCCGGTGGTCGCCACGCGGGAGTCGGAGTCGACGATGGCCACCTCGCCGAGGTGTCGCGACCGGGGGATCAGCTCGAACTGCTTCTGCACCTCCGCCTCACCGCGTGAGGCAGTCACCTCGGTGATCGTGCCGTCGCGCACCTCGAGCTCGAGGTCCTCCACGATGGCGCCCATCGTGTTGAGGAAGAACGGAGCGGTCGTCCGCAGGGTGCCCTCGGCGCGGCGCCAGTCTGGGGAGAAGAAGACCTCCTCGGTGGGCATGTTGGGCACGAACTCCACGCCGTCCTGGTTCTCCGACGAGCCGCCGATCCAGCGCGACTCAGGGGCGAGGCCGATCGTGATGTCGGTGCCAGGACCGCGGTAGCGCACCCGGTCGAAGGCGTGACGGTTGAGCACGGCCGCCCGCGCTGCGAGCTTGGCGATGTGGTCGCGCCAGGCCTGCTCCGGGTCGGCCTCGTCCAGGCGCATCGCGACGGCCACGGCGTCCCAGAGCGCTGCGACGTCGGCGACCCCCACGCTGGCTGCCCAACCGGGCGTCGGCGCCCCCACCACCGTCCACGCCACCTGGTTGGTGGTGATGATCGGCATCGCCTCCTGGATCAGGCTCAGTGGGGCCGACTTCGCGAGACGTTCCGGGTCGAGCCCGTCCATCAAGGTGGGGAACGGGTTGCCGGTGAGGCTGATCAGGGCCGGGCGGGTCTCGCGCCAGGCGCGCACCTTCTCCAGCTCGTCGGGGCGGCTCGACCCGAGCTGGTCGTCCGGAGCATGCCGGACTGCCGAGCGCTGGAGGTGCGGGTCGCCGTAGTCGATGCTGACCCGGCTCGCACCGGCCCGGTAGGCCTCCTCCGCGAGCGCCCGAGCCGCCTCGGCCTGCTCCGGCAGGCAGTTGACCACGACCTCTTGCCCGGGTTGGACGTTGACGCCCACCCGGATGACGAGACGTGCGTACTTCTCCAGCAGGTGGTCGAACGGCTCCGACATCGCGCTCCCTCGCCCGTGACCCATCGGACTGCCAACTATGACTGCGAACCATAATGCGTCACCGCTCCTGGCCCTCGCTGCCGGGCCTTGGGTGCCTGTGGAGGGCCGGCGCGGCAGGTCGGCGCCCGCTGGTAGACAGTCAGCATGACCGCCACTGCCGAGGCCGGAGTACGCCGAGACGCCGAGCGGCACCTGCGTGCGCTCGTCGGGCGTGACGACGCCGAGCTGCGCGAGGACCAGTGGCGGGCGATCGAGGCGCTCGCTGTCGGCCACCAGCGGGCCCTGGTCGTGCAGCGCACCGGATGGGGCAAGTCCGCGGTCTACTTCGTGGCGACGCTGCTGCTGCGCGCCGAGGGCGCCGGGCCGACGGTCATCGTGAGCCCGCTGCTGGCGCTGATGCGCAACCAGATCGCCGCGGCTGAGCGGGCCGGCATCCGTGCGGTGACGATCAACTCGACCAACACCGAGTCCTGGGAGCCGGTCCACGACGCGATCCGGGCCGGCGAGGTCGACGTCCTGCTGGTCAGCCCCGAGCGGCTCAACAACCCGGGGTTCCGCGACGAGGTGCTGCCCCGGCTGGCCGCCACCTGCGGCCTCCTGGTCGTCGACGAGGCGCACTGCATCTCCGACTGGGGCCATGACTTCCGGCCCGACTACCGCCGGATCCGCACCCTGCTGGCCGACCTCCCTGACGGCATCCCGGTGCTGGCGACGACCGCCACCGCCAACGCCCGAGTCACCGACGACGTCGCGGAGCAGCTCGGCACCGACGTCCTCGTCCTGCGGGGTTCACTTGACCGCGAGTCCCTGCGGCTCGGCGTGGTCCGGCTCAAGACCGCCGAGCAACGGCTGGCCTGGCTTGCTGACCACCTCGCCGAGCAGCCGGGTGTCGGCATCGTCTACTGCCTCACCGTGGCCGCCACCCAGGAGATCGCGGGCTACCTCCGATCCCGCGGCCACGACGTCGCGGCCTACTCCGGCCAGACCGAGGCCACCGAGCGCACCATCCTCGAGGAGGACCTCGCCGCAGGCCGGGTCAAGGCGCTGATCGCCACCAGTGCGCTCGGCATGGGGTTCGACTCGACGCTCGGCTTCGTGGTCAACATGGGCGCGCCGCAGTCGCCGGTCGCCTACTACCAGCAGGTCGGCCGCGCCGGCCGCGGCACCGACCAGGCGACCGTGGTGCTGCTGCCCGCGACGGAGGACCGCGACATCTGGGCCTACTTCGCCTCGCTGGCGTTCCCTCGCGAGGAGCTGGTGCGGCAGACGCTCGAGACGCTGGCCACCGAGGGCAAGCTGGGCACGGCCGCGCTCGAGACCCAGGTCGAGCTCAGCCGCAACCGGCTCGAGACCATGCTCAAGGTGCTCGACGTCGACGGTGCCGTCCGTCGGGTGCGGGGCGGATGGGAGGCCACCGGCCAGCCGTGGTCCTACGACGCCGACCGCTACGAGCGCGTCCGCGAGGCCCGGGAGCGCGAACAGGCCGCCATGCTCGACTACCTCGACACCGCCGGCTGCCGGATGCGCTTCCTCCGAGAGCAGCTCGATGACCCCGAGGCGTCCGACTGCGGTCGCTGCGACAACTGCGGCGGTCTGACCCTCGACGCGACCGTGTCGACCGCCGCGCTCGAGGAGGCCGGCACTCGGCTGGCCCGGCCCGGCGTGCCGATCGAGCCGCGCAAGATGTGGCCGACCGCCCTGGCCACGCTCGGCATCGACCTCAAGGGCAAGATCGCCGAGCCGGCCGAGGAGGGCCGCGCCGTCGCGCGTCTGACCGACCTCGGCCACGGACAGGCGCTGCGGGCGCTGTTCCGAGCCGACACCCCCGACGGCCAGGTCCCGGCCCCGCTGGTGCAGGCCGTGCTCACTCTTCTCGACGACTGGCGGCCCGAGGTCGACGCGATCGTCGTGGTGGAGTCGTCGACGCGACCCACACTCACCGAGGACCTCGCCGCTGGACTGTCCCGTCGGCTCCAGGTGCCGGTGGTCGGCCGCTGGGCGATCGTCGACCCCGACGTCGCGCCGGGCCGGGGCGCGGCCAACTCCGCCCAGCGCGTCGCCGCGGCCGGGCGCCGGGCGACGCTGCAGGCCGACCTACCCGACGGCGCGCGGGTCCTGCTGGTCGACGACCAGGTCGTCACGGGATGGACCCTCACCCTGGCCGCCCGCGCGATCCGCGCGGCCGGTGCGTCCGCGGTGCTGCCCCTGACGTTGGCGGTCCAGAGCTGAGGGTTACCGTCCGGGCATGACGACGGTGGCGGTCCTCGGGACCGGGAAGATGGGCGCCGGCATGGCGCGGCAGCTCGTGCAGCACGGCCACACCGTGACCGCCTGGAACCGGAGCCGTGACCGGGCCGCAGCGCTGAGCGAGGACGGCGCGACGGTGGCGGACGAACCGTCGGAGGCCGTGCGGGGTGCCGACGTGGTCGTGGTGGTGCTCTTCGACGCCGACTCGGTCGTCGAGGTACTCCGAGCCGCGGGGCCCGGGATGACCGAGCGGACCGTCGTCGTCCAGACGTCGACCGTCGGTCTCGACATCGACCGGGTGGCCGAGGAGGCCGGCCGCCTCGGCGTCAGGCTGCTCGACGCGCCCGTTCTCGGCACCCGCCAGCCGGCCGAGCAGGGCACGCTGACCGTCCTGGCGTCGGGAGATCCGGCACTGCGCGAGATCGCAGATCCCGTGCTCGACGCGATCGGGGCGCGCACCGTCTGGGCCGGTGACGAGGTGGGCGCGGCCAGCAGGCTCAAGCTGGTCTGCAACGCCTTCACGGGCGCCCAGACCGTGGGTACGGCCCAGTCGATCGCCCTGGCCGAGGGGCTGGGGCTCGACCCGCGGCTGTTCCTCGAGGCCATCGCAGGCGGCGCGTCGGACACGCCCCTCGCCCGGGCCAAGGGCGCCATGATGATCGACGGCGCCTACCCGCCGGCGTTCGACATCGAGGGGATGCGCAAGGACCTCGCGCTGATCCTCACGGCGGCCGAGGAGGCCGGAATCGCGACCGAGCTGGCTCGCGCCGTGCTCACGCTCGCGGAGCGTGCCGAGGAGCGCGGGCACGGTGCCGACGACATGGCGGCGGTGCGGGCCGCGTTCTAGGGCCTCAGCCCCGCTCGTACGCCGCCCGGTGCAGCGCCCGAAGCTCCTCCTCGAGCTCCGGCGCCGGGCCGTCGACGGGGACGCGGGGGGCGATCGCGTTGATCGGAAACGCGTTCACGACCAGCTCGGTGGCGCCCCATGCCTGGCGCCACCCCAGCAGTTGCTCGGAGGAGACGGCGTACACGATCCGGCCCAGCCCCATCCACCCGTGGGCGGCTGAGCACATCGGGCAGTGCTCGCCGGAGGTGTAGACCGTGCACCGCGCTCGCTCCTCGGGCGTGAGCCGCGCGGACCACTGGGCCACCGCAAGCTCGGGGTGCTGGGTCTCGTCGCCGCCGCCGTCGTGGTTGCGGCCGGACCACAGCACGTTCCCGTCCGCGTCCACCAGCACCGTGCCGAAGGGGCCGTCGCCAGCGTCGAACGCCTCGCGCGCCAGCGCCACGGCCGCGCGCAGATGGACCAGGTCCTGCTCCGAGATCGCCACGGCCCCACTCTTGCACTAGAACGTGTTCTCACGCCCTAGGGGTGCCGCGCATGCAACCGCTGCGGGTCATCCAGTGGACCACCGGCAACATCGGGCGCCGGTCACTGCACGCGATCATCGGTCGCGACGACATGGAGCTGGTCGGCGTCTACGCCCATGGCGCCGACAAGGTCGGCCGGGACGCGGCCGAGCTGTGCGGCTGGCCGCAACCGACCGCGTGCTGGCGACGAACGACGTCGAGGCGCTGCTGGCGCAGGAGCCGGATGCCTGCTGCTACAACCCGCTGTGGCCGAGCATCGACGAGCTGGTCGCCCTGCTCGAGTCCGGCGTCAACGTCTGCACCAGCGCCGCGTGGATCACGGGCGGCCAGCAGAGCGACACCGGCCGTGGCCGCATCCTCGACGCCTGCGAGCAGGGGCAGTCGACGATCTTCGGCTCGGGCGCGCACCCGGGCATGACCAACCTGGTCGCCATGGCGCTGAGTGGTTCCTGCGAGCGGGTCGACTCGTGGTCATCACGGAGTCGGTGGACTGCTCGACGTACGAGTCGGCGGGCGGATCAGGGTCTGACCGTCGAGCGTCGCGAAAGTGCTGTGAGATCGCCTGTCTGACAGCACGTTCGCGTCACTCGACGCTAAGCCAGCAGGGACTCGATGGCCGAGACCAGGCGCGGGTCGTCGGGAAGGACCTTGGGGCGGAACCTGGCCACCACCTCGCCCTCGGCGTCGACGAGGAACTTCTCGAAGTTCCACGTGACGTCGCCGGACTGGCCCTTCTCGTTGGGCTCCTCCACCAGGGTCTGGTAGATCTCGTGGCGATCCTCGCCGTTGACGTCGATCTTCTCGGTCATCGGGAAGGTCACGCCGTACGTCGCCGAGCAGAACTCAGCGATCTCCTCGGCCGAGCCGGGCTCCTGGCCGTAGAACTGGTTGCACGGCAGCCCGACCACGGTGAACGCCTCGTCACCGTAGGTCTCGTGGAGCACCTCGAGCCCGGCGTACTGCGGGGTAAGACCGCACCGGCTCGCCACGTTCACCAATAGTGAGGATCTTCCGTCGGTGATCTCGCCCAGGGTCGTCGAAGTCCCGTCCAGGCGAGCGATCTTGGCGTCGAGAATGCTCACTCGACGATCCTAGGTAGTCGGGGGAAGGGATCCATGGCCGACCTGTTCCTCTCGTATGCCCGCGCCGACAGCCGTGAGTTCGTCGCACGCCTGTCGGCCGCGCTCGGGGACCGCGGCAAGGACGCGTGGGTCGACCTCGACGACATCCCGCCGGCGTCGAGCTGGAACGACGACCTGCGGGCCGGCATCGCCGGCAGCGACGCCTTCTGCTTCGTGATCAGCCCGGGCTCGGTGGCCTCTCCCCACTGTCGCTCCGAGCTCGACCACGCAGTGGCGCTCGGGAAACGGATCCTCCCGGTTCTGCACCTGCCGGTCCCCGACGCCGATGTCCCCGAGGCGGTCGCGTCGCGGAACTGGATCCCGCAGACCGGCCGCTTCACCGACGACTTCGACTCCGCTCTCGGCACCCTGGTGGTGGCGCTCGAGACCGACCTCGACTGGGTCCGCGAGCACACCCGCTGGGGGCTGCGGGCCGAGGAGTGGGAGACGACGCAGCGAGGACCGCAGCCTCCTCGCCCGGGGCTCGGACCTGACCCAGGCCGAGGCGTTCATCGGTGGAGGCGGCGGTCACGAGCCAGCGCCGACCGAGCTCCAGGGCCGCTACGTGCTCGCCTCCCGTCGCGCCGCCTCCCGACGTCAACGCCAGCTCGTCACCGGCGTCTCGGTCGCCCTCGTGGTCTCGCTGGTGCTGGGCGTCCTGGCGCTGCTCCAGCGCAACACCGCGGTCGCACAGCGCCGCGAGGCCGACGAGCAGCGCCGCGAGGCGGTGGCCCAGCGCAAGGAGGCCGACAAGCAGCGCGCCGACGCCACCTCCCGAGCGCTGGCCGCGAACGCCTTCCTCAATCTGCCGACCGACCCCGAGCTGAGCGTCCTGCTGGGCCTGCAGGCGGTGAGCGCCAGCCCGACGGCAGAAGCCGAGGACGCGCTGCGGAGCGCGATCCTCGACTCCCGGGTGCGCATGCAGCTGGACCACGACGACGCGGTCACCAGCGCGTCGTACCGCCCGGACGGCTCCCGGATCGTGACGACGAGCGTGGACGGCACGGCGGTGCTCTGGGACGCCGAGACCGGTGAAAGGGTCGCCGATCTAGCGGGTGCCGAGGCGGATCCGGTGACCGCGGCCTGGAGCGCCGACGGCAGCCGGGTCGCCGTGATCTTCAGGGACGGCATCACCGGGGTCTACGACGGCGAGACCGGCGCGCCGGTCAGCGTCACCGACGACCCCGACGCGCGCATCGCTGACCGACGTGGCGATGAGCAGTGACGGGTCCCTGGTGGCCGTCGAGCGCGTTCGTCGGCGAGGTGCACGTCCTGGATGCGGACGACGGGACCCTGCTGACCACGATCCCCCGGATGTCGGGGGACCATCTGGCGCTCAGCCCGGACGACTCGCTGCTGCTCCTCGACGTCGGGAGCCATGGCGTCGTCGAGCTGTGGAGTGTGCAGCGACGGATCGCTGGTCGGCAGCTTCCCGGAGGGCGGCACGCTCGTCAACGTCGTAGGCGTTCAGCCCGGACGGGAGCCTCTTCGTCACCGCCGGTGAGGACGGGCTGAGCCCGGGTGCCAGACCTGGCCGGCGACGTCGTCGCCGAGGTCCAGCAGGGCGGCGCCATCACCGCCGCCGCGTTCAGCTCCGACGGCCACCTCCTGGTGACCGCGAGCGTCGACGGAACCGCTGCGGTCAGTGATCTCGACACCGGTCAGCGACTCTCGACCTACACCGGTCACGCCGGTGCCATCAACGCGGCCGCGTTCAGCACGTCGGACGACCTGGTCGCGACCGGAGGTGACGACGGCAAGGTGCAGCTCTGGCGACCCAGCAGTGGCGACGAGGTGGCAACGCTCGCCGGCCACCGTTCATCGGTGCACGATGTCGCGTTCAGCGCGGTGGAAGCAACAATCCTCTCGGCAAGCTTCGACTCGACGGCACGGGTCTGGACGGCCTCGCCGACCGGCGGCTCGTTCCCCGAGGCCGCCTCGGTCCCGGTAGCGCCATCGAGCGATGGCTCTCAGTGGACACGGCTGACACCCGACGTCAGCCATGAGCTGCGTGCGACCTATTGGGACGATGCGGGTGTCGCCCACCTGGAGAGCATCGACGTGGCCACAGGACAGGTGAGCTCGCGGCTCGATCTGGACGAAGGGGAGGCGGCCGTGCAAGTCACCAGCCGGGACGGCGCCCTGGTCGTCACGACGTCGCTGGACGGCACCCGGATCCGCCACCGCGATGACGGCTCGGTGGTGTCCGAGATCACCGCCACCAATGTGGAGGCGGCGGCGTTCGACGACACCGGGCAGCAGGTGCTGCTGGTGCCGTACGGCACTGCCGGGGCGATCTACGACGTCGCGAGCGGGAGCGACGTGCGCTGGTCACCCTGCAAGGAGAGGGCGACTCCGTCCAGCGCCAGCGGCGCGGCCTTCAGCCACGACGGGACCCGGGTCGCCACCGACGAGCACGGACAGCCAGGCCTTCGTCTGGGATGCTCGGTACCGGCGAGCAGCTCCTGTCGCTCGAGGCGTTCGGCCCGAGGGACACGCAGCAGCCGCCGGTCGCCACCGTGGCGTTCAGCCCCGACGACACACTGCTTGCGACGGCCGCCCACTGGGAGCCCGATGCCAGGCTCTGGGACACCAGCTCCGGCGCTCGGGTGGCCACGCTGGAAGGTCGTGGAGTTGCCTATCAGGATCTGTCCGACCTGGCGTTCAGCCCTTCGGGCCGCTACCTCCTGACGTCCGAGGCGGACGGGCTCGTGAGGATCCGGGACGGGCGCAGCGGGCGGCTGCTGGCGACAGTCAGAGATCCGCGGGAGCAAGGCCTCGGCGCGGCGCCCATGTAGTGCTGGCGGCCGGGTTCACGACGGACGAGAAGGCGATCGTGGTCGCGACGTCAGCAGACGGGGGCGATTTCGAGACGCTCACGTGCGAGGTCTGCGTGGACCTGGACGAGCTGGTCGAGCTGGGCGAGGCCCGGGCGACGCGGGAGCTCACCGACACCGAGAAGGCCACCTACCTCAGCGACGGGTGAGTGTCGGAACGCCGGACTAGTTTCGACACGTGAGCTTCGTCCCCGTCACCGGCACCGCGACGTTCCGCGCCGGGCAGCCGCCCCGCGAGGGCGTGGTCGAGTTCACGGACGAGCGACGCACGGTCGCGCTGCCGATCCGGGCCGCCCTCCCGGTGCTGACCAGAGCGCACGCCCGTGACGACCTGCACCCCAGCGTCGGGCTGCTGTCGGGGGCGGCGCTGCTTGGTCTGCGCCTGGTCGCCGCCGGCCGGATCGAGCCGGCGGGCGGCGAGCCGAGCTGGCGAATGGGGCCGCTGGGCGTTGACGACGAGGACCGGGTGCTGCGGCTGGCCGCGGCCCGCACCTACGAAGGCGTGGACGTCGACCACGCGGAAGACGTGGTGCGGGCGATGCTCGACGCGGTCGCCGACGCGATGCCGCGGGCGTCGCCGACGACGCGACCTCCGCGCGAGGTCGCGCGGCCGGACTTCGAGCGGCGGCTGAGCGACCGGCTCCGGCGCTACACCGAGCCGCGTCCCGAGCTGCCGCAGCTCGTCCGGATCTCGCTGCGGGTCGAGGCCGACGAGGAGGAGCTCGTCGCGGGCTCGGTGCGGCTGGTGCTCCAGGTCCACGACGAGCAGAACCCGCTCCACCTCTGCGACGCCGCCGTGCTGTGGACCGGCGACGGGCAGGACCACGGTTTCGGTGACCGCGCCAGGACTCATGCCGCGATCGCCCTGCGGGGCGCGGCCGAGGCGTGGCCGGTGCTCGACCGACTGCTGGAGCTGCGGGTCCCCGACGAGATCACCCTCGACGGCGACGAGCTCGAGAGCCTGCTCGACGACGGCGTGGCCGCCCTCGCCGCCCGGGGGGTCGACGTGCTCTGGCCTCGGAGCCTGGGCCGCGAGCTGACCGCGAGCGCGGTGCTGGACCGGTCCCGCCCGATGTCGGGGCGCGAGGCCCAGCTCCGCACCGGGATCTTCGGCGAGGGCGAGCTGTTCAGCTTCCGCTGGCAGCTTGCGGTGCACGGCGATCCGCTCACCGACGAGGAGATGGACCAGCTCGCCGCCAGCGCCTCGCCGATGCTGCGGCTGCGCGGCAACTGGACCGTCGTCGATCCGGCGATCGCCCGCAAGGCCCGCAAGCGGGTGGTCCGCACGGCCACACCGGCCGAGGCGATCGCGGCAGCGCTGACCGGCGTGGTCCAGCTCGGCACGGCCGAGCAGCCGGTGGAGGAGCAGGTCCATCTCGGCGCCTCGCTGCTGAGGGTCCGCGAGCGGCTGCTCAACGCCGCGGAGCAGGAGCCCGTCGAGGTGCCGACCGGACTGCACGGCACGCTCCGCGACTACCAGCGACAGGGGCTCACCTGGCTGGCGGAGCTCACCTCCCACGGCCTCGGTGCGTGCCTGGCCGACGACATGGGGCTGGGCAAGACGATCACGCTGATCGCCCTTCACCTGCACCGGGTCGAGGAGGGTCACGAGGGCGCGACCCTCGTCGTCTGCCCCGCCAGCCTCCTGGGCAACTGGGAGCAGGAGCTCGCCCGGTTCGCACCGAGCGTCGAGGTCCGCCGGTTCCACGGAGGCAGCCGTTCGCTCGAGGGCCTGATCCGGGGGTTCGTGCTCACGACCTACGGCACGATGCGGGTCAGCCACGACGAGCTGGCCGAGGTCGACTGGGATCTCGTGGTCGCCGACGAGGCGCAGCACGTCAAGAACGCGCGTTCCTCCACGGCCAAGGCCCTCCGCAAGATCCCGAGCACGGTCCGGGTCGCCCTCACCGGCACGCCGATGGAGAACAACCTCACCGAGCTCTGGTCGATCCTCGACTGGGTGATCCCCGGGTTGCTCGGCAGCCGGCAGGCGTTCCGCCGGGTCTGGGCATCGCCGATCGAGGCGGGCGTGCACGAGGCGAAGACCCGGCAGTTCGCGGACCTCATCGGTCCATTCCTGCTGCGCCGCCGCAAGTCCGACCCCGGCATCGCCCCCGAGCTGCCGGCGAAGACGGAGACCGACCACCCGCTGCACCTGACTCGCGAGCAGGTGGTCCTCTACGAGTCGTTCGTCCGCGACACCATGGCCCGGATCGAGCGGGCGGGCCACGACGACCAGGTCACCCGGCGCGGTCTGGTGCTTGCGCTGCTCACCGGGCTCAAGCAGATCTGCAACCACCCCGCCCACTTCCTCAAGGAATCGGGTGCGGTCCGGCTCACCGGACGTTCCCAGAAGCTCGACCTGGTCGACGAGCTGCTGGGCACCGTGCTCGCCGAGGACGGCGCAGCGCTGGTGTTCACCCAGTACGTCGCGATGGGCCGCCTGCTCGAGGCGCACCTGGTGAAGGCCGGCATCCCACAGCAGTTCCTTCACGGCGGGACGCCGATCCGCGAGCGCGAGGCCATGGTCGCTCGGTTCCAGCAGGGCGAGGCGCCGGTCTTCCTGCTCTCGCTGAAGGCGGGTGGCACCGGGCTGAACCTCACTGCCGCCGACCACGTCATCCACTTCGATCGCTGGTGGAACCCTGCGGTGGAGGAGCAGGCAACTGACCGCGCCTACCGCATCGGCCAGACCCGGCCGGTGCAGGTGCACCGGTTGGTCACCCAGGGCACGATCGAGGAGCGCGTCGCCCAGCTGCTGGACCGCAAGCGCGCCCTCGCCGACGCGGTGCTCGGCGGTGGGGAGGCCGCGCTGACCGAGCTCGACGACGACGAGCTGCGCGACCTGGTCACGCTGCGCCGCGAGGACGCCCGCAGCCTCGGCCTCGACCGGTGACGGTGACAGTGACCACCGTCGTCCATCCCCGCACCCCGGCCCGCCGCGGCGCCGCCCGGGCCACCCGCTGGTGGGCCAAGGCCTGGGTCCGAGCCGTCGAGGAGGCGTCGTACTCGTCGGCCGACCTGATCGCCGCCCGCGCCATCTCGCGCTCGGGCCGGATCGGCCAGATCAGGGTCGAGCCCGGCAGGTTCGTGGCCGCGGTCGAGGACGAGGGCGGCCTGTGGGCGGTGCAGGGGACGGTGCCGGTGCTCGACCCGCGCGCCAGTGACGCGCTGGTGGAGACGATCGCCGCCGAGGCCGGCCGGGTGGCCGCCCTGCTGGCCGGCGACCTACCGCACACGATGGTCGAGCACGCCGAGGAGGCCGGCGTCGAGCTGCTGCCTTACGGAAGCGAGCTCGGCTCGACGTGCACCTGCGAGGCGTGGACCGACCCGTGCCCGCACGCGCTGGCGGTGATGTACCAGCTCGCCTGGCTGGTCGAGACCGACCCGTTCGTGCTGCTGCACCTGCGCGGACTGGCCCGTGACGACCTGCTGGCCCGGTTGCACGACCGGGTCGAGTCGCCGCCCACCGACGAGCTCCAGGATCCGGACGTCGACATCGCGGCCGACGCGGCCCTGCGCGCGGCGGCGCTCTTGGCCGAGCTCGGCGAGGCTCAGTAGTCGTAGTTGCGGCAGAGCCGGTCGGTGATGATGCCCCAGGTCGTGCGGTCCACGACCCCCGGCTCGGTCACCTTGCCGGGCGCATTCTCCTGGAAGAGCGTGACCCGGGCGGCCGTCGCATCGTCGTACTGGCCGGTGATCGCGGTGCGCGGGAACCGCTCGGCGTCGTCGTCGTTGAACATCGACTGCAGTGCCCGGATCCAGAGGGTCTCGGCCTGGTCGGGCGCGCCCATGTCCAGGGAGAGGAGGGGGGCTTCACTGGTCGGGATCTCGCACGCGCACTTGACCAGCTGCTTGTTGCCCGAACGCAGCACCGTGACGAAGCTGCCGCTCTCGTCGCCGGACATCCTGATCTCGCAGGGTTCGCGACGGCTGTCGTAAGGGCCGCGATAGACGATGTACGCCGGCCTCGGCTTGCCTTCCGGCCCGAGGGTCGTGTCGCAGGACGCGCTGCCGCGCAGGTAGCTCAGCCCCTTCGTGCCGCTGTTGGCGACGGCGCTGCTCAACGGCGCGCGGGTGTTGCCGTAGCCGATGATGAGCAGCGCATCGCCGGAGCACTCCTGGTTGGCCAGCGGGATGCCCAGGTGCAGCGGGTCGTCATTCGCTGGGGTGTCATTGGACGGGCTGGGGCTCGGGCCGCCGGTAGCGGGGGTGTCCGCACGTCGGCCCGGGTCGTCGCCGGGGACGACGAGGGCGGTCGCCACGCCGCCGCTGATCCCGAGGACCGCGGCCACCAGGGGGGCCACCACCCGAGCGCGCACCTCGGCAGCCTAGGAGATCCCCAGCGCAGCGACGGCCATCTGGGTGAGCAGCTCGCGCATCCGGGCGTCGGGGAGCAGGGCGCTGTGCGGGGTGGAGTTGATCAGGCCGAACGCCGCGTGCGCCATCGCCCGGGCGCTCTCGGCCCGCAGCCCGGCATGCACCTCGCGAAGCCGGGCGGCCCAGAGGTCGACGTACTCCAGCTGGAGGCGGCGGACCTGCTCCCTCGCGTCGTCGGGCAGCGACTCCCAGTCGCGGTCCTGGACGACGATGAGTGGCCGGTCGCGAAGGGCGAAGTCGACGTGCCACTCGACGAGGGCGACAAGGGCGGCCCGCGCATCGGGAGCGGCGTCGGAGCGCTGCCGGCCGACAGCGAGGAGCTGCTCGCTGATCGAGACCAGCATCTCGGCGAGCACGGCGTCCTTGGAGGCGAAGTGCTTGTAGAGCGCCGGCCCCGAGATGCCGCAGGCCGCTCCGATATCGGCGACGCTCACCCCGTGGAAGCCACGTGCCGCGAACAGCTCCGCGGCGGTCGAGAGGA
Organism: uncultured Actinomycetota bacterium; assembly: GCA_963825455.1. Classification (GTDB taxonomy): domain Bacteria; phylum Actinomycetota; class Actinomycetes; order Propionibacteriales; family Nocardioidaceae; genus Nocardioides. The sequence continues at coordinate 430,344 of CAWGTG010000002.1, forward strand.
TCTCGTCGCGCCGTGCCATGCGCCCGAGGTTAGCGGTCGCTAACCCTCGGTGCTCTCTGCCGCCGCGACCTGGGCACGGACGTCGTCCATGTCGAGCCCCTTGACCGCAGTGATCAGCTCCTCCAGGGCGGGCGCGGGCAGTGCGCCGGCCTGGCGGAAGACCATGATCCCGTCGCGGAAGGCCATCAGGGTCGGGATCGCCGTGACCTGGGCCGCCTGCGCCAGCGTCTGCTCGGCCTCGGTGTCGATGCTGCCGAACACCACGTCGTCATGCCGCTCCGACGCAGCCTCGTAGACCGGCGCGAACTGCCGGCACGGGCCGCACCACGACGCCCAGAAGTCCACCAGGACGATGTCGCTGGTGGTGACTGTCTGCTCGAATGACTCGGCGGTCAGCGGAACTGCGCTCATGATGGGACAACGCCGGGTCCCGCCGTACTTGTTCCACTGGCCCCGCAGGTTAATGATCGCTAACCTAGCGGGGTGGCAGAGGAGATGCGCGAGCTCGTCGCCGACCTGCGCGAGCGGCTGGCGGTCGTACGTCTGGGCGGCTCGCAGTCGGCGCGCGAGAAGCACACCGCTCGGGGCAAGCTCCTGGTGCGTGACCGGGTGGACCGGCTGCTCGATCCGGGCAGCCCTTTCCTCGAGCTGAGCCCGCTCGCCGCGACCGGGATGTACGACGACGCCGTACCGAGCGCCGGGATCGTGACCGGCATCGGCAGGGTGAGCGGGCGGGAGACCGTGGTCGTCGCCAACGACGCGACGGTCAAGGGCGGCACCTACTACCCGATCACGGTGAAGAAGCACCTGCGCGCGCAGGCCGTCGCCGCTGACAACCGGCTGCCGTGCGTCTACCTCGTCGACTCCGGTGGCGCGTTCCTGCCGATGCAGGACGACGTGTTCCCGGACCGGGAGCACTTCGGCAGGATCTTCTTCAACCAGGCCAACCTGTCCGCCCAGGGCATCCCACAGATCGCCAGCGTGATGGGGTCCTGCACCGCCGGTGGCGCCTACGTCCCGGCGATGTCGGACGAGAGCATCATCGTCCGCAACCAGGGCACGATCTTCCTCGGCGGCCCGCCGCTGGTGAAGGCGGCGACCGGCGAGGTCGTCACCGCCGAGGAGCTCGGCGGCGGCGACGTGCACGCCCGCACGTCCGGCGTGGTCGACCACCTCGCCGACGACGACGCGCACGCCCTGGCGATCGTGCGCAGCATCGTCGCGACGCTGCCGGAGGTGGCGCCGAGCCTCACCGCGCACCCGGTCGAGGAGCCGCACGAGGACCCGCTCGGCCTCTACGACGTGGTGCCGACCGACACCCGCACGCCGTACGACGTCCGCGAGGTGATCCGCCGGGTCGTCGACGGCAGCCGGTTCCACGAGTTCAAGCGGCTGTACGCCGAGACGCTGGTCTGCGGCTTCGCCCGCATCTGGGGCCACGAGGTCGGCATTCTCGCCAACAACGGCATCCTGTTCAGCGAGTCGGCACTCAAGGGCGCGCACTTCATCGAGCTGTGCAACCAGCGCCGGATCCCGCTGGTGTTCCTGCAGAACATCTCCGGGTTCATGGTCGGCAAGGAGTACGAGAACAAGGGCATCGCCCGCGACGGCGCCAAGCTCGTGACCGCCGTCGCGTGCTCGGTGGTCCCGAAGTTCACCGTCGTCATCGGCGGCTCGTTCGGCGCCGGCAACTACGGCATGTGCGGCCGCGCCTACGACCCGCGGTTCCTCTGGATGTGGCCCAACGCCCGGATCTCGGTGATGGGCGGCGAACAGGCGGCGGCCGTCCTCGCCGAGGTACGCCGACCCGACGACCCCGAGCCCGTCGACGAGTTCAAGGAGCGCATCCGCGGGCAGTACGACGCGCAGGGCTCGCCGTACTACTCGACCGCGCGGCTCTGGGACGACGGCGTCATCGACCCCGTCGACACCCGCCGCGTCCTCGGCATGGGCCTGGCCGCCGCCGCCCACGCCCCGATACCTGAGCCGTCCTACGGCGTCTTCCGGATGTGATGGCGATGTTCAGGAGCGTCCTCATCGCCAACCGGGGCGAGATCGCGCTGCGGGTGGCCCGCACGTGCGAGCGGATCGGCGTCGACCCGGTCATGATCTACACCGACCTCGACCGAGGCTCGCCGCACACGAACTTCGAGTACGTCCACCGGGTCGACTCCTACCTCGACGTCGACTCGGTGCTCGAGGCAGTCCGCACGTCCCGAGCGGAAGCGGTTCACCCCGGCTACGGCTTCCTCTCGGAGAACGCCGCCTTCGCTCGGGCCGTGATCGAGGCCGGTGTCGCGTGGATCGGTCCGCCGGTCGCCGCGATGGAGGCGATGGCCCGCAAGGACGCGGCGCGGCAGATCGCGGTCGCCGCTGGCGTGCCCGTCGGTGCCGCGAGGCGACACCGGCGCGTTACCGGTCCTGGTCAAGGCCGCGGCGGGAGGTGGTGGCAAGGGCATGCGGATCGTGCGCGCCGCCGACGAGTTCGATGAGGGCGTGGCGGCCGCGAAGCGCGAGGCGCTGTCCGCGTTCGGCGACGACACCATCCTGGTCGAGCGGTACGTCGAGCGCGGCCGGCACATCGAGGTGCAGGTCATGGCCGACAGCCACGGCACCGCGCTGCATTTGTGGGAGCGGGACTGCTCGACCCAGCGCCGCCACCAGAAAGTGCTGGAGGAGGCGCCGGCTCCGACGATCAGCCCAGCTGTCCGCGAGCTCGTGACCACCTCGGCCGTGGCCTTGGCCCGGCAGGTCGGCTACACCGGCGCAGGCACGGTCGAGTTCCTGCTCGACGCCGACACCGACGAGGCATTCTTCCTGGAGATGAACACCCGGCTGCAGGTCGAGCACCCGGTGACGGAGGCGATCACCGGCCTCGACCTCGTCGAGCTCCAGCTGAAGGTCGCGGCCGGCTTGCCGCTCGGGCTCGCTCAGGAGGACATAGCCGTCACCGGCCATGCGATCGAGGCCCGGATCTACGCCGAGGACGCCTACGCCGGCTTCCTGCCGCAGGCCGGGACCGTGACGGAGCTCCTCTGGCCGGAGTGGCCCGAGGGCGTCCGCGTCGATCACGCCCTCGAGTCCGGACAAGTCGTCTCGACGGCGTACGACCCGATGCTGGCCAAAGTGATCGTGCACGGCCCGGATCGCGAGGCGGCTCGCCAGGGCCTGGTCGAGGCACTCGACCGGACCGTCATCCTCGGCCTGACCACCAACACCGGGTTCTTGCGCAGCCTCGCGGCCAGCGAGGAGTTCCGCGACGCCACGATCGACACCGCCTGGTTGGACCGCCACCCCTTGCCCGCGCCCGACGACGCCGACGCGCGCGCCCTGGCCGGGCTGGTCCTGCACGTCGCCCTGGACGCCGAGCCGCGCGGCCCGTGGCAGCCCGACGGTTTCCGGCTCGGCGGGCCCCGTGGCCGGTTGACTGAGTACGGCCGCGACCTGAGCGTCACGGGCTGGACCGCGCCGCCCCGCGCGGCCGACGGCCTCCAGCGGACGAGCGTGATGGGCCACGGCAACGGCTGGGTCCTCCGAGGCGCACACGGCACCGAGGTCATGCTCCGCGGGCAGCGGTTCGTGCTCGGCGAGCCCGACCCGTGGGGCCGGGACGGGCCCGGAGAACGACGGCGCGCTGACCGCGCCGATGCCAGGCACCGTCCTCGATGTCCGGGTCGCCGAGGGGGACCGGGTCGAGGAGGGGCAGGTCCTCGGCGTGCTCGAGGCGATGAAGATGGAGCTGAGCCTCAAGGCGCCGTTCGCGGGGACGGTCACCACCGTGGGCGCCGTCGCGGGGGAACAGGTCAAGCTGGGCGACGCGTTGTTCGTCGTGGAGGCGAACGATGGCTGAGTTGCCGACGAAGGTCACGATCTACGAGGTCGGCCCGCGCGACGGGCTGCAGAACGAGAAGTCGATGGTCCCCGTCGACGTCAAGGAGCAGTTCGTACGCCGACTCCTCGCCGCCGGCCTGCCCGTCGTCGAGGCGACGAGCTTCGTGCACCCGAAGTGGGTCCCGCAGCTGGCGGACGCGGAGGAGCTCATGACCCGTCTCGGAGCCGACGGCAAGGAGCTGCCGGTGCTGGTGCCCAACGAGCGCGGCCTCGACCGGGCGCTCGAGCTCGGGCTGAAGCACATCGCGATCTTCGGATCGGCGACCGAGACCTTCGCGCAGAAGAACCTCAACCGCAGCCTCGACGAGCAGTTCGCGATGTTCGAGCCGACCGTGAAGCGAGCCCGCGACGCCGGGCTCGACGTCCGCGCCTACGTCTCGATGTGCTTCGGCGACCCGTGGGAGGGCGCGGTCCCGGTGGAGCAGGTGGTGTCGGTCGGGAAGCGGCTCTTCGACCTCGGCGCCGGCCAGCTCAGCCTCGGCGACACGATCGGTGTGGGCACCGCCGGCCAGGTGACCGCGCTGATCGACGCGTTCGTGGCCGCGGGCATGGTGAAGGGCGACCTCGCGATGCACTTCCACGACACGTACGGCCAGGCGCTGGCCAACACCTACTCGGCCCTGCAGGCCGGCATCACGACGTACGACGCCAGCGCAGGAGGGCTCGGCGGCTGCCCCTACGCGAAGAGCGCCACCGGCAACCTCGCCACCGAGGACCTGGTGTGGCTGCTCACCGGCCTCGGCATCGAGCACGGCGTCGACCTCGACTCCCTCGTGGCCACCAGCGCGTGGATGGCCGGGCAGCTCGGCCGCCCGTCTCCCTCGGCCGTGGTGCGGGCGCTGTCACAATCAGAGTCGTGAGCCGGCGCGTCTACCTCCACGTGGGCGCGCCCAAGACCGGCACGACGTACGTCCAGGATCGGCTCGCCCTCAACGCGGCGTCCCTCCGCAAGCACGGCTACCGCTATCCGACCGGCCCGCACAGCGACATGTTCCTGGCCGCGCTGGACCTGCTCGACCGGCCGTGGGGCGGCCTGCGACCGCAGGCGGACGGCGAGTGGGACGCGCTCGTACGCCGCGCCCGCCGGGCCAGGTCGACCGTGGTGCTCAGCCACGAGATCCTGGCCGGCGCCAAGCAGCACGAGGCGCAGCGGGCGCTGGCCGACCTGTCGTTCGCCGAGGTGCACGTCGTCTACAGCGCCCGCGACCTCGCCCGGCAGGCCGCGGCCGAGTGGCAGGAGCAGCTCAAGCACCAGCGGAAGGTGTCGTTCAAGAGGTTCCTTGCGCAGATCCAGGAGACGGACCAGAGCAAGGCCACGCGTTGGTTCTGGCGGGTGCAGGGGCTGCCCGGCGTCCTGGAGCGCTGGGGCAGCGGGCTCCCGCCCACGCAGGTCCACGTCGTGACCGTCCCGCGGCCGGGCGGCCCGGCGGACGAGCTGTGGCGAAGGGTCTGCACCGCGCTCGGCATCGACCCCGCCTGGGCGCCTGCTGACGGTGGCCGCCGCAACCCGTCGATCGGCACCGCCGAGAGCACCCTGCTGCGCCGGGTGAACGCGCGGCTCAAGGCCGCGGGCCTGCCCTCCGACCAGTACCGGGCGCTGGTCCGCCAGCTCGTCGTGCACGAGACCTTCGCGGCTCGCGCAGACATGGTGCCGGTGACGCTGCCGCCCGAGGCCTACGACTGGGCCGAGGAGGTCGCGCAGAGCTGGATCGACTGGGTCAAGGGCGCCGGCGTGGACGTGGTCGGCGACCTCGAGGAGCTGCGCCCGGTCCGGCCGGCCCCGGGCGCCGTCTGGCAGGACCCTGACCAGCCCCGGCGCGCGCGACGTCAACGCCGCCGCCGTCGACGCCATCGTCGCGCTCACCCTCGAAGCCGCCCGGCGGCCCGACCCCGACGGCACCCTCGGCTCGCGCGCCGCGAAGCTCGCCAGGTATCTCCGGCGATGAGCACCTCACTGGACACCGGCCGGGCCCGCGCCTGGGCGTGGATCGCGCATCTGCGTGCAGGCGGTACGACGCCGTGGCGGTCGTGGACATCGAGCGACGCGCCGGACGCTGCTCCACCCCCGCGAGCTTCGGCCCGGGCCCACGACGGACGCTCGCTCCGCTCGCGCGCTTCGCCGTCCATCGCGGGCACCGAGCCGATCGCGGGGAGCGCTCGCTCCGCTCGCCAGGGCCGGTTCCTGCCCGGCGCCCAGCAGCTCGAGCTACTACGCCGGCTGAACGCCGCCGGCCGCCCGCCCGCCGGACTGGTGGAGCGGGTGCTGACCGCGTCGGCGCCCGGTCGCGGCCGGCCGGACCTCGAGCTCGTGGGGGTCGACGAGGCGCGTCGCTTCGGCCCGCCGGCGGTCGACCCGGCCGAGCTGGGCGACGACGAGCTGCTGCGGGTCGCGAGCGGGCTGCTCGCCGAAAACGTGACCGAATCAGCGCAATTGCGCGAAATGGGTCGATCGGGATCGACCGAACCAGCGCAATTGCGTCGAACGCGTCGGTTCCGCACCCGCTACGAGCTGGCGGGCGACCCATGGCTGTCCTCTGCGTACACCGCCGCGCTCGTCGCCGACGGCCGCCCGCCCGGTGGTGGCGGGCGCTCGGTGCAGGTACTCGGTGCCGACCTCGCCACGATGCTCGCGCACACCTGGGCCGCCGGGGCCTTCGGCACGGGTGTCCCGAGCTGGCCGGACTTCCTGGCCAGGCTGCGGGCCCGGCGTCGACTGCCCCGCCGGGTCGACCTCCCGGGCGTGGTCGAGCGGTTCCGCGCGCGGCCGCACACCGGCCGGGTGGGCGTCGTGCTCGACCTCGGCGAGCTGCCCGGGCTGGTCGGCGTACGCCGCCTCGACCCCGTGTCCGACGTGCCCGCGCACGCCACGGAGCTGGCCCGCCAGGTCGGGACCGCACTGAGCCTGCTCGTCCTGCCCGCCGAGCAGGCCGCGCTGCTGTCCTCGGTGCTGCGGCCGCGGCTTGCCGGCGTCGGCGGTGCGCTCCCCGACGTCCCGCCGGAGCACCGGGACTGGGTCGAGGACGCCGCCTTCGGCCTGCGGCAGCGGCTGCTCCGCGCTCGTTACCCTGTGGTGGGGGATCCGGACGGGCTCCTGCCGGGGTGGTCGGGATCCCCGGCTGACCGGGGAAACCGGCACCTGTCAGGGGTTGCAACCCCCGACAAGAGGCAAACTCGCCCGACAGGTCCGGTCCTCGACCTTGCGATCGAGCTGCTGCTGGAGGTGGAGAGATGAGCCGCAAGGTGCTCCTCCACGTCGGTACGCCGAAGACCGGCACGTCGTACCTCCAGGACGTGCTGTTCCGCAACCGAGAGGTGCTTGCGGCCGCCGGCATCGCGTACCCGGCCAGCCGGCACGACAGCCACTTCCTCGCCGCGCTCGACCTGATGCAGCTGCCGTGGGGCGGCCTGCAGTCCGACGCGATCGGCGCCTGGGACGACCTGGCCGCCCAGGTACGAGCGGCCGAGGGCACGGCGATCATCAGCCACGAGATCCTCGCGACGGCCTCGCGCGCGCAGATCGGCCGGGCACTCGACTCGATCGGCCACACCGACGGCGCCGAGGTCCACCTCGTGCTGAGCGTGCGCGACCTGGTCCGCCAGATCCCCGCGGAGTGGCAGGAGAACGTCAAGCACCGAGCCCAGCTGAGCTACGGCGCCTTCCTCGACCAGATCCAGGACCCGGAGCGCGCCACCCGGATCGGGGCGTGGTTCTGGGGGGTGCAGGAGATCCCCGAGATCCTCGACCGCTGGGGCCAGGAGCTGCCGCCGCAGCAGGTGCACCTGGTCACGGTGCCACCGCCGGGTGGCGCGCCCGAGCTCCTGTGGAAGCGGTTCAGCCAGGCCTTCGGTCTCGACGGCATCGACCTCGATCTCGAGGGCGAGCGGCACAACCCCTCACTCGGCGTACCCGAGACCACGCTGCTGCGCCGGATCAACCGCAGGGCGAACGCCGAGCTGGCCCCGGCCGACTACCGGCCGCTGGTCCGCGAGCTGCTGGCGCACCAGACCCTCTCCCGGCGGACCAGCTCGCCGCGACTCGCGCTGCCGCCGGACCTGCACGCGTGGGTGCAGGAGCTGTCTGCGTCCTGGATCGCCGAGATCGAGGCCCGTCGCTACAACGTCATCGGCGACCTGGGCGACCTCGTCGGGGCGGCCCCGGTGTCGGAGTACGCCGACCCGGACCGGCCCCGGGAGCGGCAGGTCGCCGCCGCCGGCGTCGACGCGATCACCGCGCTGCTCCTCGACAACGCCCGGCTTCGGCATGAGGAGGAGCGGCTGCAGCGCCGAGCTCGCCGACGTGCGGGGTGCACTGGAGCGGGCCTACGCGACTCCGTCGTACCGCATCCGCCGGGCGCTCGTGCTGCGACTGGAGCACAGCGGCGTCGGTCGCGGGCTGCTCAGCGTCTACCGGCGGGCGCGGGGCAGGAGCTCACGGTCGGCGTAGCGGCCGACCTTCCAGGTGGCGTAGGCGTCCGCGCCCAGCCCGACGAAACCGCCCGCGATCGGGATCCGGCGACCGACCGTGATGGCGAGCCGCTTGCCGGCCACCTTGGTGATCAGCTCGGCAGCGACCTCGGAGGAGATGACGATGTCGAGGTCCGGGTCGTGCAGGGGTGCGGTGGCCAGCGCCATCGGCGGCGCCGGCAGCTTGCGCTTCTTGATGAGCGCGTTGACGACGTCCTCGCCGATCATCGTCGTCAGGATCGCGTTGCGGACCCGGGGGTCGTCGAGGTCGTAGCCCCGCAGGTGCGCGATCCCGGCGATCATCCGGCACTGGATCAGGGCCAGCCCGGTGATGTTGGTCGGGATGGCCAGCGCGATGGTGACCAGACCTCCGAGGTTGGTGACGAAGCCCTGCGCCGCGGCATAGCGGACGTGGTTCTCGATCACCTCGTGGACGGCCTTCTCGACGTCGCCCTTCTGCTCCCTTAGCTGGGCGTCGGCGGCCTTGCTGGCCGGCGGCAACGGACCGACACCGACGATCGCGCGGTGCAGTGCCTCACGGACGAACGACGTCGTGAGCCCCGGCGCGAGCTCGCCGATCCGGGGCGCGAGCTGCTTGCTCACAGCGCCGGCCGCCTTGCTGGTCACGCCCATGTCATTGATCCTACGGACGTGCCGGTCGAACCATCCCCGTCCCCGTGGGTCTTCCCGGACCCTCGGGAAGCCGAGGACGACCTGGTCGGCGTCGGCGCGGACCTCGCGCCGGGCACCCTGCTCGCGGCGTACCGCAGGGGGATCTTCCCGATGCCCGAGCACGGCACCCGGCCGCCGATGCACTGGTTCTCGCCGGTGCATCGGGGGATCGTGCCGCTGGACGGCCTGGTGGTGTCCCGGTCGCTGCGCCGCTCGTGCCGGGACTTCGAGATCCGGGTCGACACCGCCTTCGACGAGGTGATGGCCCGCTGCGGCGACCCGGCCCGCGACGCCGGGTGGATCACCCGGGACATCTCCGCGGCGTACGGCGAGCTGCACCGGCTGGGCTGGGCCCACTCGGTCGAGGCGTGGCAGGACGGCGAGCTGGCCGGCGGGCTGTACGGCGTGGGGATCGGCGGGCTGTTCGCGGGGGAGTCGATGTACCACCGGGTCCGGGACGCGTCGAAGGTGGCGTTGGTCGGGCTGGTCTCGCTGATGACCGCCGACGGCGTGGGCGGACGGCTGCTGGACGTGCAGTGGGTGACCCCGCACCTGGCCACCCTCGGCGCGATCGAGGTACCGCGGCCGACGTACCTGGGACTGCTCGAGCGGGCGCTGCCGCTGCCGGCACCGCCATGGCAGGGTGAGGGTTCATGAAGCTCGGACTCGCGCTCGGCGGCGTCCTCCTCGCGGTGCCCGGGCTGATGTCCTGCGGCGGGGACGACGGAGACGGGGCAGGCGACGGCAGGGAGGAGGTGTCCGTCGAGGAGTTCTGCGCCGCGGCGGAGAAGTTCGAGAACACTTTCACCGAGACGGACACCACCGACCTGGGCGAGGGGATCGAGGCGCTCAAGGAGGCGGCCCGGGAGCTCAAGGACGTCGGGACCCCTGAGGACATCCCCGACGACGCCCGAGAGGGCCTCGCGCTGACCCTCGACAAGCTGATCGCCCTGCCCGACGACGCGACCCAGACCGACCTGATGGACGTGCTCGACCTCACCGCTGACGAGCGCGCCACGTCGATGGCGTTCGAGGACTACCTCAACGCCACCTGCCCGTACCGCGACGGCACCGAGGGCTGACCCGACCCGGCGGCCGTCCGCGCGGTCGTGCGAGGGTGGGGAGCCGACGGCACCGATGTTGGGGAGAAGACATGAAGTTCGCACTGCTCACAGCTTGCCTCGTCCTCGTCGCAGGCGGGGCGGTCGGTTGCGGAGACGACGGCGGCGGCAGTGCCAAGAAGGACGAGGGCGGCGCCTCCGCGGAGGACTTCTGCGGGGCCTTCCAGGCCTTCGCAGACGACCTCTCGGACGTGACCGGGCAGGAAGAGAACCTCGGCGAGATCCTGAAGGAGGCGGCTCAGCGGATCGAGGACGTCGGCACGCCCGACGACATCCCGGACGACGCCAAGGCGGGCCTCCAGCTGACCCTCGACGAAATCCTGGCCCTGCCGGACGACGCGTCGATCGAGGACATGGCGGGGCTCGAAGACGAGTTCTCCGACGAGGACAAGAAGAAGACAGACGCCTTCAGCACCTACCTGGAGAAGACCTGCCCGGAGCTCGACAGCGGTGGCTCCGAGAGCGACTCCGGCAGCGACTCGGGCGGCGCCCCCAGCGACGACTCCAGCGGCGGCAGCTGATGCGGCTGCGGCTTCTTGCGGCCAGCCTGGCCCTCATCGCCGGCGGTGCCGTCGGCTGCAGTGACGGCGGCGGCGGTGGCGACGGCGACGACCCGCCGTCGGCCAAGGACTTCTGTGGCGCCCTGAAGACCTTCCAGGACGACTTCGCGGCCGCAGACCCGACCAAGGACCTGAAGGGCTACATCCAGACGCTCAAGGACGCCGCCGACAATCTCGAGGACGTCGGTACGCCGGAGGACATGCCCGCCGACGCCCAGGACGGCTTCGACTTCTACGTCGAGAAGATCAAGGCCCTCAACGATGACGCGACGGTCGACGACCTCGCCGGCATCGGAGACGTCAGCGACGAGGACCAGAAGAAGCTGGACGCGCTCGACGACTACGTCGCCGAGACGTGCCCGGAGCTGGAGGGCGAGCCGGACGGCTCGGAGAGCCCCTAGACCACCATGGGCGGCCGGCCGGTGTCGCTCACCAGGGCGCGGCCGGCCGCCTCCCAGTCGAGCAGCCCGCCGTCGAGGTTGACCGCGTCGCGACCCTGCTGGACCAGGTATCCGGCCACGCGTGCGGAGCGGGCACCGACCTTGCAGACCACGAGGACCTGGCCGTCCGGCACCTCCTCGAGCCGCGTCGGCACCTCGGCCATGGGGATGTGCACCGAGCCTGCGACGTGGCCGTGCGCCCACTCCACGGGCTCGCGGACGTCGAGCACGGAGAGTCCGTCGGGCAACGGGTCGGGTACGCCGTTGATCGCAACGGTCGGGATGCCGTTCACCTAGGCCGCATCTCCCAGCTCCTGGCGGCGCCGGACGCCGCCCAGAACACGCGCTGGCGGCGTCGCCGACGCTTCGAAGACGCCCAGTCTGCGCGCGCGCCGCCGTCTTGCCAGCCCGCGCCTGGACGACGCCGGCATCCACCACGAGTTGGGAGACATGGCCTGGCCCTCACTTGAGCAGCTTGCTCATTCGGCGGTCGGCCAGCGGCTTGCCGCCGGTCTGGCAGGTCGGGCAGTACTGCAGGCTCGAGTCGGCGAACGAGACCTCGCGCACGATGTCGCCACAGACCGGGCACGGCTTCCCGGTCTGGGCGTGCACCGCGAGGTTGGACTTCTTCTCGCTCTTCAGCTCACTGGCGGCCAGCCCCCGCGACCGTTCGACCGCATCGCCGAGGGTGACCCGGATGGCGTCGTACAGGATCACGAGATCGGTGTCGTCGTCGGTCTCGAGCAGGCTGGATGCCGGTTTGAACGGCGACATCCGCGCGGCGTGCAGGATCTCGTCGGAGTAGGCGTTGCCGATGCCGGCGATGGTGCCCTGGTGGCGGAGCACGCCCTTGAGCTGCTTGCGCCCCTCGGCCTTGAGGATGTCGCGGAACTTCTCGAGGGTGAAGTCGTCGGTGAGCGGGTCAGGGCCGAGGCTGGCGATGCCGGGGACGTCCTGGGCGTCGCGGACCAGGTAGATCGCCAGGCTCTTCTTGGTGCCGGCCTCGGTGATGTCGAGCCCGGACTGGTCGTCGAGCACCACGCGGGCCGCGAGCGGGTTCTTGCCCCCAGGACGGGGCGGCAGCGCCGGGACCTCGTCCTTCCAGCGGATCCAGCCCGCGCGCGCCAGGTGCATGACCAGGTGCAGCCCGCCCACGCTGATGTCGAGGAACTTGCCGTGCCGCGTGACGTCGTCGACCATCAGCCCCTCGAGCGCTCGCAGGGGCGGGTCGAAGGTCTTGAGCGCGCTGAACGCCGCGATGTGCACCGTCGCGATGGCGTGGTCGGCGAGCCTGCCCCTGAGGTCGAGGGCCAGGGCTTCCACCTCGGGCAGCTCGGGCACCCCTGAAGTTTAGTGGCGAGCTCCGACCGGACCTCGTGACAGGTTTCGCGGTGGGGAGCATGATGGGTTGATGAGCGCCGCCCGGCCGCTGCCAGAGCTGGGGTCGATCTTCCTCGACGCCCGCGGCAGCGAGCGCGCGCTCCGGGTTTCCTGGCACTCCGAGGCCGACCTGGTGGTGCTCTCGCTCTGGCGCGACAACGTCTGCGCGGCGTCGTTCCGGTTGGCGATCGAGGAGGTCCCCGAGCTCATCGAGATGCTGCGCGTCGGCCTCGACCGCGCCTACCGCCACGCGCCGACCCGCGAGCCCGCCTGAGGCGGCCGGTTTCACCGGGTACCCGGTGAAACTGGCCCTGCCCGCATGGAACTCCTTGCCGGAAGGGGAAGTTTCTTACGGGCAGGGCGCGCCGGGCGGCGAAATCTAAGGAATCCGCTAGACGGCGCCATACCGTCGTAGCCGTGGACCCGGTCCGGAACCCCTACGCGCCCGGCGCCGGGCAGCGGCCGCCCGAGCTGGCCGGCCGCGACGAGCAGGTGCGGGCCTTCGACGTGGTGCTCGAGCGGGTGGCACGCCGTCGTCCCGAGCGGTCGCTGGTGCTCACCGGGCTGCGCGGGGTCGGCAAGACCGTGCTGCTCAACGCGCTGCGGGGCCAGGCGGTCCGCAAGGGCTGGGGGACCGGCAAGCTCGAGGCGCGGCCCGACCAGTCGCTGCGCCGGCCTCTCTCCAGCGCGCTGCACCAGGCGGTCCGCGAGCTGGGGCACCCTGATGCGGACCACGTGCTCGGCGTGATCCGGTCCTTCGCCGAGCGGCAGGCCGGACCGGACGCGAAGCTGCGCGACCGCTGGAGCCCCGGCATCGACGTACCCGCCGTGCGCGGCCGCGCCGACTCCGGTGACATCGAGATCGACCTGGTCGAGCTGATGAACGACGTCGGTGGGCTCGCGGCCGACCTCGGCAAGGGCGTAGCGGTCTTCGTCGACGAGATGCAGGACCTCGGCCCCGACGACGTCTCGGCTCTGTGCGCCGCCTGCCACGAGGTCAGCCAGTCAGGCCTGCCCGTGATCGTGGTCGGCGCCGGGCTCCCGCACCTGCCCGCGGTGCTCAGCGCGAGCAAGTCCTACTCGGAGCGCCTCTTCTCCTTCCAGCGCATCGACCGGCTGTCCCGCGAGGAGGCCGACCGCGCGCTGGGCGCCCCCGCTGCCGAAGAAGATGCGGCCTACGACGACGACGCGCTGGCCGCGATGTACGCCGCGACCGGCGGCTACCCCTACTTCATCCAGGCCTACGGCAAGACGGTCTGGGACCTCGCCCCGACCTCCCCCATCACCGCTGCCGACGTCGCGGTGGCCGCCCCGGAGGCGGAGCGCGAGCTGGCGGTCGGCTTCTTCGGCAGCCGCTACGAACGCGCCACGCCGGGGGAGCGCGACTATCTCCGTGCCATGGCGGATGCCGCCGGTCCGGAGGACCCGAACGACCCCGACGACCCGGTGGGCTCGGTCGCCACCGCGGAGGTGGCCGGCGTGCTCGGCAAGAAGCCGCAGTCGCTGTCGCCGGCTCGCGACTCGCTGCTCAAGAAGGGGTTGATCTACTCCGGCGAGCGCGGCCGGATCGCGTTCACGGTGCCGCACTTCGGCCGCTACCTGCGTCAGCACGCCTGAGGCGCCGCGCCCGCATGCCAGGGAAGACGCGGTCGTGGTGGGGCTGGGGCAACGTCGAGGACGCGGTCGCCGGCGAGGAGCTCCGGCAGCTCACCGACCGCGTCTCGTCGATGCTCCCCAACGCCGCGCTCGAGGCGCACGAGGCTCCGCCGGTCGAGTCCTTCGGGGTGCTGCCGAGCCGGGTCCGGCCGCCCGAGGCGCTCGCCGCGCTGACGTCCGAGGCACCGACTGATCGACTCGCGCACAGTCACGGCCGAGCCTTCCGCGACGTCGTGCGGGCGTTGCTCGGGCGGCTCGACTTCGTCCCAGACCTGGTGGTTCGCCCCCACAGCGAGCCCGAGGTAGCCCAGGTCCTCGACTGGTGCAGCGACGCCCGGATCGCCGTGGTCCCCTTCGGCGGCGGCTCCTCGGTGGTCGGTGGTGTGGAGCCAAGGGTCGGCGACGCGTACGACGGGACGGTCAGCCTCGACCTCGGCTCGATGAACCAGGTGCTGGAGATCGACACGGCCAGCCGGGCGGCGCTGGTGCAGGCAGGTGCGCTCGGGCCCCACCTGGAGGAGCAGCTCAGGCCCAGCGGCCACACCCTGCGGTTCTTCCCGCAGTCCTTCGAGTTCTCGACACTCGGCGGCTGGCTCGCGACCAGGGCCGGCGGCCACTTCGCCACCGTGCTCACCCACATCGAGGACCTCACGGAGTCGATGCGCGTCGTCACCCCAGCGGGTCTGGTCGAGACTCGCCGGCTCCCTGGGTCGGGGGCGGGGCCTTCGCCGGACCGGATGTTCCTCGGCTCGGAGGGGACGCTGGGCGTGATCACGCAGGCGTGGATGCGCCTGCAGGACCGACCGCGCTGGCGGGCGGCAGCCTCCGTCGCGTTCGCGGACTACGAGGACGGCGTCCGCGCGGTGCGCGCCATCTCGCAGTCGGGGCTGCACCCGGCGAACTGCCGGCTGCTCGATCCCGTCGAGGCCCTGATCAACGCGGGGTCGGGCACCGCCGTCCTCGTCCTCGGCTTCGAGTCCGCCGACCATCCGCTCACCGCGTGGATGGAACGCGCCCTCGAGCTGTGTCGCGACCACGCCGGTGTGCTGCCCGAACCGGCCCGCTACACCGACGCGGCCGACGAGTCCGCCAGCGGCGGGGCGGGCGACACATGGCGCTCGGCGTTCCTGCGGATGCCCTACCAGCGCGACGCGCTCGCGGCGCGCGGCATGATCGTCGAGACCTTCGAGACCGCCTGCACCTGGGATCGCTTCTCCGCACTTCGCGCCGCTGTCGCGACCGCCGCCGCGGACGCCATTCGCCAGGTGGGCGCCGAAGGAGTCCTGACGTGCCGCTTCACGCATGTCTACCCCGATGGTCCGGCGCCGTACTTCGGGATCTACGCCGCGGGTCGGTGGGGCCAGACGGTCGAGCAGTGGGACGAGATCAAGATCGCCGTCTCCGAAGCCATCCTCACCTCGGGAGGCGGCATCACGCACCACCACGCCGTCGGTCGCGACCACCGCCCGTGGTACGACCGCCAGCGGCCGGACCTGTTCGCGGCGGCCCTGCGAGCCGGGAAGTCGGTGCTGGACCCGGCCGGCATCCTCAACCCCGGTGCCCTCATCGACCCCGCCTGACAACGGTGAGCCGGTGCGACTACTCCGGCGCGCCGTCCTCGGAGTACTGGAGCGTCTGCAGGATCCAGAACGCCGTGAACGCCGCGAGCAGCAAGGCCTCGACGACGAAGACCCAGTGCGCGAAGGGCTGGGAGTCGGTGACGGCCTTCACCACGAACAGCGCCAGCGCACCGCCGATCACGACTCCCATGAAGTAGGCGATGCCTCGGTAGGCCTTCTTGTAGGTCTCGGCCTGGCCCATCGTGAGGGTGCCGCCGGCCGCGACGAACTCGTCGACCCGCGCCGCGTTGACGAGTGCTACAGCGACGATCAGGCCGAACATCGGGACCGCCGTGCCGTAGTGGGCGTAGTCGAGGAACGAGTCTCGGCCGATGGCGAACCACAGCGCGAACCCGGCCAGCCCGCCGGCCGAGACGCCGATCGCGAGGAGGTCGCCTCGCTCGTTGGTGTCGCGGCGGATCGTACGCGCGGCGAACAGGACGCCGACCACCCCGACGACGAGCAGCGACTCGACGTTGTTGACGACACCCGGCACGAACTGCTCCGGCACGCAGCGAGTCGCGTCACCGCACGCCGCGGCGTCCTCGAGCGGGGTCGGAGACAGCGCGACCACCGGCGCGCACATCCCGGCCAGGTTGAGCATCAGGTCCTCACGCGGCCGGTCGCGGCCCTTGATCGCGATCAGGCACACCCCCATCGCGCACAGCGTCCCGACGAAGACGCTGCGCACCGGCGTGTAGTAGTAGGCACTGATCGAGCCGAGCCACTCCGTGTCGCCGAACGCCAGCTCGATGACGAGCGAGGCACCCAGGAAGACCGCGAGCGCGACCAGCCCGACCCGCAGGTAGAGGTAGGTCTTGGCGGTGGATTCGCTGTGCTTGGCCACGGGCTCGTCGTATCACGCAACGGCGACAGCGAGAAAGAACCGAGGGGGCCATTGACGAGCGTTTCGGGCAGGCCCGGACGTGGGTACCCCTCGGACATGAGCCAGGAGCGTGCACTCGTCCTGTCCGTCGGTTCGTTCGTCCTGTGCGGGGCGTTCATCCTGATCCTCTTCGCGATGGTCGACATCGAGCTCACCCTGAGCATCGGGCCGCTCATCGCGGTGGCCATCGCGTCGGTCTGGGTCTACAAGGACGCGCGCGACAAGGACGCATAACGCCCAGCCCGCCTTCGTCGCGCCTCCCCACCCGAACGGGCGAGACACGCCCACAATGGCGTCATGCCCCGCTCGGCGCAGCTGCCCCAGGTGGTCGCGCACCGCGGCGCGAGCTTCGAGAACGCCGAGCACACGCTGGGTGCCTACGTGAAGGCGCTGGACGCCGGCGCGGAGGGCCTGGAGTGCGACGTCCGCCTCACCGCCGACGGGCACCTCGTGTGCGTGCACGACCGTGACCTGCGGCGGACCGCGTCCCGGCGCGGCCTCGTCTCGACGTCGAACCTCGAGGACCTCGAGGCGCTCGACTTCGCGTCGTGGAAGAGCCCGTGGGCCGAGCTCGACGACGAGGCTCCCGATCGGGACCGGAGCCTGGACAGCGTCCTGACGCTGCGCAAGCTGCTCGAGATGGTGGCCGACTACGACCGCCGGGTGGAGGTGGCGATCGAGACCAAGCACCCGACGCGCTACGGCGGCCTGGTCGAGAAGCGGGTCTGCGACATGCTGCACGACTTCGGCTGGGACGGGCCCAATCTCCCCGAACCGAACCCGGTCCGGGTGATGAGCTTCAGCCACAGGGCGCTGCGGCGGATGCAGAGGCTGGCGCCGCACGTGCAGCTGGTGCAGCTGATCGACAAGGCGACGTACTGGCCGCTGCTGCGCCGGCTGATCGGTCGTGAGTGGATGGTCGGCCCGGGTATCGCACTGCTGCGCGAGCACCCGCGGCTGGCTGAGCGGATCGCCGACTCGGGCCACGGCGTGCACGTCTGGACGGTCAACACCGAGCCGGACCTGCGGCGGTGCCAGGAGCTCGGGGTGGAGGCGGTCATCACCGACCGCCCGGCGTACTTGCTGGAGCTGCTCGGCAAGTAGGGCCCCGCGCGGAGCGGGTCGATCTGCTTGGCGTGCCAACTGTGCGTGCATCGCAAGGCGCCGGAGCGAAGACGCTGTGGGCCCATCATCGAGCGACGGCAACGCCGCGAGGTGCGTGCAATTGGGGCGCGAAGCGCATCGAGGCGCTTCGCGCGGGGCACTAACGTCTCCGGCATGGCGAAGAAGTCGCGGACCAAGGCCCGAGAGACCCAGTCGTCCACACCGGGCGAGGTGGGCCCACGCCAGCCCTGTCCGTGCGGCTCCGGCAAGCGGTACAAGGCGTGTCACGGTGCCGAGGGCCGGGCGGGCGGCGTCTACGTCGGGCGGCCGTTCGAGGGGCTGCCCTCGGAGTGCGACATCGTCGCCATGCGGGAGCTGGTGCCGAGTGCGACGGCGCCGGTGAGCGTCAAGGGCACCGACAAGCCGGTCACCCTCTGCTCACTGCTGCCGATGGCGGCCCCGGCGATGGTCCGTGACAGCGGCCGGCTGTGGCTCGGCCTGCAGGTCCAGCACAACTTCGGCGACCCGTCCCGCGACCTCGGTGCGGTGCTGCAGCTCGCGATCGACGCCGACGAGCCGGGCGTGCTCGGCCTCACCGACCCACCGGGCGCCGGACCACGACTACAGGACCTGGTCACCGACGAGCAGCTGCAGGTCACCGTGCATGACGGGTTCGAGTTCTGGGTCTCCGACGTCGAGGACAAGGAAGACCTCGCGGCCGCGCTCGAGCAGGCGAACGCTGCAGCCAACCCGACCGCGCGGCTGACCCAGGTCGAGGCGGCGTACTGGACCGACGTCGGCACAAAGGAGCACCTGCGCTGGGTGATGCCCGAGCCCGAGGACCAGCTGCTCGACGCGCTCGCCCGGCTGCACGTCGCCGGCAAGGACGTCATCGTCGAGGGCGCCCGGCTGGTCGGCATGTTCCGGGCGCACGGCCTGCTCGCGCCGGTCTGGGACCTGCCCGTCGGCACCGGCCCGGAGGCGCTGGAGGACCCCGCCTCGACGTTCGCCGAGGACCTCGCCGCGGCGCTCGCCGACGACTCCGACCTCGACCCCGACCAGCGAGCCGCCCGCTCCGGCCTCGCGAACCGGCAGGTCACGATCCGCTGACCGGGATGTCTCCCGACTAGCCCGCCCGCCGCAGCACCCACGACTGCAGGCGCGAGTAGCCCTTCACCGACGTACGCCGCATCCGGCGGAAGGAGAAGCCGGCGTGCTCGCGCTCCTCGTGCTCGGCGGCGTCGTCGGAGTCCTCGGTGTCCTCGGTCAACGCGTCGTGCGCCCCCTGGTCGACGAGCACCGAGCCGGGGCGGGCGATCGACGTGAGGCGGGAGGCGACGTTGACGGTGGGGCCGAAGACGTCGCCGAGGCGGGAGACCACGTCGCCGTACGCGACGCCCGCGCGTACCTCCGGGAACCTGTCGTCCGGGTCGGCCCCGCGTGCGGTCATGAGGAGCGCCGCGTCCGCCGCCTGAGCGACGTCCTCGGCGACGAAGAGCACCTCGTCGCCGATGTTCTTGATCACGCGGCCGTCGTGGTCGACGACCAGTCCGGAGCACTCGGCCTCGAAGTACTCCAACCACTCCACCAGCTCGGTCTCGTCGAGCTCCTTGCTCCGCGAGGTGAAGCCCACGATGTCGACGAAGGCCACCGCCAGCCTGGAGGTGTCGGAACCGGCCGAGTCACTGGCCATCAACCGCACGCCGGCGCTGGCCAGGTGGCGCCGCCAGACGTAGGCCTGCAGCGCCTCGACCCGCGGGAGAACCTCGGAGGCGAGGTCGGTGACCTGTTGGACCGGGTCCGGGCTCTCGAGGGCGACGTCGGTGAGCAGCCGCGTCTGCCACTCGGCAAGCCGCGCGAAGCTGCGCCCCCAGGTGCGGACCAGCGCGGCCTGCCGGTCGGGGCTGAGGATGCCGAGCTTCATCAGGTCGTGGGTGTACTCGAGCGCCTGCACATCGGCCCGCGTGAACGCCACCGCGTCGTCCGGCTGGTGGGCGAAGCCGAGCAGCCGCCAGAGCTCCTGGGCCACCTCGAGCGGTACGCCGGCCTGCTCGCAGACCTGGATCCGGGTCAGCGACGGAGCGTCGCCGAGGAGGTACCGCTCGACGGTGTCGAGCGCCTCGGAGAGGTCGGGCTCGTTCTCCTCCACCTCAGGATTCTTGCGGGAACCGCTCGGCCGCGGTCTTCTCCAGCGCCTCGTGGAACGACGGCATGTCGACGTTCAGCCCGGCCAGCTGCTCCTTGGTGAAGTGGATCAGCTCCAGCGGGGTGAGGGCGACGATGGTCGCCGTCCGCAGCGAGTGGTTCAGGATCGCCGTCTCGCCGACGATGTCGCCCGGACCGAGCTGGGCGACCTCGTCGCCGTGGGAGCGCACCGAGACCTTGCCGTTCAGGATGATGTAGGCCTTGTCGGCACCGGTCGACTCAGAGATCGGCGCCCAGCCCTCGGGCAGGGTCACGCGGGTGCCGGAGGCACTGATGAAGGCGATCTCCTCGGGTGTGAACATCGAGAAGAAGGTGTCTGCCATGGCCAGCCTTTCGGGGTTCGGGTCCTAGCAGGGCAACGAGCCAGCGGCCGTGAAGGCACGGTCGCCCATTCCGCCGCCCCCGAGCGAGCACTTTCGGCGCAATTGCGCTCATCCCGCCCTGTTTCACGCGTGAAACAAGACCAATCCGGCGCAATTGCGCTGAACTGGCCCGAGCGGGCTACGCGAGCGGCTCGCGCGAGATGGGGCAGCTCATGCAGCGCGGGCCGCCGCGACCGGAGCCCAGCTCGGACCCGGCGATCCGGACCACCTCGATGCCGGCGTCCTCGAGGCGGTCGTTGGTCTCGTCGTTGCGCTCGTAGGCCACCGCGACCCGCGGCGCCAGCGCCAGGGTGTTGTTGCCGTCGTCCCACTGCTCCCGCTCGGCGGTGACCGGGTCGAGGCCGGTGTCGATCCGGTGCATCATGTCGATGCCCATGGCCGCGGCCGCAGCGACCAGGAACGGCTCGGCCTTGCCGACCTCGAGGACGAGGTCTCCGTCCGGTTCCGCGTCGCCGGTCGGCCTGACCGAGTAGGCCATCAGCGAGTCGGCCATGTTGGGGTAGACGACCATCTTGTCGACGTCGACCAGCGTGCAGATCGTGTCGAGGTGCATGGTCGCGCGCTCCTGCGCGATGGGTACGGCGAGCACCGTGTGCGCGAGGTCGGCCTGGAAGCACTGCCGCGCCAGCCGCTCGACGCCGGCCGGCGTGGTCCGCTCGCCGACGCCCACGGCGATCACGCCCGGCGCGAGCAGCAGCACGTCGCCGCCCTCGACGTGCTCGAGGTGCGCGCCGTGCATCCGCGGGGTGCCCACGAACCGCGGGTGCCGGCTGTAGATCAGCTCGGTCAGCTCGGTCTCGCGCTTTCGGGCCGGCATCGCCAGTGAGGTGATCGCCACCCGGTCGCGCACCCACACCGACGAGTCGCGCGTGAACAACAGGTTGGGCAGCGGGTCGATGAGGAAGTCGTCGTACGCCAGCAGCGAGGTGACCAGCCCGAAGCCGCCGCGTACCTCGTCGTTCCGGATGCCCGCGGTGAGGTACGCCGTCAGCTCGGCCGGGCTCGAGTCGCCCAGCAGCCCCTCGAGGTAGCCGCGCATGGTGTCGCCGAGGTCGAGGTCTCGCAGTGCCTCCTCGATCGCGGCCGCGCGGGCGTCCTCCTGCTCGAGCGTCTCGGTGAGCAGGTCGGTCAGGTAGACCACCTCGACCCCGCGGGCGCGGAGCTCGGCCGCGAACGCGTCGTGCTCGTCCTGGGCGCGGTGCACCCACGGGATGCCGTCGAAGAGGAGCTTGTCGTTGTTGCGCGGCGTGAGGCGCTTCAGCTCGGGTCCGGGGCGGTGCAGCATCACGGTCCGCAGCTGGCCGACCTCGCTGTCCGCGCCGTGGGGCGCCTGCTCCGTCATGGCGGCAACACTAGTCAGGCCACCAGTTCGGTCAGCGTGAGAGCAGCCAGAAGCAGGCAGACGCCGGCGCCGACGTAGTGCAGGACGTGCAGCGAGACGAAGCGCAGCAGGGTCCGGCCGACAAGGACCGCGAGGCCGCTGACCACGAGCAGAGCTCCGAGCGCGCCCACGAACACGCTCACCGGCGCCTCGTAGCGCGCGACCAGCGAGATCGTCAGCAGCTGGGACAGGTCGCCCCACTCGGCGGCGAACAGCACGAGGAACGACGCCAGCACCGCGCGGAAGCCGGTGACGTTCCTGGCGCCCTCGGCGAACTCCTCGCCGGAGTCCTGCTGGTGGCTGCGCCCCTCGCGGACGAGGATCACCGCACCCGCGAGGAACATCAACAGCGCGACCGAGTGCACGGCCTGCTCGGGCAGGAACGACGCCGCGTGCCCGAGCAGCACCGCCACCGTCGTCTGCACGGCGAACGCCGAACCGACGCCGAGCCAGACCAGGATCGGGCGGTACTTGGTCGCCAGCACCAGCGTCGCGAGGAAGGTCTTGTCGGGCAGCTCCACCACGAAGATCGCGCCGAAGGTCAGCGCGAGAGCGGCCCAATCCATCAGTGGGAGTCCATCAGCGCGCCAGCGTGCGGGCGGCCGCGCCCGCCTCCGCCAGCACCTCACGGATCGACCGGCCGAGCGCCCGGGCGGCGCTCACCACGTCGTCGTACTCCGGCTGCGCGGTCACGACGACCCCGTCGAGCCGGGCCAGCTTCACCGAGATCTCGAGGCCGCCGACGGTCACGGTGGCGGTCTCGCGGGGGAGCGCGTGCCGGGCGACGGGGTACTCGCGGATGCCGATGGTGGTGGTCTCCCGGAACACGGTGGCCCGGACCTCGGCCGCCCGGTCGGGTGCGACGAGGGCGCGGAAGGTGTGCGCAGGACGGCCCTTCTTCATCAGGATCGGGGTCAGCCAGGCGTCGAGCGCGCCGGCGGCGAGGACCGCCGTGATCACGTCGGGCCACAGCCGCGGGTCGAGGTCGTCGACGTTGGTCTCGAGGACCAGCAGGTCGTCCTGGCCGTCGGAGGCGGCGACCGGGCTGCCGACCAGCAGGCGCAGCACGTTGGTGTGGCCCGCGGGGTCGCGTCCGCCGGCGCCGACGCCGACCTGCTGGGTGGTCATCGCCGGCTGTGGGCCGTACGCCGTCGCGAGCGTTGTCAGGAGCGCAGCCCCGGTCGGCGTGCACAGCTCGATCGCCGGCGCACTCTGCGGGCCGGCGTACGACGGGACGCCGGTCAGCAGCGCGGCCACCGCAGGCGGCGGGACCGGCAGGGTGCCGTGCGCGCCTCGGACGGTGCCGGAGCCGACCGCGATCGGCGTGACCACCACCTCGTCCGGGGCCAGGTGGGCGAAGCCGGCGCAGACCCCGACCACGTCCGCGATCGCGTCGAGCGCCCCGACCTCGTGGAAGTGCACGTCCAGCGGGTCATGGCCGTGCACCGAACCCTCGGCGACCGCGAGCCGCTCGAAGACGCGCAGGGCCGGGTCGCGCACCTCGTCCGCGAGCGCCGACTCCAGGAGAAGGGTCCGGATGTCTCGCCAGGTCCGGTGCTCCGCCGAGTCGGCGACCGCGACGTGCACGCGGGTGGCGGCGAAGCCGTTGCGGGTGACCGCCTCGACCTTCAGTGCCACCGGCTCGGGGGATACCGCGTCGACAGCGGCCTGGATGGTCTCGACCGGCACGCCCGCGCCGACCAGCGCGCCGAGCAGCATGTCGCCGCTGGCGCCGGACGACGCGTCGACCCAGAGGGTGGTCATCGGGCCGCTCTCGCCACCCGTGCGGCGAAGACCCCGGCGCCGTACCCGTTGTCGATGTTGACCACGGTCACCCCCGGCGCGCACGAGTTGAGCATCGCCAGCAGTGCTGCCAGGCCGCCGAACGATGCGCCGTACCCGACGCTCGTCGGCACCGCCACGATCGGTACGCCGGTGAGTCCGCCGACGACGGACGGCAGGGCGCCCTCCATGCCGGCCACGACGACCAGGCAGTCGGCTGCCTCCAGCCGGTCCTGGACCGCCAGCAGCCGGTGCAACCCGGCCACCCCGACGTCCTCGATCAGCTCGACGGCCGAACCGTGCACCCGGATCGACAGCGCCGCCTCGGCCGCGACCGGCGCGTCGCTCGTCCCGGCGGAGACCACGGTCACGGTGCCCTGCGGCTCCGGGAACGGACCCAGCGTCACCGCCCGTGCCACCGCGTCGATGTCGGCCTCAGGGAGCGACGTCGCCACCTGAGCGAGTGCCTCCTCGGAGAGTCGGGTCGCGAGCACCGCCCGCTGGGGGTGCTTCTCGTGGAGCGTGCGCAGGATCGTGATGACCTGGCCGGGCGTCTTGCCGGAGCCGTAGACCACCTCGGCGTCCCCGGTGCGCCGCGCTCGATCCACGTCGACGCGTGCGAACCCGAGGTCCTCCGTGCGCGGGTCGTCGGTCACCGGATGAGGCTATCCGCCGGCGATCTCCCGGAGCGCATCGAGATGGCACTCATAGGCGTCGCGGCCCCGTTGGGTCAGCCGGAGCCACGTTCGTGGTCGGACGCCGACGTAGCCCTTCCTGAGTTTGACGAACTTGGCGCCGGCGAGCGCGCTCGCCTGCTTCGACAACACTGAGTCGGACACCTCGATCGTGTCCCGCACCGACGCGAACTCGGCCTCGTCCACCGCCGCGAGAGCCGCGACGATGCTGAACCGGATCGGGTTGAGCAGGGGCTCGGCGAGCCGGTGCCGCGCGTGCTCCTGGCCGAGGGTCACTGACTGTCTCGCAGGATGCGGCGACCGATGACAAGGGACGGCGCGGCGATGAGCGCGGTGCCGACGATGTCGCGCACGAAGGCAGGGCCCACCGGAAGGTGCGCCACGGCCTGACCCACCAACGCAGCCGGGAAGAGGAGCACGCAGGCGGTCAGGGCCAGCCGTTGCGTGTCGCGCGGCGTCGTGCGGACGCGCGAGGCGAGGAAGCTGAAGCCGACCAGCGGAACGATGAACAGGCATGCGAACAAGATCTCGTGCTTGTCGCTCGCAATCTGGAGGGGGAGCACCCACATGAGGTAGATGGCCATGGCAAGGCCGGTGCCGGCGATGCTGCCCGCCACCATGACGCGGTCACGCCGGGTGACCTCGGGCTTCGTGCTGGCGGAGAGGGCCAGCTGAGCCCGGGCCTCTTCCGGAGTCGGGTGCGCCTCGTGGTCGCTCATGAACTCAGTATGGAAACTACTTTCCACTTTGGCAAGTGATGGTGTTGGCTGGCCGCGTGAGCCGAGTGACGTCGTACGCACAGGGCACGCCGAGCTACGTCGAGCTGACGACGCCGGACCAGCAGGCCGCCAAGGGGTTCTACGGGCCGCTGCTGGGCTGGGAGTTCGAGGACGTCGACATGGGCGAGGCCGGGTTGTATGTCGCGGTGTCGGTCCAGGGCGACTCGATCGCCGGGATCACCGGGCAGATGCCGCACCTGGCGGGCCACCCGGCGTTCTGGGGCGTCTACCTGGCCGTCGACGAGGTCGACGCGACCGCGGCGAAGGTGGTGCCGGCGGGCGGCAACGTCGAGGCGGCTCCGTTCGACGTCATGGAGCTTGGCCGCATGGCGAGCATCCAGGACCCGACGGGCGTGCGCGTGAACCTGTGGCAGGCCGGCCAGAGCATCGGCTCGGTGCGGGTCAACGAGCCCGGCTGCCCGATCTGGCACGAGCTCAGCAGCCCGGACCTGCCCGTCGCCACGAAGTTCTACAGCGACGTCCTCGGCGTGGAGTGGGAGGCGATGCCGATGGAGACGGGCGACGACTACACCTGCCTCGTGGTCGACGGTCGGCCGGTCGCCGGCGCCTACCCGCCCCAGATGGAGGGCATACCGCCGCGCTGGGACGTCTACTTCAACGCGGAGGACTGTGACGCGACTGTGGCCAGGGCGTTCGAGCTGGGCGCGAGCGAGCTGGTCGCGCCGTACGACCTGCCGGGCGTCGGTCGCACGGCGATGGTCCGCGACCCGCAGGGCGCCCTGGTGGCTGTGCTGCAGAACCCTGACGACGCCTGACGAGGTCCTGTCCCCGTCGGCCAGGCGCGAGTACGGTCCCTGTGCATGACAACGCTGCGCCCTCGGCGCGTGGCGACAAGTGGCGCAGCGATGCTCTCCGTCGTGGTGACACTCGGCTCGATGACCACAGGCCCGGCATTCGCGGCGACGACCGTGGGTGCGACGTTCGTCCCACCGAACCTCTGCCCGGCGGGGATCACGTATGCGCAGACTCCCTCGCCCGTCGGCACGCCGTACGCCGTGGACACCGCCGGCGTGATCACGTCCTGGCGGTTCCAGGCGAGCGCGGTCGCACCGACGTTGAAGTTCAAGGTGTTCCGCCCCACTGGTGGCAACAGCTACACCGTCGTCGGATCGAGCGAGCAGGTGCTCCCGGCGGCCAGCACGCTCAGCTCGTTCCCGATCCGGGTTCCCGTCGAGGCCGGCGACATCATCGGGATGGCTGTGATCACCGCCGGTCCGTGCGCCGGGCCTGGCTCGCTCGCGTTCGTCCTCGGTGACCAACCGGTCGGGTCCAACCAGCCCTACACGGCTGACTCCGGCACCCTAGACATTGCGGCGACCGTCGAGCCGGACGGCGACAAGGACGGCTTCGGCGACGAGACCCAGGACCTGTGCGCCACCCAGGCCACCACGCAGGGCGCCTGCGACCTCGACCAGCCCTCGACGACGATCACCAAGGGGCCCCAGTCGTCCACACGGACCACGGTCAGGTTCATCTTCGTCTCCGACGAGCCCGCCGTCTTCGAGTGCCGGCTGAAGGGCAACAACGTGCGCTCGGAACAGCTCCAGCAGTACCGGCCCTGCTCGTCACCGAAGAGGTTCAAGCACCTGAAGGTCGGGCGCTACATGTTCCAGGCCCGGGCCATCGACGAGGCCGGCAACCGCGACCGGACACCCGACAAGTGGAAGTTCAGGGTGAAGGCGCGCTGAGCTGGTCAGGCCTGCTCATGCGTGGTCCTCCCGGAACGAGTCCGCGGGGTAGACGCCGAGGATCTTCACGTCGGTGGTGAAGAAGCGCAGCTCCTCGAGGGCGCGGGCGACGCCGACGTCGGAGGGGTGGCCGTCGACCTCCGCGAGGAACTGCGTCGCGGTGAACCAGCCTCCGACCATGTAGCTCTCCAGCTTGGTCATGTTGACGCCGTTGGTCGCGAAGCCGCCGAGCGCCTTGTAGAGCGCCGCCGGCAGGTTGCGTACGTTGAAGATGAACGACGTCACGACCGCTCCGTTGCCGGCCGGAGCCTCGACCAGCTCGCGGGAGAGCACGACGAACCGCGTGGTGTTGTGGTCCTCGTCCTCGACGTCCTCGGCGAGCACCTCGAGGCCGTAGATCTCGGCGGCCAGCGGCGGGGAGATCGAGGCCTGGGTGGGGTCGTCGGCCTCGACGATCTCGCGGGCGGCTCCCGCGGTGTCGCCGGAGATCACCGGGTGCAGGTTGTGCGCGCGGATGATCTTGCGGCACTGGCCGAGCGCGTGGACGTGGCTGTGCACGGTGCGGATCTGGTCGAGCCGGGCACCGGGGATCCCGAGCAGGTGGAACCGGATCCGCAGGAAGTGCTCGGCCACGATGTGCAGCCCCGAGTCGGGCAGGAAGTGGTGGATGTCGGCGACCCGCCCGGCGATCGAGTTGTCGATCGGGATCATCGCCAGGTCGGCCTCGTCGTCCTCGACCGCCGCGAAGACGTCCTCGAACGACGCGCACGCCAGGGCCTCCAGCTCCGGGTAGTGCTCGCGGCACACCTGGTGGGAGTTGGCCCCCGGCTCGCCCTGGTAGGCGATCCTCTCGGGGCGGCGCAGGGGTTCGGTCACCGCTGCATCGTAGTTTGGGAGACGTGCTGTTGATCGTGGTGCCCACGGCGCTGCTCGCTGTCGCGGCGCTAGTCGTGGGTGTGGCCGCGCTCCGTCGTACGCCCAGACGCAGCGGCGACCTCGACTCAGTGCCCGAGGACGTCCTCGGGCTGCGACAGGAGGTGGCCGCCCTGCGAGCGGAGGCCAGGGGCGCGCTGCGCCACCTCGGTCTGGTCCGCTACGACGCCTTCGCCGACGTCGGCGGTCGCCTGTCGTGGTCCCTGGCACTGGTGGACGACGGCGGCAACGGCGTGGTGCTGACCGCGATCCACGGCCGCAGCGAGGCGCGCAGCTACGCCAAGAGCCTCGTCGGCTGGACCTGCGAGCAACCGATGTCACCGGAGGAGGAGAACGCTGTGGCGTCCGCGAAGCCATGAACCGTGACTGGGACGACCTGGCCGACGAGCTCGGCGTCAGGGCGGTTGCGGAGGGCGAGCCGACCCGCTGGTACGACGAGCTCTGGTCGGCCGCCGAGCGCGGCGAGGTCGCGCTGCCCTGGGACCGCACCGACCCGCATCCGGTGCTGGCCGACTGGGTGGCCGGTCACGGTGCCGGCGACGGACATCGCGCGGTGGTCGTGGGGTGCGGGCTCGGCGCCGACTCCGAGCACCTGGCCGCGCACGGCTGGCGGACCACTGCCTTCGACATCTCGCCCGCCGCGGTGAGTGCGGTCCGCGACCGCTACCCCGACTCGCCGGTCGACTACCGCGAGGGCGACCTTCTCGACCTCGCAGACGACCTGCGCGGGGCGTTCGACCTCGTGGTCGAGATCTACACGCTGCAGGCGCTGCACCCCTCCCTCCGGGCACGCGCGATCGCCGGTGTCCACGGGCTCCTGGCGCCAGGGGCAACGGCCCTCGTCGTCCAGGTCGTCCGCCCCGACGACCAGCCCGTTGCCGCGGAGCCGCCCTGGACGCTGACCCGGGCCGAGATCGAGGCAGGCGTGAGGGACGGCGTCGAGCTCGAGTCGCTCGACGAGGTGCTGCCGCCGGGCCGGGTCAACCCGCTCTGGCGGTTGCTGCTCACTCGCCGGTGACGAACCGCTGCAGCAGCAGCACCAGGCGTTGGGTCTGGCTCACGTCGAGGTTGGCCAGCCGGTGAGCCAGCATCTCCTCGGCGGTGCTTCGCGCCTGCTTCAGCACCTCGGGTGCTCTCGGGAGGAGATGCAGCACCTGGGTGCGGCGGTCCCCCTCCAGGCGGCGGCGCTCGACCAGCCCGATCTTCTCGAGGTCGTCGACCAGCTGCACGACGCTGGCGCCGCTGATACCGAGTCGGCGGCCGATCTCGGCCTGGGGCACGGGGCCCAACGTCGTGAGCGTGGTGAGCAGGCCGAAGTGCGGCGGCAGGATGCCGAGCGGTGCCAACGCGTCCGCGAACTCCCGGTGCATTCGGAAGTGGATCCGGGTGATGAGGAAGCCAAGGCTCTCCAGGAGCGGCTCGGGGGTGTCCGGCGCCAGCTCACCCTCGAGGAGACGGAGCATGAGTCCCCGCATCTCTTCGCGCTCGCCGAGTGAGAAACCCGGGGTGAGTGCCTCCTCGAGGTCCTCCGCGTGGCGGCGCCAGCGCCGGGCCGCGGCCGCGCCCTCGGGGGTGCGGGTCAACGCGTAGGACCGGCGGTCCTGGGGGTTGCGGACCCGCTCGACGAGCCCCTGCTCCGCGAGCTGGGCGGCCACCTTGACCATCGTTGTCCGGCTCACCGCGATCGTGTCGGCAAGGGACTGCTGGGACCGGGTCGCGCCGCCGGCCAGCGCCAGGAGCGCTGCGTAGGCGTGGATGTCGACGCCGGGTGGCAGCACGCGGTCGAGGTTGACGGACACCCGCGCGGCGGCCCGCCAGATCAGGTGGCCCGGCTGGTCCTCGAGCCCGCTGATCAGCTCGCGGCTGTCAGTGGCGTCCTCCAGCCCCAAAACATTCACCTCTTGATCGTTAGGCACTTGACGAATGCTCAGACAAGAGTATCGTACCGAAGGTAATCGTTAGGTACGTGATGATTCGGCTGTTGACGAAAACCAGCCAGGAGAGGCGAGCTCATGACCGCGCAGACCATCCCCGCC
Source organism: uncultured Actinomycetota bacterium (assembly GCA_963825455.1). Lineage (GTDB taxonomy): Bacteria > Actinomycetota > Actinomycetes > Propionibacteriales > Nocardioidaceae > Nocardioides. The sequence continues at coordinate 460,040 of CAWGTG010000002.1, forward strand.
CCGGCGCCCGAGACCAGGGTCGGCCGCGACCCCAAGTGGTGGACGCTCGTCGCCGTCTGCCTGGGCATCTTCATCCTGCTGCTCGACATCACGATCGTGAACGTCGCGCTCGCGGACATCCAGGTCGACTTGGGTGCGAGCCTCTCCGACCTGCAGTGGGTGATCGACGCCTACGCGCTCAGCCTCGCGGCCCTCCTGCTCACCGCCGGGTCGCTCTCCGACCTCTACGGCCGCCGCAAGGTGTTCGTGATCGGGGCTGCGTTGTTCATGGCCGGCTCGATCGCCTGCGGTGCCGCCCAGGACATCTTCTTCCTCCAGCTGTCGCGAGCCTTCCAGGGCATCGGCGGCGCCGCCATGTTCGCGACCGCGCTGGCGCTCATCGCGTCGGCGTTCCAGGGTCGCGACCGCGGTATCGCGTTCGGCGTGTTCGGCGCGACCACCGGCGTGGCCGTGGCTGTCGGGCCGGTCCTCGGTGGCGTGCTGACCAGCGGCCTCTCGTGGCGGTGGATCTTCTTCGTCAACATCCCGATCTGCCTTCTCGCCATCCTCATCGCTGTCGCCCGGGTCCGTGAGTCCCACGACCCGCGCGCCGGTCGTCCGGACTGGTTCGGCTTCGGCACCTTCAGCCTGGCGCTGGGTGGACTGGTCTACGGCATGATCCGAGCCGGGCAGACCCAGTGGGACGACGGTCGCGTGGTCGCCTGCCTGGTGGGCGCGGCAGTGCTGCTCGCCGTGTTCGTGGCAAGCCAGCTGATCCAGGAAGACCCCATGTTCGACCTCGGACTGCTCCGCAAGCCGACGTTCACCGGCGGCCTGATCGCGGCGTTCGGCGTCTCCGCGTCGGTGTTCTCACTTCTCACCTACCTCGTGATCTACGTCCAGAACGTGCTCGGCTACTCCGCCGTCGGTGCCGGCGTCCGGTTCCTCTTCCTCTCCGGTGCCGCGTTCGTCGCGGCAGCGGTCGCCGGCCGGCTCACCGAGAACGTCCCTGCCAAGTGGCTCATCGCACCCGGCTTCGTCGTCCTGGGCGTCGGCCTGCTCCTCATCCACGGCATCGAGGTCGACTCCTCGTGGACCCACCTGATCCCCGGACTGCTCGTCAGCGGGGTCGGGGTCGGCATGATCAACACCCCGCTCGCGTCGACCGCGGTCGGCGTGGTCTCGGTCGACCGCTCGGGCATGGCCTCCGGCATCAACTCGACGTTCCGACAAGTCGGCATCGCCACCGGCATCGCGGTCCTGGGCACGATCTTCGCCCACCAGGTCGCCGACGGCGTTCGCAATGGTCTGGCCGGCACGCCCGCGGCCGACCAGTCCGACCGCATCGCCGGCGCCGTCACCGGCGGCCAGACCGACGCGGTGATCCAGTCCGCACCGGCGGGCGTGCGGGACCAGCTGGCCGCCGTCGCGACCTCGAGCTTCGTCGATGCCCTCAACCACATCACGATGATCGCCATGGTGCTGGCGTTCGCCGCCGCGGCCTGCTGCTTCGTGCTGATCCGCCAGAAGGACTTCGTCGAGCAGGGCGCTCCGCCGGCAGCCGAGTAGCGACGGCGGATCGGTCAGCGGGTCTCGGGATAGTCCCTGACGATCTGGCCGCACGGACGGCGTGTCGGTGGCCAGATCGTCAGGGACTATCCGGCCCGGGCCGCCCGTCGAGCCGCCAGATCGTCAGGGACTATCGGGGGACGCGGACGAGTACCCGGCCATGGATGCACTCCATCCGCAGCTCGCGGCCGGGGCCGATCGAGTCACCGTCCAGCTGGCGTGGCGTGTCCGCACTCGCTCGTACGACGACGGTGCGGCCGGTCATCCGGTCGACCAGCTCGTCGGTCCGCGTCCGCTTGGCCAGCACCCGGAACGCGAGCGGTATCCAGGAGAGGAACCGGCGTGGGTGCAGCAGGACGACATCGAGCAGCCCGTCGTCGATCGACGCGTCCGGCAGCAGGGGCATCCCGGCCTGCAGGTAGCCGACGTTGCCGACCACGACCGTCCGGGCCGGGTGCGTCGTGAACTCGCCGCCGTCGATCGACAGCTCGACGCGCACCGCGGGGAACATCAGCGACTTCAGCGCCGAGAGCACGTAGGCGATCCACCCGACCTTCGCCTTGATCTCCTCGTTGACGCCTTCCATGATCGCGGCGTCGAACCCCATGCCGGCCATCACCATGAAGTGGGTGCCTTCCTCGACGCCGTCGCCGCTCACCTTCACCATGTCGATGGCCCGGTCCTGGCCGGTGAGCGCGATGTCGATGGCCGCCCGCAGGAACAACGGGATGTCGAGGTTGCGCGCCAGCAGGTTGCCGGTGCCGGCCGGGATGATCCCGACCGGGATGCCGGTGCCGGCCAGCTCGGCGCAGACCTCGCGCACGGTGCCGTCGCCGCCACAGACGAGCGCCAGGTCGGCGCCGGCGACTGCGGCCGCCTCCGCCATCCCGGTCCCGGGGTCCGCGATCGTCGTGTAGTGCCAGACCGGGATCCCCCAGCCCGCCTCGGCGGCCATCGAGTTCACGATCTTGCGGAACTCCACGATGTCCTCGACCTTCGACGGGTTGAGGATGACGGCGAGGTTGCGGTCGGAGGGGTACGGCGACGGCAGGTCCGGCAGCAGCTGGGCATGGCTGCGCGGCAGCGGGCTGTAGACCGCCAGCCCGAGAGCGACCATCGCCATCCCGAGGAAGAACCCGCCAATCACGTCGGACGGGAAGTGCCTGCCGAGAAGGATCCGATCGAGGCAGACCACGACGATCATCAGGCCGAGCAGCCCGTAGAGCAGCCGGCGCATGTTCCCGCGGCGTACGAGCATCACCACGAGCACGATGAGGATCCCGCCGAACGCCGTGACCGATGCCGCGTGCCCCGACGGGAACGACTTCGAGGACAACAGTGACTGCTCGAGCTGCCACTCCGGCCGTGCCCGGCCGACCAGCAGCTTGATGACGGTGTACGCCGCGGTGGTCGTCACCATGACTCCGACGGTGTACAGGGCGGCCCTCCGGTGGCCGCGGACGAACATCAGCACGGCCACGGCAGCGGTCATGATCGTCATGCCCAGGTTGCCGAAGGTGACCTCGACGACGCGCAGCGGCCGGATCAGCCAGCCCGAGTCCACGGCGTACTCCGCGGCGGGCGAACCGCGGTTGTCGAACTGCCTGACCGGACCCCAGCCCTGGATGACCGCGAGCAGCACCAGCCCGAACAGCAGGAACGACAGCAGCGCCCAGCCCAGGAGCACGAGGCGAGGGCGGTCCAGCACGGGCAGAAGTATGACGGGGTCGGACCTCGAAGCCGTCACCGGCGAACGACGACGGGCCCGACCTGTGCAATCTCACGTGAGCCACCCCGGGAGCGACCACTAGCCTTGGGACCGTGATCGACCCCCGCATCCTCCGTGACCAGCCCGACCGCGTGCGTGCCGCCCAGGCCAAGCGCGGGCTGTCCGACGCGGTGGTCGACGAGGCGCTGGCGGCCGACGAGGAGCGCCGCCGGGCGATCGGTGACTTCGAGGCCAAGCGGGCCGAGCAGAAGGCGCTGGGCAAGCAGATCCCGCAGGCCCAGGGCGAGGAGAAGCAGGCGCTGCTGGTCCGCACCAAGGAGCTCGCGGCCGAGGTGAAGGCCGCCGAGGCCGCCCAGACAGAGGCCGAGGCGGCCTGGCAGGCCGCCGTCCTCTCGATCCCCAACCTGGCTGCGGAGCAGGCACCCACCGGCGGCGAGGACGACTTCGTCGTGCTCGAGACGGTCGGTACGCCGCGCGACTTCGCCGCCGAGGGGTTCGAGCCGCGCGACCACGTCGAGCTCGGCCGGATGCTCGGCGCCATCGACATGGAGCGCGGCGCCAAGGTGTCGGGCTCGCGCTTCTACTTCCTCACCGGGGTCGGTGCTCAGCTCGAGCTGGCGCTGATCAACCTCGCGATGGAGCAGGCCCGCGGCGCCGGCTTCACGCAGGTGATCGCGCCCTCGCTGGTCCGGCCGCGCGCCATGGAGGGCACCGGCTATCTCGGCCAGGCGGACGACGTCTACCGGATCGAAGGCGAGGATCTCTACCTCGTCGGCACGTCGGAGGTCCCGATGGCGGCCTACCACTCCGACGAGATCCTCGACGCGGCCGCACTGCCGCTGCGCTACGCGGCGTTCAGCCCGTGCTTCCGCAAGGAGGCCGGCTCGCACGGCAAGGACACCAGGGGCATCATCCGCGTGCACTGGTTCGACAAGGTCGAGATGTTCGTCTTCTCGACGACCGAGGACTCCTACGCCGAGCACCAGCGGCTGCTGGAGTGGGAGAAGGAGTTCCTCGAGAAGCTCGAGCTCGCCTATCGCGTCATCGACGTGGCCGCGGGTGACCTCGGCCTGTCGGCGGTGCGCAAGTTCGACTGCGAGGCCTGGATCCCGACCCAGGGCCGCTACCGCGAGCTCACCTCGACCTCCAACTGCACCGAGTTCCAGACCCGCCGTCTCGACATCCGTGGCCGCTTCGCCCAGGGCACCGCCCCGATCTCGACTCTCAACGGGACGCTGTGCGCGATGACGCGCACGATCGTGGCGATCCTCGAGACCCACCAGAACGCCGACGGTTCGGTGACCGTCCCGCAGGCGCTGCGCCCGCACATGGGCGGGCTCGAGGTCCTCAAACCGGTGCATGACTGACCAGTGGGTCCCGCGCCTGGTCGCGCTCGACATCGACGGGACGTTGCTGAAGTGGGTCGAGGGCGCCGGGACGACGTACGAGGAGATCGCGCCCGCGGTCGGCGACGCCGTACGCCGGGCGCGCGATGCGGGCTGCCACGTCGTCCTGGCCAGCGGCCGCTCACCGCACGGCATGACCCCCGTGGCCGACCTGCTGAAGCTGCATCTCGACGATGCCGAGCCGCTGTGGATCGTGGCCAGCAACGGCGCCGTCGTCTTCCGCTACCCGCCGCTCGAGGTGGTGATGGAGGAGACCTTCGACGCGGCGCCCGCGGTCGAGGCGATCCTCGAGCGGCATCCCACCGCGCTGGTCGCGGTCGAGGAGCGCGGGGTCGGCTACCGGGTCACCAAGGAGTTCCCGACCGGTGAGCTGTCCGGCGAGATGATCCTCACCGAGGTCCAGGACCTGGTCGCCGCACCGGTCAGCCGGGTGATCATCCGTGACCCCGAGGCCACCGCCGACGACTTCGTCGCGCTGGCCGCGGAGCTCGGCCTGCACGGCACCGACTATGTCGTCGGCTGGACGGCGTGGCTCGACCTGGCGCCGGTGGGCGTCTCCAAGGCCTCCGGCCTCGCCCACGTCGCCGAGCAGCTCGGCGTCGACGCAGCCGACGTGTTGGCCATCGGCGACGGGCGCAACGACATCGAGATGCTCGAGTGGGCCGGCCGCGGTGTGGCGATGGGGCAGGCCGTCCAGCTGGTGCTGGACGCCGCCGACGACGTGACCGCGCCGGTCGCCGAGGACGGCGCCGCGGTCGAGCTGGGGAGGTATTTCTGATGACTGTGCCGGAGATCGTCGACACCGAGCGGCTGCGGTTGCCCCTGTGGACCGCCGAGGACGTCGCCCGGTTGCGCGGCGACGAGCGAGCCGGCGAGTGGCACCCCGCCTTCCCGCGCGAGGACGACCGCGACGCTGCGTCCATGTGGCACGACGGTGACCCGTGGGGACCGCGCTCGATCGTGCTGGACGGGGTCGTGGTCGGCTCCATCGGCTTCTTCGGCCCGCCGGCGCCTGCCGACGACGACGTCCCGGAGACCGAGGTCGGCTACGGCCTGGTCGAGGAGGCGCGGGGCGGCGGCGTGGCCACCGAGGCGCTCATCGCGCTGCTCGGCGAGGCCGACCGGGCCGGCGTACGTGTCCGTGCGAGCGTGCGACCGGACAACGCGCCCAGCATCCGGGTGCTCGCCAAGTGCGGCTTCAACGAGCTCCGCGGCAGCAACGAGGACGGCGAGCTCGTGATGGCCCGCCCACTGCGGTGACGCAGCCCAAGCTCGTCGCGACCGACCTCGACGGGACGCTGGTCGACTCCAGCGGTCAGCTGTCCGCGCGGACCCGTGAGGTTCTCGACCGGCTGGACGAGGCTGGAGTCCCTCTGGTGGTCGTCACCGCCCGGCCGCTGCGCTGGATGACCGAGCTCTGGCCGGTGGTCGGCCGGCACGGCGTCGGGATCGTCTCGAACGGCGCCATCGTCTACGACGTCGCCGAGGATCGGATCCACGAGCTCGAGGGCATCGACGTCGAGGCGGGCCTCGCCCTGATCGCAGCCATCCGCGGGGCCCTCCCCGAAGCGGTGTTCGCCTTCGAGCTGGTGTCGGGGTTCGCCCACGAGCCGGCCTACGACGAGCCGCACCACGTGCCGCCGGGCAGCCCGTCGGGTCCGGCCGAGGAGGTGCTGTCCGGGGTCGCCGTCAAGGTGCTGGTCAAGGCTCCCGGCACCGACCCGGCGACGCTCCGCGACGTCGTCGCGGCGGCGGTGGGTGACAGCGCCACACCCACGTGGTCGGTGGACGGGCTCGTCGAGATCAGCGCCGCCGGCGTGACCAAGGCGGCCGCGCTCGCCCGGGTCTGCGACCGGCTCGGCGTCGCGTCGGAAGACGTGCTCGCCTTCGGCGACATGCCCAACGACCTGCCGATGCTGGCGTGGGTCGGCACGTCGTACGCCGTGGCCAACGCGCACCCGTCGGTGCTCGAGGCCGTCGATCACGTCGCCCCGAGCAACGACGAGGACGGCGTCGCTCAGGTGCTGGCTGGCATCTTCGACCTGTGATCTGTTGTGATGACCGGGTGCCGCGCCGCCTGTTGACGACCCTGCTCGGGGCGCTCCTGGCGGCTCTCGTGGTGCTCGCGGTGGGCGGCCCGTCCCAGGCGGCCAGGCCGCCGCGGGTCCCGGTCTGCCCACCTGTCACGGTCGAGGAGAGCGCGAAGGCCGCGATGGGGATCTTCAACGGCACGGTGACCGAGGTGACCAAGCTGCCTCGCACTGACGGCCTGCCCGGCGCCATCTACCTGCAGACGGTGACAGTCGACTCGGTGTACCGCGGCGAGATCAGTACCGAGACGGTGCAGGTGCAGACCGACCGCAACCGCGCCGACTGCAGCCTGGGTGCGCTGGAGGTCGACCGCGAGTACATGTTCTTCGTCAGCGGTAGCGGACAGCCCTGGATCGCCGGCGGCGCCAGCGGCACCCGCATCCAGAACGACAAGGTGCTCACCGAGATAACCGAGCTGCTCGGCGAGGGCGAGCCGCCGATCCAGCCGACCCCGGAGACGGCGGTGTTCACCCCCGTCGACACCAGTCCGCCGCAGTCGCTGTCCCGGGCGGCCGCGCCCGGCGCGGCCCTTGTGCTGGTAGGGCTGCTGGGCCTCGTCGTCGTGCGCGGCGTGAGCCGGCGCACGCGCTGCGCTAGGGCCTGCCTCTCAGTTGCTGGCGTCCGCCATGAATTGAGAGACACGCCCTAGAGGTACATCCCGCCCGAGTCGCCCTGCTGTGGGGCCTGCTGGTCGTCCTGCTGCTCCGGCATCCCGCCCGATCCCATCGGCAGCCCGCGGCGCATCTGCTCGAACTGCGCCCGCGCCGCCATCTGCTGGGCGTAGATCGCCGTCTGGATGCCGTGGAAGAGCCCCTCGAGCCAGCCGACGAGCTGGGCCTGGGCGATGCGAAGCTCGCCCTCAGAGGGGGTCTGGTCGTCGGAGAAGGGCAGCGCCAGCCGCTCCAGCTCCTCCACCAGCTCCGGCGCGAGCCCGGCCTCGAGCTCGCGGACCGAGGCCTTGTGGATCTCCTTGAGCCGGTTGCGGCTCGCCTCGTCGAGCGGCGCGGACTTCACCTCCTCGAGCAGCTGCCGGATCATGCTGCCGATCCGCATCACCTTGGCGGGCTGCTCGACCTGGTCGGTGAGCAGGCGCGCGTCCGAGTCGTCGTCCCCGCCCTGGGCCGCCGCCAGTGCGGACTCCGGGACGGAGCCGACCGGCTGGCCGTCCGGGCCGACGATCAGGACCTGTCGCTCGTCCTGCTGGCCGGCCTCCTGGCCGCTCTCCTGCGGCTGCCCGGACCCCGTCGCCTGCTCGTCGCTCATGGGTCCACGGTAGCCAGCGGGTCTCAGCGGACGACGAGCAGGATCTTCCCGGTGTGCGTGCCGGACTCCATCAGCTCGTGCGCGCGGCGTACGTCGTCGAGCGGCAGTGTGGTGTCCACGACCTCGCGCACGGTGCCGTCGGCGACCAGCGGCCAGACGTGCTCGACCACCGACGCGCAGATGGCGGCCTTCTCGACGGCCGGGCGGGCCCGCAGTGTGGCGGCGATGATGGCGCCGCGCTTGCGCATCAGCGCGCCGAGATCGAGCTCGCCCCTGGTGCCCCCCTGCATGCCGATGACGACAAGTCGTCCCTCCGTCGCCAGGGCGGTGACGTTCCGTCCGAGGTACGACGCCGCCATGTTGTCCAGGATGACGTCCGCGCCAGCGCCGTCGGTGTGCTCCTTGACCACCTCGACGAAGTCCTCGTCCCGGTAGTCGATGGCCACCTCGGCGCCGAGGCTGAGGCAGAACGCGCGCTTCTCGGCGGTGCCGGCGGTCGTGAGCACCCGCGCCCCGAGCCGGCTCGCGAGCTGGATCGCGAAGCTGCCGATGCCGCCGGCGCCGCCGTGCACGAGCAGGACCTCGCCGGGCTGCAGTGCAGCGACCATGAACACCATCGACCAGACCGTGCAGGCGACCTCGGGCAGGGCAGCGGCCGCGACCAGGTCGACGCCGTCCGGCACCGGCATCAGCTGACCGGCGGGCAGCGCGACGTGGGTGGCGTACGCGCCCGCCGAGAGCAGCGCGCAGGCCTGGTCCCCGACCGCCCAGCCCTCCACGCCGTCCCCGAGGGCGGCGATGGTGCCGCTGCACTCCATTCCGAGTACGTCGGACGCCCCCGCGGGAGGGGGATAGAAGCCCTGTCGCTGCAGCAGGTCGGCGCGGTTGAGCCCGGCCGCAGCTATCGCGAGCACCACCTCACCGGGAGCGGGCTCGGGGTCCGGGAGCTCACGCACGACGAGGACCTCGGGTCCACCGGCGCCCTCGGCCACGACGGCCCGCATCAGGGCACGGCCCGGTGCTCCACTAGACCTCTTCGTCGACGAGCTCGTCGGCCCGGTCGTCGACGTACTCCTCGCCGGTGTGGTCCACCGACCGGTCGTCAGGGATCGGGTCGTTCACGTCGTCAGGGTCCGGAGCGTCGGCCGGACGGTCCCAGCCCTCGGCGAGGGTCTGCGCTCGCGCCGCGAGCGCCTCGATCTTGTCGGGGTCGGCCCCGTGGGCTGCCGCGGCGAAACCTAGGAGGTAGGCGGTCACCGGTGCGGCCAGTCGCTCGACGCTGTGGGCGGCGACTTTCGTGAGGTCGCCCAGCAGCCCTTCGTCGACCTCCACGTCCTCGAGATCGAGGACGTCGCTCAGCTCGTCGATCCAGTCGTGGAGGTTCACAGCCTCAGACTTACGCGCCGACTCGCGTCTCGCAAGTGACATGTCTGAAAACGACACGGGTCATGACGTGAGGTCCCTGACGTCGGCCCAGGTGTCGACGTCGCGGTGCTCGCGTCCCTCGGCCGGTACCTCGGCGAGGTCGAGGGGCCCGAGCAGCCGGTGCAGGGCCAGGTTGTGCTGCTCCTCGACGCTCGGTCGTACGGCGTCGAGGCGGGCCACGTCGAGCACCATGGCGAGCTGACGGCGGCCGTCCGGGCCGACCAGGACCGCACCGTCGTGGCCGCCGGCCGCGTCGCGAAGACGCGTGAAGCTCTGTGCCGTGAGGAACGGCATGTCGCAGGCCAGAACCGCGACAGTCCCGCGCGGGTCGAGGAGCGCGTCGCGCCCGGTGAGCAGCGCGGCCACGGGCCCTCCGTGCCGCGGGTCCTCGCGGGTGAACGTCACCGGCCGGTGGGTCGGCACCGGGTCGCCGACGACCACGACCTCGCCCGCGTCGACCACGGCATCGAGTGCCCAGGTGAGCAGTGTCCGGCCGTGCAGCTCGATCGACGCCTTGTCGGCACCGTCGAGCCGGGCGGCCACCCCACCCGCCAGCACCACCGCGCTGAACGCCGACCCGATCGCCATGGCCACAGTCTGACTGGCACGCTGGACCTCGTGAGCATGCTGTCGGTCACAGTCGTCCAAGAGGCGTCCTCGCTCGACCCGGCCGACAACCGCGGGCGGTTGCACGACCTGGTCCCGTCCGACAGCGATCTCGTGGTGCTGCCGGAGGCGTTCGCCCGGGACTTCGGGGAGGCCGGCTCCGATGTCAGCCCCTACGCCGAGGCGCTCGACGGCGCGTTCGCCACCGAGCTGGCCGCGGTCGCGGCAGAGCACAACACCACGGTGGTGGCCGGGATGTTCGAGACCTCCGAGGACCCGGCACGTCCCTACAACACGCTGCTGGTGCGCGGCGCGGTGACCGCGTCGTACCGGAAGATCCATCTCTACGACTCCTTCGGCTACAAGGAGTCCGACGCGCTGCACGCCGGCCCGCTGTCGCCCGTGGTCGTCGACGTCGCCGGGTTCGGGGTCGGGCTGATGACCTGCTACGACCTCCGCTTCCCGGAGCTGGCCCGGCTGCTCGTCGACCGCGGCGCCGAGGTGCTCGTCATCCCCGCCGCCTGGGTGGCCGGGCCGCGGAAGGTCGAGCACTGGCGCACGCTGGTGCGGGCGCGGGCGATCGAGAACACCGTGTTCGTGGTCGCGGCCGCGCAGCCCGGGCCGCGCTACACCGGCATTCGATGGTCGTGGACCCGCTCGGCGACGTCCTTGCCGAGGCGGGTGAGGACGCAGAAGTGCTGCGAGCGACGCTCGACAGCAGCGTCCTGGTGGAGGCCCGGCGCACCAACCCCTCCCTCGCCAACAGAAGGCTTCCTAGCAGCGCTCTGTAGCCTGTCCTGTCGTGCCACGGACCGCCCCTCGACGACGCGCGAGGCGCCACGGGCGGGTCAAGGAGCCCGATCCGGCGCCCGCGAAGCAGGGCCGGATCGCCCCGGACCCCACCCCTGGGCCGAGCACGTCCGCACCGGACGACCGCCCGGTCCAGAACCGGCTGTTCGTGGCGCTGTGGCTGCTGGTGGTCGCGGGCGGCGTCGCCGCCCTGGTGGCGGCGCTGATCCCCACCGGCCCGCCGTGGCTCGACGGCGTCGGGGCGGTGGCCGTCGTGACGGCGTACTCCTGGGGGCTGGCCGCACGCACCGGCGGCCGTCCGGTCATCTTCGGCGCCCTGAGCCTGGTGCTGGGCGTCCTGGTGCTGCTGCTCGACCAGGACTACCTGCGCACCGGCGCCGCGGTCATGACCTGCGTCGTCTCCGCCGTACTGGCGGTGATGGCGACGACACCCGCGGTGCGGTTCTTGCGCGCGGCCCGCGAGTGCGTGGTCGCCGTGCTGATCGCCGCCATCGGCGCGATGGCCACGATCGGCTTCGACCCGGTCGTCTCGGTGGTGCGGTTCGAGTACGTCACCCTGGGCCTGGCGATCGCCGGCGCCTTCGGCGTCGTCCAGCGGCTCGGCGCCGGCCTGCACGGCCTCGGTCGCCGGGGCCTGGTCGTCGTCGCGATCGGCGGGGTGCTGCTCGCGGTCACCCTGCTGTACGCCGAGATGCTGCGCCGCTACGGCTCCCAGGAGCTGGTCGACCACCTGCTGAGTGGCGTCCGCTGGAGCCGTGACCACCTCGGTGCGTTCCCGCGCCCGATCGAGACCGTCCTGGGGGTCCCGGCGCTGGCCTGGGGCTGTCACATGCGTGCCCGCCGCCGGCAGGGCTGGTGGCTGTGTGCCTTCGGTGTCGCCGCGACCGCCCCGGTCGCGAACGCGCTGGTGAACCCGGCGATCTCGCTCCTCGAGTGCGGGCTCTCGGTGCTCTACGGGCTGGTCATCGGCCTCATGATCGGTTACGCAATCATCCGCGCCGACCTGGCCCTCACCGGCTCCCGCGGGCACGGCGGTCGCCGGCTCGAGGAGGCCAGCGCGGTCCGCCCGGAGCCTCCTCGCACGGCTGCCCTGCTCTGACCAGAGACGAGGCACTAGGTTCGACGCATGGCCAGGGAACGCGTGTCCGAGATCGTGGCGGAGATGGTGGCCAACGTGATGAGCGTGGCCGTCGAGCCCGGCGACAAGGTCGCGGCCGGCGACGTCGTCATCCTCCTCGAGTCGATGAAGATGGAGATCCCCGTCATCGCCGAGGACGACGGCACCGTGCGTGCGGTGAAGATCGCGCCGGCCGACGTCGTCCAGGAGGGCGACGTCCTGCTCGAGCTCGTCCTGACCGACTGAGCTGCGACTCGGCAGAGGGGGCGGGATTCGAACCCGCGGCTGACATCTCTGCCAGCGACCGCTTTCAAGGCGGTTCCGATCGGCCACTCCGGCACCCCTCCGTGCCCGCCGGAAAACCGACGGCACCTGGACAGCCTAGGAGGCTCCAGGGTCCGGACTACTCGGAGCCGCCCAGCTCGAGCTCGACCTCGTCGTAGGCCAGGTCGTTGACGCGCTGCACATGGCGCTGGATGTCCATGACCAGCCTCTTGAGCTCGATCCGCGTGTCCTCGACGTCGGGGGTCTCGAGGATCTGCGGGCCGAGCGTGCTGAGCCGGGACAGCAGGACGTTGCGCTCGCGGAACGCGGAGCCGCCCCGGGCCGCCAGCCAGCCGTCGTCCGAGCCGGCGGCCTCGCCCACCAGCGCGTCGCGGACGCCGGCCATCCGCTGCCGGACCAGCCAGCGCCAGTTGCCCAGCGGGATCCCGGGCCGCCGCGGCGCGTCCAGGACGTGGTCGAGGGACTGGAGGGCGGCCGGTAGGCCGGGGGGGACGGTCGGCATCGGGGCGGCCTCCTCAGGCCGGGGATTCCGAGTGTGACCCAGCTCACTGGCGCTCACAACCCTGCGTTTGGGTGTTGAGACCGTCCCCTGTTCAATCATCCTCGTGAGCGAGCCCGTCGACTACCGGCTGGCCCCGGCCTTCGTCGCCCGCCTGCTCGGGCTGGCCCTGGTCGGCCTCGCTGTGCTGCTCTTCGTCGGTACGGCGGTGGTCACGCTGGCCGGGCTCCCGCCGGACCTCCTGGTCGCCGTGGTGCTCGTCGGCGTGCTGGCGGCCGCCGGCTTCGCCTGGTGGCTGCGGAGCCGGGCCTGGGTCCTCCGTTGCACCGACGACGGCTACCGGGTGCGGCTGGTCCGCGGCGCCGGCGTGCGGGAGGCGCGATGGAGCCAGGTCGAGGACGCGGTCACGGCGTACCGCCGCGACGTCGCCTGTCTCGAGCTGCGGTTGCGGGACGGGCGGACCACCACGATCCCGGTCGGCGTGCTCGCCGTCGACAAGGACGAGTTCGTGCGCGAGCTCCAGGGCCGGTTGCAGCGCGGCCACGGGCTGCGGCCGCTGTGAGCCGCGGTTTCGACGTGCTCGGGGCGTCCTTGTAACCTGCTCCGCGGAGGCGTCGCCTAGTCCGGTCTATGGCGCCCGCCTGCTAAGCGGGTTTGGGTCAACAGCCCATCGCGGGTTCAAATCCCGCCGCCTCCGCTGCGCGTCGCCCTGGCGACGGACGGCTCCCACCCGGGCGGGGTGGGAGCCGTCAAAGATTTTCTGACAATTTCTTGCACCCGGCGTGTCGGACGCCCGTTTTCTGGCCCGTGGAGGGGTCGTCCTCGCCGATTCGCCGAAATCCAGCCGGACAGGGTCGTCAGGCACACCTTGTCGAGTTCATGCAACTCAGGCTCTGCGAAGGGCCATCGGGGCTTGTCACAGCGGTCTCAGACGCCCCACGAGGGCTCAATACCCAATAGCGGGCATGCCCGATTGCGGCGCGGTCAAGGAGGATTCAACTGCATGTTTTTGCAATGCAGTTTTGTGAGGCATCAACTGGCTCACGCCTTGCATGACCCTGCCGACAGACTACCGGAGGTGGGCCATTCCGTGGGCTCCCATAACGAGCAAGGTGGGGAAACAATGACCAACTTCGTGCGCAGGATCGCCGTAGTGATCGGTGCCGCGGCACTGTCCGCGGGCCTGATCGGCGCCACAGCCGTGCCCGCCCATGCTGACGATGACCCGTCGGTCGTCATGCAGGGCCGCGACTCACAGTGGCCCGGCTGACTCCACCGCTGACTTGAGACGAGGACCCGACTTCCCCCCCACTTGTCTGGTTCTAGCGCCTACCCCCCAGGCCCGTCTCAACAGCACGAGGGCAGTGACCGCAAGGTCGCTGCCCTCGTGATATTTCCTCGGGCGCACACGGAACGCCTGAGGGAGGCGCCGGCGGGGTGAGAGGGTCTCAGGCCCGCACTCACTCCGCCGGGTCGTCCTCGATGCCCTCCTGGCCGGAGACGCCCATCCTGCCCATCGTGTAGCCGAGCTGGAAGCGCGTCTGCGCGTCGTAGTCGGTCTTGAGGTCGGCGACGTACCCGGCGTACGTCCGCGGGCTGACGCCCAGCCGCTTGGCGCTCACAGGGTCGCTGTGGCCCTCGATCAGCATCCGCATGGTCATGGCGCGCTGCTCGGCGGCGATGTCCTTCATCAGCGAGGTCTCGCGGTTGGTGAAGAGGCGTCCGCGCTCCCAGGAACGCTCGAAGACGTCGACGAGGAACGCCAGCACCGCGGGCTCGCGGATCGCGACCGCGACGCCGAACTCTTCCTTGTTCGGGATCAGCGCGACCCGGCGGTCCACCACGATCATCCGGTTGAAGAACTCGTCCAGGGTCCGCACTTCGGCACCTCGCGCGGTCACGGCGGCGACGTACTTGTGGGTGACCGAGCTGCGTCGGGCGCTGTGCTGGTAGAGCGTGCGCATCGTCGCACCACGCTCGAGGAGCTCGATGTCGCGCAGCGCCGCCTTGGCGAGGAATCGCGGGTCTCGGCCGGCCTCCGGCTGCGCGGTGAGCAGCTCCTCCTCACACTCGGCCAGCAGTTGGTCCAGGACGTTGTTGATCGTCGCCCCGCCGCGGAGGTAGGTGAACGGACCCCGTGCCGAGGACTGCGGTGCGCGTCGCCAGCTCTGGGCGAGGTTGCTGAACGCCGAGGACCACTGTGACGACTCCGAGAGGAGCTTGGCGGCCTCCTGGCTCAGCGGGGAGACGACGCGGGACTGGACGCTGGTCGGGTCCTCCGGCGCCCAGCCGTCCTGCTCGCTGTCGAAGATGAGCAGCCCCATCTCGACGAGCAGGTCGAAGGCGGTGCGCAGCTCGCCGTCCTCCGCGATGCGGTAGTCGGACGCGGCGATCTGACCTTTCTGGCAGACCTCTTCGTACAGCTTGGTGGCGTCATCCTCGAAGAGAGCGCGCTCATCGGCTCCGTAGCCCTGCATGACTACCCACCTCTCGACGGCCGCAGTTCACGCAACGTCGATAATCCCACACCAGCCCGGGGTGAGGGCGCAGCCGGCGGGAGACTTCTGCCGCCGTCAGCTTCGGCTCGTGGGCCCCTGACCGGGCGTGGTGCGCGGCGAGGACACGGGAGGGGTGTTGATGACGGGTAGCCGGCCGGTGGGCCCCTGTGCGGGCGTGGTGCGCGGCGAGGACGCGGGCGGGGTGTTGATGACCGGGACCCGGCCGGCCGGCGCGTAGACCGGCGTGGTCCGCGGCGAGGAGGCGGGCGGGGTGTTGATGACCGGGAGGCGGGACGTGAGGCCCGCCGAGGCCGCAGCACGCCGGAACGCGTCGGCGGACTCGGCCACCAACCCGGCCTGCGCGGCCAGGGTGGCGACTTCGAACCACACCTGCGCGGCCTCACGATCGGCGCCGACGCCCGTGAGGGTCACGATTGCGCGGCGGTACCACTGCTGGGCGTCCTCGCGCTCGCCGCTGTTCCATGCGGTCTGCCCGAGCAGGATCATGGCGTCCACAGCGATCAGTGGCAGTTCCTCGACATAGGCCTCGACCACTGCGAAGGCTCGGTCGCGCGCTCCGTCCGCGTCTCCGTCCATCAACAGCGCCTGCGCGTTCACGAGCTGGTTCCGGGCGCGCTCGCCGGGGTTTGCCTGGCTCCACTCCAGCTCCAGGTCGGCGAGACGAAGCTGCTCGCGGGCCTCCTCGAGCCGGGGCGGGTCGGTGCGGAGCATGTACGCGCTCAGCTGGGTCCGCAGACTGCCGACATCGCGCATCCGCTCGGTGTTCTCGAGCAGGTGCAGTGCTCGCTTCGCGAGTGGGAGCGCGCCCGAAATGTCACCGGAGTCGGCGCGGAAGTAGCTGGCGTTCCAGTACGCCGACGCGCGGGCCACTGGGGAGTCCAGTCGCTCGGACTCGGTGATGGCGCGGTCGCACAGCTCCGCGGCCTCCTCGGTCCGCCCGCTGAAGAACAGTGCGGCGGCCAGGGTCACGGCGAGGCGGATGCCTTCCTCCGTGCCGAGGGCGTCCTCGGCAAGCATGTCGAGCTGGGTCTGCGCAACGGCGATGGCGCGCTCGAACTGGCCGGCTTCACGCCAGATGCTGGACAGAGCAGTGGCGGACCTGATCCGGATTCTGGAGTCTGTCGGGTCGTCCAGCAGGGCCTGGAAGGCCGGTACCGCGGCCGGGTCGCCCACTCGGCTGAGCGCCTCCGCCTCGATGAAGCGCGCGCGAACCAGACCCCCCGGAACGGCCTGGAGGCCGGGCGAGCCGAGTGCCTCGCGCGCAAGGGCCAGCGCATTGTCGCCTTCCCCGCCGGCCAGCGACAGCTCGGCGTGGTCGAGCTGCAGCTCGAGCCGGCTCGCGTCCTTCCAGCCGTCCCCGTGGGCGAGGTAGTCGATCGTCACGCCCAGCCTGTCAGCGAGGACCTGGAGCAGCTCGGTGTTGGGTCGTCGCTGGCCGCTCTCGATGCGAGAGACGTAGGCGACCGAGGCGTCTGGCCCCGCCAGCTCCGGCTGGGTCAGCCCCGCCGCGACGCGGGCTGCCTTGATCCGACCACCCAGGACCGCGGGGTCGAGTGCGGTCAACTGATGGGCGAGCTCGGGCGACATGTGCACATCTTGCCTCGAATTGCCCCAGTTTGCGTCAAGTCACCCAATTTGGTGACGCCAGTGACGGGTGTGAACCGGTTGCCTAGACCTTGAGTCATAGGCGGGAACGGTCCCGCCGCCCTGACGCGAGGAAATCACTCATGAAGAACAAGTCTGTCCGCCTCGCCATGGTCAGCGTCGTCGCTGTCCTGAGCGTGTTTGCCCTGAGCGCCCCGGCGGACGCCGGCAGCCGCCCTCCGGCTTCTAAGGGCGTTTGCTGCGGTAGCTGACCACTACCTGAATACGACGTCTGAAGGGCCGGGCGAGGGGACCCGGCCCCTACTGGCATGCCCGGGTGGTATGGACAGCCGAGACAATTGCCAGAAGTTGCCATACAGTAGTCAACGCAGCCTCGGCGCAGACCTGTCTCCACAGGCCCCCCACCGCGCACGAGACTTGTCAGGAAATGTCCTGGCGCCGGGAGCCCCCCACATGCACTCCCGGCGCCGGGCAACCTGACTATCGCACCGGTTGGCACCCCCACGCCACCGCCCGCAAGGGCGCACCGGACCTGACGAGACCCGGGTCGAGCTACTCGACCCGGGTCTCGCGGCGTGAAAAGCGGTGTCAGACCCCGAGCCGGGCCTTGAGGCCGTCGAGCTCGGTCCACAGCACCGTCGGCAGCTGGTCGCCGAACTTCTCGAACCACTCCTGGATCTGTGGGATCTCGGCCTTCCACTCCTCCGGGTCTACTTCGAGAGCGGCGAGGAGTGCCTCCTCGGTCATGTCGAGACCGTCCACGTCGAGCGAGCCGGGTGCGGGCACATGGCCGATCGGCGTCTCGACCGCGGCGGCCTGGCCGTCGATCCGCTCGACGACCCACTTGAGGACCCGGCTGTTCTCGCCGAAGCCCGGCCACAGGAAGTCGCCCTGGTCGTCACGGCGGAACCAGTTGACGTAGAAGATCCGCGGCAGCCTGGCCTCGTCGTTCTCCTTGCCCATGTTGATCCAGTGCCCGAAGTAGTCGCCGGCGTTGTAGCCGATGAACGGCAGCATCGCCATCGGGTCGCGGCGCACCACGCCGACCTGGCCGACCGCGGCCGCGGTGGTCTCGCTGGACAGCGTGGCTCCCAGGAAGGTGCCGTGGGTCCAGTCCCGGGCCTCGAAGACCAGCGGGACCGTCGTCTTGCGCCGGCCGCCGAAGAGGATCGCGTCGATCGGTACGCCGCGAGGGTCGTCGTACTCCGGCGCGAGGATGTCGCACTGCTTGATGGGCGTGCAGTAGCGGCTGTTGGGGTGGCTGGACAGCTCCTCGGACTCCGGGGTCCAGGGCTCGCCCTTCCAGGACGTGGCCTTGGCCGGCTCGTTCTCCATTCCCTCCCACCAGATGTCGCCGTCGTCGGTGAGCGCGACGTTGGTGAAGACCGAGTTGCCCTTGTTGATGGTCCTCATCGCGTTGGGGTTGGTGTGCTCGTTGGTGCCCGGGGCGACCCCGAAGAAGCCGAACTCCGGGTTGACCGCCCACAGCCGGCCGTCCTCGCCGATCTTCATCCAGGCGATGTCATCGCCCAGGGTCTCGACCTTCCACCCGGGGATGGTCGGCGCGAGCATCGCGAGGTTGGTCTTGCCGCAGGCGCTCGGGAACGCCGCCGCGATGTACTTGACGACCCCGTCCGGGCTGGTGAGCTTGAGGATCAGCATGTGCTCGGCGAGCCAGCCCTCGTCGCGGGCCATGACGCTGGCGATGCGCAGCGCGTAGCACTTCTTGCCGAGCAGCGCGTTGCCGCCGTAGCCGGAGCCGTAGGACCAGATCGCGCGCTCCTCCGGGAACTGCACGATGTACTTGGTGTCGTTGCACGGCCAGGAGACGTCCGCCTGGCCCTCGGCCAGCGGGTGCCCGACGGAGTGAAGGGCAGGCACGAAGGGCGCGTCCAGCTCGGTCATCCGCTCGAGCACGTGGCTGCCCATGCGGGCCATTACCCGCATGCTCGCGGTGACGTACGCCGAGTCGGTGAGCTCGATGCCGAACATCGGCTTCTCCGCGTCGAGGTGGCCCATCACGAACGGGATGACGTACATCGTGCGCCCGGCCATGGAGCCGTCGTACAGCGTGCGCATGATCGCCTTCATCTCGTCCGGCGCCATCCAGTTGTTCGTCGGGCCGCAGTCCTTCTCGTCGACCGAGCAGATGAAGGTCCGGTCCTCCACGCGTGCGACGTCGGTCGGGTCGCTGGCGGCGTGGAAGGAGTTGGGCTTGATCGCGGGGTCGAGCCGGGTGAAGGTGCCCGTCGAGACGAGGGCGTCGGTGAGCTCGGTCCACTCCTCGTCGGAGCCGGTGCACCAGTGGATGCGAGCCGGCTTGGTCATCGCTGCGACCTCGTTGACGAAGTCGAGGATGCCCTGGTGAGTGGTCGGCGCGGTGCCCGAGTCGGGGCTGGGCTCCGGGGCCGAGGTCCTGTCGCTGGCGTCCTGCGTAGCGGTCATCCGGTGTGTTCCTCTGGCAGCGTCGCGGTACGTGGGATCGCACGGCATCGTTGTCGGCGACTCTGTGTTGGTCCCATGACCACGACGGACACCCGGTGGCCTCGGGGCCCGAACGCTACCGCCGTCCGGAGCCCGTACATATTGGATCGGTCCAAGCACTATGGCCCGGATCACACCCGGTGCGCACGTACTGTCGACGCCATGAGAGCGGCGGCCTTGGCGGTCCTGTTGGCGCTCGTCGGGTGCGCCGCCGAGACGCCGTCGTCCGTCTCGTCCCTGGAGGCGCCCGCCGCATCGGCGGATCCCGACGCTTCGGCGGCGGCCCCCGATCCCGTCGCTGTCCCTGCCGTCGGACAGGCGCCTGCCCAGCCGCTCGTGACGGGAGGGCAGCCGAGGTCGGCACTGCTGTCGATCCCCGCACTGGACCTCCGTGACGTGCGCGTGGTGCCGTACGCCGGAACGCCCGACGACCGTCCCGGTACGGCTATCCAGGACGCCGGCCACCTGGCCGCCCCGCACGGCGGCGGTGGCATCGTGGGCCCGGGCGGCCTCGGCAACTTCCTGGTCACCGGCCACCGCACCACCTCGACACGACCGTTCGCCGCGCTGCCGACACTGCGTCCCGGTGCCCGCGTCGTCGTCGAGACCCCTACCCACCGCCTCGTCTACGAGATCACCCGCACCCGCTGGACGTCGTTCCGCCATCCGTCGTCGCTCCGCGCCCAGTCCGCCGCAGTCCCGGGCCACCCCGGACGCGCTCCCACGCGCGCGATGATCACGCTGTCGACCTGCGCCACCGCCGAGGACCACGCGGCGGGGAACTACTGGGCCGACGAGTTCCACAACCCCGAGCACCGCATCGACAAGATCGGCGTGCTCCGCTCGCTGCATCGTCTCTGAGCCCGCTGTTTCGGATTCGGACCCGTCCATGCCTTCCGGCTATCCTCGTCCAGTCCTGCGGCGCGCCGCGGACAAGGCGCCCGTAGCTCAACGGATAGAGCATCTGACTACGGATCAGAAGGTTGGGGGTTCGAATCCCTCCGGGCGCGCAGGATGATGTCTCACGACATCCCGGACAACCGGTAACGCGATGCGCGGGCAGAGGCGTCTACCAGGCGTGACCATCAAGCCGTTGGCCAAGGACTCGCCCGTGCGAAGGCCCGGGTACGACGCCACGAACGACCCGGACGGGTTCGAGGAGTTCGTGCACGTCGCGGGGGATCGGATCCACCGCGCCGCCGTACTGCTCTGCGGCGACCACCATCTTGCGGAGGACCTGACCCAGACGACCTTCGCGAAGGTCTACGCCGCGTGGCCCACCGTCTCGACCGCAGACAGCCCGATCGCCTACACCCGCAAGGTGCTGCTGCGCACCTTCCTGTCCCACCGGCGGCTGCGCCGCTCGGCGGAGCGGCCGGTGCGGGCCGTCCCGGAGACAAGGACCCACGAGCCCGATCCCGGGGACCGGCTCGACCTGCTCGCCGCGCTGCGCCGACTGCCGCCACCTGACCGGGCCGTACTCGTCCTGCGCTACTGGGAGGACCTCTCCGTCGCCCGCACCGCCGAGCTGCTCGGCATCCGGGAGACCACGTGCCGGGCCCGCAGCTCGCGCGCCCTGGCCAAGCTTCGGGCCCTGCTACCCGACCTCACCGACTCCGACAACGAGGACCCGTCATGACCGATCTGCGCGACCGCATGCACGACACCGTCAGCCACCACCACGCCGACCTGGCCACACTCACGGCACGTGCGCGTCTCCAGGGCACGTCCCTGCGCCGCCGGCGCCGCCAGGCCGTTGTCGGCTCGGCCCTCGCGCTCGTGGCCCTCGTCGCTGCAACGGGTGTCGCCGGCGCGGGGTTGCTGGCGAACAGACACACGGAGCACCAGCAGCACCCCGACGTGACCAGCGAAGGCCCTCCAGCACCTGCCCCCGCAGCCGACACCACTCCCGCGACCGGCCGGGTAACGGCTGCGGCTCTGTACGCCGCCGTCACCGACCTCGTCCGCGGCACTGGCACCGACTTCGCCGGCCAGGGTCCCGAGCAGGGCGGGGCCTCCACAAGGAACACCTACGCCGAGTTCACCTTCAGCCCGGCCGACGGGAGCGGCGAGGGCGAGATCGGCGTCAACGTGCAGGACCCGTCGATCCTCGACGACAACGAGCGCGGGATCAGCGCTCGCGAGGGCTTCGTCTGCACGGAGTGGATGGACACCTGCCAGGTCACCACGCTGGCGGACGGCTCGCTGCTTCGCACGTACGCCGAGCACACGCCGGCCGCGGAGGGAGGCATCGGTGAGAGGTTGGTCGCGGAGCTCCTGACCGACCAGATCCGAGTGGTGGCGTCGGCCACCAACGGGTTCGACGGGTCCCTCAACCACTGGGACATCACCCGGCCGCAGGCCGTCCTCTCGATCGATCAGCTGACCACGGTGGTCACCCAGGAGTGGTGGGGCTTCGACCTGCCGGCGGAGTTCGCCGGGGCGCGCGACGTCCCGTCGTACACGGCCCACCCCTGCTGCATGACCGCCACGCCGGTCTCGCAGGACTGACCGACAGCGGGCACGCGCGTCAGCTCTGCCCGAGCCGTCCCTTCGCGGCTTCGTACTCCGCGTGGGTGAGGGTTCCCGCCCTGTGCAGGTCCGTCAGCTGCTGAAGCCTGGCCAGTCGGGCCAGCTCCTGCTCGGGCGTGTTGGTGTTCAGCGTCGTCGAGGACGGAGACCCGTAGGGGACCGGCGCCGGTGCCGCCTGGAGCCGTGAGGACGAACCGCCCCCATGGCTGGCTGCGGCCACCGCGACCACCACCAGGCCGAGGGCGACGACGAACACGAGGGCGAATACGGCCGCGGGCCACGCCGGCATCCAGGACTCTCGCCCGAAGGTGAGCTGCGGATCGATGAAGCCGCCGACGTCGCCGTCGGTCGTGACCGAGTAGTCGCCGGCGTCGGTGACCCGCAGCTTCCAGACCCGGACGTGGGCGGCGGTGTTGACGACCACCGTGCCGCCGCTGTCCTCGGTCACCACGGGGTCGCGGGCGCCGTCCGGGGCTTCCATGCTGAACCGCAGGCTGGGCACGGTGAGGGCCCCACCGCTTCCGTTGGTGGCAAGGCGGGTCGCGTAGTGGATCTCGACCTCGCCCTCGGGGAGGGTCAGCGTCGCCGAGCCGGGTACGGAGATCCGCCCGTACTTGTCGTAGTCGCCACCGAAGCTGTGCCACACGAGGGTGCCGACGAAGCCGACGATGCACAGCACCATCAGCGCGATCGACGCCCCCAGGACCCGCTTCCACATGCGGTGATCGTAGGGTCAGCCGGCGAACTGCCCTGGGACGTAGGCGCCGGCCGGTTGCTGGTTGATCACGTTGAGCCGGTTGAACGCGTTGATCGTGGCGATCAGGAAGGTCAGCGTGGCGAGCTGCTCCTCGTCGTAGTGCTTCGTGGCGTTCAGCCAGGCGTCCTCGGTGACGCCACCGGACGCATCGGCGATCCGGGTGCCCTGCTCGGTGAGCTCGAGGGCGGCCCGCTCGGCCTCGTTGAAGACCGTTGCCTCGCGCCATGCGGCCACGAGGTGGAGCCGCTGTGGGTCCTCGCCGGCGGCGAGGGCATCCTTGGTGTGCATGTCGGTGCAGAACCCGCAGCCGTTGATCTGGCTGGCGCGAAGTCGGCACAGCTCCTGGGTGGCGGCAGGCAGGCTCGAGTCGGCGAGGTGCCCGGCCGCCGAGAGCTGCTTGAGGTTCCGGGCGATCGCCGGCTGGGCGTAGAAGTCGAGGCGTGCGTCCATGAGGTGCTCCTGTGTCGTGGTTGATGTGGACACGGTGTTGACGACAGGGCACCGGAGGATGTGAGGAGACGTGTGGCGCCTCACATTTCCTGCCAGTACGTCGTCAAAGAGGTGACAGGGCACCCGACCGGTGGAGCGAGGAACCATGACCGACCAGTCCGAGTCCGATTCCGGCATCCGCGAGGCGATGAGCCACCGCAGGCGCCTGATCAACGTCGCGTACCGGCTGCTGGGCTCCCTCGCCGACGCCGAGGACGCGGTGCAGGAGGCGCTGATCCGCTGGTACGCCCTCTCGCCCGAGGACCGCGAGGCGATCGCGTCACCGGCGGCGTGGTTGACCACCGTCACCAGCCGGATCTGCCTCGACCAGCTCGGCTCGGCGCGGGCGCGCAGGGAGCGGTACGTCGGCGAGTGGATCCCCGAGCCGGTGCCCGACCGGACGGAGTGGCCCGTCGGTCAGTCCGGCGAGACCGCCGACCCGGCCGACCGGATCACCCTCGACGAGTCGATCGACATGGCGTTCCTCGTCGTCCTCGACTCGATGAGCCCTGCGGAACGCGTGACGTTCCTGCTGCACGACGTCTTCCGCTACCCGTTCGCCGAGGTCGCCGAGATCGTCGGGCGAACGCCCACCGCCTGCCGCAAGCTCGCGTCGAACGCCCGGCGCCGCGTCCGGGACGCGCGGCCGACCGCCACCCCCGCCGCCCGAAGGGCTGACGTGGTTCGCGAGTTCAAGGAGGCCTGGGAGACGATGGACATCGAGGCCCTGCTCGGCGTTCTCGACCCCGACGCGGTCGCCATCGCGGACGGCGGCGGCCGGGTCCAGGCCGCGCTCGAGCCTCGCGTGGGCGCGGAGACGATCGCGCGCTTCCTGGTCGATCTCGGCTCCCGCGCCACGCTCGACCTCGAGGAGCGCATGGTCAACGGCCAGCCGGGTCTCGTGGGCCGGCAGGACGGCGCGACGGTGACCGTGTTCGCGTTCGACGTCGCCGAGGACCGGATCACCCGTATCTGGGCGGTGCGCAACCCCGACAAGCTTCGCCCGTGGAACGCGGTCTGACCGTCAGCTGTCAGTCGCCTTCCCAGTACGGCCCGTAGTCGGCGCCCGGCCGGTAGACCAGGCTCGGGTCGACCGTGACGTGCTTGCGGGTGACCGTCTGGTAGGTCACGACCTTCTCGCCGTCCGCGCCCAGGTGCACGACCGGCACCCGGAAGTGGAGGTACGACGTCGTGTAGGCGTTGCGGGAGTTGCCAGGCCGCCACTCGAAGTTGAACTGCTTCAGGTACTGCCGGGCGACCCTCTTGCCGAGCACGCTGACCAGGATCTCGTCGTTCACCGAACCGAGCGCGCCCCAGTTGGACGAGCCGGTGAAGACCAGCTGCGCGTTCGGGTTGCCGGCGTAGTTGCCCTGGATGATCAGGAACTTCTGGTGCGAGTAGTAGTCCAGGGTGAGGTCCAGCTTGTCGTCCGGGTTGTTCTTCACGTCGTCGTTGTTCTCGGGGTGGTAGTCGAACCCGGTCGAGCGCAGTGGCATCCGGCCGCGAGGCGTCTTGGCGGCGAGGTGGCCCTTGGTGATGGCACCGACCAGCCCGAAGCTGAAGCGGGCCTGGCATCCCTCCGCGAACTTCCGGCGGTAGGCGTCAGCGAGGTAGTTGCCGCGGTGCCCACGGATCGTGTGCATGTTGACGGCCAGCTTGGTACGGACCCGCCGCCCGTCGGCCGTGGTCGTGATGCACTGGACCCGGTTGAGGATCTGGACGATCGGGTCGTTCTTCGGCCCGACCAGGCGGGGGAACGTCACGGTGGTGCCCTCGTCGACCGCGTCGTCGCAGGAGACACCGTTGGCCGGGATGCCGCAGAAGGTCGGGAGCGGGTGCTGCTGCTTCTCGTAGTCCTTCTTCATGTCGTCGAAGAGTGCGACGTACTGCTTGAACAGCTCCTTGTCGCCGTCCATCAGGTAGAGGTCGTTCCACTGGTGCCGCGCGGCGTTCATGGTCAGGTTGGCGGAGCCGAAGAACAGCGCCCATTTCGAGCGTCCGGCCTTGCTGAACGTGTAGAACTTCGTGTGCAGCAGCCGCTTGCGGTTGTCGGTGCGACACCCCGAGTGGCACTTGTAGATGAAGTCCTTCTTCTTGACGTTGGTGCCGAGATATCCGCGCACCATCTTCATCGCCTTGGTGTCCTGGTGGTCATTTAGGAGCATCTGGATGTGCACGCCGCGCTTCTTGGCGCGGATCAGGGCCTTGGCCACCGGGATCCGGTCGAATGAGTAGAGCGCGATCCGGATGATGGCGCCCTTTCGGGTGTTGTTGATCGCGTGCATGACCTGACGCTCGATCCGCAGCCGGGAGTTCCAGCTGCCGCGTGGGTTGTTGAAGTAGGCGCCGGTCGGCACGTGGTAGCGACCGCCCTTCCCCTTCCCCTTCGTACGCTCGGTCGCGCGGAAGCCGCCGTCGCTGGTGCCGCTCGTGCCTGTCGTGCCGGTCGACGTGAACGCAGTCGGGCCGGACGAACCGTCCGACGCGACGGTCAGCGCGGCGGCGGGGCTGGTCTGGACACCCAGACTGGAAATGAGCACCGCCGAGACCGCCGTGGCCACGAGGGCCGGGATCATCTTCAACGTGCACCCTTTCCGACCGGAGACTCTCTCCGCACACACCATTGACGCGCGAAAGGCACCGGAGGTTCGCTCTCCCTGGACGCATTGTGCGGGATGCCGCAAAGAACCCGGCATCGCCACGCGATGACTTGCAGGAAGTGGACAGGTCAATACGGGACCAACCCCGTCGGGGACCGGTCAGGGAGGGCTCGGGGGAATCCCGGGTGACGAGAAGTGCTTGCTCTGTATAGAACTACGGGCAAGGAGGAAGACAGATGGCACTGCTGAACCCAAGTCAGGCGCCGGCGCGAGTGCGCCGGACGGTCAGCAGCGTCGCGCCCACCGTCCTTCGCGCCCTCCTCGAGGTCGCCCTCGTGCTCGCCGTCTTCGAGCTCTACCGCGCCGGCCGCCTGCTGGCCCGCGGCGAGAGCGCCTCGGCCTACGAACACGCCCTGCAGGTGCATCACCTGGAGCGCATCCTGCACCTGCCCTCCGAGGCGACGGTGCAAGGCCTGGTCCCCTGGGACTCGGTGCTGCACGCGGCCAACATCTACTACTTCTCGGTGCACTTCCCGACGATGATCGCCTTCCTCGTGTGGGGCTATCTGTTCCGGCCGCGCGCGGAGTACCACTGGGCCCGCAACCTCGTCATCGCCCTGACCTGCAGCGCTCTGGTCGTGCACATCGTGTTCCCACTGGCGCCGCCGCGGATGTTCCCCCAGTGGGGCTTCGTCGACACGATGGCGACCTTCGGCCCCAACGCGTACGCCGGCACGAGCGGCGCGATGGCCAACCAGTTCGCCGCCATGCCGAGCCTGCACATCGGCTGGGCCGCCCTCATCGCCTACGTCATACACCGCACCGGGCCGCGCTGGCTGGCGTGGATCGCCACCGCGCACCTGGCCGTCACGGTGCTGGTGGTCGTGGTGACCGCCAACCACTACTGGGTCGACGGGGTCGTCGCGCTGATGCTGCTCGCGGGCGCGGCCCTGGTGATCCGCCACCCCGGACCGGACCGAAACACCCCGGCGGAGAGGGACGCTGTGTTACATCTGCCCCATGGGGACCGCTGACGGAGTGGAGCCCGGCGCGGTCGACCGGGCCGCGCTCCAGCTCATCGCCGAGGGTGTGACCGAGCTCGCCGGCTTCGAGCTCGCCGCGATCAGCATCGTCCACGAGGGCCGCCTGCACACGATCGCCATCGCCGGCGCCGAGCATGCCCAGCCTGAGGTGTCGACGCTGAACCCGCCGGTGGCGGCCGTGCTGGCGGAGCTCGAGCACGCCGAGGACTGGGGGATGCTCAAGTTCGTCCCCCACGAGCGCGAGGCCCGGGGGCTGGCCGACTTCTCCTTCATCCCCGACCTCGCACCGCTCGAGGCGCCGGACGCCTGGCACCCGCGCGACCTTCTGGTGGCGCTGCTCGAGGACGACGCCGGCGAGCTGCGCGGCGTGCTCTCGGTCGACCTGCCCCGCAACGGCCGGCGCCCCAACGCGGAGCAGCGCCGGGTCATCGAGCAGCACGCCCGGCAGGCCGGCCGTGCGGTGGTCACCCTGCTCGAGCGACACGAGTTCGAGCACGGCATGCGCCGAGAGCGTGCCACCTCCGACTACCGCGGCCAGCTGATCGACGCGCTCTCCCACCAGCTCCAGAACCCGGTCGCGGCGATCACGGGCAACCTCGAGCTGCTCTTCGACGGTCTCGAGCCCGGCGACCCCACCGAGCGGCCGCTGCGCGCGATCGAGCGCGCCACCGGCCGGATCCAGTCGATGATCCAGGACCTGCTGGCGCTCGCGAAGGTCAACAACCCGGACCGGCCGCTGCACGAGGTCGAGGTCGACCTGGCTGCCCTCGTCCGCGTCGTCGGCGACTCGGTGCGAGCCGAGGCGGCGGCGGGCGACGTGAAGATGAACCTCGACCTCCCGGCCCGCCCGATGCTCGTGCGGGGCGACCCGGGTGAGCTCGAGGACCTGGTCGGCAACCTGGTCTCCAACGCGATCAAGTACTCCGACCCCGGCGACTCGGTGACCGTCGGCCTCCAGCGCGTCGTGCAGGACGGGACGACGTACGTCGAGGTGGCGGTCATCGACGAGGGCATCGGGATCGCGAAGGCGGAGCAGGGCCGGCTGTTCGAGGAGTTCTTCCGCTCCGAGAACGTCAAGGCGCGAGCTCGGCCCGGCACCGGGCTGGGCCTGCCGGTCGTCGAGCGGGTGGTGCGCCGGCACCGCGGGCGGATCGACGTCGAGTCCGAGCTGGGCGAGGGCACCACGTTCCGGGTGCTGCTCCCTTCCCTGTCGTGACAACCTGATCGCCTCCGCCGGCGTTCTGGGTGGTGTGACGAGAGGATGGGCGTGATCGGCGGCCGGGACCGACAGGAGTTCGAGGCCTTCGTCGCCGCGAGCTCGGACCGGCTGCTCCGGACGGCGTACCTCCTGACCGGCGACGCCGGCCACGCGGAGGACGTCGTCCAGTCGGCACTGCTGCGCACCGCACGCCGATGGCGATCGGCCCGACCGCTACCCCGCAGCCGCCGCGCGCGACGCAGACCATCGAGCCGCGGGTGGACGCCACCTTCGAGGCCGACCCGAGTGCCCCGGCCGGCCCGGGCCACGTCAAGCTCGTCACCGCCTCCTTCGAGCTCGCCGGCCGGACGTTCCAGTACAAGAAGCCGGTCGACGAACCGGACCGCTACGTCATCTACTCCATCGGAGGCGTGGAGCCGCCCGCGGACGCCACGCCGGTGCAGGACCCCTACGACATCGAGAAGGCATGGTCGGGCCGAGACCCCAAGACCGGCGACGCGGCGGTCTGGATCCAGGACTCGCGCTACTTCGACAACCAGTATCTCGAGCTGACCAGCCCGTTCTTCACCGAGCAGGAGCTCGTGACGATGCTGCAGACCCCGCCGGACTAGCAGACACGCCCTAGTCTCGGGGCGTGCCCGACCTGGTCGTGACCGGCGGGCGGCTGATGGAGGCCGCCGACACCTGCGACGTAGTGGTCTCGGATGGACGGATCGAGGCCGTCGTGCCCGCGGGCACCGCAGCACCGGCGGCGGACACGATCGGTGCCAAGGGGTGCCTGGTCCTGCCCGGACTGGTCGAGGCGCACTGCCACCTCGACAAGACCCTGTTCGGCAGGCCCTGGGTCTCGCACCTGGCCGCGGACGACCTGTCGTCGCGGATCGCGCACGACCGCGGTCGGCGTACCGAGCTGGGGATCCCGGACCCGCAGGCGATGCGCGCGCTGGTCGACGCGATGACCGGCTTCGGGACGACGACTCTCCGGACTCACACCGACGTCGACCCCGGGGTCGGCCTGCGTGGGGTGCTGGCAGTGGCGGCGCTCGCCGACGAGGTGCAAGCCGCGGTGGAGGTCCAGCAGGTGGCGTTCCCCCAGCACGGGCTGCTCTCGCTGCCGGGCACCGCCGAGCTGCTGGACGAGGCGCTGCAGGCCGGTGCCACGGTCGTCGGCGGGCTCGATCCGGCTGCCGAGGGCGACGCGGAGGCCTACCTCGACGTGGTGCTCGGCCTGGCGGCCCGTCACGAAGCCGCGGCCGACCTGCACTTCCACGGCCACGGTGCCGAGGGACTGAGTGAGCTCGAGCTGCTGGTGGAGCGGACCGTGGCGCTCGGGCTGCAGGGCCGGGTGGTCGCGAGCCACTGCTACGCCTTCGGAGATCTTGACGAGGCCGCGGCCGGCCGGCTCGCCGAGCGGCTCGCCGGGGCCGGGATCGGTGTCGTGACCGCGGCGCCGTACAGCTTCCCGGTGCCGCCGCTGAGACTGCTCTCTGCGGCCGGCGTGGTGACCGGGACGGGCCACGACGGCATCCGCGACCTGTGGGGTCCCTACGGAACCGGCGACCTGCTCGAGCGCGCCCGGCACATCGCCTACCGCAGCGGCTTCCGGCGCGACGACGACATCGAGCTGGTGCTCCGCGCGGCCACCACCGGCGGTCGTGAGCTGCTGACCGGCGACCGCCGCGGCGTCGAGCCGGGCGCCGTCGCCGACCTCGTCGTCGTCCCCGCGGCCAATGCCGCGGAGGCGGTGGTGCTGGTGCCGGAGCGGCGTGCGGTCGTCAAGCGTGGCGTGGTCAGTCGGGCAGCCGGTCCGCCCGAGCCTCCACCAGCGCCGCCGGAGCGGTGAGCCGCCACGCCTCGAAGGTGAGCTCGGCGAGCTCGTCGCGCTCTATGCCGTCGAGGTAGCAGACCACCCAGCCGAACCCGTACGCCGTGTATTGCACCTCGAACACGTCGGGCCGCTCGGCGACCAGCGCCTGCTGCTCGGCGATGGTCTGCTTGAGGCCCACCGTGCGGGTCCGCGGCCAGAGGTAGCCGAAGGTCTTGCTGCTCACGTCGAACGCCGACCACCGCTCGCGGTCGTGCTGGGTGACGTCGTCGAGCTGGTGGACCAGCTCGATGAAGTCCGCGATCTCGCAACCCACGGCCGCAACCTAGTCGGGACGGCGCGGACTGGCTCGCTTGCCTGACCTGACGGGACACGCCGGATGCCCTGCGGGGTATGCGGCTGATGCCCTACGGTTCTTCGGATGGATCCGTTGACCCGACGTTCCCTGGTGCGCGGCGCGGCGTTCGTTCCCGCTGCTCTGCTCGCCGTTCCAGACGTCTCCGACGGGCTCGAGCCGTTCGACTCAGACCTGCTGCGCCGCCGCGGGTGCGTGCCCCGGAGCAAGCTGGCCAAGCTGCTCAAACGCGACATGATCGGCAAGCACCAGGGCCGGATGCACGGCGTCCCGTCGTCGTACAACTGGGCGAAGCACCCGCGCATCGGGGTCGGCAACCGCCCCGAACGGCACGGCTTCCACGCGATCAGCGCGTGGGGCCAGATCTACGAGGACATCCACGGCAGCCCGGCCCGCAACGTGCGGGTCGCCTGCCGCGACATCTCGCTGTGGATCCTGTCCAAGCGGACCGGGAAGTGGCGCCGCTGCAACGCCTCCAAGGGCATCAACGGGGCCAACTACGTCGAGGACTTCACCGGCAACGCCAGCAAGCCGGCCAACCTCCGCAACGAACCGCACGGAGCGGTCTCGGCGACGCTCGGCGGCGGCTACAACTTCCACCTGTACTCGATCCGCAACCGCGCGGCGATCAACCCGAACGACGTCGCCGGAGTGGTGTCGATCTACTCGGCGCGCGTGATCATGGACGACCCGTACGGCGTCGACGAGCGACACCTCGCGCGCTACCTCGCCAGCGCGGGCGCCGACTACTGGCTCGACCGCTACGTCGGCGCCTACACCGGCAGCGTGCGCGACGTCGGCATCGGCAAGGCGCGCTACCTCACCTCCGACTGGCTGACACTCACCATGTCGACCCTGTCGCTGCGCAAGCTCCAGAAGCACCCGCCGCCGATCTGCGTGCGCGGCCGCGGACGCGGCTGAGCGGGTCACCCCTCCGGGTGAGGGTGCCTGTCACCTGAGCGGGCACCGTTCGAGGATCACCGATCCCGGGAGGGTCCATGGGCGCCGTGCTCGTGCCTGTCGTCATCGTGCTCGTCCTGCTGGCCCTCGGGCTGGTCATGGTCAAGCGCCTCGGTCGCGAGGGCGACCGGCGCCGTGACGAGGTGATGACCGCCCCGCACACGCTGCGGTACGACGTTCCCGCGGGCCAGGATCCGGCGGCCGCGCTGGTCGCGCTGTCCCGTCATGGCTTCGAGGCGGTCGCCGATCCCGACGACGTGCATGCCCTGGTGATCAGGTGCCCGCTCGGCAGCGCCCAGCGTGAGGAGGTGCGTGTGGTCCTGGAACAGGAGGCCATGCAGACCCTCGACGAGCGGGACGAGCACGTGTCCACCGGTCCGGTGCGCTTCCTCGACGAGCGCTAGGAGGGCTACGGCTAGGCGGAGTCGACCAGCTCGTGCTCCGGCCGGTCCGCCTTCGTCTCGTCGCCATGGCCGGGCCACCAGGCGGCATGGCCGATCAGCGAGGTGAGGGCGGGCACGAAGAACATCGCCATCACGAACGCCGACACGAAGATGCCGAACGCCAGGGCAAAGCCCATGGAGAGGAAGAACGCGTTGCCGGCCAGCATCAGTGAGGCGAAGGTGCCGGCCAGGATCATGCCCGCCGCTGCGATGGTCGGCCCGGCGTGCTTGACCGCCTCAGCCGCCGCCTCCTTCGGTTCGAGCCCGTCGCGCGCCTCCTCACGCAAGCGGGCGATCATCAGGATGTTGTAGTCGGTGCCGAGCGCGACCACGAACAGGTAGACGTAGATCGGCAGCAGGAAAAGGATCCCGGCGTCACCCTTGATGTTCTGGAAGACCAGCGCAGTGGCTCCGAGCGTCGCGCCGAAGCCGAGGCCGACTGCCGCCATCAGATACCAGGGAGCCACCAGGCTGCGCAGGAGCAGCGCCAGGATCAACATGATCACGACAGCCGCGACGGGGAACACCACCGAGTAGTCGCGGTTCATCGCGGCCTGGAAGTCCACGTAGACCGACGTGGTCCCGCCGACCAGCGACTCGGTGCCATCGGGAGCCGCCGCGTGGGCGGCGTCGCGAATCGGGCCCTTGACCGCCGCGATGGCCGCGTCGGACGCCGGGTCGTCGTCGAGGAAGACGCTGAACTGCGCGACCGTCCCGTCCTTGCTCGGCTCGCCCGGCGCCGTCTGCGCGACACCACCCACCTTGTCGAGAGCCGCCTGGAAGGCGGTGAGCTCGTCGGCGCTGAGCTGGTGGTCGTCGGTCGAACGGAGGAAGACGGTGGTGGGGTCGGTGGCGCCGGCCGGGAAGCCCTTCTCGAGGGTCTTCAGGGCCACCGCCGACTCCTCGTCGCCTGCGGTGCTGCTGCCGCCGAGGTCGAAGGAGGGGTTGAAGGAGAACGCCGCGATGGCGAGCAGCGCCAGGACCCCGCCGGAGGCGAGCGCGTAGCGGCCCGGGTGCCGGGACAGGGACTTGCCGACTGCCTCGAACCGGGCGGCCTCGGGCTCGACGAGGTACTTCTTCGATGGCCAGAACAGGGCGCGGCCAAGGACCGTAGCGAGGGCGGGGATCAACGTCAGCGCTGCGAGCAGCGTGACCGCGACCGCGATCGCCAGGGCTGGGCCGATCGAGCGGAAGATGCCCAGGGAGCTGAGGATCAGCGCCATGAAGGCCACGATCACCGCACCGCCGGCGGACGCGATCGCCTCACCGGCCCGCTCGAGCGCGTGGGCGACCGCTGCCCGCTTCTCCTCGCCCTCGCGCAGCCGCTCCCGGTAGCGGAACAGGAAGAACAGGATGTAGTCGGTGCCGATGCCGAACAGGACGACGACCAGGATGGTCTGGATGTCCTGGCTGGCCTTGAGGTCGAACAGCTCGTTCGCCGTTGCGATCAGGCCCGTTGAGATCGGTGTCAGGACGAAGCCCACGGTCAGGAGCGGAAGCAGGCAGATCAGCACGCTTCGGAAGATGAGGGCCAGCAGCACCAGGATGAGCAGCGCGGTGGCGACACCGACGATCAGCAACGCCTTGTTGCCCGACTCCTGCTGGTCGTAGCCCTGGGCGACGGTGCCGGTCACGCCGTACTCGAGGTCGCCGGTGACCGCCTTCTCGAGGTCGGCGCGCAGAGCCTTGACCGCGTCGAACGAGGCTGTGTCGTAGCCGGTCACGTCCTCGGACAGGCCGACCACGGCGAGCTGGACCAGTCCGTTCTCGGAGGGCGGCTGTGCCTCGATGCCGGTGAACGCCTTCTCCAGCCCATCGCTGAGGCCGTCGACGACCTGCTGCACCTGGGCCTGGTCGTCGGCGGTGAGCTGGCCGCCGTCCTTGCGGTCGAAGACCACGATGGCGGCGACCTGGTTGGTGGAGCCGTACGCCTCGTCCTGGAGGTTGTACGCCTTGATCGACTCGTAGTGGTCGGGCAGGAACTCGGCCTGGTCCTGCGTCGCCTTGAACGCAGGAGCAAGGGCGATGACGGCGACCGCGAAGACGAGCCAGGCGGCGATGACGAACCAGGGACGGCGCGACGCGAGTCGCCCGAGAGCACCGAACATGCGAATGACGATATGACCTTGACGCTGCGGCAGGGTCAAGCCGGGTCCCCTCTTGCGTTCCTACGGTTCCGTAACTACGCTGCCGTAGGAATCGACCAGGGAGGTACTCGATGCCGTCCGCCGCACCCGCCCGACGCCGGCCCGCGAGGGAGCGGCGCCGTCAGCGCGAGGACCACGGCTTCTTCGGACCCGGCTCGGTGGTCTGGAAGCTCTGGGGCTACCCGACCTCGGTGACCGTGGGCTTCCAGAGGTCGGTGGTGATCGAGGAGCTCGACCCGTTCCTGCTGGCCGCGGTCGCCGGCACCGGCAAGGTCCGCTACGCACCCGCGGCGCGCTACGACAACACCCTCGTCTACTTCGCCACCATGGCGCTCGGCGACAGCCGGTCCGCGATCGAGGCGTCCGAGATGCTGTACCGCGTGCACGGTGCGGTGAGCGGCATCGAGCCGGTCAGCGGCCGCCAGTACTCGCCCAACGACCCCGAGACCCAGCTCTGGATCCACCTCACTGCCTGGCACTCGATCCTCTACACCTACGAGACCTTCGGCCCCGGGCCGATCAGCGCGGAGGAGGACGCGGACTACTGGGTCGGCTGCAAGGTCGCGGCCGAGCTGCAGACGATCGACCCCGACCGCGTGCCGCGGTCGCGGGCGGAGGCGGTCGCCTACCTCGACGAGGTGCGGTCGCGGCTCTGCGTCACCGAGGAGACGCGGGCGATGATGAACCACCTCCTCGACGCCGCCTCGCTGATCGAGCCGCCTCAGCGGCTGCTCCGGCCGGCCGCGCGGGTGGTCGCCAGGTTCATCCGCCGGGCCACGATCTCGACGCTGCCGCGGTGGATGCGAGACCTCACCGGCATCCGGCAGTCCCGGCTCACCGACACCTTCGTGTGGCTGGTGTTCCGTGCCGGGATGCGCGCCGCAGCGCCGATGAAGGCCCGGCTCCGGCTGGTCCACGCCGTCTCGCCGGCCACCGCCGACGTGGTCGTGCCGGCGTTCCGGGGCGACCCGGTGAAGGACCCGCGGGTGGTCACGGTCGCCGAGGCGCGGGCGCGCTGGGGGAAGCTGCCGAGCCCGGCTGAGATGGAGCGTGCACGCCGGGGCGAGCTGGCCTCGGCGTGACACGCGCCCGCCAGCCTCGCCTCGCCGGCGCCGTACGCCGCGAGCAGGCACTCGACGCCGCGCTCGCGATCATTGTCCGCGACGGGTACGCCGCCGTGAACATGGAGGCGGTCGCCCGGGAGATGGACGTCGCGAAGCCGGTCGTCTACTCGGCCTGGGGCGACCTGCAGTCGCTGCTGGTCGCACTGCTGGACCGCGAGGAGACCCGCGCGTTCACCCAGCTCGCCGAGGCGCTGCCACGCCTGCGCGACGCCGAGCCCGGCGCCCTCGTCGACGCCTGGACCGGCCAGCTCGCCCGCACCGTGCACGCACACCCGAACACCTGGCGGCTGATGCTGCTGCCCGCGGACGGGACGCCGGCACAGGTCCGCGAGCGCGTCGACGAGGGACGCCGGGTGGTGCTCGCGCAGCTGCATTCGATGCTCGGCCCGCTACTGCCCGACAGTGCGGACGCCGACCTCGTCGCGCATGCGGTCCTCGCGGTCACCGAGCACTTCGGGCGGCTGATGCTGGCCGACCCCGAGGCCTATCCGCCGGAGCGGCTGGTCTCCTTCGCGACCGGCGCCCTCCGCCGCCTGGCCATCCTGACCTGACAGAGCCTCACAGGGTGACCCTGAGGATCCGGTCGTCACCCGCACGCGGGTCGGTGCGGCCATCCTTGTTCGAGGTGGTCACCCACAGCGAGCCGTCTGGTGCGAGGGCGACCGAGCGGATCCGGCCGTACTCACCCGCGAAGTGCTGCGCTGTCTTCCCGCGGTCCGGACCGTCGAGCACTACGGACCACACGCACTCACCTTGGAGCGCCCCGAGCCAGGCGCGGCCGGCGGCGATCGCGATGCCGCTGGGCGAGCACTGGTCGACCGGCCACTCGGCCAGCGGGTCGGCGTACCCGCCCTTGCCGTCGGAGCCCTCGACGTCCGGCCAGCCGTAGTTCTTGCCCGGCCGGATCAGGTTGAGCTCGTCGGCACCCTTGTCGCCGAACTCGGCGATCCACAGCCGGCCGGTGTCGTCGAAACGAATGCCCTCGACGTTGCGGTGGCCGTAGCTCCAGGTCAGGTTGTCGAAAGGGTTCCCGTCGGGAACGCCGCCCGCGTCGGTCATGCGAAGGACCTTGCCGTCGACCGAGCCGGTGTCCTGGGCGCTGGCCGAGCTCTCGGCGTCGCCAGTCGAGGCGTAGAGCAGATCGTCCGAGCCGAACGCCAGGCCGCCACCGTTGTGATGGGTCGAGGTCCCGATGCCGGTGAGGATCGGATCCGGCTTGCCGAGCCGGCCGTCGTAGGTCATCCGGATGATGCGGTTGTCGTCGTCGGTGGACAGGTAGGCGTAGAGCAACCGGTTGTCCTGGAACTGGGGGTGCACGGCCAGGCCGAGCAGCCCGGTCTCACCGCCCTCGTCGAGCCGGGAACGTACGTCGAGGCTTCCGACCTCGTCGGCACTGCCGTCGGAGACGCGGAGCAGCCGGCCGGTGTCGCGCTCGCCGACCAGCGCCGTACCGTCCGGCAGGAACGCGATCCCCCACGGGACCGCGAGGCCGGTGATCACCTCGCCGGCGATCTTCGGGTTCGGCGCGGACGACTCAGTAGGCGTTGGAGTCGGCGTCTCCGTCGGTGTGGGCGTCGCGCTGGACGTTGTGCCGGCCGTGGTGGTCGGCGCGGCCGACGGCTCCGGTGACGCTCCGGACTGCTCGTCGCCGCTGCACGCCGCCAGCGCGGCCAGCGACGCGCCCGCGCCACCGCGCAGCAGCAGTCTCCGGGTCGCCCTCACGTGCATGGGACCACCGTAGAGACCGTGAAGTTGCGGGCGTAGGTTGCGAGCCATGGGCATGGAGGGCCTCGACCCCATCGAGACCGCCTCGCTCGACGAGCTGCGCACGCTGCAGACCGAGCGGCTGCGGGCGACGATCCAGCACACGTACGCGAACGTCGCCCACTACCGCGAGGCGTGGGACTCAGCCGGTGTGCACCCCGACGACGTCCGCGAGCTTGAGGACCTGGCGAAGCTCCCGTTCACCACTAAGGCCGACCTGCGGGCGAACTACCCGTTCGGGATGCTCGCGGTGCCGCGCGAGCAGGTGGTCAGGTTGCACGCGTCGAGCGGTACGACGGGGCAGCCCACCGTGGTCGGCTACACCGCCGACGACATCGGCATGTGGGCCGACGTGATGGCCCGCAGCATCCGTGCGGCCGGCGGCCGGCCGGGCGACGTACTGCACAACGCCTACGGCTACGGCCTCTTCACCGGCGGCCTCGGCGCCCACTACGGCGCTGAGAAGCTCGGCTGCACCGTCGTCCCCGTCTCGGGCGGCATGACCGAGCGCCAGGTCCGGCTCATCACCGACTTCGGGCCACGGATCATCATGGTGACTCCGTCGTACATGCTCGCGATCGTCGACGAGATGCGCCGCCAGGGCCTCGACCCACGGGAGTCGTCGCTGCAGGTCGGCCTCTTCGGCGCCGAGCCGTGGACCGACGAGATGCGCGCCGAGATGGAGGGCATCCTCGGCATCGACGCGGTCGACATCTACGGGCTGTCCGAGGTGATCGGCCCCGGCGTGGCCCAGGAGTGCGTCGCGACCAAGGACGGTCTGCACGTCTGGGAGGACCACTTCTACCCGGAGGTCGTCGACCCGGTCACCGGCGAGGTGCTGCCGGACGGCGAGAAGGGCGAGCTGGTCTTCACCTCGCTCACCAAGCAGGCGATGCCGGTGATCCGCTACCGCACCCGTGACCTCACCCGGCTGCTGCCCGGGACGGCGCGCACCATGCGCCGGATGGCGAAGGTCACCGGCCGCACCGACGACATGATCATCCTGCGCGGGGTGAACCTGTTCCCCACCCAGATCGAGGAGCTGCTGCTGAGGGTCCCCGCGCTGTCTCCGCACTTCCAGTGCGTCCTGAGCCGCTCGGGCACCCTCGACGAGATGACGGTGCGCGTCGAGCGGCGCGACGACGTGTCGCAGTACGACGGTGGCCGGGCCGGCCACGACCTCGAGCAGTTGGTCAAGGCCACGATCGGGGTGTCGGTGTCCGTCGACGTCGTCTCCCCGGACGGCATCGAGCGGTCGGTCGGCAAGATGCGCCGGATCGTGGACCAGCGGCCCCCGCGCTAAGCCGTCCAGCGGAACGTGGCCAGAACCGAGGCGACGAGGTCCGGGTTGGTCGCGGCGTTCTTCTTCGCGAGCATGAAGTCGAGGCCGACGTTGCGACCGTTGCGCTCGGTGGTGATGACGTCGTACTCCTGGGGGTCCTGCGGCACCGTGTAGTGGAGGTGGAACGCCGGGACGCCGCCCAGGTCGACGTCGGGGAGCCGCTGGACGTCGGCGCCGCTCGGGAGGGCCTTGATCGCGCCCTGGGCGAGCGCGTCGAGACTTGCGCCACCACTGATGCTCCCGCTGTCGGCCAGCTGGATGGTGTTGAGCTTGCCGGGCTCGGTGGCGGCAGAGGCGTAGTCGAGGAGAGCATCCTGCGGTTCCCAGCCGGCCGGCACCCGGACGGCGGACGTCGCCTGGACCAGCTCGATCCCGGTGGCCGGCGCGACGGACGGGGTCTCCGGAGCGCTGGTCGACTCGGTGGCGGACTGGGTGGGGTCGCTGGCGTCCGTGCTGGGCGCGGCCGTGGTCGGGTCGTCACGGGACTGGTCAGGGTCGTCGTCGCAGGCCGCGACGCCGGCCAGCAGGACGGCGCCCAGCAGGGCGGGGGCCAGAGCCGCAACGGCGGCCTGCCGGCGTGTCCGAGTCACGCGGTCCTCCTGTTCACCGCGTTTCACGGTAGCGCGGTGCCCTCGACGTACCCGCAGGGAAACTCGTCAACCCTTTGTCGTCTCTGGTTGGTTTGCCTTGACGGCGTCGGGGTAGCAGTCTCGTACCCGGCCAACGATCACCTCTCGGGAGCGAACGACATGCTTGCAGCAGAAGCTGGCGCAGCGGTGGCAGCCCTGTCATCACTGGGCATCTCCGAAGACCTCGCCAACGACTTGCGCACCTTCCTGACCAACAGCGCCGGCGAGCTGACGGAAACGACTCCCGACCAGGTCGGCGTCAACGCCTTCGGGAGCTCGCCGGCCAGCCAGCAGTGCTCGAGCGACGCCCACAAGGCGCGCACCCACGTGGCCAACGCGCTGAAGGACATGGCGGCCGGGCTCGAGGGCTACGGCGGGATCGTGACCGACCTCTACAAGCACGTCACCCAGGCCGACGACACCGCGCAGGCAGACCTCGCCCGGAAGGCGTCGCAGGCCGACGCGTGCATCGCCCCGAAGTTCTCGGCCCCCAGCACGTGCGCGCTGCCCGGCAACAGCTCGGAGGGCAACTGACATGCTCGGACCCAAGCAGCGGCAGCTCGCCACCTACGTCGCGAGCGCCAACGACGGCTCCCTGGACAGCGCCGGCCAGCAGTGGAAGACGGGCGAGGGCCTGCTCCGCCGGTTGGCGAGCCAGCTCGAGACGCGCTCGGGCGAGATCGGCACCGACCACCGGTTCAGCGGTGAGAGCGCCAAGGCGGCCAGCACGGCGTTCAGCCACTCCGCCAAGAAGATGGCCGACCGCGCCGACGAGATGCGCGACGGAGCGGCGGCCTTCGCTCACGCCGCACACGCGGTGCGCCAGGCGCAGAAGGCCAGCGACGGCTTCGCGAAGCACGCGGGCGACCAGCCGCCGCAGCAGCCGCCGGATCTCACCGACGCCGGCGCCCAGCGCGACTGGAAGACGCAGAACAACCAGTTCTGGAACCAGTTCGGCGACCGCGAGACCGCAGCCCACGATGCGCTCACGGCGCTGTCGGACAACCACACGACGCAGGCCGCGGTCTTCGCCAAGATCCACGGCGAGACGCCGCCCCCGCCGCCGCCTGGCAAGAACGGCGGTGACCCCGTGCGCACCAGCACACCGCCCACGACCACCCACGTGCCCGTGGGTCACGTCATCACCGATCACAACGACTGGGATCCCCCGGACAACGACAACGACCACGACAACAACGACAACGACGACACGGGGAACGACGACACCGGCCACGATGACACCGGCAACGACGACACCGGTCAGCAGCATGATCCGGGCATCCCCCAGGGCCCGACCCCGCACCAGACGACACCCCTCCCGGGTGGCCCGCTGCCCGGCACCGTCCCCGGTGGAGTCGGAGGCGGCGTGGGCGCGGCCGGTGGGGTCGGCGCAGTGGCCGGTGGTGCCCTCGGCGGCATGGCCGCGGCCGGGCTCGCGGGCGGTGGCCTCAACGGCATGATGCCGGTGGGCGGCGGAGGCATCCGCGGCGGTCTCTCGGCGAGTGGGGTGCGCGGCATCGGATCGACGTCCCGCACGGGGGTCGGCTCGGTCCTGGGCCGCGGCACGGGTGCCACGGGCCGGGCAGGTGCCGCGGGCCGGGCGGGTGCCGCGGGCCGAGCGGGTGCCGGCGGCATGGCCGGGCGCAACGGTGGCCGCGGCGGCCGGGGCGCGGGCAGCCGCGGGTCGCAGGGCCGCTCGGGCACGCGCGGTGCCGGTGCCGTGGCAGGCGCCGGCCGTGGTGGCAAGGACAAGAAGCGCCAGGGCGAGGAGCGCGACCTCTTCGACGACGGCGCCGACTGGATCGACGACGAGGACGCCGCCCCGGGGCTGCTCGACTGAGCCCTACGTGCGGGCTACGACGTCGAGGGCCACTCCTTGGCGACGAGCGTGAGCACGTCGTACGTCGCCACCGGCTCTCCTGCGGCGTTGGTGACCAGCGCGTCCCAGCGCACCTCGCCGTAGTCGGCGTTGGTGCGCGGGGTGATCTGCTTGACCGTGAGCGTCACCGCGATGGTGTCGTC
This sequence comes from uncultured Actinomycetota bacterium, assembly GCA_963825455.1. GTDB lineage: Bacteria > Actinomycetota > Actinomycetes > Propionibacteriales > Nocardioidaceae > Nocardioides. The sequence goes on from CAWGTG010000002.1 coordinate 500,678, forward strand.
GGCCTTGACCGGGGTGAGGAAGCGCAGGCTGTCGACGCCGAAGTTCGCGAGCACCGGGCCGGGGTCGGGATCGACGAACAGCCCGGCGGCCAGGGAGACCACCAGGTAGCCGTGCGCGACGATCCCGCCGAACAGCGGGTTCTTCGCCGCGGCCTCGGGGTCGGTGTGCGCGTAGAAGGTGTCACCGGTGAACTCTGCGAAGTGGTCGATGTCGGCGAGCGTGACCCGGCGTGGAGCTGACTCGATCGTGTCGCCGATCCGCAGCTCGGCCAGGCTCTTGCGGAACGGGTGGACGTCATCGTCATTGCGCGCCGAGCCCTTGGTCCAGCGGCCGGTGATCGCGGTGAGCATGTCGGGCGAGCCCTGGAGCGCGGTGCGCTGCATCAGGTGGAGGACGCCGCGGAGCCCGCCCATCTCCTCGCCGCCGCCGGCCCGGCCCGGGCCGCCGTGCACGAGCGTCGGCAGGGGTACGCCGTGGCCGGTGGACTCGCCGGCGTCGTCGCGGTCGAGGACCAGGATCCGGCCGTGCCAGGGCGCCACGCCGAGGGTGACGGTCCGCGCGACCCCGGGGTCGTGGGTCACCAGCGAGCCGGCCAGGCTGCCCTTGCCGCGCGCGGCAAGGGTGATGGCGTCGTCCACGGTGTCGTAGCCGATGACTGTGCTGACCGGCCCGAACGCCTCGACATCGTGCGGCTCGACCGCGCTCGCATCGGCGCGGAGCAGGACCGGCCCGAGGAACGCGCCCCGCTCGCCGTCGGCCTCGATCAGGTCGGGGTTGCCCGCTCGGTCGGGGTCGCCGTACACCACGTCGGCGGAGGCGCGCAGAGACTGGATCGCCTTCCGCACCTCCTCGCGCTGGTCGAGGCTGACCAGCGCGCCCATCCGCACGCCCTCGGCGGCGGGATGGCCGACCGTCGTCCTCGCCAGCCGCGCCGTGAGCGCCTCGATGACGGTGTCGACCATCGGCGCCGGGACCAGGGTGCGGCGGATCGACGTGCACTTCTGCCCGGCTTTGTAGGTCATCTCGGTGACGACGCCCTTGACGAACAGGTCCAGCTCAGGGTCGTCGGCCGTCACGTCGGGCCCGAGGATCGAGCAGTTGAGCGAGTCCGCCTCGACGCCGAGCGTGACGCCGCCGTGCAGCACGTTGGCGTGGGTGCGCAGCAGCCCGGCCGTGTGCGCCGAGCCGGTGAACGCCACGTGGTCCTGGACCTGCAGCTCGTCGAGCAGCCCGGCCGGGCTGCCCATCAGGAGCTGGATCGAACCCTCGGGCACGATGCCGGACGCGACCATCCGGCGTACGACTGCCTCGGTGACGTACGACGTCTGCGCGGCCGGCTTCACGATGCTCGGCATCCCGGCCAGGAACGCCGGGCCCAGCTTCTCGAGCATCCCCCAGACCGGGAAGTTGAACGCGTTGATCTGCACCATCACGCCCGGCCGGCTGGTGAAGACGTGCTGGCCGACGAACGTCCCGCCCTTGCCCAACGGGATCGGGTCGCCGTCGAGATAGACCGTGGCGTTGGGCAGCTGCCGGGTCCCGACGCTGCCTGAGGCGAACAGCGTGCCGATGCCGCCCTCGATGTCACCCATGCCGTCGCCCTTGGTGGCGCCGGTGCGCAGCGAGAGCTCGTGGAACTCCCCGAGGTGCTCCATCAGGTGCTTCCCGAGCTCCTTGAGCATCACGGCCCGCTCGTGGAAGGTGAGCGCCCGCAGCGCGGGCCCGCCCACGGTCCGCGCGTACGACGTCATCTCACCGAGGTCGAGTCCGCTCGCCGAGATCCGGGCGACCTCCTCGCCGGTGCTCGCGTCGAGCAGCGGCCGCCCCTCGTCATCGGCGGCGAACCAGCGTCCGGCGGCGTAGCTCTCGAGCAGGGGAGCGGAGTCGGCCATACCGAGCAGGCTAATACCAGACCGATCGGTCAGGAAAACAGAGCGCTCAGCTGCCGGCGACCGGCATCGAGTGTTCGCTGACCGGTGTGATCTGGGCCGTGCAGGTCTTCATGCCCGGCGCGAGGAACAGGTGCAGCGCGTCGATGTCGTCGGCCTCGACGAGCAGGAAGACGACGTGCTCGGTGAAGGCGCCGTAGACACCCCTGACCTCGACGCCGTCGACCGAGGCGTCGTGGAGCGACCGCGAGCCGCCCTGGCCGTAGGGGCAGTTCTCGGGACTGTGCGTCTGCTCGACGTGGAACAACATGGGTTCTCCGCTCGGCCGGGTTGTTGGGGGCCAGCATGGTGGACGTCGCTGCCCGCGTCACCCCTGCCGAAGGATGGAGTCGCGAAGAGGCGGGTCGTCAGGCGTCCTCGAGCACCGGTACGCCGGCCATCGCCTCGCGCAGCTCGTCCTCGGGGAAGTCGAGGTCCTCCATGGTGCCGGCGAGGTAGGACTCGTAGGCCGCCATGTCGAGGTGCCCGTGGCCGCAGAGCGCGGTGAGGATCGTCTTCGACTCACCAGTCTCCTTGCATCGGTTGGCCTCCCGGATCGCGGCCGCGATGGCGTGGGTCGGCTCCGGGGCCGGGACGATGCCCTGCGTGCGCGCGAACATCAGCGCGGCCTGGAAGCACTCCAGCTGCGGGATCGCCTCCGCCTCCGCGAGCCCCAGCTCGTAGATGTGGGACACCAGCGGCGCCATGCCGTGGTAGCGCAGCCCGCCGGCGTGGATGGGGTCGGGAATGAAGGCGTGACCGAGAGTGTGCATCTTGAGCAGCGGGGTCATGCCGATGGTGTCGCCGAAGTCGTAGCGGTACTCGCCCCGGGTCAGTGACGGGCAGGCCGCGGGCTCGACGCAGCGGATCACGGGGTTCATGCGGCCGGCCAGCTTCTCGCGGAGGAACGGGAAGGCGAGGCCGCCGAAGTTCGACCCGCCGCCGGTGCAGCCGACGAGCACGTCGGGCACCGCCTCGGCCTGCTCCATCTGGATCAGCGCCTCCTGGCCGATGACAGTCTGGTGCAGCAGCACGTGGTTGAGCACCGAGCCGAGCGCGTAGCGGGTGTCCTCGCGCTGCAGGGCCGCCTCGACCGCCTCGGAGATCGCGATGCCGAGGGACCCCGTCGAGTCGGCGTTCTCGGCAAGGATCTGGCGACCGGCCTCGGTGAGGTCAGAGGGGCTCGGGTGAAGCGTCGCGCCGTAGATCTCCATCATCGTGCGCCGCGCCGGCTTCTGGTCGTAGGACGACCGGACCTGCCAGATCTCGCACTCCATGCCGTACTGAGCGGTCGCGAAGGCCAGAGCGGTGCCCCACTGCCCGGCGCCGGTCTCGGTGGTCAGCCGGGTGACACCCTCCTGGTGGTTGTAGAAGGCCTGCGGCACCGCGGTGTTCGGCTTGTGCGAGCCGGCCGGGCTGACGCCTTCGTACTTGAAGAAGATCTTGGCCGGGGTGTCGAGCAGCTTCTCCAGCCGGCGGGCCCGGATCAGCGGGGAGGGCCGCCAGATCCGGTAGACGTCGAGAACGCCGCCGGGAATGTCGATGTACTGCTCGGCGCTGACCTCCTGCCCGATCAGCGCCATCGGGAACAGCGGAGCGAGGTCGTCCGGACCGACGGGCTCGCGCGTCCCGGGGTGCAGCGGGGGCGGCGGCGGGGCCGGTAGGTCGGGCACGACGTTGTACCACTGCGTCGGGACCTGGGTCTCGTCGAGAAGGAAGGTGGAGCGCTCGGTCGCCATCCAGCCATAGTGGCCAGAGTCGGGCGGCTTGCGCCACCGGCTGCCCACTGGCAGTATTTACAGACCGATAGGTCAGTAATTCCTTGATTCTGGGCACGGAGGGTCAGTGACCACCACTGAGAGCGACGCCGAGCTCCTGGCCGCCTTCGACGGCACCATCGAGCGCAACGACCGGATCGAGCCGCGCGACTGGATGCCCGAGGGCTACCGCAAGACCCTGGTCCGGCAGATCGCCCAGCACGCTCACTCCGAGATCATCGGCATGCAGCCGGAGGGCAACTGGATCACCCGGGCGCCGTCCCTGCGCCGCAAGGCGATCCTGCTCGCCAAGGTGCAGGACGAGGCCGGCCACGGTCTCTACCTCTACTCCGCCACGGAGACGCTCGGCATCTCCCGGGGTGAGCTGACCGAGATGCTCATCGAGGGCCGGCAGAAGTACTCCTCGATCTTCAACTACCCGACGCTGTCGTACGCCGACGTCGGGACCATCGGCTGGCTCGTCGACGGGGCCGCGATCTGCAACCAGGTGCCGCTGTGCCGGACGTCGTACGGCCCCTACGGGCGGGCGATGATCCGGATCTGCAAGGAGGAGTCGTTCCACCAGCGACAGGGCTACGAGCTGCTGACCACGATGATGCGCGGCACCGACGAGCAGCGCGCGATGGTGCAGGAGTCGGTGGACCGGTTCTGGTGGCCCGCGCTGATGATGTTCGGGCCGCCGGACGCCGACTCGCCCAACACCGCGCAGTCGATGGCGTGGGGCATCAAGCGCAACACCAACGACGACCTGCGGCAGCGGATGGTCGACATGACGGTGCCCCAGGCCGAGGCGCTCGGTGTCACCCTCCCCGACCCGACCCTCGCGTGGAACCGGGAGCGCGGCCACTACGACTTCGCCGAGCCCGACTGGGACGAGTTCATGCGGGTGGTCAAGGGCAACGGCCCGTGCAACCGGCAGCGCATCGCCCACCGGCGCCGCGCCCACGAGGACGGCGCCTGGGTCCGCGAGGCGGCCACCGTGTTCGCCGGGCGTTCGGCGGTTGAGGAGGGCGCCCTGCGCCCGTCTCGTAACCCCGAAGGGAGCGAGGCATGAGCGACGAGAAGGAGTGGCCGCTCTACGAGGTGTTCGTGCGCGGCAAGCGCGGCCTCAACCACGTGCACGTCGGGTCGCTGCATGCGGCGGACGACGAGATGGCCGTGCGCCACGCGCGCGACGTCTACACCCGGCGCAACGAGGGGGTGTCGATCTGGGTGGTCAAGGCGGAGGACATCACCGCCTCGAGCCCGGACGAGAAGGACCCGCTGTTCGCGCCCGCCGGCGACAAGGTCTACCGGCACCCGACCTTCTACACGATCCCCGACGACGTCCCCCACATGTGAACCACCCCACGGAGTTCTTCGCCTCCCCCGCTTCGTTCCTCCGGCGAACAACTCCGCGGGGACCCCGGAAAGACACCTGATGAGCCACTCGACACCCGACCCGAACGACGAGCACGGCAGCGTCTACGACGGACTGCTCGGCACCGACACGTCCCAGTGGGCCTTCGGCACCGACTTCGAGGACCCGCTCGCGGGCGTCGACACGACGGTTCCCGCCGACCTCGACCCCGCTGAGCTGGCGGCGTACTGCCTCCAGCTGGGCGACGACGCCCTGGTCCTCTCCCACCGCCTCTCGGAGTGGTGCAGCAACGCGCCCGACCTGGAGGAGGACATCGCGCTCGCCAACATCGCGCTCGACCTGCTCGGTCAGGCCAGGCTGCTGCTCGCGCGCGCGGCGGCTGCCGACCCGAGCGTCGTACCGGCGCTGCCCGAGGGGTCGCCGGTGCCGGTCGAGGACGCGCTCGCCTTCTTCCGTGAGGCGATCGACTTCCGCAACGTCCGACTGGTCGAGGTCGAGAACGGCGACTTCGGGCAGACGATCGCGCGGCTGCTGCTGTTCGCGACCGTGCGGCTCGCGGCGTTCGAGCGGCTGTCCTCCCACCGCGATCCGGTGCTCGCCGCGATCGCGGCCAAGGGGGTCAAGGAGCTCACCTACCACCGTGACTACGCCGGTCGCTGGTTCCTCACCCTGGCGCAGGGGACCGACGAGTCGCGGCGCCGGCTGACGGACGGGCTGGCTGCGCTGTGGCCGCTCTACGACGAGTTCCGCGCGGCGTACGACGCCGGGCCGGACGTCGCCAGAGATGCGCAGAGGGTGCTCGACCAGGTCTTCGCCGTCGCAGGCCTCGACCGCCCCGAGGCGGCGCCGATGTCCGGGCGCGGCCACACCGAGGCGCTCTCGCGGATGCTCGCCGAGATGCAGGTCGTGGCTCGCGCCCACCCGATGGGGCTCTGGTGAAGACCGCGGTGGACGCCCGGTCGATCGCGGCCGAGGTGCGAGACCCCGAGATGCCGATGCTCACGCTGGAGGACCTCGGCGTGCTCCGCGACGTGCGTGAGGTGGGCCGCCGGGTCGTGGTGACCATCACCCCGACGTACTCCGGCTGCCCGGCGATGGCCACGATGCGCGACGACCTCGTCCACCGGCTCTCCGACGCCGGCTACGCCGCCCGCGTCGAGGTCGCGCTCAGCCCCGCCTGGTCGAGCGACTGGATCACCGAGCGCGGCCGCCAGGCCCTGCGCGATCACGGTCTGTCTGCCCCCGGCCCGGCGCCGAGGTCCGGCGGCCCGATCCCGCTGACCTTGATGCCCACGGCCAGGGCGGTCACCTGCCCCCAGTGCGGCTCCGCGCGTACCGAGCTGACGTCGGAGTACGGCGCCACCGCGTGCAAGGCGCTCTACCGCTGCTCGGCCTGCCTCGAGCCGTTCGAGCACGTGAAGGAGATCTGATGGCGGTCGCGGTCTTCCACCCGCTAAAGGTGGCTGCCGTCGAGGAGCTCACGGACGACGCGGTCGCGGTCACCTTCGAGGTGCCCGACGACCTGGCGGACGAGTTCGAGTTCACGCCGGGACAGTCGCTGACCCTGCGCCGGATGGTGGACGGCGTGGAGCAGCGCCGCCAGTACTCCATCAGCGCGCCTGCCGGCGGCCGTCCGCGGGTGGGGGTGCGGGAGATCCCCGACGGGCTGTTCTCGCGCTGGCTGGTCCACGACGTACGCGCCGGCGACGAGATCGACGTCCAGACGCCGAGCGGCCGGTTCTGCCCCGACCCGGTGCTGCTCGAGGGCGGGCGTCACCTGTGCATCGCCGCCGGGTCCGGCATCACACCGATGCTGTCCGTCGCGTCCAGCGTGCTCGGGAACGACGGCGAGGTCACCCTGCTCTACGGCAACCGCACCACGGGGTCGGTGATGTTCGCCGAGGAGCTCGCGGACCTCAAGAACCGCTACGGGCCGCAGCTCCAGCTCGTCCACGTGCTCAGTCGGGAGCCCCGCGACGTCGAGCTGTTCTCCGGCCGGCTGGATGCCGACCGGCTGCGCCGGCTGCTGACCACGCTCGTGCCCGCGGCCCGCTTCGACCACGTCTGGCTGTGCGGTCCGCACGCGATGCTGCTCGACGCCCAGGAGGTGCTGGCCGAGCTCGACGTCCCCCGCGAGCGCATCCACTTCGAGCTGTTCTACGTCGACGTGCCGCCGCCCGAGCTGCACCGCGCCGAAGCCGCGGTCACCGGTGAGACCACCGAGGTGACGGTCGTGCTCGACGGCCTCAGCACGACTGCGGCACTCCCGCGCCACCAGCCCGTCCTCGACGGCGCCCAGGCCATGCGCGCGGACCTCCCGTTCGCCTGCAAGGGCGGCGTCTGCGGCACCTGCCGGGCCAAGGTCATGGACGGCGCCGTCGACATGCGCCGCAACTACGCGCTCGAGCCGGCCGAGGTCGAGGCCGGCTTCGTGCTCACCTGCCAGTCCTATCCCGTCGGCGAGACCGTCACCGTGGACTACGACGCATGAGTGCCTCGATGAGTCCGGAGGAGATGTGGGCGGCCGACGAGGCCAGCCGAGCTCTCGGCATGGAGCTCGTCGAAATCGACGACGGCTGGGCCGTCGTCCGGATGACTGTGCGCGCGGACATGGTCAACGGGCACGGCCTCTGCCACGGCGGACTGGTCGCGACGCTCGCGGACAGCGCGTTCGCGGTTGCCTGCAACTCGCGCGGCGTGGCGACGGTCGCGGCCGGCTTCGACGTCTCGTTCCTGCAGCCCGCGCACGCGGGGGATCTGCTCCGGGCCACGGCGGCCGAGCGCAGCCTCGAAGGACGGTCCGGCGTCTACGACGTCACGGTGCGCCGCGACGACACCGTGATCGCCGAGTTCCGGGGGCGTAGCCGGGCGCTGCGGTAGTCCGTGATTCAACGGCCCCTTGTTCCCAGGTACAGGGGCCGCTTGTTCACGGACTACCCGGCCAGCCCGGGTCGCGACCCAGCAGCCGCAGCGCCTGCTCCCAGTCGGTGCCCTCGGGCTGGAGGCGCTCGGAGAACGCGTGTCCCTCGCCGTACGCGCGGTCCGGTATCTCCTGCGCCATCTGCAGAATGTCCGCGGCGAGGTGGTCGGGCGGCACGAAGTCGTGCCCCAGCCCCTTGGCCAGGTCCCAGGCGTGCGCGAGCACGTCGAGCAGCTGGGCGTCGACCAGGACCCGCAGGGGCAAGGCCACCTCCGTGATCTCGCGGTCGATGACGCGGCCGTCCGGGTCGGCGCCGGCGAAGGCACGCAGGATCGCCTCGACCGAAACCCGCCAGGTCTCGGGAGTGAAGGGCACCGGCACGTACGCCGACTCAGGCGCGTCACCGGCACGCACCGCCTCGGCGAAGCCCAGGTGTTGACCCACCTCGTGCGCCAGCAGGTCCGCGACCGTCCAGCCCGCACACGGGGTCGGCCGTTGCAAATCCTCCTCGGTCACCTGCTGGACAACCCTGTCCAGCAGCTCCATCGCCTCGGCGTGCAGCCCGAGCCGCTCGTCCATCAGCCCTCCTTCAACGATCCAGACCCTCGAATGCGATCGCGGTCACCGCGTCGGCCAGCTGCTCGACGTCGACGGGACCCGAGGGGCGGTACCACTCGACGAGGGAGTTCACCATGCCGAAGAGCAGTCGGCTGACCAGATCGGGATCGAGGTCGGCGCGGAGCGCACCCTCTTCGGCGGCCCGGCCGACCAGGGTCGCGAGCCGGGTGTCGATCCGACGGCGCCGCTTCAGTGCGGCCTTCTCGATCTCGCTGTTGCCATGCACCCGCAGCAGCAGGGTCACCGCGGGTTGGTGGTCGACCAGCACCTCGACGCTGCGGCGGACCACGCCGCGCAGCCGTTCGTACGCCGACCCGTCGGCGGTCGCTGCCCGGGACACCGCGGCGTCGAGCTCGCCGAGCGCCTCGTCGAGGGCCTCCGAGAGCAGGTGCTCCTTGCTCGGCACGTGGTGGTAGACCGCACTCTTCGTGACGCCGAGCTCCTCGGCGACGTCACCGATGCTGGTGGCGTCGTACCCCTTGCGGTTGAAGAGGTCGATCGCGGCGCGCAACACCGCGGCCTGGTCGTGCCCGGGCCGCCCGCGGCGGGGGACGGCCGGTTCGGTCACCTCGGAAGCGTCTCACGCGACCCAATCGACCACGGACACCCAGTGGTCGCCCGCCAGCCCCTTGAGCTGGACCTCGCGCGGCCCTGACAGCGTGACGTCCTCGCAGTCGGCCAGCGCCTCGGCGGCGGCTTCGCTGACCAGGATCTCGCCTCCGTCGGCGAGCGCGGCGACCCGGGCCGCGTGGGCCACGTTGCGCCCGAAGATGTCGTTGTCGCGATGCACCACGTCGCCGTAGTGGATGCCGATCCGGACCAGCACTGCGGCCAGATCCTTGCGACTGCCGCGGCCGAAGGCCCGCTGGATCGCGATCGCACTGCGGACCGCGTGTTCGGGCGAGCCGAACGCCGCCATGAACCCGTCGCCCTGGGTCTTGACCACCTGCCCCGCGTACCGCTCGATCGCGGAGCGCACCACCGCGTCGTGACGGGCCAGCAGGCGCACCCAGTCCTTGTCACCCAGCCGCTCGTTGAGCTCGGTCGAACCCTCGATGTCGGAGAAGAAGATCGCCACGCTGCCGTCCGCGCCGGCCAGCCGCACCAGCGCGGGCCGCTCGACCTGTGCCCACCCGGCGAGGTCGTCGATCGAGCTGCGGATCGCGCCGCTGAACCCCTTCTCCCGCACCCGGTCGACGGTCTCCCAGACCGCCTTGACGGCCTCGTCCGGCGTCGGGACCAGGCGGCGCGGCGTACGTCGCGCCGCGCGCGGGGACCGAGCCTCCTCCAGCTCGAACCGGAGCCGGCGCTGGGTTCGCCGGCTGACCAGCCAGAGCGAGCCGACGGTGAGCAGGAGGCCCGTCTCCACTGCCAGGGCGACGACGAACAGCACCAGCGCGGTCGTGCCCACGGGTCACATGGTGGCAGGCGTGACCGCTGTCAGGTCGGGTAGATGTCGACGCCGGGTGGGGCGTCGAGGATCATCCGAGCGTGCTTGCGGCTGATGCGGCGGGTGCCGTGGCGGTCGACGAGGCAATGTTGATCTTGGCGGAGCCCGTTGGGGTCAGCCAGACGTAGCGGCCGGCGCCGCCTTGTCGGGCGTGGTCAGACACTCGGCTAGCGGGTTGCCGACGTACCCAGCCGAGGCCACAGGCGGGTCCCGGCCAACGCTGCGGCGGTCTCGACAAGCTCGACCAGCGGTGAGCGAGGAGGTGCCTTCCCTGCGGACGCACACGCCCGGGACCGTTGCCGCCCCACCCGGCGTACCCGCAGCGACACCCTCAGACCGCGTAGCTCAGCATGACGTTGTCCGACCCGTCCCAGCGGCGGACGCCCAGCAGTCGCAGCCCGGTCGCGGGGACACCCGCGAACGCATGCTGGTCGCCGGCGACCAGCGTCGGGCCCACCATCAGGTGCAGCTCGTCGACCAGGCCGTGGGCCAGCAGGTCGGTCCAGAGGGTCCGGCTGCCGAAGATCAGGGCGTCGCCGCCGTCCTGCTCGCGCAGCCGGGTCACCGCCTCGTGCGCGTCGGTCCGTCGGACGATCGTGGTCTGCTCGCGCCACGGGTCGGTGTCGGCCTCGGTCAGCGTGTCGGACACGACGGTGATCGGGATGCCGTCGGCGTACCGCTGGGCGACCACACGGCTGCCCGGTGTCGCGTCGGGGTTGTCGACCATGCCTGGCCAGAAGCTGACGAAGCCGCGGTACGTCGTACCGCCGAGCAGTAGCGAGCCCGCGGCCTGCATCCGCTCGGCGTTGTGCTCGTCGAACGCGTGGTCCATCGGCATCGCCATGACGTTGCCGCCGGGGCCCTCGGTGTAGCCGTCCACGCTCACGATGCTGGTGACGATGACCTTGCTCATTTCGGTTTCCTCCGTCTGTGGGTTGGTCCCTTCACAAGTGCAGAGGACCGGAGGGGTCGCGAACTCATCGGTCCGCGACGAACTTCTTGACGACCTCGGGGTCGACGAAGCCGCAGATCCGCGTGACCATCCCGTCGCGCAGGGCCAGCACGTTGACCGCGCCGGGGCGCCAGGTCATTCCGTCTGGGCCGTCGACCAGCTGCAGGCAGAAGAAGCCGGGCTGACCGTTGATGGTCCGCGGCTCCAGCCGCCACGGGGTCTCGAAGAGCCGCTCGGTGAGGAAGCGGACCACCATCTCGCGACCGTCGAACCACGCCGGCAGCGGCGGCATGGTGAACCGCGCGTCCTCGGCAAGCATGCTCGCGAGCCGACCGACGTCGGCGGCCTCCCAGGCGGTCAGGAACTCCTCGACCAGCCGTCGTACGCCGTCCTCGCCGAGGGCCGCGAGCTCGGTCTGCTGCGACCTTCCGTGGGTCCGCTCCTCCATGGAGGCCCTGGCGCGCTGGAGAGCGCTGTTGACGCTCGGCACCGACGTGTCGAGCAGCTCGGCCACCTCGGTCGCCGGGAACTGCAACACCTCGCGCAGGAGCAGCACCGCCCGCTGGGTGGCGGGCAGGTGCTGGAGTGCGGCGACGTACGCGAGCTCGACACCCTCGCGCCGCGCGTACGCCGCCTCAGGGTCGCCCGCGTCGTCCGGCTCGTCGGCCCAGGGCTCGAGGAACAGGTGCTCGGTGTCCGGCCGGCCGAGATCGGCGGTCTGGGTGAAGCCCGGGCCGAGGTCGGAGCTCAGCACGCGGTCGGGCCGCCGGGACGCCTGCTTGAGACAGGCGTTGGTGGCGATCCGGAACAGCCAGGTCCGCACCGAGCTCCGCCCTTCGAAGCCCTCCCAGCCGCGCCACGCACCGACCAGAGCCTCTTGCAAGGCGTCCTCGGCGTCGTGCGGCGAGCCCAGCATCCGGTAGCAGTGTGCGAGCAGCTCGCGACGGTGAGTGGCGACCGCCACGTCGAACTCACTTGAGCTCAACTGCACTTCAACTCCTACCTTGATGCAGTGACCCTGACCGACCGGCCCGAGACTGTCCCGGTGACCACGCCGCTGCTCGCCCCGACGTACCGCTGGGCGACCATCGGCATGGTCAGCCTCGTCTTCCTCGCGGCCTTCGAGGCGCTCGCGGTCACCACGATCATGCCCTCGGTCAGCGCAGACCTGCACGGCCGGGCGTGGTTCTCGGCGGCGTTCTCCGCGACGCTCGCCGCCAGCGTGGTCGGGATGGTCGCCGGAGGGCTGTGGTCGGACCGGAGCGGGCCGAGGCTGCCACTGCTGGCGTCGGTCGCGATCTTCGCGGGCGGGTTGCTGCTGGCCGGCCTGGCGCCGGGGATCGAGCTGTTCGTGGCCGCGCGGTTCCTGCAGGGGCTCGGCGGCGGGGCGATGACCGTCGCGCTCTACGTCGTGGTCGCACGCATCTACGCGCCCATCGACCACCCGCGGATCTTCGGCGCCTTCGCTGCCGCCTGGGTGATCCCCTCGATGGTGGGGCCGAGCGTGGCCGGCGTGGTCCTCGAGGCGTTCGGCTGGCGCTGGGTGTTCCTCGGCGTCGTGGCCCTGGCGGTAGCGGCGACGCTCATGCTGGTGCCGGCGTTGCGCAGCCTCCTCGACAACCCGGAGCCGTCGTCCGTCGCGACCAGAGGCAGGCTCGCGCTGGCCGTCGTGGTGGCCGGTGCCGTGGTCGCCCTCGACGTCGCCGGCCGGGCGTCCGTCGCCATCGGCCTTGTGGCCGCCGTCGTCGCGCTGGTGGTCGTGCTGCTCGCCGTACGCCCGCTGCTGCCACCCGGAACGCTCGTCGGCGGCCGCGGCCTGCCCGCCGTCGTCCTGCTGCGCGGCGCCATAGCGGCGACGTTCTTCTCGACCGAGATCTATCTGCCTTACCTGCTCCAGGAGCACTACGACGTGCCGCCATGGCTGTCCGGGGCGACCCTCACCGTCGGTGCGCTGGGCTGGGCCGGCGCCTCCCAGGTGCAGGCGCGCCTCGGTGCCCGGTTCGACCACCACGCCGCGCTGCGGATCGGAGCCGCGTTGCTGCTGGCCGGCATCGCGGGCGAGCTGGTGTCGACCGCGCTGCAGCTCACGCCGATCGTCATCGGCGCCGCCTGGGTGCTGGCAGGCGCCGGCATGGGGCTGATGTTCCCGCGCATCTCCGCCGTGGTCCTGGCCGCTTCCGACGAGCGCGACCAGGGCCGCAACAGCGCCGCGATGTCCATCTCCGACGCGGTCGGTGGTGCGACTGCCATCTCGATGACCGGCCTGGTCTTCACGGCCGTCGGCCCGGCGTCCGAGTGGGCTCCGTTCGTCGCCGTCATGGCGCTCACCAGCGTGCTCGCCGCCGGAGCGCTGCTCGTGTCACGCCGTACCTCCGCTGCTTCGGGATAGTCCGTGACGAAACGACCTGTGGAAACGCTGGTTCCACAGGCCAAACGTCACGGACTATCCCGACGACAGGTAGAACACGTTCTCGTTCGCTGGTTGGATGACGTCATGAGCGAGGGCCGGTTCAGCGCCGAGGAGATCGCCGAGGCGTACGCCGCCGTGCACACTCGGGTGCAGGGGTACGTCGATGCCGGCAACTGGGACGGGTTCGCGGACAACTTCACCGAGGATGCGGTCTACGTCGAGCACGCGTTCGGCACCTTCCGGGGTCGCGACGAGATCCGGGCCTGGTCGGTGCCGACGATGACGACGTTCCCGGGCGGCATCATGACCGGCTTCCCGCTGGCCTGGCAGGTCGTCGATGCGCCGACTTCGCGGCTGATCTGCGAGGTGCGCAACCTGATGCCCGATCCCGGCGACGGCACCCATCTCGAGGAGCCGAACATCACGATCATGACCTACGCCGGCGACGGGCTGTTCTCCCGCGAGGAGGACGTCTACAACCCGCTGCGCTTCGCGCGGATGTCGGTGAAGTGGGCGACGATCGCCGAGGCGCACGGCAACCTTAGCGACGAGGGCCGCGCGTACCTCCAGCAGTTCGGCTGATCTGCTTGCCTGCCTCTGACATGCTCGCGACATGAGAGGAGCGGCCAAGCGGATCGCCCTGGAGATCGTGGGCTGGACGCTCGTGGTCGCCGGCATCGCCGCGCTGATCCTGCCCGGACCCGGCTTGCTGATGATCGCGGGCGGCTTGGTCCTGCTGTCCCAGCAGTACGAGTGGGCCGAGCGCCGCGTGGAGCCGATCAAGCGCGAGGCGCTCAAGGGCGCCGCGAACTCCGTCGAGACCTGGCCCCGGATCATCGCGACCTCGACGATGATCGCGCTCATCGCGGCGGCGGGGGTGCTGTGGTTCGTCGGACCGGAGGTGCCCGGTTGGTGGCCTGTCGGCGAGCGCTGGTGGCTCCCGGGCGGCAAGGCCACGAGCATCTCGCAGTTCGGTTCCGCCGCCCTCGCGGTCGGCCTGCTGGTGTGGAGCTACCGGAAGTTCCACGGCAACCCGGAGGCGATCGCCGCGGTCGAGGCGTCTGCCAAGGCCGACGACGACCGCGAGCACTTCTTCGGCGACTGACGTCGCTGCCGTGCGTCGGCGCTGACGCATAAGGTCGCGGCTGTGGTGCTCCACCTCCACCGCGCCCCGCGGACCGACCTGCTCGCCGACGCCCTCGGCGAGCTGCTGTCGACGCCGCTGGACGACCCGTTCGCCCAGGAGGTCGTGGTGGTGCCGGCCAAGGGCGTCGAGCGGTGGGTGACCCAGCGACTCTCACACCGCCTCGGCACCGGGCGACGCGGCGGCGACGGTGTGTGTGCGGGAGTTCGGTTTCTCCAGCCCGTCTCTCTGGTGTCGCTGCTGCTCGGCCGCGAGCGAGACGATGCCTGGGACCCCGATCGGATGGTCTGGCCGCTGCTCGAGACCATCGACGCGAGTCTGGGCGAGCCGTGGTGCGCCGCGCTGTCGCTCCACCTGGGGCACGGCCGCGACGGCGAGGCCGGCGAGCTGCGGCGCAACCGCCGCTACTCGGTGGCGATCCGGCTTGCCCACCTCTTCGCGTCCTACGCATCGCAGCGACCGGCGCTCGTCGTCGACTGGCGCCAGGGCCGCGACACCGATGGTGCCGGCACCCCCCTGCCCGACGACCTCGCCTGGCAGGCCGAGCTCTGGCGCCGGTTGCTGGGCCGGATCCCCGATGACCCGCCCGACGTCCGCCACCGGCGCACCCTCGAGCGGCTCGAGGCCGGAGGCAACGGCCTCGACCTGCCGGACCGGCTGTCTCTGTTCGGCCACACCCGCTTGCCGGTCACCGAGGTGGAGCTGCTCGCCGCGCTCGGCCGGCATCGCGACGTACACCTATGGCTGCCCCAGCCCTCGCCCGCTCTGTGGGACGCACTCAGCGACGTCGAGGGCGTAGTGCCGCGAGACGAGGACGCCTCGGCCGACATGCTCGGGCACCCCCTGCTGGCCTCGCTCGGCCGCGACGCCCGCGAGCTGCGCCGCACGCTGCGCACCAGCGGGTTCCCGGAGGGCGATGCGGCCGGGCTGCCGCAGGGCGAGCCGGCCACACTGCTCGGCTGGCTCCAGCACGACCTGCGCGCCAACCATGCACCGACGGTGGAGGAGCGGGCGCACCGCCACCTGGCCGACGACGACCGGAGCCTCCAGGTCCACGCGTGCCACGGAGCCGCCCGTCAGGTTGACGTGCTGCGCGAGGTCCTCGTCGGGCTCCTCCAGGACGATCCGACGCTCGAGCCCCGCGACATCCTCGTGATGTGCCCCGACATCGAGACGTTCGCGCCGCTGGTCTCGGCCGGCTTCGGCCTGGCGCCCTCCGACGGGCAGGGCGGCGTCGGCCACCCCGCACACCTGCTCCGGGTCCGGCTCGCCGACCGCGCGCTGACCAGCACCAACCCGCTGCTCCAGATGGCCGGCCGGCTGCTGGAGCTCAGCGGCGGCCGGGTCACGGCATCCGACGTGCTCGACCTCGCCGCCGGGGATCCCTGCCGGCGGCGCTTCGGCTTCACAGACGACGACCTCGACCGGCTGGGGCGCTGGGTCGCCGGCACCCACGTGCGCTGGGGGCTCGACGCACCGTCCCGGCAGCGGTTCTCGATGGAGCGGTTCACCCACAACACCTGGCGCTCCGGCCTCGACCGGGTCCTGCTCGGCGTCGCAATGAGCGGCGACGACCATCGCCACCTCGGTCGCGGGCTGCCGCTCGACGACGTCGGGAGCAACGAGATCGACCTCGCCGGACGGCTGGCCGAGCTGCTCGACCGGCTCGGCACCTGCCTGGCCGGGCTGGAGGCTGCGGCATCGGTCGCCGAGTGGATGGACGCGCTGCGAGGCGGGGTGCGCGACCTCGCGGAGGTCGGTGGCGACGACGCGTGGCAGCTCCCGCAGCTCGAGCGTGAGCTGGCCCGGGCGGCCGCCTCCTCGGCAGCAGGTGGTCCCGAACTGCGACTCGCCGACGTGCGCGCTCTGCTCGGGTCGCGCCTGGCCGGGCGGCCGACCCGGGCCAACTTCCGCACCGGCACTCTGACGGTCTGCACCATGGTCCCGATGCGATCGGTGCCGCATCGCGTGGTCTGCCTGGTCGGCCTCGACGACGGGGTGTTCCCGCGCCGCGACACGATCGACGGCGACGACGTCCTCGGCCGCCGGCCCCTGACCGGCGAACGCGACCCGCGCAGCGAGGACCGCCAGCTGTTCCTCGACGCGCTGCTGGCGGCGACCGAGCACGTCGTCATCACCTACGCCGGCGCCAATGAGAGCTCCGGTGCCCGCCGGCCCCCCGCCGTACCCCTCGGCGAGCTCCTCGACGCCGCCGACCGCACCGGTGCCGAGCCGGTGCGCAGCGCGATCCTGACCCGACACCCGCTGCAGCCCTACGACGCCCGCAACCTCAAGGGCGACGACCCGGGTCGCGATCCTGCGGAGTGGGCCGACCCTGAGCTGCGCGGGCCGGTGCAGCGGCCGTTCAGCTTCGACGAGGCCGCGCTGGGCGGCGCCACCGCCGCGTGGTCGGTGCGCCACCTGCCGCCGCCGATGCTCGACGGACCGCTGCCCGACCGGCCGCGGGAGGACGTCTCGCTGGCAGAGCTCAAGGCCTTCCTCATGCACCCCGTCCGGTCGTTCCTGCGTGGCCGGCTCGACGTCTCGACGCCGTTCGAGCCAGACCAGCTCGGCGACGCGATCCCGGTCGACCTCAACTCGCTCGAGGTCTGGCAGGTGGGCGATCACCTGCTCCGTCAGGTGCTCGCCGGTGCCGACCCGGTCGCGGTGATGACCGCTGAACAGCTCGGCGAGCGACTACCGCCCGGCGTGCTCGGTCGGGCCACCTTGGAGAAGGTCGCCCAGGAGTGCCAGCAGCTCTGGACCCGCACGGCCGAGGTGCGCACCGGCGAGCGGCGCTCCGTCGACGTCGAGGTCGACCTCGGCGGCGGCCGCCGCCTCACCGGCACCGTTCCCGACGTCTACGGCAATCGGATCGTCTCGCTCGGCTACTCCCGGCTGAAGGCCAAGCAGCGGCTGCAGACGTGGGTCGACGTCCTGGCGTTGAGCGCCTCGGTGCCTGACGAGAGCTGGACCGGCCACGCGATCGGTCGCGAGCGGGCCGGCCCGCGGCGCGCACTGACCGGTCCGCTCGACCACCGCGCGGTCGACTGGTTGCGCGACCTGGTGGCGCTGCGTGACCTCGGGATGACCCGGCCCCTGCCGATCCCGGTCGCCACCGCAGCCGCGTGGGCCGAGGGCCACGCCCGCGAGCTGATGGGCCAGGACGTCTCGCCCTACGCGATGGCGATGCGCGAGTGGGAGACCGACAAGCACAGCGACTTCGGCTTCGACCGGGAGGACGCCGACGCCTACCACCGAAAGGTGTTCGGCGACTCGGTGTCACTGCGGGTCCTCATGGATGACGGGCTCGCCGACCACGCCTGGCGGGTCTGGGAGCCCCTGGTGACCGGCATGGAGAGGATCGCGCCCCTGTGACCCATCTCCAGCCTTTCGACATCACTTCCGAGGACCTGCCGACTGGCACGGTCCTGCTCGAGGCCAGCGCCGGCACGGGCAAGACCTGGACCATCGGGGCCCTCGTGACGAGGTACGTCGCCGAGGGTCACGCCAAGCTCGACGAGATGCTGGTCGTCACCTTCGGCCGCGCGGCCAGCCAGGAGCTGCGTGAGCGGGTGCGCGCCCAGCTGGTGGAGGCCGAGCGGGTGCTGAGCGACGACCCGGCCGCGCAGGCGGCGCTCGACCCAGGGCCGCCGTCCGAGCTGGTCGTGCTGCTGCGAGGCTGGGACGACGCCCGGCGCCGGACCGGTCACCGGCTCGTCACCGAGGCGTTGGCCGGTTTCGACGCCGCGACCATCGCGACCACCCACCAGTTCTGCTCGATGGTGCTCGACTCGCTTGGTATCGCCGGTGACACCGACTCCCGGGCCCGGCTGGTCGAGGACCTCGATGAGCTGGTGAAGGAGACCGTCGACGACCTCTACCTGCGCGCCTTCGCCTTCGACGAGGGAGGCGCGGCGTTCAGCTACAGCGAGGCGCTGGCCATCGCTCGCGACGCGGTCAAGGACCCCCAGGCCCGGCTCGAGCCCGAGACCGAGGACCGCGCCACGCCGATCGGTCGCCGGGTGAGCTTCGCGCGTGCGGTGCGCAAGGAGCTCGACCGGCGCAAGCGCCGGCTCGGGATCCTGTCCTACGACGACCTGCTCTCCCAGCTCCGCGACGCGCTGACGGTCCCCGCCGGCGCCGCCGCCGAGCGGATGCGACAGCGATGGCGGATCGTGCTGGTCGACGAGTTCCAGGACACCGACCCGGTCCAGTGGGATGTCCTCGACCTGGCGTTCAACGGGCACGCCACGATGGTGCTGATCGGGGACCCCAAGCAGGCGATCTACGCCTTCCGCGGAGGCGACGTCGTCACCTACCTGGCCGCGGCCGAGACCGCGACGACTCAGCAGACGCTCTCCGTCAACTGGCGCAGCGACGCTCCGCTGGTGGCGGCGTTCGAGGCGCTGCTCGGTGGAGCCGAGCTCGGTGACCCGCGGATCGTGGTGCGCCCGGTCGAGGCACACCACCAGGGGGGACGCCTGCTCGGCGCCCCCCAGCCCGCACCGCTGCGGGTGCGCGTCGTCCGCCGCCAGGACCTCGGCAAGCGCTCCGGCGCCCTGACCGTCAAGGAGGTGCGGCCTCGGATCGCGGAAGACCTCGCCCGCGACGTCCGGCGCCTGCTCGCGTCGGGCGCGACCTTCGAGGGGCGCCCGCTGCGGCCCCGAGACGTCGCGGTGATCTGCTACAAGCACGCCGACCTGGCCGACGCCCGGCAGGCGCTGCTCGTGGCCGGGTTGCCGGCGGTGATCGCCGGCGGCGGCAGCGTCTTCGCGACGCCGGCGGCAGCTGAGTGGCTGACCCTGCTCGAGGCGCTCGAGCAGCCCCACCGCAGCGTGCACGTGCGCTCGGCCGCGCTCACCTGCTTCTTCGGGCGCACCGCCGCCGAGCTCGACGCGGATGGCGACGACCTGACCGACGACGTGGCCGAGACGCTGCGGGCCTGGGTCGAGCTGTTCACGACGCGCGGCATGGCGGCGGTGCTCGAGGCGGCCACCGTCGACGGGCTGCCCGCGCGGGTGCTCGCCGAGGTGGGTGGCGACCGGCGGCTCACCGACCTGCGGCACATCGGCGAGGCGCTGCACGAGGTGACGCTCACCGAGCGGCACGGTCTCGTCTCGCTTCTCACCTGGCTGCGCGAGCAGGTTGCCGAGGCCAAGGAGGGCCGCGGTGTCGAGCGGACCCGGCGTCTCGACTCCGACGCGGCCGCGGTCCAGCTGGTCACCATCCACGCCAGCAAGGGGCTCGAATACCCCGTCGTCTACCTGCCCGCGATCGCTGACCGGTTCGTGGGCGACCCGAAGCGGCCGCGGTTCCACGACGCCGAGGACCGGCGCTGCCTCAACGTCGGGGGCGGCGGAGCGGACTGGGCCGACCACTGTCGCCGCTGGTCCGACGAGGAGGCGGGGGAGTGGCTGCGGCTCCTCTACGTCGCGGTCACTCGCGCCAAGTCGCAGGTGGTCTGCTGGTGGGCGCCGACCAAGAATGCGCTCGCCTCGCCACTGCACCGCCTGCTGATGCGCGCCGAAGGCACCAGCACCGTGGAGGCAGCGCCGACGCTGCCCAGTGACGACGAGGTGGTTGCCCTGTTCGCGCGCTGGAAGGAGCGGGGTGGACCGGTGCCGGAGCCGGCGCACCCGGCCGAGCTCGGCGACGAGCCGCCGATGCCGGCGACACCCGGCCTGGCAGTGCGGCACTTCACCCGGACCGTCGATGCCTCGTGGCGACGTACGTCCTACTCCTCCCTGAGCAAGGTCGAGGCCGTCACAGGCGTCGCGGCCGGCGTGACCAGCGAGCCCGAGGTGGTCGGCAAGGACGATGAGCAGCTCGACGGCGTCGAGACGGTCGCCTCGGGGGAGCAGGCCGACGACGGGCTCGGCCTGCCCTCCCCGATGTCCACACTGCCGGTCGGGGCGGCGTTCGGCTCACTGGTGCACGCCGTGCTCGAGCACGCCGACCCCGCGGCGGCCGACTTCCGGGCCGAGCTGCTCGACCACATCGACGACCAGCTCGGCTGGTGGCCGGTCGAGTTGGACCGAGAAGTGCTGGCCGACGCGCTGGTGGCGTTGTCCGACTCGCCACTCGGACCGCTGGTCGGCTCCACCCTGCGCGAGATCCCGCTCTCCGACCGGCTGCGAGAGATGGACTTCGAGCTCCCGCTGGCCGGAGGTGACGTCCGTGGCTCGGTCGACGACGTACGCCTCGGAGACCTGGCGCCGCTGCTCGAGCTGCACCTTCCCGAGGGCGACCCGGTACGCCCCTACGCCGAGCCGCTGCGGGGCCCGCTCGGCGAGCAGAGCCTGCGCGGATACCTCACCGGCTCGGTCGACGTCGTGCTCCGGGTGGCCGGCCCGCGCTACGTGATCGTCGACTACAAGACCAACTGGCTGGGCCCGATCGATGAGCCGCTCACCGCGCGCGCCTACCGTCCCGAGGCACTCGACGAGGCGATGGGCCACTCCGACTATCCGCTGCAGGCCCTCCTCTACGCCGCGGTGCTGCACCGCTTCCTGCGCTGGCGCCAGCCCGGCTACGACCCGGAGCAGCACCTCGGTGGGGTGCTCTACCTCTACCTCCGCGGCATGTGTGGCCCGGAGACGCCGCTGGTCGACGGGAGCCCGTGCGGGGTGTTCGCCTGGCGTCCGCCGGCGGCCCTTGTCGAGGCGCTGTCGGACCTGCTCGACGGTGTCGTCCCAGCGGGAGCCGGCCGATGAGCGAGCTGTTCGAGCCGATCAGCGACGCCGACTGGAGGCTGACCCGGGCCGGCCGCGGGCTGCTCTCGACGTTCAACGCCGAGCACCTGCTCAACTCGTCCGACGTGCACGTCGCCAGTCGGATCGGTGAGCTGGGCGGGGAGAGCGACGACCGGGTCCTGCTCGCCGTGGCCCTGGCGGTGCGTGCCACCCGACGCGGCTCGGTCTGTCTCGACCTGGCCACCGCCCACGAGTCAGCGCCGGGGCTGCCGTGGCCAGAGCCACGCGAGTGGCAGGAGGCGGTGGTGGCGTCGCCACTCGTCGAGGCCGGGGCCGTCCGCTGGGACCTCGACCGGCTCTACCTCGACCGCTACCACCGGCTCGAGACCCAGGTCTGCGACGACCTCCAGGCCCGCACCGCGCAGGCCGAGACGCCCGTCGACGAGGCCCGGCTGTCGGCCGCCGCGGCGCTGATCGGCCGCGCGCAGGTCAGCGACCAGCAGCTGCAGGCCGCGATGAACGCCGCCCGGCACCGCACCACGATCCTCACCGGCGGCCCCGGTACCGGCAAGACCACGACCGTGGCCCGGATGCTTGTGCTGCTGGCCGACCAGGCCGCGGCCCGCGACGAGACCCTCTCGATCGCGCTGGCGGCGCCGACCGGGAAGGCCGCCACGCGACTGGAGGAGGCGGTGGAGGCCGGGCTGGTCGAGATCGCCGCCAGCTCGCCCGAGGCCAGCGAGGCGGCCGACCGCGTGGGGCACCCGCGAGGTGTGACGCTGCACCGGCTGCTGGGCTGGCGGCCTGACAACAGCACCCGGTTCCGGCACGACCGCAGCAACCGACTGAAATACGACGTGGTCGTCGTCGACGAGTCATCGATGGTGGAGCTCACGATGATGGGCCGGCTGCTCGAGGCGCTGCGACCCCAGGCCAGGCTGGTGCTCGTCGGTGACCCGGAGCAGCTGACGTCGGTGGGTGCCGGGGCGGTGCTCAGCGACCTGGTCGAGGGCTACGGGTCCGGTCCGGACTCACCGGTCGCGCCGCTGACGGAAAACTTCCGCAGCAACGAGGACATCAAGGCGCTGGCCGAGGCGCTCCGCGTCGGCGACGTAGACGGCGTGCTCGACGTGCTCCGCACGCCGTGCGATCAGGTCGAGTTCGTCGAGGTGTCGAGTGAGGCCGAGATGGAGGCCGCGCTGCGCCCGGACTGCGAGGCCGCGGCTCTCCGCATCCTCGAGGCCGCGCTGCGCGAGGATTCCGCGGCCGCGGTCGAGGCACTCGACGAGCACCGGCTGCTCTGCGCCCACCGTGAGGGCCCGGCCGGCGTACGCCGCTGGAATCGCCACGTCGAGCGCTGGCTCTCCGAGCACCCGGGCGTCGAGCTCTACGACGAGTGGTACGTCGGACGGCCGCTCCTGGTCACCAGCAACGACTACGCGCTCGACGTCTACAACGGCGAGACGGGCGTGGTCGTGCGACAGGGACAACGCCGGCGTGCCTACATCTCGGGCTCCGACGGGCTCAAGGAGCTCGCGCCCGGACGACTCGACGCGGTCGAGACGATGCACGCGCTCACCATCCACAAGAGCCAGGGCAGCCAGGCCAGGTCGGTCTCGGTCCTGCTGCCGGCCGCCGACTCCCGGCTCCTGACCCGCGAGCTCTTCTACACCGCGGTCACCCGCGCCCAGGAGCGACTCCGGGTCGTCGGCACCGAGGCCGCCGTACGCCTCGCCGTGACCACCAAGGCGCGGCGCGCCACCAGGCTGCCGCAGCGCTTGCGCAAGGCGTCCGCACCCTGAGCCACCCGAAACCTCCCCGTCACAGCCATCGCCTAGGGTCGGGTGAGTGCCGTTCCTCCTGCGCGTAGAGCTGCCCGACGTCCCCGGGTCTTTGGGCCGGGTCGCGACAGCGATCGGTGAGGCGGGCGGCGACATCGAGGCGATCGAGATCGTCGAGAAGCGCGACGGCACCGCGGTCGACGACGTGCTCCTCGAGATGCTTGACGGCGCGATGCCGGACTCCGTCGTGTCCGCCTGCAACGTGCTCGACGGCGTCCGGGTCATGTGGATCAGCCGCTACGCCGCTGGCGGCAACATCTTCCTGGACCTCGAGGTCGTCGAGGAGCTGACCGCCGAGCCGAACAAGGCGCTTGACCGGGTCATCGACCTGCTACCGGTCGCGTTCCGCTCCGACTGGGCGATGCGCATTCACCGCAGCAAGGGCGTCATGCGGCACACCGACGCGGCCCCCGAGGAGCTGCCGTTCGTCGACATCGAGAAGGCGGCCCGCCTCGAGGTCGACGGCGACGACGTCAACATCTACGCCGGCGCCCGCATCGATGGCAACAACATGGTCATCATCGGCCGCCGCGGTGGCCCCGAGTTCGTCGACTCCGAGCTGGCCCGCCTCGGCCACCTGGTCAGCCTGGCCGCCTCGCTCGCCCGGCCGTGAGCGGGTGCAGGACTCACCGGTGTCACAAGGGCTGACATGACTGATCATGGTCAGACACACGACAGCGGGGAGCGGCGCATGCGCAGGGGTACACATGGGCTCTCGGCGTTGGTGGTGGCCGGGCTGCTGACGCTGGCAGCGTGCGGCGGCGACCCAAAGGTGGAGCCTGCGACGGGAGACGACTCTGCGCCTCGAGTCGCGCAGTCGTCGTCGTCCGAGTCGGCTTCCTCGGCCGTGCCGACCGAGGCCGACTCTGATCTGCCAAGTGACGATGATGTGCACTCATACTTCGATGCGCTCTCAACGGTGAATGTTGAGGCACTTGAGGAGGCGGCGGAACTGGCGGAGAAAGGGTCGGCCGCCGAGGCGTACGCCGGCTACAAACTCGCATATGCCAATGCGAGCCTTGATGGAGGGAAGTACGCCGAGGGAAACCCCGTCGAAGAAACAGAAGGGGGCGGCTACCGATCCTGCGACGACCCAGCAGATGACTCGACCTGCATCGAGTTCGCACACATCGAGGGGAGGGGTGGCAAAGTCGTCGCCTTCACGGCGAACGACCAACCAATACGTGACCGCATCGTGGTTGGCACCGGAGAGCCAGTGCAGGCCGGATCGCTGGCGTCGGTCACGTTGTTGTACGCATACCAATCCATCGTCACTCCCAACCTCTACGTCATCGTCAACGTCAAGTCAGGAAGCTCACCGGTCACCGTCGCGACCGACGACGCGGTGTTCCGGGGCGCTGACGGTCGTCAACTCGAGGTGGACTCCGAATACAGCCTTGGGCCTACAGACCTGGGCGCCGATTCGAGCGCGACGATGGTCCTGGCCTTCCCGCAGGCGACGTTGGGAGGGTCGGCCACCTTCAGCGTCCTGAGCGATGACCTCGTGACGGACGAACCTGTGGTCATCGCGACGAAGTGAGCTCAACCCCTGGCGCCACAGTCACCGGTTGACCGGTGACTTCCACGTCGCTCAGGCCACGCGCTCGAGCAGGAAGACCGGGATCTCGCGGTCGGTCCGCTCCTGGTAGTCGGCGTACGGCGCGTACTGGGCCACACAGCGCTCCCACCACTCCTCGCGCTCGGCGCCTTCGGCGATGCGGGCGACGTACTCGTGCCGCTCCGGACCGTCCTGGAGGTCGACGTGCGGGTCCGCGACGAAGTTGTGGTACCAGGTCGGGTGCTTGGGGGCCCCGCCCTGCGACGCGACGGCGGCGTAGACGCCGTCCTTCTCGACCCGCATGACCGGGTTCTTGCGGAGCTTGCCGCTCTTGGCGCCGACCGACGTGATCACCACGATCGGCCACTCGGGATGGCCGCGCAGCGTGTTGGCCTCGGTGCCCCCGGAATCCTCGTAGGCCTCGACCTGGTTGCGGACCCACTCGGCCGGACTGGGCTCGTACGTACCTTGAAGTGTCACATCCATCCAGAACCCGCTCTGGCGGCCAGGCATTCCACAGCGCTCAGGCGACGCCGCGGATCCGGGTGACGAACACCGAGCCCAGCACGCTGGCGAGGAACGCGAGCAGGTAGAGCGCGAGGTAGCCGGTCGAGAAGCCGTGGCCGTTCGACTCGACCACGCCGCCGGCCTGCTCGACCAGCCACAGGAGCACGCCGGCCAGCACCGGCGCGAACACCTGGGGCAGGGCGTTGGCGATGTTGATCACGCCGAGGTCCTTGGCGCGGTCGATCGCGGTCGGGAGCACCTCGGTGATCAGCGCGAAGTCGACGGCGGTGTAGATGCCGTAGGCGCAACCCATCACGACCGCCGCGGCCAGGGCGGCCGGCCAGCTCTGGCCGACACCGAGCAGGACCGCGGCCGAGCCGGACACCAGTCCGGACCAGATCACGAACACCTTCCGTCTTCCCAGGCGGTCGCTCCAGGCACCGAAGACGACCGTGGTCAGAACCAGCGTGAGCGCATAGACCGCGGTGAGCACGAAGACCCGGTTCTCGGCCTCGTCGCTGCTGTAGCCGATCACGTCCTGCAGGAAGTAGAGGAGGTAGAGCAGTCCCAGGGCGTTGCCGAGGTTGACCAGGAACCGGGTCAGCCAGGCCCACCCGAAGTCCGGATGGAGCCGCGGCGAGATCCAGAACGACGCGACGAACCGGCGTACGTCGAACGGCGGCCGCGCCTCGGGCGGCAGCGCGAGGTCGCGCGACGAGAGCGAGAACGGCACGGCGAGCACCAGCAGGAACGCCGCGATGGCCAGGTAGCCGGCCGCGATGCTGCCGGTCGCCGCCGCGATGCCCGTGCCGCCGACGACGCCGATGGTCTGCGCCACGGCGACGATCCCGCCGATCCGGCCGCGCCGGCTGCTGGGCACCTGGTCGGGGATCATCGCGGTCACCGCGGCCAGCATCGCGTTGAGCGACGCCTGCACCCCACACCAGCCGAGCAGCATCACCGCGACGTTCGGCGCGACCGACAGCACGGCGAGCGAGGCCGCTCCGCCGAGGGCACCCCCGACGAGCCAGGGCAGCCGTCGCCCGGCGCGCAGCGTCGTACGGTCGGAGAAGGCGCCGGCCAACGGGTTGCAGATGACCGATACGAGCGCCCCGGCCCCGGTGACGAGGGCGAGCACCTGCTCCTTGTTCGCGGCGTCCAGCGCCTCGGCCTGCTGGGCCAGCAGGACCGAGATCGGTCCGAAGAACCCGGCCCACAGCCCCACGCTGGCCACGGCCAGCAGTCCGACCCAGCGGGTCGGCGGTACGACGGTGGGCTCGGCGAGCGCTAGGGGTGGTTCGGCCGTCAGCGGAAGACGACCAGGTCGTAGGTGGTGTCGAAGAAGTCGCCGGTGCTGTTGGCGGGCGACCCCTCGTCATAGCTAGCCCGCGAGTACTTGCGGGCCGAGCCCCAGGTGTCGACGTACCCACGGGCCAGGTCGAACCGGACACACCGGTTGGGCAGCTTGTACTTCAAGGTGTCCCGCTTGTAGTTCGCCTTGACCTTGACGCCTCGGCACTTGTCCACGAAGTACCCGCTGCTGGTCGGCAGGGTCACCCAGTTCACGACCTTCTGCTTGCGCTTCTTGTTCAGACGGAACTCGACGAGGTGCCCGAACTCCGGTGAGTTGGGATCAGCGTCGTCGACCCGGGTCACCATGCCGACGAAGATCCGGAGCCGGCTCTTCTTCTTCAGGTTCTTCATGGTGATCGTGGCGCGGACACCCTTGCCGTCGTAGGTGACCTTGAGCTTGTCCATGTCGATGTCGCGGTGCAGGACGTCGAAATCGTCATTGTCGATCTGGACCCGGGTCCCGGCGTGCGCCGGCGACGACGTCAGCGGCACGGTCACGAGCGACCCGAGCAGCACCCCGACGAGCACGGCCGGAATCCGTCGGCTGAGCATGAGGCACAGTAGCGCCATGGCTGCGCTCGACGGAGTGTCGGAGATCTTCGACCCGGGGGCCTGGGACGACGTGCCAGGTTTCGAGGACCTCACCGACCTCACCTACCACCGCGCGAAGGCGCACGGCACGGTCCGGGTCGCCTTCGACCGGCCCGACGTGCTGAACGCGTTCCGCCCGCACACCGTCGACGAGCTGCTCCGCGTCCTCGAGCACGCGCGAACGTCGAGCGACGTGGGCTGCGTGCTGCTGACCGGCAACGGGCCGAGCGAGAAGAACGCCAAGTGGGCCTTCTGCAGCGGCGGCGACCAGCGGATCCGCGGCAAGACCGGCTATCAATACGCGGAAGGGGAGACCGCGGAGACGGTCG
Organism: uncultured Actinomycetota bacterium; assembly: GCA_963825455.1. Classification (GTDB taxonomy): domain Bacteria; phylum Actinomycetota; class Actinomycetes; order Propionibacteriales; family Nocardioidaceae; genus Nocardioides. Next base: position 528,113 of record CAWGTG010000002.1, read on the forward strand.
ACAAGGCCCAGCTGGGCAGGCTGCACATCCTCGAGTGCCAGCGGCTGATCCGCTTCATGCCCAAGATCGTCATCTGCGTCGTCCCCGGCTGGACCGCGGGAGGCGGGCACAGCCTGCACGTGGTCTGCGACCTCACGATCGCCAGCGCGGAGGAGGCGCGGTTCAAGCAGACCGATGCCGACGTCGGCTCGTTCGACGGCGGCTTCGGATCGGCGTACCTCGCCCGCCAGGTCGGCCAGAAGTTCGCCCGCGAGATCTTCTTCCTCGGCCAGGAGTACTCCGCCGAGGACGGCGTCCGGATGGGCGCCGTCAACCGTGCGGTCCCGCACGCCGAGCTCGAGGCCACAGCGCTCGAGTGGGGCCGGCTCATCAACGGCAAGTCGCCGACCGCGCAGCGGATGCTCAAGTACTCCTTCAACCTCATCGATGACGGACTGGTCGGCCAGCAGCTGTTCGCCGGCGAGACCACCCGCCTCGCGTACATGACCGACGAGGCCCAGGAGGGCCGCGACCAGTTCCTCGAGAAGCGCGAGCCGGACTGGTCGCCGTACCCCTGGTACTACTGATCGAGACCGTTTCCGCAGGTCAGAGGCCTAGTAGACCCCGATGCACGGCAGATGCGTGGCAAGAATTGCGATTGCCACGTGGCTGGCAGAGGTCTCGGAGCTTCGCTCGGCGGTGTCGTGGGCCGCGCGTTGACGACATCCTCAGCGGCAAGGTCGAGATGATTCCGCATGAAGTGGTTCTCGCCGAGCTCGCCGAACGCCGCGCAGCTCGTCACGCCTCGAGCTTGGGCAGTCTGGCCTGGCTGGACCGTGACCCAGTCGTCCGTTCAAAAGGCGTCAGCGGGTTCCGGTATCGCGTCGTCTCCTTCGTGGACGACGACATCTTGCGGATCGTGGCGGTTGCTCACGCGAAGCGGCGACCGGGCTACTGGCGCGAACGAGTGACCTCGACCTGACCATTCCGGGGAACGGCAAGCACGGCCGACGCGATTTCGGATGCGCCGGAGAAGGCAAGGTTGCCCGCCAGCTCGAACGGCCCGCCGACCTCGATCTCGGCGACGAGGTGCTCGGGATGGCGCCTCAGCTCGAACTCGGGATACGCCGCGAGCACGTCGTGCGACTGTTGCTCGGTCATGCGGCCAGCGTGCCGGCGAAGATCTGCCAGGCCAGGGCGGACTTGGCGGTGAGGCTCAGCACGATGTAGACCTTCTCGCCGAACAGGTAGTTCTGCCACCGTCCCTTGGCGCGGTACTGCAGCCATTGGTTGAGGGCGAAGACGTTGAAGAAGACGAACAGCGAAACGAAGATCCCGTAGACGAAACCGGGAGGCGTGGCCGAGGACGTCGAGCCCGGTGAGAGGAGGTAGATCGTGATGGCCACCCACGGAACGACACCGGCCAGACATCCGAAGCCGAACGGCAGCCAGCCGCCGTTGCCCGGGTGCTCGTAGCGCTCCTGCAACCAGCCGAACAGGATCATGGCGGTGTTCACGCCGAACAGGGCTACCAGGGCCGCGACGTCGGAGATGCCGACCAGCTGGGCGATCAGGACGATCATCAGCGATGAGGAGAGCGAGTACTCGACCCATCGTGCGGGGTTGCGCTGACGGCCCAGATCCGCGACGTATCGCTGCCACCACGCGGTGCAGACAAGGAGGTGCGCGAGCGCGGAGAGCGCCAGGAATCCCGCGACCGCGAGCCCCGTCGGGATGTCGAAGAGCACCACGGGGTCCAGCGGCGTCGTACCCGGCGGCCCGGCCAGGTAGCTGGCAGTCACCGGCAAAGCGAAGTCGGTGGCGAGTGCGAGCACCGCGCTGGCCTGGACCGCATGGAGCACGGCCGCGCCCACGTTGGCCCAGCGCAGAGGCGAGGTGTGGCCAGCGTCTGCCTCGTTCATGGAGGCGTCCCCCGTCACGCGCAGGTCGCGGTTGCGCCGGCGGAGAGGCCCCCCAGCTCTCGCAGGCCGGCCGTCAGCAGGTCGGCCACTGTGCTGGGCGGTACGTCGAGCAGGGCGGCCGCCTCACGGTGGGTGAGCCCGCCGAACACGCACAACGCCAGGCTCGCGCGCTGGAGCCGCGCGAGCTGGCTGACCCACACCATGACCGCCGGCAGCAGCCCCGCGCCGGACGTCTCGCCCGCGGGCTCCCGGGTGTGCCGGTACACGTGGAGAACCAGGCACGACCGCGCCTCCTGGGTCGACACGCCGCGAATCGAGCGGGCGAGGTCGGCCATCGCGAGCCTCACGGCCTGGGCAGCGGCCACCTCGTTCCCGAGGAGCGCGCACGCGAGCGCATAGGCAGACCCCCCGTGACGGTCCCACAGGTCTTCAAGCTCCCGCCTGGTGACCGCCCCTGCGGGTGCGCTCTGGGTTTCGGCACGCCAAGCGAGCTGTGCTCGTCGAGACTCGGCCTCTGCGGCTTGCCCCCACCGGTGACCGCGACCACCGGCGCGCGCGCCGACGAGACCACGGGCCTGTGCTGTCAGTTTCATCGCCGACCATCCCTCTCCCTGACCGTTGGCTGCCTTTCGCCCTCGGTCGTGCTTGCCTCAGGACCCAACTCTTGCATGATGTCGAGGGTTTGCGCAAGGTTTTGGCACCATTAGTCTGTACAAACCATGTACACGATCACGCAGCTTCCCGAATCACCGGTGTGTCCGAGGCGTCTCTGCGCGCCTCGGCAGGCGCTACGCCGTCGTCGCACCGCACCGGAACGAGTCGCGGGTACCGCGTCTACGACGAGGAGGCCCTGACAGCCGTCTCGACCATGCGCCGGCTCGTAAAGACGGCTGGTCGCCGGCAGAGGCTGCCGACGCGGTTCGCAAGGGGACAGTCCCTGCCGCTCTGGACGAGGTGGTCAGCCCCGGGACTTCTGACGGTCTTCGCCAACCGAACGCGGTCAGCTACAGGGAACGGTTCCTGTCCTCGGCAGCGCAGATGGACACAGCGGGAATCGAGGGAGCCTCGATGGGGGCTTCGCGCTCGGATCGTTCGAGCACGTGGTCGACTCGTGTCG
>CAWGTG010000003.1:0-223881 GCA_963825455.1 uncultured Actinomycetota bacterium
ATTGAGGCGGGACAGCCTCCCTCCAGTTTTTCCTCGTTAAAAAGAGAGGCCATCGCCAGCGGTCCTAATCCCGTCGCCACGTGGTTCATTGCGGGCCTACCTGATTGGACTCGATGCTGGAGCGGCGTTCGGCAGGTTTCTAGAACGCTTCGATCCCCGGCGTCCGAACGACGCGGCAGAGACGGTCTATCGCCAACCCTTAGGAAGCCTGGAATCCACTTGGCACGGGTTCAGTTCGTCACCGAGTGCGGAGCGGTACGGCGTTCCGCTTGCTACTGCGGCGTCTGCTCCCGCTGCTCCGACCGTACTGGGCATCAACCGTCCAGTTGGGGCTCATGATGGTGTTGGGAGTTGCCCTCACGCTTGCGATCCCGCTCATCATCATGCAGCTCATTGACCACATCATCCTGCATGGTGGCGGCTATCGTAATTTGACAATCTTCTCAATCGTGCTGCTCGTTGCGTTCACATCCTCGAGCACCATGGTCAACGCGCGTCGGTCGTGCTACTTCCAGACCTGGCTCAACGAGCGAATCGTCGGCGATCTCAGTCATCGACTGGTTCCGTCCACCTGCAGCGGCTCTCCCACAACTTCTACTCGCGCACGCGAACCAGCGAGCTGCTGACGACGCTCAACGCGGAGCTTCACGATGTTGAAAAAGGCAGTCGCGCTGCTGGCCGCTGGCGGCGGCTCCTGTTCCTGTTCGCCGCTGCGACCGCTGTCACCGTCATCCTTGCTCGACCCGCTGCTGGGCGTCCTTGTCCTCGTGATCGTCCCCGTCTTCGCCGCCGGATACACATTCCTGCATGGGCAGTGGCGGCGACGGGCGGCCGGCCTCCAGCGACTCCACGCTGCCGCCGAACAGACGGAGCTTGAATTCATCTCGGCCCATTCCGAAGTCAAGGCTTTCGGGCTGGAAGATCATGGCGTCGAGAAATATCATCGTCGTCACCTCGCGATGTTCGGCGCTCGGCTGCGGCTCGGGTCACTTGAGCGCCTTTTCCAGTCGAATCTGCGCCTGGCCTCCGGCGTCGGACACGTGGTCGTCTTCGGCGTCGGCGGCTACCAGGTCCTCTCTGGTAACGGCGAGGTGTCCATCGGCGTGCTCTTCGCCTTCGCTCATCTCCTCCCCCTTTTCTACGAGCCGATCGAGAAGCTGGCCGAAGTCGGCTACACGGTCGAGGGAGCCGCGGCCGCGCTTCGATCGTATCGGCGAATTCCTCGACGAGCCGATCGCGGTCGAGGACAAGCCTGGCGCCATCGAGTTCCCGCCGCTTTCAGCGAAATCCGGCTGGAGCACGTGAGCTTCGCCTACCACACCGACCGGCCTATCTTGCACGACCTGAGCCTCACCATCCGAGTCGGGTCGGAAGTCGCCATCGTCGGACCTTCCGGCAGCGGCAAGAGCACGGTGATCGCCCTCTTGATGCGCTTCTGGGACCCGGAGGTCGGGCCTGTCACGTTCGACGGGCACGACGTGCGCGACGTGACGCTCGCATCGCTGCGGGGCCAGATCGGGCTGGTCTCTCAAGATACTTCATCTTCGACACCTCCATCCGCGAGAACATCGCCATCGGCAACCCGACGCGACCGACGACGAGATCGAGGCCGCCGCCCAGGCAGCCCAGCTGCAGGAGTTCATCCTGTCGCTCCGGCCGGGTACCACACCATGCTCGGCGAGCGCGGCGTGCGAATGAGCGGCGGTCAACGCCAGCGGCTCGCTATCGCCCGCGCGCTGCTGCGCGATCCGCGAGTGCTGATCCTCGACGAGGCCACCAGCGCGCTCGACCCGCAGACCGAAACCGAGATCCAGGAGACGCTGGCCGTCGCCGCCAAGGGCCGAACGATGATCAGCGTGACGCACCGCCTGGCGGCGGTCGTGACCGCGGACCGCATCTTCGTCCTCGACCAGGGGCGCCTCTCGAGCAGGGCACCACGCGGAGCTGGTCAAAGCCGGCGGGCTCTACCAGCGTCTCTACGAAGAGCAGATGCACTATCTGCACGGTGGCGGCGTGCTGCCGCAGCGGCGTCGAAACCGAGCGGCTGCGCGCGATTCCCCTCTTCGCCAGGCTGGCGGAAGAGCGAGCTCATCGGAGGTCGCCGACCGATTCCTGCTGGAGCGCTACGCGGCGGGAGAGGCGTCGTCCGCCAGGGCGACCCAGGCGACAAGCTCTACACGATAAGCCGTGGCAGCTCGCCGTCTCGTTGGTAACGCCGGCGGCGCGCAGCATATCGTCATGCTCAAAGAGGGCGACTACTTCGGCGAAATGGCGGTCCTCACCGGAGAGCCGCGTACCGCGACCGTACGCACGGCCATGCCGACCCAGCTCTATAGCCTGGCGAAATCGGACTTCGAGCTGCTGCCGGATCGGGTGCGGGATTCCGGGAATCCGTCGAGCCGGTTGTCGCCATGCGGCAGGCCGGGCTCGAGGGGCCTCCGCCGACCTGCAAAGCAGTGGGCAGGATCGGAGGGTGTCACCGCCGCGTCCTAACGAAGGCAATGGCACCTTAGGGAAGGGCGGTCGCTAGACTGGCTAGCCAGGGTCGGTGAATTGGGACATGCATGAGCCTGAATTATTCCTCGCGGATCCGTCAGATCGTCGTGCTGCTGACCGCGGTCCACATTATCGGCGTGTCCGGTTACATGCTCATCGAGGGCTGGCCGTTCCTCGACGCGCTCTATATGACGGTCATCACGCTCGGCACCGTCGGCTACGGTGAAACTCTCCCGCTCGACACGCCGGAACGAGTCTTCACGATGTTCTTCATCCTGATCGGGATCGGAGCGTTCACCTACGCGATCGGTACCGTCGTCGCCTCTCTCGTCGAGTTTCGGGTTTTCGAAAGGTGGGAGCGACGGCAGATGGATCGAAAGATCGCCGAGATGCGCGAGCACATCATCCTGTGTGACCGCGGCGACAGCGCCATCCACATCATGCGCGAACTCCAACAAACCCGGACACCGTATGTGGTGATCGAGATGGACCCAACCCGGGAGGCGGCGCTGCGTCAGTTCGACCATGGAATGCTCATCGTGATCGGCGATGCCAGCGACACCGAGATCCTGGAGCACGCAGGGATCGCGCACGCGCGGGGCATGATCTCCTGCCTGCCGGACGACAAGGACAGCCTCTTCACCGTGATCCGGGCACGAGATCTCAATGCCACCATGCGCATGGTGACCCGGGTCCGCCAGGAGCACCTCCGGCCCAAGTTGGAGCGCGCCGGTGCGGACGCGATCGTGCTCCAGCCAGCGGATCGGGGCATTGCGGCTCGCGTCGGAGATGCTGCGGCCGCACGTCGTCACCGTCTTCGACGTGATGCTGCGACAACCAGGCGACATCCGCGTCCAGGAAATCCCGGTTGGGCGGGAAGCCGCTTCCAAAACGATCACCAGCTCGATTTGCCGAAGCGGGTCGGGGTCAGGTGCCTTCGCGATGCGGCAGGCGGGCAACATACAGAACCACTTCAACCCGCCGGCCGACCGTGTGCTCCAGGAGGGGGACGTGCTGATCGGGTGTGCCGATCCGGATCAACTCCAGGTCCGCTCGCAGCATCGCGTTGACCGGCTGAATCGGGTCGGCGGGCTTCTCGAGCGGGAACTGCTCGCAGGTGCTATCCCGAAGGTGAGCGGGCATGGCGGACCTTGCGGGAGATGATGAGGATGGCGGCGAGGTGGACGAAGCCGAGGTCGGTGGCGGCCCGGTTCTTCCAGCGGGTCCGGAGCCGGCGGACGCGGTTGAACCAGGCCGCAGGCCGCCTCCACCACCCGGCGCCGGGGCGGGTGGCGATCGGGGTCGCCCGGCGGCGGGAGGGGGCGCTCCGCGCTCGCCGCGGGCGGCACGGTCAAAAAGGGTGAGAAAATTACAGTTACCTTCAATGTCAAACAAGACGGAGTGTATTATGGTGGTCTGGAGTTCAGAAGCGACGTAGTCTCTAGCGGCCCGATCAAACCGGGCGAGTCAAAAACTATCGACTTTACTGCTGATCAGTCTTTTGACTTTACCCCATACTGGTACCAAAGCAATGTCCAAAAACCCTATCTTGTCTCTGTCAAGGTAATCTAACTCTGGCTTTAGCTAACTCCTGAAACTGGTATTTTTTCTAAGTTTCAAACGAAGATTAGAAATATAGTGCTTTGGATTGATCTGCGGGTGAGCCCTCAGATATGCCATATGTACGTCTATAAATGATATGCGGTGATCTGGCCAAACTTCGGCGTTGGCGCGATAAGCTGATTCTGTGACAAAAGCCGGGTCGGCTTCCATCTTTAGCAGAACTTCCCGGATTTCCTGGAGTTCGGTTTCGTCCCTTACGGCCTTCATTGTCTTATCTGCGGAAACCGCCACCACCGCCACCTGAGTAACCAGGTTTTCGGTCGGTTTGCGGGCGGGCTTGATTAACGGTAAGTGAACGGCCGTCGACATCTTTGCCGTTTAACTCTTTGATAGCGGCTTGGCCGTCTTTCATTTCTTCCATCTCAACAAAGCCGAAGCCCTTTGAGTTACCGGTATCACGGTCTGTGATAATTTTGGCGCTAAGCACCTTACCGTGCTCTGCGAACATGGCTGTAAGCTGCTCCTCGGTTGTGCTGTAGGAGAGACCCCCTACGTATAGTTTGATTGACATTTAAAAACCTTTCTTTTGACTTGATATCGCTTGCACTTATTACGTCTAGCCTGTTGATATCGAGCCGTAAAAGGCTAGTTATGACAACGGTCAGTTTATAGTAACCACTTGCTTAGCCTACATTATAGCACGAATATGCTTTGACATAAGCATTTTTTTCTGTTAATATTAATGCATCAACCAATGAATCCGGGTCTACGATAGTTATTTACTCGCTGTTCATTACTGATCAACCGAGCAATTAACTAACAAAGAAAAGGATTCTTTTTTTATGTCTTCATATTCATCGTTCTCCACTCGGAGCAACCGTAACCGCCGGCCAAGCTATGGCTCATCACGTCGGCCCTCACAAAATAGAAACAAGGGTAGAAAACAATAAGATTCACCCTGCTAAATTTATAAAACCGAGGAACCAGTGGACCAGCTGGTCCGAGCACCGCCCCCGGCCACCCCCTGAAGTGGCCGGCGGCGATGCCCACGGCAGTACCCAGCACCGGGACAGGCCGCTGGCGAGCGGGCCCGACGGGCGGGGCGGAATGCGCGCTCCCAGAGGGTCAGCAGTGCCACCGAGGGCACCTGGTCGTCGGTGCCGAGGGGGTAGCCAGCGCCGGGCGGGTCGAGCAGACCGCCGGTGGCGGTGGTGACGTCGAGCCCGCCCGGGTCGGTGATCACCGGTGCCAGCGCAGCGGCCGCACACGACACCACGAGCACCGCCAGAGCGACCACTCCCCCACGGTCAGAGGCGAACTGGCGGACGGTCCTGCGCAGCGCAGCTCGGCGTCGCTGCGCCGCCAGCCGCCGCGCGGGGACGGCCTTGACCACGTCGTCGCTCATGCCGTCCTCAGCCGAGGGTCGAGCACGCGGTAGAGCACGTCGGCCACCACGTTCATCACGATGACGCTGCCCGAGAACACGATGAACGTGCCCTGCAGAAGCGGAAGGTCGGGAATCGCGAGCGCGTCAGCCGTCAGCGAGCCGAGGCCGGGCCACGGTACACGTACTCCGTGGTGATCGCCCCGGTGACCAGGAAGCCGATGTTCATCATGATCAGCGTCACCGTCGGCAGCAGTGCATTGGGCGTCGCGTGCCTGCTGCGCACCTGCTCGTCGCGCAGTCCCTTCGCCCGTGCCGTCGTCAGGTACTCGTTGCCGATCTCGTCGATCATGGACGAGCGCATCACCAACAGGTACTGCGCGTAGATCACGGCGACGATCGTGATCGTGGCAGCACCATGTGATGGCCCACGTCCAGCGCCACGGCAAGCACGCCGGGGCCCACGTCGTCCGCTCATGCCACCGACCGGGAAGAGGCCGGGCACCGGCCCGACGCCGACGCCGAGCACCATCAGCAGGATCAGCCCGAGCCGAACGTCGGCACCGACCACAGGGTCAGCGCGACCGAGACCGACATGCGGTCGAACAGGCTGCCCTGGCGCCAGCCTGCCGGGCGCCAAGGGGCAGTCCCAGCGAGACCGCCAGCAGCATGCCGACTCCCGTCAGCAGGAGGGTCGGGCCGAGCCGCCGGTGATCACGTCGGTGACGGGCTGCTGGTACTCGAACGACGTGCCGAGTCGCCGGTCACTGCGCCGGCGACGTATCGACGACTCCCTCCACAGCGGCTGGTCAAGACCCAGGCTGCGGCGCAGCTCGTCGAGCTGGGCGGCGTTCGTCGGACGGCCGCGGGTCATCGTCGTGACCGGGTCGCCGGGCAGCATCCGGAACATGAAGAAGCCCAGCACCAGGACGATCGCGAACGATGCGAGCCCGCCGACTGCCGTCCACGCCGCGTCGGCGAGGAACCCGGCGTTCGTCGCCGACCGGGTTCCTCGGCCGCTGCGGGTCCGAGGTCCTTGGCCCGCCCCTCCCCACCCGGGGCGACGCCGAGGTCGGCGCTCACTCGCGGCTGTCGACGCTCGCACGCCGTCGGGCGAGCGCGAACGCCACCCCGCCGGCCGCTACCAGAGCCACCAGTCCCCCGCCGACGATCAGCCCGGTGTTGTTGCCGCCGCCCTCCCCGTCGGCGTCGGCAACGGGCTCGGCCGACGTGAGTCCCCAGATCCTTTGCTGCCGAACGGTGACGCCTTCATCACCGGGCTGCCGCACGAAGCCGGTGAACCTGTCGCTCCGGTACCCCTCGAGCAGGCGTCGGTAGAAGAGCGTGATGACCGGCGCCTGCTCGTAGAGGTGCTGCTGCATCTCCTTGACGATCTCGATCCGCCGCTCCTGGTCGAGCTCGGTCTTCTGCGCCGAGTACATCTCGTCGTATTCGGGGTTGCAGTAGAACGTGTCGCTGTTGCCACCGGCGCCGGCCTCCTCGGGCAGGGCCGAGCAGCTCTCGATCGAGAGGATGAAGTCGGGGTCGGGGTTGACACCCCAGCCGCTGAACGCCATGTCGAACGTGCCATCGGCGATCAGGTCGTTGAGCCGGGTCGAGTCCGCCTGCTCGACCGCGACGGTGACGCCCACCTCGGCGAACCACTCGGTGATGTAGTCGGCGAGCGGCGTTTCGAACGGCCGGTCGGAGTGACCGAGCAGCCTGAACACCAACGGTTTGGTGCCGTCAGGCATGGTGCGGATCCCGTCCGCCCCCGCGGGTAGCCGGCCTCGTCGAGCAGCCGGTTCGCCTCGTCGAGGTCGAAGGAGGTCCTGGTCTCCTCGTCGGGCTGCCAGGACCACGCGGAGAACGCCGGCGGGATGTAGCCGCCACCCGGCTCCGCGTAGCCGTTCATCACACGTTCGACGATCGTGTCGATGTCGATCGCATGACGCAGGGCGTAGCGGGGCTCCGGGTCGGCGAGGGCCGGGTGACCGTCGCCGATCGGCGTGCCCGCAACGGTTTTCGCGCCAGGGTTGAAGGTGAGCTGGACGAATCGGCGTCCGGTGGCCTCGTGCAGGTCGATGTCGCCCTCGCCCTCGAGCGCCTCGAACTGCGCGCGGTCATGTCCCCGAGCAGGTCGATGTCGCCCTTGCGAAGGGCCTGCACGGCGGCGTCGGAGTTCTTGAAGTACCGGAACACGATCTCGTCGACCTTCGGTGCGCCGCCCCAGTAGTCGTCGTTCGCCTCGAGCCGATGAACTCGTCGACTCGGTACTCGGTGACGGTGAACGGACCGCTGCCGACGGGAGGGAACTCGTCGTTGGCGAAGGCCCCGATGTCGGTGACGTCGGACCACACGTGCTCGGGAACGACCGGCGTCTCATTCGCCAGCATTGTCGCCTCGGGCATCGGGGTCGTCGTCGTGATGGTCAGTGGCTGTTGTGCCTGGGCCGGACTGGCCTCCACCACTCCTAGCAACGATCCCGCCAGGCCTGCTCCACAATCGGGACGAGAAATTTGCGCACCACGGGGTCCTCCAACCGGTTAGCCGGACCGGAACCCCATGGCGGTTCGGCGGTCGATGCAGGCGTTCTGTCTACCTGAGCCGGGCGCGGTGCGCATCGCCCAATGTAAGGATCTTCTTCACCGTCTTCCGCCGGCTACGACGGACGCAGAGGCGAGCACGTCTGCGTGACCACCGTCGCGATGCCGGACCCGGTCGTCAACGTGCTCCCTCCAGAGTGAGTCGCTCAGCGCGGTGTCGATCCGGCAGACCTGACCCTGCTCAGCCGAGGACGCGATCCACGAAGCCACACCAGTCGAAGTCTTCCTCCCAGGTCGGCCAGTTGCCGCGGGTGCTCAGCAGGGTCTCGTCCACGAACTCGCCACCCGGTTCGCTGTCGCCGAGGGTGTCGAAGTCTGTGCTACGAACGAGCCGACCCCACTCGGCGAGGACGGTGCGACCGTGCTCGTTCTTCACGACGAACGGCTTGCCGGTCAGGACCACGAGGAAGCGCCAGACGTTGCCGTCGACGTGCTCGGCCTTGACCTCGCGGGATCGGGCCGACCCAGACACGAAGGCCTGATGCCCGTTCGCGGGATTCGTCCAGACCTCGTGGTAGGTGTAGCGGAGGTCCTGAAGGAAGGCCTGGCCGTCGGAGCCGGGCACGTTGTAGATGATCTCGTAGCCTCGGTCGGATCCCTCGACGTCGAAGAAGAGGCCCTCGCAGTCCTCGTTGGTGAACGAGTACGGACCCCCGAACGGCCCCTGGCTGTAGACGTCACCGTGTGGGTGATGTGCCTGGGCGGGCGCTCCGACCGCCAGCAGGGATCCGCCGAGAGCGACTCCGCAGATCAGGACGAGGAGTTTGCGCACCATGGGTCCTCCAGCAGTGTGGCCGGACCGTGACACCGTCGAGGCTCGGCGGTCGATGCAGGGCCTTCTGTCTACCGCGCCCTGGCGCGCTGCGCATCGCCCTATCTAAGGATCTTTCGCCCTACAGGGTGAGCCCCCACAGCGCGGTGTCGATCCAGCGGTCGAACTTCCGCCCGACCTCGGGCAGGAGCCCGACCCGCGAGAAGCCGAACGCCCGGTGCAGGGCCTCGCTCGCGTCGTTCGGCAGCGCGATCACCGCTAGCAGCTGGTGCACGCCGTCGGCCCGCAGTTGTCCGAGCAGCTCGTCGTACAGCTCGCGGCCGAGGCCCTCTCCGCGCGCCGAGTCGTCGACGTAGACCGAGACCTCACGGGTGTGGGCGTACGCCGGCCGCGGCCGGTACGACGACGAGTAGGCGTAGCCCACGACCTCACCGGAGGGGGAGTCGGCGACGAGCACGTGGTCGCCCGGCTGGTCACTGGCCAGCCGGGCCTCCCAGTAGCCCAGCCCCGGGGACTCCAGGTCGAAGGTCGAGATCGCGGTCCGCACCTGGTCGTCGTAGATGGCCGCGATTCGTGGGAGGTCGGCAGAAACTGCGCTGCGCACGGTCATGGGTTCCATGATGATGTGGCCATGATCGAGCCGAGCATCGAGCCCGACACCAAGGACTGGACCTGGGTCCTCCGCGAACCCTGCCAAGAGTGTGGCTTCGTCGCCGCCCACGTCACCCGGGAAGAGCTCGGCACGTTGCTGCGCGACGACGCGACGGGCTGGGACGCCGTCCTGCGCCAGCCGACAGCCACCGAGAGGCCCGACCCGCAGACCTGGTCGCCGCTGGAGTACGCCTGCCACGTCCGCGACGTGCACCGGATCTTCGGCGCGCGACTGGACCTGATGCTCGAGGAGGACGAGCCGACGTTCGCCAACTGGGACCAGGACGTCGCCGCCACCGATGGGCGCTACGACCTCCAGGACCCCGCGGTCGTCGGCCCCGAGCTGGTGGCGGCGGCCGAGGCGGTCGCGGCGCGGTACGACGCGATCCGCGACGCGCCCGAAGAGACCTGGGCCCGCCGCGGGCTGCGCGACAACGGCAGCGAGTTCACCGTCGACTCGATCGCCCGCTACCACCTGCACGACGTGGTGCACCACAGCCACGACGTCCGCGGCACCGCCGGCCGGGCCACGGTGGCGGCGTACGACGGGGACGCCACGCCGTACAGCGACGCGACCTGGGAGCTCAACGACGGGGTCCGAGCCGAGCTCGACTGGCTCGCCGGTGCCGTCGGAGCGGGCGCGACGGTGCTCGAGATCGGCAGTGCGGGCGGCCGCGACGCGATCGCACTCGAGGAGCGCGGGCTGACCGTGCGTCGCACCGACGTCACGCCGGCGTTCGTCGAGCTGATGCGCAGCCGCGGGTACGACGCCGACGTGCTCGACCCGCTGACCGACGAGCTCGTCGACGATCGGCACGGCCCGTACGACGGTGTCTGGGCCAGCGCCTGTCTGCTGCACGTCGCGCGCGAGGACCTGCCGACCGTCCTGCGCAACCTGGCCGGCGCCACGCGGCCCGGCGGCGCGCTCGCCATGTCGCTCAAGGAGGGGGACGGCGAGGAGTGGTCCGTGCACGGTCACGTCCGGGAGCCGCGGCGGTTCGTCTACTGGCGCGAGGCGCCTCTGCGCGCGGTGCTCACCGAGGCCGGCTGGCGGGTGCAGGACCTCGCGCATGAGGTGGGCGGCAACGGGCAGGAATGGATCACGATCAGGGCCGTGCAATTCTGAGCGGGTGAGGCACACCGAGTTCTGGAGCCGGATGGAGGAGGCTCTCGGGCCGGCGTACCACCGTGCCTGGGCCCGCCAGTTCGTGATGGCCGAGCTCGGCGGGCGCACCGCCCAGGAGGCGATCGACGCCGGCGTACCGCCCAAGCAGGTGTGGGCCGCGGTCTGGCGGGCGCTCGAGCTCCCGGCAACGCTGAAGTGAACGTCGCTGAAGTCGCCGTCATCGGCGGCACCGGCTTCTACTCCTTCCTCGAGGATCCTCAGGAGCACGCGGTCACCACGCCGTACGGCGACCCGTCGGCTCCGGTCGCGGTCGGCATGGTGGCGGGCCGGCGGGTGGCGTTCCTGCCGCGGCACGGCAGGCACCACGACTTCCCGCCGCACCGGATCAACTACCGCGCCAACCTCTGGGCGCTCCGCTCGCTCGGCGTGCGCCAGGTGCTGGCGCCGTGTGCGGTGGGTGGGCTCAGCACCGACGTGGCGCCCGGCGACCTCGTGGTGCCGGACCAGCTGGTCGACCGCACCAGCGGCCGGGTCTCGTCGTACGTCGAGGTCGGCGCGGTGCACCTGCCGTTCGCCGACCCCTATTGCCCGCGGGTCTCGGACGCGCTCGTGGCCGCCGCCCCCGACGTACGTCGCGGCGGCACCATGGTGGTCATCGAGGGGCCGCGGTTCTCCACGCGAGCCGAGTCGCAGTGGTACGCCGCGCAGGGCGGCACGCTCATCAACATGACCGGCGCGCCCGAAGCTGCGCTCGCCCGCGAGCTGCGGATGTGTTACGCCGCGCTGGCCCTGGTGACCGACATGGACGCCGGGGCCCAGGGTGGGCCGGGTGTCGGCCAGGCCGAGGTGTTCGCGCTCTTCCGGCAGAACCTCGAGCGGCTGACCGGGCTCCTGACCACCGCGATCGCGGCGCTGCCCGACCCCGAGGGCTGCACCTGCTCGTCCTGGGCCGACGGCATCGAGCCCACCTACGAGGTTCCGTCCTAGTGTCCCGCACTGAAAGTTCGGCACATAATTCCGCACCCCGAGCACGCACCTCGCGGCGTTGCCGAACCTCGCTGGACGAACAAGTAGAGCGTCGCTCCGACGCCTGGCGATGCACGCACTCGGAGCACGGACCTACGCACCGTACTTCCAGTGCGGGACACTAGCTCGGCGTGTCGGAGGCCAGTCGAACACCTGTTCGGGCTAGGTTTTCTCCACAGGTGCGACGCCGGGGCAGCTTCTCCACAACCCGACAGCCGGTAGGACCGACCGTCGGTGGCCATCCCTAGCGTCGAAGGAGCACCTCACCCTCACGACGTACAGGAAGGCACGGCACATGGCTGCTGCAGACCGCGAAAAGGCGCTCGACGCCGCACTCGCCAACATCGAGCGCCAGTTCGGCAAGGGCTCGGTGATGCGGCTGGGCGAGGAGTCCCGCGCCGCGCTCGAGGTGATCCCCACCGGGGCGATCTCGCTCGACATCGCCCTCGGCATCGGCGGCTTCCCGCGTGGGCGGGTCGTCGAGATCTACGGGCCGGAGTCCTCCGGCAAGACCACGGTCGCCCTCCACGCGGTGGCCAACGCCCAGCGGGCCGGCGGCATCGTGGGCTTCATCGACGCCGAGCACGCGCTCGACCCCGACTACGCCAAGGCGCTCGGTGTCGACACCGACGCGCTGCTGGTCTCCCAGCCCGACTCCGGTGAGCAGGCGCTCGAGATCGCCGACATGCTGATCCGCTCGGGTGCCCTCGACCTGATCGTCATCGACTCGGTGGCCGCGCTCGTGCCCCGGGCCGAGATCGAGGGCGAGATGGGCGACAGCCACGTCGGCCTCCAGGCCCGGCTGATGAGCCAGGCCCTGCGCAAGATGACCGGTGCCCTCAACAACTCCGGCACCACCATGATCTTCATCAACCAGCTGCGCGAAAAGATCGGCGTCATGTTCGGGTCGCCGGAGACCACTTCCGGTGGCCGGGCGCTGAAGTTCTACTCCTCGGTCCGCCTCGACGTACGCCGCATCGAGACCCTCAAGGACGGCACCGACATGGTCGGCAACCGCACCCGGGTCAAGGTCGTGAAGAACAAGGTGGCCCCGCCGTTCAAGCAGGCCGAGTTCGACATCATGTACGGCAAGGGGATCAGCCGCGAGGGCGGCCTGATCGACGTCGGCGTCGAAGCGGGGATCATCCGCAAGGCCGGTGCCTGGTACACCTACGAGGGCGACCAGCTCGGCCAGGGCAAGGAGAACTCCCGCGGGTTCCTCCAGGACAACCCCGACCTCGCCAACGAGATCGAGAAGAAGATCCTCGAGAAGCTCGGCGTCGGCCCGGCGGTGACCGATGAGGCGCCCACACCGGCCGAGCCGGTCGGCGTCGACGACTTCTGAGACCCGACCGGTGGTTGAGGAGGTTGCGCAGCAACCGTCTCGAAACCCCGGTGGGCTCGAGGCAGCAATGACAACCGGACAGGCGCCCGGGTCGACCTCGGGGTCGACCGACGCCTGGACGGGTGGCGTCGAGACGGGGGTGCGGGCCTGGGTGGGTGACCACTCGGCCCAACCCCTGTCCGACCAGCCTCTTCCGCAACCTGACCTGTCGCCCGGCCTTCCACCAGATCCAGAGGCGGAGGGCCCGGACGCCGACCCCGAGTCGGTCGCCCGCAAGATCCTGCTCGACCAGCTGACCGGCCGGGCGCGCAGCCGCAAGGAGCTCAGCGACAAGCTGACCGCCAAGGGCGTGCCGGCTGAGATCGCCACGCGGCTGCTCGACCGGTTCGAGGAGGTCGGTCTGGTCGACGACGGAGAGTTCGCCCGCACCTGGGTGAGCCAGCGTCAGTCGGCGGCTGGCGGCAAGGGGCTGGCGCCCAGGGCGCTGGCCCAGGAGCTGCGGCGCAAGGGCATCGACGACGAGACCGCACGCGAGGCGCTCGGGGAGATCGACCCGGCCGACGAGGAGGCCGCGGCGCGCGAGCTGGTCCGACGCAAGCTCCGCACCCTCACCCGGGTCGACGACCAGACGGCCACCCGCCGCCTGGTCGGGATGCTCGCCCGCAAGGGCTACTCCTCCGGGCTGGCGTTCTCGGTGGTCCGCGACGAGCTCGCGTCCGCCGGCCGCCACGAGCCCCAGGAGCCACACTCGATCTGAACATCGTCGTGCGGGGCCGTCGGCGGCCACAATGGGCGGGTGCCGCCCGAGGGTCCCGTCCATCTCGTGGTGCTCGACCGCGGCCGTGAGCTGTCCGGGGTGGTTCGCGACGGTGAGTCGTGGGCGGCCGCGGCCCGGCGTACCTGCGCGAGCATGCACGCCGAACCGGAGCCGGTCGATCTGTCCGGTGAGGTCAAGCGCTTCGTCGTCGACCACGACAACCGGCTCGCGATGCGGGCCATGACCCGGGGTGACCTGGACCTTGTGGTCGCGTGGCGCACCAGCACCGAGGTGCAGCGCTGGTGGTCGCCGGGCGAGCTCCGCGACCCTGGCCAGATCGTCACGAAGTACGCCGAGCGGATCGACGGGATGAGCCCGACCAGGATGTGGGTCGTCGAGGTGAACGGTCGGTCGGTCGGGTTCGTGCAGGACTACCGGATCGGCGACTACCCCGACTACGCCGTGCTCGGCCCGGACCCGGACGCGATCGGCATCGACTACGCGATCGGCTCCGACGTCTGGCGCGGCCGTGGGCTCGGGCAGCGGATGCTCTGGGCGTGGATGCTGCGGGCGCGGACCCGCTTCCCGCAGGCCACGACGTACTTCGCGGCGCCGGACCACCGCAACGTGGCGTCGCTGCGGGTGCTCGCCAAGGCGGGGTTCACCGAGGGACTCTGGTTCGACCAGCCCGGGGAGAACGGCGAGAAGGTCACCGTGGTCGGGTGCAGCCTGGATGTTCCCCAAGTGATCGGCTGAGGGCCCTAGGTTGGATCTGTGGACCTCCGACTTCCTCGCGGCCCCGTCGACCTGACCGCCGTCGCGACCGACAGCACTCCTGGCTTCACCGGCAAGAAGGCGGAGGGCGAGCAGGCGCTGCTCGACCTGGGTTCCGACCTGCCCGGGCTGCAGGAACGGCTGTTCGCCGAGGGCAACTCGGGCTCGAACCGCAACGTGCTGCTCGTCCTGCAGGGGATGGACACCTCGGGCAAGGGCGGCACCCTGCGGCACACGGTCGGCCTGGTCGACCCGCAGGGCGTGCGCATCCACTCGTTCAAGGCGCCCACCAAGGAGGAGCTGGCCCACGACTTCCTGTGGCGGGTCGAGAACGCGCTGCCCGGCCCCGGCTACCTCGGGGTGTTCGACCGCTCCCACTACGAGGACGTGCTGATCGTCCGGGTCCGGCAGCTGGCGCCGCCGGAGGAGATCGAACGCCGCTACGACGCGATCAACGAGTTCGAGAAGCGGCTGATCGAGGGTGGCACGACGATCGTGAAGTGCATGCTGCACATCTCGGCCGACGAGCAGAAGGAGCGGCTGCTGGCCCGGCTCGACGACTCGACCAAGCACTGGAAGTACAACCCGAAGGACCTCGACGAGCGCGCGCTCTGGCCGGCGTACCGCGAGGCCTACGAGATCGCCCTCGAGCGGACCAACACCGAGCACGCTCCGTGGCACGTGATCCCCGCAGACAGGAAGTGGTTCCGCAACCTCGCGATCGGCCGGCTGCTCCACCAGACGCTCACCGACCTCGATCCGCAGTGGCCGGTGGCTGACTTCGACGTCGAGACGGAGACGAAGCGGCTGGCGGAGGAGAAGCCGGTCTCGTGATCCCGACCGTTTCTGTTACGCGGTACGTCACGCCGCTGCGCGAGGGTGGCAGCCTGCCCGGGATCGTCGAGGCAGACGACCTCGGCACCTACGTCTGCAAGTTCCGCGGGGCCGGCCAGGGGGTCCGCGTCCTCGTCGCCGAGGTGATCGTCGCCGGGCTGGCCGAGCGGCTCGGGCTGCGCACGCCCCGGCTCGTGGCGCTCGACCTCGACCCGGCCATCGCGCGCTACGAGGCCGACGAGGAGGTCCAGGACCTGCTCAACGCCAGTCCGGGGCTCAACCTCGGCGCGGACTTCCTGCCCGGCTCGTTCGGCTTCGACGGCCATGTGCCTCCCGGATCGACAGGGGAGCGGAGCACCGACCCGGTGCGGGTCCTCTGGCTGGACGCGTTCGTCGCCAACGTCGACCGGTCCTGGCGCAACCCCAACCTGCTGCTGTGGCACGGCAACCTGTGGGTGATCGACCACGGCGCCGCGCTCTACTTCCACCACGGCTGGGCCGGAGGGGTCGGGGACGCGGCGGGGTTCGCGGCGCAGACCTGGAGCCCGGACGACCACATCTTCCGCGGGCACGCCGGCGAGCTGCCCTCCGCGGACGCCGAGCTGCGCGGCCTCCTCGGCGCCGACGTCTTCGCCGAGGTCCTCGCAGAGGTGCCGGACAGCTGGCTCGAGCCGGTCCCCGGCGCCGAGGACCCGGCGGCGGTGCGCGCGGCGTACGTCGACTTCCTCACCGCCCGCCTCGGCACCCGCCAGTGGCTCCCGCAGGTTGCGGCATGACCGAGCAGAAGCTGTCCTACGAGTACGTCGTACTCCGCTGCGTCCCGCGCGTGGACCGCGAGGAGTTCGTCAACGTCGGCGTCGTGCTGCACTGCCAGATGGCCAACTTCCTCGACGTCGCCTGGCACGTCGACCGCGACCGGCTCCTGTCGCTGGACCCGCGGATCGACGTCGACCAGGTCTGCGAGTCCCTGGCCTTCGTCGAGGCGGTCTGCGCCGGCCACCCGACCGGCGGCGCCCCGGCCGGCGAACCGCTGACCCAGCGGTTCGGCTTCCTCAAGGCCCCGCGCTCGACCGTCCTCCAGACCAGCCCCGTCCACGGCGGCGTCACCGCCGACCCCGGCCGCCAGCTCGAACGCCTCCTCGAACAACTCGTCGGCTGAACGACATATCGCTATGCGCCGACCCGTCGTTACTGATGAGCAGTAACGACGGGTCAGCGTGAAAACCGTGCCGACCAGTCGTTACTGATCATCAGTAACGACGGGTCAGCGTGAAAACCGTGCCGACCCGTCGTTACTGATGAGCAGTAACGACGGGTCGGCGTTCAGCGATAGTCCAGCGATATGTCGTTCGGTGTCAGACGGGGACGAGCTCGACGGCGCCGACGGCGTAGCGGGCGAGGACGGCGCGGGCCAGGTTGGGGTGGGCGCCGAGCGGTTCGGAGACGGCGACCGCACCGGCCTCGAGGGCGAGCTCGGCCGCCCGGTCCACCAGGTTGCCGGGGGCCAGGAACAGGGAGGCGACTGCGATGTGGCGGCGCCCCTCGGCGCGGAACGCCCGCACGGCTTCGCCGGTGGCCGGCGGCGCGCTCGAGGCGTACGCCGCGGTGACCGGCAGCTTGTGGTGGGTGCCCCAGACGCGGCCCAGGCGGGCGACTGCCTGGTTGGCGAGCGGGTCGCTCGAGCCGGCCGCGGCCAGCACCAAGGCGTCGAGCTCGCGGCACCGGACCGTCTTGAGAGCCTCGCGCAGCCGTTCGTCGAGCACCTCGAGGAACGACGCCTCGAGGCCGAGGATCGAGGTGGCGTGGAGGCGCACCTGAGGGTGTCGCGCGGAGGCCTCGGCGACGGCGGACGGCACGTCCACCTTGGCGTGGTAGGCCTCCGTCAGCAGGAGGGGTACGACGACGATCTCGTCGTGGCCCGCCTTCACCAGCCGGTCCACGACCGTGTGGAAGTCCGGCTTGGAGAGCTCGAGGAACGCGGCCTCGACCTTGAGGTCCGGCCGCATCGCGCGGACCTCCTTGACCAGGGCCTTGACCGTGGCGGCGGAGCGGCGGTCCCGGCTTCCGTGCGCCAGGGCCACCAGGGCAGGAGCGGCCATCTCAGGGCCTCCCTTCGGGGTTGTGCTGTAGCCGAGTCACGAGTGGATCCCGCACTCGGTCTTGTTGGTGCCGGCCCACCGGCCGCTGCGGGCGTCCTCGCCCGGAGCAACTCGACGGGTGCACGGAGCGCAGCCGATCGACGGGTAGCCGTCGTAGACCAACGGGTTGACGAGCACCCCGTTCTCGGCGATGTAGCGCTCCACCTGCTCGTCGCTCCATCGCGCGAGCGGGGAGACCTTGACCTTGCCCTTCTTGGCGTCCCAGCCGATCACCGGGGCGATGACCCGGTTGTGCGTCTCGGCTCGGCGCAGCCCGGTGGCCCACGCGTCGTACTCCGCGAGCGACTCGGTCAGCGGCTTGACCTTGCGCAACGCGCAGCACAGGTCGGGGTCGGTCTTGTAGAGGTCCTTGCCGTACGCCGCGTCCTGCTCGGCGACGCTCTGCACAGGCGTGATCGTGAGCAGGTTGACGTCGAGCGTCGCGGCGACGGCGTCACGGGTGCCGATCGTCTCGATGAAGTGGTAGCCGGTGTCGAGGAAGACCACGTCGATGCCCGGCACCACCTTGGAGGCCAGGTCCGCGAGCACCGCGTCGCCCATCGACGAGGTGATGCAGAACCGGTCTCCGAACGTCGCCGCGGCCCACTCGATGATGTCCTCGGCCGGCGCCAGCTCGAGCTCGGCGCCCCAGTGTGAGACGAGCTCGCGCAACTCCTCTGAGGAGCGGCCGTGCGTCTCGATCCCACGCGAGGCGTGGGCGGTCCGGGTGGTCGCAGCGGTCATGACTTTGCACTCCCTGGCGTCGAAGGCTGCTCGACTGATTGGGGCCTCACCAGGCCGAGCATCTTCAGGGAGAAGGCGCGCAGGCAGCCGCGGCATTCCCACGAGCCGGGCTTCTCGTCGTGCGGCCACAGGTCCTGCTCGCCGCAGTAGGGGCAGTGCACCGGGAACCCGCGCTCGCTCATGCCGGCGCTCCCTCGAGGGTCTTCTCGCCGCGCAGCAGCTCCTCGTCGGCACGGGCCACCCAGGTCGCGAACGTCTCCTCGGGGACGCGGTCGGCCAGGTAGTTGGAGACCACGACGGTCACGTAGTCGTCGAGTCCCTCGCTGGTCACCTTGTGCGCGCGGAGCTTGCGGCCGAAGTTGGCCTGCAGCCCGGTCGCGCCTCCGAGGTGCACCTGGAAGCCGCCCACCTGCTCGCCCTCGTGCATGACCAGCTGGCCCTTGAGCCCGATGTCGGCAACTTGCGTGCGCGCGCACGCGTTGGGGCAGCCGTTGACGTTGACCGTGATCGGCACGTCCAGCTGCGGGAAGCGCCGCTCGAGCTCCTCGACCAGGTCGCGGGCCCGCGCCTTGGTCTCGACGATGGCGAGCTTGCAGAACTCGATGCCGGTGCAGGCCATGGTGTTCTGCCGCCACTGCGACGGGCGCGCCGGCAGGCCGATGCCGTCGAGGGCCGCTGCCAGCGGCTCCACCCGGTCGGGCGTGACGCCGAGCAGCACGATCTTCTGGTACGGCGTGAGGCGGGCGCCCGCGACGGCGTACTGCTCCATGAGGTCGGCGAGCTCGACGAGCTTGGTGCCGGAGATCCGGCCCGCGATCGGCGCGATCCCGATGTAGAAGTTGCCGTCCTTCTGCTCGTGCACGCCGACGTGGTCGCGGTGGCCGGTGGGTGAGGGCGGCGAGTCGCAGCTGACGAGCTCGCGGCCGAGGTACTCCTTCTCGAGCACCTCGCGGAACTTCTCGACGCCCCAGTCCGCGACCAGGAACTTCAACCGTGCGCGCGAGCGCAGCCGCCGGTAGCCGTAGTCGCGGAAGATCGAGGTGACGCCCTCCCAGACGTCGGGCACGTCCGCGGTCGGCACCCAGACGCCGAGCTTCTGGGCCAGCATCGGGTTGGTGGACAGCCCGCCACCGACCCAGACGTCGAACCCGGGGCCGTGCACGGGGTGCACGGTGCCGACGAACGCGATGTCGTTGGTCTCGGGGGAGACGTCGTGGCTCGGGTGGCCGGTCAGTGCGGTCTTGTACTTGCGCGGCAGGTTGGAGTACTCCGGGTTGCCGATCGCGCGCCGCTTGATCTCGGCCAGGGCCTCGGAGCCGTCGATGATCTCGTCCTTGGCGACGCCGGCCACCGGAGAGCCGAGGAACGGCCGCGGCGAGTCACCGCACGCCTCGGTGCTGTCCAGGCCGGCGTCGTCCAGCTTCTGCCAGATCGCCGGGACGTCCTCGATCCGGATCCAGTGGAACTGGATGTTCTCCCGGTCGGTCACGTCGGCGGTGTCCCGCGCGTACTCCTGCGCGATCTCGCCGAGCGCCCGCACCGTCTCCGCCGGCATCAGCCGGCCGTCGGAGCGGACCCGCATCATGAAGAAC
The DNA here is from genome assembly GCA_963825455.1 of uncultured Actinomycetota bacterium. Lineage (GTDB taxonomy): Bacteria > Actinomycetota > Actinomycetes > Propionibacteriales > Nocardioidaceae > Nocardioides. Next base: position 19,809 of record CAWGTG010000003.1, read on the forward strand.
TCGTCGTCTAGCTCCTCCTCCTCGAGCATCGCCGTCTTGCCGCCGTCGAAGCCTGGTGCGCGTTGCGTGTAGAGACCCATCCACCGGAACCGGCCGCGCAGGTCGGCGGGGTCGATCGAGGCAAAACCGCGCTTGGAGTAGATGTTGAGGATCCGGTCGCGAACGTTGAGCGGGTCGTCGTCCTTCTTGGACTGCTCGTTCTTGTTCAGCGGCTCGGTGTAGCCGAGCGCCCACTGACCCTCGCCGCGCTTGGGGCGCGGGATCTCGGTGTGAGAGGCGGCTTTCGCCTGGTAGCGCCGATCTTTGGGGGCAATGTCCGGCATGGACTGTCCTTGGCTCGAGGGCCGCGCGCTCTGTGTCTGCACTGACACGTGCGCTGCGGCGGGGCTGGCTGGCTGAGGGTGGTCAGCGAGCCCGACAGATCATGCTGCGCGTGCGCATGTAGTCCACGTGGCGACGTACCACGAGGTGCGCGTGCGTCACAGCGGAGACCATGTCAAGAAGTCTCAGCCCTCGATACGGCTGTCCACAAACGGCAATCTCGTGATGCGAGACGGCTATCCAGAATATGGACAGATCCACCACCCGTACGGCGCGCGTGTGGGCCATGCAACAGCGCCAGGATGCCCTGGCGTCGCCAATTCGGGTGAACTCCCCGCCGTTCGGCGAGCTGCCATCCTGTGGTTCATAGCCTGCCGGGCATGCGCTCACCGGTCCGTCTGTCCGTGCTCGCCGTCGTCTCCGCCCTCGTCGCCGTCGTGGCGCCCCTCGCTCCGGCCCAGGCCGCCAGCGGCGAGTGGGTCGTGGAGGCCGAGCCGTCGGCCTCGGCCGACGTGCGCTACTTCATGCACAAGCGCGTCGAGGGGCACTCCGGCAACTGGCACATCCTGAACGTCAACCTCCGGGAGGACGACGACGGGGTCACCGGCGGCCTGACCAGCCTGCGGTGCCCGAAGGGCGTGCAGCCCGACCCGGTGGCCGGCTGGGCCGGCTGCACCGAGGTCGCGGGCGCCGACTTCGTGGACGAGCTCGGACTGAGCGTGACCTACACCCGCCAGCTCCGGTTCATCCACATCTCGGGCGACATCGTCCTCAACGACTACTTCAACGGTGAGATCGTCCAGACGAGCATGGACGTGCGGATCCTCGCCAGCGGCGAGCGGACCCGGACGGTGACCCGGCAGTCCTTCACCGAGCCGGACCCGTGGGACTTCAAGCAGATCGACGTCGCGCGCGATGGTGTGACGCTCCGCGGTCAGGTCGCCTGGCTGAAGGCGAGCCCGACGCCGGTGACGTTCACCAAGCCGCTGCGCGCGTACTGGACGTTCACCCGCGGCTACGCGGACGGCGTCTGACGTCTCCCGTCGTCAGGCGCTGGACCCGACACGGTTGACCCGCCCGTACAGAACGGGCGGGTCAACGTGGTGGAGCGGTGTCAGGGCCGGTAGACCAGCTTGCGGAGCACCTTCTCGGCAGGTCCGGCGTGGCCACGGCGTTCGAGGGCGCCGGCCGCCGCTGCGGTGCCGGCCCAGGTGAGTACGCCGACCGCCGAGCGCGATCAAGGTGGTCGAGCCGTGGGCGCCGAGGTGCAGGGTCCACGGCATCAGGAGCACCGTCCACACGACCGACTGGGTGAGGTAGCCGGACAGCGACCGGCGGCCCAGGGCGACGACCGAGGTGACGGCCGGTCCCTGGTCGGTACGCCGGGACAGGCGGACCGCGAGCAGCGCGAACGTCGCGGCGTACCCGGGCCCGCCGTACTCGCCGGAGATGCCGTGCAGGTTGGCCAGCCGGTCCACCGTGGCCGCGTCGACGTGCAGCCAGCCGGCGCCGACCAGGGCGTAGGGCAGCCCGCCGAGGAAGGCGCTGCCAAGCCCGACGACCGCGGTCACGCGCAGCAGGGGCAGGTGCCGCTCGGGGTGCTCGAGGATCCGGTGCTGGGCGGCCCAGATGCCCAGCCAGACCACGATGATGATCGGCAGCACGGTCAGCGTGTGCGACGGCCACTCGTGCAGCCGGTCGACCATGGCGCCGAACGGCGAGCCGTCGGCCAGCGAGGGGTTGGGGCTGTTGACCAGCGTGGCGTGCCCGGCGTGCAGCTGGGTGAGCGCACCCAACGCGATGACCGTCATCGAGACGGTCTGGACCCCCCAGAGAGCGAGCGCGATCCGATGGAACCGGGGCGAGCGCGGGAGCAGCAGCCAGCCGCAGACCAGCCCGACCACGCCGTACGCGCCGAGGAAGTCGCCGAAGTAGAGGAACGTCGCGTGCAGGGCACCGAACCCGATCAGGATGGCGCTGCGCCGCAGGACCGGCGTGCGGCCGGAGCGGCGGTACATCTGGACGAGGCCGTAGCCGAACATCACCGCGAACACCGGGTAGGCCCGGGCGTCGACGGTCATGAGCAGGAACAGGTTGGCGACCCGCTCGAGGCCGTGCGGGGTCGCGTCGACGCCGGGCTGGCCGGCGAAGGCCACGTTGGCGGCGTTCGCGATCGCGATGAACAGCAGGAGCGCGCCACGGGTCAGGTCCGGGGCCAGCGCACGTTCGCGGATGGTGGTTGGAGTCGGGGAGAGAGCTGTCATTGTCATGACCACCACGCTCGTCGCGAGCGGCCGGTCGAGACAGGAGCCCAGACCGCCAGTCGGGGTGGGCAAAACCCCACCATGGGTCCGGGCGGCCATAGGGTTGGCCCATGGCCGACATCGACGCTCTGACCAGCTCCGCCTACCAGCAGGCCCTCGAGGTGATCGCCTCGGTCGAGCCGCGGATCGCCGAGGCGACCCGCCAGGAGCTGACCGACCAGCGCGGTTCGCTCAAGCTCATTGCGAGCGAGAACTACGCCTCGCCGGCGGTGCTGCTGACCATGGGCACCTGGTTCAGCGACAAGTACGCCGAGGGCACCATCGGCCACCGTTTCTACGCCGGCTGCCAGAACGTCGACACCGTCGAGGCGCTGGCGGCCGAGCACGCACGCGAGCTCTTCGGCGCGCCGTACGCCTACGCCCAGCCGCACTCCGGGATCGACGCCAACCTGGTCGCGTACTGGTCGATCCTGGCCCACCGCGTCGAGGGACCGTGGCTGGAGAAGTACGGCGCCAAGAACGTCAACGACCTCACCGACGAGGACTGGGAGAAGCTGCGCCACGAGCTCGGCAACCAGCGGCTGCTGGGCATGAGTCTCGACGCGGGCGGCCACCTGACCCACGGGTTCCGGCCCAACATCAGCGGCAAGATGTTCCACCAGCAGCAGTACGGCACCGACCCGGAGACCGGGCTGCTCGACTACGACAAGGTCGCCGCGAAGGCCCGTGAGTTCAAGCCGCTGGTGCTGGTGGCCGGCTACTCGGCGTACCCGCGCCGGGTGAACTTCGCCAAGATGCGCGAGATCGCCGACGAGGTCGGCGCGACGCTGATGGTGGACATGGCGCACTTCGCCGGACTGGTCGCCGGCAAGGTGTTCACCGGTGACGAGGACCCGGTGCCCCACGCCCACCTCACCACGACCACGACGCACAAGTCGCTGCGCGGCCCGCGCGGCGGACTGGTGCTGGCGACCGAGGAGTACGCGCCCTCGGTCGACCGCGGCTGCCCGATGGTCCTCGGCGGCCCGCTCTCACACATCATGGCCGCGAAGGCCGTCGCGCTCGCCGAGGCGCGGCAGGACTCCTTCCGCGGCTACGCCCAGGACATCGCCGACAACGCCAAGTCGCTCGCCGAGGGATTCCTGACCCGTGGCGCCAACCTGGTCACCGGCGGCACCGACAACCACATCGTGCTGCTCGACGTCTCGTCGTTCGGCCTCACCGGCCGCCAGGCCGAGTCCGCGCTCCTCGACGCCGGCGTGGTCACCAACCGCAACTCGGTCCCGTCCGACCCGAACGGCGCCTGGTACACCTCCGGCGTCCGGCTCGGTACTCCGGCGCTCACCACCCGCGGCTTCGGCCACGACGAGTTCGACACCGTCGCCGAGCTGATCGTGCACGTCCTCCAGAACACCCAGCCCGGCACCACCAAGGACGGCAAGCCCTCCAAGGCGTCGTACGCCCTCGCGGAGGGCATCGCCGACAAGGTCAAGGACGCCTCCGCCGAGCTGCTCGACAAGCACCCGCTCTACCCGGGTCTCAACCTCGGCTGAGCCACCGTCGGGATAGTCCGTGACGTTTGGGCCTGTGGAACCAGCGTTTCCACAGGCCAAACGTCACGGACTATCCCGACGGAGGGCCGGTCAACCCCTCCAGCGGTACTCCACCTCGGGACGGCCGCTGCCGCCGTACCGCGGCTGGCGCTCGACCCGGCCACTGTCGGCGAGGTGTTCGAGGTAGCGCCGGGAGGTGACCCGGGAGGCGCCGACCAGGGCGGCGACCTCGGTCGCGGAGAGGCCACCGGACGCGTCGCGCAGGGCAGTGGTGACCTCGCGCAGGGTCTCGACGCTCATCCCCTTGGGCAGCGCGGTGCTGGTGGTGCGCAGCGATCCGAGCAGCGCGTCGACGTCCTCCTGGTCGAGCTTCTCCGCCTCCGCCGAAGCGCGATAGGCGGCGTACTGCTCGAGCTTGGCGCGGAACGTCGCGAAGGTGAACGGCTTGAGCAGGTAGAGCACCACGCCCTGGGTCACGGCGTTGCGAACCACGTCGGCGTCGCGGGCCGAGGTCACCGCGATCACGTCGCACCGATGGCCTCCTGCGCGCACCCGCTGGAGCAGCCCGAGGCCGTGCCCGTCGGGCAGGTGCATGTCGAGGAGCACCAGGTCGACGAGTGGGTCGCCCGCGAGGAACCGGGCCGCGTCGTGGGCCGAGCGCGCGGTGCCGGCCAGCTCGAAGCCGGGCACCCGGCCGACGTACTCCCCGTGCGCCTCGGCGGCGGTGGCCTCGTCCTCGACGACGAGCACGCGTACGTCGCTCACGGCCGCGCCTGCACCGGGTGCAGCGTCACGGTGAACCGAGCACCGCCGAGCTCGGAGCCGCCGATCTCCACGTCGCCGCCGTGCCGGCGGGCGACCTGGGCGACCAGCGCGAGGCCGACGCCGTGGCTCCCCTCGCCGGAGGCCTTCGTGGTCCAGCCGCGCTCGAGGGCGTGCGCCGCCGCCTCGTCGTCGAGGCCGGGGCCGCTGTCCTCGACCGTGACGACGACGGCGGACGGGTCGCCGCCCAAGGTGACCCGCACCCGGCGTACGTCGGCCGGGACCAGCGCGTCGAAGGCGTTGTCGACGAGGTTGCCGAGGACGGTGACCAGGTCTCGGGCAGCTACGTCGCTCTGCGGAAGGCTGCCCTCGATGCGCAGCTCGATGCCGCGCTCTGCCGCGTCGGCGGTCTTGCCGAGCAGCAGCGCCTCGACCACCGGGTCGCCGACCGCGCCGACGACCTGGTCGGTGAGCAGCTGCGCGACCTGCAGCTCCTCGGTCGCGAACTCGACGGCCTCGTCGACCCGGCCGAGCTCGATGAGGGAGACCATCGTGTGCAGGCGGTTGGCGGACTCGTGGTTCTGCGCGCGGAGCGAGTCGCTGAGGCCGCGGACCACGTCCAGCTCGCCGGTGACCGCGCGCAGCTCGGTGTGGTCGCGCAGGGTGACCACGGCACCGACGTCGGCGCCCTGCCAGGTGGCGGGGGAGGAGCTCACGACCAGGACACGGTCGCCTGCGAGGTAGATGTCGTCGGCCTCGGCCGTCCGGCCGAGCGCCGCCTGCACCAGCCCGGGCGCGAGTCCGAGCTCGGCGAGCGGGCGGCCGAGGACGTCGTCAGGAAGGTCCAGCAGGCGACGCCCCTCGTCGTTGACGAGCTGGACCCGGCCCCCGGTATCGAGCAGCAGGAGCCCCTCGCGGACCGCGCCGAGCACCGCCGTGTAGTACTCGTACATCCGGGTGATCTCGGCCGCTCCGAGCCCGTGCGTCTGGCGGCGCAGCCGGCGTCCGACCAGCCAGGTGCCGGCCAGCCCCACGCCGAGCACCAGCAGCGCCGAGATCCCGATCAGCTCGAGGTCATTGCGCAGGCGCTTGTCGATCGAGGCGATCGTGATGCCGACCGAGACCATCGCCACCACCCGGCCGCTTCCGTCGGGCGCGAACACGGGGACCACGGCCCGCATCGAGGCGCCGAGCGTGCCAGTCGCTTCCTGGGTGAACACGCGGCCCTCGGGCGCGCCGCCGATGTCGCCGATGAACTCCTTGCCGATGTTTTCCGGGATCGGGTGGCTGTAGCGGATCCGTTCCATCGACATGACGACCACGAAGTCGACGTCGGCATCGTGACGGACCTGCTCGGCGAAAGGCTGGATGGTCGCGCTCGGCTCCGGCTCGGCGAGGGCTGCGGTGATGGTCGGCGCGTCGGCGACAGCCCGCGAGACGGACACCGCGCGGTCGGTGGCGGTGTCTCGCGCGTCGCGGCGGGCGTCGTACGTCGCCAGCGCGCCCGAGGCGACCACGAGCACGAGCACGACCAAGATCTGGAGCAGCAGCACCTGCCGAGCCACCGAGAGGTTCCAGCGCGGACGCACGCCCGGATTGTGACACCGCTCCAGGACGTCGTACCCACGTCAGCGCCTGCTACGCGCCGCGATGGACGCACGCTGGCTTCGTTGTCGTCACTCGAAGGAGGTCAACTACAACGTCGCTCCTCCGCCTCGCCATCGCACGCCCTCGCGACGCTCGCTACGCCGCTGACGTGGGCACAACGACCTGCGAACTCAACGACCAGAACAGTGACCGGAGTCACATCGGGTACCGAGAGTGGGCTTCATGCGCCGGGCAGACCGGCGCTCTCGGCCCAGGAGGCAGCATGTCCCAGCCCACCAGCACCGGGACCGCACCGCGGAACCGGACCCACTACCTGTACCTAGCGGTGATCGTCGCCGTGGTGCTCGGCATCCTCGTCGGCGTCGTCGCGCCCGACGCGGCGGTCGAGCTCAAGCCGCTCGGCACCGGCTTCGTCGCGCTGATCAAGATGATGATCCAGCCGGTCATCTTCTGCACGCTCGTGCTCGGCGTCGGCTCGGTGGCCAGCGCCGCCCGAGTCGGAAGGGTCGGCGGGCTCGCCCTCGGATACTTCCTGACGATGTCGACCGTCGCACTCGCGATCGGCCTGGTCGTCGGCAACCTGATCAAGCCGGGCGACGGGCTGCGGCTCGACGATGCCGCGGCGAGCGCCGGGCAGGCGCAGGCCGCGGAGGGCCACGGCAGCACCACCGAGTTCCTGCTCGGGATCATCCCGACCTCGATGTTCTCCTCGCTGACCAGCGGCGAGGTGCTGCAGACGCTGCTGATCGCACTGCTGGTCGGCTTCGCGCTCCAGCAGATGGGCGCCGCTGGCAAGCCGATCCTGCGCGGCGTCTCGCACCTCCAGCGGCTCGTCTTCCGGGTGCTCGCGATGATCATGTGGGCGGCCCCCATCGGTGCCTTCGGCGCCATGGCCGCGGTGGTCGGCGAGACCGGCCTCGACGCGCTCAAGAGCCTGGCGCTGCTGATGATCGCCTTCTACATCACCTGTGTGGTCTTCGTGTTCGTCGTGCTCGGCACGCTGCTCAAGGTGACCACCGGGGTGAACGTGTTCAAGCTGTTCGTCTACCTCGGTCGCGAGTTCCTGCTGATCCTGTCCACGTCGTCCTCGGAGTCGGCGCTGCCGCGGCTGATCGCGAAGATGGAGCACGCCGGCATCGAGAAGACGACCGTCGGTGTCGTTGTCCCTACCGGCTACTCCTTCAACCTCGACGGCACCGCGATCTACCTGACCATGGCCTCGCTGTTCATCGCCGAGGCGCTCGGTGACCCGCTGTCGATCGGAGAGCAGATCTCGCTGCTGGTCTTCATGGTGGTCGCCTCGAAGGGCGCTGCGGGCGTCACGGGAGCCGGCATGGCCACGCTGGCCGGCGGGCTGAGCTCGCACCGGCCCGAGCTGGTCGACGGCGTCGGCCTGATCGTCGGCATCGACCGGTTCATGTCCGAGGCGCGGGCGCTGACGAACTTCGCCGGCAACTCGATCGCCACGGTCCTGGTCGGTCACTGGACCGACAGCCTCGACCGTGAGCAGCTTGACCGGGTGCTCGCCGGCGACGCGCCGTTCGACGAGACCACGATGCTGGACGACGACGAGCGCGAGTTCGAGCCGGACCCGGAGCCCGCGAAGGAGTCGGTGTCGGTCTGACCTGGTGACCTAGCGCCGCTGGCCCGCTGTGCTCTCGAGAAGATCGAGGGCGTAGCGGGCCAGCTTCGCGCGGTCCGCGGCGACTCGCTGGGTCTCGGGCGTGATGGGGCCCTCGAACAGGTCGAACGGCACGGTCGACAGCCCGGTCATGATCAGCAGGCACAGCGCGTGGCCGCGCCTCACCTGCTCCTCGGGGATCGCGCAGCCCTCGGCACGAAGCCCCGCGACGTAAGCCGCCACGATCGCCTCGTCGAGCTCGGCCAGGTCGTCGGCGCCACGCTTGCCGATCTGGATGTCTCCGACGAGGAGCTGGGTGAGGTCGAACCCGACCGGTGCGCCGCCCCAGAAGCCGAAGTCGATCATCACCAGGTCGTCGGCGTTCTCGGCCGCCAGCAGGTTGTTGGGGCAGGCGTCCCCGTGGCTCAGCAGGGTAGGCAGGGCGTCGCCCTCGGCGGCCAGCGCGACGTAGTCGGCAGCGGTTTCACGCAGCCGGGCGCGGAGCTCGTCGTCGAAGGCCGCGCAGAGCGGGTGCTCCCAGATCTCGTCGCTCATCAGCATCGGCACCACCTGCACCGCCAGCCGGCCGGTCGCGTAGGTGTTCATCGACCACTCGATGTCGCGCAGGTTCGCCAGCGGCGCCAGCGCCGCGCTGCCAGAGAACCGTCCGAGGAGGTATGCCGCCCGCTCGAACCGCGGCCGGTCCCACGTCGCCGGCCGGGCGGGAACCTCCTCGAGCCAGATCGACGACGACGTCGCGTCGAGGTCGAAGACGCCGAGCGCGCGGGGTGCGGTCAGGCCGCCCGGCAGCCGCCGGGCGAGGTCGGAGCGGTAGACCTCCGCCTCGGTCTTCCACGGCACGCCGGCCACCGCCATCTCACGGAACTCCTCCGGCACGGTCTGGAAGAACGGCGAGCGCTCCCACGACTGCACCTGCTTGACGAAGAACCGGAACGGCGCCCGCGAGCACTCCGTCGCAACGTGGCCGCTGACCCACCAGCGTCCGCCGGTGGTGATGGCGGGCAGGTCGTAGTCGACCCTGTCGACGCGCGAGTCCAGCAGCTCGACCGTGTCCTCGTGGAGCAGGTCCGCGACCATCGCGGCCAGCTGTGCGTCACCGACGTCGGCAGCGCCGAGCTCGTCGCGGGTCCCCATAGCTCCGAATGTAAGGCTACCTGTCAAGTCTGGTCAAGACAGACTTCCCGACTTAGAACGTCGGCGTCGTCCGCTCCACGATCCCGCGCAGGTCGCCGCCCGCCAGAGCGCCGAACGTCCCGTCGTACGACGAGCCGAGGCGTGACGCGCAGAAGACGTCGGCCACCTCGGGCGGCGAGAAGCGCACCAGCAGCGAACCCTGGAGCACGGCGGCCATCCGGCCAGCCAGGCGGCGGGCGCCGACCTCGAGCCCGTCGGGGTCGCCCATCAGCTCGCCCAGCAGGGCCAGCGTCGAGTCGATCGCCGCGTCGAGGCGGGCGTCGCCGCCCCGGGCCAGGCCGACCTCGGTGATCCACGCCTCCAGCGCCTCGGGCTCGCGTGCCAGGGCGCGCAGCACGTCGAGCGCGTTGACGTTGCCCGAACCCTCCCACACGGAGTTGAGCGGCGCCTCGCGGTAGAGGAGCGGCATCAGCGACTCCTCGACGTACCCGTTGCCGCCGAGGCACTCGAGTGCCTCGGCGGTGAGCGCCGGCGTGCGCTTGCAGACCCAGAACTTCGCCAGCGGCAGCGCGATCCGTCGCAGCGCTGCCTCGTGGGGATCGCCGAGGTCGTCGACGGCCGAGGCGAGTCGCAGGGCCACCACGGTGGCGGCCTCGGACTCGACGGCGAGGTCGGCGACGACGTTCTGCATCAGCGGCTTGTCGGCCAGGAGCGAACCGAAGGCCGAGCGGTGGGCGACGTGCCAGGACGCCTCGGACACCGCGCGCCGCATCAGACCGGCTGAGCCGAGCACGCAGTCGAGCCGGGTGGCGGCGACCATCTCGATGATGGTCCGGACCCCGCGGCCCTCGTCGCCGAGCCGGAGCGCGACGGTGCCGTCGAACTCGAGCTCGGACGAGGCGTTGGACCTGTTGCCGAGCTTGTCCTTGAGGCGTACGACGTCGAGCTGGTTGCGGGTGCCGTCCGGCAGCACCCGCGGGACCACGAAGCAGGTGACGCCTCCCTTCGCCTGGGCGAGGACCAGGAAGACGTCGTTCATCGGCGCGGAGGTGAACCACTTGTGGCCGTGCAGGGTGTAGCTGCCGTCCGGCTGCGGCCGGGCCTCGGTGACGTTGGCGCGGACGTCGGAGCCGCCCTGCTTCTCGGTCATGCCCATGCCGCACAGCGCGCCGCGCTTCTCGCTCACCGGCCGGAGCCCGGGGTCGTACGTCGTGGAGGCCAGCAGAGGCGTCCACTCCTTGGCCAGCGCGTCGTCGACGCGGAGCGCCGGGATGGCGGCGTAGGTCATCGAGATCGGGCAGCCGTGGCCGGGCTCGGTGTGCGACCAGGCCAGGAAGCCGGCCGCGCGGCGCAGGTGCGCGTCGGGATCGCCGTCGGCCTGCCGCTCCCACGGCGTCGCCGCAAGCCCGTGGCCGACCGCGCGTTCCATCAGCCAGTGCCAGGCCGGGTGGAACTCGACCTCGTCGATCCGGTTGCCGTAGCGGTCGTACGACGTGAGCTCGGGATGGTGCTCGTTGGCGAGCCGGCCCTGCTCGCGGGCCTCGGCGGTGCCGGCCTCGGCGCCCAGCGGCAGCAGCCCCTCGAGCACCTCGTCCGAGCCGTGGCGTACGACGGCCTCGCTCAGCGCGAGGTCGGCGGCGACGACGTTGTGGCCGACCAGCGGCGGCACCTGGTTGGCGGCCGCCCGCACGGATGCACGATCGGGAGTCCCCATGGCCCTACGGTAGAGCCCATGGTGGCGGAGCCCGTTCGGGACGCCGCCGCGTCGGGACCAGAGCGGGCGTGGTGGCGCCGCGCACTCGACACGCTGTGGCGACTGGTCGTCACCACCGTCAGCTCCTGCCTGCGCTACCGGGTCACCGGCCTCGCGGCGGAGGCGGCGTTCTTCGCCATACTCTCCGTGCCGCCGCTGCTCTTCGGCCTGGCGGGAGGCATCGGCTACGTCACCAACCGGTTCGACCCGGGCCAGGTCGACCAGATGCGGGACGCCGTCATCGACTTCTCCGGGCGGCTGCTCACTGAGCGGGCGGTCAACAAGATCATCGAGCCGACCCTGGACGACGTCCTGAAGGGCGGCCGGTTCGACATCATCTCGCTCGGGTTCGTGCTGGCGCTGTGGTCGGGGAGCCGGGCCCTCAACGTCTTCATCGACACCATCACGGTCATGCACGGCCTCGGCGGGCACCGCGGGATCGTCAAGACCCGGGCGCTGTCGTTCGTGCTCTACGTGCTCGCGGTGATCACCGGCGTCGCCGCGATCCCGCTGATGCTGGCCGGCCCGCGGCTGGTCGACGACGCGCTGCCCCGCCGGTTCGACGTACTGCTCTCGTTCTACTGGCCGGCGATCGGCGTGATCTGCATCTGCTTCCTCGCGACGCTCTACCACGTGTCGGTGCCGGTGCGGACCCGCTGGCGGTTCAACCTCCCGGGCGCGGTGTTCTCCCTGGTCGCGTGGATCTTCGGCAGCTACCTGCTGCGCTGGATCCTCACGGTCACCGCCGCCGAGTCGCGCTCGATCTACGGGCCGCTGGCCGCTCCGATCGCCGTACTCCTCTGGCTCTACATCGTCGCCATCGCCGTCCTGATCGGCGCGGCCGTGAACGCCGCCTTCGACAAGATCTTCGTCGGCGAGCGATAGGTTGCGAGCCGTGTCCGAGGCGAGCAGCGAGGCGTGGCCCCAGGCCACGGCAGGCCAGATCGCGCTGCCCGAACGGGTCCGCTCACCCTGGTGGGTGCTGTCGCGCCGGTTGCTCACGGCCTTGGGGATCCTGGTCGGCACCGTCTGCCTGGTCTACTTCGACGGCGATGGCTACCGCGACGCCAACGGACCCGACAACGGGATCACGCTGACCGACGCGATCTACTACACGACGGTCACGCTGAGCACGACCGGGTACGGCGACATCGCACCGGTCGAGCCGCACGCCCGGCTCATCAACGCGTTCATCATCACGCCGGCCCGCATCGCATTCCTGGTGCTGTTGATCGGTACCACCCTCGAGGTGCTCGCCTCGCAGGGCCGCGAGCTGTTCCGCATCTCCCGCTGGAGGAAGTCCATGGGACATCACGTCGTCGTCGTCGGCTACGGCACCAAGGGCCGCAGCGCGGTCGAGACCCTCATCAGCAACGGGCAGGCGCGCGAGTCCGTGGTCATCGTCGACCCCGGCCAGGCCGCGATGACCGACGCGCACGAGGACGGCCTCGCGGTCGTCGCCGGCGACGCGACCCGTCGCGAGGTGCTGCGCCGCGCCGGCGTCGCCGAGGCCGACCAGGTGATCATCACGACCAACCGTGACGACTCCAACGTGCTGGCGATCCTCACTGTCCGCCAGCTCAACCCCGACGTCTACATCGTCTCCTCGGCCCGCGAGCACGAGAACGCACCGCTGATGAAGCAGTCCGGCGCCAACTCGGTGATCACCTCGTCCGACGCGGTCGGGCGGCTGCTCGGTGTCTCGTCGCTCTCACCGACCCTCGGCTCGGTGATGGAGGACCTGCTGACGTACGGCGAGGGGCTCGAGGTGGCGGAGCGCGACCTGCTCGTCACCGAGGTCGGCAAGCAGCCCCAGCAGCTGCCCGACCAGGTCATCGCGGTCGTCCGCGACGAGAAGGTCTACCGCTACTTCGACCCGGTGGTCACCCAGCTCGCCCGCGGAGACCGGCTGGTCGTCGTACGCCCCGCCAAGGAGCTGCCCTGGGCACCCCGCCCCGGCACCCACGACGAGCAGCTCTCGACCGACGAGGAGTAGGCCGCGTCCCGGCTCGGGCTGGCAAATTCCCCGGCTGACCGGGGAATTTGGCACCTGTCGTGGGTTGCAACCCCTGACAAGTGACAGTTTCCCCGGCTGACCGGGGATTCCGACCGACCGAACATACGTTCGAAGATGTGCCACCATGCGGTATGGCGGGCGGCATGGGCGGCGGCTGGGGCAAGCGGGGGAGCGGCGTGCCCCTGGCTCAGCGGGTCCGCGGCGACCTGCCCACGGCTCACGATCCCATGGGGCCGGTCGGGCAGGACTGCCCGGCCCGGCACTGCTGGGTGTCCGGCGCCGTCGACGCCGAGGGCGTGAAGCGGCCAGGGCTGCTGTTCGAGTGGCGCAAGGTGGCGGGGCGCTGGGAGGGCCGGGTGACGTACGCCGCGCGGCTGCGGCCGCTCGAGGCGAACGGCGGCTGGCTGGTCGTCGAGGAGTGGCTGCCGGCGGAGCTGCTCACGCCGTGCTGAATGGGGAGTAGTTGCCATGCCTGCGGTGGCTTCGACTCGCTGGATTGCCCAGCAAGCTCGACCAATCCGCTCGCTCAACCGGGACAGCCTCAACCGGGACAGCCTCGACCGGGAGCTCGTTCCTCACTCCCGGTCGGCCTGACCCAGAAATGAGTTGAACCGCTGGAGTCTCGGGTCACCAGCGGCTCAACAAGTTGAACGTTAGAGGAGAAAATGCCGCACAGGGAAGTCCTGGAAGCCTTCTGGGACGAGAATGCCCCGAACGGACTACCCGAACCATCCGTCCGGCCTACATTGACCCGAGACCCGGCGGCGACATTGCCTAGGTCGGACCTAGGTGGTTCCTAGGTGGCCCCGAGGCGGCTCGCCTGACGCCGGCGCTGGCGGGTGAGCCGCTGGCGGCGCAGGCGGCGGACCAGCAACGGGTCGTGAGCCAGGGCGCCGGGCTGGTCGATGATCGTGGTGAGCGCCCGGTAGTACTCCTCCGGGGTGAGTCCCAGCCGCGCCCTGGCGGCGGCGTCCTTCGCGTCGGCGTACTTCCACCACTCCCGCTCGAAGGTGAGGATCTCGCGCTCGCGCGGGCTCAGCTCGACCATGGCGCGATCCTCTCAAACCGGTCGGAGCGCGCGGAATCCGGGGGCGAGTTGTGACGGCCGTCTCGTCAGGGCGGTAAAGCGTTGGTGACACGTGTCAACTCCTTCCACGAATGGGCAACAGTTAGGACTAGTACGAAAGGCCCATAAGGGCGCTCTGACCTGCGCAAACGTCGCTGTGTTACCCCCCTGTGTAGGTGGTCAGGACACCCCGGAGGGCATAGGTTCCTCACGCAGCCGAACCGTGGGGGGCCGGCTACTACATGGGGGTTACATCAGGCATGACGGTCTATTTCGGAAGTCCGGAACGGAACACCGAGGACCCGCTCATCAGCGTCGTGGTGCCGGCGCTCAACGAGGCGCTCAACCTGTCGGTGGTGCTGCCGCAGCTTCCGCCGGTCCACGAGGTCATCCTCGTCGACGGCGGCTCGGTCGACGGCACCGTGATGGCAGCCCGTCGGGCGCGGCCCGACATCGTCACGGTCCTGCAGAGCCGCAAGGGCAAGGGCAACGCGCTGGCCGCGGGCTTCGCGCGCGTCACCGGCGACATCGTGATCATGTTCGACGCCGACGGCTCGGCCGACCCGGCCGAGATCACCCGGTTCGTCGAGGCGCTCAAGGCCGGTGCCGACTTCGCCAAGGGGACGCGCTTCAGCGCGGGCGGCGGCTCGGCCGACATCACCACGATCCGCCGCCTCGGCAACGCGTTCCTGAACGGCGTCTTCAACGTGGGCTTCCGGACCCGCTACTCCGACCTCTGCTACGGCTACAACGCGTTCTGGGCCGACCTGATCCCGCTGCTCGAGCTGCCCGACCACAGTGGTCCGGCGCCGGCCAACGGCAAGCTGCTGTGGGGCGACGGGTTCGAGATCGAGACCGTCATCAACTGCCGCTTCGCCGCCGCCAAGGTCTCGATCACCGAGGTGCCCTCGCTGGAGAAGCTCCGGATGTTCGGCGAGTCCAACCTCCGCGCCGTCCAGGACGGCACCCGGGTGCTCCGCACGTTGTTCACCGAGTGGAACCGCGCCCGGGGCATGCGCCGGATGGAGCGCAAGCTGGCGCAGCCGGCCGTGGCCAAGCCCGCAGCGGTGAGCGCCCGCATCGCCGCCTGATCCACAGTTCCCGAGAAACTGACGCGAGTCGCCTCGAGCCCCGGCCCACAGGGTCGGGGCTCGAGCGTCTGCGGGCACGTGTCCCGGGCCGTCCCCTAGGCTCCGTGGATGGAGCGCAGCGAAGCAGCAGACACCCGCGAGGACGTCCAGGAACGCAGCCCGTTCGAGCGGTTCGTCGAGGCGACCTACCAGGTCGTGAGCCGCGCGCCGTTCTTCGGCGTCTGCCTCGCGATCATCGTCGTCTGGCTGGTCAGCCTCCCGGCCTGGCACGACCTCAAGTCGTGGCAGGCCGCGATCCACACCGTGACCAGCGTGCTCTCGCTCCTGCTCCTGGTGCTGCTCGAGAACTCCTCGCGCCGTGCGGAGGAGGCGGCCCAGGAGAAGCTCAACGTGCTGGCCGAGGCGCTCTCGGACCTCATGGAGTCCCAGGCCCGGAAGGACCCCGAGCTCCAGCCCGCGGTCGAACGACTGCGTACGGCGGTCGGTCTGGAGGAGCGGCACTGAGCCGCGGTCACGGTTCCAGCGTGTAGCCGAGCCCCGAGGTCGTGAGCAGGTGCCGTGGCCGGGACGGGTCGTCCTCGAGCTTGCGGCGCAGCTGGGCGGCGTACACCCGCAGGTAGTGGTGCTCGTGCAGGTAGCCGGTGCCCCACACCTCGCGCAGGATCTGCTCGCGCGGCACCAGCCGGCCGACGTTGCGGGCGAGCAGCTCGAGGAAGGCCCACTCGGTCGGCGTCAGCCGCACCTCGGCCCCGGCCCGGCGGACCCGCTTGCGGGCCAGGTCGATGACCAGGTCGCCGGCCACGACCTCAGTCTCGGTCGGCTCGGGGGCCGCGGACCGGCGTACGGCGGAGCGCAGGCGAGCCATCAGCTCGTTCATCGCGAACGGCTTGGTGACGTAGTCGTCGGCGCCGAGGTCGAGCGCCTCGACCTTGTCCTCGCCGTGCTGGCGCGCGGAGAGTACGACGATCGGCACCGAGGTCCAGCCGCGCAGCCCGGAGATCACCTCTGTGCCGTCCATGTCGGGCAGGCCGAGGTCCAGCACGATGACGTCGGGGTGGGTCGTGGCCGCCGCGTCGAGGGCGGATCGGCCGTCGGCGGCCGTGACCACCTCCCAGCCGTGCGCGCGGAGGTTGATCGCCAGGGCGCGAGCCAGCGCCGGCTCGTCGTCGACGACGAGTACCTTGCCCGGGCTCACGATGCGGCCGCTCGGGCTGCGGTCGCGGTCCCGGCCCGGGGGAGCGAGAGCACCATGGTCAGTCCGCCGCCGGGGGTGTCCTCGGCCGACAGGGTGCCGCCGAGGGCCTCGGTCAGGCCCCGGGCGACTGCCAGCCCGAGGCCGAGGCCGCCGGAGCCCGTGTCGTCGAGCCGCTGGAACGGCTCGAAGACCCGCTCGCGGTCCTCGGGCGGGATGCCGGGGCCCTGGTCGACGACGATCACCTCGACCGTCTCCGGGAGCACGTGCGCGAGCACCCGCACCGGTGACCCCGGGGCGTGCTTGACGGCGTTGCCGACCAGGTTGGCGACCACGCGCTCGAGGAGGCCGGCGTCGGTGGTCACCAGCGGAGCGGGCTCGTCCACCTCGAGGCGTACAACGTCCGGCTCGTGGCCGGAGATCGCGAGTGGCAGCACCTCGTCGAGGCTGCGCGTGCGCAGCACCGGGTGGATCAGCCCGCTCTGCAGCCTGGACAGGTCGAGAAGATCGTCGATGAGGCGCTCCAGCTGCTCGGCGGAGCTGTCCACGGCCCGGATCAGCTCGCGCCGGTCGTCGTCCGAGATCCCGGTCGCAAGAAGTCCGTCGACGGAAGCACGCATGGTGGCCAGCGGCGTCCGGAGGTCGTGCGAGACCGCCCGGAGCAGCGCCGTCGAGGTGGCCTCGGCGCGCTCGAGGTTGGCGGCGCGCTCGTCGCGCTCGCGGAGTCGCCGGTACTCGAGCACCAGCCCGGTCTGCACGGCGAACGCCTCCAGCACCCGCTGGTCGCTCGCTCGCAGCGGTTCGCCGCAGAGCGCCAGCACGTGCCTGTCGTCGACCCGGACCCGGGTGTCGCCCTCGTCGGGGGTGGCCGCGCAGGGAAAGCCGGACGAGGCCATCAGGGTCCAGCCCGCCGGGCCCTGCTTCAGCAACGAGACTGCGTCCTGGCCGAACGTCTCGCGGAGCCGCTCGACGATCGCCTCGGCGGTGTCCTGACCGGTCAGCACCGACCTGGACAGTCCGCCCAACGTCGTCGCCTCGGCGCGTGAGCGCAGGGCGTCGGCGGCCCGACGGGACGCCAGGTCGACGACCGTGGCGACCGCGGCGGCCACGGCCACGAACACCAGCAGCGCCAGCAGGTTCTTCGGCTCGGACACGGTCAGCGTCCCGACCGGTGGTGTGAAGAAGTAGTTGAGCGCGAGGAACCCGACGACCGCGCCCAGCAGCGCGGGCAGCAGACCGCCGATCAGGGCCACCGCGACGGTGGAGGCCAGCAGGGTCAACATCGCCAGCGGGAGCTGGTCGGTGTCGGCGAAGCCGTGCAGCGCCCAGGTGAGCAGCATCGGCAGCGCCAGCGCGCCGACCCATCCGGTGATCTGGCGACCGCGGGAGAGCGGCGAGAGCAGCGGCCGCCTCAGCGCCATCCGCGCGACCTGGTCGTGGGTGACGAGGTGTACGTCGATCGAGCCCGCCAGGGAGGCGATCCGGTCTCCCGTCGTACCGGTGAAGAGCCGGCGCAGCCTCCCGTGCCGAGACACGCCGACGATGACCATCGTGGCGTTGGTGCCGGCCGCGAAGTCGACCACTGCGGCCGAGACGTCCTCGCCGACCACCGAGTGGAAGGTCCCGCCGACCGAGGCGACCAGTGCCTGGGCGCGGTCGAGCCGGCGCTCGTCGGCGCTGTGCAGGCCGTCGGTGGCGATCACGTGGACCGCCAACAGCTCGGCACCTGCGGCGCGCTGGGCCAGCCGGGCGCCGCGGCGGATGAGCGTCTCGCTCTCGGGACCGCCGGTCACGGCCACGACGATGCGCTCCTTGGCCGGCCACGACTCCTGGATCCGGTGCGCCCGCCGGTAGTCGTCGAGCTGGTCATCGACCCGGTCGGCCAGCCACAGCAGCGCCAGCTCGCGAAGTGCGGTCAGGTTGCCGACGCGGAAGTACGACGTGAGCGAGGCGTCGACCTTGTCGGGCTTGTAGATGTTGCCGTGCGCCATCCGCCGGCGCAGCGCGTCGGGGGACATGTCGACCAGCTGGATCTGGTCGGCGGTGCGGATCACCTCGTCGGGGATGGTCTCCTGCTGGCGGACGCCGGTGATCCGCTCCACCTCGTCGTTGAGGGACTCGAGGTGCTGGATGTTGACGGTGGTGATGACGTCGATGCCCGCCGCCAGCAGCTCCTCGACGTCCTGGGCGCGCTTCTCGTGCCGGCTGCCGGGGACGTTCGTGTGGGCCAGCTCGTCGACGAAGGCCACCGCCGGCCTGCGGGCGAGCACCGCGTCGACGTCCATCTCGGGGAACGTCGAGCCGCGGTACTCGACGAGCTTGCGCGGCACGACCTCGAGCCCCTCGAGCTGGGCCGCGGTCTGCTCGCGGTCGTGGGTCTCGACGAAGCCGACGACGACGTCGGTGCCGCGGCCCACCCGCCGCTGAGCCTCGCCGAGCGCGGCGTACGTCTTGCCCACGCCCGGCGCGGAGCCGAGGTAGACGATCAGGCGCCCTGGTCGTTGTTCGGGCGGACGGTCCACGTCATCCATTGTGTTCCTCAGGCGTCCGCAGCGGCTTCCCGGACCGCGATGTTGAGCATCAGGACGTTGACGTGCGGCTCACCGAGGATGCCCCAGGTCCTGCCCGAGGTGTTGTCGTCGACCAGGCCGCGGACCTCGTTCTCGCTGAGCCCGTTCGCCCGCGCGACCCGCGGCACCTGGAGCTCGGCGTACGCCACCGAGATGTCGGGGTCGAGCCCGGAACCAGAAGCGGTGACCGCGTCCGGCGGCACGTCGCTCTCGGAGACGCCCTCGCGCTCGGCGATCTCGGCCTTGCGCTCCTTGATGGCCTTGATGAGGGCCGGCTCCTCGGGCCCGTAGTTGGAGCCGTACGACGAGAGCATGTTGTAGCCGTCGCCGGCGGCCGAGGGTCGTGGCTGGAACAGGTCGGGGTCGTCGACCAGCTGGCCGATGATCGCCGACCCGACCGCCTTCTTGGCGCTGGTCGTGTGGCTGCCGTCGGCAGTGACCAGTGAGCCCTGCGCCTTCCAGGGCGCGGCGACCTGGCCGAAGCCGTAGACGACGGCGGGGTACGCCAGTCCCAGCAGCAGCGTGGCGGCGATCATCAGCCGGAGCCCGGCCAGGCTCTGGCGGAACAGTGCGTAGAGGTCCTTCATCGGGTTCTTCCGTTCTCTCCGGTGAGGAGGGGCTGGGACTGCATCGCGTCGCTCATCGAGCTTGTCGAGATGTCCGCAGGGGTCAGCTCCTCAACCAGCGAGACGGCGGCCGTCTGCCATCGGTGGTTGAGGAGGGCGCTCTGCGCCCGTCTCGAAATCTCGCAACCCGGTGCTGGGACGCGACCACCCGCTGGTCGAGCCTGTCGAGACCACCGCAGCCCTCGCTGGGAGCCGAATCGCGTCATCACAGCCCCGGGATCAGGGAGATCACGAGGTCGAGCACCTTGATGCCCACGAACGGCGCGATCAGCCCGCCGACGCCGTAGATGAGCAGGTTGCGGCGCAGCAGGTCGGCGGCCGACGACGGCCGGTAGCGGACGCCGCGCAGGGCGAGCGGGATCAGCGCCACGATGATCAGCGCGTTGAAGACGATCGCGCTGGCGATCGCGGACTCGGGCGAGCTGAGCCGCATGATGTTGAGTACGTCTAGGTCGGGGAAGGCCACGACGAACATGGCCGGCAGGATCGCGAAGTACTTCGCGACGTCGTTGGCCACCGAGAACGTCGTCAAAGCGCCGCGGGTGATGAGCAGCTGCTTGCCGATCTCGACGATGTCGATGAGCTTGGTCGGGTCGGAGTCGAGGTCGACCATGTTGCCGGCCTCCTTGGCGGCGACCGTCCCGGTGTTCATCGCGACGCCCACGTCGGCCTGGGCCAGCGCCGGTGCGTCGTTGGTGCCGTCCCCGGCCATCGCGACCAGCCGACCGCCCTCCTGCTGCTTCCGGATCAGCGCCATCTTGTCCTCGGGCGTCGCCTCGGCCAGGAAGTCGTCGACCCCGGCCTCCGCGGCGATCGCCTTCGCCGTGATGGCGTTGTCGCCAGTGATCATCACGGTGCGGATGCCCATCGTGCGCATCTCGTCGAACCGTTCGCGCATGCCTGGCTTGACGACGTCCTTGAGGTGGATGACACCGAGGATGCGGGCCTGCTGCGTCCCACGCCGCTCGGCCACGACGAGCGGCGTACCGCCCGACGAGCTGACGCCCTCGACCAGCTGCTCGAGCTGCGCGGTCACGGGGCTTGTCGCCAAGGTGCCGCTGGCATGCACCCACTTCTGGACGGCTGAGCCGGCACCCTTGCGGATCGACCTGTCCGGCAGGTCGAGGCCGCTCATCCGGGTGGTCGCGGAGAACTCCACAAGGGTCCCCGCCGCCTCCGGTGGCTGGGGAGGGCGTTCTGCGCCCGTCTCGAAGCCCCGGACCAGCTCCACGATGCTGCGCCCCTCGGGCGTCTCGTCCGCCAGCGAGGAGAGCAGTGCCGCCTCGGCGAGCTCGGTGTCGGTGACACCGTCGACGGGGAGCAGCTCGGTGGCGTGCCGGTTGCCCAGCGTGATCGTGCCGGTCTTGTCGAGGAGCAGTACGTCGATGTCGCCGGCCGCCTCGACGGCGCGGCCGGACATGGCCAGCACGTTGCGGCGGACGAGGCGATCCATGCCGGCGATGCCGATCGCCGAGAGCAGCGCGCCGATGGTGGTCGGGATCAGGCAGACCAGCAGCGCGATCAGCACGAGCACCGACTGCCTGGCCCCGTTGTAGTCGGCGACCGGCCACAGCGTCGCGCAGACGACCACGAAGACGACCGTGAGTGCGGTGAGCAGGACGTTGAGCGCGATCTCGTTGGGGGTTCGCTGGCGCTCCGAGCCCTCGACGAGCGCGATCATCCGGTCCACGAAGGACTGGCCGGGGTCGCTGGTGATCCGGACGACGATGCGATCGGAGAGCACGGTCGTACCCCCGGTGACCGCGCTGCGGTCGCCACCGGACTCGCGGATCACCGGCGCGGACTCACCCGTGACGGCCGACTCGTCGACCGACGCGACCCCCTCGATGACCTCGCCGTCGCCGGGGATCCGCTCGCCGGCCACCACGACGACCACGTCGCCCAGGCGGAGGTTGGTGCTCGGCACCTCGTCGGTGGGGAGCTCGGTGAGGTTGCCGGTGTACTTCAACGTGTCGCTCGCGGCGCGGACCCGGCGTGCGGTGGTCTCCTGCTGCAGCGCGCGCAGGCTGGCGGCCTGGGCCTTGCCGCGGCCCTCGGCCACCGACTCGGCGAGGTTCGCGAACAGCACGGTGAGCCACAGCCAGACGGTCACCATCCAGCCGAGGACGCTCGGGTCGGCGACCGAGATGACCGTGGTCGCGATGGCGCCCACCTCGACCACCAGCATCACGGGGCTGCGGGCCATGGCGCGCGGGTCGAGCTTGCGCACGGCGCCGAGAAGGACCTCGCGGTCCAGGGCCAGACTCAGATCCAGCTTCATGACAGCGACTCCACGACCGGCCCGAGGAAGAGCACGGGCACGTAGGTGAGGCCGACGACGACGAGGGCGACGCCGGTGAGGAGGACGACGAACAGCGGCTTGTGGGTCGGCAGGGTGCCGGCGCCGGCTGGCAGCCGCTTGGCGGAGGCGAACCGGCCGGCCAGGGCCAGCACGAAGATCATCGGCAGGAACCGGCCGAGGAGCATCTCGAGCCCGAGCAGCGTGTTCCAGAACGGCGTGCCGGTGGTGATGCCGGCGAAGGCGGAGCCGTTGTTGTTCGACGCCGACGTGACGGCGTACAGCATCTCGGAGAACCCGTGTGGACCGCTGTTGAGAATGCCCGCCGGGCCGTCGTCGAACGTGACCGCCGCCGCGATGCCGACCAGCAGGAGCACCGGGGTCGCCAGCACGTAGAACGCCACCAGGACGATCTCGCGCTGCCCGATCTTCTTGCCGAGGTACTCCGGCGTGCGGCCGACCATCAGCCCGGCCAGGAAGACCGTGACGATGGCCAGCATCAACATGCCGTAGAGACCGGAGCCCACACCGCCCGGCGCGATCTCGCCGAGCATCATGTTGAACATGGCCACGCCGCCGCCGGGTGCCGTGAACGAGTCGTGCATGGAGTTCACGGCACCGGTCGACGTACCCGTGGTGGTGGCCCCGAACAGGGCGGAGGCGGCCTCGCCGAAGCGAGCCTCCTTGCCCTCCATCGCACCGCCGGCCAGCTGGGGAGCCGTGCCGGGCGCAGCCATCTCGGCCCAGGTCAGCAGCCCGACCGCGATCGAGAGGAGCAGCGCCATCACGCCGCCGACCGCGATGCCCTGGCGGCGGTCCTTGACGATCAGGCCGAACGCCCACGCCATCGCGAAGGGGATGGCAAGGAGCAGGTAGATCTCCATCAGGTCGGTGAACGGCGTCGGGTTCTCGAACGGGTGCGCGGAGTTCACGTTGTAGAAGCCGCCGCCGTTGGTGCCGAGCTCCTTGATCGCCTCCTGGCTGGCGACCGGACCGCCGGTCAGGGTCTGGGTGCCGCCGGTGAGGGTGTGCAAGACGTGGTCGCCGGCGAAGTTCTGGACGGCGCCGAAGAGGATGAGGATGCAGGCCGCCGCAAGCGAGATCGGCAGCAGCACCCGCAGCACGGTGCGCATCAGGTCTCTGAAGAAGTTGCCGACCCGGCCCTCGGCCGCGTCATTCTCGGGGGTGCGGGACAGGCCGCGGGCGAACGCAGCGGCCACGGACATGCCGACCGCCGCGCTCACGAAGTTCTGGACGGTCAGCCCGGACATCTGCATGAGGTGGCCGACCGTGACCTCGCCGGAGTACCACTGCCAGTTGGTGTTGGTCACGAAGCTGACGGCGGTGCTCCAGGCGCCTTCGGTGGGCAGCGCCGGGAAGCCGAGCGAGAGCGGCAGGTGCTGCTGGAGCCGGCCGAGGCCGAAGAGCAGCAGGACGCCGATCAGGCTGAAGCCGAGCACCGACATCGCGTAGCTGCGCCAGTGCTGATCGGCGTCCGGGTCGACCCGCAGCACGCGGTACGCCGCGCGCTCGACCCCCAGGTGCCGGTCACTGGTATAGATGTGGGCGAGGTGGCGCCCCAGCAGCGGCACGGTGAGGGCCAGGAGCAGCACGAGCGCCGCGATCTGGCCCAGTGCGGGCAGGACTTCACTCATCGGGCTCAGTGCTTTTCGCGGTCCAGCACGCCGACGAGCAGGGCGAGCCCCATGAACGCAGCCAGCGTGATCAGGACGTAGAGAACGTCGGTCATGGGTCTTTCGTACGGGCTGTTTCCGCTGGTCAACGAAGGTCTTGACGGTTCCTTGACGGTGCCCGCCCGGCGCCTTGACGAGTCCTTCACGGGCGGCTGCGACGTTCGGACCGGCTGGACCGGCAGGCAGCGGCGCAGACCGGCTAGCACCCATGCGCGGCCGAAGGCACCGGACAACGCAAATTCTTCGGTCTCAGTAGGTGCTGAGGCGCTGAACGGTGGAGATCGTCCGGTTCCGACCCCAGTTTTCACCGATTCCACGGCCCTGATCCTTGCCAAGGGCCGATCGGGCAGGCATCCTTCATTCACAGAACACGGGTCGTGGGGGCTCGAGTTCAACCGAAGGACCGGTGGGGACCTTGTTGCTTGGGGGGAAACCGCGTACGGCAAGTTCCGTACCGGCCAAGGCGGATCGCACGGTGGCGTCCAGCAGGACGTCACCGCGCATCCACGTAGTGCGGCTGCCGCAGCGGATCGACGCGCCCGTCACCAACGTGACGGCGCTTCATTCCAAGGCCAGCTAGTCGTACGAGCGCGCGCCGTCCGGACCTGTTCCGGGCGGCGCTGCTCTGCGTTCGAGCACCCCGGCCAGCACCGCTGTCGCGACCGCGATCACCGCGAGGGCGATCGCACAGACCTCGACAGCGCGCCACAGGCTCGCGACCACGACGTCCCAGACCGCCAGGGCGACGCCCCGCTGGGGCAGGTCCTCGGTGAGCGCGTCGCGAGCGAAGAGCAGGACCAGCGCGAGCAGTCCCAGCGTCACCAGTGACGCCGCCGCCAGCTTCGCGGTGGTGGCGAGCCGTCGGTGGGCCAGGAGCAGCGTCAGCAGCACCAGGGCCGCCCAGACCAACGGCAGCCAGAACCCCAATGTGTCGAGGGCGTCGTACGCGCGGCGCGCCTTGGTCAGCTGGTCGGCGTCCATGACCGCGAACGACGCGTCTATGTCCGCCGCCTGATCGGCGTCGACAAGGCCCTGGGCGGCGAGCGTCTGGGCGATGGCGCTGAAGACGGTGCCGAGCTCGATGCTGACCCGGCCCTCGTCGTCGAGCGTGGCACTGCTGCGGTCCTCGAGCACGGCGACCAGCTGCTCGTGCGCGGAGCGGTTCGCCTGCGCCCACGCGGTGCGGAACGTCGGGCCGTCGACCACCTGCTGCACGACCAGGTGGACGAGCTCGTCGATGCCGGGCGGGAGTGGCCCACCCGTGGTGGCGGCCAGCTGCAGGGCCTCGCGCTCGAGCTCCTTGACGGCTGCGGCCTTCACGGCGTCGTCGTCGGCGAGCGGGGTCACGGTCTCGACGTACTTGTCGGTGTCGCTCACCACCCCGTGCACCCACACCGAGAGCAGGCTGACGGGGAGCAGTACGGCGGCGAGGAGACCGGTCAGCGCGGCTGCTGGGGAGCGGAGCACCGAAGGACCCTAGCCGGACCGCGCGACAGCCCCCGTGCGCAGGTGCGGACGGGGGCTGCTGCGTGCTGCACACTTCCTCCATGAGCACCCCGGCACCGCCGTCAGGCGAACCCGTTCCGCCGGTGCCCGCCGTTCCCTACGGCGGCGAGGTGGCGCCCGTCGACCCGGCCACGGTCTCGGCCCCGCTGACCGCCCAGGGTGTGGCGAAGGGCGTCGGCCGCGCGGCCGTCTCGTTCGGCATCCGGGCCATCGTCGTACTCATTCTCCGCGCGGTGTTCCGGGCGCTGTTCCGCCGCTGACGACGTACTGCGCACCCAGGGCGCGCGCCGCGACCACTGCACCCGCGGCGGCGAGGACGATGTCCTTGAGGACGTACTGGCCCTCGATGGTGGGCAGCCCGTCGGGGAACAGGTCTCCGTAGAACAGCACGAGCGGCGACATGATCCCCACCATCGCGCCGGCGAGGACGACCAGCCCGGCCCGCAGGCCGCGGCCGGTGACCAGCGTCAGACCGATGAAGGTCTCCATCGCCGCCGTCATGACGAGCGCCGGCGTACCGGAGACCACGCCGAGGGTCAGGGCGTCGACCGTCCTCATGACCAGCGCTTCAGCGGGGGAGGCGCCGGGGAAGAACTTCAGGACGCCGAACCCGAGGAACACCAGGCCGAGGCTGATCCGGAGCAGGGTGACGCTGTGCGCGGCCAGCCACTGCGCGGCCCGCGCCTCCGCTCGAGCGGTGCCCGTCGAAGGCGGGAGTGGCGTGCGGCTGTCGGGCGACGTGACCTGGGTCGTGATGCTCATGCGACTTCTCCTTCGGTGCCGGGCACCGGGTGTGCCCTCGTCCCGAAGACGCTGCCGAGAATCGCTCGCATCCGAATCCGCTCTCAGGCGGCTCCTGGTCTGCGCTGTTCCGCGTTGAAGTCGAGCCCGTCGTACGTCGACCGGCGTACGCGGGAGGCGAAGGGCATCACTGGGCGGGGTGTGTCGTCACGCCCTTCGCATGCATCGCCAGGCGTGCCATGAGGCAGGGCCAGGGGTCTGTGGAGCCTCGCTCGGAGCAGTAGCTGCAGCGGCCGTCTCGCTCGGTGTGGATGCGCAACGTCGCCGCCGACCACTGATGCCGCCGGGCGGCGGTCGCGGTGCTGGAAACGTTGGTCATGGAAGGACAACGACCCGGCGCCTGCCGGGCTACCCATTTCCACAATTTGGTTACAACGCGCGTCATCCCGCCGACCCCGGGTGGAAACGTTTGGCAAGCCCTTCTGGCAACGCGCAACGCTGCGCTTTGATGAGTCGTCGGCTGCTTGGGGGAGTCGACACGGGTCAGCATGGGGGATTCGGACCTGAGCTTTGCGCAATCCATGGGACGCCCTCCGCACGAACTGTGCGGGGGGCGTTTCTTGTCGAACCTGAGTGAATGGATGCGAGACCCCGCTCTGTCGACCTACGTTGGTGCTGGTCTCGTTCCATGATCCCCCCGGGACGGGGCTGGGGCGCCTTCGTCTCGACCCCAAGTGGGGCGAAGGCGATCCCCAATTTGGGCTATGGCTCTTCCCTGGGTCGGGTCTAGGCTGCCGAGCAGAGTCCGCCTGGGGGATTGGGGGATCCGAACCGGCTCGGACAACAGAACGCCCTCCGCACTAACTACGCGGAGGGCGTTTGCCATTCGTCCCTGATACAGGTGAA
This sequence comes from uncultured Actinomycetota bacterium, assembly GCA_963825455.1. Classification (GTDB taxonomy): domain Bacteria; phylum Actinomycetota; class Actinomycetes; order Propionibacteriales; family Nocardioidaceae; genus Nocardioides. The sequence goes on from CAWGTG010000003.1 coordinate 46,554, forward strand.
GCGATGGGGTGGGACCCGCGCCAAGCCGGGTTGATGGGTCACGATGAACGCGAGCGCTCCTCTCTCTGTCCCCGTGGGGAGAGGGGCGTTCCCATGCGTCGGCGCGTCGTACTTTCGGAGATGGCAACGCCGCCGAACGGTCAGTTTTCGTGAGTACGCCGGACGGCCCCGGCGCTGGCGCCGTTTTCATGAAGATTCCGGCTGCGGTTGCGCGCGTCATGGGGACGCGCATGAGCGATCGGGGGGAGCCGGACGGCTTGCTTGCCGCTCGACGCGGCGGGTGAGACGTGGCACCGCCGAGCGCCCTCCGCAATCTGCCTGCGGAGGGCGTTCGACGCGTCGGGTCGCCATTGTCTGCCGTCAGCTGTCCTGCGCAGAGCTGCGTTGAGTCTCGAGGCCGTCGTACGTCGAACGGCGTACGGCAGGTGTCGCTTCTCGACGGATTCCCCGTCCCTCGATCGTGACGAGGGTGGGTGTTCCGAACGAGAGGAGAACACAGTGAACACCCGCATCCGCGCCGCCCTCTGGCTGGCCGTCGCCGTCCTCGGCGCCGGCCTGACGACCGGCAGCGCATCCGCCGACGTGCCTCAGCAGCGCAGAGACCCGGTCACTCGATGGCTCGACCAGCAAGCACACGTCCTCCACGGCGTCGAACCCACTGGATCGGACGCCGACCTCGCCCCGCTGGGCGAAGCTGCGAGCCAGGCCCGCATCGTCGGTCTCGGCGAGGCCGAGCACGGTCTGGCGGAGATCACCGCGCTCAAGCACCGGGCGCTGCGCTACCTGGTCGAGCACGAGGGCTTCCGGTCGATCGCCTGGGAGGAGGACTGGAGCCTCGGCACCAAGATCAACGACTACCTCCTGGGGCGGCGCGACGACCGCGACGCCCTGGTGGGGCAGATGACCGGCACTTGGAGCAACCAGGAGGTCGCGGACGTGCTCACCTGGCTGCGCCGCTACAACGCGCACCACCGGGACAAGGTGCGGTTCTTCGGCGTGGAGTACTACGCCACGCGCCCGTTCGCCTACGACGGCGTCGAGTCCTACGTCGCGGCAGCCGCCCCGAGCCGGCTGCCGCGGGCGAAGAGGCATCTCGCCGCGATCCGGCCGTTCACCAACGACACGGGCGCCTACCTCCGGTGGTTCATGGAGGAGGTGGCCGACAAGGAGTCCTACGTCCGGCACGCGCGGAAGCTCCACGACCTCGTGGCTGCCATCCCGCACCGCCCCGGCGACCGCCGGCACGCCATGGCCGAGCACGCCGCCCGCCAGATCCAGTCGTGGTACGTCGCGTTCTCGATCCAGGGCGACAACTCCACCTTCCGCGACGCCCGCGCGGCGGAGAACCTGCGGTGGTGGCAGCGCCTCAGTGGCGACAAGATCGTCTACTGGGCCGCCTCGGCGCACACGGCGAACGCACCGAAGGTGCGGATGTCCTTCCCGCCCACCTTCGACATCTCCTTCGCGAGCGTGGGCTCCTACCTGCGCGACTGGTACGGCGATGCCTACCTCTCGATCGGCTTCACCTTCGACCACGGCAGTGTCGACACCGAGCCCGGTCAGTCGGTCGATCTCCCATCGGCGGCGCCGTCGTGGTTCGAGCACCCGCTCGGCGGGGTCGATGCCCGGCAGTTCCTGGTCGACCTGCGCGGCCCGGCACCCCGACCGGTCCGGGCGTGGCTCTCGAGCCCGATGGTCACCCGCGGCTTCCCCGAGGGCGGGTACGACTCCACCACCGCCGGCGGCACGCCCGGTGAGTGGTTCGACCTGCTCATCCATCGCCAGCGAGTCGCGACCGCTACGGCAGGGGTTGCCTGATTCGAACACATGTTCGATCATGGTCCGATGAGTGCAGCAGTGGCCCTGGACCCGGCCCGGCCGGTCCTCGACCAGCTGCGCGCCCGGGTCGCCTCGATGGAGAGCGGGCCGGCGCGCCTCGCCGTACCCGTGCTGCCCGCGCTCTCCGGACTGGTCTCGCTGCGCGCCGGCGGCAGCTACGCCGTCGACTCCGCCTCCCTGGCCCTGGCCCTGGTCGCGGGCGCCTCGCAGTCGGGGCAGTGGGTGGGGTTCGCGGGGTGGCCCGACTTCGGGGCTGAGGCCGCGGCCGAGCTCGGCATCGACCTGTCCCGCACCGTGCTGGTGCCCGACCCCGGCGAGCACTGGCTGGAGGTCGCCGCCGCCCTGGTCGACGTGATGGGCGTGCTGGTGCTGCGGCCGCCGGCCAGCGTGGACGCCAAGTCCGCGGGAGTCCTCGACGCGCGGCTGCGCAAGCGCTCCGCGGTGCTGGTGGCGTGGGGCGACTGGCCCCGCTGCGAGGCACGGCTCAGCCTCGAGGACGCGCGCTGGACCGGCCCCGACCACGGACACGGCCGGCTCCGGTCGCGACAGGTCCGGGTCGCCGTACGCCGGGGCAGCGCGCCGCCGGTCCGGGCCGACCTCGCCTTCCCCGGCGAGGCGGCGCCCCTGGAACTGGTGGCGCCTGCGGCCTCGCCGGCCGAACGAGCCTGGCGGGCGTCGGGGTGAGGGTCTCTCCATGAGAGTGCTGGTCGTCTGGTGCCCGGACTGGTCGGTCGTCGCGGCACTGCGCGAGGCGGAACGACGGGCCACCGAGCCCGCGGCCGTGCTGGCCGCCAACGTGGTCGAGGTCTGCAACGGGCCTGCTCGCGAGGACGGCGTCCGGCGCGGCATGCGGCGCAGGGACGCCCAGGCGCGCTGTCCCGAGCTGGTGCTCCTCGACGCCAACCCCGACCGCGACGCCCGCTGCTTCGAGCCGGTGCTCGAGACGGTCGAGGCGCTGCGGCCCGGGGTGGCCGCCCTCCGGCCGGGGCTGCTGGCGGTGCGTGCGCCCGGACGCTTCGTCGGCGGCGAGGCGAACGCCGCTGCGGTCATGGCCGAGACCCTGGTCGACGCCGGCGTGTGGGACTGCCGGCTCGGCGTCGCTGACGACCTGTTCACCGCCGAGCAGGCCGCCCGGCGCGCGCGGGTGCAGGAGTGCGAGCTGGTCCCCGAGGGCGGGTCCGCGGCCTACCTCCGCGACCTGCTTGTCGAGGTGCTCGAGGCCGACGGCGCCGAGGGGCGCGAGATGGTCAGCCTGCTGCGCCGGCTCGGGCTGCGCACGCTGGGTGACCTCGCGGCCCTCCCGGCCGACGCTGTGCAGCACCGCTTCGGGCGCTACGGCGCGCAGGTGTGGCGCCGGGCCCGCGGGGAGGCCCCGACGCTCGTCGCCCCGCGCACGCCGCCGCCGGACCTGGCCTTCGAGGTGTGCTTCGAGCCGCCGCTCGACTCGGTGGAGGCGATCTGCTTCAGCGTCCGTACGACGACCGAACGGCTGGTCGCCGACCTGGCGTCGCGGCAGCTGGTGGCCACCGGCGTACGGGTCGAGGCCGAGCACGACGGTGCGGTCGCGTCCGCGCGCACCTGGTTGCACCCACAGTTCTTCTCCGCGCGCGACCTCGTGGACCGGGTGCACTGGCAGCTCCAGGCCGGTGGTTCGCTGCGCTCGCGGCAGGACGCCGGAGCCGTGCGGGCGCCGGTCGAGCGGGTGCGGTTCCTGCCCGAGGTCGTGGAGCCGGCGGCCGCGCACACCCAGGGGCTGTGGGGCGGGTCTGGCGAGGAGCTCGTCCAGCGCGGCGTGGCCAGGGTGCAGGCGATGGTGGGGTTCGACGCCGTGACCCGGCCGGTGCTCCAGGGCGGACGCGCCCCGGCCGACCGGCAGGCCGCGGTGCCGTGGGGCGAGCGCCCGGCGGGGCTGCGGCCGCTCGACCGGCCCTGGCCGGGGCGGCTGCCGGGGCCGGCGCCGTCGAGGGTTTTCGCCGAGCCGCTGGCCGCGGAGGTCTGCGACCCGTCCGGCCGGGCCGTGGTGGTGACCGAGCGGGGGGTGGTGAGTGGCGAACCGACCCGCTTCCTGCTCTCTGCAGTCGACGGAGGCGGCTGGCAGCCGGTGTCCGCCTGGGCCGGCCCCTGGCCGGTGGACGAGTCGTGGTGGTCCGGGGGAGCGGGCCGGGCGTCGCGGTTCCAGGTGGTGGGTGCCGACGGGCGGGCCTGGCTGCTGGTCTGCGGCGCGACCGGCTGGCGGGTCGAGGCGGGGTACGACTGATGGGCTGGGACAACCCCGCGATGTCCTGGAAGGAGCTGGAGCGCCGGCTCTCCGGGCTCCCGGGCGCCGACGACGCACCGGTCTCGCGACGCAAGCGTGGCCGGCTCGAGCCGCGCGAGGTGACGCTCGATCCCGACGCCGCCCGGACGCCGTACGCCGAGCTGCACTGCCACAGCCACTTCAGCTTCCTCGACGGCGCGTCGTCGCCGGCGCAGCTGGTGGAGGAGGCGATCCGGCTGGGGCTGCACGGTCTGGCCCTCACCGACCACGACGGCTTCTACGGTGCACCGATGCTGGCCGAGGCCGCGGCGGCCTACCCGACCGCCGGGCTGCGCACGGTCTACGGCGCCGAGCTCTCGCTGGGGCTCAGCGGGCCGCAGAACGGCGTACCCGACCCGGAGGGGGGCCACCTCCTGGTCCTGGCCCGCGGGGTCGAGGGCTACCACCGGCTCGCCGCAGCCATGACCGACGCTCACCTTCGCGGCGACGAGAAGGGCCGCCCGGTCTACGACCTGGCGGAGCTGGCCGAGCGTGGCCGCGGCCACTGGGTGGTGCTGACCGGCTGCCGCAAGGGGACGGTGCGTTCAGCCCTGGCGACCGACGGCCCGACCGGGGCGAGCGAGGAGCTGGACCGGCTGACCCGGCTGTTCGGGCTCGACTCCGTGGTCGTCGAGCTCTCGCCCAGCCCGCACCCGGCCACCGACGAGACCAACACGCTGCTGGCCGGGCTGGCCGCCGACCACGGCCTGTCCGTCGTGGCCGCCGGCAACGTCCACCACGCGACGCCGGAGTCGGCGCGGCTGGCCTCGGCGATGGCCGCCGTACGCGCGCGGCGCAGCCTCGCCGACATGGACGGCTGGCTCGACCTGTCCGGCGTCGCCCACCTGCGCAGCGGCGCCGAGGTCGCGGCCGCGTTGCGCCGCTGGCCCGACGCCGTCCCACGCAGCGTCGAGCTCGCCGACGAGCTCGCCTTCGACCTGCGCAAGGCCTCGCCGCGGCTGCCCAAGCACCGCATCCCCGAGGGCCACACCGCCGACTCCTGGCTGCGCGAGCTGGTGTGGCGCGGGTTCGAGCAGCGGTACGCCGGGCAGCCGCACGCCGAGGTGGCCCGCGAGCGGATCGAGCACGAGCTGCGGGTGGTGGCCGAGAAGGACTTCTCCGGCTACTTCGTGATCGTCCACGACATCGTCGACTTCGCCCGGGGCCAGGGGATCCTCTGCCAGGGCCGGGGCTCGGCGGCCAGCTCGGCGATCTGCTACGCGCTCGGCATCACCGCGGTCGACGCGGTCTTCTACCGGCTGCCCTTCGAACGGTTCATCTCCGCGCACCGCGACGAGGAACCCGACATCGACGTCGACTTCGACTCCGACCGCCGCGAGGAGGTCATCCAGTGGGTCTACGACACCTACGGCCGGCACAACGCGGCGCAGGTGGCCAACGTGATCAGCTACCGGCCGCGGATGGCGGTCCGCGACGCGGCCAAGGCGCTGGGCCACTCGCAGGGGCAGCAGGACGCGTGGTCCAAGCAGATCGACGGCTGGCACGCGGTCGTCGCGGGCGACCAGGGCGACCCGGGCGCGCACGACGTGCCGGCCAACGTGGTCGCACTGGCCGATCAGCTGATGGGCGCGCCGCGCCACCTCGGCATCCACTCCGGCGGGATGGTGCTGACCGAGCGGCCGATCGGCGAGGTGTGCCCGATCGAGCGGGCCCGGATGCCCCGTCGCACCGTGCTGCAGTGGGACAAGGACGCCTGCGAGGCGATGGGGCTGGTGAAGTTCGACCTGCTCGGCCTGGGCATGCTCGGCGCGCTCGACCACATGATGAAGCTGGCCGCCGAGCACACGGGGGAGTCCTGGGACCTCGCGACCATGCCCAAGGAGGAGCCCGGCGTCTACGACATGCTCTGCCGCGCCGACTCCGTCGGCGTGTTCCAGGTCGAGAGCCGGGCCCAGATCGGCACCCTGCCGCGGCTGCGCCCGCGCGAGTTCTACGACCTGGCCATCGAGATCGCGCTCATCCGGCCCGGCCCGATCCAGGGCGGCGCGGTGCACCCCTACGTCCGTCGCGCCACCGGCGTCGAGCCGGTCACCTACGAGCACCCCGACCTGGTCCCCGTGCTCGAACGGACCCGCGGCGTACCCCTCTTCCAGGAGCAGCTGATGGCCATGGCCGTGGCGCTGGGCGACTGCTCCCGCGACGACGCTGATCTCTTGCGCCGCGCCATGGGCTCCAAGCGCGGCGTGGAGCGGATCGAGAGCATCAAGCAGACGCTCTACGCCGGCATGGCCCGCCGCGGTCTCGTGGGCCAGGTCGCCGACGGCATCTACGTCAAGATCCTGTCCTTCGCCAACTTCGGCTTCGCCGAGTCCCACGCTCTGTCATTTGCGCTGCTGGTCTACGCGTCGTCCTGGTTCAAGCTGCACTACCCGGCGATCTTCCTGGCCGGGCTGCTCCGCAACCAGCCGATGGGCTTCTACTCACCCCAGTCGCTGGTGCAGGACGCACGCCGCCACGGAGTCGACGTACGCCGGCCCGACCTGCTCCTCTCGCAGGCGAAGGCCGACCTCGAGCTCGTCGCCGACGACGGCCCGGCCACGGCGACGGGCCTCGACTCCTGCCTCCAGCCGCACTTCGAGCGCACCGCGTGGGACCTCGACTCGCCCGACCCGACGCTCACCCACCGACGCGACGGGCACCACGCGGTTCGGTTGGGCCTCGACTCGGTCCGCGGCATCGGCCCCGACGTGGCCGACCGCATCGTGGCCGCCCGCACCGACGCCCCGTTCGCCGACGTCACCGACCTCTCCCGCCGCGCCGCGCTCACCTCGGCCCAGCTCGAGGCCCTCGCCACCGCCGGAGCCTTCGATTCACTCGGCCTCGACCGCCGCCAGGCCCTCTGGGTCGCCGGCTCCGCCGAGCGCCAGGATCAACTGGCCGGCTCCACCCCCAACCCCGCGCCACCGCCACTGCCCGGCATGACCGACGTCGAGCTCACCCTCGCCGACCTCTGGGCCACCCACATCTCGCCCGAGAAGCACCCGATCGAACACCTCCGCGCCGAGCTCACCAAGGCCGGCATCAAGTCCGTCGGCGACCTCCAGCACGCCGAACCCAACCGCCGCGTCCACGTCGCCGGACTCATCACCCACCGCCAACGCCCCGGCACCGCCGGGGGCGTCACGTTCCTCAACCTCGAGGACGAGACCGGCATGCTCAACATCGTCTGCTCCATCGGCGTGATGCGAGCCCACCGTCAGGCCGCCCGCAACCGCGTCGCCGTCGTGATCCGCGGCATTCTCGAGCGCGAGGAGGGCGCCACGAACCTCATCGCCGACAGGGTCGAGGGCATCGACGTCATCGTCCCCGGCGCCGGCGAGGTGTTGCAGGCGCGGGCGTCCTCGCGCGACTTCCGGTGACGGGAAGGCTCACCTGGCTGCGCCGGTACAACGCGCAGCAAGGTGCGGTTCTTCGGCGTGGAGTACTACGCCACCCGCCCGGTCGCCTACGACGGCGTCGAGTCGTACGTCGCCTCCACCGCCCCGGGCCGGCTGGCGCGTGCGAAGCGGCACCTGGCCGCAATCCGGCCGTTCAAGAACGACACGGGCGCCTACTTCCGGTGGTACATGGAGCAGGCCGACGAGCACCCGCTCGGTCGAGTCGATGCCCGGCAGTTCCTGGTCGACCTGCGCGGCCCGGCTCCGCGTGCGGTCCGCGCCCGGCTCAACCGCGCGATGGTCACGCGTGGCTTCCCTGAGGGCAGCTACGACTCCACGACAACCGGCGGCCGGCCCGGCGAGTGGTTCGACCTGGTCGTGCACCGCCAGCGGGTCAGACCGGTGACGCCGCTCACTACTGACGGCTAGGCCACGGCTGCCCTAGGCTCGCGCAGTGCCGACCCCGTCGCTCGGCCAGGCCCTCGTGCCCTTCGCCGTCTCCGGCACGATGCTGGCCACCGCCGGTCTCGCCATTGTCGTCAACCCGGAGGGCAACTCCCACGGCAAGGCGAAGTGGACGACCGCCACACCACGGCCGACACCGCCGACTATGTCCTGACCTGGAAGGTGGCCGACGGCTGGAAGATCAGCGGCGCCCAGGCCGCCAACCTCGGCTTTGACGCGGCCGCCTCCTTTGACCTCGCCGTGGCGACTGAGTACACCTCCAAGGGCACCAAGGCAGCACCGTCACGTCCTGCTCGGAGACCATCAGCATGAAGCTCTCCAAGAAGGACCGCAACGAGGTCGGTGTCGACCCGTGGTGCACCGGCACCTGGGGCATCCGCAAGAGCGACGCCCTCACGGTCTTCCTCCTCAAGAAAACCAAGAAGTAGCCAACCGTTCGACGCGGACCATTCTGTCACCTCGGTCGGTACGTCCCTCTGATGGACCCGACCACGAGATCGATGTCGTTGACGCGACCCACGTCGCGATGGGCGCCAGCGCCGTCGTAGATCTCGCGAGCCTCGTGCAGCCAGAACATGGCCTCGTCGAAACGAGCCGCATTGACGAGCACCTCGCCGAGGACCATGGCGTCCGCGGCGTACTCACTGTGCTGGTCCCCGAAGTCCTGAAGGTCACTCTCCAGGGCCGACCTCGCCAGCCGGATCGCCTCGTCGGAATCGCCGAGCGCGCTCAGGACTACAGCCTTGTTGACGCGCAGACCGTTCACGAGGCGCCTGACCTCGGGTTGTTCCATGTAGTCATGGGGGAGGGCCTCCAGGTGGCCGAGGCCCTCGTCCAACAGCACCAGAGCCTGGCTGAACAGCGGTGAAGTGATCCCGGGCGAGTTCCGACCTGAGTTGGAGGCGGCGCTGAGCAACTCAACGGTCTCCAGCTCAGCACGCTCGATGAGGATGCGGGCGCGCCGTTGGCAGTACTCACTCTTGGCGACCGCCTCGTGCAGCTCGTCAAAGAAGAACTCGGGTCCCCCACGCAACAGCTCCTGCGCCACATCGAAGTCGCCCCGAGACCTGGCGCTCTCGGACTCCGCGAGCGCCATCCTGGAGATGAGCAGAGGGACCGAGTCTTTGTTCGCCGAATCGAAGCGGGGCTCTGACCCGATCGACTGCGCCTGTAGCCACTCGGGCGCGGGCACTCCTTGCCGCCTCAAGAAGGTGGCTGTGTCTGCCCGGTACTCAGCGACCCATGCATCGAATCGTGAGTCACCGGCCACTGTCACCAGCGCGTGCCTCAGGTAACTGAGGCCGCGTTCGGGGTCGCCCACCGCGACCTCGAACCGCCCGAGGGTTCGGTACGAATTGTAGGTATTGATGGTGAGCTTGTCCGACGGCTCGGCGGCCTGCAGTGTGGTCTCCAGCGCGGTTCGCGCATGTTGGAGGCCCTCGGTGAGCTTGCCGGACCGCCAGTCCGAACGTGCCACTTGGTTCCAGAGCTCGGCAGCATGCGCGGCCGGCTGGCCGTTCGCCTCTAGAAAGGACTCGAGCAGTCCTTGGCACAGTTCGGCAGACCCGGGCCATTCGAGCTGGATGAGGAGGCCGCACATGGTCAGGGCGGTCTTGAAGGTGTCGCCGTCGTCTGCCGACTCCTGCACCTCCAGGAGCCTCCACAGCAGTTGATGTGCCTGGTCCGGCATGTCCGCGTCGTGGAAGAACAGCGCCGCGTGCAGGACGGTCTCGTCGAACAGCTGAGGCTCGAAGACTCTGACGAAGCTGAAGTCGGCGCTGAGTAGCCACGCCACGGCGTAGATCATCGGAGCTTGTCGAGACACCCGACCCGCCTGGGCCACCCAGCGGGCGAACCGCAACGTGGCCGTCACCACGTCCGCGCGTTCAGCCTCCGAGAGCCGGTGCCAGCAGTAGTTGACGAACAAGCTCTGAGTCCCGACCAGTCCGTCTGCGAATGAGATGAGGCTCAGCCGACGAGCAGCCTCCACCACGACCATGACCTCGGCCTTGTCTGCCAGGTCGTCAGTGCCTGAGATGATGTGTGCAGCAACCCCCCGCCAGACACCCTCGACCGTTCTCGCGCCCAAGAGCTTGAGGGATGCCACGTGAATCGCCATCGGCCTCGCCAGTCCCTCGGAGGCCGTCGTCAGCGACCTCTCCCAGACAGCACCCGTGGTGCGTGTCGCGTCATCCAGCGGGGAGCCACGGCGCAAGAGGACGTCGGGGCGTTCGCGAAGGAGTTCGACATAGTCCGAGATCTTGATCTGCGTCGCACGCACGAAATGGCCGGCCTGTCGCGCCGCTAAAGGCTGCCCTGTCAGCATCTCGGCAAGGACCCCGATGTCTTCGTCACCGACATCCGGCAGCTCGGCCTGAAGCAGGAGGCGGATGTGGTCCGGGCCCAGTGGCTCGAGCTCGAGCAGGGCGAAGGAGCCGTCGCGCTGGTCGACGTGGTCGAGGACCGCCAGCAAGAGCCCGCGGTCCTCTGACTCCTGGGTGTGCCTTTCGACGAGCGGTCGTACGTCGGCAATGCCAGTCAAGATGAGGGTGGCTGCCGGTGCAGCATCCAGGATGGCCGACAGGGTGTCGTACATCCCCGAGCGTCTCTGGGCGCCGTAGAACCCCGCGAGATCTGCGAGCGCCTCGGCCGCCGAGTCGGTCTGACGCCAGTCGATGATCCACACGTGCTCTGGGTCGCGGTTCTCCAGGGACCACTGCCGCAGCAGCTCAGCGCGCCCTGAGAGGGGGTATCCCGAGACGCAGAGAAGAGAGCCCGATCCAACCAGCTCAGTCACTTCGTGCATCTCGGCGGCGCGACCGACGAACGCGGTGGGCAATGTCCAGGATTGGGCGTTGAGCAGGGGAAGCGTCGCGTACGACGGCACCGCGCGGGTGGCCTGATGGTCCTTGAGCTCGGCCACTTCGGTCGCGAGGTCCGTCAGCTTCCGACCGTGCTCGCGATGCTGGCCCTCGAGCTCGCGAACGTCGCGCATGGTCTCGGCAAGGAGCACGCCACGGTGCTCTTCCATCTCCTGGATGCGCAGCGAGATCCACCCACAGAGGATCGACATGACGCTTAGGAACGGCGCACGTGTGTTTTCATCTCTCGTCACTGGCGCGATCACCTCGCCGGCTGAGGCCACCATGAACCTCCAAAGCCGATCCGGATCGCGCGACATCCGCACGAACGTGTCGTCCATCTGCGCGTTCTTGAGCACTGCGAGAGCCGACTCGAGAACAGCCTGGCGGTCATGGCCGCTCAGTCCTTGGAAGTTGTGCTTCATCAGCTGCGTCAGCTGACCCCGCACCTGCTTCTTCCAGCGACTTAGCTGTACCGGGCTGAGTGCGAGGCCGAGGTTGACCGCGTTGGTGAAGGTGTCCAGGTGCAGCACGGACCCGACGAACTGCACCGTCGCTTGCGAGACCTCATCTCGATCGATAGCCAAGGGTCTGAGGTCTCCGTGTGAGCGGGGCAATGCGTCGCCCCCATCATGCCAACACGGTGACCTCAGTGCCCGACTGCTTCGTCAGAGTCTGAAACCGGGAAGTCTGGGTCGTCCCTGAGATCAAAGTCGCGCACCTGGCTCACGTCGATCACGTCAAGGTCCGACACCGCCCTGACGTGCACGCTGTCTCCAGGAGAGTCATAACGAGTTCGCGCCTGGAACTATCTGGCAACGCTCGTTGCCATGGGGGTTGCTCCCAACCAGGAAAGGGGCTTGGGCATTCTCGTCACCGCGCGGTCATGCCTGAACGTCCGTTGCCGGGTCTGCCGCGGTGTCCTCGGCTTGCCGTTGCTCGCGGGCATCCCGGAGGGCGTCCTGTTCGTCGTGCGCCGGATACCACAGGCCGCACCACCCGCAACTACAACGACCGCGCCGCATCCAGGCAGTTCGACCGTTGCCGGCCTCGACCCAGATTCGATGATCGCTCACGGATCAGCGCCGGACGTAGACGATGTCCCACCCGACCTTGTAGGAGCTGGTGAGCATCAGCAGTCCGCACACCGTTGTTGACGAGATCACGGTCGAGGACGTCAACGACTGGGACGAGACGGTCGCGCCTGGTCGTGAGTCACAACGAGCGCACGCCTACAGCCTGCTACGCACGATCCTTGGCACCGCGGCGTCCACCCGGCCCAAGCCGTTGATCCCGTTCAACCCGGCCCACATCAGAGGGGCCGGCAACGTGAAGCCGGCCCACAAGGTCAAGCCCGCGAGCCTTCAGGAGCTGGAGGTCCTCGTGGCGAACCTCCCAGACCGCTACCGGTTGATGGCCCTCTTCGCGGCTTGGTGTGACATCCGCTTCGGTGAGCTGGCGGAGCTGCGCCGGGGTGACCTCGACCTGATGCACAACCAGATCCTGATCCGCCGTGGGGTCGTCAGGGTGCGTGGCGAGATGATCGTTGGCCCACCGAAGACCGAGGCCGGCATCCGAGACGTCGCCATCCCAGCTCACTTGATGCCAGCTGTGGAGCACCACCTAAGGGAGCACGTCGGACCGGACCTTGAGGCACTTCTGTTCCCGGCGGCGGCCGACACTGATAGGCACATGCAGCCGTCGACGCTGTACAAGGTCTACTACCCGGCGCGCGAGGCGGCCGGACGCAAGAATCTCCGCTGGCACGACCTGCGCCACACCGGCGCCGTCCTCGCCGCCCAGACGGGCGCCACCCTGGCTGAGCTCATGGGCCGCCTGGGCCACACCACGCCGGGCGCGGCTATGCGCTACCAGCACGCCGCCGCTGACAGGGACACCGAGATCGCACGGCGCCTCTCTCAACTTGCCGAGATTCGCGACATCCCATGACCGGTCGCATGGTTCAGCCCCAGGCCAGCGCATGCACCTACACTCGAACCATGTCCGAGTCCCGCATCAGCGCCGACCACCGCATCATGGGCGGTGTGCCGTGCATTCGTGGCACCCGGATTCCGGTTGCCACGGTCGTCGGACTTTTTGCGGAAGGAAGGTCGGTCGAGGAGATCCTGGCTGACTATCCGCAGTTGTCGGTTGAAGACGTGCGCGCTGCCCTCGAGTTCGCTGCCGCTGCGGTCAGCGAGCGGCAGGTCCCGCTTCGCACTCCGGCGTGAGATTTCTGCTCGACGAGTGCATCAGCACCCGCTTGGCGCCGCTCCTCATTGATGCCGGCCATGACGTCGTGCACGTGTCCGATCGCGACCTGGCTGGCCACGTTGACGATGAGGTGCTGGCCGCAGCGCGTGACGATGAGCGCGTCCTGGTCTCGGCCGACACCGACTTTGGGGAACTTCTCGTGAGGGGCGGCCTGGCTTTGCCAAGCCTTGTCCTATTTCGCCAAGGGAACCGCGGCCCCGAGCACCAGGCCGCAACGCTGCTCGGTAATCTCGATGAGGTAGTCGAGGACTTGGAAGCCGGCTCCATCGTGGTCTTCACCAACGACAACATCCGTATTCGAAGACTCCCCGCTTCCTAGTCGCGGCATTGCCGCATCGAGGTCCGCGCGCTGGGCGGGCGAGCCGGTCGTCAGGACGGCAGGATTGATGCCATGCCGGACATCGGTGAAGAGCTGGATAGCCTTAGGCGCGAGAACGCCAGGCTGCGCAGGCTCTTGAAGCTGACCGATGCCGAGGCATCTCCGGCACGTGGCACCCAGACTGCGTGGTTCGACAAGGCTCCGGGATCGGTCGACGCGGGCTCGTCGTCGCGGGCGAAGGTCGAGTTCTACGCAGCTCTGTTCGCGGCGCGGCGCGATGTGTATGCGATTCGGTGGGAGAACACCCGCTCCGGCAGGTCGGGCTGGATGCCGGCCGTCGAAGGCGGCTGGCGCAAGGGCAGCAACGCGGCCGACCAGCGCTATCTCCCGCTGACACCCCAGGTGCTGGCGGCGCATCTGACCGGGGAAATCTGTATCGGCTTGTACCCGATGCTGTCCGGGGACCGGACGTGCTGGCTCGCTGCCGACTTCGACGGGGCTGCGGCGATGCTGGATGCGCTCGCGTACCTGAAGGCGGCACGCGCCGCCGGCGCGCCTGCAGCTTTGGAGGTCTCCCGGTCGGGCGTCGGCGCCCACGTGTGGATCTTCTTCACCGACCCGGTGTCGGCGACAACTGCACGCCAACTCGGTACGGCACTGGTCGGAGAGGCGATCACGATCCGGGGGCGAATGGATCTGCGCTGCTATGACCGTCTGTTCCCCTCGCAAGACGTCCTTCCTGGACAAGGACCAGGGAACTTGATCGCGGCTCCTTTGCAGGGCAAGTCCCGGAAGATCGGAACAACCGTCTTCCTCGATCTGGCCACGCTCGAACCCTTCGAGGACCAGTGGGACTACCTGTCCACGCTGGAGCGACTCACACCGAAGAGCGTGGCGAGGCTCGCCTCCGAGTTGCGGGAACCGGCCGTCGGGCCGGATGTGAAGCGGGCCCGGATCGCCAGGTCGACCCGAACCCAGCCAGGCCCGGCGTCGATCGTGCATCTCAAGCTCGACGGCGGAGTGAAGATCCCAGGCTCCGAGTTGAGTCCGTCCCTGTACGCGACGCTCAAGCACGCGGCGTCGACCAACAACCCCGAGTTTTACGACCGGCAACGCCGACGCCAGTCGACCTGGAACATCCCGAGGATCGTCAGCTCCTACGACGAGACCATCGACGACCATCTCGTTCTCCCTCGCGGGGTGCTCGAGACGGTGACGAAGCTCATCGAGGACGCGGGCAGCAAGACCGAGACCCACGATTGCCGGGTGGCGGGAGTCACCCAAGAGCTCTCGGCCGACATCAATCTCAACCCTGTCCAGCAGACCGCGGTCGATGACCTGCTACCGCACGACCTGGGGTTGCTGGTGGCCCCGCCGGGCTCTGGCAAGACCGTCATGGCCTGCGCCGTCATCGCCACCCGCAGCACCTCGACACTCGTACTGGTGGATCGGAAGACACTTGCCGACCAATGGCGCCGCCAGATCCAGGACCTACTTGGCGTCAAGCCCGGCCAACTGGGTGGCGGACGCGCCAAGCTCACCGGTGTGGTCGATGTGGCGACCCTGCAGACACTTGCCCGTCGCACCGGCCCCGATGACACGCTGGGCAGTTACGGCCTCGTCGTGGTCGACGAGTGCCACCACGTGCCGGCTGCCGCATTCGAGGCAGCCGTACGTGCCATCCCTGCGCGGTACTGGCTTGGACTCACCGCCACGCCCTACCGCCGTGACCGACTCGACGACCTCATCGGGTTCCAGCTCGGCCCAGTTCGGCACACGCTCGAACACGCAGACCCGGACACTCTCGAAGGAGCCAGCACTGAGCGGCCTCGCCCTGTGCTGGTCGTGCACGCAACCCGGTTCCGGGTGGAGGAGCCCGTCGATCTATCGCTTCCGGGCGCGATTGCTGCCGTTCATCGCGCACTGGCCGCTGATGAGGATCGCAACGGGCAGATCCTCGCCGACGTCGTCGAAGCCCACGGCCGCGGTCGCCACTGCTTGGTGCTGGCCCAACGGACCGCCCATGTCGACCACCTTGCCGCGCGTCTCGTCGAGCGTGGCCTTGAGCCCGTGATCCTCAAGGGCGGGATGGGGGCGCGACAGTGGGCAGCAGCGACACAGCGCCTCGTTCCGGCCGAGGTCGGGCCGCCGCTCCTTGTTGTCGCGACAGGTCACTTCGTCGGCGAGGGCTTCGACTGCCCGGCGCTGGACACCTTGTTCCTCGCCGGCCCGGTCTCGTTCAGGGGGCGACTCGTCCAGTACGCCGGACGCATCCTGCGCGCCTACCCCGGCAAGGAGACCGCAGAGGTCCACGACTACCACGATGTCGAGATGCCCGTGCTCGCCGCTGCCCTCGCCAAGCGTGCGCCGGGTTACCTCACGCTCGGCTTCCCCGACCCACGAAGGACTTGACGACCTCTGATGCCGAGCCTAAGCGGTCCTGTTTTGGGGATCCGCTTTGCACGGCTGCCCTTGATCTCCTCGACCGCGTCGGGATCAAGTTGGTAGCTACCTCGGCCCAATGAAGAGGAACCGACCCAAATCGCCCTTCCGGTCTTTTGGGATAAAGCGGATTATCGCAGGGGTGGAATTACTTAGTCCGCTCTACTCGAAGACTACGGCTAACAGGGCTAGCGAATGCCGCTTCTAACGTCAGGCGATACTGGGTTTGAACCAGTGACCTCTTCCGTGTCAGGGAAGCGCGCTACCGCTGCGCCAATCGCCCATGATGGAGTTGTTGTTCGAGGTGGGTACGGGATTTGAACCCGTGTATACGGATTTGCAGTCCGTTGCCTCGCCTCTCGGCCAACCCACCGTTGGATGGGTCTGCCGAGACCCGCTCCGAGCGGACGACGAGGCTCGAACTCGCGACCTCAACCTTGGCAAGGTTGCGCTCTACCAACTGAGCTACGTCCGCCTGCCTCCGAGCTCAGTTTCCCTCCCTCGAAGCGCGTCAGAACCTTAGCCGATGCTCTTCGGCGTACAAACTTGGCGCGCGGGCTCGGGTGGGTGCGTTGGCTGCGGCGATCTCGACAAGCTCGATCAGCGGTGGGCGAGTCCCAGCGCTGGCTGCGGCAGCGTTGGTCGGGTCCCGATGGAAGGATGCGCAGAGTGCGCGCGTGGGTGAACGGCAAGGTCCTGGACGACCCGACGGGGCCGGCGGTGGCGGTGAGCGACCACGGGCTGACGGTGGGGGACGGGGTCTTCGAGGCGATCAAGGCGATCGACGGGAGCCCGTTCGCTCTGGGCAGGCATCTGGAGCGGCTGATGCGCAGCGCGGAGGGGCTGGGGCTGCCGGTGCCGGACCTCGAAGAGGTACGCCGCGGGGTGGCGGCGGTGCTCGAGGGAACCACCGACCCGCTGAGCCGGATCAGGATCACCTACACGGCCGGGCCGGCACCGCTGGGCAGCGGCCGCGTTGACGGCGAGCCGACTCTGATCGTGGTCGCTGCTCCGCTGGAGGAGGCGGCCGAGAGCAACCGGGTGGCGACGGTGCCGTGGCCCCGGAACGAGCGGGGTGCCCTGGCCGGGCTCAAGACCACGTCGTACGCCGAGAACGTGGTGATGCTGGCGTACGCCAAACAGAGGGGCGCGCAGGAGGCGGTGATGGCCAACCTCGCGGGGCACCTGTGCGAGGGGACCGGCACCAACGTCTTCTACGTCGTCGACGGTGAGCTGCGGACTCCTTCGCTCGAGAGCGGCTGCCTGGCCGGGGTGACCAGGGCGCTCGTCCTGGAGTGGTACGGCGGCCGGGAGGTCGACGAGCCGATCGAGACTGTGCAGCAGGCCAGCGAGGTCTTCCTCGCCTCGACCACCCGCGACGTACAGCCGGTCAGCCACTGGGACGACCTCGAGCTGCCGGTCCCGGGCCCGATCACCAAGGAGGCCCAGGAGGCCTGGCGCGAGCACGAGGGGACGATGCTGGAGGACCTCGGCTGATGGGCTAGCCTTGGCGACCGCAACACAGCAGCACAGGGGCGATTGGCGCAGTGGTAGCGCGCTTCGTTCACACCGAAGAGGTCACTGGTTCGAACCCAGTATCGCCCACCAGCACTACTGCCAGACCTTGACGTAGTCGACGTCCATGGTCGCTGGCATCGGGGCGGTCCCCGTGTAGGAGTTGTCGCCGTATCCGAGGGCCTGGGTCAGGTTGAGGATGTACTTCTTCATGAACGCGGGGTCGCCCGAGGTGTTCAGCAGACACTTGGAGCCGTTGACGTAGGACTGGATCGAGGACGGCGTCCACACCAGCGTGTAGGTGTTGAAGACACCCCGCTTGGCGGGGCAGTCCCACGCCGTGTTGAGGCCCGGGACCGGCCCGCCGTTGTCGTTCGGTGTGTAGTGCAGGAAGGGCACGCCCAGGCCGGGGTACTGCGAGTAGGTCTCGACGATGTCGATCTCGCCGGCCAGCGGCCAGGAGCCGAGGATGCCCTGGCGGTCGTCGGGCCAGAGCCACCACGCCTCCTGGAGCCCGGGCTGGTCGGTCTTCTCGGTGCGGAAGCGGGCCTCGAAGCGGCCGTACTGCTGGCTGAACAGGTGGTAGGTGCTCACCATCCCGGCCGAGTACGGCGTGGGGACGATCCCGAAGACCTGGTCCGTGCAGGCGCGCGGCGGCGGGACGTTGCGCACCGTGAGGTGAAGCGCGCCACCGCTCACCGCGATGTTCGCCGGGTCGTCGTAGTAGCAGGAGAAGGCACCCAGCGGGTAGTTGCCCGAGGCGAAGACGGTCTGCGGCACCCACTTCGTACGGTCGAGCGCCGTGCCGCTGAAGCTGTCCACGAAGGTGCAGGACCAGGGGGTGCCGTCGGCCTTCACCGGCCGGACGCCGCACGAGTCGACATCGCCGGCCGGCACCCGGCGTACCCGGCTGCGGGTCTTCCCCACGACGGCGCGCAGCTTCTGCGGCTCACCGAGCAGCGGTACGTCGGCCTCGAACCTGCCCCGCTGCACGCGCACCGTGGCGGCCTTCTTCCATCGCTTGCCCACCTTGCGCTGGATGACGACCTTGCGGGCCTTGAAGCGGACCTTGCCCGTCATGTGCACCCGGTCCTCGACCATGACCGGCGCGCCCAGGACCAGCGGGCGCTGGGCCTCGGCGGAGGGGGTCGGCACCACCGCGCACACCCCGCACACGAGGGCGGCGAGCAGCACGACCATGACCCGGACTCGCATGTCGCCTCCGTGGTGCCGATGCACCTGCCCCCGTCAACGCCGTACGACGGCAAGCGTGACGGGGGCCTTGGCGAGGTCTAGGCCGCGTCAGTCACCGACCACGTGTCCGAGAGCGAGAAGTATTGCGAGGAACGAACCCACGGCGATGTAGAACCAGCCCTGCGCGGTCCTGAGGTAGTAGAGCTCGCGGTCGTCGGTCGCCGCGTGCTCCCTCCTCTCGAGGAAAGTGAGGAAGATGCGCAGGCGATGCACCTCCTCGCGTGAGTTGCGCGGCGTGAACTCTCCGGCCTTGTCGGCCTCGGCCAGCGAGTCCCACATCCTCAGGACGGTCCCCACGAACACGAAGGTCGGGGCCAAGATCGTGATCAGGTGGCCGATCACGGTGGTTCGCCAACTCGAGTCAGCATGAGCACGCCTTAGAAGCTGTCCGAGTCCGGCCAGCCGTAGTTGGCGTAGTACCAGCCCGCCGAGGTCAGCACGACCACGACGAACAAGGTGAAGAGCAGCCCGCCCGCGACGGGCAGGAACCACCCCGGAGCCCGCTTCGCACGCACCGCGGCGACCTTCACGGCGGCCGCGCCGAACACCGCGCAGCCGAGTACGCCGTGAAGCACGGTGCGGGCGCCGACCTTCTCCCCGTTGTGGAGGTGGCCGTACTCGAGCCCGAGCGCCCACAGGCAGTGGTAGGCCACGAAGATGGCGAGCAGCACGGCGAGGCCGCCCGACGCGCGGTGCGCCTTGCCGAGCCACGACGGTGCCCGGATCGGCAGCTTCCCGTAGAGCACGAGCGCGCCCAGCCCCTGGCCCACCACCAGTACGGCGATGAGGGTGGTGACGATGACCTTCATCTGGATCACCGTGTGGAAGCCGAGCGTGGTGGTGCCGTCGATCGTCGGGTCGTGGACGCGGCCGAAGACGCCGATGAGTACGGCGATGGCGGCGCCGGCCGCGAACGCCGCCAGGGGGACCGCCATCCCCTTGCTCTCTGTGCCGGTCGCCGGTGCGGTGTCCGTCATGGGTCGAGCATCGTGCTGCGCGGCCTCGGTTGGGAAGACCGCCGCGCAGAACGACTCAGGTCGCGCGCTCGGTCTCGACCGCGAACCGCCGCACCAGCGCGGCCACCTGCTCGGCGCTGTCCAGCCACGGTGCGTGCCCGCCCGCCACCTCGTCGTACCGGCCCCCGGGGATGACCTCGGCCGCCCGTCGTCCCGCCGCCGGCGAGCCGAACGGGTCGCGGTCGCCCCACACGAGCTGGACCGGCACGGTCAGCTCGGCGAGGTCCTGGTCGGTCAGGGCCACTTCGGGACGGGGCCGGCGGAACGTCAGGCAGGCCCGCAGCAGGCGGCGCAGGTCGTCCGCGAAGTGCGGGAGCCGCTCCAGCTCGAGCACGACCCTGGCCAGCTCGGGATGCGTGCTGAAGTCCTCGCCGGCGATCGCGCCGAACCTCACGACCTGGCGTGGCGAGGGGCGGTCGACGAGGCCGATCAGCCGGCCAAGCCCCGGCGTGGCCATCAGCCGTACGGGGACCGGGGCGAAGGTCCCCGGAAGCAACGCCGGGCAACCGACCAGTGACAGGGAGGTGACCCGTTCCGGTCGCCGCTGGGCCAACCAGATCGAGAGCAGGCCGCCCATCGACTGCGCCACCAGGCCGGCGCGAGGCAGGTCGAGCCCGGCCATCACCTGGTCGAGCAGGTCGGTCATCAGCGAACGGATCCCGGCGGTGGTCACCTCCGCCCGGTCCGACCCGCCCTGCCCGGGCAGGTCGACGGCGTACGAGCGGAAGCCGTCGAGCCGCGCCATCAGAGGCACCCACATGGCGGCCGGCACACCGGCACCGATGACGAGTACGAGCGGTGGCCCGTCGCCGGCGGCGAGCACCTGCACCGTCCCTGAGATCACCGGTGCGTGGACGCGGAGCACCTCCGCGTCCACGTCATACGCCCGGAACAGGTCCCGTTGCGCGCGCAGGTAGGCGGCTGTGGACATAGTCGTGCCACCGTACGAATTCGCGACGGGGCCGACATCGGACGAATCACGCAGATCGGCCGCGCGTCCGGATGGGTCATTCCACCCACGAGCCACGACGAGAAACCCGGGCGCGGCCACGGCGGACCCCTCACTAGGCTGGCTTCATGTCCGACCTCAAGATCGCCCTCGTCCACGCCGGTGCGCGTGAGGAGCGTGCGGTCACGACGGGCACCAAGGCCTGGGAGCCGTTCAAGGACCTTCCTGACGCAGAAAGCGTGATCGCCGCCAAGGTGAACGGCGCGCTCAAAGACCTGTCCTACGAGCTCCAGGACGGCGACGAGGTCGAGGGCGTCGCGATCGACAGCGCCGACGGCCACGACATCCTGCGGCACTCGACCGCGCACGTGATGGCGCAGGCGGTCCAGGACCTCTACCCGGACGCCCGGCTCGGGATCGGACCTCCGATCGAGAACGGCTTCTACTACGACTTCGACGTCGAGACCCCGTTCCACCCCGAGGACCTCGAGAAGATCGAGACCCGGATGCGCAAGATCATCAAGGAGGGCCAGCGGTTCTCCCGGCGGGTCACCACCGACGCCGACGCTCTCAACGAGCTCAAGGACGAGCCCTACAAGGTCGAGCTGATCGGGCTGAAGGCTGCGGAGGTCTCGACAGGCTCGACCAGCGAAGCGATCGACGGTGCCTCGGCAGAAGTGGGAGCGGGCGAGCTCACCATCTACGACAACGTCCGCCGCGATGGCGAGGTCGCGTGGAGCGACCTGTGCCGCGGCCCGCACCTGCCGACCACCAAGCGGATCCCAGCGTTCAAGCTGATGCGCTCCGCGGCGGCGTACTGGCGCGGCGACGAGAAGAACAAGCAGCTCCAGCGCATCTACGGCACCGCCTGGGAGTCCAAGGAGGCGCTCGAGGAGCACCTGCACCGGCTGGAAGAGGCGGAGAAGCGCGACCACCGGAAGATCGGCCGCGACCTCGACCTCTACTCCTTCCCCGACGAGCTCGGCTCCGGCCTCGCGGTCTTCCACCCCAAGGGCGGGGTGATCAAGAACGTGATGGAGGACTACGTACGCCGCCGCCACGTCGAGGAGGGGTTCGACTTCGTCGGCACCCCGCACATCTCGAAGGAGGGTCTGTTCCACACCTCGGGCCACCTGCCGTACTACGCCGACGGCATGTTCCCGCCCATGGAGTTCGAGGGCGCGAACTACTACCTCAAGGCCATGAACTGCCCGATGCACAACCTCATCTACCGCTCGCGAGGCCGGTCCTACCGGGAGCTGCCGCTGAGGCTGTTCGAGCTCGGCGGCGTCTACCGCTTCGAGAAGTCCGGCGTCGTGCACGGACTCACCCGGGTCCGCGGGCTGACCATGGACGACTCGCACTCCTACGTGACCCCCGAGCAGGCGCCCGACGAGATCAAGCACCTGCTCAACTTCTGCCTCGGGCTGTTCCGGGACTTCGGCCTCGACGACTTCTACCTCGAGCTCTCCACCCGCGACGACGCGAACCTCGACAAGTTCGTGGGCGAGGACGAGGAGTGGGAGATGGCCACCCAGGTCCTGGCCGACGCTGCCGCCGAGTCCGGGCTCGAGCTGGTGCCCGACCCGGGCGGCGCGGCGTACTACGGGCCGAAGATCTCGGTGCAGGCCAAGGATGCGATCGGGCGGACCTGGCAGCTGTCGACCATCCAGTACGACTTCAACCAGCCCCGCGGCTTCGAGCTCGAGTACCAAGCCGCGGACGGCTCCCGGCAACGACCGGTCATGATCCACTCGGCGAAGTTCGGCTCGATCGAGCGGTTCCTCGGCGTACTCGTGGAGCACTACGCCGGCGCGTTCCCGCCCTGGCTCTCGCCGGTGCAGGTGCAGGGGATCCCGATCGCCGAACGGCACGTCGACTACCTGTGGGACGTCGCGCGGCAGCTGACCAAGGCCGGCATCCGCGTCGAGGTCGACGACTCGGACGACCGGATGCAGAAGAAGATCCGCAACGCCCAGCTCCAGAAGGTGCCGTTCATGATGATCGCGGGAGACGACGACATGGCCGCCGGCGCGGTCTCGTTCCGCTACCGCGACGGGCACCAGGACAACGGCGTCTCGATCGAGGAAGCCATCGCCCGGGTCGTCGCCGCCGTGGAGTCGCGCGAGCAGGTGTGACCATGGGTCCGGATCACCGCTCATCGAGCCTGTCGGGATGGCCGCAAGGTCGGCTCCCAGCCCTCCTTGCGGAGGTCTCGACAAGCTCGACCAGCGGTGGCTGCGTTCCAGCCTCGGGGCGGGGTAGCCGGGAGTGAGCGACCCGCCTGACTTCTTCGGTGAGCCGGTCGCGGCGTCGTACGACGACGACAGCGACGCCCGGTTCAGCGAGGAGCACCTCGCGCTGGAGTCCGGGTTCCTGGCCGAGCTTGCCGGGGACAGCGGCCGCGCGCTCGAGCTGGCCATCGGCACCGGGCGGGTGGCGCTGCCGCTGGCCGCGCGTGGCGTCGAGGTGCACGGCATCGACCTGTCGGAGGCGATGGTGGCCCGGCTCCGCGCCAAGCCTGGCGGTGACGCGATCCCGGTGTCGATCGGTGACTTCACCACCGTCGACGCCGGCGTGGGGAGCTTCGACCTCGTCTACCTGGTCTTCAACACGATCGGGAACGTCGCCAGCCAGGACGCCCAGGTCGCGACGTTCGCGAACGCCGGGCGGCATCTGCGCCCCGGCGGCACCTTCGTCGTCGAGACCGGGGTGCCCGGCGTACTCAGCTCGCAGCACGACCACCGCTACCGGGTCTTCAGCCACACCGACGCGCACCACGGGATCGACGAGTACGACGTGGTGACCCAGCTGATGTGGTCGCACCACTACTCCCGGACCGAGGACGGCACCTATCACCGCAACAGCGTGCCGTTCCGCTACGCCTGGCCGGCCGAGTTCGACCTGATGGCGCGGCTCGCGGGGATGCGGCTGCGCGAGCGGTGGGCGTGGTGGGACCGGACGCCGTTCACCGCGGAGAGTCACGCACACGTATCGGTGTGGGAGAAGGAGTGAGGGTCGTCGCGCTCGCGCTGGCGGCGGTGCTGCTGGCGGGGTGTGGCGGCAACGACTCGGCCGGGGGCAGTGATCCTTCTCCAGAGGCGTCGGCAACTACGGCCGCACCCAGCGCCCCGCCCGTCGACGAAGCAGAGCTCCAGCGCCTGAAGGAGCTCACCAAGCTTGCGCTCCGGGCGCAGGAGGCGGCAGCGAAGCTCAACGCGGCCGGCGTCCCGCCTCGCGACGGGCCGGTGCTGGGCGCGGACATCAGCTGGCCGCAGTGCCCCGCCGGGATGGGCATCCCGCACAAGATCTCCACCGGCGCCCCGATGCCGCGCGAGGACGCGGAGTACGTCGTGTTCGGGCTCACCAACGGGCCCGGCTTCCACGCGAACCCCTGCCTGGCCGACCAGGTCGCCTACGCGAGAGAGCGCGGGCTGCTGGTCGCGGCGTACTCGGTGATCAGCTGGCCGGACGAGGCCGCCCAGGAGCAGTACGGCGGCCTGCAGGAGGCCGGCCGCGCACAGGCGCAGTTCAACCTCCGGTCGATGACGGCCGCCGGCCTCGACTCCCCGATCATCTGGCTCGACGTCGAGCAGGTGCCGCACTACGAGTGGTCGACCAGCACCGCGGCCAACGCCGAGGTGGTGCTCGGCGCCGCGCAGGGCTACGCCGACGCCGGCTATCGGGTGGGCGTCTACTCCACGCCCGCGATCTGGGCCGGCATCGTCGGCGACCTCAGCCTGGGCGTGCCGGAGTGGCGAGCCGCCGGCCAGACCTCGCAGGAGGAGGCGCTGAGCCGCTGCGGCAACGACTGGCGGATCCAGGGCGGCGATGCCGTGCTGGCGCAGTGGGTCGAGGACTCGCGGGACCGGAACATCACCTGCCCGGGCGCCGAGAAGCTCCTGGGGGAGTACTTCGCGCCGACCCCCGCGACGGCGGCGGGCCAGTGACCGGGACGTACCCGTACGGCTCGGACCAGAAGACGCCGCGGCCCGAGGTGTAGCCCGGGAGGCGCTGCTCGAAGGTGGCGACCTGCTCGGTCGGCAGGGTGCCGACGACCCGGCTGGTCGGCCCGGTGTCGAGCGGCTCGGGAGTGGCGCCGGCGGCGACCAGCGCGCCCAGCACCCGCGACAGCGCTTCGGCCGGGACCTCGAGCTCGAAGCGGCTGACCGGGGCGCAGACCACCGTGCCGGCCGCGGCCAGCGCCTGCCGGAACGCCCGGTGGGTGACCCGGCGGAAGTCGCTCGGGGACGGCGTCGGAGCGCCCCAGCGGGAGTGCACCGTGCGGACGTCGAGGTCGGCGATCCGCCACCCGTACAGCCCCTCGGCCAGCTCGGTCCTGAGCTGTTCCTCGACCGCGTGGTGGAACTGCGGCAGCAGCCAGCCCCGCTCGACCCCCGCGGCGAGCCCGTAGTCGAGCCCGGTCCCGGCCGGTGCCGGCCCGACGCGCAGCCCGACGTTGACGTTGCCGAGCGGGGAGACCGCCCGGTCCTCGCCGGTGCCGGAGACCCGCTCGACGTGCACCACCCGCGTCGGCAGGAAGTCGGCCACCACGTCGTACTCCTCCACGAGCCGGGCCGCCAGCACCTCCTTCTGAACCTCGCCGTAGACGGTGACGGTGACCTCCTCATCGGGACCGTCCAGCCGCGCGTCGATCAGCGGGTCCTGCTCCGACAGCTGCCGCAGCGCCTGGAACAGCGCCGTCCGCTGGTCGGGGTCGCGGGCCTCGACCACCGACTCGAGTCCGGGGTCCGGGAAGTGCCGTCCTGCCCGCGCGGGATCCCAGCGGCCGAGCTGGTCGCCGATCGCGATCTCGCCGAGCCCGAGGACGGTGGCGATGTCACCAGCGAGAGCGGCGCCAGTACGGGTGTCAGCGCCGCGGTCGAAGGTGCGGACCTCGAGCGCGCGGGCCTCGTGCGTCACCACCGTCCCGCTCGTCGTACGCCGGTGCAGGGTCACGTGGTCGCGCGAGGCGAGCCGGCCCTCGTGGATGCGTACGTAGCCGATCCGGTGGCCGCCGGCGTCCCGGTCGATCTTGAAGACGGTGGCGTGCAGCGGCTCGTCCCCGCGGCCCTCGACGGTCGGGAGAAAGGTGGTCAGCGCGGAGAGGACCTCGGTGACTCCGACTCCTTGCAGCGCCGAGCCGAACAGGACGGGATGCACGTGGCCGAGGCGGGCCTGCTCGGCCAGTGCCGAGAGCAGCTCCTGCTCGCCCGGAGGTCGGTCCTGGTGGACGTAGTCCCGCAACAGGCGGTCGTCCCAGGGCGTGACCGCGTCGACGACGTCCTCGGCGCTGAGCGTCGGGGTCAGTGCGACGGGCGATCCGCTCAGCACCTCGGCCAGGACCGCCAGAGTGCCGTCGCGCGACGCGCCGGCCCGGTCGACCTTGTTGACGAACACCAGGAACGGGAGCCGGAGCCGCTCCAGGGTCCGGATCAGGACGCGGGTCTGGGCCTGGACGCCCTCGACGGCGGAGACGACCAGCACCGCGCCGTCGAGCACGGCCAGGCAGCGCTCGACCTCGGCGACGAAGTCGGAGTGGCCCGGGGTGTCGATCAGGTTGACCCGGAGCGGGCCGTCGGGCGTCGGCACCGTGAACGCGACCACGGCGGAGCGGATGGTGATCCCGCGCCGGCGTTCGATCGAGTCGGAGTCGGTGGTCGTGTCGCCGTGGTCGACGCGACCGAGGTGCCGGGTGGCCCCGGTCTGGTAGAGGAGTCGTTCGGTGAGGGTGGTCTTGCCGGCGTCTACGTGCGCCAGGATCCCCAGGTTGAGCGTGGGCATGGACGGTTGCCTTCGGTGAGATCGAATGGGACAGCGATCAATCCGAAGGCGTGGCGCATGCCGTTGCTCCGTCCGTGCGGTGGGTCGTCGGGCAGGGTGCCCGACGTCGCGACCGTAGTCCTGAGCCAGACGGGTGGCGACCGGATTTCCAGGGGGCGGGCTGGGGGAGGATGCACCCATGAGTGAGGGAGACCTGTCGTGGCTGGGCACCACCGTGGTCGTCTGGGCGCACCCGGACGACGAGACCTACCTCAGCGGCGGCACAGCCGCGGCCCTCGTGGATCTCGGTCACCGGGTGGTGGCAGTCACCGCGACCCGTGGAGAGGCCGGTGGCCCGGACACGACCCCAGCCGTGCTGGCGGAGACGGCACAGGTGCGCACCGCGGAGCTCGAGGAGGCCATGCGGCTGCTCGGCGTGACCGAGCACGTCTGGCTCGACTACGCGGACGGCGGCTGCGCCGACGCCGACCCCGAGCCCGCCGTACGACGCCTTGCCGGCCTGTTCGACGACGTCCGGCCGGACACCGTCCTGACCTTCGGGCCGGACGGGTTCACCGGGCACCCGGACCACCGGACGGTGAGCCACTGGGTCGACCTCGCGCTGGCGCGCACCAGTGCCGCACCCCGGCTGCTGCACGCCGTCGCCACCGCGCAGGACCGCGTCGACCCGGAGCTCGACGAGGACTTCGGCGTCTTCGAGCTCGGGCGGCCGCGGATGTGTGAGCCGGACGAGCTGGCCCTTCGGCTCGTCCTCGACCGGGCCCTGCTCCAGCGCAAGGTGGCGGCGCTGCAGGCACAGGCGTCGCAGACCACGGGTCTGATCGAGGCCGTCGGTTTGGACCGGTTCACGGCCTGGGTGGCGGTCGAGGGGTTCGCCGATCCCGTCTCCTCGGCCGCTGCTCCCGCGTGATGCGACACGTCGTCGCACGTATCCCTTGACATTGCGACACCATGTCGCAGTAACTTGGTGTCATGACCGCGACGAGCTATCACGACACGCTCCGCACGCTCAGCGAGGCGTCGGTCGACCAGCACTTCGACGCGTTCCTCGACATCGCGTGGGACGACCCGGCGTACGCCGTGGACCCGCGCGACGAGCGCTGGATCCTGCCCGAGGCGGACGTGCTCGGCGCCACCGAGTGGTACCGGTCCCTGCCTCGCGAGCGCCAGATCGAGGTCGGCCTCTACCGCCAGGCCAACGTCACCAAGGTCGGCCTGCAGTTCGAGCAGGTGCTCATTGCCGGGCTCATGAACTTCGCGTTCAGGCTGCCCAACGGCACGCCGGAGTTCCGCTACGCGACCCACGAGGCGACCGAGGAGTGCCACCACACCCAGATGTTCCAGGAGTTCGTCAACCGCGCCGGGGTGGACGTGGCGGGCGCTCCGCGGCTGTTCAGGTTCCTCGGGCCGTTCCTGCCGCTGGCCGCCCACCGGATCCCGGTCGGGTTCTTCATCGGCGTGCTCGCGGGCGAGGAGCCGATCGACCACGTGCAGAAGGCGATCCTGCGCTCGGGGAGCCGGATCCACCCGCTGCTCCACCGGATCATGCAGATCCACGTCGCGGAGGAGGCCCGGCACATCGGCTTCGCGCACCAGTACGTCGAGCACCGCGCGCCCCGCCTCAACCGGCACCAGCGGTTCGTGCTCGCGCTGGCGTTCCCGGTCATCATGCGGTGGCTGGCCGACGCGATCCTGGTCCCGAGCCGGCAGGCGCAGAAGGACATGGGCATCCCTCGCTCGGTCGTGAAGGAGGTCTACTGGCGCCGGCCCGAGTCGCGTCGGGTGCTGCGTGACCTGTTCGCCGACGTGCGGATGCTCGCCGAGAACGCCGGCCTGATGAATCGTGTCTCACGGCGGCTCTGGAAGCTGCTCAAGATCGACGGGCCGCCGGCGCGGTTCCGCAGCCAGCCGCCGAACGTCTGAGCGCATGCCGTACGTCGTCACGCAGTCGTGCTGCAGCGACGCCTCGTGCGTCCTCGCCTGCCCGGTCAACTGCATCCATCCCGCGCCCGGCGAGCCCGGCTTCGCCGAGGCCGAGATGGTCTACATCGACGCCTCGACCTGTGTGGGCTGCGGCGCCTGCGTGACCGCGTGCCCGGTCGGGGCGATCGTCCCCGACCACGTGGTGACCGAGGCGCAGCAGCCGTTCGTGGCGCTGGCCGCGGAGTACTACGACGCCTTCCCGCATGCCGACCGCACCCCGGTCGCACTCGTGCCTCGGCAGCGCCGGCTGACCGGGAAGGGTCCGTTCCGGGTCGCGATCGTGGGTGCCGGGCCGGCCGGGATGTACGCCGCCGACGAGCTGCTCCGGCACCCCGAGGTGAGCGTGGACGTCCTCGACCGGCTCGAGGTGCCGCACGGCCTGGTCCGGTACGGCGTGGCGCCCGACCACCCGCTGACCCGGCAGGTTTCTCGGCTGTTCGAGGCGATCGAGCGGCAGCCCGGCTTCCGGTACCGGCTCGGCGTCGACGTGCGCTCGGCCGACGAGCTCGCGGCGTACGACGCCGTGGTGTGGGCGACCGGCGCGAGCGCCGACCGGTCCCTCGACGTACCCGGCGGTGAGCGGGCGCTCGGTGCGACGACGCTCGCACGCTGGTCGAACGGCGACCCGACGCTCCGAGAGCTCCGGGTGGCGGCGACCAAAGCCGTGGTGGTCGGTGCCGGGAACGTCGCGCTGGACACCGCCCGGTTGCTGACCGGGCCCGCAGTTGGCGCCGAGGAGGTCGTCGTGCTGGGGAGGCGGGGGGTCGAGGCCGCGGCGTTCAGCACGCCCGAGCTCGTCGGGCTGGCCGGGCTGCGTCACGTCGACGTGCTGCTCGACGGCGACCCGCCGACGGGCACTGGGGTGCGGGAGCGGCTGCTGGCCGAGCTGGCGAGGAGGACGCCGACCAGTCGTCCCAGGATCACGCTGCGCTTCGGTGCGCCCCTGGCCGAGGTGCTGGACGGCGGGGTCCGTCTGGTGTCGGGCGAGACCCTCGATGCCGATCTGGTCGTCGCTGCGATCGGCCACGAGTGGTCGCCCGTCGCGCACGACCGCGGACGGATCCGACCGGGGGAGTACGTCGTGGGCTGGGCCAAGCGCGGCCCGACCGGGTTCATCGGCACCAACAAGACGTGCTCGGAGGAGACGGTCTCGGCACTGCTCGACGACCTCGACGCCGGGCTCTCCGCCGTACTTCCTGGCCGAGTCCTGCACTTCTCGGGCAAGATCTAGGCCGGGAAGTGCAGGAGTCACCGGGGCCCCGGTGACTCCAGCAGACGCGGTGTCACAGATACGCTGCAGCCATGGTGGGCAAGACCGACGGGCGACAGCTGCGGTGGGACAGCCACAACCAGGCACGCCGCCAGCACATCCTCGACGCCGCCATCGGCGTGCTCGCCGACGCCGAGCCGGGCGTCGAGGTGCACGTGCAGCAGATCGCCGACCGCGCCGGCCTGAGCCGCACGGTCGTCTACCGCCACTTCGCCGACCGCGCCGACCTCGACGCCGCCGTCCAGGGCCGGGCGCTCGAGCTGTTGCGCGCCGAGCTGGTGCCGTCGCTGTCCTTCGAGGGCACGCCGGTCGACATCATCCGGCGGATCGTGTCGGCCTACGTCGGGTGGGCGAGCGAGCACCCCTCTCTGCACGAGTTCGCACAACAGGACCCACCCGGCCCCGGCATCGGCCAGATGGAGACGGCGATCCAGCAGATCGCCGGCCAGATCGAGGACCTCATCAACGTCGGTGTGGAGCTGCTGCACGTCCGGCTCACCGAGGACGACGTGGCCGCGCTCGACCCGCTGGTCTTCGGCCTGGTCGGCGCGGTGTTCACCTCGACGCGCCGCTGGTTGGGGCGCCCCCGGCAGAAGCCCGACCGGGAGAAGTTCGTCGAGCTGGTGACCGAGGCGATCTGGCTGCAGATCGCCGGGATGGCCGTCGCGCGCGGGGTCGAGCTCGACCCCGACGTACCGGTCGAGGCGCTGCTGGAGGCGGCGTTCGACGGGACCGCCGGGTGAGCGGAGCCACCGGTGACCCGCAGGTCTTCCAGGCCGGCGTCGGCCGGGCCGACGACCTCGACCGGCTCTGGACGCCGCACCGGATGGCCTACATCCGGGGCGAGAGCAAGCCGGCCGACGACTCGGCGGGGGAGTGCCCGTTCTGCCGGGTGCCGTCGCTGACCGACGAGGAGGGGCTGGTCGTTCATCGCGGGGAGACGGCGTACGCCGTGCTGAACCTTTATCCCTACGCACCCGGCCACCTCATGCTCTGTCCCTACCGGCACGTCGCCGACTACACCGAGACCACCGACGAGGAGGCCGCGGAGATCGCCGCCATGACCAAGCGCGCGATGACGGTGATCCGTGCGGTGTCTGGCGCGGCCGGCTTCAACATCGGCATGAACCAGGGGCACATCGCGGGCGCGGGCATCGCCGCGCACCTGCACCAGCACGTCGTACCGCGCTGGCCCGGCGACCAGAACTTCATGCCGATCATCGGGCGCACCAAGACGCTGCCCGAGCTGCTCTCCGACACTCGCGACCTGCTTGCCACCGCCTGGACGGGCTGATCCCGTCCGACCCCTTGCATCACTCCCGGGCCGCGAGGATGGTGTCGAGAGGCGCGGCGCCGCCCCGGTCCGTGCCGCTCTGAGGAGGCACCCCCATGTTTGCTCGTTCCGTCACCATCTCGGGGGCTGACACCAGCACCATCGACCAGGGCATCGGCTACATCCGCGACGACGTCATGCCGGAGCTGATGCAGATCGGCTGCGTCGGGATGTCGCTCGTCGTCGACCGCGACTCCGGGCACCTGATCGCCACCAGTTCCTGGGACACCCAGACCGCTCGGGACGACAGCCGAGAGCTGATGGCGCCGTACCGCGCCAAGGCCGCCGAGATGCTCGACGGCGAGGTGAGCATCGCCGACTGGGAGGTCGTGCTGATGCACCGCGACCACGACGCGTTCAACCTGGCGGCCTGCCGGATCACGTGGGCACGCACCTCCGACGTGGACCGCTTGCTGGAGCGCTACCGCACCATGGTGCTGCCCAGCATCAGCGAGGCGATGGGCTTCTGCAGCGCCAGCATCTTCGTCGACCGCGACCGCGGGACGGTCTGCGGGACCACGACCTTCGACTCACGGGCCACGATGATCTCGAGCCGGGCCTGGGCGGCCGCGAACCGGGACCGGGCGAAGGACGACTCCGACGTGGAGTTCACCGACGTCCTGGAGTTCGATCTCGTCGTGTCACACCTGCGCGTGCCCGAACTCGTCTGAACCGCGCCGGACTCGGCACCTGGGGAGTCGGACCTCGCTCAGCGCTTCTTGTTGGTGAGGTTGCTCATCGAGCTCGCGCCGTTCTTGGAGGCTGCCTCGCGCTTCTCGGCGCGCTTCTCCTTGATGGATTTCCCGGTCTTGGCCGTCTTGCTCTGACGCGGCGATTTGTCGCTCATGCGGGATCTCTCGTTATCGGTTGCCTGAGTGGCTCCGTACGGGTGACCGTACGCCTGCATGTCTCATCGGACCCGGCGGCCGGTTAGCCTGCGGCCACCATGCTCGACCGATTCAAGGCCTTCTGGCAGGGCAAGGCCCTCGCGCCGTTCATCAACCTGTTCATCAGGCTCGGGGTCAGTCCCGACGCGGTCACGCTCGTCGGCACCCTCGGCGTCGCGGCCGGTGCCCTGGTCTTCTTCCCGCAGGGCTGGCTCTGGCAGGGCGTGCTGGTGGTGACGGCGTTCGTCTTCAGCGACCTGATCGACGGCGCTATGGCCCGCAAGATCGGCCGCACCGACCAGTTCGGTGCGTTCCTCGACTCCACGCTGGACCGCATCGCCGACGCCGCGCTGTTCGGCGGCATGGCGCTGTTCTTCGCCTGGCAGACCGAGGACCGGCTGTACCTCGTCCTCGCCCTGGTGTGCCTGGCGATGGGCTCGGTGACGTCGTACGCCCGGAGCAAGGGCGAGCAGCTCGGCTTCAACGCCAAGACCGGCCTGGCCGAGCGGCCGGACCGGCTGGTCGGCCTGCTGGTCCCGACGTTCTTCGGCGACCTCTTCGACATCCCCATCCTCTACGAGGTCGCGCTGTGGCTGATCGCGGCGCTGAGCACCATCACCGTCGTCCAGCGCATCCTGCTCGTACGCCGTCAGGCACTTGCGTCGACGACGGATACCGAATCGGCCGGAACACCCCCTCAGCCGTAGGCTGAGTGCATGGCTGAGCAGCACCCCGAGGACACCCACGACGCACCCGTCACCGGCACCACCCGCGTGAAGCGCGGCATGGCCGAGATGCTCAAGGGCGGCGTGATCATGGATGTGGTCACCGCCGAGCAGGCGAAGATCGCCGAAGACGCCGGCGCGGTGGCGGTGATGGCGCTCGAGCGGGTGCCGGCCGACATCCGGGCCCAGGGCGGCGTGTCCCGGATGAGCGACCCCGACATGATCGACTCGATCATCGAGCAGGTCTCGATCCCAGTGATGGCCAAGGCCCGGATCGGTCACTTCGCCGAGGCGCAGGTGCTGCAGAGCCTGGGCGTCGACTACGTCGACGAGTCCGAGGTGCTGACGCCGGCCGACTACGAGAACCACATCGACAAGTGGGCGTTCACGGTGCCGTTCGTCTGCGGCGCCACCAACCTGGGCGAGGCGTTGCGCCGGATCAGTGAGGGCGCGGCGATGATCCGCTCCAAGGGCGAGGCCGGCACCGGTGACGTCTCCAACGCGGTCACCCACATGCGGACCATCCGCCGCGAGATCCGCCGGCTCGGAGCGCTCGAGGAGGACGAGCTGTACGTCGCCGCGAAGGAGCTGCAGGCACCCTACGACCTGGTCAAGGAGGTCGCGCGCCGCGGCAAGCTGCCGGTCGTGCTGTTCACCGCCGGTGGCATCGCGACGCCGGCCGACGCCGCGATGATGATGCAGCTCGGCGCCGAGGGCGTCTTCGTCGGGTCGGGCATCTTCAAGGCCGGCAACCCCGCGCAGCGCGCGGAGGCGATCGTCAAGGCGACGACCTTCCACGACGACCCCGACGTGGTCGCGAAGGTCTCCCGCGGCCTGGGGGAGGCCATGGTCGGCATCAACGTCGAGGAGCTGGCACAGCCGCACCGGCTCTCCGAGCGCGGCTGGTAGCAGGTGGTCTAGCGGGCCGACAGGCTCGCCATGACACACCCCGGCCTTGTCTTCATCCGATCGGGCTGACCTTCTGACCCCCTTTGCCCATTCCCCGATGCGCGGGCGAACGCGTCGCTAGCGTTTTTGGAAACAGGTCGAACCTTCGGCCCATTCCTCACGCTGGGGTCGCGAGGTTCGACTCACGGGGAAAAGGAGCAGGTCATGTCGGCAATCAAGGACACCAAGAAGCGGCGCACGCGCACGAAGGTCCTCGCCCTGACGGCGGCACTCGTGCTGGCCGGTGGCGCGGCTTTCGCGTACTGGACTGCGGGCGGCACCGGTAGCGGCTCGGCCACCACTGGCACCACCTCGGCCCTCACGGTCAACCAGACCAGCACCGTGAGCAACATGGGCCCGGGCGTCGCACCGCAGGCCCTGAGCGGCAACTTCGACAACCCGAACAGCGGGCCGGTCCAGGTGGCGACGGTCACCGCTGCGATCGGCACCGTCACCGGTGGAGCGACCTGCGAGGCGACCGACTACACCCTCACCAACCCGGTCTCGGACGTGAACGCCCAGGTCCCGGCAGGCAATGGCGTCGGTAGCTGGGGCGCCACCGACACCCCCACGATCGCGTTCAACAACAAGGTCGGCGAGAACCAGGACGACTGCAAGAACGCCACCGTCCAGATTCTCTACACCGCCAGCTGAGCGAGTCGACCAGTAGCTGGTCGACGTCGAGGCGGCCCGGGAGACCGGGTCGCCCCGCACAGCACAGCTTGGGAGGACGCATGGACCGCACGCGACGTCACGCGGAGGTCCTGGTCGTAGGCCTGCTCTGCCTGCCCGTCGCAGCGCTCGGAGCAACGTCGGCGGGGAACCCGGCAGGCTGGCACGCGTCGGAGAACCCGGACGCGAAGTGGTTCGGACTCGGGCCGGGGACCGATCAGGGCCGTCCCGTGCGCATCACGGGCGAGCTCCGAGCGCCACTCACGCCCGGCATCGTCACGTCGATCGACCTGAGGTTCATGAACCCGAACTCGCGCGCCGTCACCGTGCGCCGCGTCCGCGTCACGGTCCTGCGCCTCAAGGCCCCTCACGCGGATGCCACACACCAGTGCACCCGCCGAGACTTCGGGATCCGGCAGATGCCGCACCTGACGCTGCGGATCCCCGCCGGGCGGGTCGTCCACCTGTCCGGACTGCAGGTGCCGCAGCACCAGTGGCCGACGTTCGGGATGCTCAACCGGCCGGTGAACCAGGACGGCTGCAAGGGCGCCCGGGTCACGCTCGGCTACGGGGCATATGCACCGCGGGCGGCCCAGTGGCCGGCCTAGTCGTCGCCGGGAGCGGGAGGCGCCGGGCGCTGCTGCCCGCCGTGCTGGGCGTGGTGCTGGCCGGCGCGGCGCTCGCCTACTGGGCCGCCTCGGGCGGCGGGACGGCCTCGGCAACCACGGGGACCACCACCTCGACCCTGACGCTGAGCCCGGCCACACCGACGGCCCAGCTCTACCCCGGGGGTCAGGCGAGCGTGGTCCTGACGGTCACCAACCCCAACGTGGTGCCTGTCCGGATCGGCTCCCTCATCCGCGACACCGGTCAGGGCAACAGCGGCTTCGGGGTGGATGGCGCGCACTCTGCGTGCAACGTGGCCGCGCTCTCCTTCACGACCCAGACAAACGGTGGCGCGGGCTGGACGGTCCCCGGCGGCTCAGCCATCGCGATCACGCTCACCAACGCGCTCTCGATGGCGACCACCGCGGCCAACGCCTGCCAAGGGGCGTCCTTCACGGTCTACCTGCAGGCGACGCCGTGAAGCGCAGTCTCGGAACCCTCGCCGTTGCCGTTGCGCTGACCGTCGTCGCGGGCGCGGCATGGGCCTACTGGAGTGCCGGCTCGACGCCTGGAGGCAACGGCGCGGCCGCTGCCACGAGCGTCAACCAGGGCGCCACGCCGACGGCGAACGTCAGCGCGCAGTCGGTCACCGTGAGCTGGGCCGCCACGACTCTGGCCAACGGTCAGGCCGTGGGTGGCTACATCATCAAGCGCTACGACTCGATCACGCTGACACCGCAGACCGTCCTCAGTGCCTGCGCCGGGACCGTGACCTCAACCTCGTGCACGGAGAACAACGTGCCCAGCGGCCAGTGGCGCTACAGCGTGACTCCGGTGATCGGCGTCAACTGGCAGGGCGCCGAGAGTGCCCGCAGCAGCCCGGTGAACGTGCTCGCGCTCGACCTCACCGCACCGACCAACAGCCTCTCGCTGTCATCGGTCAGCGGCGGCGCGTTCCTGAGCGGGACCACGGTCTACTACCGCGGCACGGCCGCCGGCGGCTTCCGCGTGACCAACGCCGTGAGCGACGCCGGCTCCGGACCGGCGAGCAGCACCACCGAGTCGCTGACCGGAACCTCCACCGGCTGGACGCACACCGGATCGGCCGTGTCCACGCCGTCAGGGGGACCCTACGACTCGAACCCCTTTGCATGGAGCGCCGCCACCAGCACGTCACCGCAGGTCACGGTCACCGGGCGCGACGTGGCCGGAAACGCCACACCCGTCACGCTGAGCATGGTCAACGACTCGACCCTCCCCACCGCGTCGGTGAGCTATCCCGACGGCGTCACGACAGGCGCCTCGGTGGCCGTCACCTTCTCCGCCAGTGACGGCGGCTCCGGCCTCAACACCCGCCAGCTGCAGCGCGCGTCGGCGCCGCTGACCGCCGGCTCGTGCGGCAGCCTGGTCACGTTCACGAACCTCGGCCCGGCCGGTCCGACGTCGCCGTACACCGACACCAACCTGGCCGCCGGCACGTGCTACAAGTACCAGTACGTCGTCACCGACCGGGTCGGCAACCAGCAGGTCGCCACCAGCATCAACGTCGTGAAGATCGACTACGCCGGGGCGGTCAACGCGACCGCCGGGCTGCTCAGCCACTGGCGGCTCGGGGAGGCCTCGGCCACCCTGACGTCGTCCGACTCCTTCACGGGAACGTCCGGGACCGCCCTCACCGCGCACACCGGTGAGATCGGGTCCACCTGGCTCAATCCCAGCGGCAACTCGAACATGGTCATCGGCACGCAGAACCGCGTGTACCGCAACGCGTCGGGCTACTCGCTCGTGCACACGACGGCGACGCCCCCGAGCGCGGACTACTCGGTCGAGGCCGATCTCTACTACAAGGGCGCGTTCGCCACCAACGCGGCCGGCGTGATCGG
This sequence comes from uncultured Actinomycetota bacterium, assembly GCA_963825455.1. Lineage (GTDB taxonomy): Bacteria > Actinomycetota > Actinomycetes > Propionibacteriales > Nocardioidaceae > Nocardioides. The sequence continues at coordinate 83,273 of CAWGTG010000003.1, forward strand.
ACGCTTCAACACGGGCGCCACGTCGTTCTACATGGCCCGCTGGCAGAACGACAGCACCTGGAAGATCGTGAAGTGGTCCAGCGGGACCCCGACCGTGCTCGTCAGCACGGGAGTGCAGGCGGCCCTGGTGGTGGGCGAGGCGTATCGGGTCAGGCTCGAGATGAGCGGCACGACCAACACCCTGCTCAAGCTCTACGTCAACGGCGTGCAGAAGCTCAGCGTCACGGACTCGACCGCGCCGTTCACGGCGGCCGGAAAGGCCGGGATCATGGCCGGCGAGAGCAGCGACGCGGCGCAGACCGACGCGACCGGCATCCAGTTCGAGAACTTCCAGGTCCATCCGGCCAGCTACCCGCGTGCGGCTGACAGCAAGGGCACGAACACCGGGGACTACGTGAACGGCGTGACGCTCGGCGCCTCGGGGGCGCTGGCCGGGGACACCAACACCGCCGCGACCTTCGACGGGGTCAACGACTACGTGCAGGTCACCAACAGCACCGGCCTGCCGACCGCCGCGGCGACCCGCTCTGTGGAGGCCTGGTTCAAGACGAGCAGCAGCGCCAGGCAGGTGCTGTTCGGCTACGGCACCCGCGCCAACACCCAGCAGTTCGCGCTGTGGCTCAACTCCGGCGGGAGCGCGATGACTGCCTGGGGGTTCGGGGGCGGGAACGACAAGCAGTTCAACCTCTCGGCCGCTGTCAACGACGGCAGCTGGCACCAGGTCGTGCTGACGTACAACGGCACCAACCTCACGCTCTACATCGACGGAGTCGCTCTGCCCACGCAGGCCGCCACGCGCAACACGGTCATCGACGCGTACGGCTTCGGGATCGGCGCTGTGATCACCCCGGCCGACAGCAATTCCGGCGGCTTCTTCACCGGATCGATCGACGAGGTCTCCTTCTACACGACAGTCCTGAGCCAGGCCACCATCACCGACCACTACCAGCTCGGCACCGCAGTGGTCGACACCACCGGGCCGACCGGCGGCTCGATCGACGCCAGTGGCCTGGTCGGCACCGGTTCGCGCTACTCGACCTCGAGCACGCTGAGCCTGGTGCTGGCCAAGGGCACGGACCCGAGCGGGGTGGCCGGATCGGGCAACCAGGTCCTGCGCGCCACCGCGACGCTGACCAACGGCACCTGCGGCGGCTACGGCGGCTACACCTTGGTCACCGGCGGCAACGACCCCACCTCGCCGCTGGCGGACACGGTCGCCGACCAGGCCTGCTACAGCTACCGGTACGTCGTTCTCGACACGCTCGGCAACGCCACGACGTACACCAGCCCCGACATCAAGGTCGACACCACCGGCCCCGCGGCTCCCAGCCTGGCCTTCTCGGTGTTCACCAACACCTACTGGCCAGGCAGCGGGTCGACCGTCTACTACCGTTCGTCGGCGGCCTCTGGCTCGTTCACCACCACCGCGTCCGCGAGCGACTCCGCCTCAGGCATCGCGAGCTACACCTTCCCGGGGCTCGGCACCAACTGGACCTCGACGCCGGGCGCGCTCGGAGTGAACGCCTACTCCTGGTCCGGCGCCCCGGCCGCGCCGGGCACGAAGAACGTGGTGGCCAACAACAACGCCACCCTGAACTCGGCCAACGCACCGTTCACGCCCACAGACGACATCACTGCGCCCACGGCCGGCACGGTGACCTACGCCGACGCCACCCAGACGAGCACGTCGGTCAGCGTGAGCTTCACGACCGGGACCGATGGTGCGTCGGGCATCGGGACCCGCCTGCTGCAGCGGGCTGCCGCGACGCTGACCGGCGCCACCTGCGGGGCCTATGGTGCCTTCGCCACGGTGTCCGGGGGCACCAACCCGACGTCGCCGTTCACCGACACCGTCGCGACCGGCAGCTGCTACAAGTACCAGTACGTCGTCTCCGACAACGTCGGCAACAGCCACACCGCCAGCAGCGCGAACGTCGTCAAGGTGTCGTCGAACTACTTCGACACCGTCTTCAACACCAGCGGGCTGCTGAACTACTACCGCCTCGGTGAGAGCCAGCCGACGGACACGGTCATCTCGTCGGACTCGATGACCGGGACCGCCGCCACGTTGTTGACCTCGCACACCGGTGAGATCGGCGCCACCTGGAACTACCAGGCGGGCACCGGGAACAACGAGAGGATCAGCACCCAGAACCGTGCCCACCGCAACGGTTCCGGCTACTCGATCAACTACACGAGCGCGACCCCGCCGAGCGCCACCTACTCGGTCTCGGCGGACCTGTTCGTCAAGACCTTCGACACCGACGACGCGGGCGGCGTCGTGGGCCGGCTCACCCCGGGGGCGACCCCGACCTACTACCTGGCCCGGTGGGAGACCGACAACACCTGGAACATCGTCAAGATGTCGGGGACGACGCCGAACTGGCTCAACACGTCCGCCGCGCAGCCGAACCTGACGGTCGGGTCGACGTACAACGTCCGGCTCGAGATGAGCGGCACCACGACCACGACCCTCAACCTCTACGTCAACGGCGCCCTGATGATCTCCGCGACGGACACGACCGCGCCGCTGACCGCAGCAGGCAAGGCCGGGATCATGGACGGCGACGTGGGCGGGACCTTCTCCAAGGGCGACGCCACCGGCGTCCACTTCGACAACTTCCTGGCCTCGGTTCCCGCCACCTACCCGGCCGTGACGGACGCCAAGGGAACGAACCACGGGACCTACTCCGGTGGCGTGACGCTGGGCCAGACCGGCGCGCTGAACGAAGCCAACACGGCAGCCCTGTTCGACGGCGTGGACGACTACGCGAGCGTGCCCCGCCAGATCTCCGGCAACATGTCCATCGAGTTCTGGTTCAAGTCCACCCAGGGCCTCGGCACGACCGGCCAGTGGCCGCAGTACGCCGGGCTCGTCGACGCCAACGTCACCGGCACCAACAACGACTTCGGGATCTCGCTGAGTGCAGACGGCCACCTCAAGGCGGGCGTCGGCAACCCGGACACGACGATCACCTCGGCTGCCGGCGGGTACGACAACGGGGCCTGGCACCACGTGGTGTTCACCAGGTCGACGTCCGGCGCGTTCAGCCTCTACGTCGACGGTGGAGCGGCCGTCTCGGGCACCGGCAACACGGCTGCCCTCACCGCCAGCGCGAACCTCAACTTCGGGCGGATCGCGGCCGGGACCAACTACTACCTCGGCCACATCGACGAGGTCGCGATCTACAACAGCGTGCTAACAGGGGCCACGGTCACCGCGCACTACAACGCAGCCCCGTAGACCCGATTTCAGCGGTCCTGAGCGCCAGAACGTCCCGTACCCCAGTGGCGCGCATAGCCCACCCCGGGGGGTCGAATCGCCGATCGGTCAGTCCCCGTCAACGCCGCATCTTCAAGTCAGTAACAACCGGGGCGGGCCCCCCTGCGCCGTCAATACCGTTGTCGTAGACCGGTTGATCCATCAACGAAACCGGCACACGTGGGGATCCTGCGAGATCCCCGGGGGACAAGGAGAATCATCATGCCTGCTTTGGCAGACAAGAAGAACAAGAGGCGCGTGACCAAGGTCGTCGCGCTGACCGCAGCACTCGTCGTGGCCGGGGGGGCCGCGTTCGCATGGTGGACCGCAGGTGGTTCCGGCACGGGTTCGGCGACCACTGGCAACGTCGGCGCGCTCACGGTCGTGCAGACCAGCGTCGTCACCGGCCTGGCACCTGGGCTCCCGGCCCAGACCCTGACCGGCAAGTTCAACAACCCCAACTCGAGCCCCGTCTACGTCACCTCGGTGACCGCGAGCATCAGCTCGGTGACGGACACCAGCGGCGGCACGATCGCCGGATGCAACGCCACCGACTACACGCTCGCCAGCGCGACGATGCCGGTCGGTGCGGAGGTGCCCGCGGGCACCGCCCAGGGCTCGTGGACCGGTGCCACCCTCGCCTTCAACAACAAGGCGAGCAACCAGGACGCCTGCAAGGGCGCCGTCGTCCACCTGGCCTACTCCGCCAGCTGATCGCGACGCGTAGCGGCCCGGTTCGCCGGGCCGCTACACGGCACGGGTTTGAGAGGACTTCACATGGGACGCCCACGAACCGCGGGGATGTTCGTTGGACTGCTCGCACTGCCGGTGGCGCTGCTCGGAGGGCTGCCCGCCGGGGCGTGGGAGCTCTCCGACGTGCTTCCGTTCGGGCAGCACGACGCCAACCGCGTGGCACACGGCCAGCTCCACCGCGGAGTCAAGGTGCGTGTCACGGGTGCGGCCCAGGGTGAGCTCCGCCCGGGCGTCTCGGCCCCAGTACTGCTGAAGTTCCAGAACCCCAACAAGCACAAGGTCCAGATGAAGCGGGTCCGGGTCAAGATCGCCGGCATCATCGCGCCGCACGCCGACGCGGCCCACCCGTGCACAACGGCGGACTTCGCGATCCGGCAGATGCCGCGGCGGACCCTCCTCCGGGTGAAGGCCAGGCGGACCATGGACCTGGCCGCCATGCGCGTGCCGATCGAGGCCTGGCCCACGTTGCTGATGCTCAACCGGCCCCTGAACCAGGACGGCTGCAAGGGCGCCGAGGTGCGGCTCAAGTTCAAGGCGCGAGGACTGAAGAAATGACCATGACGTCGACGAGCTCGAGGCGCAGGCGGGCGCCGCTCGCGCTCCTGCTGCCCGCACTGACGTTGCTGGTGGCAGGGGTCGCCGCGGCGTACTGGATCGCCACGGGCGGCGGGTCCGCAACGGCGGCCACCGCGAGCACCTCACCCCTGACGCTCGCCCCGGCGACGCCGACGGCGCAGCTCTTCCCCGGCGGTCAGGCGAACGTGGTCCTGACCGTCACCAACCCGAACGCGGCCTCCATCAGGGTCGGCTCGCTGGCCCTCGACACCACCCAGGGGACCAGCGGCTTCGCGGTGGACGGCGGGCACGCGGGCTGCGGCCTGGCGACGCTCTCGTTCGCGACGCAGACCAACGGCGGTGCCGGGTGGACCGTGCCGGGCAGCGGTGCGCTCTCGGTCACTCTCACCAACGCGCTGTCCATGGGGATCGGCGCGGCCAACGCCTGCCAGGGCGCGACGTTCTCGGTCTACCTGACGGCGGCGTCATGAAGCGCCATCTCGCAACGCTTGCGATCGCAGTGGCGCTCACGTTCGTGGCCGCCACAGCGTGGGCCTACCTGAGCGCCGGCTCGGTGCCGGGTGGCAGCGGTGCCGCAACGGCTTCGGGCGTCAACCAGGGCGCCACCCCCACTGCGAACGCGACGGGCTCCACCGTCACGGTCAGCTGGACCGCGACCACACTGGCGAACGGCCAGGCCGTGAGCGGCTACGTCGTCAAGCGGTACGACGCCGTCACCCAGGCCGCGCAGACCATCCTCTCGGCGTGCACCGGCACCATCGCCACGATCTCGTGCGTCGAGAGCGGCGTGCCGAACGGATCGTGGACGTACGCGGTCACTCCGGTGTTCGCCACCAACTGGCAGGGAGTCGAGAGCACGAAGAGCGCCACCGTGGTGGTCAACTCCGACCCCACGGCGCCCACCAACTCGCTCAGCCTGTACTCGGTGACCGGTGGGGCGTTCCTCAGCGGCAGCACGATCTACTACCGCGGTGCCTCCGCCGGCGGCCTGCGGCTGGCGAACGCGGTCGCTGACGCCGGGTCCGGGCCGCTGGGCAGCCTCACTGCAGCGCTCGGCGGCATCACGACCGGGTGGACGCATCTGCCGTCCCTCGAGTTGCTGCCGCTCGGCGGCCCCTACGTCTCGGCCCCCTTCAGCTGGGCAGCGGGGACCACCAGCAGCCCCACCACAGCTGTCACCGGGCGGGACGCCGCCGGCAACACCGCCGTCACCGGCCTGACCTTCACCAACGACTCGGCCGCGCCCTCGGCCGGCACGATCAGCTACGCGGACGGGTACGCCGCCGGCCGGTCGGTGAGCGTCAGCTTCACGACTGGCAGCGACACCGGGTCCGGCATCGCGACGCGGCGGCTGCAGCGGGCCATTGCCCCGCTCGCGGGCGGATCCTGCGGGAGCTGGGGAGGCTTCTCCGACATCGGTACGGACGCCCCGACGTCGCCGTACGTCGACGGCTCGCTCGGGATCGCCTGCTACAAGTACCGCTACGTCGTCACCGACCGCGTCGGCAACCAGGACGTGACCACCAGCAGCAGCAGTGTCGCCAAGGTCGGCTACGTCGGCGGCGTCGGCGCCACTCCGGGGCTGCTCAGCCACTGGCGCCTGGGCGACAGCGCGACCACCACGACGACCAGCTCCTCCGACTCCTTCACCGACACCGCCGGGAAGCTGCTCACCGCACACACCGGCGAGCTGGAGGCGGGGTGGACCCGGCTTCAGGGTGCCGCGAACGCCACCATCAGCAACGAGGGCCGGGTCTACCGCGCCGGTCTGGGCTACTCGTCCAACCTCGCCTCGCTGGTGCCGGCCTCCGCGGACTACACGGTCGAAGCCGACCTGGTCATGAAGTCGATGTTGAGCGACGACGCGGCCGGGATCATCGGCCGGGTCAACACCGCGAGCAACACCTACTACCTCGCCAGCTGGGAGGAGCGTGACAACAGCTGGAACCTGGCCAAGGTGACCAACGGCTCCATCGGCTACCTCGACTACGTGGCCAACCAGCCCGCTCTGGTCATCGGGCAGACCTACCGCCTCAAGCTCGAGATGGTCGGCTCCACGCTGAACCTCTACGTCAACGGGGTGCTCAAGGTGTCGGACACCGACACCTCGCTCACGGGTCTTGGCCGGGCCGGCATCATGACCGGCCGCACGGCCCTCAGCGTCGCGCAGACCAACAACACCGGCCTGCACCTCGACAACTTCCAGGTCAGCGCGACGACGCGGGCGCTGGACAGCAAGGGCGACAACCACGGCGCCTACGTGAACGGCGTGACCCGCGGCGTCGCCGGCGCGCTGCCCGGCGACTCGGACACCGCCGCCTCGTTCGACGGTGTCAACGACTACGTCCAGATCCTCAACACCACGGGGATCCCGGTCGGCGCCAGCTCGCGGTCGGTCGAGGCGTGGTTCAAGACCACCAGCGCGGCCCGCCAGGTGATCTTCGACTACGGGAGCCTCGGTGCCACCCAGGAGTTCGGGCTATGGATCAACCCGGGCGGCACCGCGATGACCGCCTGGGGCTGGGGTGGCGGCAACGACAAGACCTTCACGATGCCTTCCGCGGTCAACAACGGCGCCTGGCACCACGTGGTCATCACCTACGACGGCACCACGCTGGTGCTCTACATGGACGGCGTCGCACTGCCGTCCCAGACCGCGACGCGGAATACGGCGATCGACTCCTACGGCTTCGGCATCGGGGCGGTCATCAACCCGGGCGACGGCGGCGGCAACTCCGGCGGCTTCTTCCACGGCACGATCGACGAGGTCGCTCTCTACACGACGGTGCTCGACCCGGCGACCGTCTCTGCGCACTACCAGCTCGGCGGCGCCACGGCCACCGACACCTCGGGCCCGACAGGTGGCTCGGTCGACGCCACCGGGCTCGTCGGGACCGGCGCCCGCTACGCGCCGTCCACCACACTGAGCCTGGCGCTGTCCGCGGGCACCGACCCGAGCGGCGTGACCGCGAGCGGCCAGCAGCTGCTGCGGGCAACCGCCTCGCTCACCGACGGCAGCTGTGGCACCTTCGGCAGCTACGACGCGGTCGCCACCGACCCGACCTCGCCGGCCTCGGATGCGGTCGCCGACGGCGCCTGCTACCGCTACCAGTACGTCGTCAGCGACAGCGCTGGGCAACCCGACCACCTACACGAGCCCCGACATCAAGGTCGACGTGGCTGCGCCTGCGGCGCCGTCGCTGGCCTTGTCCGCGATGACCAACGCGTTCGACTCCGGCGCGACGGTCTACTACCGGTCGGCAGCCACCTCCGGCTCGCTTCGGATCACCGCCGCGGCGGCTGCGGCGTCCGGCATCGCGGGCTACGCGTTCCCGGCGCTGGGCAGCGGATGGACGGCGACCCCGGGCGCGACGGGCGTGACGACGTACTCCTGGAGCGCCGCAGGCCCGGCGGCCCCCGGCACCAAGACCGTGACCGCGACCAACAACGCCGGCAACACCTCCGCGGCCGCGCCGTTCACGCTCACTGCCGACGACACCAAGCCCTCGGGTGCCGCACTCAGCTACGCCGCTGCGACGACGACGAGCACGACCGTCGGCGTCACGCTCACCACTGGCACGGACGTCGGCTCGGGGATCGGCACCCGGCTCCTGCAGCGCGCTTCGGCGCCGCTCACCGGCAGCACCTGCGGCGGATTCGGCGCCTACGCGACGGTCGGCACCAACCCGGCCGCCTCCGTGGTCGACACCGTGACCGCTGGGAGCTGCTACCAGTACCAGTACGTCGTTGCCGACAACGTCGGCAACACGGACACCGTGGTCGGGACGAACATCGTCAAGGTCATCCCGTCGTACGCCACCACGGTCAACGCCACCGCCGGCCTGCTCAACTGGTGGCGGCTGGGTGAGGCCACCACGGGCGTGGCGGCGGCCGACAGCAAGGGCACCAACCCCGGTACGTACACGAACTCGCCGACCGTGGGCGTGGCCGGTGCCATCGCGGGCGACGCCAACACCGCCGTTCAGCTGGACGGCGTCAACGACCACGTGGCCGCCTCGCGCACCGCAACCAGCGACTTCTCGGTCGAGCTGTGGTTCAAGTCCACCCAGGGCCTCGGCACCGGCACGTCCTGGACCTCGGGCTCCGGCCTGTTCAGCGCCGACCTGACGGGCACGACGGGCGACTTCGGGGTTTCGCTGCGGTCCGACGGCCGGATCGTGGCCGGCATCGGCGCCACCTCCGTGGTCTCGAGCACGGCGGGCTGGAACGACGGTGGCTGGCACCACGTCGTGTTCACCCGACAGGCGAGCGCCGCGATGGCGTTGTACGTCGACGGCGTCGTGACCGCCGGGCCCGTCTCGTCGGGGGCCCTGTCCGGGACGGCCACGATCGCCCTCGGCCGGATCCAGAGCGGGACGAACAACTACCTGCAGGGCGTGCTTGACGAGGTCGCCGTCTACAACGCGGCGATCAGCGCGGCCACGGTGACCGCGCACTACGCGACCGGCACGACCCCGTAGCCACCCCAGTCCCGGGAATAGCCCGGGTCCGACGTCCGGTCAGTCCCGTGCGCCGAACGGCTGATCGGCGCCCGAAACCGGATCCGGCTCCTGCCACGTGGCGTCCAATGGACACCGGTCGGCATCCGATCCGGGCATGGGGCCCACGTCGGGAGGAGGCGCGATGGAGACCTGGCTGGTACCTGGCGCGCACCTCGAGCTCGCACCCGTCTTCCTGGGGGCGGCGTTGGTGCTGGCGCTCGGGCTGCGCGTGGCAGCCCGGCGTCGTCGTACCCGGCGCCACGCGCCCGCCGACTGAGCCGTCCGTGCCCCTTCCTACGATCGGGGCATGTCGCAGCGCCCGCCGATCGGTGTCCTGGCCCTCCAGGGTGACGTCCGCGAGCACCTGCGGCTGCTGACCTCCCTCGGCGTACCCGCGGTCTCGGTGCGCCGTCCGTCCGAGCTGGCGGGGCTGGCCGGGCTGGTGCTGCCCGGGGGCGAGTCGACCACGATGAGCCGGCTGGCCCGGACCTTCGACCTGATCGAGCCGCTGCGGGAGCGGATCGCGAGCGGGATGCCGGCGTTCGGCACCTGCGCCGGGATGATCCTGCTGGCCGACCGGATGCTCGACGGGGTCGATGGCCAGGAGACGTTGGGCGGCCTCGACATCACGGTGCGGCGCAACGCGTTCGGGCGTCAGGTCGACTCCTTCGAGGAGGAGATCCACGTGGCAGGCCTCGACGAGCCGGTGCACGCCGTGTTCATCCGGGCGCCGTGGGTGGAGTCGGTCGGTGCGGACGTCGAGGTGCTCGCCTCGGTGGAGGCAGGGCCGGCCGCGGGTAGGATCGTGGCGGTCCGTCAGGGCCCGCTGATGGCGACGTCGTTCCACCCCGAGATGGGTGGCGGCTCCCGGCTGCACCGGATGTTCGTCGACCTCGTCGCCCAGCACACACACGTTTGAGTCGGAAGAGGTAAGCGCATGTCGGGTCACTCCAAGTGGGCGACCACCAAGCACAAGAAGGCCGTCATCGACGCGCGCCGCGGCAAGATGTTCGCCAAGCTGATCAAGAACATCGAGGTCGCCGCGCGGATGGGCGGGGGAGACCCCGCGGGCAACCCGACGCTCTACGACGCGATCCAGAAGGCCAAGAAGTCGTCGGTCCCCAACGACAACATCGACCGGGCGGTCAAGCGCGGCTCGGGCGCGGAGACCGGTGGCGCGGACTACCAGACCATCACCTACGAGGGCTACGGCCCCGCCGGCGTCGCGATGCTCATCGAGTGCCTCACGGACAACCGAAACCGGGCCGCCATGGAGGTCCGCACCGCGATGACCCGCAACGGCGGCTCGCTCGCCGACCCGGGCTCGGTGTCGTTCCTCTTCAACCGCAAGGGCGTGGTCATCGTCCCGGTCGCCCAGGACGGCAAGGCCGTCACCGAGGACGACATCCTCGAGGCGACCCTGGAGGCCGGCGCCGACGACGTGAACGACCTCGGCGAGAGCTTCGAGGTCGTCTCCGAGCCGACCGACCTGGTCGCTGTACGCTCCGCTCTGCAGGCGGCCGGCATCGACTACGACTCGGCCGAGGCGTCGTTCGTGCCCGACATGGAGGTCCAGCTCGACCAGGACGCCGCGGCCAAGATGTTCCGGCTTGTCGACGCGCTCGAGGACCTCGACGACGTGCAGAACATCTTCGCCAACTACGACGTCTCCGACGAGGTCATGGAGGCGTTGGACGCCTAGTCTCAGCGCTCGCCTTCGAGCCTGGCCGCACTCGAGCCAAGACCAATTCAGCGCAATTGCGATGGATTGGTCTTGTGTCACGCGTGAAACAAGGCCGTTTCGGCGCAATTGCGCCGCTTCGGTCCGGGGCGGTGCGCCTGGGCGATGGTGCTGGTCCGCCCACTCAGGCAGTCCGCGGCAGTGCGCTTGTCCGGGCCCGGGCGGGGAACTTCCAGGTCGTCGTCGACCCGTCCAGCTCGCGCCTCGCGTCGGGTGCGGCGCGGGCGAGCATCCTGGCCACGGCCCGGTTGTCGCTGCCGCTGAACACCTCGATGTCGGCGACCCCGTGAGCCACGAGGTCATCCGTCAGCGCGCTGGCCAGCGCCGTACCGATCCCACGTCGCTGATGCGTGTCGGCGACCACGATGGCGATCTCGGCGACCGAGGCATCCCTCAGGCGGACCCAGAGACCATGGCCGACCAGCTCATCGCCGAGGAACGCCAGCAGCGCCCCACCCCTCGAGCGCTCCGGGAGCAGCGCGGCGACGAGCCTGGGCGAGGGCTCGCCAGTGCGGTCGGTGAGGAACCGCTGGTACGACGAGTCGGGCGAGAGCCGGGACAGGAAGTCGCCCAGGGCACGGTGATCGGCGGCGGTCGCCACCCGTATGCAGGGCTCGACGACGGCCGCCAGGGGCCGGTGAGAACCGGGAAACTTCATCATGGGGATGCCTCCGCGACGCTGCGGTAGAATGTATACGAACGATCGTACTATTTGTCTCTGACGTAGAGGCAAGTCATTTACCGGGAGAGCCGCACCACATGGACCAGTCCGAAGCCACCGCCACCGTCACCGTCACCGACGGCCGGATCCGCCGCGGGGACGAGACGCGGCGCATCGTGCTGCGGCGCGCGGTCGACCTGGCATCGGTCGAGGGGCTCGACGGCGTGACGATCGGGAGGCTCGCCCAGGAGCTCTCGATCAGCAAGAGCGGCCTGTTCGCGCACTTCGGGTCGAAGGAGGAGCTGCAGCTGGCCACGATCCGGGCGGCGCGCGCGATCTTCTCGCTGGCCGTCGTCACGCCGGCCCTCGCGAAGCCGGCCGGGATGGCCCGGCTGCGCGCCCTGCTCGAGGGGTGGCTCGACTACTCGCAGGGCCGGGAGTTCCCCGGAGGCTGCTTCTTCTCCCGGGCGACGCACGAGTACGCCGCGCGGCCGGGCGCCGTCCGCGACGCGCTGGCCGAGACCGACCAGGAGTGGCTCGTGTTGGTCGCCACCACCATCGACGAGGCGCGCGAGCTCGGCGAGGTGCGCGCCGATGTCGACTCGCGGCAGCTGGCCTACGAGCTCGACGCCTACCTCGACTCGGCGAACATGCGGTCCCTGCTCGGCGGCGACCCTGCCGTCTACGACCTGGCCCGGACCGCCTTCGATGCACGACTGGACTCGGTGGCGACCGCGGACTGATCGGACCGGTCATTTCCCGTCGAGAGACGCGAAAGTGCTGTCCGATGGGCGATCTCACAGCCCTTTGGCGTCACTCGACGGCAAATGGACGGCCGGGCCCGAAAGCCGCATCGGCGAACCGCCCGCCGATGAGCCGGTGGGTCTCGCCGTCGGGATGAAGGTTGTCGGGCACGGGCAGCTGCTCGTGGTCCGCGGCGCCGTACAGCGTGAGCCCGTCGAGGTAGTGGATCGCCGGGTCGGCCTCGGCTCGCTGGGCCACGATTCGGGCGAGCTCCCCGCGGATCACCTGCAGCGTGAGCTTGCCGGCCTGCACGTCGGCCGGGTCGCCGGTCGCCAGGAACCGCACCTCGCCGTCGCCGAGCGCATCGACGTCGAAGGTGCCCGGGCCAGGGGTCTCCTCATGGATCGGGCAGAGCAGCGGCGAGACCACCAGCAGTGGAACGCCGGGGTGCCCCTCGCGGATCGTGTCCAGGAAGCCGTGCACCGCCGGCCCGAACGCGCGACGCCGCATGAGGTCGAGGTTGACGATGTTGATGCCGATCTTGACGCTTAGCAGGTCGGCCGGCGAGTCGCGCATGGTGCGGGCTGTGAACGGATCGAGCAGCGCACTACCGGCCAGCCCGAGGTTGACCAGCCCCACGCCGCCTCGCTGCGCAGCGATCGCGGGCCAGGTGGTGCTCGGACTGTCGGCGACCGAGCCCTGGCTGATCGAGCTGCCGTGGTGCAACCAGACCCGGCGGTCACTCGTGGCGGGGAGGACCGGTGCGTTCGCACGCAGCTCGACGAGGTGGGTGGTCTCGCTCCACGGCAGCCACAGCTCGACCAGCTTGTCGCGGTCCGGCAGCCCGGCGAACCGCACCGTGCCGGTCGGCCCGCGCGTGGTCTCGGACCCGCCCGAGAAGTCCAGCAACACCTCGTCGCCGCCGGTGATGCTCATCTGCGCAGCCAGCTCGCCGTCGACGCAGAGGTCGTAGAAGCAGTCGGGCCGGGGCGGCACGCCCTGGTAGTTCGTGACCACCCGATGCGCGTCCAGCTCGACCTCGGTCGCCCGGCTCCGGAACACAATCCGTACGCCGGCCGGCTGCGACTCGGCCATGAGCAGCTGGTCGTCGGCGTACTGGGCGCGCGCCCACGCGGGCAGCCGGTGCGGCAGCAGCCCGTGCTCGGTCCGCTCCAGCTCGACCGCACCTCGGATGAGGTCCTCGGTGATCGGCGTGGTGATCCACTCCATGTTCACAGCCTCTCCCAGTGCCCGCGCCTGAGGGAGGGCTGTGAGTGGCCGCAATAGCTCGTCTAAGCCACTCACAACCACTTGTCCGGACTATGTTCGCGGTTCATTCCTGGGGTTACGTTGCCTGATCAGTGGGGGGTTCTTTCTCGGCAATGGAGGACCCAATGCACTCGCAAGTTTCGGATGACCGGGTGCCGTTCAACGCCCCTTTCGAGGGCGCGGTCGACTGGCTCTGTTCGAACGTCGTGGCTGGGTGACTACCGGCATCGGCAAGCACGATGGACGAGACCGCGCACGAGCTGTCCGAACCGACTGAGCAGGAGCCTGCTGCCTCTCCGCAACTGGCCAACGGGTTCGCCCGATGAGCAAGCTGACCGGAGTCGTGTCGCCGGACGGGCTCAAGGCCTACTTCTTCTGCCGGGACGAGTACGTCCGCTACGACGTCGCGTCCGACCAGGCCGACGCCGGCTATCCGCTGCCGATCGCCGGCAACTGGCCCGGGCTCTTCGAGTCGGACATCGACGCCGCCGTGTCCTGGCCCGATGGATCGGTCTACTTCTTCAAGGGCGAGGACTACATCAACTACGACTGGGCCTCGGACAGGGCGTCCGAGGGATACCCGAAACGGATTGCCGACGGCTGGCCGGGCCTGTTCGAGTCGGGGATCGACGCAGCGGTCCTGTGGTCCAGCGGCAACGCCTACTTCTTCCAGGGAGAGCAGTACATCCAGTGGGACATGACGGCTGACCGGGCCGCCGAGGGCTACCCGAAACCGATCTCGCAGAACTGGCCGGGATTGTTCGAGGCTTCGATCGGCGCCGGGTTGATGTGGCCCAGCGGTGACGCCTACTTCTTCAAAGAGCTCGAGTACTCCAAGTACGACCCGGCCGCCGACCGGGTGGCCGACGGCTATCCGAAGCCGATCCAGGACAACTGGCCCGGTCTCCATCTGTCGCGCACGCAGTCCGGGCTCGAGCTCCAGGATGCTACGGACACCGAGACGACCGATTCCGAACCGGCGACCACAGACTTCTCGTTCACGGTCCAGCCCAGCGAGGACGTACGCACGCGGATCGTCCGATGCTGCTCCGAGGCACTGGCAGATGGGCAGATGGGCCAGTTCGACAGGCATGACTTCTACCGCTCGTTCATCTCCTGCGGTATCGAGCCCACGACCGAGAAGGCCGAGGCGCTGACCCGGGTCAAGACGAGCTGCGCGATGTTCGTACGCGCCGTACTCCACTGGAGCGGTCTTCGCGCGAAGGGACCCTACGTCCCGGGCACCGGCATGTTCACCTCGATGGGCAACGTCAGCCTCGGTCATCAGAGTTTCGTCAAGTACGACGGAAGCAACCAGCCACAGGCCGGCGACTACTTCTTCATCGCCAACCGCTCCGACGGAGTCGACGGCCACACCGGCATCTTCCTCGAGGAGCTCGGCACCGGCCACTGGAAGACCGCTGAGGGCGGCGGTGGCGGCGACGCCGACGGCACCTTGTGCCGGTTCACCGAACGGCAGTTCAACGGCACCACCTTCGCGAACGACGCCAGGCGCATCGTCGGCTGGTTCGACTGCACACAGATCGGCATCCCGGGCTAGACCAAACAGGAAGGACAGCAGACATGGGACTCAGGAGCAGACTCGCGGGATTCGTCGCGCCGGATGGCCAGAAGGCGTACTTCTTCCTCGCCGATTCGTACGTCCGGTACGACGTTGCGGCCGATGCCGCTGACCCCGGCTATCCGTTGAAGATCGCGGACAACTGGCCGGGACTCTTCACCGAAGACATCGACGCGGCACTGTGCTGGCCCGACGGCAACGTCTACTTCTTCAAGGGCGACCAGTACATCAAGTACGACTGGGCCTCGGACAAGGCGGCCGACGGCTACCCGCTGCCAATCGGGGAGATGTGGCCAGGTGTCTTCGCGTCGGACATCAACTCCGCCGTGCGGTGGCCCGGCGACGTTGCGTACTTCTTCAAGGACGCCGAGTACGTCAAGTATCTCCTGGTCGAGGACAAGGTCGACGGGTCCCCGCAGCTGATTGCGCAGAACTGGCCGGGTCTCTTCGAGGCCGGTATCGACGTCGCACTCATGTGGCCGAGTGGCAGCGCGTACTTCTTCAACGGCAGCCAGTACTCGAAGTACGACGCGGAGGCGGACAAGGTCTCAGACGGCTACCCCCAGCCGATCGAGGGCAACTGGCAGGGACTGCACATTCAGAGCACTCGCGGGGGCCTGCGGTTGGAGAGCGCCGGTGACCAGTCCGGCGGTGGGTCCGGTGGTGCGACAGCAAGTGTTGCCACCGGATCAGTGCGGGACTACTTCCCCGAGTTCAGCAAGCCGCTCGAGGGCCGGATCCCCTACATGTACCAGGACATCAAGGGCCTGGTCACGGTGGCGGTCGGAAACCTGATCGACACGCCCGAGGACGCGGCGGCACTGCCCTTCGAGCACGTGGGCACACGGGTGTCGGCGACCAAGGAGGAGGTGGTCGCCGAGTGGCACATGATCAAGCAGGCGCCGGGGCTGGCCCAGGGTGGGCACCGCGCCGCGGAGAAGATCCACACCCTCGAGCTGTCCGAGGCCGCGATGGACGACGTCGTACGCCGCAGGTTCGACATCAACGAGACCCGGCTGGCGAGCTTCTACCCGGACTGGGCCAACTGGCCGGCCGACGCGCGGCTCGGGGCTCACAGCATCGCCTGGGCGGGTGCCTACTTCCCGAACAAGTGGCCGAACTTCAACGCCGCGGCCAACGCCGGTGACTGGGCGGCCGCAGCCGGACACTCACACCTTGACGAGACCGGAAACCCCGGTCTCAAGGAGCGGAACAAGGCGAACCACCAGCTCTTCAGCAACGCCGCAGCCGTCATCACGCAAGGGCTCGACCGCTCGAAGCTCTACTACCCGACCGCGCTCTGAGAACCAATCAAAGGAGTCACGAAAATGGCATTTCCACTCAACGATCTAGGCAACGCGCTGACGACGCAGATCTACCAGACCGTGATGGGCGGCGACGGCAACGTCAAGCCACCGGACGACACGTTCTTCACCTGGTGCACGCCTGGCCTCGCGATGAGCGCGAACGACCTCGACTTCATGTCCGAGGGCATCTTCTCGGCGCCGGACGCCGAGACGCAGAACAAGCGGGTCCTGCACGCGTACAACCTGGCCATGCTGATGGACTTCATCCCCGACGTCCGCCTGCCGTACAGCAACGAGCTGCAGGCCGGAATGTACAAGCCGGACGCCGAGAGCCATCTCAGCGAGATCTATCGCCAGATCCTTCGGTTCTCCAAGGTCGCGGACTACCCGCTGACCGAGGAGCAGCAGGCGAAGCTGGACAAGTTCAACAACCTGCTGTGGGAGCGAAAGATGGTCAAGGACCTCGTCACCGACGAGGAGAAGGAAGTCACCGAACCCTCAGCGATGATGCGGGCCTACACCGACTTCATGTCGAAGTACCTCGACGCCACCACCGAGTACAACAGCAAGCGGGCGGCGGCCGCCGGTGCCGTCGGGCCCGAGGGCAAGCAAGCATCCGCTGACTGGATCCTCAACGCGCAGAACTACTACCTCAAGGTCAAGGCCGCGGCCGACGCCTGGACCAGCGGCGGCTACCGCAACCAGGTCGACGACATCAACGCCTACATCAACCAGACCACCCAGCGCAGCCTGAAGCTGTGGAAGCAGTCGCTGATGGAACGCTACGACCAGGCTCAGATCTCCACGCCGGAGGTCGGGGTCTCGTTCCCGTACACCACGCTCGTCCCGGGCGACATCGCCAACTCCGACGGCTGGACCACCATCGGCGTCACGCACAACCACACCGAATGGGCCAAGGACAACACGGAGACGTCCTGGAAGGCCGGCGGCAGCGTGAACTTCGGGCTGTTCTCCGTCGGCGCGGACGGCGGGCGGAAGAGCTCGGAGTACAACGAGACGCACGCCGTCCAGGACTTCAGCATGACGATGGACCTGACCCAGGCCGTGATCGTCCGGGCCGGCTTCTACCCCGAGTGGTTCGCCAACCGCGGATGGATCCTGCGCAAGGGCGAGGGCTGGATGTTCGACAAGATGCCCTCCGACGGCTCCCGGCCACCCGACGGTGAGTTCGTCGGCTACGCGACACAGGCGATCTTCCTGCGGAACCTGGAGATCAAGTCGAAGGACTTCGTGTCGGCATACAAGGCCACGAAATCGCAGGTCGACGTCGGCGGCAGCGTCGGCTGGGGTCCGATCAAGCTGTCCGGTGAATATCACAAGTCCGAGAGTCACGAGGACTTCGAGTCGACCGAGGACGGCGAGACGCTGTCGGTGAAGGGCATGCAGATCATCGGTTTCATCAACCACTTGATCGGCAAGGCGCCGAACCCGCTGGACGAGCTCGAGGACGCCGAGTTCGTCTGAGCCGTCGACTGCACGAGGAGGCAGCATGGCCGGCATCGATGCAACAGTGGTTCTCGGGTTGGCGGGCAAGATGGCCGAGGTCTTCGCTGACGAGGGGACCTACCGGTCCTTCCCGCTGGCTCCGCTCGGCCTCAAGGCGGAGAGCCTGCGCGCCATGATCACCGAGCCACTGGGGGCGGGCGCAACAGCGCACGCGCAGTTCGCGCTGCTGGTCAACGAGCTGCCGGACGGGCCCTTGTGGCAGCCGGACGGGCAGCGCTGGCTCTGGGACGTGTACGGCGACGTGCTTCGCACGGCGATCCTCAAGGAGTCGCCACTGTCGCCCGAACAGCAGCGGCGCTACGACGACGCCTTCGCGGTCCTGTACGTCGCAGGACCCGACGATGTCCCTGGGCCGACTCCGGCAGTGGTGGCCTATGAGCGCTATCGGGACGCGTTCCTCGCCGCCTCGATGGAGTACAACAACCGCAAGGGGGAAGCCGAGATCTCGGCCGACACCGCGGTGAAGGAGGCATGGGCGCGCGACGAGCCGAGCGTCAAGGCGACGCTCGACAAGGCCGCGCTGAGCTGGACGACACTTGGCCATCGACTCGCGGTGGAGGCGGCCCGGCGGGCACTGAACGACCTCAGCTCGAACTCGCCTCAGGCCGTGTGGTCCGGGTTTCTCAAGCTCTACGATCCCTCGCTGCCGGAGATCTTCCTGCGCACGTCGCTCGACGGCATGCTCTACGCGCCGACGACCTACGTGCCGACGGATGTCGCCGACGTGCCCTGGCCGAGCATCACCGTCACCGCGGACGACCTGCGCGCGTACGCCGACAAGGCACCGGCCGAGCTGAAGGAGCGACTCGGCGGGAGTGACGACGCGGGCGTCGAGAGGGTGACCTTCGAGTACTCCTACGTGACCGTGAACCGGTCGTGGTTCACGCCGCAGCTGTTCAACTCGCAGGCCTGGCGCTTCCCTGATCCCGGCCACGTGCTCAGCGACGGCGGATCGCCACCGAAGGGCGAGTGCACGGCCTATGTCACCGGGCTTGTCCTCGCCCGCAACATCACCGTGCAACGCTCGGTCCCGGCAGACACCCCCGACGAGCCGGCGATCGACCTGGCGTTCATGCCCGCGCAGCTGTCCAAACTGACGGTCCAGGCGCGGGTCTTCGGCGAGACGCCCGTGACCGGCGCGACGGCAATGGTCGTGCTGGACGACCCCACGGTCTGGAAGGCGTTGGCCGTGGCGACCACGCCGCACATCGCCACTGCGGCCCCCGCCGTGCGACGGCTCGACGCCCTCAGCGCCGGCCGCATGCGGGTCGTGGGGATCCCCTCGATCCGGACGCCGATCGTGGGCCTGCCTCCACCGATCGAACCCGCCCCACCTCCGCCGCAGAGCGAGACCAGCACCACTGACCCGACCGACGTCTTCGTACTCGCGCTGCAGTGCCGGCTGCTGCCCAAGTCGCCCTACGAGCAGGGTGCGCCCAGCGATGCGTCCGAGGTCTACATCGTGCAGCGCGGGGACACCCTGGCGAAGATCGCCGGCCGCGTGTACGGCGACAAGGACAAGTGGAAGGCGCTGTACGAGGCCAACCGCGACGTCATCGGTCCCGATCCCGCCCTCATCCGTCCGGGCCAGCGGCTCCAGGTGCCCTGACCGGCGACTACACCAACGGAGGAACAACCATGAGCAACGACGGAACCTCGCCCCTCGCCGTCCCCGCATCGAAACAGTGGGACGACATCGACCGGCCGGTGGACTGGCAGCTCCGGGTCTACGGACTCGTCGTACACACGACGGGGAGCGGTCTCCCGGAGAGCGCGCGCAAGAAGGGCATCTCGCACACCGATCGTGCGGTGGACCACTATTCCGAGTCGCACGGCTGCCACTACGTGAACGGGTGGGGTGGGGTCGAGGCCGGGGAGCTGCTCCAGATGGCCAACGAGAGCGAGCAGGCGATCGGCGTCGGCATGTCCAATTCGGAGGACCCCTCGAAGGACCAGAAGCTCTCCGTGGAGAAGGGCGACTGGGAGGGCGACCTGCCGGCCGTCCTGGTCAAGCACTGGCACGAGCGCTGGCCCGACAAGGAGAACCCGATGCAGCTGTTGCCGGGGACGAAGACGGCGAACTCGTGCTACATCCACGTCGAGTGCGTGCCCTGCGTCTACTACTACGACGGCCCCTTGACCACCGATGCGACGCCGCTGAGTGACGGCCTGCGCTTCACCCAGGCCCAGCACGACACGGTTGCCGCGCTGGCCGTGGACATCGCCGAGCGCAACGGCTGGCCGACGGACGAGCAGTGGTGGCGCACCCCGCGGCTGCTCGGCCATGAGGACCTGTCCCCGATCGCCCGCTGTGACCCCAACGGCGGCTGGGACCCGGGCGGGCTGCGCGACGAGCCGTACTTCGACTGGGACTACGTCTACGCGAAGATCGAGGAACTGCTGGGCGGTGGTGGTGCGCTGCCTCCGCCGGTCGAGGACCCGATGCCGGAGGAGGAGCCGGTCTCCCCGTTCGCCGTGCTGGGTGACTCCGCCGACCAGTTCCTCTCGCTGGTGAGCGACGGGGACGACGCCGGCGCCATCATGGTCGCGTTCGAGGCGGGAGTGCAGGAGTCCAAGGAGCTCACCAACCTGCTGTTCTTCGCCCGGCACCCTGAGATGAACGGCCGCAAGATCGAGTCGGACGAGACGGATCTCGCAGCCGAGTGGATCGCCATCCGGGACGACGTCGTGGACCCCGAGCTGGCCAGCCGATCAGGCGGCTGACACCGACGGCGAACCACCGGTTCGAGGTCGCCGCGATCACCTGGTGCCGCGTGTCGCGACGCGGATGGCAGCGCTAGACCGTTAGCGTTCCGTACGAACACCTGTTCGGATCGACTTCGACGGCGGAGGCCTCCTCATGCGCGTGCTCGGCATCGACCCCGGGTTGACCCGGTGCGGCGTCGGCGTGGTCGAGGGCGAGGTCGGACGGCCGCTGCGGCTGGTCGACGTGGGCGTGGTGCGCACCTCGGCCGACCTGCCGATCGCGCAGCGGCTGGTGAGCATCGAGCAGGCGCTGGACGCCTGGATCGAGGAGCACCGGCCCGACGTCGTCGCGGTGGAGCGGGTGTTCGCGCGGTCCGACGTCAGCACGGTGATGGGCACCGCGCAGGCCAGTGGCATCGCCCTGGTGTGCGCAGCCCGGCGCGGCATCACGGTCGTGATGCACACCCCCAGCGAGGTCAAGGCGGCGGTGTCCGGCAACGGCCGAGCCGACAAGGCCCAGGTGGGTGCCATGGTGACCCGGATCCTTCGGCTCGACGCCACCCCCAAGCCCGCGGACGCCGCCGACGCGCTGGCGCTCGCCATCACCCACATCTGGCGCGGCGGGGCCCAGGCTCGCATCGACGCCGCCTTGGCCAAGGCAGGAGCGATGCCCCGATGATCGCGTTCGTGAAGGGCCCGGTCGCCCAGGTGACACTGTCCAGCGCCGTGCTGGAGGTCGGCGGGGTCGGCCTCGAGCTGATCTGCACGCCGGGCACCCTGGCGACTCTCCGCACCGGACAGGTCGCGACCCTGCCGACCAGCATGGTGGTCCGCGAGGACTCGCTGACGCTGTTCGGCTTCCTCGATGAGGACGAGAAGGCGACCTTCGAGCTCGTGCAGACCGCCAGCGGTGTCGGCCCCAAGCTCGCGCAGGCGATGCTGGCCGTGCTCGACCCCGACGACCTGCGTCGCGCCGTGGCCGGCGACGACGTCAAGACCCTGACCAGGGTCCCCGGCATCGGGCAGAAGGTGGCGCAGCGGATCATCCTCGAGCTCAAGGACCGGCTCGGCACCCCGATCGGCTCCGTGACCCGGCCCGGCCTGGCGTCGGCGGCAGTCGTCTGGCGCGACCAGGTCCACCAGGGGCTCACCGGCCTCGGCTGGCCGGCCCGTGAGGCAGACCGCGCCGTGGACTCCGTGGCCGACCAGGCCGGCGAGCACCCCGATGTCGGCGCCCTGCTGCGCGCGGCCCTCCAGACACTGAGCCGCGCATGAGCAGCAACGACCTCAACCACGACCTCAGCCATGACCTCACCGCGCCCGACGCCGAGCCCGACGAGCGGGTCATCGAGGCCGCGCTCCGGCCGCGCACCCTCGACGAGGTCATCGGGCAGCAGCGGGTGCGCGACCAGCTCGGCCTGGTGCTCGAGGCCGCGAGGCTGCGCGACCGCGCGCCGGACCACGTGCTCCTCTCGGGCCCGCCCGGGCTCGGCAAGACCACGCTGGCGATGATCATCGCGGCCGAGGTCGGCGCGCCGCTCCGGATCACCAGCGGTCCGGCGCTGACCCACGCAGGCGACCTCGCCGCGATCCTCTCCGGGATGAATCACGGCGACGTCCTCTTCGTCGACGAGATCCACCGGATGTCGCGGGCCGCCGAGGAGATGCTCTATCTCGCCATGGAGGACTTCCGGGTCGACGTCGTCATCGGCAAGGGGCCGGGCGCCACGGCGATCCCGCTGGAGATCCCGCCGTTCACGATGGTCGGCGCCACCACCCGCGCAGGGCTGCTGCCCGGGCCGCTGCGCGACCGGTTCGGGTTCACCGGCCACCTCGAGTTCTACGACGTCACCGAGCTCGACCTGATCGTGCACCGCTCGGCCGGGCTGCTCGGCGTACCCATCACACCCGAGGGGGCGACCGAGATCGCCTCCCGGTCGCGCGGCACGCCGCGGATCGCCAACCGGCTGCTGCGTCGGGTGCGCGACTACGCCCAGGTCCGCGCCGACGGCACGGTCACCCTCGAGGTCGCGCACGCGGCCCTCGACCTCTACGAGGTCGACGAGCTCGGGCTCGACCGGCTCGACCGCGCCGTCCTCGACGTCCTCTGCCGCCGGTTCGGTGGTGCGCCCGTGGGTCTCTCGACGCTGGCGGTCGCGGTCGGGGAGGAGCGTGAGACGGTCGAGGAGGTGGCCGAGCCGTTCCTGGTGCGGCAGGGGTTCCTCGCCCGTACGCCGCGCGGCCGGGTCGCCACGGCGGCCGCCTGGCGTCACCTCGGACTGACGCCTCCGAACCCTCCGGAGCCCACGCTCTTCGAGGAGTGACGCCCGATGCGGCGATAGCGCGTCCCCGCCGTAGACTCCCCCCTCGTGCAAGATTTCCTCCCGGTGGCGACCCTTGTCGGTTTCGCCCTCCTTCTCTGGCTGCTCCTCGTGCGGCCGCAGGCTCGTCGACAGCGGGAACTCAGGCACATGCAGTCGACGTTGGAGGTGGGTGACGAGGTGATGCTCACCTCGGGCGTCTACGCCACCGTCCGCAGCCTCGAAGAGGACGTGGTGCAGGTCGATATCGCCGACGGCGTGACCATCAAGGTCGCCCGTGGCGCGATTGGCCAGGTGGTCCGAGAGAACGAGCCCCCCGCACCAGCCGACGAACCGGAAGTCTCGGAGGAGAACTGAGATGGCACGCAAGACCGCCCGGCCCGGGCGGACCCTCGGGGTGTTCTTCCTCGGGCTGGCGATCGCCTTCGGGCTGGTGGCCCTCGCCGGCAGCTGGAAGCCCGAGCTCGGCCTGGACCTCCAGGGCGGCACCAGCATCCGGCTGACGCCCAAGGGGAGCCCCAGCTCAGAGTCCCTCAACGAGGCCCGCAAGATCATCGACCAGCGCGTCAACGGTTCCGGCGTCGCCGAGGCCGAGGTCACCGTGCAGGGCAACAAGTACATCGTGGTCGAGATCCCGGGCAAGAGCCGGCGCGACCTCGTCGAGACCGTCAAGCGCCAGGCCCAGCTGCGGTTCCGGCTGGTGGCCTGCTCGGACTCCGACCCGAGCCGCTGCCAGAGCGGCGGCGCGGGCACCCCGACTCCGCAGGACCCGACAGCGCCCGACACCAACGCCCCCGGCACCGGTGTGACGGCTCCGGCCACACCCACGCCGGGCGACACCACCGCACCGTCCGACGGGGCGAGCCCCAGCGACGCGGCCACCCCGTCCGGCAGCGCCAACCGCGCTCCGGTCCACTACGCAGACGGCACCGACAGCCCGAGCCCCACCGAGGCGCCCACCGACTCGACCTCGGCCGAACCCTCCGACGGCGCCACGGCGCCGAGCGACGCGGGCGTGCCGACCGGCGTACCCGTCACGCCGAGCCCCGAGGGCGGCGCCGACGTCGCCGACCCGCTGAAGTGGATCGAAGCCCCCAACCAAGAGGCGATCGACGCCTACAACGCCTTCACCTGTCCGCAGGACGGCACACCGGTCAACGTCGACGACGACCCCAAGAAGCCGCTGGTCAGCTGCGAGTGGGACCCGGAGACCGGGGTCGCCCAGAAGTACCTGCTCTCCGCGTCGATGATCGAGGGCAACCAGCTCGACTCCGCCAGCGCGCAGATCCCGCAGCAGGGAGTCGGCTACGTCGTCTCCATCGACTTCGACGGCGACGGCACCGACGCCTTCACCAAGATCTCCGAGGCGCTGGTCTGCCCGAGCGGCACCGTCCCGCCGTGCAGGCAGTTCGCCGTGGTCCTCGACGGCCAGGTGCTCTCCGCACCGACCATGAACGCGCTGATCACCAACGGACAGGCCCAGATCGAGGGCAACTTCACCCAGGCCTCCGCCAAGAGTCTGGCCACCAGCCTCAAGTACGGCGCGCTGCCGGTGTCGTTCTCCGACTTCAGTGTCGAGACCGTCGGCCCCTCGCTGGCGGGTGATCAGCTGACCGCGGGGATCACAGCGGGCATCGTCGGGCTGATCCTGGTGATGATCTACTGCCTGATCTACTACCGCGGCCTCGGCATCGTGGTGGTCGGCTCCCTGCTGGTGGCGGGCGCGTCGACGTACGCCATGGTGCTGCTGCTCTCCAAGACCGCGAACTTCACGCTCACCCTGCCCGGTATCGCCGGTCTGATCGTCGCGGTCGGCATCACGGCGGACTCGTTCATCGTCTACTTCGAACGCATCCGCGACGAGATGAGGGACGGCAAGTCGATGCGGGTCGCGGTCGAGGCCGGCTGGATCCGGGCCCGGGCCACGTGTCTCGCGGCCGACGCCGTGTCGCTGCTCGCCGCGATCGTGCTCTACATCTTCGCGGCGGGCGTGGTGCGTGGCTTCGCGTTCGCGCTGGGCCTGTCCACGCTGATCGACCTCGTGGTGTTCTTCTGGTTCACCAAGCCGCTCGTCTCCGTGCTCGCGAAGACCACCTTCTACAACGGCGGCGGCAGGTGGTCCGGCCTCAGCGCTGCGACACTGGGCGTTGACTCGATCACGGCCGACCGGCCGCGAGTCGCGGCCACCGCTCGCACCAGCACCGAGGGAGGACGAGCCTGATGGGCCGGATCAGCCAGCTGGGCAACAGCCTCTACACCGGTCAGAGGTCGATCGACTTCGTCGGTCGCAAGTGGCTCTGGTACGCCGTCTCGGGCCTGATCGTGCTGCTCGCCGTCGTCGGGCTCTCCATCAAGGGGCTCAACTACGGCATCGAGTTCACCGGCGGCACCCAATACAAGGTGAGCGACCTCAGCACGTCCGAGGTCACTCAGGACAACGCGGACGCCGTCCGGGACGCCGTCGGCGGCCTCGGCATCGCGAACGCCGCGCAGCCGGTGGTCACCACGTCCGGTGACAGCTCGATCCTCGTCCAGACCGAGGAGCTGACCGACGCCGAGAGCGCCGAGGTGACCCAGGCACTCGTCGACACGCTCGGGGTCGATCCGGTGAAGCAGATCTCCCAGGACCAGATCGGCGCCAGCTGGGGTGACGAGGTCAAGGACCGCGCAATCCTCGGTCTGGTCGTCTTCCTGGTGCTGGTGATCCTCTTCATCTGGGCCTACTTCCGAGAGTGGAAGATGTCGGCCGCCGCGATCGTGGCGCTGGCGCACGACGTGATCATCACCGTCGGCATCTACTCGCTGTCGGGCTTCGAGGTCAGCCCGGCGACCGTCACCGGCCTGCTGACGATCCTCGGCTTCTCGCTCTACGACACCGTCGTGGTCTTCGACAAGATCCGCGAGAACACGAAGAACCTGCGGGCCAGCCGAACGACGTACGCCAAGGCAGCGAACCTCGCGGTCAACCAGACGCTCGTCCGCTCCATCAACACCTCGCTGGTGGCGCTGATCCCTGTCGGGGCGATCCTCTACGTCAGCGCGGTCCAGCTCGGCGCGAGCTCGCTGAAGGACCTCGCGCTCGCCCTGTTCGTCGGCATGGCGGCCGGTGCCTACTCCTCGATCTTCATCGCGACGCCGCTGCTCGTGCACCTGAAGTCGACCGAGAGCGAGGTCGTGCTCGCCGAGCGCCGGGCCAAGGCGCGCGAGCGCCGCAACGCCGACCGCTACGCGTCGGTGCCCGTCTTCAAGGACGACCTGCCGATCGTGGACACAGACGAGCCCGATGGGTTGCTGGTCGGTGACGACGACCTCGAGGATCTCGAGGACTACGACGACTACGACGAGGACAACGAGGACGACGACGCGCACGCGCCGCGCCCTAGCTCGACGCCCGAGGTGACGGGTCGCGGCCGGGTCGTGCCGACCACCCAGCGCCCGGTCGGCCAGAGCCGGGCGTCCGGACGGCAGCAGCCGACCCGGCAGCCGCGGTCGAAGCGCAAGTGAGCTGACCGGCTCGTGACCGAGACCGCAGCGGAGGCGCTGCAGCGTCTGATCGTGGACGTCCCCGACTACCCCGAGCCCGGGGTGGTCTTCAAGGACATCACGCCCCTGCTCGCCGACCACACAGCGTTCGCAGCCGTGATCGAGGCGCTGGCCGAGGCCGGCCGCGACGAGTCCGGGGCCACCGTGGTGGACAAGGTCGTCGGCATGGAGGCGCGCGGTTTCATCCTCGCCGCCCCGGTGGCGCTGGCGCTCGGCAGCGGTTTCGTCCCGGTCCGCAAGGCCGGCAAGCTGCCGCGCGAGGCGCACGCCGTCTCTTATGCGCTGGAGTACGGCGAGGCCACGCTCGAGGTGCACCGCGACGCGATCTCGCCGGGGGAGCGGGTGCTGCTCGTCGACGACGTACTCGCCACCGGCGGCACCGTCGCCGCCACTCGTCAGCTGGTCGAGGCCTGCGGCGGCGTCGCCGTCGGCGTGGCCGTGCTCATGGAGCTGAGCTTCCTGCCCGGCCGGG
This sequence comes from uncultured Actinomycetota bacterium, assembly GCA_963825455.1. Taxonomy (GTDB): domain Bacteria; phylum Actinomycetota; class Actinomycetes; order Propionibacteriales; family Nocardioidaceae; genus Nocardioides. The sequence continues at coordinate 110,239 of CAWGTG010000003.1, forward strand.
CGACCATCGGCGACCTCCCGCTGCACAGCCTGCTGACGATCTGATTCGACGCTGTGAACCCGCGTACGCTGGGTAGGTGACCGAGGAGAGCACCGAGGAGCTCGCCCCGGACGCCGAGCAGGTTCCTGAGAAGCCGGCCGAGCGACTCCGGGCGCGGCGCAACTCGGCGCGGGCCGAGGAGCGTGGCGAGGGCACGACGGTGAGTCCCGGCCCGGCCGCGACCCGCTCGATGCGCTCGCGCCTGGCCCGGGTGGCCAGTCGCAGCCAGCCCGGCAACCCGGTCCTCGACCCGCTGTTCCGCGCCATCCGGGCCAGCCACCCCAAGGCCGACCTGGCGCTGCTCGAGCGCGCCTACGACACCGCTGCGGAGATGCACGGCACCCAGATGCGCAAGAGCGGTGACCCCTACATCACCCACCCGCTCGCGGTGACCACGATCCTGGCCGACATCGGCATGACCGAGCCGACGCTGGTCGCGGCGCTGCTGCACGACACGGTCGAGGACACGTCGTACACGCTCGAGCAGGTCCGGGCGGACTTCGGCGAGGAGGTCGCCCAGCTCGTCGACGGCGTGACCAAGCTCGACAAGGTGAAGTACGGCGACTCGGCGCAGGCCGAGACGATCCGCAAGATGATCGTCGCGATGTCGCGCGACATCCGGGTGCTGGTCATCAAGCTCGCCGACCGGCTGCACAACATGCGGACCCTGCGCTACGTCCGGCAGGAGACCCAGGAGCGGGTCGCCCGCGAGACCCTCGACATCTACGCGCCGCTGGCCCACCGGCTGGGCATGAACACGATCAAGTGGGAGCTCGAGGACCTCGCGTTCGCGACCCTGCACCCCAAGATCTACGACGAGATCGTGCGGATGGTGGCCGAGCGCGCACCCTCGCGCGACCAGTTCCTCGCCGAGGTGATCACCGAGGTCGAGAAGGACCTCCGCGAGGCCAAGATCAAGGCCACAGTCACCGGCCGCCCGAAGCACTACTACTCGATCTACCAGAAGATGATCGTCGGCGGCCGCGAGTTCACCGACATCTACGACCTGGTCGGCATCCGCATCCTGGTCGCGGACGACCGCGACTGCTACTCGGTCCTCGGCGTGCTGCACTCGCGCTGGAACCCGGTCCTGAACCGGTTCAAGGACTACGTCGCGATGCCGAAGTTCAACATGTACCAGTCCCTGCACACGACCGTGATCGGGCCGCAGGGCAAGCCGGTCGAGATGCAGATCCGCACGTTTGCGATGCACCGTCGCGCTGAGTACGGCGTCGCGGCGCACTGGAAGTACAAGGAAGACGGCCGGGCGGGGATCGACACCGACAAGCTCGGCGACGTCGACGACATGAACTGGGTGCGTCAGCTCCTCGACTGGCAGAGCGAGGTCGAGGATCCGGGCGAGTTCCTCGAGTCGCTCAGGTTCGAGATCAACCGCGCCGAGACCTACGTCTTCACCCCGCGTGGCGACGTGATCGCGCTGCCGTCCGGGGCGACGCCGGTGGACTTCGCGTACGCCGTACACACCGAGGTCGGGCACCACACCATCGGGGCCCGGGTGAACGGGCGGCTGGTGCCGCTGGAGTCGACGCTCGAGAACGGCGACGTGGTCGAGGTGTTCACCTCGAAGGCGCCGAACGCCGGCCCGTCCCGTGACTGGCTCACCTTCGTCAGGTCACCGCGGGCCCGCTCCAAGATCCGCCAGTGGTTCACCAAGGAGCGGCGCGAGGAGGCTGTCGAGCGCGGCAAGGAGCAGATCGGCAAGCTGATGCGCAAGGAGGGGCTGCCGCTCAAGCGGCTCATGTCCCACGAGTCGCTCATGCTGGCCGCCGCGCACTTCAAGATCGCCGACGTCTCGGCGCTCTACGCCGCCGTCGGCGAGGGCAACCTGTCAGCGCAGGCCGTCGTACGCCGGGTGATCGAGGAGCACGGCGGAGCGGACGGCGCCTCGGAGGACCTCGCCGAGGCGGTCACCATCACCGGCCGCCGCGGCCGGTCCAAGAGCCCCAGTGGCGGGGACGCCGGCGTCGTCGTCAAGGGCGCGCCCGACGTGTGGGTCAAGCTCGCCAAGTGCTGCACGCCGGTGCCGCCGGACGACATCCTCGGCTTCGTCACCAAGGGCGGCGGCGTCTCGGTGCACCGGACCGACTGCACCAACGCGAGCGAGCTCCGCACGCATCCCGAGAAGCTGCTCGAGGTCGAGTGGGCGCCGACCGGGCAGTCGACGTTCCTGGTCAACATCCAGGTCGAGGCACTGGACCGGGCCCGGCTGCTCGCCGACATCACGATGGTGCTCTCCGACGCGCACGTGAACATCCTCAGCGCCAACCTGCAGACCACCCGCAACCGGGTCGCGAAGAGCCGGTTCACCTTCGAGATGGCCGAGGCCAAGCACCTCGACAACGTCCTCAAGGCGGTGCGTTCGGTCCCCGGCGTCTTCGACGCCTATCGCGTCACTCAGTGAGAGGCCGCTGGGCGCTGCTCACCGCGGCGATCGTCACGGAGGTGACGGGGACTCTGGCTCTGCGTGGCGCGGTGGACCGCCCGTGGCTGTACACCGTGACGGCCGTCGGCTACGTCGCGTCGTTCTTCGCGCTGGTCCGGCTCCTGCAGAGCGGACTCCCGCTCGGTGTGGTCTACGGCATCTGGAGCGCACTCGGCGTCGCGGCCACCGCCGGGCTCTCCTCGGTCCTCTTCGACGAGGCGTTCACCGCGGTGATGGTGGTCGGTCTGGTGCTGATCGTGGGCGGCGTGGTGCTCGTCGAGGCCGGCTCACACCCACCGGGCGAGGACTCCCCGTGACCTGGGTCTACCTGGCGGCCGCGATCCTCACCGAGGTGATGGCGACGCTGTCGCTGCGGGTCGCCGCCTCCGGCCGGCGCGCGTGGTACGTCGTCGTGCTCGCGGGCTACGTCGCGTCGTTCGTCCTGCTCGCCATGGCACTCGGCGAGGGACTCGGGATCGGCGTCGCCTACGGCATCTGGACCGCGGTCGGCGTGGCCCTCACCGCGCTGTTCAGCAAGGCGCTCTTCGACGAGCCCCTGACCCGCACCATGGTCCTCGGCCTGCTCCTGATCATCACCGGCGTCGTCCTCCTCGAGCTCGGCCACACCTGACGCCGACCCGTCGTTACTGCTGATCAGTAACGACGGCTCGGCGCGGAATCGATGGTGACCCGTCGTTACTGATGAGCAGTAACGACGGCTCGGCGCGGAATCGATGGTGACCCGTCGTTACTGATGAGCAGTAACGACGGGTCGATGCGGCACAGAGGGATCAGAGGTAGACGCGAGTGCGCTGGTTCAGCTCGACGGCCGCACGTGCGAAGCGATCCTCGACGTTGCGGTGCTGACCAAAGACGTCGTGACGGTCGAACACCTCGATCGTGAACCCGGCTTCGAGGCGCACTGCCTCGCGTCGGCTCCGGTCATGGAGCCTCTGCTCGGGCGACGAATGCCACTCCTCGCCGTCGTACTCGGCAGCGAAGAGGGAGCGCAGGTGGCCAATGTCCAGGCGCGCGATCATCGTGCCGTCGACCCATACCTCGAGTTGCGGACTCGGATGCGGAAGCCCCGCGTCGATCCAGTAGAGGCGCAGGATCGACTCGGGCGGCGATTCCGCCCGGCCATCGGCGAGCGGCGCGAGCGCTCTCAGCGTCGTGACCCACCGCTCGCCTCGGAATCTCTCGATTCCCGCAAGGAAGGCGCCCACCGGGAATCCCGGCAGGCGAAGCATCTGATCGAGCGCGCTGATCGCGCGTTCACGCGACCGGACGCGTCCGAGGTCCCACGCCGTCCTCAGCATCGTGGTGACCGGGACGCCGAGGACTTCGGTGATGTCCTCGGGCCTGAGCCGGCGCTCACCGCTCACCGACAGCGGATTGCGGAGCCGTCGTCCGGTAGGCAGGTACATGGAGACGGGAAGTACGTCGAGATGCTCGTTGGGCGCGAGTGCCATCTCGGCACCTAGCAGCCAGGCAGCGTGACGATCCGTGATGACGGCGTCCGCAGGAGCGACTAGGGCCAGGCACTGCGCGCGTAGCCACAGTGAGTCGCCGACCTGGTTCGCGACGTACACGCGCCGGATGGGCTGCCGCAGCAGGCCCAGCTGGCACCAGAGTGTGAGGAGGCGTCTGGGTACGCCGCACGCTCGTGCGACCGCAGCAGTGAACGGTTCATCAAGAGGAAGGTTGCAGCTGCCGTCCAACGGCGCGAGCTCGAGGCTGTCCATGGTCGCAGAGGGTGCCTCGGTCAGCGGTCGCGGTTTCGAGCGCCGATGACCTCCGTGGATGACGGAGGTCCCGTCACTACCTGTGGACGAGAAGTGGTCAGTTTCGGGGTCAACACGATGCCGACCCGTCGTTACTGCTCATCAGTAACGACGGCTCGGCACGGAAATGGCGCTGACCCGTCGTTACTGCTCATCAGTAACGACGGCTCGGCACGGAAATGGCGCCGACCCGTCGTTACTGATCATCAGTAACGACGGGTCGGCGGACGGGTCAGGAGTAGTCGGCGGAGACGCGGCGGGCCATGTCGAGGAAGGACTGGCGGGAGGCGAGGTTCTCCTCCAGTTCCTTGATCAACTTGTCGTTGCCGGACTCGCGGGCCTTGGCGAGGTCGGCCTCGACCTGGGCGATGGCGGCCTCGAGCTGGGTGACCATGTCGTCGGCGCGGGCGGACTTCTCCGGGTCGGACTTGCGCCACTGCTCGTCCTCGAGGCTGCGGATGGCCTGTTCGACGACGCGCATCCGGCCCTCGAGCTCCTTGATGCGCTCGCGCGGCACCTTGCCGGCGGCCTCCCAGCGGTCCGAGATCTCGCGGAACCCGCGCTTGGCGGCCTCGAGGTCGGTGACGGGCAACAGCGCCTCGGCCTCGACGAGGAGCTTGTCCTTCACTTCGGCGTTCGCGGCGTACTCCGCGTCCAGTGCGGCGTTGGTGGCGTCGCGGGCGCCGAAGAACGTGTCCTGGGCGGCGCGGAACCGGCGCCACAGCTCGTCGTCGACGTCCTTGGGAGCCGGGCCGGCCGCCTTCCACTGACGCATCAGCTCGCGGTAGCGGCCGGCGGTCGGGCCCCACTCCGTCGAGTCGGCGAGCGACTCGGCCTCCTTGGCCAGCCGCTCCTTGATCTCCCGGGCGGCGTCCCGCTTCTCGTTCTGCTCCGCGAAGTGCACCTTGCGGCGCCGGGTGTACGACGTCCGGGCACCGGAGAACCGGCGCCACAGCGCGTCGTCGGACGCGCGGTCGATGCGGGGGAGTGCCTTCCACTCGTCGAGCAGCGTTCGCAGCCGGTTCGCGCCGGCCCGCCAGTCGCTGCCCTCGGCGATCTTCTCGGCCTCGGCGACCAGCTTCTCCTTCAACACCTTGGCCTCGGCGGTCTTCTGCACCCGCTCGGCCCGGCGCGACTCGCGCTGGCCCTCGATCACCGGCCGCAGCGACTCGAGCCGGGTGACGAGCGACGCCAGGTCGCCGACCGCGTTGGCGTCGGTCACCTGTGCCGAGACGGTTTTGACCGACTGGAGCGCCTCCTCCGGCGACATCACGCCGGAACGGATCCGCTGCTCGAGCAGCTCGACCTCGAACGAGAGCGCCTCGAACCGCTCCGTGAAGAAGGCCAAAGCCTCTTCGGGGGTGCCTGCGGGGTACTGCCCGACCGGACGCTCGCCGTCAGCGGTGCGGACGAAGACGTTCCCGTCCTCGTCGACGCGACCCCACTCGTGCACGGACCCCTGGCTCATCACTGCGGCATGGTAGTCAACCCCGATGAGGTGATCACTTCCCGCCCGCAACCGATGCGGGGCTGTGACCTGTCCACCGATAGGGTTGGGCGGTGCTGATCGCCGGCTTCCCCGCAGGTCCGTGGGGCACCAACTGCTACGTCGTGGCGACGGCTCCCGGCTCCGAGTGCGTCGTCGTCGACCCTGGCATGGAGGCCACCGAGGGCGTCGCAAGGGTGGTGGCCGAGCACCGGCTCAAGCCCGTGAGCGTCCTCGTGACGCACGGCCACGTCGACCACATGTTCTGTGTGGCGCCGGTGGCGGGCGGGTACGACGCCACGGCCTGGATCCACCCCGGCGACCGCCACCTGCTCACCGACCCGTTGGCGGGCATGTCGCCGGAGACCGCCCAGATGATGCTCGGCGGCGACTACTCCTGGGACGAGCCGGACGACGTTCGCGAGCTGGGCGACCTGCAGGAGCTCGAGCTGGCCGGCGTCAGGTTCGTCGTCGACCACACGCCCGGCCACACCGAGGGCTCGGTGACCTTCCGCTCGCCGTACCCCGACGTCGACGAGGTCTCCGAGGTGATGTTCTCTGGTGACCTGCTGTTCGCCGGCTCGATCGGCCGTACCGACCTGCCCGGCGGCGACCACCCCACGATGCTGAACAGCCTCGCCACCAAGGTGCTCACGCTCGCCGACGACATCGTCGTGCTGCCCGGCCACGGCGAGCAGACCACCATCGGCCGGGAGCGCGCCACCAACCCGTTCCTCCAAGACCTCCCGACACTCCGCTGACCGCATGACTGACAAGCCCACCCCGCTGAGCGGGTTCCCCGAGCTGCTGCCCGAGCACCGCGCCGTCGAGCGCCAGGTGATCGCGAGCCTCTCGCGCAGCTTCGAGCTGCACGGCTTCGCCAACATCGAGACCCGGGCGGTCGAGCCGATCGAGCGGCTCTCCAAGGGCGGCGAGATCGACAAGGAGATCTACGTGCTGCGCCGGCTGCAGGCCGACGACACGGCGGGCGACTCGGGGCTCGGTCTCCACTTCGACCTGACCGTGCCGTTCGCGCGCTACGTCCTCGAGCACAGCGGGAAGCTCGAGTTCCCGTTCCGGCGCTACCAGATCCAGCCCGCCTGGCGCGGCGAGCGGCCTCAGGACGGCCGCTACCGCCAGTTCACCCAGGCCGACATCGACGTGGTCGGCCGCGACGAGCTGCCGTTCCACCACGACGTCGAGGTGGTGCGGGTGATGGTCGAGGCGCTGGACGCGCTGCCGCTGCCGAACCTCTCCTTCCAGGTCAACAACCGCAAGCTGATCCAGGGCTTCTACCGCGGCCTCGGCATCCCCGACGTCACCGCCGCGATCCGGCAGATCGACAAGCTCGACAAGCAACCCGCCGAGGCGGTCGCGGCGCTGCTGGTCTCCGAGGCCGGCGCCACCGAGGAGCAGGCGGAGCGCTGTCTCGAGCTCGCGAGGATCCGGGTCCCGGACACCTCGTTCGTCGAGAGGGTCCGGGCACTGGGCGTCGAGGACGAGCTGCTCGACGTGGGACTCACCGAGCTGGCGGCGGTGGTCGACGGCTGCGCGAGCGCCGTGAGCGAGCACGTCACCCTCGAGGCGAACCTGCGGATCGCTCGCGGCCTCGACTACTACACGGGCACCGTGCTCGAGGTCTTCATGTCCGGATACGAACGGCTGAAGTCGGTCGCTGGCGGCGGCCGGTACGACGCGCTCGCGAGCGACGGCCGGACGACGTACCCCGGCGTCGGCATCAGCTTTGGCGTCTCGCGCACCCTTGTCCCGCTGTTCGCGGACGGGGTCCTCGAGCCCGGTCCAAAAGTGCCGAGCACGGTGCTGGTCGCTCTGGTCGACGACGAGTCACGTACCGCAAGCGAGGACATCGCGACCGCACTGCGCCGCCGTGGCATCGCCACCGAGGTGGCCGCGAGTGCGCAGAGGTTCGGCAAGCAGATCCGGTACGCCGAGCGCCGCGGCATTCCGTTCGTGTGGTTCCCGGACAGCGGTGAGGTCAAGGACATCCGCAGCGGTGACCAGCAGCCCGCCGACCCGGAAACCTGGACACCAGAGTCACCAGAGTCACCAGAGGAGACAGAAACGTGATCCGCACCCACGACGCCGGCTCGCTGCGTGCCGAGCACGCGGGCCAGACCGTGACCCTGGCCGGGTGGGTGGCCCGCCGCCGCGACCACGGCGGCGTCACCTTCATCGACCTGCGCGAGGCCTCCGGCGTGGTCCAGGTGGTCGTCCGGGAAGAGGCCCTCGCGCACCAGCTGCGCAACGAGTTCTGCATCAAGGTCACCGGTCAGGTCGGACTGCGACCGGAGGGCAATGCCAACCCCGAGCTGCCCACGGGCGAGGTCGAGGTCGTCGCCGACCAGCTCGAGGTGCTCAGCGCGGCAGCGCCGTTGCCGTTCCCCATCGACGATCACGTGGACGTGGGGGAGGAGGTGCGGCTCAGGTATCGCTACCTCGACCTGCGTCGTACTGCGCCCAACGAGGCGATCCGCCTTCGCAGCAAGGTCAACAAGGCGGCCCGCGACGTCCTCGACGACCACGGATTCGTCGAGATCGAGACGCCGACGCTGACCAGGTCGACCCCCGAGGGCGCACGCGACTTCCTGGTCCCGGCCCGGCTCCGGCCGGGCAGCTGGTACGCCCTGCCGCAGAGTCCCCAGCTGTTCAAGCAGCTGCTGATGGTCGCCGGCATGGAGCGCTACTACCAGATCGCGCGCTGCTACCGCGACGAGGACTTCCGCGCGGATCGGCAGCCGGAGTTCACCCAGCTCGACATCGAGATGAGCTTCGTCGACCAGGACGACGTCGTCGCCGTGGCCGAGGACGTGCTCGCGGCACTGTGGGCGCTGGTCGGCTACGACCTGCCGCGCCCGCTGCCGCGGATGACGTACGCCGAGGCGATGGCCCGCTTCGGCAGCGACAAGCCGGACCTGCGGATGGGGCTCGAGCTCACCGAGTGCACCGACTACTTCAAGGAGACGCCGTTCCGCGTCTTCCAGGCGCCGTACGTCGGCGCGGTGGTCATGCCCGGCGGCGGCAGTCAGCCGCGCAAGCAGCTCGACGCCTGGCAGGAGTGGGCCAAGCAGCGCGGCGCCCGCGGGCTGGCCTATGTCCTGGTCCAGGAGGACGGCGAGCTCGGGGGGCCCGTCGCCAAGAACCTCTCCGAGGAGGAGAGGGCGGGGCTGGCCGCGCAGGTCGGTGCCCAGCCGGGCGACTGCGTCTTCTTCGCCGCGGGGCCGGCCAAGTCCAGCCGGGCCCTGCTCGGCGCCGCCAGGCTGGAGATCGGCCGGCGCGGCGACCTCATCGACGAGGACGCGTGGAGCTTCCTGTGGGTCGTCGACGCGCCGCTCTTCGAGCCGGCCGACGAGGCCACGGCGGCCGGCGACGTGGCCGTGGGCGGTGGTGCGTGGACCGCCGTGCACCACGCGTTCACCTCACCCCAGGACCTCGACACCTTCGACAAGGACCCCGGCGACGCGCTCGCCTGGGCCTACGACGTGGTCTGCAACGGCAACGAGATCGGTGGAGGCTCGATCCGTATCCACCGCGAGGACATCCAGAAGCGGGTCTTCGCCGTGATGGGCATCGGCGAGGCCGAGGCGCAGGAGAAGTTCGGCTTCCTCCTCGACGCGTTCACGTACGGCGCGCCGCCGCACGGCGGCATCGCGTTCGGCTGGGACCGGATCACCGCGCTGCTCGCGCGCACCGACTCCATCCGCGAGGTGATCGCGTTCCCGAAGTCCGGTGGCGGGGTGGACCCGCTGACCGCAGCCCCCGCGCCGATCACGGCCGCACAGCGCAAGGAAGCCGGTGTGGATGCCGATCCGGCGGAAGATCTGCCGGACGCGGAACATTCCGCTTGAGGAACTCGGGCGGTCTGAGACCCATTTGTTACCTCCACAGCGTGCGATAGCGGCTGTCAACTGGTTTACAGTCAGCGGCGTCCGCGGCCCGCGGGATGTTGTCGGGTCGATCCGTTTGGGAGGTGGCCGTGACCCTGGATCCTGGGGAACTTGTCGTCGAGGAGAACACGGCTCTCGCCCATCCTGGGACCGACTCACCCGACGCCAACCGGGACAAGGAGATCGCGGGCAAGTCGCCCACCCAGATCGCGCTGCGCCGGCTGCGCAAGGACAAGGTCGCGGCCGTCTGCTCGGTGTTGTTGCTGCTGCTGGTGCTCATCGCGATCTTCGGCCCCTTCCTCGTGAGGTCGGCCGGGCTCTACTGGGACATCAAAGACCCCAACGCACCGACGCAGAGCGAGGTGCTCGACTTCGACGGCTACCCCAAGGTCGGGCCGCCCTTCCACCCCTTCACGTGGGACCACCCGCTCGGGGTCGCGCCGCGGGTGGGCTACGACAACCTCGCCTACCTGGTCAACGGCCTGCGTACGTCGCTGGTCGTGGCCCTCGTCGCCTCGGTGGTGTCGACGCTGGTCGGCCTGGCGCTCGGCCTGATGGCTGGCTTCTCGCGCGGTTGGGCGGACCGGCTCATCTCGTTCGTGACTGACCTGTTCCTGGCCCTTCCGTTCCTGCTCATGATGCTGGCCCTCGCGCCGATCGTCGTGTCCCGCTTCCCAAACCCGGACACGCTCAAGTGGGCGCAGCTCGGCGCGCTGATGAGCGTGCTCATCCTCTTCAGTTGGATGGGGCTGACGCGGCTGATCCGCGGCCAAGTGCTCTCGCTGCGGGAGCGGGAGTTCATCATGGCCGCCGAGGTGATCGGCGTGCCCACGCGGCAGATCCTGTTCAAGGAGCTGCTGCCCAACCTGATCGCACCGATCGTGGTGTCGATCTCACTCGGCCTGCCGGCGTTCGTGGCCTTCGAGGCAGGGCTGTCCTTCCTCGGCCTCGGCCTGACCGGCATCCCCTCGCTCGGCAAGATGGTCTCGGATGCGACACCGTTCTACGCCGACTACGGGATCTACCTGTGGATGCCCGTCGGCGTCATCACGGTGCTGACCCTCTCCTTGAACCTCCTCGGTGACTCGATCCGTGACGCGTTCGACCCGAGGACTCGCCGCTGACCCCGGTCGGGTGCGGCTGTTGCAGTGTGCTCCAACAACGAAAGGTGACAAAGGCAATGCGCCTGAAGAGATCGGCGGTGGCCCTGGCCACAGCCAGCATGATCGTCCTCGCCGCGTGCGGCGGCGACGGCGATGACAACGGAGGCGGCGGCGGTGCAAGCCCCAGCGTCGACACAGAGAACCTGGGCAACACCGGCAGCGGCCAGGACCCGGACCGGGAGGGCCCGGTCACGATCGAGGGAGCCACGCCGGGTGGAACCATCACCGTCCTGACCTCCACCGGTCTGACCACGCCGATCGACCCGTCGGACCTCTACTACACCGACACGAACGGCATCTTGACGTCGCTCGTCACGCGTCAGCTGACGCAGTACGACTACGACGAAGAAACCGGTCAGATGATCCTGGTGCCCGACCTGGCCACCGACCTCGGCACGCCGAACGACGACTTCACCGAGTGGACGTTCACGCTTCGTGACGGCATCAAGTGGGAGACCGGAGCCCCGGTCACCGCCGACGAGGTCGCCTTCGGCATCATCCGCTCGATGGACGAGAAGACGTTCGTCAACGGCCCGGGCCTCTACTACAGCAACCCGTACTTCCTGGGTGGCGACACCTACAAGGGCCCCTACACCGACCCGGACGCCGAGCAGCAGGCGGTCACGGTCGACGGCAACAACATCACCGTCAAGATGGCCAAGCCGTTCCCGGACTTCCCCTACTACGCGTCGTTCCCGTCGATCGGCCCGATCCCGACCGACCCGGCAGTGAGCGACCCGGCCAAGTACGCGCAGCACCCGCTGTCGACCGGCCCCTACAAGATCGAGCAGTACACGATCGGCAAGTCGCTGACGCTGGTCAAGAACGACCAGTGGGACCCGGCCACCGACCCGGCGCGCACGGCGTACCCCGACAAGTACGTGTTCAAGGCCGGCCTGCAGTCCGAGCAGATCGACCAGATCCTGCTCGCTGACTCCGGCGAGGGCACGACGACGATGACCTACGACGACGTGCTCGCCCAGGACTACCGGAAGATCAGCGACACCGGTCGACTGGTCACGGGCGGTTCGCCGTGCACCTACTTCTACGCTGTTGACCAGCGGAAGGTGCCGGACAAGTCCATCGCCGAGGCGCTGACCTGGGCCGTCCCCTACAACGACCAGATCGTGGCCAGTGGGCTGATCCCGGAGGTCACCGCGATCGGGACCCAGAACCTCATGCCCCCGGGCGTGCCCGGTCGTGAGCCGTACGACCCGGTAGAGGGCCACGAGCCGTTCGCGACCGACCCGGCGAAGGCCAAGCAGATCCTCACCGACAGCGGGAACCTCGGATACGAGATCAAGTTCCTGTTCTCGACGGATTCCGACATCTCGGTGGCCAGCAAGGACGTGCTGACCCGTGGCCTCGAGGCGGCGGGCTTCAAGGCGACCCCGGTCCCGACCACGACCGCCAAGAACGTCGCCGACCGAGACGACGTCAACGGCGATCTCAACCTCCGTTCCTACGGCTGGTGCTCCGACTGGCCGTCGGGCGCGACATGGGTCCCGACGATCTTCGAGTCGACCGACCTGGAAGAGGTGGGCTTCGGCACCAACGAGTCGGCGTTCAACAACCCGGACATCGACGCGAAGATCAACGCAGTGTTCGAGCTGCCGGCCGAAGAGCAGCCGGCGGCCTGGAACGCCCTCGAGCAGGAGATCATGACGACCTACCTGCCCGTGGTCCCGCGGTACTACACCGGCGTGGCGCAGATGCACGGTTCTCAGATCGAGGGCCACTTCATCGACAACACCCTCGGCACGCCAACGTTCCGCGACCTGTGGGTGAACGCCGGCTGACGCCGATCGCCAATCCACACCAGAAGTAGTCCCTGACTCTCCGGGGCGGGCCACGTGGCCCGCCCCGGAGACGACGGGAACCAACCCCGCGACGGAAGGCCTGGCGATGTTCGGCTACATCGTGCGCCGACTCGTGTCGGCGTTCCTGGTTGTCACGCTGACGTCCATGATCGTGTTCGTACTGTTCTTCAAGGGGCCCAGCAACCCTGCCCAGCCGCTGTGCGACCTCAACGGCAAGTGCACCCCGGCGAAGCTGGCGCTGCTGACCGAGCAGCTCGGGTTCAACGACTCGATGGTGCACCAGTACACCGTCTTCGTCGGCGGTCTCTTCCACGACCGCGAGATCACCTACGGCGCGACCTACCACTGCGACGCGCCCTGCCTGGGCATCTCCTACCGCACCCGCGGCGAGGTCACGAAGGAGCTGTTCGAGAAGCTGCCGGCGACGATCTCGATCGCCGTTGGTGGCGCCGCCATCTTCCTCCCCCTCGGCGTGCTGCTGGGCACCATCGCCGCCCGAAGACGGGGAACAGCGGTGGATCGCGGCCTCGTGGGTTTCAGCGTGGTCGTCTCGGCCATTCCCTACTACGTGATCGCTCTGATGGCGTGGATCTACATCTCGCTGCAGTGGAAGCTGATCGAGGACACGTCCTACCACCCGCTCACCCAGAACCCGGTGGCCTGGGCCACCGGTCTGGCACTGCCGTGGCTGTGCATCGGCCTTACGTCCTCCACGTCGTATGCGCGGTACTCGCGCGGCCAGATGCTCGAGACGCTGGGGGAGGACTACGTCCGCACCGCGGCCGCCAAGGGCGCCTCAGAACGCCGTGTTGTGGTGCGCCATGCCCTGCGGGCGGCGATCGTGCCGATCATCACGATCTTCGGGCTCGACTTCGCGTTCCTGCTCACCGGCACCGTCTTCACCGAATGGATCTTCCAGATCGACGGCATGGGACGCTGGTCCATCCAGGCCATCTTCTCTCCGGCAGACTTCCCCGTCGTCGCAGCGACCGTCCTCGTGTCCGCGGTGATCATCGTGCTGGCCAACCTCCTGGTCGACCTCCTCTACGCTGTCATCGACCCACGCGTGAGGCTGGGATGACCACCACGACGCGACGCGCTGGCGAGGGAGCATGACGATCACGACACCCGGCGCGATGGCCTTCGATCGTCCGGCGTCCGCGCCCGACGACCCCTACCTGGTCGTCGAGAACCTCTCCGTGCAGTTCCCGACCCACGACGGCCTCGTCCAGGCGGTGTCCGACCTCAGCTACACCGTGCGCAGTGGACAGACCCTCGGGATCGTGGGGGAGTCCGGCTCGGGCAAGTCGGTGTCGTCGATGGCCGTGCTAGGGCTGCACAACCCGGCGACCACCCGGCTGGCGGGGTCGATCCGGGTGGGCGGCACCGAGATGATCGGCGCCGACCAGCCCACGATGCAGGCGATGCGTGGCAACGACGTGGCGATGATCTTCCAGGATCCGCTCACCGCCCTGCACCCGTTCTACTCGGTCGGGCGGCAGATCAGCGAGGCGGTCCGCCTGCACAACAACGTGTCCAAGGCAGAGGCGCGGCGCCGAGCCATCGAGATGCTCGACCGGGTGGGCATCCCTCAGGCTTCGCGCCGGGTCAACGACTTCCCGCACCAGTTCTCCGGCGGCATGCGCCAGCGCGCGATGATCGCGATGGCGCTGGTCAACAACCCACAGCTGCTCATCGCGGACGAGCCGACAACGGCACTCGACGTGACGGTCCAGGCCCAGATCCTCGACCTGCTCCAGGACCTCCAGCGCGAGTACGGCTCGGCGATCGTGATGATCACCCACGACCTCGGCGTGATCGCGGAGATCGCCGACGACGTGCTGGTGATGTACGGCGGCCGCGCGGTGGAGAGCGGGCCGACCAAGACCATCCTGACGCTGCCGGAGATGCCCTACACCTGGGGGCTCCTGAGCAGCGTCCCCGACATCAGCGGCGACGTCGGTGCCCGGTTGATCCCCATCCCCGGTACCCCGCCGAGCCTGCTCAACCCGCCACAAGGGTGTGCGTTCCACCCACGGTGCCGACACGTCGAGAAGGTGCCCGGCGACCTGTGCCGGACGACCTTGCCCGAGCTGGCGACCACGTCACAGGAGGGTCACCTCAAGCGGTGCCACCTCATCAACCCCGACGAGATCTACCTCAAGGAGGTTCTGCCCGAGGCCGCTCCAGAGCTGCTCGACCCCGAGACGGGTGAGCTGATCCCCGAGCTCAAGGAGCAGATCGCCGAGATCCAGGGTGAGAGCACATGACGGACATGTCGATCGAGCGGCCGAACACGGCCGTGGCCGGTGGCGAGACCCTGCTCGAGGTCCGCAACCTGGTGAAGTACTTCCCGGTGCACTCCTCGGGCATCATCCGCAGGGTCGTGGGTCACGTGCAGGCCGTCGACGGCGTCTCGTTCGCCGTGCCGAAGGGCGGGTCGCTCGGCCTGGTCGGCGAGTCCGGCTGCGGCAAGTCGACGACCGGCCGGGTGATCACGCGCCTCTACGAGCCGACCGCCGGCGAGATGCTCTTCGAGGGCCAGGACATGGCCAAGCTGTCGAAGAGGCAGATGCTGCCGCTGCGCAAAGAGGTCCAGATGATCTTCCAGGACCCCTACAGCTCACTGAACCCACGCCACACGGTCGGCACGATCATCGGGATCCCGCTGCGGGTCCACAAGGTCGTCCCCGACAACAAGGTCCTGGACCGGGTGCGGGAGCTGCTCGAGGTCGTCGGCCTCAACCCCGAGCACTACAACCGCTACCCCAACGAGTTCTCCGGCGGCCAGCGTCAACGCATCGGAATCGCACGGGCGCTTGCCCTGCAGCCGAAGCTGCTCGTGGCCGACGAGCCGGTGTCCGCCCTCGACGTGTCGATCCAGGCGCAGGTGGTCAACCTCCTCCAGGACGTGCAGCGCGAGTTCGGCATCGCCTTCCTGTTCATCGCTCACGACCTCTCGGTGGTGCGCCACTTCTGCCCCGAGGTCGCGGTGATGTACCTCGGCAAGATCGTGGAGATCGCCGACCGCGACTCCCTCTACAACCACTCCGCCCACCCCTACACCCAGGCGCTGCTCTCGGCCGTGCCCGACGTGAAGCAGGCCGCCATCGGCGGGCGTCGGGAACGGATCCGGCTCACGGGTGACGTGCCCAGCCCGATCGGCCCGCCGTCGGGGTGCCGGTTCCGCACGCGGTGCGAGCTGGCCCAGGACATCTGCGCCCGGCACGAGCCGCCGCTGATGCAGATCGGCCCTCGGCACAAGGTGGCCTGCCACTTCGCCGGCGAGATCGGCCACCACCCGGCCATGCCGGTGACCGCGCCCATGTTCGCCGAGGGCGCCGGCGCGACGACCGAGGAGGCGAACCGCCTCGTCGAGGTCAGTAGCGAGGTCGGGTTCGGCCAGCGCTGGCTCGATCTGGACTCGGGCGCGGTCGTCGCCGCAGGACGGAAGGTCGGCGGTGAAAGTTCAAGTACGACGGACGATCTCCCCGGACACGCCTGATCAACGGGACGATCGACGGTTTTCAGAGGCATCTGTGAGTCCCATCCCTCGAGACCAGATCGTTACCGCCTCGCGACTTGCGACGAGGCCTGGGTCACATAGAGTGCGAGGGCCGGAGGGGTTTGGGCCCCACTGGATGGGCTGTGAAAGGGAGACCAGGTGACTCTGACAGCATCGAACCTGGAGTCGCACAGCGACGACCACTTCGTCGAAACCGAAGGCGATGAGGCAGCAGGAAGGGTCGATGTCGAGGGGCGGTCACCCCTCCGACTGGCCTGGGCCCGTTTCCGCAAGGACAAGCTGTCGATGGCGGCCCTCGTCGTCACCCTGCTGTTCGTCGTGATGGCGGTCTCCTCGCCGATCCTCAAGAGGTTCGGGGTCATCGACCCCTACACGCCGCACCAGGACCTGCTCGACTACGCCACCGGCAACTTCCCCAAGGGCTTCGGCGGTGGCATGAGCTGGGACCACCCGCTCGGCGTGGAGCCCGGCCTGGGCCGCGACGTGCTCTCGAGGCTCATGTACGGCGCCACCCTGTCCCTGACCATCGCCTTGTCCGCTGCGCTGATCACCGTGGCGATCGGGACCATCGCGGGCATCATCGCGGGCTTCACCGGCGGGATCGTCGACAGCGCGATCGGCCGGATCATCGACCTGACACTTTCCTTCCCGAGCACCCTGATGCTCCTGGCCCTCTCGGGCGTCGTCGTGGACCGGATGACCGACATCGGAGTCCCGGCCGGTGCCTTCGCCAACGGCCTCTACATCGTGATCGTGCTGGCCGTCTTCGGCTGGCCACCGATCGCTCGCCTCATCCGTGGCCAGGTGCTGTCGATCCGCGAGCGCGAGTTCGTCGACGCGGCGATCCTGATGGGCGCGTCGCGGCGCCGGATCTACTTCAAGGAGATCCTGCCGAACCTGTGGGCGCCGCTGCTGGTCTACTTCACACTGCTGATGCCGGCCTACGTCTCCGCCGAGGCCGCGCTCAGCTATCTCGGCGTCGGCATCAAGACCCCCACGCCGACGCTGGGCAACGTGCTGGGCGGCGCGCTGGAGTACGCCTACACCGACTTCTTCTTCTTCTTCATCCCGGCGGCCGTGATCGCCGCCATCGTCATCTCGTTCAACCTGCTCGGCGACGGCGCGCGCGACGCGCTCGACCCGAGAGCCGGCCGCTAGGCAGAACCGGCACCTCGAGCTTTCCGCAGGAAAGAAGCGCCGTACCACGGCGAGACACACCCTCCGAAGGAGAAAATTGATGGGAACCAATCGGAAGCGGCTGGTAGCAGCAGCCGCATCCATGGTCGTCGCCGTCGGCCTGGCCGGCTGTGGTGGTGACTCGGATAGCGACGGCTCCGGGACCGGGACCAACCAGGACGCCGAACGCACTGACGCTGTCAAGGGCGGCACGATCTACTCGCTCGAGACGTCGGTGACGCAGTCCCTGGACCCGCAGCGCACGTACACGGGGCGCGACCTCTCGAACCAGAGCCGGCTCGTGTACCGCAGCCTGGTGGACTTCCCCAAGGGCGTCACTGACAACATCGAGGGGCAGACCCCGATCCCCGACCTGGCCACCGACACCGGCCAGTCCAACGAGGACGCGACCGAGTGGTCGTTCACCCTCAAGGACGGCCCGAAGTGGCAGGACGGCCAGCCAGTCACCTGTGAGGACGTGAAGTACGGCGTATCCCGCACCTTCGCGACCGATGTCATCACCGGTGGCCCCAACTACATCATCGGCTATCTGGACGTGCCCGAGGACGCCGGCGGCGAGCCGGTCTACAAGGGCCCGTACACCGGCGAGGGCCAGGCTGAGTTCGACAAGGCCGTGACCTGCGATGGCAACACGATCACCTACCGGTTCAAGAAGCCGTGGCCGGACTTCCCGTACGCCATTGCTGCGTTGCGCGCCTTCGACCCCTACCGCGCCGACCAGGACAAGGGCGACAAGTCGAAGCTCACGGTCTTCTCCAACGGTCCCTACATGCTCGACGAGAACGGCTGGAACGAGGACTCGGGCGGCACCTTCATCCGCAACCCGGAGTGGGACGGCACCGAGGACACCAACCGCGATGCCAACCCCGACTCGTTCGTGTTCCAGGTCGGCATCGAGGTCGAGGTCATCGTCGACCGGTTGATCGCCGACCAGGGTGACGACGCCAACGCGATCACCAGCCGGAGCGTGACGCCGGCTCAGTACCCGCAGATCACGGGTGACGTCGCTGCGCGTGCGGTCAACTTCGAGTCGCCGTTCAGCAACTACCTGGTGCCCAACTTCAACCGGTTGACCAACATCAAGGTGCGGCAGGCACTCGCGGCGGCGACCAACCGCGGCGGGCTCGTCGGTGCCCTGGGTGGCGACAAGGCCTCGGCCCCGTCGCTGTCGATCGTCAACCCGGGCACGCCGGGCTACGTTGCCAACCCGAACTGGGGCAAGCCCGAGGGTGGCGACGTCGAGACTGCGAAGTCGCTGCTGGAGGAGTCCGGCGAGACGGTGCCCTACCCGATCAAGCTCACCTACCCGATCGGGTCGGACGCCTTCGACAAGGCCATGGCCGCGCTGAAGGCGACCTATGACGAGGCCGGCTTCGACGTGACGCTCGATGGTCTGGACCCGTCTGGTCCCTACTACGAGCAGATCCAGAAGCCGGGTTCGGACAGCGACCTGATCTGGGGTGGCTGGGGTTCTGACTGGCCGTCGGTCTCCACGGTGATCCCGCCGCTGTTCGACAGCCGGATCAACCTGACCAAGGCATCGAACGGTCAGGACTACGGCAACTACGAGAGCGACGCGGTCAACGCGGCGATGGACGCGGCGTCGGCCGAGACCGACATCGACAAGGCGAACCAGATGTGGTCCGACATCGACAAGATGCTGGCCGACGACGTCGCCTACATCCCGCTGGACACCACGAAGTTCTACTTCCTGCGTGGCTCGAACGTGGAGAACTACGTGAACTCCTCGGGAACCAACGGCTACGCCGACCTGGGTGTCATCTCCGTCAAGGACGGTGGCGCCTAGTCCAGGTCGGGTAACCCGACAACAGAATCAACTGCACCAACGCGTCACCTGACGCGGTAACACCTACAAAACACCGGCCCGTGCGGCCCCACCCACCGGTGGGGCCGCACGGGACCGGAACCCAAACGGATCCCACTCCATACGTTCCGAGGTGCCCGTGTTCGCCTACACCATCCGCCGCGTGATCAGCGGCGTCCTGCTCCTGGTGGTCATGAGCGTGGTCACCTTCTACCTCTTCTACGCGAGCTCCTCGACACCTGAGCGGTTCGCGTGCGGGCCCAAGTGCACGCCCGCCCAGCTCGACGTGACCAAGAGGGCCCTCGGCTACGACGAGCCGACCATCGTCCAGTGGGGCAAGTTCGCCAAGGGCTTCGTGGCCGGCCGCCAGTTCCCCGACGACCCCAAGTTGCGCGCCGCGGCCCCCGAGCAGATCGTGGAGTGCGGCCCCGGTTGCCTCGGCTACTCCACGGGCTACAGCAAGCCGGTCAAGGACCTGATCAAGGACAAGCTGCCGATCTCGGTCTCGCTGGCCATCGCGGCGTTCATCATCTGGATCGCCGGCGGGGTGCTGCTCGGGATCGTTGCCGCCCTGTTCAAGGGCCGACTGCTCGACAAGGCCATCGTCGGGCTCGCCCTGCTTGCCTTCGCGTTCCCGACGTTCTTCATCGGGTTGCTGTTGCTGAAGTTCGTCGCCATCCGGTGGGGGATCGTCGACCTGCCGAGGTACACCCCGATCACTGAGAACCCCTGGCTGTGGGCGACGGGGCTGGTTCTGCCGGCGATCACGCTGGCGCTCGTCTACATGGCCGGCTACATCCGGATGACCCGCGCCTTCGTGCTGGAGACGATGACCGAGGACTACATCCGCACAGCTCGTGCCAAGGGGCTCACCAGGCGAGTGGTCATCGGCAAGCACACCCTGCGGGCGGTGCTGACGCCTCTGGTGACCCTCTCGGGTCTGGACCTGGCGGGCCTGCTGGGTGGCGCGATCATCACCGAGACGGTCTTCAACTTCAACGGAGTGGGCAAGCTGTCGTTCACCGCTGTCACGCGCTACGACCTGCCGCTCATCGTCGGCATCACGCTGCTGTTCGCGTCGTTCGTCATCGTCGCCAACATCGTCGTCGACCTGCTGTACGCCGTCATCGACCCGCGTGTGCGGCTCGGCTGATAGCCCAGGTTGACCAAACACGGTTAGGTAGGCACGTGTCCTCTTCCGCAACGACCCTCGCGGAGACCTCGGCCGACGATGCCGCGGGCGATCCGCTCCTCGTCGTCAAGGATCTCCGCGTCCACTTCCCGACCAGTGACGGCGTGGTCAAGGCCGTCGACGGGCTGAGCTACACCGTCGCGCGCGGCCAGACCCTCGGGATCGTGGGTGAGTCCGGATCAGGCAAGTCGGTCTCGAGCTCGGCGATCATGGGGCTCTTCCACGGCAGCAACGCCCAGCTCTCGGGCCAGATCATCCTGGACGGCACCGACATCCTGACGTTGCGCGAGGACGAGCTGCGACGACTGCGCGGTCGCGACGTCGCGATGATCTTCCAGGACCCGCTCTCGGCGCTGCATCCCTACTTCACCGTGGGTGCACAGATCGTGGAGGCCTACAAGGTCCACCAGGACGTGAACAAGAAGATCGCCCGACGGCGGGCCATCGAGCTGCTCGACCGCGTCGGGATCCCACAGCCGGACCGGCGGGTGGACGACTACCCGCACCAGTTCTCCGGCGGGATGCGTCAGCGCGCGATGATCGCGATGGGCCTGGTCAACGACCCGTCGATGCTCATCGCGGACGAGCCGACCACGGCGCTCGACGTGACAGTGCAGGCGCAGATCCTCGATCTGCTCCAGGACCTGCAGCGCGAGTTCAACTCGGCCATCATCATCATCACCCACGACCTGGGGGTCGTCGCCGAGATGACCGACGACACCCTGGTCATGTACGGCGGCCGCGCGGTCGAGTACGGCAAGACCTCGGAGATCCTCACCCACCCGGAGATGCCGTACACGTGGGGGCTGCTCTCCTCGGTCCCCGAGGTCACCGGTGACACCAACGCGAAGCTGATCCCGATCCCTGGCAACCCGCCCAGTCTGCTCAACCCGCCGTCGGGGTGTCACTTCCACCCGCGCTGCACCCACAAGGACAAGGTCGCCGGCGACCTGTGCCGGACCACCACGCCCGAGCTGGCGCCCGGCGACCGCGGCAACAACCACCTCACGCGGTGCCACCTGCCCGACCCCGAGACCATCTACCAGACCGAGATTCTCCCGGAGATCGCGCCAGACCTCGTCGAGGAACTCGCCTCGAAGGAGCAGGGCTGATGGCCACCACCGACGCCCCCCAGCAGGGCGAGGAGCCGACGTTCGTCACGGACACGGAGATCGACCCCTTCGCAGGCCACGGCGCGACGGAGGCACCGAAGGACGCGAAGACCCTGCTGACGGTCGACAACCTGCGGATGTACTTCCCGGTGAAGTCGCAAGGCCTCGTCCACCGCACGGTCGGCGCCGTTCAGGCCGTGGACGGTGTCTCGTTCGAGGTGGTCGAGGGTGGTTCGCTCGGGCTGGTCGGGGAGTCCGGCTGCGGCAAGTCGACCACAGGTCGGCTGATCACCCGGCTGCTGACCCCGACCGGCGGCCGCATCATGTTCGAGGGCCAGGACATCGCCCAGATCAGCCAGCGAGACCTCAAGCCGCTGCGCCGGCAGATCCAGATGATCTTCCAGGACCCCTACACCTCGCTGAACCCGCGGCACACGGTGGGCTCGATCGTCGCGGCGCCGCTGCGGATCCACAAGCTCGTACCCGAGAAGCAGGTCCTCAGCCGGGTCAAGGAGCTGCTCGAGATCGTCGGGCTCAACCCCGAGCACTACAACCGGTTCCCCAATGAGTTCTCCGGTGGCCAGCGGCAGCGCATCGGCATCGCCCGTGCGCTGACCCTCAACCCCAAGCTCCTGGTCGCCGACGAGCCGGTCTCGGCGCTCGACGTCTCGATCCAGGCGCAGGTGATCAACCTCCTCCAGGGCATCCAGCGGGAGTTCGGCGTCGCGTTCCTGTTCATCGCCCACGACCTGGCGATCGTGCGGCACTTCTGCCCCGAGGTCGCCGTGATGTACCTCGGCAAGATCGTCGAGATCGGCGACCGCGAGAGCATCTACCTCAACGCCCACCACCCCTACACCCAGGCGCTGCTCTCGGCCGTGCCCGACGTGAAACAGGCGGCGGTCGGCGGGCGCCGCGAGCGGATCCGGCTCACCGGCGACGTACCGAGCCCCATCAATCCCCCCTCGGGCTGCCGGTTCCGCACCCGCTGCCCGATCGCCCAGGAGATCTGCGCCAAGGTCGAGCCGCCGCTGCTGCAGATCGGGCCGAAGCACAAGGTGGCCTGCCACTTCCCCGGCCCGATCGGTGCGCATCCGACGGAGTCGTCCACGGCCTCACTGCTCGGGCTCGACTCGCAGGGCAACACGGACGTGTCCGGCACCGCGACCGACCACGACCAGCTGTCGCATCCCGGCTACGCCGACACCTGGTACGACCTGGACAAGAAGTCGTTTGCCCGAGGGTGACGACCAGCTCTTCGATGCCGGCCCGCTGCAGTCGCGGCGTCCCTCCGAGGGAGCCGGCGGCGCGCTGAGCTCGGCAGCGCACGCCGCCGCGCCGCTCGCCGTGCGCATGCGGCCGCGGACCCTGGACGAGCTCGTCGGCCAGGACCAGCTCCGCGCGCCGGGCTCGCCGCTGCGGCAGCTGGTCGAGGGCGACCAGTCCATGTCGCTGCTGCTGTGGGGACCACCGGGCACCGGGAAGACCACGATCGCCGCGATCCTCAGCCAGCAGACGGACAGGCGCTTCGTCGAGGTGTCAGCGGTCTCGGCAGGGGTGAAGGAGGTCCGGGCGGCGATCGAGGCCGCACGGGCCGAGCTGGTGGCGACCGGCCACGAGACGGTGCTGTTCGTCGACGAGGTGCACCGGTTCAGCAAGGCCCAGCAGGACGCGCTGCTGCCGGGCGTCGAGAACCGCTGGGTCACCCTGGTCGCGGCGACCACCGAGAACCCGTTCTTCTCGGTGATCTCCCCGCTGCTCTCGCGCAGCCTGCTGCTTCGCCTCGAACCACTCACCGACGACGACATCCGCGCCGTACTCGACAGTGCGCTGGCCGACGAGCGGGGACTGGGCGGCGCCTACGCCGCCGACGAGGCCGCCCTCGACCACATCGTCCGGCTGGCCGGCGGCGACGCACGTCGCTCGCTCACCTACCTCGAGGCGGCCGCGGGAGCCGCGTCCGCGCGGGACAGCACCACCATCGACCTCGAGACCGCCGAGACAGCGGCCGACCGGGCGGCGGTCCGCTACGACCGCGAGGGCGACCAGCACTACGACGTCACCAGCGCGTTCATCAAGTCGCTGCGCGGCTCCGACGTCGACGCGTCGCTGCACTACCTCGCACGGATGATCGAGGCGGGGGAGGACCCTCGGTTCATCGCCCGCCGGCTGGTCATCCTGGCCAGCGAGGACATCGGCCTGGCCGACCCGACCGCGCTGCCGACGGCGGTGGCGGCCGCGCAGGCGGTCCAGCTGATCGGCATGCCGGAGGCCCGGCTCAACCTCGCCCAGGCCACGATCGCGCTGGCCATCGCCCCGAAGTCGAACGCCGTCATCATGGCGATCGAGGCGGCCTCGGCCGACGTACGCGCCGGCAAGATCGGGCCGGTGCCCGCACATCTGCGCGATGCGCACTACGGGGGCGCGAAGACGCTGGGGCACGGTGAGTCGTACGCCTACAGCCACGACGCGCCGTTCGGCATCGCGGAGCAGCAGTACGCACCCGACGTCGTCCTGGACGCGGAGTACTACAAGCCGACGTCGCTCGGCGCGGAGGCGGCGATCAAGGAGCGCTGGGAGCGGGTCCGCCGGATCATCCGGGGGGTCCGGGGCGACTAGGGGGCCCTCGGCCCCGCGATAGGGTCGGCTTTCATGGCGTGGGTGCTCCTGACCGTGACCGGTGTGCTGGCCGTCCTGGTCGGCGTACTGGCGCTGCGCGTGCGCCGGCTCGATGCCCAGATCGCCCGCCTGCTCGCGTCGAGTGACGCGAGAAAGTTGCCGAACGAGCGATCTGACAACGCGTTGGCGTCACTCGACGAAATCCCACCGACGCCGGAGTTCGTCATCACGCGCGTGGGGGAGCCGGAGCCCGAGCCGGTGCCGACGGTGCCGGCTCCGGTCTTCGCGGACCTGCTGCTCAAGGAGACCGTCGTCCAGACCGCCTCGCTGTTCCAGGGGTTGCGCCGGGCGCTGTCGCCCGAGACCCGCAACCGGATCCGGTTCCACATGCGCCAGGAGGTCAAGCGCTCGCGCAAGCAGCGGCGCGCCGAGCTGCGAGAGGTACGCCGCGAGTGGGCGGCCAGGCAGCGAGCTGCGATGGCAGCCGACGACGTCGCGGAGGGCACCGCCGCATGAACCGTGGCCTCTGGTTCGTCGCCGGGGCCGGGGCCGCGATCTACGTGATGATCCGCGGTCGCCGTGCGGCTGAGGCGCTGACGATCGACGGGATGCAGGACCGGCTCAACGGCCTCGCGGTCGGCGTCCGGATGTTCCGCGACGAGGTCGCCGAGGGCAAGGCCGAGGCCGAAACGGAGTTGCGTGAGCGATTCTCGCTGGCGCCTCATGGACCAGCAGAGCTGACGACACGACAGGAAGAGGAGGGCAGGGGCTGATGGACACCGCTGAGATCAGGCGGAACTTCATCGCGCACTTCGAGAACGACGCGCGGTGGGGCGCGCACGCCGCCGTCCCGTCCGCCTCGCTCCTGCTCGACGACCCGACCCTGTTGTTCGTCAACGCCGGCATGGTGCCGTTCAAGCCCTACTTCCTCGGCGATGAGACCCCGCCGTACCCGCGCGCGGTGAGCGTGCAGAAGTGCGTGCGCACCCCCGACATCGAGGACGTCGGCAAGACCACCCGGCACGGCACTTTTTTCGAGATGTGCGGCAACTTCTCCTTCGGCGACTACTTCAAGCAGGGCGCCATCGAGCTGGCCTGGGAGCTGGTCACCAAGCCACGCACCGAGGGCGGCTGGGGCCTCGAGGAGAGCAAGCTCTATCCGACCGTCTACACCGACGACCCGGAAGCGGTGGACCTGTGGCGCAAGCTCACCGGCTTTCCTGAGGAGCGGATCCTCAAGCTCGGCAAGAAGGAGAACTACTGGTCGATGGGGGTCCCTGGCCCCGGCGGCCCGTGCTCGGAGATCCTCTACGACCGCGGCAGCAACCACGGTCCCGACTTCACGCCCGAGGAGCTCGGGCCGGACATGCCGTTCAAGCTCGAGGACCGGCTGCTGGAGATCTGGAACCTGGTCTTCATGCAGGAGGAGCTCAGTGCGGTCCGGTCGAAGGACGACTTCGACATCGTCGGCCCGCTGCCCAAGCAGAACATCGACACCGGCATGGGGCTGGAGCGGGTCGCGTTCCTGCTCCAGGGCGTCGACAACATGTACGAGATCGACGTCATGTTCCCCGTCATCGAGCGCGCCCAGGAGCTGACCGGCCGCACGTACGGCGCCGACCACGACGACGACGTCCGGTTCCGCGTGGTGGCCGACCACGTGCGGAGCTCGCTGATGCTGATCGGCGACGGGGTGACCCCCGGCAACGAGGGACGCGGCTACGTGCTGCGCCGGCTGATGCGCCGGGCGATCCGGTCGATGCGACTGCTCGGCTGCGAGGACCCCGTGCTGCCCGAGCTGCTGCCGGTCAGCCGCGACAAGATGGGTGAGACCTACGACGGGCTGATCCGCGACTGGCAGCGCATCTCGACGGTGGCGTTCGCCGAGGAGGACGCGTTCCGGCAGACGCTGCGCGCAGGAACCACGATCTTCGACACCGCGACCGCCGAGGTGAAGCAGGCGGGCGGCACCGAGCTCTCGGCGGAGCGGGCCTTCGCGCTGCACGACACCTTCGGCTTCCCGATCGACCTCACCCTCGAGATGGCGTCCGAGCAGGGGCTGGACGTCGACGAGGTCGGCTTCCGTCGGCTGATGCAGGAGCAGCGCGAGCGGGCCAAGGCGGACGCCCGGGCCAAGAAGGGCGCGCACCGTGACGCCACGGCGTACCGCGCCGTCGCGGATTCCCTCGGCGAGCCGGTGGAGTTCACCGGGTACGCCGAGGTGGTGAGCGACGGCTCGGTCCGCGGCCTGGTCACCGCTGACGGGGTGGTCGACAGCGTCAGCGAGGGCGACGAGGTCGAGCTGGTCCTCGACCGGACGCCGTTCTATGCCGAGGGCGGCGGGCAGCTGCCCGACCACGGTGTCATCGAGCTCTCCAACGGCGCCCGGCTGCGGGTCGACGACGTGCAGGCGCCTATCAACGGCTTGATCGTGCACCGGGCGACGGTGCTCAACGGCGAGGTCATCCCGGGGCTGGAGGCGCACTCGCTCGTCGACCTCGAGCGGCGGCTGTCGATCTCGCGCGCCCACACGGCGACGCACATGGTGCACAAGGCGTTCCGCGAGGCGCTGGGGGAGACCGCGACCCAGGCCGGCTCGGAGAACGCGCCCGGCCGGTTCCGGTTCGACTTCTCCGCGGCCGGCGCCGTGCCCGAGTCGGTGATGACCGACGTCGAGGCGCGCGTCAACGACGTGATCCTCGACGACCTGGCGGTGCACGCCGAGGTCATGAGCCAGGCAGAGGCGGTCAAGTCCGGCGCGATGGCGCTGTTCGGCGAGAAGTACGGCGACCAGGTGCGCGTGGTCTCGGTGGGTGAATGGGCCCGCGAGCTCTGCGGCGGCACGCACGCGGGCAGCTCCGGCAAGCTCGGCGTGATCAAGCTGCTCGGCGAGTCCAGCATCGGCTCCGGCGTACGCCGGGTCGAGGCGCTGGTCGGCGCCGATGCCTACCGGTTCCTGGCGCGCGAGCACGTGCTGGTCGCGCAGCTCTCCGAGGCGCTCAAGGCCCGGCCCGAGGAGCTCCCCGAACGGGTGAACGACATCGTGGAGAAGCTGCGCGCGGCCGAGAAGGAGCTCGAGAAGGTCCGCGTGGGCCAGCTGCTGGCCAGGGCCGGAGAGCTGTCGTCCGGCGCCGAGCAGGTGGGCGGGGTCGCCCTGGTGGCGACTGCCGCACCCGGAGCGGGAGGTGGCGACGCGCGCACGCTCGCGCTCGACGTCCGCGGACGGCTGCCCCAGGGCCAGCCCGGGGTCGTCGTGGTCATCGGCGACGCAGACGGCAAGGTCTCGGTCGTGGCGGCTGTCAACGACGAGGCGCGCGCCCGTGGCTTGAGCGCCAACGAGCTGGTCCGCGCGGTGGGCCCGCTGGTCGGCGGCAAGGGCGGCGGCAAGGACGACGTCGCCCAGGGCGGCGGCACCGACGCGTCGAGGATCGAAGAGGCGCTGGCCCTGGTCCGCTCCGAGGTCGCCAGGGTGGCGTCCTGACTTCTCCACACCCGACCGCGAGTCGGCGCTACTGCCGGGCAGTAACGCCGACTCGGCGTACGGCGATACATCGTTCGGCGTTGTCGATATGTCGTTCGACGCCCACCCGTCGTTACTGCTCATCAGTAACGACGGGTCGCGGTGTAGCGATATGTCGTTCAGTGCCGACCCGTCGTTACTGCTCATCAGTAACGACGGGTCGGCGGGGTGGGGTGGCGTGAGGCAGGGCGTACGGATGGGGCTCGACCCGGGGGACGCGCGGATAGGGGTCGCTCGGAGCGACCCGTCGGGGTTGCTGGCGACCCCGGTGGAGACCGTCCCGCGCGGTCGGGGGGACCTGGCACGGATCGCCGAGCTGCTGGTGGAGGAGATGGACGGCGACCCGGAGCGAGTGCTCGAGGTGGTCGTGGGACTGCCGCGCTCGCTCTCCGGAGGCGAGGGACCGGCGGCCAGGAAGGTGCGCGACTGGGCCGATCAGCTGGCCCGGGCCGTGGCCCCGATTCCGGTGCGGCTGGCCGACGAGAGGCTCACCACGGTGAGCGCGGAGGCTATGCTGCGCGACCGAGGCCGCTCGGGGGCCAAGCGCCGAGCGGTGGTCGACCAGGCTGCCGCCGTGGTGATCCTGCAGCACGTGCTGGACACCGAACGAGCCAGCGGCATCGCGCCGGGAGAGATCATCGAGGGGACGGACAGACCATGACGGACATGGAGGACCTCCTCGGCGAGCAGACCCCGACTCCGGCCGGGGGCCGGCGTGCCGAGCGGAGCCGTCGCCGTGGACCCGGCTGCCTGATCGCGCTGGTGATCCTGGCGCTGCTGGCGGGCGCCGCCTACTGGGGTGTCACCACCGGCATCGACAAGATCCAGGACCAGTTCAGCTCGGCCGACGACTATCCCGGGCCTGGCAGCGGTGAGGTCAACTTCGAGGTCAAGCAGGGCGACAGCATCGCCGAGATGGGCCGCGGCCTGAAGGCTGCGGGGGTCGTGGCCTCGGTCGAGGCATTCATCGAGGCGGCGGGAGCCAACCCGGAGTCCGACACCATCCAGGCGGGTTTCTACTCGCTGTTGAAGGAGATGAAGGCGTCCGACGTCGTCAACGTCCTCGTCAACCCTGACAACATCGTGACGACCAACGTGACGATCCCCGAGGGCTTCACAGTCCGGCAGATAGTGGCCCGGCTGGTCGAGGGCACCGGTTTCAAGCAGGCAGACTTCGAGGCCGCGCTGCAGGATGCGCAGGCGCTCGGGCTCCCGGACTACGCCAAAGGCAACCCCGAGGGCTACCTGTTCCCGGCCACGTACGACTTCGGGCCGAACGAGCAGCCGGCAGACATGCTGCACGACATGGTGGCGCGCTGGCAGCAGGCCGCGACCGACAATGATCTCGAGGCCGGCGCCGAGGCGCTCGGCTACACGCCGCACGAGATCATGACGATCGCGAGCCTGATCGAGGCCGAGGGACGCGGCAAGTACCGCAAGAAGATCTCGCGCGTGATCTACAACCGGTTGGAGAACCCGGACAACGGGCTCACCAACGGGCTGCTCGAGATCGACGCCACGGTCAACTACGCGCTCGGGCGTGACGACCTGGGTCTCGGGCTGACTGCCGAGGACCTCGAGGTCGACTCGCCGTACAACACGCGCAAGTACCCGGGCCTCCCGCCGGGCCCCATCGAGGCGCCAGGCGACGACTCCATCCAGGCCGCGCTGAACCCGGCCGACGGTCCATGGCTCTGGTACGTCACGACGGACCTGAAGACCGGCGAGACCAAGTTCACCGACGACTACGACACATTCCTCGAGTTCAAGGACGAGTACGAGGAGTACTGCGAGACGTCCGACGCCTGCTGACACCCCGACAGTAGGTTGTCCGATTGTGCAGTGCGCAGTTCTCGGCGACCCCATCGACCACTCGCTGTCGCCCGTGATCCATCGGGCCGCCTACGCGGCGCTCGGGCTCGACGCCTGGCAGTACGACGCGGTGCAGGTGCCGTCCGGCGGGCTGGCCGGGTTCCTCGACGGGCTCGACCCCACGACGTGGCGCGGGGTGTCACTGACCATGCCGCTCAAGCGCGAGGCCGTGCCGCTGCTGGGCTCGTACGACGAGTGGGTGGGTGCGACCGGTGCCTGCAACACGGTGCTGCTCGAGCCGGACGGCGGCCGGCACGGGCTCAACACCGACGTGACCGGTGCTCTCATGGTGCTGGGCGACCACGACGTCCCCATGGAGCGAGCCGTGGTCCTGGGCGCAGGCGCGACCGCCACCTCCATGCTGCTGGCCCTCGCCGAGCGCGGGATGCGCCATGCCACTCTCGTGGTCCGCGACCGCGACCGAGCCGTGGAGACCGTGCACACGGTGGCCGCGCACCGCTCGGCGCCGACGGTGGCGGTGGCGCTGATCGGTGAAGTGCAGGCGCTGGCCGGAGACGTGCTGGTGTCGACCGTGCCCGCGTCCGCCCAGGTCCCCGAACTGATCGCCGCGGTCGCCGACATCTCGCTGGTCTTCGACGTGGTCTACGAGCCCTGGCCCACCCCACTCGCTGCTGCGGCTGAGCGGTCCGGCCGGACCGTGCTCAGCGGCGTCGACCTGCTGGTCGCGCAGGCCCTGAACCAGGTGGTCGCCATGACCGGGCGCTACGACGCGCCGGCTGGCGCGATGCGCCGTGCCGCCGAGGAAGCCCTGGCCGCGAGGTCGACACGGTGACCGACCTCTATCCCGTCACCGCGGCCGCGACCGGCGTGCTGGGGCTGGTCGCAGGAGCTCTGGTGCCACGGCTGATCGCCTGGGTGCCCGAGCCGGAGCCGGAGGAGCCCGAGCAGGACCAGGTTGCCGAGGCCGCCGCGGCCGTGATCGAGCCGGAGGAGCCCAAGGAGCTGTACGCCGACATCGCGGCCCGGCCGGGGCTGCTCTGGAAGTGTGCGCTCGCCTCGGCCGTCAGCGCGGCGGCGATGGGGCTGGTCCTCGGCTGGAGCTGGTCACTCGTCGTGGTGCTGCCGCTGGTCCCAGTCGGGGTCGCGCTGGCCGTGGTCGACTGGCGGACCCGGATGCTGCCCACCCGGCTGATCGCGCCGACGTACGCCGTGACCCTCGTGGCGGTCCTGGTCGCCTGGCTGGCGGACGGCCGGCACCTGGCAGACCTGGAGCGGGCGGCGCTGGGCTGGCTCGTCTACGGCGGCATGTTCTTCGTGCTCTGGTTCCTCTACCCACGCGGGCTCGGCTACGGCGACGTACGGCTGTCCGGCGTGCTCGGGCTGGCCCTGGGCTGGGTCGGGTGGTCGGAGCTCCTGCTGGGCATCTGGGACGGCGTACTGCTCGGCGGCATCGTCGGTGGACTGCTCGCCCTGGTGACCCGGCGCCGGGACTACCCGTTCGGCCCGTTCATGCTCGTGGGCGCCCTCTCGGGGGTCGTCCTCGGACAGCCCGTCATGTCCGCCCTCTACCCCTGACAGAATCGTCCCTATGTTGCGCTGGCTGACCGCGGGTGAGTCCCACGGCCCGTCCCTCGTCGCGATCCTCGAGGGGCTCCCCGCCCATGTGCGGGTGACCTCCGACGACATCCGCGAGGCGCTGGCGCGGCGCCGGCTCGGCTACGGCCGCGGCGCCCGCATGAAGTTCGAGCAGGACGAGGTCACGCTGGTCGGCGGCATCCGCCACGGCGAGACCCAGGGCGGGCCGATCGCGATCGAGATCGGCAACACCGAGTGGCCCAAGTGGGAGAAGGTGATGTCCGCCGACCCCGTCGACCCGGCCGAGCTCGAGGGGTCGGCGCGCAACGCGCCCCTGACCCGCCCCCGCCCCGGCCACGCGGACCTCGCGGGCATGCAGAAGTACGCGTTCGACGAGGCCCGCCCGGTGCTCGAGCGCGCCTCCGCCCGGGAGACCGCTGCGCGCGTCGCGCTGGGCAGGGTGGCGTCCAACTTCCTGGAGCAGGCGGTCGGCGCGCGGATCGTCTCCCACGTGATCGAGCTGGGCGGCGTACGCGCGCCCGACGGCCTGTGGCCGCAGCCGGACGACGTGGCCCGGCTCGACGACGACCCGGTCCGAAGTCTCGACCCCGACACCGGCAAGCAGATGGTCGAGCGGATCGACCAGGCGCACGAGGACGGCGACACCCTCGGCGGCGTGGTCGAGGTGGTCGTCCACGGACTCCCGCCCGGTCTGGGTTCTCACGTGCACTGGGACCGGCGGCTGGACTCTCGGTTGGCGGGCGCCCTCATGGGCATCCAGGCGATCAAGGGCGTGGAGGTCGGCGACGGCTTCGCGCTCGCGGCGACGCCGGGCTCGCTGGCGCACGACGAGATGGTGGCGACCGACGAGGGGATCCGGCGGGTCAGCGGCCGCTCCGGCGGCACCGAGGGTGGCATGACCACCGGCGAGGTGCTCCGTGTCAGGGCCGCGATGAAGCCGATCGCAACCGTGCCCCGCGCGCTCCGCACCGTCGATGTCGCTACCGGCGAGGAGGCGGTCGCCCACCACCAGCGCTCGGACGTCTGCGCCGTACCCGCCGCCGGAATCGTCGCGGAGGCGATGGTCGCGCTGGTGCTGGCGGACGCCGTGCTGGAGAAGTTCGGCGGCGACTCCGTCCAGGAGACGCGCCGCAACGCCGAGTCCTACCTCGACACCCTCCGGTTCAAGTGATGTCGAGGGTTGTGCTCGTAGGACCGATGGGCGCCGGCAAGACCACTGTCGGCGAGCTGCTCGCCGAGGCCTGGGGCGTGGCCGCGCGGGACACCGACGCGGACGTCGAGGCGCTCGAGGGGCGCACCATCTCCGACATCTTCGTGGAGTCCGGCGAGGCGCACTTCCGCGACCTCGAGCGGAAGGCCGTCGCCGAGGCGCTGGCGACCCACGACGGCGTGCTCGCGCTCGGCGGGGGAGCGGTGCTCGACCCGGCCACCCGCGAGCTGCTCGCCGGGCACCGGGTGGTCTTCCTCAAGGTCGGCCTGTCCGACGCGGTGAAACGGGTCGGCCTCGGCAGCGCGCGGCCGCTGCTGCTCGGCAACGTCCGCGGCCGGATCAAGGCGCTGCTCGACGAGCGCACACCGGTCTACGAGTCCGTCGCGACCCTGGTGGTCGACACCGACGGCCGGACCCCTGACGAGGTGGCCGCGGACATCGTGGCCGCTCTCTCATGACCACCATCCGGGTGGCCAGTGCCACGCCGTACGACGTCGAGGTCGGCCATGGCGTGCTCGAACGGCTCCCAGCGCTGCTGGGCGACGGCGTACGCCGGGTGGCGCTGCTGCACGCGCCGGGGCTGTCCGTGGACCTACCGGGCTATGAGGTGCTGGACGTCGAGCTGCCGGACGGCGAGTCGGCCAAGAGCGTGGCGGTGGTCGCCGACTGCTGGGAGCGGCTCGGCGCGGCCGGGTTCACCCGCTCCGATGCGGTGGTGACCCTCGGCGGCGGCGCGACCACCGATGTCGGCGGGTTCGTGGCTGCGACCTGGCTGCGCGGCGTACGCGTGGTGCACGTGCCGACCTCGCTGCTCGGCATGGTCGACGCCGCAGTAGGCGGCAAGACCGGCATCGACACCGGCGCCGGCAAGAACCTCGTGGGGTCCTTCCACGAGCCCTCCGGCGTGCTGTGCGACCTCGACCTGCTATCCACACTCCCACCGGACGAGCTGGTCAGCGGCCTCGGCGAGGTGATCAAGTGCGGCTTCATCGCCGACCCCGAGATCCTCGCGCTGGTCGAGAAGGACCCCGCCGCTGCCGTCGACCCGGCCTCCGACGTGCTCACCGACCTGGTGGAGCGCTCGGTGCGAGTCAAGGCCGAGGTGGTCGCGGCAGACCTGCGTGAGACCGGCGGCGCCGACGGGCATCCGGGCCGTGAGGTGCTCAACTACGGCCACACGCTCGCGCACGCGGTCGAGAAGGTCACCGGCTACACGGTCCGCCACGGTGAGGCGGTGTCGCTCGGGATGGTCTACGTCGCCGCGCTGGCCCGGCTCGCGGGCCGGCTGGACGACGAGACGGCGGCGCGGCACGCGACCACGCTGTCCTCCGTCGGTCTGCCCGTCACCTGGGCGGGTGCGCCGTTCGACGAGCTGCTAGAGGTGATGCGCGTGGACAAGAAGGCGCGGGGCAACACCTTGCGGTTCGTCGTCCTGGACGGTCTGGCCCGGCCGTCCGTGCTCTCCGGGCCGTCCGACGAGCTGCTGCGTGCGGCGTATCAGGAGCTCGCATGAGCATCGTCCTGGTCCTCAACGGACCCAACCTCGGCCGCCTCGGACGCCGCGAGCCGGAGATCTACGGCACCACCACCCATCGCGAGCTGGTCGCCCTCTGCGAGCAGTGGGGCCAGGCGCTCGGCCTGGAGGTGCGGGTCCGCCAGACCAACAACGAGGGCGAGATGCTCGACTGGCTGAACGCGGCCGCGGACGAGGCAACACCGGTGGTGCTCAACGCGGCCGCGTGGACGCACTACTCGTACGCACTCTTCGACGCCTGCGCCCAGCTGACCGCGCCTCTGGTCGAGGTGCACATCTCCGACCCGTCGCAGCGGCCGGAGGAGTTCCGGCACACCTCCGTCGTCACGCCGCATGCCATGGCGGTCTTCGCCGGCCACGGTCTCGACGGCTACCGGATGGCGCTGGAGAAGATCGCGGCAACAGCGCTGCCCGGAACCATTTCGTCCTGACACACGCAGCAGGACCTGACCGCGAACGTCGTGGTGGTCTACGAGCTGAAGTAGCCGGTCAGGTCTCGGCGGGTCGCATCGCCGTCGCGACCGCCGCGAGGACGCCGAGCTCGGCACCACGCTCCAGCAACGGCTCCCAGTCGTCGCCGAGCCGCTGCCTGGCCCCGTCGAAGGACGGTGCGAGGGCGGCCTCCTGGAAGGCCATGCGCGGGACGCCGATGCCGTCACGCTCGGCCATCGCGGCGCCGACCAGCAGGGCGCCCTCCCGGTCGCGACCCATGTCGAACAGAACGCACGCGAAGTCCTCGCAGCTGGTGAGCACCGCGTCGGGGATGTCGTCGGCGAGGATCTCGGGGAGCACGCGGGCGAACTCGTCGTACGCCTCGTCGTAGCGGCCCAGGTGGCGCAGCGTGCAGGCGCGGTTGTTGCGCACCGCGGTGATGGCCAACCCGTCACCGAGCCGGTCCGCCATCTCGATCGCGGCATTCTCGAAGGCCAGCGCGGCCTCGTGGTCGCCGTCATCGGTGACGACCAGCGCGTGGTTGACGATCGACCACAGGTGCGGGATCGAGTCGCCGCCGTGCGACCAGGCATGGCTCAGCAGCGGCCGGGCCTCAGCGGGCCGGCCCTCCCAGTAGGCCAACGCACCGAGGCAGAAGAAGGCGTGGCACGTGACCGGCGCCAGCGCGTCGACGTCGTCCGGCGACAGCTCGTGCAGGCGGAGCAGGCCGACGGCCTCGTGCACGAGCTCGGCCGAGCGCTCGTGACGGCCGGTGACGCGGTGGACCTCGGAGAGGTGCAGCATCAGGTCCGCCCGGCGCAGGAGAGAGCCTTTCTGGCCGAGGGCCAGCGCGGAGTCGCCCCAGTTGCGTGCGTCGTCGTACTCACCGCGGAGGGTGCCGATCTGGTGCACCACGGCGGTGGCCAGGACCAGCTGGTCGTCGACCCAGGCGGGGGACCGGTCGTCCCAGGTCGGCAGCGCCATCAGCTGGTTCATCACGGTCTCGACATCGCGGTAGCGCGACTCCACCGCCCGGAGGTACGCCGCACGCTCCGCGACGCTTCCGAACCGCCGCGAGTCGAGCACGAGTGCCTGCGCCCGTTCCAGCTCCCCCGTCACCCGTGACAGTCAAACCCAGTGCGACGATCGGCGCCATATCCGAAAGCGGGGAAACCCGCCCCCACTGGCTAGACTCATCGGCTGGTCCACGGCGACCCACGCAGATCTTTGACAACTCGACCCAGAAGGCTGACTCCGGCGACATGGCAACGACGAACGACCTCAAGAACGGCATGGTGCTCAACCTCGACGGCCAGCTCTGGCAGGTCATCTGGTTCCAGCACCACAAGCCCGGCAAGGGCGGCGCGGTCGTGCGCTCCAAGCTGAAGAACGTCGAGTCCGGCAAGACCGTCGACAAGACGTTCAACGCCGACGTCAGGGTCGAGGTCGCGAACGTCGACAAGCGGACGATGCAGTACCTCTACAACGACGGCACGTCCTACGTCTTCATGGACACGGGGACCTACGACCAGGTCGAGATCGCACCGGACATCGTGGGCGACGCCTCCAACTTCCTCCTGGAGAACCAGGAGGCCATCGTGGCCAGCAACGACGGCCGCGTCCTCTACATCGAGCTCCCGGCCTCGGTCGAGCTCGAGGTCACCTACACCGAGCCGGGGCTGCAGGGCGACCGGTCCACCGGCGGCACCAAGCCGGCGACCGTGGAGACCGGCGCGACCGTCAACGTCCCGCTCTTCATCACCACCGGCGAGCGGATCAAGGTCGACACCCGCGACAGCTCCTACCTCGGTCGCGTGTCGTCCTAGTGCACCCCGTCGAAGGTCTTGGTGCGCTTCGCGCACCGGTTGCACGCACATCGCGGCGTTGCCGTCGCTCGATGACGGGGCGGCAGCGTCGTCGCTCCGGCGCCTTGCGCTGCACGCACACTCAGCACGCCAAGCAGACCAATACCTCCGACGGGATGCACTAGTGCCCGCCCGCTCCAAGGCGCGCAAGCGCGCGCTCGACGTGCTCTACGCCTCCGAGCTGCGCGGTGAGTCGGGCATCGTCGCCCTCGAGCGCGCGGTCGAGGAGGGCGAGGGACCGACCAACGAGTACACCTCGGAGCTGGTCCGCGGCGTGGTCGACCACCAGCCTCGGATCGACGAGGTGCTCGCGTCGTACTCCGAGGGCTGGGCGCTCGAGCGGATGCCCGCCGTCGACCGGAACGTGCTGCGCCTGGGCATCTACGAGCTGCTCTTCGTCGACGACGTCCCCGACGCCGTGGCCGTGAGCGAGGCGATGGCGCTGGTCCGCGACCTCTCGACCGACGAGTCACCGCAGTTCGTGAACGGTGTCCTGGGCGCGGTGCTGAGGAACAAACCCTCGCTCGTCTGAGATACCGGGGGTTCGAGACGGGCGCACAGTGCCCTCCTCAACCGCCGGATGCGTGCGGCAGGCTGTCGTCATGAGTGACGCGCAGCAGGTGGATCTGGTGGTCGTAGGGCTGGGGCCTGGCGGAGAGGCGCTGGCCACCGCCGTCGCCCAGGCGGGACTCGACGTGGTGGCGGTAGACCGGCACCTGGTCGGTGGGGAGTGCCCCTACTACGGCTGCGTGCCGACCAAGATGATGGTCCGCGGCTCCGACCTGGTTGCCGAGGCCGGACGTGCCGCCGGCACGGTCGGTGACGTCACGCTCCGGTCGAGCTGGGCGCCGGTGGCCGAGCGGGTCGCAGTGCAGGCCACCGACCACTGGGACGACCGCGTGGCGGTCGAACGGCTGCAGGGGCACGGAGCCACGGTGCTGCACGGCACCGCCCGGCTGGACGGCGCCCGCCGCGTCGTCGTGACGCCGCCCGACGGCTCCGACCCGGCGGCCTACGAGGCCAGCCGCGGGGTCGTGCTCAACCCCGGCACCCGCCCCGCGACCCCACCGGTCGAGGGACTGGCGGACACGCCGTTCTGGACCAACCGCGACGCCGTCCAGGTCACCGAGCTGCCCGGCTCCCTGGTGGTGGTCGGTGGTGGGCCGATCGGCTGCGAGCTCGCGCAGGTGTTCAGCCGGTTCGGCGTGCAGGTCACGGTCGTCCAGCACGGCGACCGGCTTCTGCCCGCCAACGAGCCGGAGGCGGCCGCACTGCTCGCCGACGTGTTCGCGCGCGAGGGGATCCGGGTGATCACCGGATCCGACCTCACCAAGGCGTCGTACGCCGACGGGCGGTTCGACCTCAGCCTGGACACCGGCGAGCAGCTGACCGCCGACAAGGTGCTGGTGGCCGCGGGAAGGATCCCCAACCACGACGACGTCGGCCTCGAGACCGTCGGGCTCGACCCTGCCGCCCGCAGCGTTCCGGTGGACGACCGGATGCGCGCCGGCGACGGCCTCTGGGTGATCGGTGACGCGACCGGCCACGGCGCGTTCACGCACATGTCGATGTACCAGATGGCCATCGCGCGGCGCGACATCCTCGGCGAGGACGGCCCACCCGCGGCGTACCACGCCGTCCCGCACGTCACCTTCACCGACCCGGAGGTGGCCGGCGTCGGGATGACCGAGGCACAGGCCAGGGACGCCGGGCTCTCTGTCCGGATCGGCAGCACGAAGCTCGAGGAGTCCACGCGCGGCTTCACCCACGGCCCCGGCTCCCGCGGGCTGATCAAGGTCGTCGAGGACTCGGATCGCGGGGTCCTGGTCGGCGCGACCGTGGTCGGCCCGTTCGGCGGGGAGATCCTGGGCTTCCTCGCGGTCGCCGTGCACGCTGCCGTGCCGGTGGACACCCTGCGGTCGATGATCTACGCCTACCCGACCTTCCACCGGGCCATCGAGAGCGCCCTGGCCGACCTGTCCTGACCGCATGACTCCTGCCCCCTCCGGGTATCGAGAGCGAGGGAGAGGGAGGTCACGCGCATGAGCAGCATCAGCACGCAGGCCGAGCAGGCGGGCCGAGAGGCACATCAGAGCGAGTGGCTCGACCACGCCGCCCGGATCGGCCTGGTCGCCTACGGGTTGGTCCACCTCGTCGTCGCCTGGCTGGCCATCCAGCTGGCCCTGGGCGACAAGGAGGGCTCTGCAGACTCGCAGGGCGCCGTACAGCAGCTGGCGGAGCAGCCGTTCGGGCAGGCCCTCGTGTGGGCCGTGGCGATCGGGATGTTCCTGCTGGCCCTCTGGCAGGGCCTCGAGGCGATCTTCGGCTACCGCCACGAGGAGGGTTTCACCCAGGTCCGCAAGCGCGTCACCGCGGCGGGCAAAGCGGTGATCTACGTCGTGATCGCCATCAGCGCCGTCCACGCTGCTACCGGCCCGTCGTCGTCGAAGAAGAACGGCACCGACTCCACGACCGCCAAGGTCATGGACTGGCCGGGCGGCCAGGTGATCGTGTGCGCGGTGGGGCTGGCGATCATCGGCATCGGCGGCTACCTGGTGCACCGCGCGTGGACCGAGGCGTTCGCCAAGCACATCAATGCCGAGGGCAAGAGCGGCTCCAGCGGCACGGCGTACCTCTGGTTCGGGAAGGTCGGCTACACGGCGAAGGGCGTGGCCTTCGGCATCGTCGGCGCCCTGTTCCTGTACGCCGGGCTGTCCCACGAGCCGAAGAAGTCCGGCGGTCTCGACCAGGCGCTGCACAAGGTGCTGCAGCAGCCGTTCGGGCCGGTCCTGCTGGTGGCGATCGCCCTGGGCATCGGCTGCTACGGCGTGTTCTGCTTCGCCCGCGCCCGCCACTTCAACGACTGACGTCTCAGTTGGTCAGGCGAGGTTCTCGAGCGCTGGGTACTCGGAAACCTCGCCTGTCGACGCGAGCCCGCAGTCGGGCCGGCCGCAAGCCACCGGCACCCCGGCCCATCCTCGGGCTCCGAGGATCGCCGCGACAGATATCGCCAGACGACACGGCTGCAGGACCTGCCCCCAGCCCAGCCGCACGGTGAGATCGCCCGCGACCGCGGCCTCGACATGCCGGTCCAGGTCCGCCCACCGCTCGCTGGCCCGGTCGTGGCCGAGCCGGCCGTCGAGCTCGAAGCCCGTCCGATAGTCCCGATGGTCGACGTCGCGGTATGCCGTCCGCTTGCCGTTGCGAACGCGGTGCTGGCGCCGCCCGACCGGAAGCCCGTGGGCCCGCTCGACGTCGACGAGGAAGCGCCTCTCCAGGGCCGAGTTCGTGCCAGCGGCCACGTCGCCGAGCACCTCCGCGAGGAACCGGCGGCACGCGAGCCGAGGGCGCTCCTCCACGTGGTCGAGGAGTCGTCGGGCCGTCGTCCTGCGCTGCTGCACGACGTCTGCCAGCACCGCCATCGAACGGTCCTCGCGCGATGCCCTCGAAGCCACGGTCAGGGCCGCGTGCTCGACCCGGACCCGCGGCGGACTGAGGTTCATCAGAGTAACGGCATCGAAGTCCTTGACCTGGCGGGTCCGCAGTCCCGGTGGGTCATCCACCCGCCGGCTCCGGGCCACCACGAGCTCGATCGAGGAGGACCGCGCGTCGACCGACAGCCCGTGAGCCTCGAGCGCGGAGGCGCCCGCGAGGGCGGCGGGCCAGTGCAGGAGCACCGCGGCCCACTGCTGTTGGACAGTGGTGAGCGGTCCGGTGTGATCGACGTACACGCCCTCGTGGACGCGTGCCCACTCCCGCCGCCTCAGCATCCGCTGGATGTCGCTGTCTTTTCCGCCGCACGCCAGCACCTGTCGCCGGGAGATCACTCCGGACTGCTGGGCCAGCAACGTATGCACCTCGAGCAAGTCCACGCCGGCCATCTACCCGCCGCCAACGGCTCCGGATCGGGCTGCGCCGAAGTTGTGGACAGGCGACAGGCGAGGAACTCGGCCAGCTGATGAGTGACCTCCTCGCGGGTCGGTCAGCGCGGCGGGCCGTCCGGAGTCGGCCGCGAGTCGAGGACCTCGACCTCGTCACCGACGCGCAGGGTGGCGCCGGGGGTGAGGGGCACGACGTTCATGCCGAACCACACGGCGCCGTCCCAGCGGCGGTGCTTGGACAGGGTGTACGTCGGCTCCTTGCCCCGGACCGCGGTCTCCTCGTCGGTGGTCGGGATCGCGCACCGGTCGCAGCCCTTGACCACCCGGAACTCCGCCTCACCCACCCGCAGCCGGAGCCAGCCGTCCTCGGCCCAGGGGAGACCGCCACCGACGACGAGGTTGGGCCGGAACCGGACCATCGGCAGCGGCCCCTCGTCAGCCTTCTCACCGGCGGCGATCAGCTCGTTGAGCGCCGCCAGCGACGCCTCGGTGGCGACGAGCAACGGGTAGCCGTCGCCGAAGTGCAGCGGCACCCCGGGGCCGGCGTACGCCGGGTTGGCCTGGCGCCGGTTCGGGTCGTCGGCGAAGACGAGCCGGACCGGCTCGGCCATGACCTTGCTGAACCACGCGTCCGCCTCCTGGCCGGCCGGCGAGGCCCCGAACGGCGCCCGGCCGAAGACCGTCACGTCGACCAGCCCACCACCCGCAGCGGGCCGGGACACGACCAGGTCATCCTGCAGGTCACTGAGAGGGGGAGCGCTGACCTCGAGGCCGCCGTCGGCGCGCAGCCGCGGGTGGATCAGCAGCATCTCCTTGTGCTCGCGCACGGTGACGGTCTCACCGGTCTCGTCCACCAGCATCCAGCGGCGGTCGCCGGCCAGTCCCCACGGCTCGACCACTGCGGTCTCGAGCTCCTGACCGCGACATGACTTGACGGGGTAGCGGCTCAGCCCGGTGAGGGAGAGCATTGCCGGGTCGGTCACGGCGCCATCGTCTCAGGTGACAGAGCCGGAGACAGACCCCTACGGTCGGCGCGTGGGCTTTCTGCAGCCGAACCTCCCCGACCTCGACCTGACGACGTGGCAGCGCGGTTCACGCCAGGACCGGATGCGGCCCCTGGTCCGGCACTTCGGCGAGGTGGGCTTCGGCTCACCGGACGTCGTCACGCTCGTCTACGTGGTCAAGATCGTCGTCTACGTGCTGGTCGGCTGGCTCCTCATCCTGTCGACCCCGGGCATCGACGGGTTCGGTTCCTTCTCGGACTGGTGGCGCGAGCCGATCGTGTTCTACAAGGCCGTCGTCTGGACGATGCTCTTCGAGGTGCTCGGGCTCGGCTGCGGCTTCGGCCCGCTCAACCTCCGCTTCACGCCGCCGCTGGGCTCGTTCCTCTACTGGCTGCGGCCCGGGACGATCCGGCTCGCGCCGTGGCCGGGCCGGGTGCCGCTCACGCGCGGCGACTCGCGGACCGTCGTCGACGTCGTGCTGTACGCCGGCCTCGTCGTCTCATTGACCTACGCCGTGCTGGGCGAGCTGCCGCGCTGGCAGGTCTACGTCGCGCTCGGACTGCTCGCTGCGATCGGCCTGCGGGACAAGACGATCTTCCTGGCCGCGCGCTCCGAGGTCTACGCGACCCTGGCGGTCACCTATCTTTTCGTGGCCGGCGACCAGGTGGTGGCCGCCAAGCTGGTGATGGTCGCGATCTGGTGGGGCGCCGCCACCTCCAAGCTGAACCGGCACTTCCCGTACGTCGTCGCCGCGATGATGAGCAACAGCCCGGTGTGGCGGCGCAAGGAGATCAAGCGGAGGTTCCACCGCGACTTCCCGGACGACCTGCGCCCGTCGCGCATCTCGGCGTTCCTCGCCCACGCCGGCACCGTCGTCGAGTTCGGCGCGCCGCTGTTCCTCCTGCTCGGTGACGGCGGGATCGTCACCAAGGTCGCCGCGGTGGTGATGGTCTGCTTCCACCTCAACATCATCAGCAGCGTGCCGATGGGCGTCCCGCTGGAGTGGAACGTCTTCATGATCCTGGGCATCCTGACGCTGTTCGTCGCCGGGGCCGGCGCCCATCCGAACGACCTGGTGCACCCGCTGCCCGTGATCGCGCTGATGGTGGTCGTGGTCGGGACCGTCGTGCTCGGCAACCTGTTCCCGGGCAAGGTCTCCTTCCTCCCGGCGATGCGCTACTACGCCGGCAACTGGGACACCTCGCTGTGGTGCTTCCGCGACACCGCGATCGACAAGATGGACAAGAACCTGGTCAAGGCGTCGCTGATGCCGCACCAGCAGCTGGAGAAGATCTACGGCGCCGAGCAGGTCGCGCTGACCATGCACCTCGGATATGCGTTCCGTGCCTGCCACACCCATGGGCGGGCGCTGTTCACGCTGGTCCCGCGAGCGTGCGGCGCCGGTCACGAGGACTACTTCGTGATCGACGGCGAGATGGTGGCCGGCACGGCGCTGGGCTGGAACTTCGGCGACGGTCACCTGCACGACGAGCAGCTCGTCGACGCCCTCCAGAAGCGGTGCCGCTTCGAGCCCGGCGAGGTGCGGGTGGTGCTCCTGGAGGCACAGCCGTTCCACAGGGGCACCCAGGCCTACCGGCTCGTCGACGCGGCGACCGGCGAGATCGAACGCGGGTACGTCGAGGTCACGGACCTCGTGGACCGCCAGCCGACCGACCACGACGTCCCGCTGCACGTGACCTCGTCCGCACCCGCCACAAAGTGACCCTGGACGCGGTCGTCGTCGGCTCCGGTCCCAACGGGCTGGCCGCCGCCGTCGCTCTCGCGCAGGCGGGCCGGTCGGTCACGGTGCTCGAGGGGGAGGACACGATCGGCGGCGGCACCCGCACCGCCGAGCTGACCGTCCCCGGTCTGCTGCACGACGTCTGCTCCGCCGTGCACCCGTTCGGCGTTTCGTCGCCCTTCCTGGCCTCGCTGCCGCTGGCCGAGCACGGCCTGGTCTGGCGGCACGCCGAGGTCGACCTCGCGCACCCGCTCGACGACGGCACCGCGGGTGTCATGGTCCGGTCGCTCGACGAGACGTGCGCCGGCCTGGGAGCGGACGGCCGGGCCTGGCGCCGCGTTTTCGGGCCGCTGGTCCGTGGCTTCGACGAGCTGGCCGACGACGTGCTCGGTCCGGTGCTGCGGTGGCCCGGTCATCCCGTGCGGATGGCGCGGTTCGGGCTGCGGGCGGGGCTCCCGGCGACGGTGCTCGCCGCGCGGTTCCGGACCCCGCAGGCCAGGGCCTTGTTCGCCGGCTCCGCGGCGCACATCTTCCGCCCGCTGAACCGTCCGGCCAGCGCGTCGGTGGGCGTGATGCTCACCGCGGCTGGTCACGTGCACGGGTGGCCGGTCCCCGAGGGTGGCTCGACCGCGATCACCAGAGCGCTCGCCTCGCTCCTGACCGAGCTCGGCGGCACAGTCGTGACGGGCCACCGGGTCCGCGGCAAGGCCGACCTGCCCGCCGCCCGGGTCACGCTGTTCGACACCGGCCCGGAGACGGTCGCCGAGGTGTACGGCGACGCGCTGCCCGGCCGGACCAGGCGCGCATACCGCCGCTACCGGCACGGCCCGGCGGCCTACAAGGTCGACCTCGCGGTCCGCGGCGGCGTGCCGTGGACCAGCGAGGCCGCGCGCAAGGCGGGCACCGTGCACGTCGGCGGCACGCTGGAGCAGATCGCCGAGGCCGAGGCGGCTGTGTGCGCCGGACGGATGCCGGAGCGGCCGTTCGTCCTCGTCGCGCAGCAGTCGCTGGCCGATCCCACCCGCGTCGTGGGCGACCTGCACCCGGTCTGGGCCTACGCCCACGTGCCGACCGACTGGGACGGGCCCGGCGAACAGGTGGTGCTCGACCAGCTCGAGCGGTTCGCGCCAGGGCTGCGTGAGCGGGTGGTGGCAACCGCGGTGCGGACGCCGGCCCAGTTCGCCGCCGGCAACCCCAACTACGTCGGTGGCGACATCGCCGGTGGCGCCAACGACCTTCGTCAGCTGTTGGCCCGGCCCCGGTTGGCAGCGGACCCGTACGCCACCGGCCTTCCGGGCGTCTACCTCTGCTCCGCGGCGACCCCGCCCGGTGCCGGGGTGCACGGCATGTGCGGCTACCGGGCGGCCACCCGAGCGCTGCGGTGGCTCACACGCG
This sequence comes from uncultured Actinomycetota bacterium, assembly GCA_963825455.1. Classification (GTDB taxonomy): domain Bacteria; phylum Actinomycetota; class Actinomycetes; order Propionibacteriales; family Nocardioidaceae; genus Nocardioides. The sequence goes on from CAWGTG010000003.1 coordinate 154,361, forward strand.
AGGGTGGTTGACGCTTGTGCGCAAGCTCCTCAACCACCCGTGAGTGCCTCACACCAGGGAACTGACGGCCTCGATCGCCTGGTCGACCTGGTCGGGAGTGGTGGCGATGCTCGGCCCGAGCCGGACGTACGACGTGGCGTAGGGCGTCGGGCTGCCCGCGACGCCGGCGTCGCGCAGCTTGGACACGAAGTCCGGCGGTCGCTGCCCTGCCACGTCGAAGCACACGATGCCGGCCGAGAGGTCGGGCGACATCGGCGTCTTGAGCGTGACGCCTCCGAGGCCGGCCAGTCCTTCCTTGAGCCGGGTCGCCTGCTCCGCGGTGCGGGCCACCAGCCGGTCGCGGCCGATCGCAGCCATGAACCCGAAGGCGTCCGCGGCCGCCCACCGGTGCTCGAAGGAGTGGTAGCCGCCCGGGGTGAGCCGACCGGCCGGGCTCGACGGGTCGGAGAAGGTCGGGATCACCTCGCGGAGCGGCCCGAAGTCGCGGCCCCACAGGATGCCGGTGCCGCGGGGTCCGAACAACCACTTGTGGGTGCCCGCGGACAGGAAGTCGCAGCCGAGGGCGGGCAGGTCCACGTCGACGGCGCTGAACCCGTGCACGCCGTCGACACACACGACGTACTGGCTGCGCGGCACCCGGCTCAGTGCCTCGAGGGCGGCGCAGATCTCCGCCACGGGCACTCGGACGCCGGTGCTCGAGTGCACCCAGGTGAGCGCCACGACCTTGGTCCGCGGGCTGATCCCCGCGACCAGCCGGCCGACCATCTCGTCCACGGTGGCCGTGGCCGGGTCGTCGTACAGCGAGACCCGCTGCATGCTCGCGCCCGTGCGTAGCCGGAGCAGTCGCAGGCTGTCCTCGGTCGAGTAGAAGTCGTGGGTCGTGGTCAGCACCTCGTCTCCCGCGCCGAGGTCGAGACCGCCGTACATCAGGCCGAGCCCCATGGTGGTGCTGTCGGTGAGGGCGTACTGCTCGCTGACGCCGCCGTGGAACGCCGCGGCGGCGTCGCGCACGGCTGCCTCGCGGTCGATGCCGGCGAGCAGCGCCTTCTCGGTGTCGACGCCGAGCTCGTCGCGGTAGGCGGTGATGGCGGCGTCGAGCACCTTCGTGTGCGGCGAGAGCACGAACGCCGCGAACTGCGCCACCGCCGGGTCCAGGAGGAACTGCTCCTGCACCGACGCCCAGTCCTGCGGGTCGAACTCGGGCGCGGGGGACGAGGACGACGGGGATGCCGAGCCGGACGGCGCCGGGGTGTCGTCGGAGTCGCAGCCGACCAGCACCGCAGCGCCGCCGGCCAGGCCGGCGCCGAGCAGGGCGCGTCGCGACGGGAGGTTCATCCGCCCATCTTCGGTGATGGACGTGTTGGAAGATGCAGGTCGGCGCCAGGCGCCGCCCAGGCGCGCACGCTGGCGGCAGCGCCGACCCTTGGAAGACGCCCAGTCTGCCTGCGAGCCGGCGCCTTGCCATCGCACGACCTGAACGACGCTGGCATCCACCCTGAATCTCCCAACACGTCCAAGTGATTGGGTGGCGCCATGAACGCGACCGAGTCGACACGGGACTGTGACGTGGTGGTGCTTGGGGTCGGGCCGGGCGGGGAGTACGCCGCGCGCAAGCTCGCGGAGGCCGGGCTGGACGTCGTGGCGGTGGACGAGGCGCTGGTCGGCGGCGAGTGCCCGTTCTGGGGCTGCACGCCGTCGAAGCTGATGGTGCGACCCGCGGACCTGATCGCCGAGGTGCAGCGCGCGGACCGCCTCGCCGGCGAGGCCACGGTCTGGCCCGACTGGTCGCTGGTCGCCGCGCGGATCCGGAAGGCCAACCACAACTGGACCGACGGCCAGCACGTCGAGCCGCTCGAGCACGCCGGCGTCAGGATCGTCCGCGGCCACGGCCGGCTCGACGGACCCGGCGCGGTCCGGGTCGAGGACGACGGCGTCACGACGGTGCTGCGCGCCTCCCGCGGCGTGCTGCTCAACACCGGCACCGAGCCGATGCGACCGTCGATCGACGGGTTGGACGCGACGCCGTACTGGACCAACCGCGAGGCGATGAAGGTGACCGAGGTCCCCGACCGGCTGGTCGTGGTCGGCGGAGGACCCAACGGGCTGGAGCTCGCGCAGGTGTTCGCGCGGTACGGCGCGCGGGTGACGATGCTCGAGGTGGCCGACCGGATCGCGTCGACCGAGGAGCCCGAGGCCGGCGACGTACTGACCAAGGTCCTGCGCGACGAGGGGATCGAGGTGCGGGCCGGCGTCGAGATCGACCGGGTCGACCACGACGGGGAGTTCCACGTGAGCGTCGGAGGGCAGGTGGTCGACGCCGACGAGCTGCTGGTCGCGGCCGGCCGCAGCCCCAACCTCTCCGACGTCGGACTCGAGACGGTCGGGCTCGACCCCGAGGCGGACGCCGTCGAGATCGACGAGCACATGCGCGCCGGCGAGCGGCTGTGGGCGGTCGGCGACATCACGGGGAAGGGCGCGTTCACGCACATCTCGCGCTACCAGGCCGCCGGCGCGGTCGCGGACATCCTCGGCAAGGACGGGCCGCCGGCGGACTACCGTGCCGTCTCCCGGGTCACGTTCACCGACCCGGAGCTGGCCGCGGTCGGGCTGACCGAGGGCCAGGCCCGCGAGGCCGGGCTCACCGTCCGGGTCGGGCTGGCCCACATCGAGCAGTCCGCACGCGGCTGGCTGCACGGACAGGGCACCACCGGCATCGTCAAGGTGGTCGAGGACGCCGACCGGGGCGTGCTGGTGGGCGCGACCGTCGTGGCGCCGTACGGCGGAGAGGTGATCGGGATGCTCGTGACCGCCGTGCACGGTGAGGTGCCTGTGGCGCGGCTGCGGACGATGCACTACGCCTATCCGACCTTCCACCGGACGATCGAGGCGGCGCTGAAGCGGCTGGGATGACGGGGGCCGCGCGGCCGGACCAGACCAGTCGGGCTTACGTTAGGAACGGCCGGATCTCGGGTAGGGACGGGGCAGTGGCCCCCGCCCCGGGGAGGCCACGAGGAGGAGCCATGTCGCAGCACACGCACCACCTGCCCGACGACACCAGCGACAGGCTCTACACGCCCGAGGAGCTCGCGTCGTACGCCGCCGCGGAGGGCGGTCCGGACGACCAGCCGGCCACGACCCGTCCGGACCCGCTCAACGACCCGCTGCCGGAGGTCGAGCACACCCAGATCCGGCCGCGGCCGGCACTGCCCGACCCGCCGGTGACCCCGCTGCGCCAGGTGACCCCCGTCGCAGGCCCGTCACCCGGCCCGCCGTCCGGCCCGCCGTCCGGCCCGCCGTCCGGCCCGCCGTCCGGCCCGACCTCGGGTCCGCCGAGCGGTCCGCCTCCTCCGCGCCCGGCCCCGCCGTCGGGAGGCCCGCCCGCCGGCCCGGCGCCGTCCGTCCCGCCGGCCGCCCCACCCGTGCCGTCGGCCGGCGTGGAGCCGCGCCGCTTCATGACGGCCACCGACTTCCTCGACCGCCGCGCCGATGCCGCGGAGCCCGGCCCGGCCACCTGGGGCTGGCGCGGCCGGGTCCGCCGCTGGAGCGGCGGCTCGATCACGCCGCGGATGGGACCGGCCGAGCGTGCCTACGAGCAGGACCGTGCGCTGATCCAGAAGGACTTCGACGGCCCGGTCACCATCGCCTTCATCAACCCGAAGGGCGGCGCCGCCAAGACCACCGGCGTCCTGGCCGCCGGCTACACCTTCGGCACCGTCCGCGGCGGCGGCGTGGTCGCCTGGGACAACAACGAGACGCGCGGCACTCTGGGCATCCGCGGGTCTCGCAGCTCGCACACCAAGACCACCAAGGAGCTGCTGGGCGACCTCGGCAAGTTCGCCGACGTCTCCCAGTCCCGGATCGGCGACCTCGGGTCGTACGTCCGCTCACAGGGCGACGCGCACTTCGACGTACTCGCATCCGACGAGAGCCCCAACGTCACCGGCCAGATCCACGCGGACGACTTCAACTCCATCCACCAGCTGCTGACGCGCTTCTACCGCGTCATCCTCGTCGACACGGGCAACAACATGCGGGCCGAGAACTGGCTGGCCGCGGCCGACGCGGCCGACCTGCTCGTGGTCACCTCGACGGTCCGCGAGGACACCGGCTACAGCGGGCTGTGGATGCTCGACGCGCTCCAGGACGCCGGCTACCAGAACCTGAAGTACAAGACCGTCACCGTGCTGTCGGACCCGTCGTCGACGGTGGACGGCAAGCTGGCGAAGGACCTGGTCGACGTCTACCAGCAGCGCACCCGTGGCGTCTATCGCGTGCCCTACGACCCGGCACTGGTCGCCGGGTCCGTGCTGCCCTACAACCAGCTCTCCCACGGCACCCGTATGAGCTGGCTGCGGGCCTGCGCGGGAATGGCGTCGGCGCTCTGACGGGTACCTTCCGCGCATGCGCGCCGTTGTCTTCACCGAGCCCGGTACTTCGTCCGTCCTGAACGTTGTCGATCGCGAGCTGCCCGAGCCGGGACCGGGCGACGTCCGGGTCCGGCTGGTGCGGGCCGGCGTGAACCCCACCGACTGGAAGCGTCGTGGGAACCCGATGGAGTTCCCTGAGGTGACTCCCGGCCAGGACGGCGCGGGCGTGGTCGACGCCGTCGGCGACGGCGTGGACGGGCTGGCCGTCGGCGACCGGGTCTGGCTGGTGCTGGCCCAGCGCGAGAAGGCGTACGGCACCGCGGCCGAGTACACGGTGCAGACCGCCTCGCACGTCGTACCGCTGCCGGACGGCGCGTCGTACGACCTGGGCGCGTCGCTCGGCGTGCCGGCCGTGACCGCGCACCGGGCACTGACGTCGGGCACGTTCGGTCCGGCCAGGCTGGGGCCAGGGCTGATGGCCGGGATGACCGTGCTGGTCGCCGGGGGAGCGGGAGCGGTGGGCAACGCCACCATCCAGCTGGCTCGGTGGTCGGGCGCCACGGTGGTGACGACGGTGAGCAGCCCGGAGAAGGCGGCGTTGGCCACTGCCGCGGGCGCACATCACGTCGTGAACTACCGCGACGGCGACACCGAGGCCGCGATCCGGGCGGTGGCACCGGACGGGGTGGACCTGGTGGTCGAGGTGGCCCCGGCCCAGAACAACGAGCTCGACGTGGCGGTCACGAAGGTGCACGGCACCGTCGCGATCTACGCCAACAACGGCGGCGACGAGCTGACCGTGGCCCTGCGCTCGATCTTCTCCAAGAACCTTCGCTACCAGTTCCTCATCCTCTTCTCGCTCGACGACCGGTTCGTACGCGCCGCGGCCGAGGACGTCTCCGAGGCGGTCCGTGCGGGCGCGCTGCGGGTCGGCGAGGACGCCGGCGTACCACTGCACCACTACCCGCTCGACCAGACCGCGGCGGCGCACGACGCGGTCGAGGGGGGCGCGGTCGGAAAAGTGCTTCTCGATATTGCCGCCGACTGACCGCACACTGTTCCCGTGACCGTTGTGACGTCCACGGGAGTGCCGAGGGTCGGCACCTACCGCTGGCGCCGGCGCTGCTGGCGGCGGTGGTCGGGGCGGCAGTGGGCCGAGGCGACGTACTCGGCGTTCCCGAAGCGGCTGAACCGGCCGCAGGACTGGGCGACCTACCCCGAGCTCTCGGAGCCACGTCGCGAGCGGCTGCTCGAGCTCGCGGTCGACCTCGAGGTCCTCGCCGGGGGCCGGGTGGTCAACCGCAGCTCGGACGGCGTGACCCTGGCCTACCCGCGCTCGGTCACCCATCTCGGCCACTTCATCCTGACCCTGCTCACCCTCGGCCTGTGGGGCTTCGTCTGGATCGCGGTGATCCTGAGCCGCAAGGAGAACCGCGTCCGCTACGAGGTCGACCCGTGGGGCAACATCTGGCCGGTCGCCGCTCCCTGAGACGCCGACCCGTCGTTACTGCTCATCAGTAACGACGGCTCGGCGCGGTGGGGGATGGTGACCCGTCGTTACTGCTCATCAGTAACGACGGCTCGGCGCGGTGGGGGATGGTGACCCGTCGTTACTGCTCATCAGTAACGACGGCTCGGCGTACTTGACACGTGTCAGTGGGAGACGGCTGAATCGCCCGGGTGACGAGCGAACGCCCGATCCGGGTCGTGCAGTGGGCCACCGGTGGGGTGGGGAAGGCGGCGATCGAGGGAGTGCTCAGCCATCCCGAGCTCGAGCTGGTCGGGTGCTGGGTGCACTCGGCGGAGAAGCACGGCAGGGACGTCGGCGAGATCCTCGGCAGCGGTCGGATCGGCGTGGCTGCGACCACCAGCGTCGAGGAGATCCTGGCGCTGGACGCGGACTGCGTGGTCTACAGCCCGCTGGTGCCGAACGACGACGAGGTCGTCTCGCTGCTGCGCTCCGGGAAGAGCGTGGTGACGCCGGTCGGGTGGATCTACCCCGATCCCGCCAAGGTCGAGGCGATCGAGGCGGCCTGCGTGGAGGGCGGGTCGTCGCTGCACGGCACCGGCATCCACCCCGGAGGAATCACCGAGCGGTTCCCGTTGATGATCTCGGCGGTGAGCGCCCGGGTGACGCACGTGCGGGCCGAGGAGTTCTCCGACATCCGGACGTACGGCGCCCCGGACGTGATCCGGCACGTGATGGTCTTCGGCGGGACACCCGAGGAGGCGCTGGCCAGCCCGATGGCGGCGCTGCTCGGCGGCGGGTTCCGGGCCTCCGTGCGAATGGTGGTCGCGGAGATGGGCTTCGACGCCGACCCGCACATCGAGACCCTCCAGGAGGTCGCAGTCGCGACCGCGCCGATCGACTCCCCGATCGGCGTCATCGAGCCGGGGCTCGTGGCAGCGCGGCGGTTCCACTGGCGGGCGCTGGTCGACGGCGTACCCGTCGTCACCGCCACCGTGAACTGGCTGATGGGCGAGGAGCACCTCGACCCGGACTGGCGCTTCGGCCCCGAGGGCGAGCGGTTCGAGGTCGAGGTGACCGGCGATCCGAGCGTGAAGCTGACCTTCAAGGGGCTGCAACCGGAGGCGATCGAGGCCGGCCTGGTCCGCAACCCGGGCATCGTGTCCACCGCCAACCACTGCGTGAACGCGATCCCGTACGTCGTGGCCGCCGAGCCGGGCATCAAGACCTATCTCGACCTTCCGCTCATCGCCGGCCGCGCCGCCCCGCACCTGGGTCTCACCCGGGCCAGCCCGTCCTGACCATCCCGGATGACCCGGGCGGGCCATGGTGACCCGAGGCCCCGCGGAGGTCCACTAGTGGGAGCTGCCACTTCCCCCTGACTCCCTGGGACTCGGCATGAACCCATCACCCACACACAAGCGCACCACGGAGCCCTTCGACCAGGAGGGTCGCCCGCAGGTGAGCATGCTCCTCGCTCTCGTCTTCATCGCTGGCGTGGTCGCACTGCTGCTGGCCACCAGCGCAGTGAGCGAGCGACTGGTCGGCTAGCCCTGACTCGCGTCCGGCACCCGAGACGCGCCGAGCGCCGGGTCCGACGAGATCGGCGCGGCCCGGTAGGGTGACGCCCGATCGACATCCTTTAACGAGCCGTCCCGTGAGGCGGAGAAGGAGGTCACGCATAGCTGTGTGTGCCCAGCCCAGCCCCATTCAGCAGAGTCCTGCTCAGCAGGCAAACCAGCCCCCGACGGGGCGAGTGGTCCTCGATGACCGCGACATCGCGCGGGCGCTGACCCGCATCGCCCACGAGATCCTCGAGCGCAACAGGGGCGCCAGAGACCTCGTCCTGCTCGGCATCCCCACCCGCGGAGTCCCCCTGGCCACCCGGATCGCGGAGCGGATCGAGGCCGTCGAGGGGTACGACGTGCCGGTGGGCTCGCTCGACGTCACCATGTACCGCGACGACCTGCGGCTCAAGCCGGCCCGGACGCTGCTGCCGACCGAGATCCCGCCCGGCGGGATCGACGACAAGGTGGTCGTCCTCGTCGACGACGTGCTCTTCAGCGGCCGCACCATCCGGTCCGCGCTCGACGCGCTCAACGACGTGGGCCGGCCGAGTGCGGTGCGACTGGCGGTCCTGGTCGACCGCGGCCACCGCGAGCTGCCGATCCGCGCCGACTTCGTAGGCAAGAACCTCCCGACCTCGCTGGTCGAGCGGGTCAGGGTCAGCGTCTCGGACATGGACGGCGTCGACGCCGTCACGATCGAGGAGTCGGCCAAGAGGAGTGCACAGTGAAGCGCCACCTGCTCAGCGCCGCCGACCTGACCCGCGAGGACGCCGAGCTGGTCCTCACCACGGCCGACGAGATGCGCTCACTGGCGGACCGGCCGATCAAGAAGCTGCCGGCGCTGCGCGGCCGCACCGTGGTCAACCTGTTCTTCGAGGACTCGACTCGCACCCGGATCTCGTTCGAGGCCGCCGCCAAGCGGCTCAGTGCCGACGTCATCAACTTCGCCGCCAAGGGCTCCAGCCTCAGCAAGGGCGAGAGCCTCAAGGACACTGCACTCACGCTCGAGGCGATGGGTGCCGACGCGGTCGTCGTACGCCACGGCGCCAGCGGCGCCCCACACCGGCTCGCGCACTCCGGCTGGGTCCACTCCAGCGTGGTCAACGCCGGTGACGGGACCCACGAGCACCCGACGCAGGCGCTGCTCGACGCGTTCACGATGTGGAAGCACCTCGGCGAGTCCAAGCCGGGCGGTCTCGAGGGCCGTCGCGTCGCGATCGTCGGCGACGTCCTGCACAGCCGGGTGGCCCGGTCCAACGCGCTGCTGCTCCGCACGCTCGGCGCCGAGGTGACGCTGGTGGCCCCGCCGACACTGCTGCCGGTCGGAGTCGAGACCTGGCCGGTCGAGACGTCGTTCGACCTCGACGCGGTGATCCCCAAGGCGGACGCCGTCATGATGCTGCGGGTCCAGCGCGAACGGATGGGCGCGGCGTTCTTCCCGACCGCCCGTGAGTACAGCCGCCGCTACGGCCTCGACGGCCGTCGGATGGCCACGCTCCAGGACCACACGATCGTCATGCACCCCGGGCCGATGGTCCGCGGCATGGAGATCACCGCCGACGTGGCCGACTCGCCCCGTTCGGTGATCGTCGAGCAGGTCACCAACGGCGTCGCCGTGCGGATGGCCGTGCTCTACCTGCTGCTCGGCGGCTCCCAGCCGGCCGTCGGAGGAGAAGAGTGACCAGCTATCTGATCAAGAACGTCAGCATTCTCGGCGGTACGCCGACCGACCTGCTGCTCGAGGACGGCACCATCGCCGAAGTCGGCCCGGGCCTGAGCTCGCAGGGCGCAGAGATCGTCGATGCGACCGGGCTGGTGGCGCTGCCCGGCCTGGTCGACCTGCACACCCACCTGCGCGAGCCCGGCCGCGAGGACGCCGAGACCGTCGAGACAGGCACCCATGCAGCCGCCATGGGCGGCTTCACCGCCGTCCACGCGATGGCCAACACCGAGCCGGTCGCAGACACTGCCGGTGTCGTCGAGCAGGTCTGGCGGCTGGGTCGCGAGGCCGGCCATTGTGACGTCTACCCGGTGGGCGCGGTGACCGTCGGGCTGCGAGGGGAGCAGCTGGCCGAGCTCGGTGCCATGGCCGACTCCGCCGCGCGGGTCCGGGTCTTCTCCGACGACGGGAAGTGTGTGAGCGACGCGGTGATGATGCGCCGGGCGCTCGAGTACGTGAAGGCGTTCGACGGCGTCATCGCCCAGCACGCCCAGGAGCCGCGGCTCACCGAGGACGCCCAGATGAACGAGGGCGAGCTCTCGGGCCGGCTCGGCCTGGCCGGCTGGCCGGCGGTCGCCGAGGAGGCGATCATCGCCCGCGACTGCCTGCTCGCCGCCCACGTCGGCTCCCGGCTGCACATCTGCCACGTCTCGACGGCCGGCTCTGTTCGCATCGTCCGCGACGCCAAGGCTCGGTCGTCGAGGGAGGGGGGCTGGAGCGTCACCGCCGAGGCCTGCCCCCACCACCTGCTGCTCACCGACGACCTCGCCGCGACCTACGACCCGATCTACAAGGTCAACCCGCCGCTGCGGTCCAGCGCCGATGTGGAGGCGCTGCGCGAGGGGCTGGCCGACGGCACCATCGACGTGGTGGCGACCGACCATGCACCCCACCCTCACGAGGACAAGGACTGTGAGTGGGCCGCGGCGGCGTTCGGGATGCTCGGGCTCGAGACCGCGCTCTCGATCGTCCAGGAGACGATGGTCGACGCGGGGCTGCTCGACTGGGCCGGCGTCGCCGACCGGATGTCCTACGCACCCGCCCGGATCGGCCGGGTGGCCGACCACGGCCTCCCGCTCGAGGCCGGCCGGCCTGCCAACGTGGTGCTGTACGACCCGACCGTGCGCCGGGTCGTCGACGCCACGGAGTCGGCCAGCCTGAGCCGTAACACGCCGTACGCCGGCATGGAGCTGCCCGGTCGGATCGTCGCGACGTTCCTTCGCGGCCGGGCGACGGTGCTGGACGGCAAGCTGCAGTGAGCGACCTGGCCCACGCCCTGAAGGAGGTGGCGGAGGCCAGCGGCTTCTCGGGGGTCGTCCGGGTCGACCGGCCGGGTGAAGAACCGGTCGTGCAGGCCCACGGGCTGGCCGACCGGGCGCACGGCGTCGGCTTCACCGAGGACACCCGCGTGGGTGTGGCCAGCGGTGCCAAGGGATTCACCGCCCTCACCGTGATGCGCCTCGTCGAGGACGGTGTGCTCGAGCTCGACACCCGGGCGCGCGAGCTGCTCGGCGACGACCTGCCGATGATCGACGACGCGGTGACGATCGAGCACCTGCTGGCGCATCGGTCGGGGATAGGCGACTACCTCGACGAGTCCCAGGAGCTCGACCTCGACGCCCACCTGATGCCGGTGCCTGTCCATCAGCTCGACACCGCCAAGTCCTACCTCGCGGTGCTCGGCGGGTTCCCCCAGGCCTTCGAGCCCGGCACCGACTTCGCCTACTGCAACGGCGGCTACGTCGTGCTGGCGCTGCTCGCCGAACGGGCCGCACGGACCCCCTTCCACGATCTCGTCCGGCGCCACGTCATCGACCGCGCCGAGCTCACCCGTACGGCGTACCTCCGGTCCGACGCCCTGCCCGGCGACGCCGCGCTCGGCTACCTCCATCCAGCGGGTCACGTCGACGAGCTGCGCACCAACCTGCTCCACCTGCCGGTCGTCGGGGGCGGCGACGGTGGCATCTTCACCACCGCCGGCGACGTGAGGACCCTGTGGCAGGCGCTGGACGACGGGGAGGTCCTGGCACCGCAGACCTGGGCCGAGATGCGCCGGGTCCGCAGCACCGACGACGACCGCGACTACGGCCTCGGGTTCTGGCTCGAGGGTGACGCCGTCTACCTCACCGGCTCGGACACGGGTGCGTCGTTCCTGTCCCAGCACCTGCCCGGCACGATGACCTGGTCGGTGCTCGGCAACACCACCAAGGGCGCCTGGCCGGTCGTGCGGTTCCTCGACGAGCTGCCGGCCGAGCCGTCTGGTCCTGGCTGAGGTGAAGTACCCCATTTGAGGGACGAGCGCGGACGGTCCCCGGCGCGCCCCGGAGGCCGACCTAGTCTCCGACGATGGGTGCCACTGGGGTGTGGCTGGCCCGCCTGCGCGGGCTGGCGGTCGTCGGGGGCTTCGTCGTCGCCGGCGTGGCCCTGGCCGGCCCGCTTCCAGCCGGGTACCTCCACGGCTCGATCTACCCCTGGTGGACGTGGGCACTGGTCGCCGCCGGGGCCGTGGCCGGCATGGTGCTGACGGTGGCGCCCGACAGCGCGCGCGGGGCCCTGCTCCGAGCGGCGGCGGCCGGAGTCGCTCTGGTGGTCGGCGCAGAGCTCGTCGGCACGGGCGTGGTCGCCCGGAAGCACTGGCACCCGGCGTCCGGGATCGCCAGCTACGGGGCGGGTCAGCTGCCCGAGGTGGAGCGGCTCGCGGTGCAGATCGCGGTGGCTGCGGGCGTCGCAACCCTGGCTGCCGCCTGGCAGCTGCTGGCCACTCGGGATCTCGGGCTGCTGCACCGCTCGAGCGCGTGGCGGGCCCAGGTGGCGTTCGGGGTGGCACTCCTGGCGCTGCTCCCGGTCGCCCTTGCGGCATCGGAGGTGGGTGGCCCTCGGCTGACCACGTGGGGCGCCGCCGGGCTGGTGTACGCCGGCCCCTGGGGTGTGGCGGTGGTGGCGAGCGCGTGGACCAGCCGTCCGGCGGCGGCCGCCCTTCTCGAGACCGTGCTGGTCTGCGCCGGGCTGGCCGCCCTCGGCCCGCAGATGGTCGACGTGTTCGCGCCGTCGGCCGAAGCCTGGTTCGTCGGCGTCGCGCCTGCGGTCCTCGTGCTCATCATGCTGGTGGTCACCCGTCTCGACGCCCGCGTCGACCAGCCCGTCGGGTCGTGACCTCCGACCGGACCGTCGGGCACCGTCCTTCACGCCGCGGGCTGCTCCTGGGCGGAGCGGCCACCCTGGCCGTCGGCGCAGGGGCAGCCGCCGTGTGGGTGACGCCCCCGGACCCGCTCGCGCGGGCCCTGCACCGGCGCCCGGACTGGTACGTCCCCGACGCACCTGAGGGCGCGATGCGCCTGGAGTCGGTCGCCTCGGCCGCGATGGGTGGGAAGGTCGATCTGTTCACGGCGGTACCGGCCGGGCACGGCGACGGCGCCGGCCTCCCGGTCGTCGTCGTGCTGCACGGCGCGAGCGCCAGCGCGTCCAGGTTCCTGGACTTCGGCTTCGGCAACTTCGTGACTGCGGCGGTCGAGGCCGGAGCGCCACCCTTCGTGCTGGCGGGGACCGACGACGGACCCCTGGGATGGTTGCCCGCCGGCGACGTGGACCCTCAGCGGATGCTCCGGGAGGAACTGCCCGGCTGGCTGTCCGACCGCGGGTTCGACGCCGACCGGCGCGCCGTCTGGGCCTGGTCGCGAGGCGGGTACGGCGCGCTCCGGCTGGCCCTGGTGGACCCGGGCTATGCGCGGGCCTGGGCCTTCTTCAGCCCGGCGGTGGCGGCCGACGACCCGGAGCTGGAGGACCTGTCGGCCCTCTCCGGCGTACCACTCGCCTTCTGGTGCGGCACCGAGGACGGTTTCTACGACGACGTGCGGAGCGTCGTTGACCGGCTGCCCGACCCGCCCGGGATCACCGGCTACGAGCGCGGCGGCCACACCCGGGCGTTCTGGAACGACCGCACGCTCGAGGCCTTCGCGTGGCTGGGCGAGAGCCTCGGTGAGCGCTGACTCGCGAGTCAGTAGTGATCAGGATCAGGTAACCGCTGCGCGTGGGGGTCACAACGGCGGACGGGTCTGGCATAGTCCGCTGGCACACGACCCGGAGGAGCCCGTCCCATGCGCATCCGTTCTCTCCTCATTGCCGCCCTGGTGGCCCTTCTCGCAGCACTGCTCGCCGCCTGTGGCGGTGACAGCGACAGCTCCGCCGACGACCCTGCGAGCAGTGGCAGCGCTGACAGCAGTGACGCCCCGGCCGCTGCCGAGGGTGAAGGCGTCTGCGCGGGAGACGTCGCCGACCTGCTGGCGAAGGTGTGCGAGGCCGGCAAGCTGACCGTCTCGACCGACCCGGCCTACCCGCCGCAGTCGTCGCTGAACGAGCAGACCGGCGACTACGAAGGCTTCGACATCGACGTCGCCACCGAGATCGCGACTCGGATGGGCGTCGACGTGGCGTGGGAGACCCCCGCCTGGGACGTGATCACGGCCGGCAGCTGGAACGGCCGCTGGGACACCACCGTCGGCTCGATGACGCCGACCAACGACCGGCAGGAAGTCCTCTACTTCACCGAGCCCTACAACTACACGCCCGCGGTGGTCGTCGTCGGTGCCGACAACGACGACGTCAGCGACCTCACCACCGACCTGGACGGCAAGAAGATCGGCGTCTGCGCCGGATGCACCTACGAGCAGTTCCTCAACAAGGAGCTGACGATCGAGGGCTACGAGTTCGACTTCGTCATCGACGACGCCGAGGTCTCCGGCTACGACACCGACACCACGGCGCTGCAGGATCTGAACAACGGCCGCGTCGATGCCGTCATCACCTCGGTGACCACCGCACAGGGCTTCATCGACGCCGGCAACCCTGTGAAGATCGTGGGCGAGCCGGTCTTCTACGAGCCACTCTCGGTGGGCTTCGACAAGAGCTCCGACCCGTCGTCGGAGAGCCTCTACGAGGCGGTCGACGCGATCGTCGCCGAGATGCACGAGGACGGCACGCTCACCTCGATGTCGGAGCAGTGGTACGGCCTGGACCTGACCTCCCAGGAGTGACGGCACTGACGAGCAACGCCGATGGGTGACACCTGGGAGCGGGTCCAGCTGACCTCGGCGCGGGTGCCGTTCCGCGCCAAGACCGCTGTGGTGTGGCTCGTGCTGTTCGGGCTGCTGGCCTTCGTGGGCAACGCTGCCGGGTTCGACGTGCCCTGGATCCGCGACAACTTCCGCTACATCCTCGGCGGCCTCCGCTACACGATGGTCATGGCGGTCGGCGGCATCGTCATCGCGGTCGTGCTGGCTCTGCTGGGCGCCCTGGCGCGCATCTCACGCAACCCCGTGGCGTACGGCGTCGCGGGGTTCTACGTGTCGTTCTTCCGCGGTACGCCGCTGATCGTGCAGATGTACCTGCTCTACCTGGCGCTGCCGCCCGTCGGCAAGAACCTCGCGCTGGAGTACGCATGGCTCCCCGAGGGCTTCGACCAGGCGCTGATCCTCGATGCGGCGACCGCGGGCACGCTCGCGCTGGGCCTCAACTACGGCGCCTACATGACCGAGATCTTCCGGGCCGGCATCCAGTCTGTGGCGGGCGGCCAGGGGGAGGCGGCCGACGCGCTCGGCATGACCTACGGCCAGAAGATGCGCAAGGTCGTGCTGCCGCAGGCGCTGCGGGTGATCATCCCGCCGACGGGCAACGAGTTCATCGCGATGATGAAGGACACCGCCCTGGTGTCCTTCCTGGGAGTCACCGCGGCGAGCGCCGAGATCTTCCGCCGCGGCCAGCTGGTGGGCAAGTCCGACTTCAAGAACCTCGAGGCCTACGTCGCCGTCGCGCTCATGTACTGGGGCCTCACGGTGCTGTTCACCTTCTTCCAGGCCCGGCTCGAGAAGCGGATCGGCCGCGGCTACGACCGGACACACGTCGCGCGGGCCATGGCGGCCGCAGGCGAGCAGGGTCAGCCCCACGGCGGAGGGGCGCAGGGATGAGCGCTGTCTCCGAGGATGTCGTGGTCCGCATCGAGGGGCTGCACAAGAGCTTCGGCCACCAGGAGGTGATCCGCGGCGTCGACATGGAGATCCACCGCGGCGAGGTGGTGGTCATCTTCGGGCGGTCCGGCTCCGGCAAGTCGACGGTGCTGCGCTGTGTGAACTTCATCGAGGACCCCACGGCGGGCTCGATCGAGGTCGCCGGCATCCGGCTCGAGGGCGGGCACCGCACCCGGCGCAAGCGCGAGCAGGTCCGCCAGCTCCGGCTCCACGTCGGCATGGTGTTCCAGCAGTTCAACCTGTTCCCCAACATGACGGTGCTCGACAACATCCTCTGCGCTCCGCGGTGCGCGGGGGCCAGCACCTCCGAGGTCACCAAGCGGGCCAGGGACCTCCTCGACCGGGTCGGCCTCGCCGACAAGGCGGGGGAGCACCCCATCCGGCTCTCAGGTGGTCAGCAGCAGCGCGTCGCGATCGCCCGCGCGCTCGCGATGGAGCCCGACGTGATGCTCTTCGACGAGCCGACATCGGCCCTCGACCCGGAGCTCACCGGCGAGGTGCTCTCGGTCATGAAGACACTCTCCACCGAGCTGCACATGACGATGATGGTGGTCACCCACGAGATGGGCTTCGCGCGCGAGGTCGCGGACCGGATGGCGTTCTTCCACGAGGGCCGGATCCTCGAGGAGGGCCCGCCCCAGCAGCTCATCGAGGCCCCGGCGAACGCCGAGACGCGGGCCTTCCTCGACGCCGTTCTCTGATTGTCTACCCCCGCGAGCTTCGGCCCGGGGTGCGGGGCGCGCTCGCTGCGCTCGCCACCTCGCTCCGCTCGCCCCCAGGGTCGGCCGGACTCACCACCGGACGACGTCTTGCAGGGTGGCGGGCCGCTGATAGGGTCGCGTTCAGTTCGACATCCTTTAACCACCGTCCCGTGAGGCGGAGAAGGAGAAGCGGCTTTCACATGCCTGCCCCAGCGATCCTCGTCCTCGAAGACGGTCGTACCTTCCGCGGCGAGAGCTACGGCTCCGAGGGCGAGACATTCGGCGAAGCAGTCTTCAACACCGGCATGACCGGCTACCAGGAGACGCTCACCGACCCGTCGTACCACCGCCAGGTCGTGGTGATGACCGCGCCGCACATCGGCAACACCGGCGTCAACGACGAGGATCCCGAGTCGTCGAGGATCTGGGTGGCCGGGTACGTCGTCCGCGACCCGGCCCGGGTGCCCAGCAGCTGGCGGTCGCGACGCAGTCTCGACGACGAGCTGCAGGCGCAGGGCGTGGTCGGCATCTCGGGCATCGACACCCGCGCCCTGACCCGGCACCTACGTGAGCGCGGGGCCATGCGGGTCGGCATCTCCTCGACCGAGACCGACCCCTTGCTGCTGCTGGAGCGGGTCCGCGGGCAGGCCGAGATGGCCGGGGCCGAGCTCGCCGAGGAGGTCTCGACGGGAGAGACGTACGTCGTCCCGGCGGTCGGCCCCACGAAGCTCACCGTCGCCGCTCTCGACCTCGGCATCAAGTCGATGACCCCGCACCGGATGGCCGAGCGCGGCATCGAGGTACACGTGCTGCCGGCCACCTCGACCATCGACGACGTGCGCGCGGTCGGTGCGGACGGGCTGTTCTACTCCAACGGCCCCGGCGACCCGGCCGCCACCACGTCGCAGGTCGAGCTGTTGCGGGACGCGCTGGCCGAGGGGATCCCGTACTTCGGCATCTGCTTCGGCAACCAGCTGTTCGGCCGGGCGCTCGGCTTCGGCACCTACAAGCTGAAGTACGGCCACCGCGGCATCAACCAGCCCGTCATGGACCGCACCACCGGCAAGGTCGAGGTCACTGCCCACAACCACGGCTTCGCCGTCGACGCGCCGCTCGACGCGCCGACGCAGACGCCGTACGGCGTGGCCACGGTCAGCCATGTCTGCCTCAACGACGACGTGGTCGAGGGGCTGGAGCTGCGCGACGCCGACGGCAAGCTCACGGGGTTCTCGGTCCAGTACCACCCCGAGGCCGCCGCCGGCCCGCACGACGCGGCATACCTCTTCGACCGGTTCGTGGATCTCATGTCCGAGGCCGACCCACCGGTGGTTGAGGAGGTCGCTCTGCGACCGTCTCGAAACCGGGTGAGCCGGGGCTGGGACCCGACGGCGGCCACGGGGGGTTTCGAGGCCGGCGCTAGCGCGCCTTCCTCAACCACCGAGGGCGACGGAGAGGAGGCGTAGTGCCGAAGCGCGAGGACATCAAGTCCGTGCTGGTGATCGGCTCCGGGCCGATCATCATCGGCCAGGCGTGCGAGTTCGACTACTCCGGCACCCAGGCCTGCCGGGTGCTGATGGCCGAGGGCATCAGGGTGGTCCTGGTCAACTCGAACCCGGCGACGATCATGACCGACCCCGAGTTCGCGGACGCGACGTACATCGAGCCGATCACCGCCGAGTTCGTCGAGAAGGTGATCGAGAAGGAGCGCCCCGACGCGCTGCTCGCCACTCTCGGCGGGCAGACCGCGCTGAACACCGCGATGGACCTCGACGCGGCCGGCGTCCTGGAGAAGTACGGCGTGGAGCTGATCGGTGCCTCGATCGAGGCGATCGACCGCGGCGAGAACCGGCAGATCTTCAAGAAGATCGTCGAGGACCTCGGCGGCGAGGTGGCGCGCAGCGCGATCTGCCACTCGATGGACGACTGCCTCGCGGGCGTCGAGGAGCTCGGCTACCCGGTCGTGGTCCGGCCGAGCTTCACCATGGGCGGCACCGGGTCCGGGATGGCGCACGACGAGGCCGACCTGCGCCGGATCGCCGGCGCCGGGCTCCAGGCCAGCCCGACCACCGAGGTGCTCCTCGAGGAGTCGATCCTGGGCTGGAAGGAGTACGAGCTCGAGGTCATGCGCGACACCAAGGACAACGTGGTGATCGTCTGCTCGATCGAGAACCTCGACCCGATGGGTGTCCACACCGGCGACTCGATCACGGTCGCCCCGGCGATGACGCTCACCGACCGCGAGTACCAAGCCATGCGCGACCTCTCCATCGGCATCATCCGCTCGGTCGGCGTCGACACCGGCGGCTGCAACATCCAGTTCGCGGTCAACCCGCGCGACGGCCGGCTGGTCGTCATCGAGATGAACCCGCGGGTGTCGCGCTCATCGGCCCTCGCGAGCAAGGCGACCGGCTTCCCGATCGCCAAGATCGCGGCGAAGGTCGCGATCGGCTACACCCTCGACGAGATCCCCAACGACATCACGGTTCGGCCCGACGGGTCGAGCACGCCAGCGGCGTTCGAGCCGACGCTGGACTACGTCGTGGTGAAGGTGCCGCGGTTCGCCTTCGAGAAGTTCCCCGCAGCCGACCAGCAGCTGACCACGCACATGAAGTCCGTCGGCGAGGCGATGGCGATCGGGCGCAACTTCACCGAGGCGTTGCAGAAGGCGCTCCGGTCGCTGGAGAAAGCAGACGCGGTCTTCGACTGGCACCTGGAGTGGGTCGACCTCGACAAGGCGGCGCTGCTCGAGGAGATCAAGGTCCCGCACGACGGCCGGCTCAAGAAGGTGATGGACGCGCTCCGCGCCGGCGCGACCGCCGACGAGGTGTTCGCGGCCACCCACATCGACCCCTGGTTCGTCGACCAGCTGCTGTTGATCAACGAGGTCGCGACCGAGGTGACCGGCGCCGCCGAGCTCACGCCCGAGATCCTGCGCAAGGCCAAGCGGCACGGCTTCTCCGACGCCCAGATCGGCAAGATCCGCGGCATGACCGCCGACGTGGTCCGCGGCGTGCGGCACGCTCTTGGCATCCGGCCGGTCTACAAGACCGTCGACACCTGCGCGGCCGAGTTCGCCGCCGCGACGCCCTACCACTACTCGTCGTACGACGAGGAGACGGAGGTCGCTCCGCGTGAGCGGCCCGCCGTGATCATCCTCGGCTCCGGCCCGAACCGGATCGGGCAGGGCATCGAGTTCGACTACTCCTGCGTGCACGCGTCGATGGCGCTGGGTCAGTCGGAAGGAGGGGCCGGCTACGAGACCGTGATGGTCAACTGCAACCCCGAGACCGTCTCCACCGACTACGACACCTCCGACCGGCTCTACTTCGAGCCCCTGACCCTGGAGGACGTGCTCGAGATCGTGCACGCCGAGCAGCAGGCCGGCCCGATCGCGGGGGTCATCTGCCAGCTGGGTGGCCAGACGCCGCTCGGCCTCGCCCAAGGCCTCGAGGACAACGGCGTCCCGATCGTCGGCACCTCGCCCGGTGCGATCCACCTCGCCGAGGAGCGTGGCGCGTTCGGGCGGGTGCTCGCGGAGGCCGGGCTGCCCGCGCCCAAGCACGGCATGGCCACGTCGTTCGCCGAGGCCCGCGAGATCGCGGCCGAGATCGGCTACCCGGTGCTGGTCCGGCCGTCGTACGTCCTCGGCGGACGCGGCATGGAGATCGTGTACGGCGACGACGCGCTCGAGGGCTACATCACCCGGGCGACCCAGGTCAGCCCCGAGCACCCGGTGCTGGTGGACCGGTTCATCGACGACGCGGTCGAGATCGACGTCGACGCGCTCTTCGACGGCGAGGAGCTGTTCCTCGGCGGCGTCATGGAGCACATCGAGGAGGCCGGCATCCACTCCGGCGACTCGTCGTGCGCGCTGCCGCCGATCACCCTCGGCGAGTCGGAGATCCAGCGCATCCGCGAGGCGACCGAGGCGATCGCGCGCGGCGTCGGCGTCCGTGGCCTGCTCAACATCCAGTACGCGCTCGGCGCGGACATCCTCTACGTGCTCGAGGCCAACCCGCGGGCGTCACGGACGGTGCCGTTCGTCTCCAAGGCGACGGCGACCCCACTGGCCAAGGCGGCGGCCCGGATCATGCTGGGCGAGACCATCGCCGGGCTCCGCGCGTCCGGTCTGCTGCCCGCGGCCGGCGACGGCGGCACACTGCCGCCCGACCAGCCCATCGCGGTCAAGGAAGCCGTGATGCCGTTCAACCGGTTCCGCACCCCCGACGGACTGCAGGTCGACACCGTGCTCGGGCCGGAGATGAAGTCGACCGGCGAGGTGATGGGGCTCGACGCCAACTTCGGTTCGGCGTTCGCGAAGTCCCAGGCCGCGGCCTACGGTTCGCTCCCGCTGCCTCTTCAGAAGGATCGGGCCGGCCGCGTCTTCGTGTCGATGGCGAACCGCGACAAGCGCACCATGATCTTCCCGGTCAAGGTGCTCGCCGACATGGGCTTCGAGATCCTGGCGACCCAGGGCACCGCCGAGGCGCTGCGCCGCAACGGCGTCGAGGCAACCATCGTGCGCAAGCACTTCGAGGGACCGGGGGAGGGCGACGAGCGCACGACCGTCCAGCGGATCCTCGACGGCGACATCGACCTGGTGGTCAACACCCCGCACGGTTCCACCGGCGGCGGCTCGGCGCGCATCGACGGCTATGAGATCCGCACGGCGGCGGTGATGGCCAACATCCCGTGCATCACCACGGTCCAGGGCCTCGGCGCCGCCGTACAAGGGATCGAGGCGACCATCCGGGGCTCGATCGGGGTGCGGTCGCTCCAGGACTGGTTCCCCGCCAAGTGACGGCCTACTCGCTGCTGTTCGACCACGGCTTCACCCGCCTCGACCCGGAGAAGGCCCATCGGATGGGCTTCCGGGCGGTGCGGGCGGCTCGACCCGTGCTCGCTCGACGGCGTACGCCGGGTGCACCGGTCACTGCGATGGGACTGACCTTCCCCAACGTCCTCGGGCTGGCCGCCGGGTTCGACAAGAACGCCGTCGGCATCGACGCGCTCGGCGCACTCGGCTTCGGTCATGTCGAGGTCGGCACGGTCACGGGCGAGCCGCAGCCGGGCAACGAGAAGCCCCGGCTGTTCCGGCTGACCGCGGACCGGGCCGTCGTGAACCGGATGGGTTTCAACAACGACGGGGCCGAGGCCGTCGCCGCGCGGCTCGCGCTGCGCCTATCCCGGGGAGGCCGCCGTGAGCGGCCGGTGCTCGGCGTGAACATCGGGAAGTCGAAGGTCGTCCCCGAGGACGAAGCGGTGCGCGACTACGAGAAGTCGGCCCGGCTGCTGTCGCCGCACGCCGACTACCTGGTGGTCAACGTCAGCTCGCCCAACACGCCCGGGCTGCGCAACCTGCAGGCTGTGGAGAAGCTCGAGCCGATCCTTCGAGCAGTGCAGGGGGTCGCGGGCGACGTCCCGCTGCTGGTGAAGATCGCCCCCGACCTCGCCGACAAGGACGTGCTGGCCGTCGCCGACCTCGCCACCGCCATCGACCTCCACGGGATCATCGCGACCAACACCACCATCTCCCGTGACGGCCTGGCCTCGACCCCGGAGCAGGTCGAGGCCGCAGGCGCAGGCGGACTCTCCGGCCGACCGTTGAACGAACGTTCGCTCGACGTGCTGCGAATGCTCCGCGAGCGGGTAGGCCCGGCCATGACCCTGGTGGGGGTCGGCGGGATCACCACCGCCGAGGACGCCCGCGCGAGGCTCGATGCGGGCGCGGACCTGCTGCAGGGCTACACGGCGTTCATCTACGAGGGGCCGGGCTGGCCCCGTCGGATACTCCGTGGAATTGCAGATGGAGGAGTGCAGTGACCAGCTTCGGAGCCCGTTTCGCCGCCGCCCTGCAGGACCGAGGGCCTCTGTGCGCGGGCATCGACCCACATGCCGGGCTGCTCGCGGAGTGGGGGCTGCCCGACGACGTGTCGGGGCTGGAGCGGTTCGCGCTCACAGCGGTCGAGGGCCTGGCACCGCACGTCGCGGTCGTGAAGCCGCAGTCGGCGTTCTACGAGCGGTTCGGCAGCCGCGGCGTGGCGGTGCTGGAGCGTGTCCTCGCCGAGTCGCGCGCCGCCGGAGCGCTGGTGCTGCTTGACGTGAAGCGCGGTGACATCGGCTCGACCACGCAGGCGTACGCCGATGCCTACCTCGACCCGAGCTCTCCGATGGCCGCCGACGCGATCACCGCGTCGCCGTACCTCGGCTTCGGCTCGCTGGACCCGATGGTCGACACCGCCAGGAAGTACGACGCCGGGCTGTTCGTCCTGGCCCTGACCTCCAACAAGGAGGGCCGCGAGGTGCAGCACGCCCGGACGGACGATGGCCAGCTGGTGGCCGGCCGGATGCTCGACCACCTGCGCCAGCTCAACGCGGGAGAGGAGCCGCTCGGCTCGTTCGGCGCGGTGATCGGCGCGACCATCGGTGACGTGTCCGATCCCGGGGGAGAGCTGGCCTTCGACTTCAACGGCCCGATCCTCGCGCCCGGATTCGGCGCCCAGGGCGGCACCGTCGCCGACATCAGGCGCATCTTCGGCTCGGCCGTGGCGGCCGTGACCCCGAGCTCGTCACGCGAGCTGCTCCGCAAGGGGCCGTCGGTCGAGGCGATGCGTGACGAGGCCCTGCGGCTCAACGACGACCTGCGCTCGTGACCCGTGTGGTGGTGGCCGTACTCGCCGTGGCCATGCTCCTCCTCGGTTGCGCCACCCAGCAGGAGAAGTACTGCGACGCGGTCGAGGAGCACCAGCAGGAGCTCGGCGACGTCCTCGGCGACGGGTCGCCCGACGCGCTACTCAAGGCGCTGCCGATCTTGCGAGACCTCGCTGACAAGGCTCCCGAGGATCTTCGCGACGAGTGGAAGACCGTCATCGACGCGATCGCCGGGCTTCAGCAGGCACTGGAGGACGCCGGGGTCGACCCCGCGACGTACGACCGGACCCACCCGCCCGAGGGGCTGGGCCAGGCCGACCAGGATGCCATCGACGCCGCGGCCAGCCTGCTGAGCAGCGAGGAGACCGTGACGGCGTTCAGCGGCGTCGACCAACAGGCCAAGGACGTCTGCGGGACACCGCTGCAGATCGGCTGACCTCGGTGCTGTCGCCCCCCTGGTCGATTGCCGCGCGTGCACGTACGTGACTATGTTGAGCCCGACGCTCCCTCCCAACTCGTAGCACTAAAGGACCCCGGACCGTGGCTCTGCCCCCGCTCACTCCCGAACAGCGAAAGGCGGCCCTCGAGAAGGCCGCAGCATCTCGACGGGAACGCGCCGAGGTGAAGAATCGGCTGAAGAACGCCGGCGCCTCGATCTCCGACGTTCTCGCCCAGGGCCAGCAGAACGAGGTCATCGGCAAGATGCGGGTCATCGACCTGCTGCAGTCGATGCCCGGGCTCGGCAAGGTCCGCGCCAGGCAGACGATGGAGCGGCTCGGGATCGCCGAGAGCCGTCGCGTCCGCGGACTCGGCACCAAGCAGGTCGCGGCACTCCAAAAGGAGTTCGGTGCCTGATCCGACGCTGGTTGAGGAGGGCGCTCTGCCTGCCCGCCGCTGGTTGAGGAGGGCGCTCTGCGCCCGTCTCGAAACCGGGTGCCGTGGGGCTGGTTGGTGACCACGGACTTCGGTTCGAGCGTGGGCTGCGGTGGTTTCGAGACAGTTGCTGCGCAACTTCCTCAACCAGCGGCACTCCATGACTGAGCCCGAGCGCAACCGCCGTCTCGTCGTCCTGGCCGGCCCGACCGCGGTCGGCAAGGGCAGCGTCGCGGCGGACATCCGCGAGCGCCACCCCGAGGTCTGGATCTCGGTCTCCGCCACCACCCGGGCACCGCGGCCGGGCGAGCGGAACGGCGTCCACTACTGGTTCGTCTCCGACGAGGAGTTCGACCGGATGATCGCCGAGGACGACCTCCTCGAGTGGGCGGTCGTGCACGGCCAGAACCGCTACGGCACCCCGCGGCAGCCGGTCGACCTCGCCCTCGCCTCAGGCCGGCCCGCAATGCTCGAGATCGACCTCCAGGGGGCCCGGCAGGTCCGGGAGACGATGCCGGAGGCACTGTTCGTCTTCCTGGAGCCGCCGTCGTGGGAGGAACTGGTCCGCCGCCTCGTCGGCCGGGGCACCGAGGACCAGGCCGAGCGGGACCGGCGGCTGGCCACCGCGCGCGAGGAGCTGGCGGCGCAGACGGAGTTCGACGTGAGCATCGTCAACCGTGAAGTTCACGCTGCCGCGGATGAGTTGGTAGCCTTGATGGAGCTGGGTCCCGACGAGTGACACTCGTGTGACTCAGCGACGACCGTCCACCGACTGGTCGATCATCGAACCCAACGCCAGCGAGGCTCACGCGTGTCTGCACCTCCCATCGATGCCGAGGGTGTCACCAACCCCTCTATCGACGACCTGCTCACCAAGACGGACAGCAAGTACAAGCTGGTCCTCTACAGCGCCAAGCGCGCCCGGCAGATCAACGCCTACTACTCCCAGCTGGGCGAGGGCCTCCTGGAGTACGTCGGCCCGCTGGTCGACACCCACGTCCAGGAGAAGCCGCTCTCGATCGCGCTCCGCGAGATCAACGACGACCTGCTGACCTGCGAGGACATCGACCCGGCCGAGCTGGCTGCCGAGGAGGCCGCGGCCAAGGCCGCCGCCGCCGACGCGGGCGACGCCTAGGCCGAGGAACTGCACTGAGCAGCGTCGTCCTCGGGGTCTCCGGGGGCATCGCGGCCTACAAGGCCGCGGAGCTGCTGCGCCGCTTCACCGAGGCCGGCCACGACGTGACCGTCGTACCCACCGCGGCGGCGCTGCACTTCGTGGGCGCCCCGACCTGGTCGGCGCTGTCCGGCAGACCGGTCGCGACCGATGTCTGGGAGAATGTCCACGAGGTCCCACACGTCCGGATCGGCCAGTCGGCCGACCTTGTCGTGGTCGCTCCGGCCACTGCTGATCTGCTGGCCAAGGCGGCGCACGGCCTGGCCGACGACCTGCTCACCAACACACTGCTCACCGCCCGCTGCCCTGTCGTGTTCGCGCCCGCGATGCACACCGAGATGTGGGAGCACGCAGCGACGCAGGCGAACGTCGTGACCCTGCGGGAGCGCGGCTGCCTGGTCATCGAGCCCGCCGAGGGCCGCCTGACCGGTGCCGACTCCGGCAAGGGACGGCTTCCCGAGCCCGACGAGATCTACGACGTGTGTGTCGACGTGCTCGCGCGCGGTGTCGGCACGCTGGACCTGGCCGGACACCAGGTGGTGGTGTCGGCCGGCGGCACCCGGGAGTACCTCGACCCGGTCCGCTTCCTCGGCAACCGCTCCTCGGGGCTTCAGGGCTACGCACTGGCCCGGGCGGCCGCCTCGCGCGGCGCCGAGGTCACCCTGGTCGCGGCGAACACCGCATTGCCCGACCCCGCCGGGGTCAAGGTGATCCGGGTCGAGACCACCGAGCAGCTGCGCACCGAGGTGCTTGCCGCCGCCGGATCTGCCGACGCCGTGGTCATGGCCGCCGCTCCCGCCGACTACCGGCCGACGTCGGTCAGCGAGGCCAAGATCAAGAAGGCCGACGACGGTTCGGCGCCCTCCCTCGAGCTGACCCAGAACCCCGACATCCTCCACGAGCTCAGCACCACCCGCCCGCGGGCCGGCGCGGTGATCGTCGGCTTCGCCGCCGAGACCGGCGATGCGTCGGGCACGGTCCTGGAGCTCGGCCGGGCCAAGCTCGCCCGCAAGGGCTGCGACCTCCTCGTCGTCAACGACGTCAGCGGAGGAAGTGTCTTCGGCAGCGCCGAGAACGAAGCCGTCGTCCTCGGCGCCGACGGCTCGGCGACCGAGGTCCCGCGGGGCTCCAAGACCGCCCTCGCCCACGTCATTTGGGACGAAGTGGTCGCGAGGCTGCAGGATTGACCTGCGCTCGGGCCGGGTTTGCGTGACGCGGCCCCGAAACGAGCGTTGAGACAGCGGTCCCGCACTGCGAGACACCGCCTAGGGTGGGGCCGCCTTGAGGAACGAACCAGGAGAAAGTGCCGTGCCAGGACGTCTGTTCACCTCGGAGTCGGTGACCGAGGGTCACCCCGACAAGATCGCCGACCAGATCAGTGACTCGATCCTCGACGAGATGCTCCGGAACGACCCACACAGCCGGGTTGCGGTCGAGACCCTGCTCACGACCGGGCTGGTCGTGGTCGCCGGCGAAGTGACCACCACCGGCTACGTCGACGTCAAGGACGTTGTCCGCAAGCGCATCATCGACATCGGCTACGACTCGTCGCTCAAGGGCTTCGACGGCCACTCGTGTGGTGTCATGGTCGCCATCGGCGGTCAGTCCGGCGACATCGCCCAGGGCGTGGACAGCGGCCATGAGGCACGCACCGGCTCGGTGGACGCCATGGACAAGCAGGGCGCCGGCGACCAGGGGCTGATGTTCGGCTACGCCTGCGACGACACCGACGTGTTGATGCCGCTGCCGATCGTGGTGGCCCAGCGCCTCGCCGAACGGCTCACCGCGGTCCGCAAGGACGGCACGCTGCCCTACCTGCGCCCCGACGGGAAGACCCAGGTCACCATCGAGTACGACGCGGACAACCGCCCGGTCCGCGTCGACACCGTCGTGATCTCCTCGCAGCACGACGAGGACACCGATCTCGCGACCCTGGAGAGCGACGTCAAGAAGCAGGTCATCGACCCGGTCCTCGAGACCTTCGACCTGCCCTCCGAGGGCTACCGGCTGCTGGTCAACCCCACCGGCCGCTTCGTGGTCGGTGGGCCGATGGGAGACGCCGGCCTGACCGGTCGCAAGATCATCGTCGACACCTACGGCGGCATGGCCCGCCACGGCGGCGGTGCGTTCTCGGGCAAGGACCCGTCGAAGGTGGACCGCTCGGCGGCGTACGCCATGCGCTGGGTGGCCAAGAACGTCGTGGCGGCGGGACTGGCCCGTCGGTGCGAGGTCCAGGTGGCCTACGCGATCGGCAAGGCCCAGCCGGTCGGCGTGTTCGTCGAGACCTTCGGCACCGGCACCGCTCCTGACGAGGCGATCCAGAAGGCGGTGCTCGAGGTGTTCGACCTCCGCCCGGCGGCGATCATCGCGGACCTCGATCTGCTCCGTCCGATCTACGCCCAGACCGCGGCGTACGGCCACTTCGGCCGGGAGCTCCCGGACTTCACCTGGGAGCGCACGGATCGCGCCGACGCGCTCCGCGCGGCCGTCTCGGGCTGAGCCCCGCCAGGTCCTGCCCTTTACCGGGGTGCCCCCCGGGGTTACGGTTCTGGCTCGACCACGGGGGATCGACTGCTACCTGGGGGGAGCAGCAATGCCTCGTCATGCACGGCTGCTGCTTTCGCTCGGGACGATCACGGCCCTGGCGGCCGGCGTGCTCGCCGTCCCTGGCTCGTCCGGCGCGACCGCGCCCGGCGACGCGTCGACGGTGGCCCTGTCCCGGCTCCAGGGTGACGCGGCTGGCCGGCTGACCACGCAGCGGGCCGGCGACGGGCTGCTCACGTTCGCCGGGGTGCCGGCCGGCGCGCGGCTCGACAACCCCGGGGTGCGCTCCTCGACGAGC
The DNA here is from genome assembly GCA_963825455.1 of uncultured Actinomycetota bacterium. Classification (GTDB taxonomy): domain Bacteria; phylum Actinomycetota; class Actinomycetes; order Propionibacteriales; family Nocardioidaceae; genus Nocardioides. Next base: position 181,745 of record CAWGTG010000003.1, read on the forward strand.
GTGGCTGACGCCGCCCGCTCCGCGATCGACCGGTACGGCGATGCGTTCGGGGCCGACCAGCCCGGCACCACACTGACCGCGCTGCGCTCGGGCCCCACTGCGACCGGCGACGTGGTGCGCTACCAGCAGTACGTCGACGGGGTGCCGGTTCTCGGCGGCGAGACGGTCGTCAGCCTGCGTCCCGACCGCCAGCTCGACTCGATCCGGGCCGAGACCACACGCGCCACCTCCGTGCTCCCCCCAGCGGTCAGCGAGAACGCAGCGAGGACGACCGCGGTGCGGTCGTTCCAGCGCGCCGAAGGCGAGGGCGCCGTACCGGAGGCCACGTCGACGGGTCGCTGGGTGCTGGACCCGTCACTGGTGGGACTGTCCCCGGGGACCGGCGTCCGTGGCGTCTGGCGGTTCGAGCTGCGCCGCGGCGAGGATCAGCGCCGGATGGTCCTGGTCGACGACCGGAGCGGCGGTGTCCTGCTCGACATCGACCTCATCCAGCACGCGACGACCCGGATCGTCTGCGACAACGCGAACCAGGAGCAGCCTCCGGCCACGGGCAACGACCAGGTCCCGTGCACCGACCCGGCCACCGCGACCCGTTTCGAAGGAGCCCCGGCGAGCGCTGAGGACGACGTGAACTTCGCGTACGACGCGGCCGGCGGCGTCTCGGACCTGTACGCCTCCCTTGGCGTCGACCTCACCGGGCTGATCGGCCGCGACCTCACAGGCATCGGCGCGGGCACGAAGGCGCTCGCCCACACGGTGCGGATCTGCTACACGCCTGCGGGCTTCTGCCCCTTCGCGAACGCGTTCTGGAACGGGCGGCAGATGTACTACGGCGCTGGGTTCGCTGCCGCCGACGACGTGGTCGGACACGAGATGACCCATGGCGTCATCGAGCGGACCTCGGGACTGTTCAACTGGGGCCAGTCCGGAGCGATCAACGAGTCGCTGTCCGACATCATGGGCGAGATCGCCGATCACCGTATCGCCATGCCCGGTGAGTCGCCGGACGCATGGCTGTTCGCGGAGGACTGGCCGGCGCCGTTCGGTCCCCAACGCGACCTTGCCGACCCCCCGGCGCTCGGGCAGCCGGACCGGACCTCCAGCCCGCTCTACGTCAAGGAGACCGTGTTCGACTTCGACTTCCCGTACCCCGACCGCGACGGGGTGCACTCCAACTCGGGGGTCGGCAACAAGGCGTTCTACCTGGCCTCGCAGGGCGGCAGCTTCAACGGGCAGGTGATCACCGGCATCGACGGGGTCGACCCCACTCTGGCGAAGTCGGCGAAGCTCTGGTTCCTGACCGGCCAGCTGCTGTCGTCGGGCAGCGACTACGCCGATCTCGCTGTGGTCCTGGAGCAGGCCTGTGCCTCCCTCCAGGGCGCAGGTGTGACAACGGCGGCCGACTGCGTCGCGGTGCATCAGGCCACCCTCGCCACCGAGCTGCGCGTCACCCCCACCAACAACCCGCAGCCGGCCGACGCCGCGGTCGGGTGCCGCGCCGGAAGCACACCGCGGGTGCTCTTCGACGGCGAGTCGGGCAACCCCGGCGGCAACTTCGTCGCGGGCCCGGGCTGGGCTCGTGACGGCATCCCGGGCTGGGGTGAGAACGCCCACAGCAAGCCGGCGGCGTGGTCGGACGGCGGCAGCACCACGGCCGGCGCGTCGTCGCTGGCCGTCGCGGGCGACATCGCGCTGCCCGCCGGCCAGCCGTCGTACCTGTACTTCACGCACTGGCGCCTGCTGGACTACAGCGACCTGGGGTTCCACGACGCCGGCACCGTCGAGGTGAACGGCGTCGACGTCGCGGCCGAGCCATGGGTGAACGGGCCGAGCGAGACCATCGCCGACTTCGACAACCCGGCCGCCGGCCGGCTGGGGTTCGGCGGTGACAGCCACGGCTACATCGCCAGCCGGCTCGACCTCAGTGCGTTCGCCGGTCAGGCGGTGCGACCGCAGTTCACGTTGAACAGCGACTTCTCGCAGACCTACGTGGGGTGGTACGTCGACGACGTCCTCGTCTACACGTGCGATCGGCTGACGCTCGTCCCGGGTCAGGCGAAGCTCAGGGGCCAGCCGTTCGTGGGCCGCAAGCTGAGCGCCATCGCGAAGGCATGGCCCTCCGGAACCACGTTCAGCTTCCAATGGCTGCGCAACGGCAAGCCCATCAAGGGCGCGATGCGCCAGAAGTACAAGCTCAAGGTCAAGGACAAGGGCCGGAGGATCGCCGTGGTCATCACCGGTACCAAACCAGACCTGGGGAGCGTGTCGGTGCGGTCGAAGGCGAAGAGGGTCAAGGCGCGACCCAAGTCGCCGCACACCTGATCGCTCGGGCAGCAACCCGTTGAGGGTGGACCGCTCCTCGGCGCGGTCCAGTCGTTTCCCGACAGTTGCCAAGGTTCCCTTCCCACCCGGCTCAGGCAGGCATAGGTTCAGGCGACTCGGACCATCGCCCTCGGGAGTTGCCATGAATCGCACCACTCGCCTGCTGATTTCGGTGGCAGCCACCGCAGCACTCGCCGCCAGCGCGTTGGCCGTGACGGGGTCACCGGGTACTGCTGCTGCGGATGCCCGGTCCGTCGCCTCGTCGCGCCTCGCTGCGGACGCAACCGGAGACCTGACCTACCGCGCCAGCGGGGATGTCTACGACTTCGTCGGCGTACCCTCCGGGGTCACCCTCGACGACCCGGGTGTCTCATCGTCGACCAGTGTCGCCGACGCGGCTGCCGCCCACCTCTCGCGCTACGGCGCGGCGTTCGGCAGCAAGCAGGCAGGCACCACGCTGACCAAGGTCCGGTCCTCGGCCACCGTCGCCGGTGACGTGATCCGCTACCAGCAGAACGTCGGCGGTGTCCCGGTCATGGGCGGCGAGTTCGTGGTGAGCCTGCGGGCGAACCGCGAGCTGGACTCGATCCTGGCCAAGACCACGCGCACGACCTCGGTCGCCGACGCGAAGGTCTCGCAGGCGGACGCCACCGCTACGGCTCAGGAGTTCTTCCAGGGTCGCGCGGGCAAAGGTGCACCGGCCACGGTCGTGTCCGTGGGCCGCTGGGTCGTCGACCCGGCCCTCATCGGCGCCTCGACCGTGCTCCCGACGCGGACCATGTGGCGGTTCGAGCTGACCCGAGGCGCGGACGAGCGGCGGATGGTCCTGGTCGACGACCAGCTCGGCGCCGTGCTCATGAACGTCGACCTCATCAACGAGGCCAAGAACCGAATCGTCTGCGACAACAACCAGGTGCCGCGGCCCGTGCCGTCGAACTCCACCCCGTGCAACAACGCGTCGGCGAACCTCGTGCACACCGAGGTCGGACCGCCGGCTGCGCTGCCCGAGGCAAACCTCGCCTTCGAGCTCGGCGGCGCGGTGCACGACAACTACGCGGCCTTCCAGGCCGGCTTCGACCTCACCGAGCTGATCGGCGACGACGTCGGCGGCGGGACCAAGGCGTTGGCCCAGACCGTGCGCTGGTGCTACACGGGCAACCCGTGCCCCTACGCCAACGCCTTCTGGAACGGCGAGCAGATGTACTACGGCACCAGCTACGCGACCGCTGACGACGTGGTCGGCCACGAGATGACCCATGGCGTCACCGAGCGCAACTCGGGACTCTTCTACTGGAGCCAGTCCGGCGCGATGAACGAGTCCATCTCCGACATCCTGGGCGAGATCATCGACCACCGGTACGTCCAGCCTGCGGGCGAGGCGGTGACCTGGACGATGGGGGAGGACCTGCCGATCGGGGCGATCCGCAGCGTCCAGAACCCGCCGGCGTTCAACGACCCCGACCGGACCGGCAGCCCCCTCTACGTCAAGGAGAACTGCTGCAGCTACCCCGACTCGGACGGGGTGCACAGCAACTCCGGCGTGGGCAACAAGACGTTCTACCTGGCCTCTCAGGGCGGCACCTTCAACGGCCAGACCATCACCGGCATCGACGCAGGTGACGCCACGCTCACCAAGTCCGCCAAGCTGTGGCTGCTGGTGGACCAGTCCCTCTCCTCGGGCAGCGACTACGCCGACGAGGCCGCCGTGCTCGAGCAGTCCTGTCAGACGCTCATAGGCACCGGCGTGATGAACGCCGCCGACTGCACGGCCGTGCACCAGGCCACGCTGGCCACCGAGCTGCGCAACACCCCGGTCAACAACCCACAGCCCACCGACGCCACGGTGAGCTGCCCGGCCGGCACCCCGCAGGTTCTCTTCGACAGCGAGACCGGCACGCCTGCGACCAAGTTCACCGCCGGCACCGGCTGGTCGCGCAACGGCGTCCCGGACTGGGGCCAGATCGCGCACACCAACCCGGCCGCGTGGTCGTCGTACGAGGCGACACCGTCGAGCTCCAACTCCTTGACTGCGGCGGCGCCGATCGCGCTCCCGGCCGGTCAGGCGTCGTACATGATCTTCCAGCACTGGCGGGTGGTGCAGTACACCGCGGCCAACGTCTTCAACGACGCCGGCACCGTCGAGATCAACGGCGCGAACGCCCAGGCGCTGCCGTGGGTGAACGGGCCAGCCCAGCTGATCAACGGGACCGGTAACCCGGCGAACGGGAAGCTCGGCTTCGGTGGCGACAGCCGTGGCTACGTGGCCAGCCGGGTCGACCTGAGCTCGTTCGCGGGCACCGACGTCACGCCGAGGTTCACGTACAACAACAACAACAGCGGCCAGACCTTCATCGGGTGGTACGTCGACGACGTGCAGGTCTACACCTGCGTGGCAGGCGCGACCATCATCAACAACACCCTGCCGTCCATCACCGGCACTCCGACGATGGGCCAGACGCTCACCGCCGATCCCGGCACCTGGTCCGAGAGTGGGACGTCGTTCGCCTACCAGTGGCGGCGCGGTGCCAGCGACATCGCTGGGGCCACGTCGTCGACGTACCAGCCGGTCGAGGCGGACGTGGGGTCGCAGCTCACTGTTCGTGTCACGGCCTCGAAGGCCGGCTTCACCGACGGGGTCGCCACGAGTGCCCCGACCACCGCGGTGCAGGGGGTCATGACGCCGGGCACGCCCTCGATCACCGGGACAGCCGTCGTCGGGTCGACCCTGACCGCGCTGGCCGGAGCGTGGGTGCCGTCGGACGCCACCTTCGGGTTCGTCTGGAAGGCGGACGGGACTCCGATCGCGGGGGCGACCTCGTCGGCGTACGACGCCACGGCCGCTGACGTCGGCAAGCAGCTCACCGTGACGGTGACCGGCACCAAGGCGAACTGGAACTCGGACTCCGCCACCAGCGCCCCCACCGCAGCGGTGGCTCCCGCATCTGTGCCGAGCGTGGTGGCCGGGTCACCGACCATCAAGGGGAAGGCCCAGGTCGGGAAGACCTTGACCGCTGTCGCCGGTACCTGGGGTCCTGCGCCCGTCGCGCTGACCTACCAGTGGCTGCGCAACGGTGTTCCGATCGCGGGGGCCACCGGATCGAAGTACAAGCTGAAGAACAAGGACAAGGGCAAGAAGATCTCGGTGCGGGTGACCGGCGCCAAGGCCGGCTACACGTCTGCGACTGCCACCTCGCCCCAGACCAAGAAGGTCAAGAAGAAGAAGAAACCCCATCACCACCGCGTCACCGTGGGGACGGCGCGGCTGGAGTAGAAGCCGCGTCCGGGGGCGGCGACTGGTATCCATGTCGCCGTGCCCCGACCCACGGCTGACCAGTCGCGGGAGCAGCAGGAGCTGCTCCCGGGAATGGTGCGCGCCCGGGTCCGACCGACGCGCAAGGCTGCGGCTGCGTCGGCCGAGCCCGTGTCCGAGGTCGACCCTGTCGCACGGGTGCTCGTCGACGTGCCGCTCGCGCACCTCGACCGCGCCTTCGACTACGCCGTGCCGGCGTCGATGGCCGACGACGCGCAGCCTGGGGCGCGGGTCAAGGTGCGGTTCGCCGGCCGCGACGTCGACGGCTTCGTGCTCGAGCGAGTGGCGGGGAGCGACCACGACGGGTCGCTGACGCCGCTGCGCAGGGTGGTCAGTGCCGAGCCGGTGCTGTCGCCGCAGGTGGCCGCGCTGGCCGGAGAGCTGGCCGAGCGGTACGCCGGCACCCGCTCCGACGTGCTGCGGCTGGCCGTGCCCGGCCGGCACGCCGCCACCGAGAAGAAGGACTCCGTGGCTGCCGTGCCGCCATCGGCGTACGACTCCGGCGCGGCCGAGGCCGCCTGGGACGCCCACGTTCCGGCGCCTGCGTTCCTGGCCCACGTGGCTGACGGAGGATCGCCGCGGGCGGTCTGGAGCGCCGCTCCCGGCACCGACTGGCCGATCCTGGTCGCACACGCCGTCGCGGCCACGACCGCGGGCGGCCGCGGCGCGCTGGTCGTCGTGCCCGACGGCAGGGACGTCGCGCAGGTCGACGCCGCACTGAGCGCAGTGCTCGGTGCGGATCAGCACGTCGTGCTCACCGCGGACGCCGGTCCCGCGAAGCGCTACCGCGACTTCCTCGCCGTCGCGCGCGGTCGCCGCCGGGTGGTGGTCGGGACCCGCGCCGCGGCGTTCGCACCGATCGCCGGGCTCGGCCTCGTGGTGATCTGGGACGACGGCGACGACCTGCACGCCGAGCCGCGGGCGCCGTACCCGCACGCCCGCGAGACCCTGCTGCTGCGTGCCGAGCGCGAGGGGGCAGCCGCGCTGGTCGGGGGCTTCGCTATGAGCGTCGAGGACGAGCAGCTGGTCCGCTCGGGCTGGGCGCACCAGCTCGCGGCCTCCCGCGAGCAGCTGCGATCCCGGGTCACCGTCTCGGTCGCCGGTGCCGACGAGCACGCGCTGGCCAGAGACCCCCTGGCCAGGGCCACCCGGATGCCGACCGAGGTTCACCACGCGATTCGCGACGCCCTCACGACGGGTCCGGTGCTGGTGCAGACGCCACGCAGCGGGTACGCCGCGGCCCTTGCCTGCGAGCGTTGCCGCACCGCGGCCCGCTGCCGGGTGTGCACCGGGCCCCTCGCGCTCGGGTCGGCGACCGCGCCACCGACCTGCCGATGGTGCGGTGCCACCGACGAGGCCTGGGCCTGCCCCGAGTGCGGCCACCGCGGCCTGCGGGCACCGGTCGTGGGGGAGACCCGCACCGCCGAGGAGCTGGGCCGGACGTTCGCCGGCACCGTGGTCCGCACCTCGGGTGGTGACCGGGTGCTGGCCTCGGTCGACGACGAGCCGGCCATCGTCGTGGCCACCCCGGGCGCGGAGCCTGTGGCCGCCGGTGGCTACGCGGCCGTGGTCCTGCTGGACACCTGGCTGGTGCTCGGCCTGGCCCACCTGCGGGTCGAGGAGGAGGCCCTGCGGCGCTGGGCCAACGCCGTCGGCCTGGTCCGCCCCGGCGGTCGCGCGGTCGTCGTCGGCGACCCCGCTCACCCCGCGATCCAGGCACTGGTCCGCTGGGACCCGGGCGGCTTCGCGGCGCGCGAGGCCGCGCAGCGTCGCGAGGCGCACCTGCCGCCCGCCTCCCGGCTCGCGACCATCACCGGCGAACCCGGGGCGGTCGACGACGCGCTCACCCTGCTCGCGCCGCCGGGCGGCTTCGAGCTGCTCGGGCCGGTGCCGTTCGGCACCGACGGCGAGTCGCGGGCTGTCCTCCGCGTGCCGCGGAGCCACGGCCTCGACCTCTCCCGCGCGCTAGGCGAGGTGCAGCGGGTCCGTTCTGCGCGCAAGCTCGACGCGGTCCGCATCCAGGTCGACCCGCCGACCCTCTGAGGGCTGCTGGACCAGCCTCGGAAGACCGAATCCGCGCAATTGCGCTGAACAGGTCTTGTTTCACGCGTGGAACAAGACCGAACCGGCGCAATTGCGCTGAACAGGTCGCTGGGGACCGGCGACCGACGAGATCTCCATCTTCCTAGACTGGCGTACGTGATCCAGCCCATCCGACTCTTCGGCGACCCCGTGCTGCGCCAGCGCGCGTTGGAGGTGGTCGACTTCGACAAGGAGCTGCGCAAGCTGGTCGAGGACCTCACCGACACGATGCTCGACGCGCCCGGTGCCGGGCTGGCGGCCCCGCAGCTAGGCGTCCGACTACGGGTCTTCACCTGGCACGTCGACGACGAGGTGGGCCACCTTGTCAACCCCGTGCTCGACCTGTCCGCGGAGGAGCAGTTCGGACCGGAGGGGTGTCTCTCGATCCCGGGCCTCAGCTTCGACTGCCACCGCGCGCTGTCGGTCGTCGCGAAGGGGTTCGACATGCACGGTGAGCCGGTGACGATCGAGGGCTCCGAGCTGCTCGCCCGCGCGCTCCAGCACGAGACCGACCACCTCGACGGCGTGCTCTTCATCGACCGGCTCGACGCCGAGACGCGGAAGGCCGCGAAGAAGGCGATCCGCGAGGCGGAGTGGTTCGGCCTCGAGGCGCCCACCGTGAAGGTCTCGCCACACCCGACCGGTGGGCTCGGGCTGTGAGCTGGTGAGGCTGGTCTTCGCCGGTACGCCGGAGGTGGCGCTGCCGAGCCTCCAGGCGATCGCCGACTCCAGCCACGAGCTGGTCGGTGTGGTGACCCGGCCGGACGCGCCGGCCGGACGCGGCCGGAGGCTCACCCCGAGCCCGGTGGCGCAGCTGGCCGACGAGCTCGGCGTACCCGTCCTCAAGCCCGGCCACCCGCGGGAGCCGGAGTTCCAGGCCGCGCTGCGCGACCTGCGGCCGGACTGCTGCCCGGTCGTCGCCTTCGGCGCCTTGCTGCCGCAGAGCGCGCTGGACATCCCCGAGAACGGCTGGGTCAACCTGCACTTCTCGTGCCTGCCCGCCTGGCGCGGTGCGGCCCCCGTGCAGCACTCGGTCTGGGCGGGCGACGAGGTGACTGGGGCGACCACGTTCCGGATCGTCAAGGAGATGGACGCCGGGCCCACGTTCGGCGTGATGACCGAGCGGGTCCGCGGCGACGACACCTCCGGCGATCTCCTGGCCCGGCTGGCCGAGGGCGGCGCGGGGCTGCTCGTGGTCACCCTCGACGGCATCGAGGACGGCAGCCTGGAGGCCCGGCCGCAGCCGGACGATGGTGTGAGCTATGCGCCCAAGATCACCGTCGACGACGCGCTGGTCGACTGGGCCGAGCCCGCCGTGGGCGTCGACCGCCGGATCCGGGCCTGCACTCCGGCGCCCGGCGCCTGGACGACGTACGCCGGCACCCGGGTCAAGCTGGGACCGGTGACGCACACCGCCGAGCAGCTGGCGCCGGCGCAGCTCCGGGTCGCGAAGGCCGACGTGCTGGTCGGCACCGCCACTACGGCGGTCCGGCTCGGAGAGGTGAAGGCGTTCGGCGCCCGGCTGATGCCCGCCGCCGACTGGGCGCGCGGGCTCCGGCTGCCGGCCACCGCCCGTTTCGGTTCCGCCGAGCCCGGCGCCGACGTCGAGTAGCGTGGACGCCGTGACCGAGGCTCCCCCCAGGGTCGCGACGCCCGCCGACGTCGACGACATCTGCCTGGGCCTGCCCGAGGTCGAGCTGGGAACGTCCTGGGGCGACAACCCGACCTACAAGGTGCGCGGCAAGGGCTTCCTCATGCATCGCCCGCCGGGGCGCACGGCGGTCGACCCCGAGACCGGCGAGTGGTACGACGACCTGCTCGTCATCCAGGTGCCGAGCGAGTCGGAGAAGAGGGCCCTGGTCGACGACGAGCAGCTGCCGTTCTTCACGATCGACCACTTCAACGGCTACAACGCGGTGCTCGTGCAGCAGAGCCGGCTCGGCGAGATGACCCGCGACGAGCTGGCCGAGATCATCACGGATGCGTGGCTGACCAAGGCGCCCAAGTCCTTGGCGATGGCGTTCCTGGCACCCGCCGATGGCTGAGCCCGAATCTCGGGCACAGCAGCGGGGGATGCCTCCTGCTGGCGCGCCCACAGGACGCAAGATCGTGCTCGATCCGGCGCGCGCCGCCGCGCTCGACGTGCTCAAGGCAGTACGGATCGACCGCGCGTACGCCAACCTGGTGCTCCCAGCCGTGATCAGGCACTACCAGCTCGCGGGACGCGACGCTGCCTTCGCCACCGAGCTGGCGTCCGGGACGATCCGGCGACGCGGCACCTATGACGCGATTCTGGCGGCCTGCATCGACCGGCCGCTGTCGAAGGTCGAGTCCAAGGTGCTCGACGCGCTGCGGATAGGCACCCACCAGCTGCTGTCGATGCGGGTGCCCGACCACGCCGCGATCAGCACCACCGTCGACCTGGTCCGCGCCCGGGTGAACACCGGGGCCGGCAACTTCGTCAACGCCGTGCTCCGCTCGGTGAGCGAGCGCGACTTCGACGAGTGGATCGACAAGATCACCCCGGACGAGCGCTCGTCGCCCACGCGGTACGCCGCGCTCGCGTTCAGCCACCCGGAGTGGGTGGTGGACGAGCTCCGCGAGGCGGTCGGCCGGGACGAGCTGCACCAGCTTCTCGAGGCCGACAACGAGAATCCCCGGGTCACCCTGGTTGCGCGGCCGGGCCGCTCCACCCGCGCGGAGCTGCCCGGAGAGCCGACTCCCTACTCGCCGTACGGCGTGGTGTCGGAGGGTGGCGACCCCCGGTCCGTGCCGGCGGTCGCCGAGGGGCGCGCCGGCGTCCAGGACGAGGGGTCGCAGCTGGTCGCTCTGGCGCTGGCCGAGGCACCTCTCGAGGGCCGCGACGAGCTCTGGCTGGACCTGTGCGCCGGCCCCGGCGGCAAGGCCGGTCTGCTGGCGGCGCTCGCCTCCGAACGGGGCGCAAGGCTCGTCGCCAGCGAGCGGCTGCCTGTGCGCGCCGGGATGGTGCGACGGACGCTCGTGAACGACGAGCACTTCGTCGCGGGGGTGGTCGGGGTGGTGGCTGCCGACGGGACGCTGGCGCCGTACCGTGCCGGGATCTTCGACCGGGTGCTCGTCGACGCCCCCTGCACCGGGCTGGGCGCGCTGCGTCGCCGCCCGGAGGCGCGGTGGCGCCGCAAGCCCGACGACCTGCTCGCCCTGGTGATGCTGCAGCGGCAGCTGGTCCGCGCGGCCCTCGACCTGGTCCGGCCCGGCGGCGTGGTCCTCTACGCGACCTGCTCGCCGGTGATCTCGGAGACCTCGAGCGTCGTCACCTCGGTGCAGGGCGCCCGCATCGACGCCGAGCTCGAGGACCTCGGCCCGCAGTTCGCCGGAGTACCTCGCTCCCGGGGTCCGGTGCCCGGCACCGTCCAGCTCTGGCCGCATCGGCACGGCACCGACGCGATGTTCATGGCGCTCTTCCGCCGGTCCTGACTCAGCGCATTAGGGTGTGTCTCTCAATTCATGGCGGCGCCAGCGCCGCCCAGCATGCGCGCTGGCTTTGTCACCAGCGCTCGAAAGACGCCCAGTCTGCCAGCGCACTGGCGCCGTGCCGTCGCACGCCCTGGACGACGCTGGCATCCACCAGCAATTGAGAGACACGCCCTAGTCGAGCACGTGCCGCAGGTAGCGGCCGGGCGTCTCGAGGTAGGCCTTCCAGTGCTGGACCAGTTCCAGCTCCTCCCACGCCGTACGCCGGTAGCCCCAGTCGCCAACCTCGAGGATCGTCGCCCCGGGCATCGCGGCGAGCACGGGGGAGTGGGTCGCGCAGAGCACCTGCCCGCCATCGCGTACCACGTCGTGCAGCACCCTGATCAGCCCGAGCGTCGAGCTGAAGGACAGCGCCGCCTCCGGCTCGTCGAGGCAGTAGAAGCCCGTCGAGTCGAACCTGGTGCGCAGCACCTCGAGGAACGACTCACCGTGGCTCATCTCGTGGAACAAAGGATTGTTCCTCCGGCCGGGGTTCTCCTCGAGGTAGGTGTAGAAGCCGTGCATGGTCTCAGCGCGCAGGAAGAACCCCCAGCGCCCCGCCCCGAGGCCGCGCCGGATGGTCAGCGACCTGGCCAGCGGTGACTCCGACGGCCGGGTGCCGTGCCGGCTGCCGGTGGAACCACCCTCCGCGCCAAGCCCGTAGGCCATCGCCACCGCCTCGACGATCGTGGACTTGCCCGAGCCGTTCTCGCCGACCAGGAAGGTCACGCCCTTGTCGAGGGTGAGTCCCTCGCGAAGCAGCTGCTCGACTGCCGGGACTGTCCGCGGCCACTGGCCCGGGGGCAGCCCGTTCTCGTCGGCCTGGGACACCCGTACGACGGGTGGCTGGTCGAAGTCCACGCGGTCACGCTACGGGCTGCGTCGCGGCGTACGGCTAGCGTTCCTTCATGGCCTCGTCGAAGTCGCCCTCGGTGGAGATCGAGGTCGACAACCGCGTGGTGCGGGTCAGCAACCCGGACCGGGTCTACTTCCCGGAGAGCGGGGCGACCAAGCTCGACCTTGTCGAGTACTACCTGGCCGTCGGTCCCGGCATCGTCAACGCGCTGCGCGAGCGGCCGTGCATGCTGCACCGGTTTCCGAAGGGGCTCGCCGACAAGAAGGTGCACCAGAAGCGGCTGCCCGCCGGTGCGCCTGACTGGGTGGAGACGGTGCAGCTGTACTTCCCGCGCTGGGGCCGGACCGCCGACGAGCTGTGCGTGACCGAGCTCGGGTCGGTGATCTGGGCGGTGCAGATGTCGACGGTCGAGTTCCACCCCTGGAACAGCAGACGCGCCGACACCGAGAAGCCCGACGAGTGGCGGATCGACCTCGACCCGGGCGACGAGTGCGACTACGCCACGGTGCAGCGGGTCGCGCACGTCGTCCACGAGGTCCTCGAAGAGCTCGGTGCGGTCGGCTTCCCGAAGACCTCCGGCGGCAAGGGGATGCACGTCTACGTTCGGATCCACCCCGAACACGGCTTCAAGGACGTCCGCCGCGGCGCACTGGCCTTCGCCCGCGAGATCGAGCAGCGGACACCCGACGACGTCACGACCACCTGGTGGCGCAAGGACCGCGACCCGCGGAAGCTCTTCGTGGACTACAACCAGAACGCCCGTGACCACACCATCGCGGCGGCGTACTCCGTGCGCGGGGTGCCCGCCGCCCGGGTCTCGACGCCCATCGACTGGGCCGAGGTCGACGACGCCGACCCCCGCGACTTCACGATCTTCACCGTCCCCGACCGCTTCGCCGCGAAGGGCGACCTCCACGAGGCGATCGACGAACACGTCTTCGACCTCCGCCCGCTGCTCGACTGGGCCGACCGCGACGAGGCCGAAGGCATGAGCGCTGACCCGTCAGAAACTGACGAGGAATGAGGCTGACCCGTCAGAAACACTTTCTGACGGGTCAGCGTGGATGTGTGTCAGTTTCTGACGGGTCAGCGACTCCGCTCGACCTGGGTCTTGAGGCCGTCGAGCATGGTCTGCCAGTTCTGGCTGAACTGCTCCGCCTGCTCCTCGCTCTCGTTGCCGTCCTGGGTGAGGTCGAGGTGAGTACCGCCATCAGTGGCGGTGAGCGTGTAGACGAGGGTGTGGTAGTTCTCGGGCTCGTCCGGCTGGCCCATCATCGGGCTGTAGTGAGTGACCGACAGGACGCGCGGCTCGTCGTAGGTGAGCACCTCGCCCTTGTCCTGGTAGGGGCGGCCGTCGTACTCGCCGTCCCAGGTGATCGGGGTCCCGACCTCCCACGTCGTCGTGACCTTCGATCCCTGCATGTACGTCGCGATCTGCTCCGGCTCGGTCAGCGCGGCCCACACCCGCTCGGGGGTGGCGGCGACGTCGGTCTGCGCGGTGGCTTCGTACCCGGCCATGTGTGTCAGCTCCTCGGATTTATATGACTCACTCATACAATAACCAGATGGCCACGTCCGTACACCCCCGGCTGGAGAACCTGCTGGCGTCCTTGGCGCTGAACCTCGCCGAGGAGAGCCAGGCGGCACTCGAGCGCGCCTCCGGACTGACCGGGAGCGCGACGGCCGCGCTGCTCGCCCTCGAGGAGTTCCTCGGCGACGCCCACGTGGGGCGACTCGCCGACGTGCTCGGGCTGACCCATTCGGGCGCCGTACGCCTGGTCAGCCAGCTCGAGCGCGCGGGACTCGCCGAGCGGCGCAGCGGCGCGGACCGGCGCCGGGTCGAGGTCCGGCTCACGTCCACGGGCCGGCGCCGCACCCGCGAGGCGCGGGCAGCGCGCGACCAGGTGGTCGGCCAGGCGACCGCCGGCCTGAGCGCCGACGAGGCGACGACCCTCGAGGCGCTGCTGGCCAAGCTGGTCGAGGCGCGGGTCGCCAGTCGGATCGAACGGCGCCGGGCGGGCGAGTCCGGCGCCTGGTGGTGCCGCACCTGCGACTTCGCCGCCTGTGGCCGACCCGAGGGTCGCTGTCCGGCACAGGTCACCGCGGCGAGCGCGTTCACTCAATAGGCTGCAGACGTGGGCATCCAGATCACCCCGAGCATCCTCAACGCCGACTTCGCCCGGCTGGGGGACGAGGTCGCGCGGATCGGCAGCGCGGACTGGGTGCACGTCGACGTCATGGACAACCACTTCGTGCCGAACCTGACCTTCGGCCCGGCGATGGTCGAGGCGCTGACGCACCGGACCGACGTACCCCTCGACGCGCACCTGATGATCGACGACCCCGACGGCAACGCGATCGAGTACGTCGAGGCGGGCTGCGGCTCGGTCACGTTCCATGTGGAGGCTGCCAAGGCTCCCGTGCGGCTGGCGCGGGAGATCCGGGCCAAGGGTGCGCGTGCGGCCATGGCTCTCAAGCCGGCCACGCCCATCGAGCCCTACGAGGAGCTGCTCGCCGAGCTCGACATGGTGCTGGTCATGACCGTGGAGCCGGGGTTCGGCGGACAGAAGTTCCTCGACCTCTGCCTGCCCAAGATCCGCATCGCCCGCCAGCTGATCGAGAAGCACGGGGGAGAGACCTGGCTCCAGGTCGACGGCGGCGTCTCGCTGGAGACGATCGAACGCTGCGCGGAAGCCGGCGCGGACGTCTTCGTGGCGGGTTCCGCCGTCTACACCGCCGACGACCCCGACCGCATGGTTGCCGAGCTGCGTGTGAAGGCCGAGAAGGCCGCGGGTCGGTAGCCTCCGGGCCAGGCACGAGGCCCGGCGAGGCTGGCCTTCGCGGCACTCGCCCTTGAGTCGGAGCCGGTCGGCCCTCGGCTCTGAGCACTCGTTTTCGCGTCGAGTGACGCGTGGTGGTTGTGGGCAAACGGTTGCGAACGACCGTTTCGCGTCACTCGAGGGAAGCCGGACGGACCACGTGTGGGCGGGATCACGGGAGCCATCGCTGGGTCCCTGTGGCAAACTCGTGGTGACGAGTAGAGATTGCTCGCGTGCTCTGGGGTCGGTGAAATCCCGAACCGGCGGTAACAGTCCGCGACCCGGTCACAGCCAGTGACCGGTTGACCAGGTGGAACTCCTGGACCGACGGTAAAAGTCCGGATGGGAAGCGCACGCTGGCGTTCTGGCCCGGTCCATTTTCTGGAGCCGAGCCCGCACGCCGTCAGCCCCGGAGTCCGTGAGCCCGGACATGAGGGGCACAGGACATGGCTTTCACCGCCGCCGAGCAGGCCGCGATGCTGCGTGCCCTCGCGCTGGCCGCGACTCCCGGCGTACCGCTCGGTCCCAACCCGCGGGTCGGTTGCGTGCTGATCGACGACACCGGCGCAACGGTCGCCGAGGGCTACCACCGCGGTGCAGGCAGCCCGCACGCGGAGGCCGACGCGCTGGCGAATGCAGGGGAGCGGGCCCGAGGTACGACGGCGGTGGTGACCCTCGAGCCGTGCGCGCACACCGGCCGCACCGGGCCGTGCTCGGTCGCGCTCCGAGACGCCGGCGTACGCCGCGTGCTGTTCGCCCAGGACGACCCCAACCCGGTGGCCGCCGGGGGAGCGGCAGTGCTCCGTGAAGCGGGCGTCGAGGTCGAGCGGGGACTGCTGGTCGACGAGGCCCGGGCCGTCAACCGGGTGTGGACCTTCGCGGTCGAGCACGGCCGGCCGTTCGTGACCTGGAAGTTCGCCACCACCCTCGACGGCCGCAGCGCCGCTGCCGACGGCACCAGTCGCTGGGTCTCCGGCAGGGCCGCTCGGCTCGACACGCACCGGCTGCGCGCGCTGTGCGACGTCATGCTGGTCGGGACCAACACCGTCGAGGTCGACGATCCGCAGCTCACGGTCCGCGACGATCACGACCGGCCGCTGCCTCACCAGCCGCTTCGGGTGGTCATGGGCGAGCGCGACCTGCCCGCGACCAAGCGTGTCTTCGACACTCGGCTGTCCGGTGGCGCCGAGACGCTGCACCTGCGCACCCGCGACCCCGAGACAGCGCTGAAGACGCTGTTCGCGCGGGACCGCCAGCACGTCTTCCTGGAGGGCGGCCCGACCCTGGCAGCGGCGTTCCTGCGCGCCGGGCTGGTCGACGAGATCGTCGCGTACGTCGCCCCGATGCTGCTCGGCGCCGGCCAGCAGGCCGTGGCCGACCTCGGAATCACCACGATCGCCGACGCGTTCCGTCCCGTGGTCACGGACGTGACCGTCCTGGACGGCGATGTGTCGGACGGGTCGGGCGGCGAGCAGCCGAATGTCCGTCTGACCATGCAACCAGGGGAGAGCTGATGTTCACCGGGATCATCGAGGAGCTCGGCACCGTCGCCGGGCTCGAGGACCAAGGCGATGCCATCCGGCTCACCATCCACGCCGAGCACGTCCTCGCGGACGCCGGGCTGGGCGACTCGATCTCCGTCAACGGCTGCTGCCTGACCGTCGCAGAGCGCGACGGCGACACCTGGACCGCCGACGTCATGCAGGAGACGCTCGACAAGACCAGCCTCGCTGGCGTCCAGCCGGGCGACAAGGTCAACCTCGAGCGCGCGGTCACCCCGACCACCCGTCTCGGCGGCCACATCGTCCAGGGTCATGTCGACGGCGTCGGGACCATCGCCGCGCGCAAGCCGAGCGAGCACTGGGAGGTCGTCGACATCTCCATGGCGCCCGAGCTCGGCCGCTACCTGGTCGACAAGGGCTCGGTCACCGTGGACGGCGTGAGCCTCACGGTCGTCGAGGCCCGCAGCGACGGGTTCACCGTCAGCCTGATCCCGGAGACCCTCGCCCGCACCACGCTCGGGAGCCGCGAGGTCGGCGACCGGGTCAACCTCGAGGTCGACATCCTCGCCAAGCACGTCGAGAAGCTGCTCGCCGCACAAGCGGCGGACGGAAAGGACGAGTCATGACCGAGCCGCAACACGTGGGGGTCCGTATGGACTCCGTCGAGCGGGCCGTGGCCGACATCAAGGCCGGCAAGGCGGTCGTGGTCGTCGACGACGAGAACCGCGAGAACGAGGGGGACCTGATCTTCGCAGCCAGCAAGGCGACTCCGGACCTGATGGCGTTCACGATCCGCTACAGCAGCGGCGTGATCTGTGTGCCCATGCCCGGCACGATGCTGGACCGGCTCGAGATCCCGCTGATGACGCCGCACAACAAGGACCGGATGCGGACGGCGTACACCATCTCCGTCGACGCGCGCGACGGCGTCACGACCGGCATCTCGGCCGCCGACCGCGCCCATACAGTGCGCGTGCTGGCCGACTCCGCGACAGAGCCGTGGGAGATCACCCGCCCGGGCCACGTCTTCCCGCTGCGCTACCGCGACGGCGGCGTCCTTGCCCGCCGCGGCCACACCGAGGCCGCGGTCGACCTGGCCCGGCTCGCGGGGCTCACGCCGGCCGGTGTCCTGGTCGAGCTGGTGAACGACGACGGGTCGATGAAGCGGGCGCCCGAGCTGCGGGAGTTCGCCGACGAGCACGGGCTGGCGATGATCTCGATCGAGGACCTGGTGCGCTGGCGGCGCCGCAACGAGGTGCTGGTCGACCGGGTCGCCGAGACCAGGCTGCCGACCAGCCACGGAGACTTCACGGCGTACGGCTACCAGATCTCCGTGGACGACTCCGAGCACGTGGCGCTGGTGTACGGCGACATCACTGGCGAGGCGCCGGTGCTCACCCGGGTGCACTCCGAGTGCCTGACCGGCGACGTCTTCAACAGCGACCGGTGCGACTGCGGCCCGCAGCTCAACGAGGCGATGGACACCATCGTGACCGAGGGCCGCGGCGTGGTCATCTACCTGCGCGGCCACGAAGGCCGGGGGATCGGCCTGGTCGCGAAGCTGCAGGCCTACCAGCTCCAGGACGGCGGCCGCGACACGGTGGACGCCAACCTCGACCTCGGGCTGCCGGCCGATGCCCGCCACTACGGCGCCGCGACCCAGATCCTCAAGGACCTCGGGATCGGCACCGTCCGCCTGATGACCAACAACCCCGACAAGGTCACCAACCTGCAGGAGTACGGCATCACCGTGGCCGAACGCGTCCCGCTCACCCCGCACCCCAACGACCACAACCTCGCCTACCTGCTCACCAAGCGGGACCGGATGGGCCACGTGCTGCCCGACCTCGAGGTGCTCGACCCGGCAGAGGTCCATCAGTGAGCGGCGAGGGCGCGGCGGCAGTCGAGCCCTTTGATGCGCGCGGCCTGCGGGTCGCGGTGGTCGCCGCGAGCTGGCACACCCAGGTGATGGACGGTCTGCTCGCCGGCGCCTCGCGCGCTTGCGCCGACCACCAGGTCGAGGCCACGGTGGTCCGGGTCCCGGGCACCTTCGAGCTCCCGGTGGTGGCGTCCGCGCTCGCGCAGCAGGGGTACGACGCCGTGGTGGCGCTCGGCGTGGTCATCCGCGGGGGCACGCCGCACTTCGGCTACGTCTGCTCTGCCGCCACGGACGGGCTGACCCGGGTGGCCCTCGACCACACGGTCGCGGTCGGGTTCGGCGTACTCACGTGCGACACGGAGCAGCAGGCGCTCGACCGCGCTGGGCTCGAAGGCTCCAAGGAGGACAAGGGCCACGAGGCGACCTCCGCGGCGCTGGCGACCGCACGGACCCTGCGCGACATCAGCGCGAGCTGAGCCATTCATCGGCGAGCAGGGCGTACATCATCCCGTCCAGCCACTCACCGTTCCGGTGCAGCGAGTCCTGCTTGGTGTGCTGCTCGCGGCGCATGCCGAGCCGCTCCATCAGCCGCCACGACGCCACGTTGTCGGCGAAGCACTGGGCGATGACGCGGCGTACGCCGAGGTCCTCGAAGCAGATCCGCAGCTCCTCGCGCACCGCCTCGGTTGCGTAGCCCTTCCCGGCGTACGCCGGGTGGAGGACGTAGCCGATCTCGACCAGGGTCCCGGCCGCCTGCTCGCGCACCTCGGCCTGGGACCACGGGTCCTGCACCTGGAGCATCAGGTCGCCGATGACCGTGCCGTCCTGCTCGATGACAAGCGTGTCGCCCATCCGCTCACCGAAGTTCGCCTCCCAGGCGTCGGGGTCGGTCGCGTGGGCGGTCATCCACTCGGAGACCTCGGGCAGGCTGCGGAAGGCGAACGTCGCGAGCGCGTCGCGCTGCTCGGCGGGGCGTAGCGAGAGGCGGTCGGTGGTCACGGGCCAGGTCAGGTCGGCGATGCTGCGGGGCACCGTGCCATCTTCTCCCGGCCCCGCGGCGGACACGGGGCCGGGGAGCGGTCCCGGGCCAACTAGGCTGATCCGTCGTGAAGACGTTCGAGGAGCTCTGGGCCGAGCTGTCCGACAAGGCACGCACCCGGCCCGACGGCTCCGGCACGGTGGCGCAGCTCGACGCCGGCGTCCATGCGATCGGCAAGAAGCTGGTCGAGGAGGCCGCGGAGTCCTGGATGGCCGCCGAGCACGAGGGCAAGGACCGCGCGGCCGAGGAGATCAGCCAGCTGCTCTACCACGCCCAGGTGCTGATGCTGGCCACGGGCATCGAGCTCGACGACGTCTACGCACACCTCTGATCGCGAGGACCAGAACCATGTCCCTCCTCCGCATCGCAGTTCCCAACAAGGGATCGCTGGCGCAGTCCGCGTCCGACATCCTGCGTGAGTCGGGCTACCGGCAGCGCGACGACGCCAAGCAGCTCACGCTCACCGACGAGGAGAACGGCGTCGAGTTCTTCTACCTGCGCCCGCGAGACATCGCGCTCTACGTCGGCGAGGGCACTCTCGACGTCGGGGTCACCGGCCGCGACCTGCTCCGCGACTCCGGTGCGAAGGCGGACGAGGTGTTGCCGCTCGGGTTCGGCCGGAGCAGGTTCCGGTTCGCCGGCCCCACGGGGCGCTACACCGACCTCGCCGAGCTGGCCGGTGCCCGGATCGCGACGTCGTACGTCGGCGTGGTGAGCGCTTTCCTCGAGGAGCGTGGCATCGAGGCCGAGGTGGTCCGTCTCGACGGCGCGGTCGAGACCTCGATCCAGCTCGGCGTGGCCGACGCCGTCGCCGACGTCGTCGAGACCGGCGGCACGCTGCGGCAGGCCGGTCTCGAGGTGTTCGGCGAGACGATCCTGGACTCCGAGGCGGTGCTCATCACCCGCACCGGCGACGTACCCCCGGGATTCGAGATCTTCCGGCGCCGGGTCGAAGGCGTCCTCGTGGCCCGGACCTACGTGATGATGGACTACGACATCGAGCAGGCGAACGTCTCCGCGGCGGTCGAGCTAACCCCGGGCATCGAGGGCCCGACCATCGCACCGCTCCATCGCGAGGGCTGGGTCGCTGTCCGCGCGATGGTGCCTCGCGACGGCTCCCAGCGGCTGATGGACGAGCTCTACGAGCTCGGTGCGCGGGGGATCCTGCTCACGGACATCCATGCCTGCCGACTCTGACCCCGGGTCCCTCCTCCCTGCCCTGCCGCGGACCTGGCGGCCACTCGGCCCACGGGTCGTCGGCATCGCGGTGACCTTCGCGCTGGTCGCCGTGGTCACGGTCGGGTGGGTCAGCTTCGACGCCGAGACCCGGGCCAGGTTCACGTGGTTCCAGCGCGGCACCCTGGTCTTCTTCGGGCTGGTCTACCTGACCCTCATGCTGGCCCTCACCCGGTCCCGCGCGGTGGCGTACGCCGACCGGCTCGTGGTGGTCAACGGCTACCGCCGCCACGAGTACGAGTGGCCCCAGATCGTCGCCGCCCGGCTGCCACCGGGGGCACCGTGGGTGACCCTCGACCTCGCCGACGGCGAGACCGCCTCGGTGCTCGCCATCCAGGGTTCCGACGGCAACCGCGCCCGGATCGCCCTCCGCGAGCTCAAGTCCCTCGTCGCCGCCGCTTCCTCCCCGCCTGTGGACACCTGAACTGTGCACAACTGACGTATTCGCCTCTCCTGTGGACGTCAAGTGGCCTGTTTCGGTGCTCCCGCGACGCCGACCCGTCGTTACTGATGATCAGTAACGACGGCTCGGCGTGAAATTCGCGGTGACCCGTCGTTACTGATGATCAGTAACGACGGGTCGGCGCGCAGCGATATGTCGTTTGGCGTTCAGTCGAGGACGTGGATGCCCCAGGTGGCGGAGAAGTCCTGGCCGGGGGCGAGCACGAGGAGGTCCTCGCCGGAGCGGAAGGCGTCGGCCTGGGCGGTCATCGGCTCGACGGCGACCGCGCGTCGGTGGGCATCGGTCGCGTCGTCGCCGGTGTAGACCATCAGCCACGGGTGCGCGGCGTCCACCCACAGGGCCACCGCGTGACCGGACGCGGGATTGCGGAGCACGACGGTCGCCCGGCCGGCCGGGTCCCGGGCCAGGTCGGTGAACGCGTGGTCGAGCACCGTCTGGCGCACCGGCCGGGCCACCCGGAAGTCGTACGCCGTGCCGTCCACCGGCTCCCGGCCGGTGGGGAGCTTGCGGTCAGGGTCCGACAGTGATCGAGTCGCGGCCGGCAGGGTCAGTTCCCAGCCGTCGCAGGGGCCGGGGCCGACGGTGAGGTACGGGTGCGCTCCCTGGGCGTACGGCGCGGGGTCGTCCGCCAGGTTCGTCGCGCTCTGCATCACGGTCAGCCCGTCCGCGCAGACGTCGTAGACGACGTGCAGGTCCAGGGTCCACGGGTAGCCGCTCTGCGCCATCAGCCGGTAGCGCAGCGCCACCGAGCGGCCGGTGTGCTCCTCCAGGCTCCACGCGACCCAGCGCACCAGCCCGTGCGAGGCGTTGTGCCGCCCAGGCTCGCTGAGAGGGAGCTGCAGCTGGCGGTCGCCGACGGCGTACTGCCCGTCCCGGATCCGGTTCGGCCACGGCACCAGCAGCTGCCCACGGCCACCGCTCGCCATGTCGCTCTCGTCGTACCCGTCGACCAGTGGCCGACCGTCGTGCTCGAGCAGCCGCAGCCCGGCGCCGCACTCGGTGACCACGGCCCGGTAGCCGCTGCCGGAGATCTCGTACTGCTCGCCGCTGGGTGCCGCCACGCGGGTCACCGTACGACGGGGGCGGCGCGGCCGGTCCCGTCGACCACGACGTCGGCGCGCTCGCGGATGCGGTCGCGGGCGAAGAGCTCCCGTTCGTCGAGCATGAACTGCCGCCAGAGCTCCCGCTGCTCCTCGCCGTCGCGCTCGAGGCCGCGGGCCAGTCGGAGATCGTCCGCGACCTCGACCCACACCAGGACGGTGATGTACGCCGCGAGCTCGGCAGCCCCGCTTCCGACGCCCTCGACCACCAGCCACGGCCCGGGCGGGACCTCGACGGAGCGGTCATAGCGGCCGGCGCTCCAGTCGTAGTGCTGGTAGCTGCCGGGGCTGCCCTCGGCCAGGGCCGAGAAGAGGCCGGCGAGCTGGCTGCCGACTGCGTCCAGGCCGCGCCAGCCCGACATCAGGTCGTCGCCGTGGATCAGGTGCGCGCCGGCACGCCGGGCGACCTCCGCTCCGAGCGTCGTCTTGCCGGACCCGGCCGGGCCGTCCAGGCAGACCAGCCGACCCTGACCGAGCGTGGCCGGACGGGCGGAGGCCAGCGAGAGGATCAGGGTCGCGACGTCAGAAGGCGAGCCCGTGGCCACGGTAGGTCCGGACCTCCTCGGTGAACCGGGAGCCGGCCAGCAGCTGGACCGTGTTGGCGTGCTCGAAGGGCTCGCCCGACTTCGCGTGCCGGAACCAGACAAGGTCACCGACCGCCAGCAGCGCGGCGGGGTGTCCGGTGAGCGGCGTCTGGACCTCGCCGGCGCCTTCGAGGCCGGTCAGGTGCAGCCCGGCCGGCGCCCACGGCGTCGGTAGCCGGTCCTTGCCGGCCGGCCCCGACGCGATCAGGCCACCTCCGTGCACGGTGGCGATCTCGGGGGACGGGCGGCGGGTCACGGGCAGCCCGAAGTACGCCGCCGGCCGCGGGTCGAAGGACTGGTAGTGGTCGAACAGGGTCGGTGCCAGCAGCCCGGAGCCCGCCGCCACCTCGGTGACCACCCGGTCGGCGACGGTGGCCTCGACCGAGCCGGTGCCGCCGGCGTTCCAGAACTCGAGCTCGACCCCGTCGGCGCGCAGCGCGTCGGCGACCTCGCGGCGGCGTACCTCCAGCTGGGTCATCGACAGCGACTTGATCCGGCGTACGACGGCCGAGCGAGCGCGCTGCGAGGGCACCTCGTCCTGGACGCCCGCGACCTGGCCCTCGTAGGTCATCGCGCCGACCAGCCGGAAGCCGCGCCGGGACCCGATCTCCTTGGCCAGGAGCACCACGTCGTCGGCGTCGTAGAGCGGCGAGCGCTTGGGCCCGACGTGCTGACGGCCCATCCGCAGGCCGGCGTCGACGTCGATCGCGACCCGGACGGGCACGGCCTGGGAGGCGCGCACCGAGTCGACCACGTCGAGCTGCGCCACGCTGTCGACCATCAGCGTGATGTGCGCGGCCGCGGACGGCGAGGCGACCAGCCTGGTCAGCGCACCGCGGTCGACGGTCGGGTAGGCCACCACGATGTCGTCGCTCACGCTCTGCTCCTCGAGCCAGAGCGCCTCGGCGAGGGTGTAGCCGAGCACGCCGTGGAATCCGTCCCGGGCGAGCACCCGGCTCAGCAGGGCAGGCACCCGCACCGACTTGGAGGCGACCCGGATCGGCGTACCGTCCGCCCGTCGGACCAGGTCGTCTGCGTTGGCGTCGAACGCGTCCAGGTCGACCACCATCAACGGCGTGGGCAACGGCTCCGGATGCGCGGCGACCGCGTCGTTCAGCCGGGCCCAGAGCCGGTTCCGCTCCAGGGTGCCCGCCTCGGTGGTCACGTGATGCCGCGCTTGCGCAGCAGCGCCTCGATCTCGGCCATCTCGGGGTCTACGTCGGACAGCACTGGCTCCTTCTTGGTGCCCTTGCCCTTCGCGAGCTCCTTGCGGGCCGGCTTCTGACCGGAATCACCGGACGCACCGGTCTGCTTGGCTCCCACGCCTCTGTCGGAGAGGAAGCCGGCCACCACGAAGCAGACCACCGAGATCGCGGCGAGGATGATCCCGAGCCAGTTCACCGGGCTGAAGGCCAGGTGCAGGGCCCAGTCGCCGACGGCGCTCCCGATCTTGGTCACCATCTCCAGCGTGTCGGTGAGCAGCAGAGCGAGCGGGATGATCGTGATGCCCGCGCCGCGCAGTCCGGCCACGAAGCCGCGGCTGCGGAAGGCGAACCAGGTGTAGATCCCCCCGAGGATCGAGAGGGAGAGCGTGAGCGCTCCCCAAGCCGCATCGTCCACGTGTCAAGACTAGAGACCCTGGGCGAACGACGGCGGTTCAGGCCGACGCGGCCACCCGTGGCGGCTCCAGCGTCTCCGCACCAGACAGACCGCGGTCGCGCAGCCGCGGCATGACTCCCTCGCCGAACCACCAGGCCTCCTCGACGTGCGGGTAGCCGGACAGGATGAACTCGTCGATGCCCAGGGCGTGGTACTCCGCCAGCTTGTCGGCCACCTCGTCGTGGCTCCCGACCAGCGCGGTGCCTGCACCGCCGCGCACCAGGCCGACCCCGGACCAGAGCCCGGGGGAGACCTCGAGCTCGCGCGCGTCCTTGTACGTCGTACGGCCGTCGCGCAGCGCGAGCATCCTCGCCTGCCCCGTCGACTCGCTGATGCGGAGGGCGGCCTGCGCGGCCGCGACCCGCTCGGGGTCGAGGCCGTCGAGCAGCCACTGCGCGTGCCGCCACGCGTCCTCGCAGGTGTCCCGCGAGATGGTGTGCACGCGCAGCCCGAAGCGAAGGGTGCGCCCCTGCTCCTTGGCCAGCGACCGCATCCAGTCGAGCTTCTCGGTCACCAGCTCCGGCGGCTCGCCCCAGGTCAGGTAGACGTCGGCGTGCTTGGCCGCGACCGGCCCGGCCGGGCCTGAGCTGCCTCCGAAGTAGATGTCCGGCTGGGGGGTGATCCCGCCCTTGACCAGCGCGCCCTCGACCTCGAAGAACTTCCCCGTGAAGTCGAACGGCGGCCGCTCCCACGTGCCGCGCAGCACGGAGAGGAACTCCTCGGTCCGCGCATACCGCGTGGCCTTCGGGTCGGTGTCGCCGAACCGTGCCTGCTCGGTGGGCTGGCCGCCGGTGACGATGTTGAGCAGCAGCCGGCCGTCAGAGATCCGCTGGTACGCCGCGGCCATCTGCGCGGCGAGCACCGGGTTGATCACGCCGGGCCGGAACGCGACGAGGAACTTCAGTTTCGAGGTCTCGCGCAGCAGCGCCGAGGTGACCAGCCAGGCGTCCTCGCAGAACGTGCCGGTCGGTGTGAGCACCCCCTCGAAGCCGAGCTTCTCTGCGGTCCGTGCGATGTCGGCCAGGTAGTCGATCGTGGGAGGCCGGAACCCCTCGACGTCGGACCCGAGCAGGCCGGCCGAGTCTCGTCCGGGGGAGCCTTGGCCCGCGCCGACCAGGGAGCGGGAGTCGCCCGAGGTGGGCAGGAACCAGTGCAGCTTCAGTGGACCGGGGGAGTTCGTCGTCATGACAGATATGTCTACAGAGTTACTACACTTAAATCAAGCGGCTGCCCACACATCTAGGGTTGACCGGTGCCCGAAGACACCGGTGCCGCCGACCCGGCGCTGACCGCGGCGCTGGCGGCGTACGCCGAGGACCCGGCGCGCGAGCCGGAGGTGCTGGCCGCGCTGGCCGACGCCCGGCTGCTGGTCCCCGTCGTCGCCGAGCTGGGGGAGTCGGAGGTCGGTCCGGACGGCCTGGCCCGCGACAAGTCGAGCGACATGGCGGCCGTGCTGATGCGCGGTCCCGACGGGCGGCTGGCGCTGCTGGCCTTCACCGGCCTCGAGCAGATGCAGCGCTGGGACCCGGACGCGCGACCGGTCCCGGTGCCCGCGCGTACGGCGGCCCTGGCGGCCTTGCAGGACGGCGCCGAGGCGCTGCTGATCGACCTGGCCGGCCCGGTGCGCTACCTCGTTCCAATTGGCTCCACGCAGGAATAGTCGGTTACCATCGAGCGTTGACCGATCTGTGCTCCTAGGAGCACTGATCACAAGCGGATGACAGCAACATCGTCTCCCACCCGCACCGACCGCACAGCACCACAGGTCGTCGGGTTCGGTCCTGGTGGTTCGTCCACGTGTGCCCAGCAGTTGTGGGTCGCGCAACGACGGGCACGAATGGCCTCCGCTTGCGACGCGGGGGCCTTCTGCATTTGCGCTGCATCTGCGTGGAGGTCTCCGGCCCCAGCCACCGAATCGCAGGAGGACACATCAGCACCGAGCTTCGTATCAACGACCGGATCCGGGTACCCGAGGTGCGCCTCGTGGGACCCAACGGCGAGACCGTGGGCATCGTGCCCACGGACCAGGCGCTCAAGCTCGCCCAGGAGGCCGATCTCGACCTCGTCGAGATCGCACCGCAGGGCAAGCCCCCGGTCTGCAAGCTCATGGACTACGGGAAGTTCAAGTACGAGAACGCCCAGAAGGCCCGTGAGGCGCGTCGGAACCAGACGAACGTGATCATCAAGGAGATGAAGCTTCGTCCCAAGATCGACCAGCACGACTACGAGACCAAGAAGGGTCACGTCGTGCGGTTCCTCAAGTCCGGCGACAAGGTCAAGATCACGATCATGTTCCGCGGTCGCGAGCAGCACCGCCCCGAGCTGGGGTTCCGGCTGCTCCAGCGGCTGGCGGAGGACGTCACGGAGCTCGGCTTCGTGGAGTCCGCGCCCAAGCAGGACGGCCGCAACATGATCATGGTGCTCGGCCCGCACAAGAAGAAGGCCGAGGCCAAGGTCGAGCAGCAGCACGCCAAGGAGGAGCGCATGGCGGAACGCGCCGCCGAGGCAGCCGAGGAGGCCGCGGAGCGCGCGACCGCTCGCGCCGCCGGCCCCGTGGCCCAGAAGAAGGAGCGCGGTCGCTCCGAGAACCTGGATCCCGAGATAGAAGCCTGAGGAACGAAGGCTTCTATCGAGAGAAATCTCGGGACTTCAAGCCTGAGCCCAAACTGAACCACCCCAGTCCCAGCACCACCACACGCCGTACATGACGGCAGGTACGACGTACGAGGAGAAGCACATGCCCAAGAACAAGACGCACTCGGGTGCCAGCAAGCGGTTCAAGGTCTCCGCGACCGGGAAGATCCGCCGCCTGCAGGCGGGCCGGAAGTCCGGCGCTGCCTTCGCGTCCGCGCCCACCACCGGCAGCCGCCGGAAGCACCGCCGCAACGCCGGGATGGTCGAGCTCGAGAAGGCCGACGTCAAGCGCGTGAAGAAGCTGCTGGGTCGCTGACCCGCCCTGACCCGACCATCACAAGGAGCAACCAGACATGGCACGCGTCAAGCGGGCAGTGAACGCCCAGAAGAAGCGTCGTACCACCCTCGAGCGCGCCGCCGGCTACCGCGGCCAGCGCTCGCGCCTCTACCGCAAGGCCAAGGAGCAGGTCACCCACTCCCTGGTCTACAGCTACAACGACCGCCGCAAGAACAAGGGCAACTTCCGTCGCCTCTGGATCCAGCGGATCAACGCCGGCGCCCGCGCCCAGGGGATGACCTACAACCGGTTCATCCAGGGGCTCGGCCTGGCCGGTGTCGAGGTCGACCGCAAGATCCTGGCCGACATGGCTGTCAACGACATCGCCGCGTTCAACGCGCTCGTCGAGGTCGCGAAGGCCGCCCTCCCCGAGGACGTCAACGCACCCCGGGCTGAGGCCTCAGCCTGATCACGCCTCTGAAGGCGAGCAACGCCCGCCTGAAGGACGTACGTCGGCTCAGCCGTCGCTCGGAACGCTCCGAGCGGCGGCTGTTCCTTGCCGACGGCCCGAACGCCGTCGAGGCCGCGGTCGAGGCCGGCTGCGTCGAGGAGGTGTTCGCTCGCGTCGACGTCGAGCTTCCGCAACTGCCCGGCGATGTCCGAGTGACGCTCGTCGAGGACCGCGCCCTGGAGCTGCTGTCCGACTCAGTCACCCCCGCCGGCGTCGTCGCGTTGTGCCGCTTCGTCGACGTACCCCTTCCCGAGGCGCTCGCCGGTGCGCGGCTGGTGGCGATCTGCGCCGACGTACGCGACCCCGGCAATGCCGGCACCGTGATCCGCTGCGCCGACGCAGCGGGCGCGGACGGCGTGGTGCTCGCGGGCAGCTCCGTCGACGCGTACAACCCCAAGACCGTGCGGGCCAGTGTCGGCTCGCTCTTCCACCTGCCACTAGCGATCGAGCCGTCCGCCGAGGCGGCTGTGCGCGCGGCGAAGGACGCCGGGCTCACCGTGCTCGCCGCGGACGGGGCCGGGGAAGCGGGGCTGTACGACGCCGACCTGACCGGCCCGACCGCCTGGCTGTTCGGCAACGAGGCGTGGGGACTGCCCGCCGAGCTGGCCGCGCTCGCCGACCACCGGGTCGCCATTCCGATCCACGGCCGGGCCGAGAGCCTCAACCTCTCGACCGCGGCCGCGCTCTGCCTCTACGAGTCCGCCCGGCGATTCGCCTGACGTTCGGGACGATTCGTCTGCGTGTCCGAGCGTCCGGCAACAGGTCAGAGCGCAGACGAATCAGTCGCCCGGACGTCACGGACCGTCCAGGTGACCGCGTCGAGGCTGACCAGCACGACATGGGACCTGCCGCACCGGAGCTTGGCGACGTACCGCTCCGGGGTCGTCCGGAGGTCGAGGGACGCGTCCAGGCAGCGGCGGCGCGACGCGTAGACCTGGATCTGCGCTGCCCACGACTGGGTCGCCTCGTCGAAGACCTGGGTGAGGATCCGGTGCCGGTCCGGACTGCCGATCGCGACGATCGGCGTGCCCGGCACGGAGGAGTAGAGGAAGTACGTCGTGATCCGCTTGCGCGAGTAGCCGTACTGCACGAGGCCGGGCGCGTCGACCGGTGCCACCTTGGTGACGGCCCAGGGTGCACCGACCGAGGCGCGCGCCAGCGTGAACTGGGTGGCGCGCTCGAAGCCGCCGCCGAGGACCGTCAGCGCGTCGACGTTCTCGAGCGCGCCCTCGGTGCAGCCTGGGTCGGTGCCGCGGACCTGGGTGTGGGACCTGGCGCCGCTCTGGTCTCGGGTGTGGATGCCGATCGCGCAGGTGTCCGCTCGGCGGCTGGTGGGCTCTGGTCCGATCACGGTCACGGTGCCGGTGTCGTCCACGACCGGCGTCTCCCCGCCGCTGTCGTAGCGGTAGGACGTCCGTGCGGGATTCGCGAAGCCCGTGGCCGCAGACCATGCGACGTACTGCCCGGTCTTGCCGACCAGCCACGCGGCATGGCTGCCCGAGGGCGAGATCGCCGGCGCGCGGTAGGCCTCTCCGTGAAGCCTGGTCCGGCTCCAGGTGCGGCCGTCCGTGGAGACCAGCCCGACGCTGTGCACGGGCGCCTGGTCCTCGTAGTAGGGCTTGTCGCACTCGACCAGCAGCACGACGCCCGGCCCGGTGGGGGAGGTGGCCCGGCCGTCGATCGCCCCGCAGGTCACCCGTCCGCGGGTCCGGTACAGCGTGGTCGGGGTGTCCCATCCTTGGGTGGTCGCGTCGTAGTGCTGCACCTGGACGGTCCGCTCGTTCGGCATGCCCACGGCGACTGACCCGAACACCTGGGCGGACAAGAAGCGGTACGACGCAAGGCCCTGGGCCGGCCTGGGCGGGGGAGCCACCGAGGAGCAGGAGCAACGGCCCCAGCAGGGCCAGCGCGGACACGAGCACCGAGACACGTCGCATGTCCCAAGTCATGCCCGGTTCAGCGGCCGGCGTGCAGCCCCGGGCCGGATCGTTATCCCCTCGAGACCGGTTCCGGCACGGGTCCCAGCAGCTCGATCCCGTGCTCCTCCGCGATCTCCACGACCGCGGACATCGACGGCTCGCCACTGGCCGCCAGCGCAGCGGCGGCCCGGGAGAAGCCCTCCATGGCCTCGCCGGGGGCGTGCACCATGAAGGCGACCGCGTCGGAGTCCGACTCGTTGCGGATGGTGTGCGGCGTACCGCCGGCGAGGGGCATCACCTGGCCGACCGTCACCGCGACGCGCTCGACGGCGCCGTCGTCCCGACCCACGTAGAAGGCGAACTCACCCTCGAGCACGTGGTAGATCTCGCCGGGTGCGTGGCGGTGCATGACCGGCGGGCCGCCTCCGGGCGGCATCCGCACCAGGGCCGCGAAGATCGCTCCGCCGGTCTGGGCGCCGCTGCTGAGGACGACGAGCTCGTCGCTGCCCATGGTCAGCCGCTCCGCTGAGGAGATATCGACAGGTAGCATGTCCATGAGGCAAGAATGGACAAGGAGCCTGTCTGATGTCAAGAGCGTTGCCCAGGCGCGGAGGTCGGGAGCGACCGATCAACACCGTGGCGCTTTTGCGAGAGGCCTTCGTTGCCCTCAACGACCGCGCCGTCGCCCGGCTCGCCGAGCGCGGGCACGATGCCGTCCGCCCCGCGCACGGCGCGGTGTTCCAGCACCTCGACGACACCGGGACCCCGGTCGCGCGGCTGGCCGAGCGCGCCCAGATGACCAAGCAGGCGATGGCGGAGCTCGTCGCGCACCTCGAGGGGCACGGGTACGTCGTCCGGGAACCCGACCCGGACGACCGGCGCGCCAAGCTGGTGATCCCGACGGATCGGGGGCTCGAGGTGTTCGCCGTGGTGCAGGAGCTGATCCCCGAGATCGAGCACGACATCGAGGTGTTGCTCGGTGCAGAACGCGCCGCAGCGCTGCGCGCCGACCTGGACCGGCTTCGCGGCGCGCCCTCCTAGTCTGTGCCCATGCCCACCCGTCCCGCGCAGGCCGTCGTCGACGCGCTGCCGGACGGCGTGGTGATCGCGGGTCCCGACGGCCGCGTCACGATGATCTCGGCGGTGGCGGTCCGGATGCTGGGCCTCCCTCCGGACGGCGTGGGCCGGCTGCTGGACGAGGTGCTGGCCCTGCGCGACCAGGACGATCACGCGTGGGTGAGCCACAACCGGCCCTACGACGGGCTGCCGACCCGCACCGCCGTGCCCGAGCAGTCCTGGCTGCTCCCGAATGGCGAGGAGGTGCTGGTCGCGGCGAGGATCCACCGGCCGGCTCTGGACCAGCCGGTCTCCGAGGTCGCGGTGACGATCCGCTCGGGCCGGGGCCGGGAGCGGCTGGACCGGGAGCGCTCCGACCTGGTCGCCACGGTCGCTCACGAGCTGCGCTCGCCCCTGACCGGCGTCAAGGGGTTCGTCCAGGCCCTGCTCAACCGCTGGGACCGGCTCAACGACGAGCAGAAGAAGCTGATGCTCGCCACGGTCTCCGCGGACTCCGACCGGTTGAGTCGGCTGATCGCCGAGCTCCTTGATGTGGCCCGCATCGATACCGGCCGGCTCCAGCTGCACCCGCGGCCCAGCGACGCGGGCCTGCTCACCCGCAGGATCGTCGACTCGGTCTCGGCCGGGACGGCCCGCCCGATCACGCTCGACATCGCCGACGGCCTGCCGGAGATCCACGCCGACCCCGACAAGTTCACGCAGGTCGTCACCAACCTCGTCGAGAACGCCGTCCGGCACGGCGAGGGAACCGTGTGGGTCACGCTGGTCCCGCTCGGCCCGGGTGAGCTGGGCGACCAACCGGGCGTCCGGGTCATCGTCGACGACGAGGGCGAGGGCATCCCCGCCGAGATGCGCCTTCGCGTGTTCACCAAGTTCTGGAAGGGCGGGAAGCGCGGAGGGTCCGGCCTCGGGCTCTACATCGTCGGAGGCCTCACCAAGGTCCACGGCGGGACGGTGACCATCGAGGACAGCCCGGCCGGCGGCGCCCGGATCCAGGTCGCCTGGCCCTCGGCGCTGCCCGACCTCGGGTTCTGAGCGCCCGGGATCTGCACAGAACCTTCACGAGTCCTACCCGCATCCTGCGGTGCCGCGCTCCTACGGTTACGTCATGGAGCGCCGACGGGTCCTCGTGGTCGAGGACGAGCCCGTGATCAACGACGCCGTGGCCGACCGGCTGCGGGCCGAGGGCTTCCACGTCGACCAGGCGTACGACGGCCCGACGGCGGTCGCGAAGTGCGCCGAGGTCGACCCCGAGCTGGTCGTGCTGGACGTGATGCTCCCCGGCTTCGACGGGCACGAGGTCTGCCGTCGCATCCAGGCGACCAAACCGGTGCCGGTGCTGATGCTGACCGCACGGGACGACGAGGCCGACGTTCTGGTGGGGCTCGCGGTCGGTGCCGACGACTACCTCACCAAGCCGTTCCGCATGCGCGAGCTGGTCGCCCGGGTCCGCGCCCTCCTGCGCCGCGTCGACCGCGCCGCTGAGCTCGCCGCCCGGCCCTCGGCCCGCCTCGTCGTGGGTGACCTCGTGGTGGACACCGGCACCCGACGGGTGACCGTGGCCGACGAGGAGGTGCGGCTCACGCCGACCGAGTTCGACCTGCTGACCCGGCTGGCGACCACCCCTGGCGAGGTGCTGACCCGCGAGCACCTGCTGGCCGAGGTCTGGGACTGGCCGGATGCGTCGGGGACCCGCACTGTCGACAGCCACGTCCGTGCGCTGCGCGCCAAGGTCGGCCCCAGCCGCGTGCGCACCGTCCATGGGGTCGGCTACGCGCTGGAGGACCCTGGCGAACAGCAGGGCGAACAGCAGGGCGAACAGGGTGGGGAACAGCGGGGAGACGGCGCGTGACCTCGCCGCTTCAGCCGCTCACGTCCATCAAGGTCAAGCTGGGTCTGCTGGTCACCGCGAGCGCGCTGGTCGCCGCGCTGGTCGGGGTGCTCGCGAGCAGCGCCGCCGTACCGGTGCTGCTCGCCATCCCCGTGACCGTGGCACTCGCGCTGGCCGTCACCCAGCTGCTCGCGGTCGGGATGACCTCGCCGCTGCGGGAGATGACCGAGGCCACCCGCAGGATGGCCCGCGGCGACTACCGCGGGCGGGTGCGGGCCGGCGCCTCCGACGAGATCGGCGAGCTGGCGCGCGCGTTCAACCAGATGGCGGCGGAGCTCGCCACCGTCGACCGCGAGCAGCGCAACCTCGTGGCCACGGTCTCCCACGAGCTCCGGACGCCGCTGGCCGCCCTCACCGCCACCCTCGAGAACCTCGCGGACGGCGTCCGTCCTGCCGACCAGGAGCACCTCGGCCGGGCCGTGGACCAGGCCCAGCGGATCGGCGCCCTGGTCGGTGACCTCCTCGAGCTCTCCCGGGTCGAGGCCGGTGTCGCGCCGCTGCGGCTCGGGCCGGTCAGGGTCGGTGCCCTGGTCGACCAGGTCGTGGCCGACCTGGTGCCCACCGGCCGGGCAGTGCGGTTCGACGTCGACGTCCCCGAGTCGCTCGAGGTGCAGGCCGACTCCACGCGGCTGCGCCAGCTGCTCACCAACGTGCTCGACAACGCGGTGCGGCACAGCCCCGAGGGCGGGCGGGTGCGGGTCACCTGCGAGGTCACTGCCGACCGGTGGCGGCTGGACGTGGCCGACGAGGGGCCGGGGGTCGCTCCCGACGACCGGGAGCGCGCCTTCGAACGGTTCGGCACGCTTGCCGATCCCGCCGAGGGGGCGGCCACCGGCGGGACGGGGCTCGGGCTCGCGATCGCGCGTTGGGTGGCGGCCCTCCACAGCGGCACGGTCCGGTTCGCCGAGCCACCGCCCGGCGCCGCCGGCGCGCTGCTGCGTGTCGACCTTCCGCTCGACCCACCCTCGACCTCGACGCCCCAGGAGGCAGCCGTGCCCACGAACTCCCCGCCGCTCCCTCAGCCCCCGCCGCCCCCTCAGTCGCCGCCGCCGATCTACCCGGGCCACCCGGGCAGCGCGGTGCTGCCGACCCCGGTGCTCGACCCGGTCTTCGGCCGGTTCTGGCCGGACACCACCGCCACCCATCGCGCCGTGGTCCTGGCTGCTGCTGGCGTGGGCGTCCTCGCCGGGCTCGTGCTCCCGAACCACACCCCGGGGCTGGCGGTCTTCCTCGTGTCCCTGACCGCCGGCCTCACGGCGGCGTACGCCGCAACGCACCGCCGCGACCCGTTCACCCTGACCTGCCTCGTGCTGGCGGGTCTTTGCACACTGCCGATCGTCCTCCTCGACGCCGAGTGGATCGGCGTGCTGTGCCTGCTGGCCGGAGCCAGCTCGCTGATCGCGGGGGTGTGCCGGGTGCGCCGGTTCCATGAATTCCTCCTGGCCGGTGTCTCGTGGCCGCTCGCGGGGCTCCGTGACCTGCCGTGGCTGGGCCGCACGCTGCGCACGCTGACCGGGCACGGGAACGCACCGCGGGTGCTGGTCACCGCGCTCTGGTCGGGGCTGGCACTGCTCGTCTTCGGGCTGCTGTTCGTCTCCGCCGACGCCATCGTGGCCAGCTGGGTGGACGTCGTGCTCCCCGACATCACGGTCGACTCGATCGTGTTGCGGGTGTTCGTCGCAGTCGCCGTGGCCGCCGCGACCCTCGGTGCGGCGTACCTCGCCGTCAACCCGCCCAACGTCCAGGTGCTGAGCTCGGGCCGCCCGCGGTCGGTTGCGCACCGGTTCGAGTGGCTGGTCCCGGTCCTTCTCGTGGACGCGGTGTTCGCGCTCTTCGTCGCCGCCCAGCTGTCGGTCCTGTTCGGAGGTCACGACTACGTGCAGCAGACGACCGGTCTGACCTACGCCGAGTACGTGCACGAGGGGTTCGGCCAGCTCACCGTCGCGACCCTTCTCACCTTCCTCGTGGTCTGGGCGGCGTCGCACTGGGCGGGCGACTCGGGCGCGGACCGGTCCTGGCTGCGCGTCTCGCTCGGGTTGCTCTGTGCTCTCACTCTGGTCGTGGTCGGATCCGCGCTCTACCGGATGCACCTGTACCAGGAGGCCTACGGCTTCACGCGGCTCCGCCTTTTCGTGGACACCTTCGAGGGCTGGCTCGGCCTGCTCGTGATCGCAGTGGCGGTGGCGGGCGTCGTGCGGTGGGGCGTGTGGGTGCCCCGCTTCGCGCTGGTCACCGGAGTGGCCGGGCTGCTCGGTCTCGCGGTCATCAACCCGGACGCGTGGATCGCCGAGCGCAACCTCGACCGGTACGCCGACACCGGCCGCATCGACTGGTACTACCTGCGCAACCTCTCCGGTGACGCCGTACCCGCGTTTCGCGATCGTCCCGCGGCCGAGGTCCTGTGCGGGATGCCGCGCTACTGGTCCCAGGACGACGCCTGGCTCGCCTGGAACCTCGGCCGGAGCCGGGCGTCCGTCGCCGTCGACGACGGCCCCGAGGCGATGGAGGAGGCCTTGGCAACGGCGGGGCCGACCTCGGACGACCTCACGGCGGCCGACTGCCCGGAGTCGCGCCCAACCCCCTGACGGTCGAGGTTGGGTAGTCCGTGAACAAACGGCCTCAGATTTCCGTGGCCAGGGGCCGTTGAATCACGGACTATCCCGACCAGCCGCCGTCCACCCCCGCTTACCCGGTCGCCCGCACGGTCGGGCGGTTCCTAGACTCGACCCCGTGTCCGGACCGAACACCGACTTCGACCCCGTGGAGGTGGCCGCGTTGAAGCCCGAGGAGATCGAGGCAGTGCGCGACGCAGCGCTCGCCGCGATCGCGGGCGCCGCCGACCTCGAGGCGCTGAAGCAGGTCCGGATCGCGCACACCGGCGACCGGTCGCCACTCGCGCTGGCCAACCGCGAGATCGGGGCGCTGCCCCCGCAGGCACGCAAGGAGGCCGGCCAGCGCGTCGGTCAGGCGCGCGGGGCCGTGCAGCAGGCCCTGGCCAAGCGGCAGGACGAGCTACAGGCCGAGAACGAGCAGCGGATGCTGGCAGACGAGACGGTCGACGTCACGCTGCCCACCGACCGGGTCCCCACCGGCGCACGGCACCCGCTCACCACCGGCTCAGAGCTGATCGCCGACATCTTCGTGGCCATGGGCTGGGAGGTGGCCGAGGGTCCCGTCCTGGAGGCGGAGTGGCTGAACTTCGACGCCCTCAACCTCGGCCCCGACCACCCGGCGCGCACCATGCAGGACACGTTCTGGACCGACCCCGCCGAGGACCACCTGGTGCTGCGCACCCACACCTCGCCGGTGCAGGCGCGCACCATGCTGTCCCGCAAGCCCCCGATCTACGTCATCTGCCCGGGCCGGGTCTTCCGCACCGACGAGTTCGACGCGACGCACAGCCCGGTCTTCCACCAGGTGGAGGGCCTGGTGGTCGACGAGGGCATCTCGATGGCCCACCTCAAGGGGACCCTCGACCACTTCGCCACCGCGATGTTCGGCGACGGCATCACCACGCGGTTCCGGCCGTCGTACTTCCCGTTCACCGAGCCCAGCGCGGAGGTCGACCTGATCTGCTTCGTCTGCCGAGGTACTGGGCTGATTTCTGGGGGCAGTGAGGCGTGCCGGACCTGCCGCGGCGAGGGCTGGATCGAGTGGGGCGGCTGCGGCGTCGTCAACCCGCGGGTGCTGCGCGCCTGCGGCATCGACTCGGATCGTTACAGCGGCTTCGCGTTCGGCATGGGCATCGACCGGACCCTGATGTTCCGCCACGGCATCGAGGACCTGCGCGCGCTGTTCGAGGGCGACGTGCGGTTCACGAGCGCCTTCGGGGCCGACCTGTGAAGGCGCCGGTCTCCTGGATCCGTGACTACGTCGACCTCCCAGCAGACGTCACCACGGAGCAGCTCGCGGCCCGGCTGACCGCGCTCGGCATCAAGCTGGAGGCGATCCACAAGCCGGGCGAGCAGATCCGGGGCCCGCTCGTCGTCGGCCGGGTGCTCACGATGGAGCCCGAGCCGCAGAAGAACGGCAAGACCATCGAGTGGTGTTCCGTCGATGTCGGCGACGCCAACGGGACGGGTGAGCCGCAGGGCATCGTGTGCGGGGCGCACAACTTCGAGCGCGGGGACCTCGTCGTGGTGATCCTCCCGGGTGGCGTGCTGCCCGGTGACTTCGAGATCTCCGCCCGCAAGACCTACGGCCACGTCTCTGCCGGGATGATCTGCTCGTCCCGCGAGCTCGGGATCGGCGAGGACCACGAAGGGATCATGGTGCTGCCCGAGGGCGCCGGCGAGCCGGGCGCCGACGCCCGCCCGGTGCTCGGCCTCGACCAGGAGGTCATCGAGTTCGAGATCAACCCTGACCGCGCCTACGCGCTGAGCCTGCGCGGCTTGGCCCGCGAGGCGGCCCTTGCGTACGGCGCGCCGTACACAGATCCGGCGCAGCGCGAGGTCCCCGTACCCAACAGCGACGGCTACCCGGTCGTCATCGACGACCCCGTCGGCTGTCCGGTCTTCGTCGCGCGGGTGGTGAGTGGGGTCGACCCGGAGGCCCCGACCCCGGACTGGATGGCGCAGCGGCTCGCGCTCTCGGGCATGCGCCCGATCTCGTTGGCGGTCGACATCACCAACTACGTGATGCTCGAGCTGGGCCGACCCATCCACGGCTACGACGCCGACAAGCTCCAGGGCGCCATCCGGGTCCGCCGGGCCACCGAGGGTGAGCGACTCACCACGCTCGACGGCGTCGACCGCGCGCTCTCGACCGAGGACCTGGTCGTCACCGACGACTCGGGAATCGTCGGCCTCGGCGGCGTGATGGGCGGCGAGACCACCGAGATGTCCCCGGCCACGACCCGCGTGCTGGTCGAGGCGGCCCACTGGGACGCGGTGTCGATGTTCCGCACCGGCAAACGCCACAAGCTGACCTCCGAGGCCGGCAAGCGCAACGAGCGCGGCGTCGACCCGGTGATCACCCCGGCGGCGGCCGACCGGGTCGTCGAGCTCCTCGTCCAGTACGGCGGCGGCACCCCCGAGCCCGGCGTGACCGTCGTCGGCCAGGCGCCTCGCCCCGCTGCCATTTCGATGGAGACCGACCTCCCGGCCCGCATCTCGGGCATCGAGATCACCGCCGACACCGCGGTCGCCAACCTCGAAAAGGTGGGATGCCTGGTCGGGGACGGCCCGAGTGACGTCGTGCTTGCCACCCCACCGACCTGGCGCCCCGACCTCACCGACCCCTACGACCTGGTCGAGGAGGTCGTCCGGATCGTCGGCTACGACCAGGTCCCGTCGGTGCTGCCCCGCGAAGCCGCCGGTCGCGGGCTCACGCGTGAGCAGCGGCTCCGCCGGAGGATCGGCCGCA
The DNA here is from genome assembly GCA_963825455.1 of uncultured Actinomycetota bacterium. Classification (GTDB taxonomy): domain Bacteria; phylum Actinomycetota; class Actinomycetes; order Propionibacteriales; family Nocardioidaceae; genus Nocardioides. The sequence goes on from CAWGTG010000003.1 coordinate 219,761, forward strand.
CCCTGGCCGGCGCCGGCTGCGTCGAGGTGATCAGCTTCCCGTTCGTCGGCGAGGCCGCCTTCGACCAGCTCGGTCTGCCGGCGGACGACCCGCTGCGCCACACGGTCAGGCTGGCAAACCCGCTCTCGGCCGAGGAGCCGTCGTACATGACGACGCTGCTGCCCGGCCTGCTCCGCGCCGCCGCTCGCAACCTCGGCCGCGGCATCCCGGGTGTCGCTCTGTTCGAGACGGGGACGGTCGCGTTCCCGGTCGACCGCGGCCCAGCGCCGATCTACGGCGTCGACTGGCGGCCCAGCGACGACGAGCTCGCCAAGCTGTTCGAGGCGATCCCAGAGCAACCGCTGCATCTCGCTGTCGTGCTGGCTGGGGAGCGCGAACGGGTCGGCTGGTGGGGCGCCGGGCGTACCGCGGGCTGGTCGGACGCGATCGGGCTGGTCCGCAGGCTCGGCGACGAGCTCGGCGTCGAGGTGGAGGTGACCTCGGCCAGCCGGATGCCGTGGCATCCGGGCCGCTGCGCGCAGGTCAGGCTGGGCGGGGTCGAGTTCGGCCACGCCGGCGAGCTGCACCCGCACGTGTGCGCGGCGTTCGGACTGCCGGCCCGCTCGGCGGCTGTCGAGATCGACCTCGACTTCCTGATGACGCGTGCTGTGGACGTGGTGCCGGGACCCTCGTTCTCGACGTTCCCGGTCGCCAAGGAGGACGTCGCCCTGGTGGTGGCCGACGCCGTGACCACCGCCCAGGTCGAGGCTGCCCTGCGCGAGGGAGCCGGGGAGTACCTCGAGGCGATCCGGCTCTTCGACGTCTACACCGGCGACCAGGTCGAGGCCGGTCACAAGTCGCTGGCCTTCGCGCTGCGGTTCCGCGCCCCCGACCGCACCTTGACCGAGCAGGAGACGGGCGCGGCTCGCGACGCGGCGGTCGCCCTGGCCGCCGAGCGTTGCGGGGCAGTGCAACGCTGACTCCTGTGGACCTTCGGCTGCTCGACGAGGTGTCCTGGCAGGGCACCCCGATGCCGGGCGGCCGCACCCACGCGCTGCTGGCCGTGCTGGTGGCCGCTGGCGGCCAGGTGTCCGAGGAACGGCTGGTCGACGAGGTGTGGGGACCGGACGACGTCCCGGCCAACCCGGCCAAGGCGCTGCAGGTCGTGGTCTCGCGGGTCCGCTCGCAGACCGCGCCAGAGGTGGTGGCGCGCACCGACCACGGCTACCGGCTCGGGCTGGCTCCCGCAGCGGTGGACGCGCTGGCGCTCCGCGACGCGGTGGTCGGCGCTCGCGACGCCGAAGGCCGCCACGACCTGGTCCGTGCCCGCGACCTGGCCCGCGAGGCGCTGGCGCTGGCCGAACCGGGCAGCGCCGCGGACGGACCGCTCGGCGAGCTCCGTACGGCCGCGACGCGCCACCGTGCCGTGGCCACTGCCGTCCTCGGCAGGGCGCTGTCGGCCCTGGGCGACCATGACGAGGCGCTCCCTCTGCTGTCCGGCGTGCAGGCGGACGACGAGGTCTCGGTCGTGGCGCGGTTGCGCTCGATCGCGGCTGTGCACGGCGCGCCTTCCGCTCTCGACGCCTACGAGCGACACCGCGCCGAGCTGGCCGACCGGCTCGGCGTCGACCCGGGACCTGCCCTCCAGGCCGTGCACGGCGAGCTGCTGGCAGCCGACAGGCCGGTGCGTGAGGGACTGCGGTTCGAGGCCACGTCGCTGGTCGGCCGCGACGAGGACATCCGGGCCCTCCGTGCCGCCGTTCGCGAGGCGAGGGTGACCTCGATCCTCGGCCCGGGCGGGCTCGGGAAGACCCGATTGGCGCACCTGCTCGGCCGTGGCGCCGAGCAGCCGGTGGTGCACTTCGTCGAGCTGGTCGGCGTCGCCTCGTCGGAGGACGTCGTCGGCGAGGTCGGCTCCGCGCTCGGTGTCCGCGACTCGGTGAGCGGCCGCCGGGTGCTCACCCCTGAGCAGCGCAACGACGTTCGCGCCCGGATCGCGCAGGTGCTCGACCAGGCGCCCACTCTGCTGATCCTCGACAACTGCGAGCACGTCGTCGCCGCGGTGGCCGACCTGGTCGCCTACCTGGTGGCAACCTGCAGCCGGCTCCGCGTCGTGACCACGACTCGAGCCCCTCTCGCGATCGCCGCCGAGCGGGTGTTCCCGCTCAGCCAGCTGGCCGAGGAGGCCGCGGCGGACCTGTTCTGCCAGCGCGCCTCGGCGGCCCGCCCGGGCGTTGCCCTGGCCGACGACGCCGTACGCCGTGTCGTTCGCCGTCTCGACGGGTTGCCGCTGGCCATCGAGCTGGCCGCCGCCAAGGTGCGGGTGATGTCGGTGGAGGACATCGACCGCCGCCTCGACGACCGGTTCGCACTGCTCCGGGGTGGCGACCGCAGCGCACCCGACCGGCACCAGACGCTGGTGGCGGTCATCGACTGGTCATGGAACCTGCTCACCGAGGACGAGCGGCGGGCGTTGCGGTGGCTGTCGGTCTTCCACGACGGGTTCACGCTGGCGGGCGCCGACATCCTGCTCGACAGCGATGCCCTCGACGACGTCCACTCGCTCGTCGACCAGTCGCTGCTCGCGGTGATCGATGCCGACGGGACGGTCCGCTACCGGATGCTCGAGACCGTCCGTGAGTTCGGCCAGATGCAACTGGTCGGCGCGGGGGAGGACGGCGCCGCGCGGGCCGCGCAGCTCGCCTGGGCCCGGTCGTACGCCGACGACGCCGCCGCCGACCTCTGGACCGCCGGGCAGGTGGAGGCGGTGCGCGCCGTGCTCGCGGAGGAGAACAACCTCGCGGACTGCCTGCGCGAGGCGATGGCGCTTCCCGACCCGGTCACGACCGCACACCTGATGGCGGCGCTCGGCGCCTTCTGGACGATCAAGGGCGACAACGCGCGGGTCATCGCCGTGGCCGCGGCGGTCGAGGACAGCCTTCGCGGGTGGGTGCCGGAGCCGGGGGACGTCGACGCCGCCGTCGCCGCGGCCGCCCTGACCGCCATGAACACCGAGGTCGGTCAGATCATGGCCGCGCCGGTCTGCCTCGCGCTGCTGGACACCTACGGCGCCACCGCGAGCACGCCGCGGGTGCGCGGGATGGTCGAGGTGCTCCGCGTCCAGGACAATGCCGACCCGCACGGCACGGTCGAGCGGCTCGACGCGATCGGTGACGGGAGCGATCGGGAGACCGCCACGATGGCCCGGATGTGGGCCGCGCACCATCGCGAGAACTCCGGCGACCCCGAGGGCGCGATCGAGGAGGCGACCAAGGGGCTGGCCCTGGTCGACGACGGCGACGGACCCTGGATCGGCGCCCTGCTGCACACCCTGCTTGCAGGCCTCAACGCGCAGCTCGGCAAGCATGCGGAGGCCGCCACCCACGCGTTGGCTGCGCTGCCGGCGCTCGACGGACTCGAGGCCAACGACGACTCGATCCAGATCCGGTCGCTGCTGGCGGTCAACGCGATGAACAACGGAGAGCTCGACGTCGCCGAGCGATACCTGGAGGAGATCGACAGGCTCAGCGAGCGGCGGGTCGGGTTCGGAGGCGCATTCGTCACCGGGATGGCGCGGGCCGAGCTGCGCCTGGCGCGGGGCGAGGTGGCCGAGGGTCTGCGGCAGTACCGACTGGCCGTCGAGGAGCTTCGCCAGCTGCGCTTCCCCGGCATGGGCGACCTCAACGGTCTGGAGCCGTGGGCGCTGTTCGGCGAGAGCGCCGGCGCGACGGCGTACGCCGTCCACGGCAGCGGCGACGAGGGCGCAGACCTGTTCGAGGCGCTGCGCGACAAGCTCCCCCGGGTACTGGACCCGGGGCGGGCACACATGGACTACCCCGTCGCAGGACTGGTGCTCTACGGACTCGGTGCCTGGGGGCTGCTCAAGGACGCGCTGCCCACCGAGGTGGCCGTGCGGCTCATCGTCCTGGCTGACCTGTTCGCCTACTCGCGCTACACCCTCACGATGAACCCCGAGCACACCACCACCGTGGCCGAGCAGAAGGCGCCCGGTCTGGCGGCGCGGCTACGGGCCGAGTACGGCGCGCGCAGAGGCCCGGACCTCCTGCCGGAGGCCCGGGCCGTCGCCGCGCTGATCGAGAGCTGACTACATCTTGCGGCTGTAGGACCGCACCGCCAGGGGC
>CAWGTG010000004.1:0-272886 GCA_963825455.1 uncultured Actinomycetota bacterium
ACGACGTTGAGCAGCGGCGGATCTGCAAACGCAACTGGGGTGACCTCGACCCTCGAGATTCTGGTGCCGGTCACCGGGCGGGCTTGACGGCGAGCACCGGGACATCCAGCTCGAGCAGCAGCCGCTGAGCGTCGCTGCCCATCACCAGCTTGCCCACCGGACTGCGGCGACGCAGGCCGATCACGACCAGGCGGGCGTCGTTCTCCGTGACCAGCTTGGTGAAGGTGTCGACGATGTCGGCGCCGCGCTCGGCCTGGTCCACTCGCGCGATGACGCCCTGCTCCTCGGCCGGCGCCAGAAGCCCGACCGCCGACGCGTCGTCGACCATCGCTGCGTCTACGTGCGAACCGCGGCGCGGGCTGTTGAGGATCACCACGTCGTCACCTGACCGAGCTGCCTCGGCCAGGCCGGCGTCGAGAGCGGCCTCGCCGTGAGGGGTGGGGATGTAGCCGATCAGGATCGTCATCGCGGCGAGTCCTCTCGTTGCGACTGGTCAGCCGTGGTGGTGGGAGCGGTACGCCGACGACGTACGGCCTGGATCGAGGGCAACAGCACCGCGAGGAGGAAGCACGCCAGGACCGTGCCGGAGATCGGCCTGGTGGCGAACTGGGTCGGGTCGCCGTCGAAGATCAGCAGGCTTCGGCGCACGTTGTCCTCGAGGATCGCCCCGAGCACGAACGCGAGCACCATCGGGCCGGGGCTCTGAGCCGGTCTTCTTCATCAGGTAGCCGAGGATGCCGAAGGCGATCATCACGAAGATGTCGAACGACGAGTTGTTGATCGGTGTAGACGCCGATGATGGTGACCAGGCAGATGATCGGAGCCAGGACCGCCGGCCGCACCCGCAACACCCGGATGAAGACGCCGACCAGCGGGATGCTGAGCAGCAACAGCAGCAGATTTGCCGATGTACATCGAGTTGATCACGCCCCAGAACAGTTCCGGGTTCTCCTCGACCAGCTGCGGACCGGGCTGCACGCCCAGCACCAGCAACGCCGCGAACAGCATGCCCATCGAGGCGTTGGCCGGGATCCCGAGCGTCAGCAGCGGGATGAACGACGACGTGGCGGCGGCGTTGTTGGCGGTCTCCGGGGCGGCCACGCCCTCGATGGCGCCGCGGCCGAACCGTTCCGGGTGCCGGGAGACGCGCTTCTCCGTGGCGTACGCCGCCACCGACGCCATCACCGCGCCGCCACCCGGCAACACGCCCAGGAAGAAGCCGATCAGGGAACCTCGCCCGATGGCACCTGAGGACTGCCTCAGATCATTGCGTGTCGGCCACACCTTGCCGACCTTGACCGGGACGTGCACCTTCCCGTGCCGCTCCTCCAGGCTGTAGAGGATCTCCGCGACACCGAACAGACCCATCGCAACCACGACGAAGTCGCAACCCGTCAGCCAGCTCGAGGGAATCGAAGGTGAAGCGGCCGGTGTTGGTGGAGCCGTCCCGACCCACCGTGGCGAAGAGCAGGCCGGCGGCGGCCGCAATCATGGCCTTCACCGCGTGACCACTACCGATCGTTGCCACGAGCAGCACGCCGAGCAGTGCCAGCGCTGCGTATTCCGGCGGACCGAAGTCCAGGGCCCAGCCCGCAATGATCGGGGCTAAGAGCGTCAGTCCCACGATCGACACAGTCGCGCCGATGAACGAACCGACCGCCGCCACGCCGAGGGCGGCGCCGGCTTTCCCCTGCTTGGCCAGCGCGTACCCATCGAACACGGTGACCACCGATGACGCCTCGCCGGGCAGCTGCAGCAGGACCGAGGTGATGGTGCCGCCGTACTGCGCACCGTAATAGATGCCGGACATCATGATGATGCCCGATACCGGATCGACGGTGACAACGATCGGGAGCAAGATCGCCATGGTGGCCGCGGGGCCGAGGCCCGGCAGCACCCCGATCAGCATGCCGATGAGCACGCCGATCAGGCAGTAGAGCAGGTTCCCGGGCTCGGTCACGGTGGCGAAGCCGTCGAGGAAGGCGTTGAACTCCATGGTGGCGGTCTGTCGTCCTCAGAACAGGTGGGGCAGCGGGATGCGCAGCGCGTACAGAAACAGGAGGTAGAAGGCGGCGACAGTCACGACGCTCACGATGACGGTGCTGCGCCAGGATTCGCCGCCGAGGAGCTTGAGCCACACCACGCAGAGCAGCAGCGAGGGGATCTCGAAGCCGGTGACCGGCAACAGGACGGCGATTCCGACGAACGTCGCGAGGCCGATGATGACGAGAAGGCTGGAGCGGGTGAACTTCTCGGAGTCCTGAAGATGTCGGCCGATCACCAGCAGCAAGAGGGACAACGTCACGATCAGCATTGAGATGACGAAGGGCCACAGCCCGGCCCCGGGGCGCTTCAGCGTCCCGAGGCCGTAGCCATGTGCGAGAACCGCGCCAGTGAGACCCAGGGCAAGCGCGACGAGGCTGCTGACGATCTGGTAGGTCGGTCCCCCGGCGGGGGGACGGTGCTCTTCCAGCTCATGGGCCACCTCGGCCTCGAGCTGGGACAAGATGTCGTCCCCCGCAACGGGGGTTGGCCTCTCGTCTCGCTCGCTCACGTCAACTCCTCGGTGCGGGTGTGCATGGCTCAGTTGGCGTCCTCGGCTGGCGTCACTCCGCCAGGTTGATGCCGAACTCCTCGACGAGCGCGGCGTAGCGCTCCTTGTCGGCCTCCAGCTGGGACAGCACGTCCTCCCCGGAGATCTCCATCGGCGTCAGGCTGTTGTCCTCGTTGAAGGCTTGGTACTCCTCGGTCTCGAAGGTGGCCTCCATGCCTTCGATGATCGCGTCCTTGACGTCCTGCGGGGTGCCCTTGGGCACGGTCATGAAGCGATACTGCGCGACCTCGACATCGAGGCCTTGTTCCTGGGCGGTGGGCACGTCGGGCAGGTACTCGACCCGCTCGGAGCCGAATACCGTCAGCGGCACGATCTTGCCCGACTCGATGTTCTCGATCGCCTCACCGACCTGCAGGCAGGCGGTGTCAACCTGTCCGCCGAGAACGGCTGTGAGGGCCGGAGCGCCGCCGTCGAAGGGAACGGCCTCACCTTCGGCGCCGGCGCTGCCGACGAGGAGAGCGCAGGAGACCTGGGAGCCCGTCCCCACTCCGGTCGTGCCGTAGGTGACCTTCCCCTGCGCGGCCTTCAGCTCATCGAGGCTGGCCACAGCGCCGTCAGGGTTGGCCACCATGACGTAGTCGTCGCGGGAGACGCCCTGGATGACGTCGAAGTCGTCGATGTTCGTGACCTCGTCCTCGGCCACGGCGAGAGGGGTGATGGCGTAGAGGGACGCGTTCTGGATGGCGATCGTGGATCCGTCCGGCTCCGCCTTGGCCAGCTCGGCCGCCGCGAGAGCGCCGTTCGAGCCTGGCTTGTTGACGACCGGGAAAGACGTGCCCAGCTCATCGCTCAGTCCCTTGGACACAGCACGGCTGATGAGGTCGCTGGACCCGCCGGGGTCGGCACCGACGAGCATCTCGACCGTCCCGGACGGGTAGTCGCCCCCGTCGTCACCGCCGGTCGTGTCGGAAACGCCGCCGCACGCGGTCAGGGCAAGGCCCGCGGCGGCGACGCCGGCGAGCAGGGTGATCGGCTTGCGCATGTCGATTCTCCTTGGACTGGAATAGCCGGTGTGACCACCGACACTAGGGAGCAGCAGTGATGCCCGTCCAAGCCCGATGAGGCATGACTTGATACCTTGAGCGCATGGCAGTGACCCTTGATCAGGTCAGGTGCTTCGTCGCCGTCGCCGAAGAGCTGCACTTCGGTCGAGCGGCTGAGCGGCTGTCGATGACGCAACCACCGCTCAGCCGCCAGATCCAGAAGCTGGAGCGGGCGGTCGGCGCGCATCTGGTCGAGCGCGACAACCGCAGGGTCGAGCTGACCGGCGCTGGGGTGGCGTTCCTCGATGAGGCCTACCGGCTGCTCAATCTTGTGGAAAGCGCGGGAGACCTCGCCCGTCGCGTCGACGCAGGGACCTCCGGGGTGGTGCGGCTCGGCTTCACTGCCGTTTCTGCGATCTCGGTGCTGGGACCGTTGCTCCGCCGCTTGGCGGAGGAGCTCCCCGACGTGGAGGTGCTGCTGTCCGAGCGGGTCACCGGCGCTCAGGTCGACGGCATTCGCCGCGGAGAGCTCGACATCGGGCTGGCCCGCCCCCCGTTCGACACGGCGTTCCTGAACTCCGACGTCCTGCTGCGAGAACCGCTCATGGCGGTGGTCCCGGCCGACCACCCCCTGGCTTCGGCGGACCGGAGGCTGTCGCCGTCGGACTTCGAAGGAGAGGCGGTCATCGGCTTCCACCCGCAGCAGGCGCGGTACTTCCATGAGCTGTTGGTGCGATTCCTGGCCAACGCACACGCTCGAGTCGAACAGCGCGTCCAACAGGTCCTGACCGCAATGCTCCTGGTAGCGGCGGGCCGCGGGCTCGCATTCGTCCCCGCCTCCGCCGCCTCACTCCACGTGGAAGGTGTGGTCCTGAAGGAGCTTGTCCACGGCGGCGGCGACACCCAGCTCGACGCAGACCCCGAGCGCCCGGTCGAGCTGCACGCGATCTGGTCGCGCGAGCCGGCCGTACCTGTCGTACGGCGTGCTCTGGGAGTCATCGCCCAGGTCGCGGGCGATCGGTGATCGGGACCGGACCGAGCCAGCAGCGAATCTCCCGGACGCCGATGCATGCACGCTGAGCATCGCCGGATCCAACTTTGGGCTTAGACAGGCATCGTTCCCCGTCCGTAGCGTGGTGACACCCGCCACTGCGACGACGAAGGACCGCCTCGTGACCGAGTACAGCCCGATCGACCTGGCCGCCCAGCTGAAGAGTGGGCTCCTCTCGTTTCCGGTCACGCACTTCGGCGAGGATCTCGAGTTCGATGAGGGTGGCTATCGCAAGCACCTCGAATGGCTGGCGGAGTACCCCGTGGCCGGCCTGTTCGCGGCGGGCGGGACCGGCGAGGGGTTCTCGCTCACCTTCGAGGAGACCGACCGTGTCCTGCGTGCTGCGGTCGACCAGGTCGCCGGCGCCGTGCCCGTCCTCGCTCCCGCAACCGGCGGGACGGTGCACGCGGTCGCGCAGGCCAAGGCCGCAGCCGACGCCGGCGCGGACGGGCTGCTGCTGATGCCGCCCTATCTCACAGAAGCGAGCCAGGCTGGGCTGGTCGAGCACGTCAGCCGGGTTTGCGAGGCGACCGACCTGGGCGTCGTCGTCTACAGCCGGGCGAACGCAGTCCTTGGAGCCGAGGCGGTCGCAACCATCGCCGAACGCAACCCCACGCTCATCGGCTTCAAGGACGGTGTGGGCAACATCGAGCAGATGACCCGCACCTACGCCCGGGTGGGCGACCGACTGACGTACATCGGTGGGCTTCCGACGGCGGAGACCTTCGCCCTTCCACTGCTCCAGCTCGGGGTCAGTACCTACTCCTCCGCGCTGTTCAACTTCGTGCCGCAGTGGGCGCTCGACTTCTACGACGCCGTGCTCGCCCAGGATCGGGACGAGGTCTACCGTCGGCTGAACGACTTCGTCATTCCCTACCTCGACATCCGCGACCGCACGGCCGGCTACGCCGTCTCCATCGTCAAGGGCGGGCTGTGCGCCGTCGGCCGGCCTGCCGGCCCCGTCCGACCGCCGCTGACCGACCTGCGAGACGAAGAGCTCGACGAGCTCCGCGACCTGATCGCCCGCATCACCTGAAAGGAACCCATGCCTGAGCAGCCCCGCTCGATCATCGCCGGCGCCGAGAGCGACCAGGCGGATGTCGTCGCCGCGACCGCCGCCGCCACCGAGGCCTTCGCCGCCTACCGAGCCACCACGCCCGAGCAACGCAGCGACCTTCTCAATGCGGTCGCCGACGAGATCGACGCCGACAAGGCAGCGATTGTCGAGTCAGCGGTTTCCGAGAGCCACCTGCCCGATGCTCGGATCGCTGGCGAGGTCGGCCGAACCACCGGGCAGCTGCGCATGTTCGCCGACGTCGTACGACGCGGAGACCACCTCGGCGTCCGCATCGACCCCGCCCTTCCTGACCGCACACCGCTCCCGCGGGCAGACATCCGCCAGCGCCACATCCCGCTCGGCCCGGTTGCCGTCTTCGGGGCCAGCAACTTTCCACTCGCCTTCTCGACCGCGGGCGGCGACACCGCCTCGGCACTGGCCGCCGGATGTCCGGTGGTGGTCAAGGGCCACCCCGCGCACCCCCGCACCGGCTTCCTGGTGGCACGGGCCGTCGCCCGCGCCGTCGAGAAGCAGGGCCTGCACGCGGGCACGTTCTCCTTCCTGCTGGCGCCGGAGGGGCTCGACAGCATCGAGCTCGGCCAAGCGCTGGTTGGTCACCCGAACATCAAGGCCGTCGGCTTCACCGGGTCCCGCGGGGGAGGACTGGCCCTGGTCGCCGCCGCAGCCGCACGGCCGGAACCGATCCCGGTGTACGCCGAGATGTCCTCGATCAACCCGGTCGTCGTCCTGCCCGGCGCACTCGCCGACGACGCCGAGGCGCTCGCGGCAGCGTTCGTGGGATCCCTGACCCTCGGAGCCGGCCAGTTCTGCACGAACCCAGGCCTGATCTTCCTCCCCACAGGGGAAGCCGGCGACGAGTTCCTAGCCGCCGCCGCGGCCGCGGTCAGAGACGCCACCGGCGCCGCCATGCTGACCCCCGGGATCGCCTCGGCTTACCGATCTGGTTCGGCGAGCCTGCGCGAAGCCGCCGGCGTACGAGTCGTCGCCGAGGGCAGCGCATCCGGCGATGAGGGGCCGGCCCCGCAGCTGGTGGAGGCGGCCACTCTCGCTGGTGTCACGGACGAGGTCTTCGGCGCCTCAGGGGTCGTCGTACGTTTCGACGGGATCGACAACTTGCTGTCGCACCTCGAGTCCCTCGAAGGCCAGCTCACCGCGACCGTGCACGCTGCTGACAGCGACGCAGCCGACGCAGCCAGGCTGCTCCCGGTCCTGGAGCTGAGGGCCGGCCGGATCCTGTTCAACGGCTGGCCAACCGGGGTCGAGGTCGGCCACGCGATGGTTCACGGGGGCCCGTTCCCGGCGACCTCTGACTCCCGCAGCACGTCGGTCGGCAGCCTGGCCATCGAGCGGTTTCAGCGGCCCGTCGCCTACCAGGATGTGCCGGCGGCGGTGCTGCCACAGGCCCTCCGTGACGACAACCCGTGGGGCTTGACCCGCCGGATCGACGGAGAGCTGCGTCTGCCGTGACCGCCACGATTGCCCAGGTCGAGGTCGTGCCCGTCGCCGGCCACGACTCGATGCTGCTCAACCTGAGCGGTGCGCACGCGCCGTACTTCACGCGCAACATCGCCATCGTCACGGACTCCGAGGGTCGTGAAGGGCTCGGCGAGGTACCAGGTGGCGAGGCGATTCGCGCGACGATCGCCGACGCGGCCGATCTGCTGATCGGGCAAGAGGTGGTGCGCTACCGGACCCTCTTGCGCGAGGTCGCTGACCGCTTCGCTGACCGGGACACCGGCGGGCGCGGAATCCAGACCTTCGACCTGCGCACCACTGTGCATGCCGTGACCGCGCTCGAGTCCGGCCTGCTTGACCTGGCTGCTCAAGACCAGGGTCTGCCGGTCGCTGAGCTGCTCGGCGAGGGTCAGCAGCGGACCACGGTGCCGATGTTGGGCTACCTGTTCTACATCGGCGATCCGGACAGGTGTGACCTGCCGTACCTGCGCGAGCCGGGAGGCTCTGACGACTGGGAGCGAGTGCGTCGAGAGGTCGCGCTCACCCCCCAGGCCGTGGTCCGGTTGGCGGAGGCAGCCCAGCAGCGATACGGCTTCACCGACTTCAAGCTCAAGGGCGGCGTGTTCGCCGGCGAGGAGGAGGTCGCGGCTGTCACCGCGCTGCACACACGGTTCCCCGAGGCTCGGATCACTCTGGACCCCAACGGCGGCTGGCTGCTCGACGACGCGATCCGGCTGCTGCGCGGGCGCGACGACGTCCTCTCCTACGCCGAGGATCCCGTCGGCGCTGAAGCCGGGTACTCCGGGCGCGAGGTGATGGCGGAGTTCAAGCGCGTCACCGGGTTGCGAACGGCGACCAACATGATTGCCACCGACTGGCGTCAGCTGGCACATGCCGTCCGCACCAATGCCGTCGACATCCCGCTCGCAGACCCCCACTTCTGGACCATGGCCGGCTCAGTCAGGGTCGCCCAGCTGTGCCACGACTTCGGCCTCACGTGGGGGTCCCACTCCAACAACCACTTCGACATCTCACTCGCCATGTTCACTCAGGTCGGCGCCGCCGCACCCGGTGAGATCACGGCGCTCGACACTCACTGGATCTGGCAGGACGGCCAGGGGCTGACCGAAAGGCCACTGGAGATCCGCGACGGTGCTGTCCGCGTCCCGACCACGCCCGGCCTCGGTGTCCGGCTCGACCGGACGAAGCTCGCCGCCGCGCAGGACCTCTACCTCGAGCATGGCCTGGGAGCCCGCGACGACGGCGTCGCCATGCAGTACCTGGTCCCGGGTTGGACCTTCGACCCCAAGCGCCCCTGCCTGATCCGCTGAACGACGAGACGCTCTGGCTGCTGCTGGCCGGCGTCGGGGCTGGCCTGACGGGGTCCGTCGCCGGGCTCGCTTCCGTGGTCAGCTTCCCTGCGCTCCTCGCGATGGGCCTTCCTCCGGTGACCGCCAACGTGACCAACACGGTGGCGCTCTTCGGCGTCACCGGGGGCACGATCGCCGGCTCGCAACGCGAGCTGCGCGGCCAGGGCAGCCGCATCCTGCGACTGCTTGCGGTGTCGGTCGTCGGAGGCGCCACCGGCGCTGCCCTGCTGTTGCTGACCCCGGCAGAGGCGTTCGAGGCGGTGGTGCCGTGGCTCATCGGGCTCGGCTCGCTGCTCATCCTCGGCCGCGATCGGATGCGGGCATGGTCAGCAGCCCGACCGAGCAGAGCGCCCCGTCTCGCCGGCGCCCGACGAACACTGGCGTGGGGCCTGGTCGTCTTCGCCCTCGGCGTCTACGGGGGGTATTTCGGCGCTGGCGTGGGCGTACTCGCTCTCGCAGCTCTCGCCCTGGAGCGGACCGAACCCTTGGCGGTGACCAACGCGGTCAAGAACGTCGTGACTGGAGTCGCGAACGGTGCCGCCGCACTGGCCTACATCTTCTTCGCTCCGGTCGACTGGTCCGCGGCCATCGCTCTCGGCCTCGGAGCCGCAGCCGGTGGTCTCCTCGGCCCAAAGATCGTCCGAGTCGCACCGGAGACGCCGTTGCGATGGTTGGTCGGTTGCCTCGGCCTTCTACTGGCGATCGGTCTGGGATCCCGCTGACTCAAACCGCAGGGCACCGGAGGAGCAGGCGGCGGTCACGAACCTGTGATCGCCGTCATACCGCAAACGTATTGCGTCATTCCCAAACGGGCTTGGACGCGCTTCTGCCACCGCTCCTAGCGTCCGATCACCGGCATCCATCCAGGAAGCCTCGGGCAGGAGCATCGAGATGGGCATGGAGTTCGATCGTCGTTCACTCTTCAGGGTCGGCGCCACCGTGGCAGGCACCGGTGCGCTGACGGCGGCAGGTGTGGGTGTCACTAGCCCGGCAGCCGCGTCGGCCGCGTCACCCGGCGGAAATCCCAACGCGCGGCCGAAGATGGTGCTGGGCACCCAGCGGCGCGCCTCCAATGGTGCGATGTTGCAGGAGTTCCGGAGGCACGGCGTCGAAAGGGTCTGGGGCTATCCGCCCGACCCGCCCTTCGAGTCGGGCCGCGGCTACTGGCTGCCGTCGGAGGTGGCGCAGACCAAGGAGTTCATCGAGAGCGAGCCGGGCCTCGAGATGCACGCGGCGACCTTGCCCTTCCTGGGATCCACCTTGATCGACACGGAAGACCGTCCTGCGATCATGCTCGGGAAGAGTCCCGAGCGCGACCGCGACATCGATGACGTCCACAAGTGCCTCGAGGCCTGTGCGGCGGCCGGAGTCGGCCTGGTCAAGTACAACATGAGCCTGACCGGTGTGATCAGCACCGGAGAGGTCGAGCTACGGGGTGGGTCGACCACGCGTCAGTTCCGCGCGGCGGACCTGGACCCAACGCTTCCCGACACCATTGCGGGGAAGGTCTCCGCCGACGACTTCTGGGAGCGGATCGACTACTTCCTCGAGCGGGTCGTGCCGGTCGCGGAGGAGCTGAAGGTGCGCATCGCATGCCATCCACAGGACCCCGGCACACCGCCCGGTGGCTATCGCGGCGTCGAGGAGAATGTGCTCAGCACGCCGCGCGGGAAGGGTTTGTTCAAGTTCCTCAGCCTGCATCCCAGCCCTTACCACGGCCTCAACCTCTGTGTCGGCTCGCTGGCCGAGATGCTGTGGAACCCGCCCGCAGAGATCTACGACATCGTGCGCCGGCTGGCCAGGACAGAGCGAGTGTTCAACATTCACCTTCGCAACATCATCGGGAACCGCAACGACTTCATCGAGGTCTGGCCGGACGAGGGCGACGTCGATCACGCGAGAATCGTCAATGTTCTTGCCGACGAGGGATACGCGGAGGTCATCGATCCCGACCACGTGCCCGACCACATCGATGATCCCGGCGGCAAGCAGGCATACGCGCACGGCTACGGGTTCATCCTCGGCCTGATCCGCGCCGCCGAGCACCGCGGCCGCGGCCGCGGCTGAGCGCGGAGATCTCCCCGGCCGCCTGGCGCCACAGCCACCGCGCCACCACCGAGATGACCGCTGCCCCCGCGGTCGAGGATCCGCGGTGCGCGAGCGCACGACGCACGCGCGGCTTTGAGGGCCGAATCGAGTGTCGCTGTACGTCGCGACTCGGACCGGTCTGCAGCACGAACGGTCGACGGTTCGTGCAGAATCCGTGCAGAGGTCGCCGGCACGGAGCTGCGAAAACCGCCTCTCAGCTGCACGAATGCGTTGGACAGAGGCCGCACTCTCAAGGTGGTAGCGCCGGTTCGAATCCGGTCGGGGGTACCAAAAGTCGACAGGATGGAGCCGACCCGGCGTTCTGCTGCCCCACGCGCCGAAGGCGCCCCCTCGGCCGAAGCGCCGGGTCGGCGATCACGAAGCGCAACGCATGCCGCCAGCGCGACGCCACCGACGCACGCCCCGCGCGCCGACCCGACACAGAGGCCACCGTCCCGGCGATCTGGGGGGCAGGTCGCCGGGAGGGCGGCCAGCCGGCTGGGAAGCGATGCGCGAACGCGCGATATCTCGTGGGGGCTCCGAGCCGGTCGTGCATGGTCAACGTGACAGTCAAGGACCGGGTTACGTGCATCCGACCAGAGACTGAAGCGGTCCAGACCGCAGCCGCCGACCCGTCGTTACTGACGAGGAGTAACGACGGGCCGGCGTGCGAGAGGCTGCCTGAGCCTCAGGCCCGGTATCAAGCAGAGCGCCGCCGCAGCGCCGCGTCGGTGAGGGCCGGCGGTGCGTAACCGCGGTCGGCCTCATTGATCGTGGTGCCCGGCGGGACTATCTCGTCGACCCGGTCCAGCACGTCCTTGGCCAGCGAGACCTTGACCACGTCGAGCTGCGACTCGAGGTGCTCCATCGTTCGCGGCCCGATGATCGCGGACGTGACGGCGGGGTGCTCGAGCACGAATGCCAGAGCGAGGTGGACCAGCGAGACTCCCGCCTGGTCGGCGAGGTCCTGGAGCTGGTGCACGGCCTCGAGCTTGAGGGCGTTCTCCGGCAGTGAGGGGTCGTGCCGCGCGGGCTGACGCGCCAGCCGGCTCGACTCGTGGGACGAGGTCTCGCCGCGGCGGTAGCGGCCCGAGAGCCAGCCACCCGCGAGCGGGCTCCACGGCAGGACGCCGAGGCCGTACTTCTGCGCCGTCGGGAGCAGGTCCCGCTCGACCTCGCGCACGAGGATCGAGTACGGCGCCTGCTCGGTCACCGGGCGCTCGCGGTGCCGGCGTTCGGCGACCCACTGCGCCTCGACGACCTGCGAGGGCAGGAACGTCGTCGTGCCGATGTAGCGGACCTTGCCGGCGTGCACCAGGTCCGAGAGCGCGGACAGGGTGTCGTCGATGTCGGTCTCGGGTCGCGGCCGGTGGAGCTGGTAGAGGTCGATGTAGTCGGTCTTGAGCCGGCGGAGTGAGTCCTCGACCTCGCGGACGATCCAGCGTCGCGAGTTGCCTCCCAGGTTCGGGTCGTCGTCCGACATGGCCCCGTGCACCTTGGTCGCCAGGATCACGTCGTCGCGGCGCCCGGCTAGCGCCTTGCCGACGATCTCCTCGGACTCGCCGCGGGAGTAGACGTCCGCGGTGTCGATGATGTTGATGCCCGCGTCGAGGGCCCGGTGGATGATCCGGACCGAGTCGTCGTGGTCGGGGTTGCCGATCCTGCCGAACATCATCGCGCCCAGGGTCAGCGGACTGACCTTGAGCCCGGTGGTGCCGAGCAGGCGGTACGCCGAGGTGTCGATCGTCATGAAGCAGCCTTCCTGTGGTGGTGGTCGCTCAGGGCCTCGTGGTCGTCTTCCACGCCGAGCTCGTACAGCAGCCGGCTCCGCAGGGCTGCGAACCGGGGATCGCCCGGGGAGCGGCGCTCCCCGAGGTCGATGTGGATGTCGGACGACACGACGCCGTCGACGAGCACGATGACCCGGTCGGCGAGCACGATCGCCTCGTCGACGTCGTGGGTCACGAGGAGCACCGACGGCTGGTGCACGGCACACAGTCGCCTGAGCAGGATGTGCATCCGGATCCGGGTCAGGGCGTCGAGAGCTCCGAACGGCTCGTCCGCCAGCAGCAGCTCAGGGTCGCGGACCAGCGAGCGGGCCAGTGCCGCCCGCTGCTGCTCGCCACCGGACAGCTCGTGCGGCCACGCCTTCTCGCGGCCGGCCAGGCCGACCTCGGACAGCGCCTGCCGCCCGCGGTCGCGCGCGTCCCGGCCGCGCAGGCCGAACGTGACGTTGTCGAGCAGCCGGCGCCACGGCAGCAGCCGGGAGTCCTGGAAGACCACCGACACCCGGTCCGGTACGTCGATCGAGCCGTGACCTGCGACGTCGCGGTCCAGCCCGGCCAGCGCCCGCAGCAGCGTGCTCTTGCCGCTGCCGCTGCGGCCGATCAGGGCCACGAACTCGCCCGGCGCGATCTCCAGGTCGAGCCCGTTGAGGACCCCGCCTGCCTCGCTGAAGCTGCGGTGCAGCTTGTCGACCTGTACGGCTGTGCGGTGTGTCAGCTGCCCAGGGTGCGTCGCCATGCGAGCGCCCTCCTCTCGATGAAGCGGACGGCGCCGTCGGCGGTCAGCCCGAGCAGGGCGTAGACCACGAGGCCGACCACGATGACCTCGGTCTGCCCGTAGTGCGACGCGAGGGTGATCATGTAGCCGATGCCGCTGGTCGAGTTGATCTGCTCGACCACGACCAGCGACAGCAGCGCGGTGGTGACGGCGAACCGCATGCCGAGCAGGAAGCCCGGCATCGCCCCGGGCAGCAGGACGCTCCGGATGAACTGGGGGCGCCGGATGTCGACGGTCTCCGCGAGCTCGGCGTAGCGGCCGTCGATGCTGCGCAGGCCGTTGTGGGTGTGGATGTAGACCGGCAGCATCACGGCGAGCGCGATGGTGATGATCTTCATCTCTTCGGTGATGCCTAGCCAGAGGACGAGCAGCGGCAGCAACGCCAGGGTGGGGATCGCCCGCTTGACCTGGATCGGGCCGTCGATCACCGCCTCGCCTGCGCGGCTCAGCCCCGACACCAGTGCCAGGAGGGTGCCGATCGCGGTACCCAGGCCGAGCCCCGAGAACGCGCGGACCGCGGAGGTCTGCAGGGCGTCCTGCAGCCGGCCGTTCTCGATCAGGTCGCGGGCCGTGGCGGCGACCACCCACGGCTCGGAGAGCGTGCGCGGGTCGAGGCGGCCGGTCCACGACATCAGGAACCACAGCGCCACCAGCAGGAGTGGGCCGATGGCCAGGGAGAACGGGATGCGTCTGCCCGGGCCGAGCCGTCGGCGTACGACGCGCTTGTCGACGACCGGCGCGTCGGTGGCCGTGGTCGGCCGATCGAGAACTGTCGTCATGACGCGGCTCCTGCGAGGGCGTCGGCGATGACCTTCTCGTAGCGCCGGTCGTAGAGGCCGGCCACGTCGAGCTCGTCGTGGTCCTGCTCCCTCGCGAGCAGGTCCTCGGTGGCCTGGTGCGCCGCGATGGTCTCGTCCCAGTTGGCGGGGACCTCGAGCTGACCCGTCTGAGCGATCAGCGCGAGCCCGTCCTCGAGGGTGAGCCCCTCGTGGTCGACGTAGAACGCCTGCGCGTACTCCTCGGGATGCTCGTTGATCCACTGCTTGGCCTTGGCCCACACCACGACGTACTTCGCCAGCGCGGCCGCCTTGCCGGCGTCCTCGGTGGTCGCAACCGGCGCGTAGAGCAGGCTCTGGTCGTCGCGGATCCCGGTGGGGATGGAGGTTGCGCCATCGCTGCCGTACTTCGCGAGGTACGACGTCAGCAGGGTGCCACCGAGCGGTGCGACGTCGACCTGCTTGCTGCCGAGGACGTTGACGTAGACGTCGTCGACGCTCTGGATCTCGACGAGCTCGACGTCGTCCTGGGTCAGTCCGGCCTTGTCCAGCGCCCTCAGCACGAGCGCGCCCTGCGCCTGGCCGGGGGAGTAGGCGATCTTCTTGCCCTTCAGGTCCTCCAGGGACGTCACGTCGACGCCGGGTGCCACGCCCAGCTCGTAGACGGGGTGGTTGATCGCGTCGACGCGGCTGGTGGTGGCCACGATGGTGATGTCGGTGCCGGTCCACTGCGCGAACAGCGGCGGGATGTCCTGCGCGGACCCGACGTCGATGGCGTCGGCGCGGAAGGCGTCGAGCGTCTTGGGACCGCCGCTGATGTTGGCCCACTCGATGTCGACACCCTCGTCCTCGAGCTCCTGGTCGAGACCGGACGCCTCGATGGCGGTCTGGGTGGCCGGGTCACCGACGCGGAGGACGGTGCCGTCGGGGACCTTGTCGGGGAGGGCGGCGTCGGCGGCGAGCTTCGGCCCGTCCGAGCCCGACGCGCTGTCGCACGCGGTGAGGCCGGCCAGACCCAGGGCCACCACGGTGGCGGCAACGGCGGCGCGGCGGCTGCGACTACGCAACGACCACGGGCGGGATGCGGGGCGAACGTTCATCACTCTCCTCGGGAGATAGTGGTGTTCCTTGAGTCAGACACTGTAGATTGAACTCTTGTAAAACTATCAACACACTAGACATTAACCCAATCACTTCCCATCTCCAGGAGGCGCTCACACCATGAGCCGCAGCGTGAACCCGCAGGTGCAAGAGACCCGGTTGCCCACAGAGTTCCTCTGGTACCTGCCCAACACCGTCGAGCCCGGCCATCGCGGTGACACCGGCACCGCCGATGACGGCTACGGGACCCTCGACTACCAGGTCGAACTGGCCCGCCGGGTCGAGGACCACGGCTGGGCCGGTGCGCTGCTCGGCACCAGCTGGGGCCGTCCGGACACGTTCACGGTGGCCGCGTCCATCACGGCCCGCACCACGACGTTCAACCCCCTGATCGCGATCCGTCCCGGCTACTGGCGGCCCGCACACTTCGCCTCCGCCGCCGCCACCCTCGACCAGCTCTCGGGTGGCCGGGTGCGCGTGAACATCGTCTCCGGGCAGGACAACCTGCATCAGTACGGCGACGTGGAGGGCGACCAGGCACACCGGTACGCCCGCACCAAGGAGTTCATGCGCCTGGTCCGACGGCTCTGGACCGAGGAGAACGTCACCTTCACGGGCGAGCACTTCTCGGTCGAGGACTCGACGGTGTCACCGCGACCGGTCGTGCGCGGTGGCGAGATCCACCCGCGGATCCACCCGCGCCTCTACTTCGGTGGCGCCTCGGAGCCGGCCGAGAAGGTCTCGGCGACCGAGTCGGACGTGCAGCTGTTCTGGGGCGAGCCGCTGGACGGCGTGGCCGAGCGGATCGCGCGGCTGAAGGGGCTGGAGCAGTCGCTCGAGCGCGACCTGCCGCCGCTCGAGTTCGGTCTGCGGATCACCACTCTCGTGCGCGACACCACCGAGGAGGCGTGGCACGACGCGGAGGAGAAGGTCGCGACGATGGCCGAGCAGTCCGCGAACGACACCTTCCGGCACAAGTTCCAGCGCAGCGGCTTCAAGGCCACCGGCCAGCAGCGGCTGCTCGACCTCGCGGAGCAGGGCGACGTCCTGGACTCGTGCCTCTACACCGCACCCGGCCGGTACGGCGGCGGCGGGGCCGCGACGACGTGGCTGGTCGGCTCCGCGGAGGACGTGGCCGACGCCCTGCGCAAGTACCAGGAGCTCGGGATCACCCACTTCGTGCTCTCCGACACGCCGTACAGGACCGAGATCGGCCGCGTTGGTGACTCCGTGCTGCCGCTGCTGCGCGGGGACGACCTGGTCGCGCAGTCGGCGTGACCTCGCCAGCACGAGCGACTGCTGGTTGAGAGCCCCCACCTCCGGCGGCGGCGTACTGGTCTTCCTCGCCAGGCGCCGCCCGATGCGGGCGGGCGCACTGACCGGGGCCAGCTGACGGCGGTCATCTCCGGTGCGGTCAAGACGTGGAGGGCTGACCCGACGCGGCGGGCAGGAACACGACGAAGTCCCTGTGTGAGCCGACCCAGGTCCGTGCGTCGAGCTCGACCGTGCCGCCGCACGCCTCGACGCGATCGGTCAGCGCATCGACATCCAGCGGTGCGGTCTCAGTCAGCTGCAGGTCGACCCGAAGCCACTGCTCGTCGCAGGACAGATGGACCTGGCTCGGTCCGGAAGCAGGGACGACAGCCTGCGTACAGCTGTAGTACGCAGCGATCTCGACCCGTTCGGCGAACCTCCGCGATGCCACCTCGTCATCGATCACGAGGTCGTCGGGTCGACCTGCCCGCGAGAAGTACGACGTCAGGGCAACCGCGATCCCGACGCGCGTGAGCAGGGTGGGATAGACACCCCGGGTCAGCTCGCGCAGAGAGTTCAAGGCTTCGTTGACGGCGTCGACCAGCCGCGACGCGGAAACCTCCTGGACCTGCCCGTCCCGGATCCGTCCGAGCGTGGCACGCAGCTCCGTGAGAGTGGGCAGCACGTCACGAGAGATCGCCGACTCGAGCCGTCGGCGCTCCGCGTCGGCCGCCGAGATCAGGCGGCGGCGTGATGCGTCCAGCTTGTCGGTCTGCTCGTCCAGCAGCACGACGTGGGCCGCGAGCTCGATCTCCAGCCCGAGGTTGCGAAAGGCCACTGCTGCCTGGTCGGCGATGTCCCGCAGGAGGCGCAGCTCCTGTGCGCGGAGTGACAGACCCGGAGGTGGGGCCACCGAGATCGCCCCGAGGTCTCCCGCCTGGTCCGCGACCGACACCTCGACGAACGGCCCGGCTGGGGCAGACCACGCCTCGAACTCGTCCGGCCAGGTGACAACCCGGGTCGGGTGCTCCGCTGGGCCGAGTCTCACCACGGCCATCGTGGCCAACGTTGCCCGGCCGGCTGCCTCGGCAATCGCGGGCAACAGCACAGCTGGGTCCGGGCTGGCGCCGAGCCTGCGGCCGAAGTCGGCGAGAGCGTCGTACGGCCGGGCCTGCTTGCCGTAGGCGAGCCAGTTGGCAAGTCGCACGAGGTGGTATCGCACGGGCTGGAACGCAACGGCCACCGCGACCGTGACGAGCAAGGACAGCCAGAACCCGTCGGTTCGGTTGCCGAGCGCACCACCCACGGCGATCACGACGACGACGTACGCGGCGATCACGAAAGCGGTCGCTCCAGCGAGGACCACGGCCCTGTTGATGATCACGTCGATGCCGTAGAGCCGGTAGCGCAGGATCGCGACAGCGATGGCCACGAGGAGGTAGAAGTACGCCAGGTAGAGGGGGACGCTTGTCCACGACTGCTGTTCCCCGCGGCCGGTCGACTCCCCGATCACCGCGCAGAGCAGGCCGATCCCCACAGCCACCGCCCCGGTCAGGATCCACTTCAGCTGCTGGCGGACCTCGTCGGTCGAGCGGCGCCGTCGCGAGACCATCGCGAGGATCGAGGCGAGCAGGCATGACGTGATACCGATGAAACCGACGGCCGAGAGGCACGCGGCGGCGAGGGGCAGTTCTGGAGCGTCGGCGGCGCCGACGATGATCAGCGGGTCGGTGAAGAAGATGCCGAAGGCGTAGATGGCGATCGCGACGACCGAGGCGACACCAACGTTCCTCCATCGTCGTGAGAGCCAACGCCCGTCCGGGACGAGCAGGAAGACCAGGGTCAGCAGCACGACCGCAAGAGGCCCGCCCAGCCAGGCGCTGGCACGGGCAACAAAGGCGTCCAGGCTCGCGACGTCCTGTCGTTCGACGCCTTCGACCGCCCAGTTGGCATAGGTCTCTGTGACCAGCGAGAGCGACGTCGAGGTCCCTACGACGAGGAGCAACCACCCCACGGGGTTGTTGCGGTAGCGCAGCGCGACCAACGCTCCGAGGAGCGAGCTGACGAGTGAGGCGAGGCTGACCAAGGGCCACCCGTGTCGCAGGAGTGTGTCGTCCGACATCAGGGTCGCCGTTCCGGCCGTGAGCAGCGTGTCCCCGATGAGACTCCCGACGCTGATCGCCACCAGCAGCCAGACCCACACTCGGTAGGACATCAGGAACTCTCGGCGTCGGAGTCGGCGACTCGTGCCGGAACCCATCCGGCCACCCGAGTACCACCGGTCGATGCGGGCCCGACCTCGACTCGTCCGCCGACGGAATCGATCCGGTCCCGCATGTTGGCGAGACCTGAGCCGGTCGACACCACGGCTGGATCGAAGCCGCGTCCGTCGTCCTCGACGACGAAGGTCACCCGATCGTCCTGATGCTCGATCTCGATCACGACACCGTCGGCGACAGCGTGCTTGGCAGCGTTCTGGACCGCCTCGAGACAGCAGAAGTAGACCGCCGCCTCGATCTCGCTCGGCAGCCGGATCCCACCCGTGCGGTCACGGACGTCGACCGGCACCGGGCTGGTGAACGCTGCCGATCCCAGTGCGGGACCGACTCCAGCCTCGGTGAGGATCCCCGGATAGATGCCCCGGGAAAGGTTCACGAGAGTCTCGATCGCGTCATCTGTTGCCGCGATTCGGTCGGCGATCGCGCTCCGCACTCGCTCTGGGGATGATGACCGCCCGATCGTCTCGGCCACGCGCAGGTTGACTGTCAGCGCCACGAGATGTTGCTGCGCACCGTCATGGATGTCACGTTCGAGCCGGCGGCGCTCAGCGTCGTGGGCGTCGACGATGCGCTCCCGCGACTGCCGCAGCTCCTCGGCGCGCCGGCTCAGCTCGACGACGCGGCTCGACAGCTCAGCGCGCAGCTGCAGGCCGTGCACGACCGGACCGGCCTGCGCGGCCAGTGCCGCGAAGAGTCGCTTCTCGACCGGTGTCAGGGGCCGGCCCTCGGCCTCCTGCAGTCGCAGTACGCCCAGCGTCTCGCCTGCCAACCTGATCGGTTCCTCGCGACGGCCGTCGACCTGCCTCGAACCCGGCGGGCCCCTGGTGGCACCAGGGGCATCGAGCGGCCAGCTCGCAGCCAGCTGAGGTCCGCCGCCCACGAGCAACCAGACCTGCGTCCACGCGGCTCCGGTGCCCTCGGCCAGCACCTTGGCCATCCGGACGGGCACCTCGTCGGGTTGGTGGTGCGCGCCGGCGATCGAATGCGTGAAGCTTCGCAGCACGTCATCGGGAGCTGTTCTTCGCGCAGGGACGAGGCGGGTCACCTCCTTGTCGAGCCAGGCACCTAGAGGCTCAGACGCGAGTGCCACGATCAGTGTCGCGAGAACCGACAGCCAGATGTTCGCCCGGTCGGTCTCCCCGATCAGGAGACCTCCACCGACCACGACGACGACGTAGACCACGACGAAGAACAGGGCCAGGCCCGCCAGCACGAGGCCGCCGATCCGCGGGTCTCGCGACATGCGCAGCCGGTTCCGAAGCACACTCACCCGCGCAGTCTGCCCTTGATCGCCACCCTCCTGCTGGGTCCTGCCCGTGGACCCGAAGGGCTCAGCACTCGTCGTACTCAGGCGTTGGCCTCGACGAACTTCAGCACCGCCATCACTCGTCGGTTCATCTCGCCCTCGTCGATGAGTCCGAGCTTCTGGAAGATTGCGCCGATCTGCTTCTCCACCGCGCGCTCGCTCATGTAGAGGGTCTTGGCGATCGTCGCGTTGTTGCGCCCGGTGGCCATCGCCTCCAGCACCGCGCGCTCCTTCTCGGTGAGCCCGAGGAGCGGCGACCTCGCTTCGCTGGCCTTGCGCATCATCAGGCCCTCGACGATCTTCGGATCGAGCGCGGATCCCCCCGGGACACCTCTTGCAGAGCCCGGACCAGCTCGTCTACGTCGGAGATCCTCTCCTTGAGCAGGTAGCCGAGGCCACTCACACCGTTCTCGAGCAGCACGAAGGCGTATTCCTCCTCGATGTACTGCGACAGGACGACGACCCCGATGGACGGGTTGTCGGCTCGGATCTGCTTGGCAGCCTCGATGCCTTCCATCGTGTGCGTCGGGGGCATGCGGATGTCGGTGAGGACCGCGTCGGGCGAATGCTCCTGGACGGCCTCGAGCAGAGACTGCGGGTCGGCAACGCTCGCGACGAGCTCGATCTCGGGGAGCCCGGCGAGCAGGGCCGTCACTCCCTCACGAACGAGGAAGTTGTCGTCGGCGAAGACGACCCGTAGAGACACGCTCGGACACTATCGCTTGCCACGCCGTCCCTCCTGGCTTCGGGCGCGACGCCAAAGCGCCCGGGCGTGGCCGCTTCCGCGACCACACCCGGGTGCCTGTCCGTCAGTGTTGAGGTTTCGCTGTGTTGTCTCAGACGAGCACCAGCTCCTTCTCCTCCTCGAGGTCCTGGTCACTGTCCGGCTCGACCGGCGCTTCGTGCTCTGAACCCTCGAGGTCGATGGTCGGGAGCAGGCGGTCCAGCCACGCCGGCAGCCACCAGGCGCGGTGTCCGAGCAGCGTCATCGCTGCCGGGACCAGCACCATCCGGACCAGGGTCACGTCGAGAAGGACGGCGACGGCCAGGCCGACACCGAACATCTTCGTGACCACGTCGCTCATCAAGATGAACGAACCGAACACTGCGATCATGATCAGGCCGGCGCTGGTGATCACTCGAGCGGTGCTGCCGATGCTCTCGACCATGGCCTTCATGGGGTTGCCGTGACGGAGGTACTGCTCGCGAACCCGGCTGAGCAGGAACACTTCGTAGTCCATCGACAGCCCGAACAGGATCGCGAACATGAGCATCGGAGCAAGAGGCATGATCGGCACGTTCTCGTGGACTCCGATCAGGCTCGCGGCCCAACCCCACTGGAACACCGCGACCACGACACCGTAGGCCGCTCCGACACCGAGCACGTTCAGCAGAGCCGCCTTCAGCGGCACCAGCACCGATCGGAACACGAGCATCAGGATGATGAACGAGAGTCCGATCACTGCTGCCAGGAAGTACGGCATGCGCTCCTGGATACGGTTGGAGACGTCCTCGACGATCGGAGTCGAACCGGTCACTGAAACCTCGACCTCGCTGCCACCGACGGCCGCGGGGATGACATCCTCGCGGATTCGGTCCAGGAGCTGCGAGGTCTTCTCGTCCTGCGGCGCAGTGGTCGGTGTCAGGCTGAAGATGGCCAGGTCGCCGTCCTCGTTCACCATCGGCTCGTCGACCGACGCCACACCCTGGGTGTTGGCGAGTGCCGTGCTGAGCTCGCTCACGGCCTGCTCGGGGTTCTCCGCTCCCTTGCCGTCCACGACGACCACGAACGGACCGTTGACGCCCTCGCCGTAACCTTCAGCGATGAGGTCGTAGGCCTTGCGGGTCGTGGTCGACGGACCGTCGTTGCCCGCATCGGCGAAACCGAGCTGCATGGAGAAGACCGGGATCGCGAGGATGCCCAGCACCAGCGCAGCGGAAGCGCCGTACCAGACCGGGCGACGGACGACCTTCTTGGCCCAACGGGTCGACCAGGAGTTCTCGTCGTAGACCGGCTTCTGCTTGATGAACGGGATCCGAGCGCTGTTGACCTTGCGACCGGCGATGCCCAGCAGCGCGGGGAGCAGGGTCACGGCGGCGAACATCGTGATCGCGACCATGATCGCCGAGGCCCAGCCCATCATCGCCATCATCGGGAGACCCGACACCTTGAGCCCGGCGATGGCGATCATCACCGTGACGCCGGCGAAGAGCACGGACATACCCGCAGTTGCGTTGGCCCGACCGATCGCGACCGGAACCGGCATGCCGGAGTCGAGGTTCTGACGGTGGCGAGCCAGGATGAACAGCGCGTAGTCGATGCCGACACCCAGGCCGAGCATGACACCGACGATGCTGGCGATGTTCGGTACCTCGAACTGACCAGCCATGACGCCGATGACCATGGTGCCCATACCGACGCTGATCAAGGCGACGATGATGGGAAGGCTCATCGCGACGAGCGAGCCGAACGCGATTGCCAGGACAAGGATGGCGACGAGGATGCCGATCTTCTCACTGCCGGGTTCCGCGTCGCCCTTGGCGTAGCCCAGGCCCTGGTCGTACTCCACCTGGACACCCGCATCGCGTGCGATCTTGGTGGCTTCGTCGGCCGCTTCGAACTCCGCGGCCTCGATCTTCTGCGTGTCGAAGGCGACGGTGGCGAAGGCGATGGTGCCGTCCTCGCTCAAGGTCGGCCCTCGTGGGTCGTAGGGACTGGTCACGTCGACGACATGCTCACCCTCCTTGAGCGCGGCGACCGTCTGCTCGATCGCCTTCTTGAGCTCGGGCTGAGTGAGGCCCTCGTCGGCGTGGAAGATGACGTTGGAGGTGTTGAGCGTTTCTTGGGGGAAGCGGTCTTCGATGGCGTCAGCGGCGCGCTGTGACTCGGCGCCGGGAACGCTGAAGCTTTCGTCGAAAGCGCCGCCGAACGAGCCGTTGAGCATGAACACCGCTGCCGCGAGGGTGATCCACCCAGCGACAACGCGCCACGGGTGACGTCCGGCGAAGTGACCGATTCTGTACAGGATGCGAGACATTTCAGGTGCCTTTCTGGGGCGTTGGTTGGAAGGAATGTGTGGCTCCGAATCGATCGTTCGACCGGACTCTTCGACGTTAGGGATTTGAGCCGTCGCTCCCCATGGCGTCACCCGCACGGTCCGGGCAGATGTCCGCGCGAGATTCCGAGGGATATCCGAGGTGGTAGACACCACCGACGGTGTGCTACCCGCCCCTCCGCCGGTGGCTGGCGCATCGGCCGCGGGCGTGCCGGCATCAGCCAGGGCCGAGGCAGAGCACTCGCCGCCGTCACGGTCGACGGCGCGCGACCGTCACAGTGACGTGACGCCGCTGGTCCTGGTCACTGCGCCCGGCGGATCGCGCTGCGTAGGTCGTCGGGCATGGCCGCCTTGAGCAGGCACCCGCTGGCACCGACCCGCAGGGCCTCGAAGACGTACTCGTCGAGGTCGAACGTCGTCAGGACCAGGACCAGGACCAGGACCTGGACCCGGGGCCCTATGTCTTCAGTAGCGGTCCCGGACCGGTCAGCCAGCCATACAGTCAGGCGCACAGACCGTTGGCGTCGGCCTCCTGCTCGCCGCCGCCGTCGTCGCCCTCCGTGGTGGCGGTCGACGGCGAGGCCGGGGAGCCCGATGTCTGCCCGGACGCAGTGCTCGATCCTGTGCCGGACGCTCCGCCCGGCGTCTGCTCGGCCGTGATCACGTCCTCGCGGTACCTCTTGGGCAACGGCTCGTCGTTGAGGAGGACCTTCCAGAGCCCGGCCGCCGAGTCCGACCAGAGCAGCCGGTTGGGGTCAGGCGGGTACTCCTCGATCGGCACGGTGATGAAGGTGATGTTGTCGAGGTCGGTCTTGCGGAACTGGTAGGCCAGGTTGGCCAGCTTGCTCAGCGAGGCGAGACCCGGGTCGGTGACGACGGAGCCGGTGACGCCCTTGAGGAAGGAGTAGACGCGCGTCGGTTTGGTCAGGGTGTCGGCGCTGACCACCTTGTTGATCATCGAGGCGACGAACGCCTGCTGGCGCTTCATCCTGCCGATGTCGGCGTTGGGCGTGGACGAGCGCTCGCGGACGTAGTCGAGCGCCTGTTGGCCGTCCAGCTCCTGGGTGCCCGCCTCGAAGGTGATGCCGTGGGCACTGTCGTCGACGTCGTCGGGGATGCAGACTGTGACGCCGTGCACCGCCTCGACCATGTCCTTGAACCCGTTGAAGTCGACCGTGACGTAGTGGTCGATGTAGATCCCGGTGAGCGACTCGACCTGGGCCACGGTGCACGTCGGTCCGGCCAGTGAGAAGGCGTCGTTGAAGATGACCGGGTCGGCAGCGGGCACCTCCTCTCCCGCGTCGTTCTCGCACTCGGGCCGCGCCACCATCGCGTCGCGCGGGAGCGAGACGCCGTACACCGTCTTCCGGTCCGCGGAGATGTGAACCAGGATCGTGGTGTCGGAGCGCTGACCGATGTCGGTCTGGCCGTCGACGTGGTTGCCGGTGCCGACCCTCGAGTCCGAGCCCATCACCAGGATGTTGAGCGGCTCGCCGTCGCTCAGTGGCTGCTTCTTGACCCGGTGGTCGATCTCCGCGCCCTCGCCGAAGTTCTCGTCGAGCTTCTGGTAGGCGACGGTGATCACAGCGCCGGTGAGCAGGGCGACGACGATCTGGGTGATGACGATGACCAGCAGTACATGGCGGCGCTGTCCGCGCTCCAACCGCACCCCGGTCACGTTCCGAATCGTGGCAGACAGCGCCAAGCGGGGCCGTCCGCTGCCGCGCTGGCCTGCGCTGACGGGCGTCGTACGGTGGGTGATGGCGGTGTCCGATTCCCGCCAGAGATTGTCGGTGCCCTAGGTCAGGATGGAGTCATGACAAACGCCATCGCCCTCGACAAGCTGGATCCGGAGTCCTGCTATCGCGCGTTGAAGTCGCGGGATCGTCGCTTTGACGGCGTGTTCTACATCGCGGTCCGTACGACCGGGATCTACTGCCGCCCCTCGTGCCCGGCGCGCACGCCGGGCTTCCACAACGTCACCTTCCACCCGAGTGCCGCTTCCGCACAGGCTGCCGGCTACCGCGCCTGCAAGCGCTGCCTGCCCGACGCCACCCCCGGCAGCCCCGACTGGGACGTCGCCGCGACCGCGGCCGGACGTGCGATGCGGCTGATCGCCGACGGCGTCGTCGATCGTGAGGGCGTCGAGGGATTGGCCCGCCGGGTCGGCTACACGCCCCGACACCTCACCCGACTGCTGACCTCCGAGCTCGGTGCGGGCCCGCTGGCGCTCGCCCGCGCGCGCCGCGCGCAGACAGCGCGGGTCCTCGTCGAGACGACCGACCTGGGCTTCGCGGACGTCGCGTTTGCCGCCGGTTTCGCCAGCGTCCGGCAGTTCAACGACACCGTCCGAGAGGTCTACGCCGCCACGCCGACCGAGCTGCGCGGGCGACGTCGCGGAACGCCGACACAGGGCACGGTGACGATGCGGCTGGCGGTCCGCACGCCGTTCGCGGGTCGGGCGCTGCTCGACTTCCTGGCCTTCCACGTCGTGCCGGGGGTCGAGGCCGCTGGCCCGGGCTGGTACGCCCGCACTCTCGACCTTCCTCACGGCCCCGGCACCGTCCGGCTCGAGCTCGACGATGCCCCAGCCACCGGGCAGACCGGTTTCGTGAGGGCCGAGTTCCGGCTGCACGACCTCCGAGACACTGCCGCCGCGGTCGAGCGAGCCCGCCGGCTGGTGGATGCCGACTGCGACCCGATGGCGGTCGACGACCAGTTCCTCGGCGACCCGGTCATCGGCCCGCTGGTCCGCGCGACCCGCGGCCTGCGGGTGCCGGGCCAGGTCGACGGCGACGAGACCGCGATCCGCACCGTGGTGGGCCAGCAGGTCTCGGTCACGGGCGCGCGGACGGTCACCGGGCGGCTCGTCGCGGCGTACGGCACGCCGTTCGAGACCGACACCGCCGGGCTCACCCACCTGTTCCCGTCCGCGGCGACGCTGGCGTCGGTCGATCCCGAGTCACTGCCGATGCCGCGCTCGCGGGGTCGCGCGCTGACCGGACTGGCCGCCGCGCTGGCATCGGGCCACGTGGCACTCGACCGTGGCGCCGACCGCGACGAGGTCCGCGCCGCGCTGGTCGCGCTGCCCGGCATCGGCCCCTGGACCGCCGACTATGTCGCGATGCGCGCGCTCGGCCACCCCGACGTGTTCCTGCCGACCGACATCGGCGTCCGCAACGCGATCGCCGGCCTCGGCCACGACCCCAGCGCGGTGATCTCCGACGGCGACCGCTGGCGTCCGTGGCGCTCCTACGCGCTGATGCACCTCTGGAACACCCTCATGCCGCCCATCCCAGACCCCACCATCCCCGCTAGCAAGGAGGACTGACATGTCCTGGACCGTGATCGACAGCCCCGTCGGCGAGCTGCGCCTCGTCGAGCACGACGGCGCCCTCACCCAGATCGAGTTCCACCCGTTCCCCAGCGTTGGACAGAGTCACGACGGCCACCCGCGCGGCAACCGCGACGACGACCAACCCGTGCTGGTCGAGACCGCGCGCCAGCTGCGTGCGTACTTCGACCGCGACCTCAAGGAGTTCGACCTCCCGCTGGCGCCGGTGGGCACCGAGTTCCAGCAGCGGGTCTGGCAGGGGCTGAGCGAGATCGGCTACGGCGAGACCTCGTCGTACGGCGAGCTCGCGCACCGGCTCGGCAAGTCCAACGCCGCCTCACGTGCGGTCGGGCTCGCCAACGGCCGCAACCCGATCCCGATCGTGATCCCGTGCCACCGCGTCATCGGCGCCAACGGCACCCTCACCGGGTACGCCGGCGGCCTCGACCGCAAGCAGAAGCTCCTCGAGCTCGAGCAAGATGCTTTGTTCTGAACCGGAACCACAGCGCCACGCAGGCCGATGCTGGAACAGAAGTTGTTCCCCGACCTGACCTGACCTGACCTGACCCGGATTGGTCTGAACGGGTGAGCGTTGAATGACCGGTCAGACCCCAGACGAATCGGGGTGGCGGGGTTTACTGACCCGATGGCTGGCTGGACGATGCGCTCGACCCGTGAGGTCTATGCGAACCACTACATCCGGGTGCTCGAGGACGAGGTCACCCGTCCAGACGGCTCGACCGGGATGTTCGGACTGCTCGAGGTGCGGCACCCCGCGGTGTTCGTCGTACCTGTCACAGCGGACGACCGGGTCGTCCTGGTGCACTGCGACCGGTACACCACCGGAGCGTCGTGGGAGGTGCCTGCCGGCGGGAGCGACGGTGAGGAGCTGCAGGCGGCGGGGGAGCGCGAGCTCGCCGAGGAGACCGGCTGCGTGGCCGCCCGATGGGACCACCTGGGTGGTCAGTGGGGGCTCAACGGCGTGGCCCGGTCGCGGATCGAGGTGTTCCTCGCGCGCGACCTGACCCGCACCTCGACGGCGTACGACGAGAGCGAGGGGATCGGCGCTGTGGAGGAGTTCGCATGGAGCGACATCCGCGCCATGCTCCGCAACGGCAGCCTCAACGACAACGAGAGCGCCGGCGCACTGCTGCTCGCAGCGATCGAGCTGGGCTGGGCCTAGCCCCGCCGTCGATTCGTCTGCGTGGCCGAGCGGCGAACAACAGGTCGGACCGCAGACGAATCGGGCAGGAGGTCAGGCGGAGTCGGCAGCAGCCGCCCGACGCAGCGACTCGGACAGCCGCTCGGCAGCAGCGAGTACGGCGGGCGCATGCATCCGGCCGGGCTGGCGGGACAACCTCTCCAACGGACCGGAGACCGAGACCGCGGCGATGATCTTGCCGCTGGGGGAGCGGACCGGGGCGGACACCGAGGCCACGCCCTGCTCGCGCTCGCCGACCGACTGCGCCCAGCCGCGGCGCCGGATTCCGGACAGTGCGGCGGCCGAGAACGCGGCGTTCTGCAGACCCCGGTGCATCCGCTCCGGGTCCTCCCACGCCAGCAGCACCTGGGCGGCCGAGCCGGCGCGCATGGTCAGCTGCGAGCCGACCGGGATCGTGTCACGCAGCCCGGATGGACGCTCGGCGGCCGCGACGCAGACCCGGATGTCGCCCTGGCGGCGCCACAGCTGCGCGGACTCGCCGGTGATGTCGCGGAGCCGGGCGAGCACCGGACCGGCAGTGGCCAGCAGCCGATCCTCGCCGGCGGCGGCGGACAGCTCTGCCAGTCGCGGGCCGAGGACGAACCGGCCCTGCATGTCGCGGGCGACGAGACGGTGGTGCTCCAGGGCCACGGCGAGCCGGTGCGCGGTCGGCCGGGCGAGGCCGGTGCCCGCGACGAGGCCGGCCAGGGTGGCCGGACCCGCTTCGAGGGCGGTGAGCACGAGCGCGGCCTTGTCGAGAACGCCGACGCCGGAGCCCCCACTGGAACTGTCCATATTGCAATACTGCCGTCTCAGATCATGGGACGCAAGGTCTACACTCGACGCAGTTGAACGGAACTGGTCACGAGGGAGTGGTCATGGGCAGGACTCTGACCGAGAAGGTCTGGGACGAGCACGTCGTACGGTCGGTACCCGGTGAACCCGACCTCCTCTACATCGACCTGCACCTCATCCACGAGGTCACAAGCCCGCAGGCGTTCGAGGGGCTGCGGCTCAGCGGCAGGACCGTCCGTCGACCCGACCTGACCATCGCGACCGAGGACCACAACGTCCCGACCCTCGACTGGGACAAGCCGATCCAGGACCCCGTCTCCCGCACGCAGGTCGAGACGCTGCGCAGGAACGCCGAGGAGTTCGGTGTCCGGCTGCACCCCCTCGGCGACCTCGACCAGGGCATCGTCCACGTCGTCGGCCCGCAGCTGGGCCTCACCCAGCCGGGCATGACGATCGTCTGCGGCGACAGCCACACCAGCACGCACGGCGCGTTCGGCGCGATCGCCTTCGGCATCGGTACGTCGGAGGTCGAGCACGTGCTGGCGACCCAGACCCTCATGCAGGACAAGCCGAAGACGATGGCCGTCACGATCAACGGCAGCCTGCCCGCGGGCGTCACGGCAAAGGACCTCGTGCTGACCCTGATCGCACACACCGGGACAGGCGGCGGCCAGGGCTACATCGTCGAGTACCGCGGCCAGGCCATCGAGGAGCTCTCGATGGAGGGCCGGATGACGGTCTGCAACATGAGCATCGAGTGGGGCGCGAAGGCCGGCCTGGTCGCGCCCGACCAGAAGACCTTCGACTACATCGAGGGCCGACCCGAGGCGCCGAAGGGCGCTGAGTGGGATGCCGCGCTGGCCTACTGGAAGACCCTGGTCACCGACGCCGACGCGGAGTACGACGAGGAGATCGTCCTCGACGCCGCCACGATGACGCCGTTCGTCACCTGGGGCACCAACCCCGGCCAGGGCGTGCCCCTGGGCGGCGCGGTCCCGCACCCGGACGAGTTCGACGACGCCCAGGACCGGATCGGTGCCGAGAAGGCGCTGCACTACATGGCGCTCGAGGCCGGCACGCCGATGCGAGAGATCAAGGTGGACACCGTCTTCGTCGGCTCCTGCACCAACGGCCGCATCGAGGACCTGCGGCTGGCCGCCGAGATCATCAACGGCCGGCACGTCGACAAGGACACCCGCCTCCTCGTCGTACCGGGTTCGGCCCGCGTCCGTCTGCAGGCCGAGGACGAGGGCCTCGACGTGATCTTCAAGGAGGCCGGCGCCGAGTGGCGCGGCGCCGGCTGCTCGATGTGCCTCGGCATGAACCCCGACACGCTCGCACCCGGCGAGCGCAGTGCGTCGACGTCGAACCGCAACTTCGAGGGTCGACAGGGCAAGGGCGGCCGCACCCACCTGGTGTCGGTGCCGGTGGCCGCAGCGACCGCCATCCGTGGCACGCTCTCGTCGCCCGCCGATCTGGAGGCGCTCTGAGATGGACGCATTCACCTCGCACACCGGCGTCGGCGTACCCCTGCGTCGCAGCAACGTCGACACCGACCAGATCATCCCGGCGGTCTACCTCAAACGGGTCAG
The DNA here is from genome assembly GCA_963825455.1 of uncultured Actinomycetota bacterium. GTDB lineage: Bacteria > Actinomycetota > Actinomycetes > Propionibacteriales > Nocardioidaceae > Nocardioides. Next base: position 29,896 of record CAWGTG010000004.1, read on the forward strand.
TCGCACCGGTTTCGAGGACGGCCTTTTCGCCGCATGGCGCAACGACCCCGACTTCGTCCTCAACCGCCCCGAGTACGCCGCGGCGTCGGTGCTCGTGGCGGGCCCCGACTTCGGCACCGGCTCGTCGCGCGAGCACGCCGTGTGGGCACTGATGGACTTCGGCTTCCGTGTCGTCATCTCGTCGCGGTTCGGCGACATCTTCCGCGGCAACTCCGGCAAGGCCGGGCTACTGGCAGCGAAGGTCGACGAGAAGGTGGTCCAGCGACTCTGGGACTTCCTCGACGACAACCCGGGTGGAGTGATCAACGTCGACCTCGAGTCGCGCACGGTGAAGGCCGGCGACGGCGTCGACGCGATCGAGGACTCCTTCGACATCGACGACTACACGCGGTGGCGGTTGCTCGAGGGGCTCGACGACATCGGGATCACGCTCGGGCACGACGACGTCATTGCGGCATTCGAGGCCAAGCGGCCGTCGTTCAAGCCCGAGACGATCCACTCACAGCCGGCCTGACGGCGAGCTGACTCGCGTAGCCCTCGAAGCCGAGCCGCTGCGCCGTTCGCGTCGACGGCGCCGAGACGTGCACACCGGTGTCGCGCCACGCGACGTACCACCCTGCGCAGTCACCGAGAAAGCCGTGTGGATGTCGCACCGTCACGTTCGACCACAACGCGTCGCGCACGTCGAAAACGTCACGCCACCACTGCTCGACCTCGTGGCGCGTGCGCTCTCGCATCCGTCCACCACAGAGAGGCGCAGGTGTGCGTTTCCCCAAGCCCGCTTGGGGAAACGCGATGTTCGTCGAAGATCACACGTCATTGCCATCGGCGCGAAAGTTCGCCGTCGACGCCGTTCGTCACTGCGTTCCGCGCATGTCACACGTGTTCGGACCCCTTGAAAAACATGACGATTGATGCGGCGTGGTCGTTGTTACTGGCGCTGGTTGTTCCTAGGTTGCCTTACATGAACCGGAGCACCGGTTCCGATTTGAGTAGGACATCGAAAGGAAGCTCGTGAACAAGAATCAACTCATCGAGGCGCTGGCAGCTCGGTACGGCGGCAACAAGAGGGCCGCTCGTCACGCGCTCGAGTCGGTCCTCGACACCATCGGCCGTGAAGTGGCCAAGGGTGAGAAGGTGGCGATCACGGGCTTCGGCTCTTTCGAGAAGCGAGTCCGCAACGCGCGCATGGTCCGCAACCCACGGACCGGCGAGCGGATCAAGGCCAAGGCGACGCAGGTGCCCAAGTTCACTGCTGGCCAGGACCTGAAGAACATCGTCTCGGGTGCCAAGAAGCTGCCGGAGCTCATTGTCGAGTCCGCAGCCCCAGTCGCTCGCGTGGCCGCTGCTGCGGCGCCGGCGAAGAAGACAACAACCAAGAAGACTGCAAAGAAGGCGGCGAAAAAGGTGGCGAAGGTGGCTAAGAAGGCAGCGAAGAAGGCACCGGCTAAGAAGGCCGCTGCCAAGAAGTCGACGGCCAAGAAGGCGGCGAAGAAGGCTCCGGCCAAGAAGGCTCCTGCGAAGAAGGCAGCAAAGAAGGCTCCGGCCAAGAAGGCCGCCAAGAGGGCTCCGGCCAAGAAGGCTCCTGCGAAGAAGGCGGCGAAGAGGGCTCCGGCCAAGAAGGCTCCTGCGAAGAAGGCAGCAAAGAGGGCTCCGGCCAAGAAGGCCGCGAAGAGGGCTCCGGCCAAGAAGGCCGCGAAGAGGGCTCCGGCCAAGAAGGCTCCCGCGAAGAAGGCAGCGAAGAAGGCACCGGCCCGGAAGGCCGCCAAGAAGCGCTGACCCAGCTCAGAGAGCGGGCCGTCTCCCCAGGGAGGCGGCCCGTTCTGCTGTCCGCGGGCCGACGCCCAGCGCGAGTGCGTCGTCGAGGTCGTGAAGGTCATCGACGTCGCGGCGCAGCCGAGGCAGAGGGGCGCGGATCGCCCGCGCCCCGTCGGCGAAGTGGGCCAGTGCGGAGGCCGGGCCGAACCGCGGGTCGAAGACGTCGTACTCCGCGGTGTACAGCGTGGTGCCGAGACCGTCCGCGTCCACGACGTACGCCGGTTCGCCTGGCGCCACGGAGCCGAGCGCCTCGTCCAGGTCCTCGGCGCGCAGGGCTGGGAGGTCGCCGGTGAGGGCGACCGGGACGAGCTCGGGCCAGCGCCGTCGTGCCTCGGCGGCGGACTGCCGCAGTGTGCCGTTGAGGTCCATGGCGACGCCGTCGGGAATCGTCACAGCGCCGAGCGCAGCCAGCTCGAGCGAGAACGACGCGTCGTCGGTAGCCACCAGTACTTCGGCGATCGCGTCCGCCGAGACACAGGCGGCCACGGTGTCCAGAGCGAAGGCGGCGGCGAGTGCGCGACGCGTGTCGTCGGTCAGGCCGACCAGGCGGGACTTGCCGAGGGCGGGTGACTTCACCGGGACCAGGGCGACGTACTTCTGCATCACCCGCCATCCTTCCAGCAGCGTCCCCTCAGCCGTGAGCCGTGTGACCGGCACGGACCACTAGCCTGTCGCGTGTGAAGGTCCGGCATCTGCAGGAAGGCAGGCGCGGCTGGGCGTGGGCGATCGCCGTGCCCATCGTGAAGCCGATCCTGTTCGCGACCACGAAGCACAAGTGGATCGACGGCGAGAAGATCCCCGCCGAAGGTGGCTTCCTGCTGGTGATCAACCACATCTCGGAGGTCGATCCGCTGATCGTCGCGCACATCGTGTGGGACCACGGCCGGATCCCGCGGTACCTGGCCAAGGCGGGGTTGTTCAAGAACAAGTTCCTCGGCTTCTTCTTCCGCTCGGCCGGCCAGATCCCGGTCTACCGCGCGTCGAGGGACGCCGTGGGTGCCTACGACGCAGCCGTGGCCGCCGTCCGTGACGGCAAGTGCGTCGTGGTCTATCCCGAGGGCACCATCACCCGCGACCCGGACCTGTGGCCGATGGTCGGCAAGTCCGGTGCCGCACGCATCGCCCTGGCGACCGGAGCGCCGGTGATCCCGGTCGGCCAGTGGGGTGCGCAGGAGGTGCTGGCGCCGTACGCCAAGAGGCCGGACCTGTTCCCGCGCAAGCTGATCACGATGAAGGTCGGGGACCCCGTCGACCTGTCTGACCTCATCGGCCCGGATCAGACGCCGGCCTCGATCGCCCAGGCGACCGAGCGGATCATGGCGGCGCTGACCGACCTGGTGGAGGAGGTGCGCGGCGAGACCGCGCCGACCCAGCGGTTCAACCCGCGCACCGCCGGGGTCAAGGAGTTCGGCAACCCCAACGATGACGGACGGCGAGGAAAAGCATCATGAGCAAGGTGGCGGTCTTCGGTGCCGGGTCGTGGGGGACGGCGTTCTCGATGGTGCTCGCCGACGGCGGCAACGACGTGACGCTGTGGGCCCGCCGTGAGGAGGTCGCCGCGGCGATCAACGAGCAGCGCGAGAACGAGGACTACCTCCCCGGTGTCGAGCTGCCCCCGACGGTCTCGGCCACCCACGACGTCGAGAAGGCAGCCGTCGACGCGGACATCGTCATCTTCGCGACGCCCTCGCAGAGCTTCCGCACCAACCTCGAGGACTGGGCACCGTTCCTCGCAGACGACGCCGTGCTGGTGTCGCTGATGAAGGGTGTCGAGCTCGGCACGCTCAACCGGATGAGCGAGGTGATCGCGCAGGTCACGGGAGCCGGCCCCGAGCGGATAGGCGTCATCAGCGGGCCCAACCTGGCCAAGGAGATCGCCCGGCGCGAGCCCGCCGCCTCGGTCGTCGCGTGCGCCGACGAGGAGGTCGCGAAGCACCTGCAGGACCGTTGCCACTCGCCGGCGTTCCGGCCCTACACCTCCGTCGACGTGCTCGGGTGTGAGCTCGGCGGTGCCTACAAGAACGTCGTCGGCCTCGCGGTCGGCATGGCGGTCGGCCTGGGGTTCGGTGACAACACGACCGCCTCGGTGATCACCCGCGGCCTCGCCGAGACGGCCCGGCTCGCGACCAAGCTGGGAGCCAACCCGCTGACCTTGATGGGCCTGGCCGGACTCGGCGACCTCGTCGCGACCTGTTCCTCGCCGCTGTCACGCAACCGCACGTTCGGCGAGAAGCTCGGCCAGGGCATGAGCACCGAGGAGATCATCGCGTCCACCCGCCAGGTCGCCGAGGGCGCGAAGTCCTGCGCCTCGCTGCGCGCTCTCGCCGAGCGCACTGGCGTCGACGCCCCGGTCGCGCAGATGGTCGACGACGTCGTCGCCGGCCGGATGACGGCAATGGAGATGATGGACGCGACGCTCTCGCGCGAGACCAAGGCCGAGATGGAATAGCTAGCTCGCGATGGAGTCCAGGGCCTGCGACAGGTCGGCCCACAGGTCCTCGACGTCCTCGATGCCGACCGAGAGCCGGACCAGGCCATCAGGGATGGTCGCGGGCTCGGACTTCCACCGGCGGCGGCGCTCGAACGACGACTCGACGCCGCCCAGGCTGGTGGCGTGCACCCAGAGCTCGGTGGCGCGCACGAGCAGGTCCGCGTGGTCGGCGGTGGGCAGGACGATCGAGATCATCGCGCCGAGGCCCGGATAGCGAACCTCGGTGAGCAGCGGGTGGTGGGCGAGGCGGCCGGCGAGCTCGGCGGCGTTCGCCTGGGCGCGCTCGACGCGCAGGTGCAGCGTGCGCAGGCCGCGCAGCGCGAGCCAGGCCTCGAACGGTCCGGGCGTGTTGCCCTGGACGTCGCGGCGCCCCTTGAGCACGGCGTGCAGATCGTCGTCGCGGGTGACGATCGCTCCCAGCTGTACGTCGCTGTGGCCGGCGAGGTACTTGGTCGCCGAGTGCACCACCACGTCGGCGCCCAGCTCGAGAGGCCGCTGCAGGAGCGGGGTGAGGAAGGTGTTGTCGACGACCACGCGGGCGCCGGCGTCTCGCGCCGCGGCGATGATTGCCGGGGCGTCGGCCACCTCGAGCGCCGGGTTGGTCGGCGACTCGAACCAGACCAGCGCGGCGTCCTCGCATGCCGCGACCACGGCCGGGGTGTCCGTGAGGTCGACGACCGCCGTCGTGAGCCGCCCGCGGAGCTCGAGGTCGGCAAGCGAGACCAGGGTGCCGTTGTAGGAGTGCCTCGGCACGACCACCTTGTCGCCGAGCGCGACCAGGTCGAGGAGGCTGGTGACCGCGGCCATCCCGGACGCGTACGCCAGGCATCGCCCGCCCTCCAAGCGGCCCAGCGCGGTCTCGAACGCGGTCCACGTCGGGTTGCCGTAGCGGCCGTACTCGAGGTCCCCACCCGCGACGTACGTCGACGCCATCGTGATCGGCGCGTTCAGCGGCCGGTCCGGCTCGTGCGGCGGCCGGCCCGCGGTCACGGCGACGGTCGCGGGCTGCAGTGAGCCGCTCTGGGGGTGCTCGGGGCTGGACGGCATGGCCATAGTGTCCCGTCCCGCAGGTGCTCGCATGCTTGGCGGGCTCAGAGTGCGTGCAGCGCAAGGCGCCGGCGCGAAGCCATACCGGGGTTGTCTCGCGAGCGACGGCAACGCCGCGAAGTGCGTGCTGTGTGCGCGCATAGCGCGCGAGCACCTGCGGGACGGGGCACTAGTCTCGCGGGTGTGCTGACGACGTTGTTGGGCGGGCGCGCGTTCGCCGAACGGCACGGCGAGAGCCCCGCCAAGGTCGTCGCGCTGCACGGCTGGGGCCGCACCCGCGCGGACTGGAACGCCACGCTCAAGGGGTACGACGCGCTGGCCCTCGACCTCCCCGGTTTCGGGGCCACGCCGGCGCCGGACAGCGGCTGGAGCACCAGCGAGTACGCCGAGTGGGTGGGCGAGTGCCTCGACGAGGTGGTCGGCTCCGGGGGAGAGCGACCGGTCGTGGTCGGCCACTCCTTCGGCGGCCGGGTCGCGGTGCGGCTCGCCGCGACGAACCCCGAGCTGGTGCGCGGAATCGTCCTCACCGGCGTACCCCTGCTGCGGCCGGAGACCGCCGCACCCAAGCCGGCGTTCAGTTTCCGCGCGCTGCGGTTCCTCAACAAGTGGCACTTCATCTCCAACGACGTCATGGAGAAGGAGCGCCGCAAGCGCGGCTCGGCCGACTATCGCGCGGCGGAGGGCGAGATGCGTGAGGTGCTGGTGAAGGCGGTCAACGAGGACTACGGCGACGCGCTCGACATGCTGGCGTCGAACGAGCTGCCGGTGGCGATGGTCTGGGGCGAGCACGACACGGCTGCGACGACGGCGATGGCCGAGCGGGCCCGGGCCCGGATCGGTGCGCGCGCAGACCTGGTCGTGGTGCCCGGTTCCGCGCACCTGCTCGACGACGCGCTGGTGGCCGGACTCCGGAGGGCGATCGATGACCTGGCCGCGCAACCATGAGCGCGACGGCCAACGTCCTGGTCGGGCTGGCCATCTCGCTGCTCGCCCTTGCGTCGTACCTGCGCTGGTGGCGGGTCGCGCAGCGCGAGCACTACGAGCCGGGCCGGCTGGTGGCCATGGCCGCGATCTGGTGCCGGGCCCAGCCGACGAACGTCCTGGCGCTGGCCACGGTGCTGGTGCTCTGCCTGGTCGGCCTGAAGCTTCCGCTGGTCGGCCTGGTCGGCGCCGTCGTGTGGCTGCTGTGGCCGCCCGGCCTGGCGCTGCTGCGGCCGATCCAGAAGCTGGTGTGGACGCCGCGCGTGCAGCGGCTCGCGGTGATCACCGTCGTGCTGCACGTGGTGGTCACCGGCTTCTTCCTGGCCTTCGGCGAGGCGGTCGCACTGGTGCCGTTGCTGGCCCTGCCGATCGCCGAGGTCGCGCTGCTGGCGGCCCACCCGCTGGAGGACCACCTCAGCCGGCGGTACGAAGTCTCGGCCGCCGCGAGGATCAAGCAGGTCGCGCCGCGGGTCGTGGCGATCACCGGCTCCTACGGCAAGACCTCGACCAAGAACTACGCCGCGCACCTGATGGCCGGCCGGTGGTCGGTGCTGGCGAGCCCGGCGAGCTTCAACAACGTGCTCGGGCTGGCACGGGCGGTCAACGACCGGCTCACTCCGGGGACCGACGTGTTCATCGCCGAGATGGGCACCTACGGGCCCGGTGAGATCGCCCGGCTGTGCCGCCTGTTCCCGCCGGAGGTCGCCGCGATCACCACGATCGGCGAGGCGCACCTGGAGCGGATGAAGGACCGCGCCACGATCGTGCGCGCCAAGTCCGAGATCCTCGAGCCCGCCAAGACCATTGTGCTGAACGTCGACGTGCCCGAGCTGGCCGAGGCCGCGGACCTTCACGCGGCCACGAAGCGAGTCATCCGGTGCGCCACGACCGAGGGCATGAGCGGCGACGTCGTCGTACGCCGCGACGCGGACGGCTGGCAGCTCTCGCTGTCCGGCCAGGAGCACCGCGTCGTGCTGCCGGCCGAGGTCGGCCACCCGATCAACGTCGCCGTCGCGGTCGGGCTGGCGCTCGCGGTCGACGTACCGGAGCAGGCGATCCTGGACCGGCTCGCCTCGGTGCCGGCGACCCCGCACCGTGCGGAGACCACCGTCCTGGACACGGGTGTCACGGTGATCGACGACACTTACAACGCCAATCCCGAGGGAGCCGCCCAGGCACTCGTGAGTGCCAGGTCACTCGTCGGCGAGGGCGGCACGGTGTGGACGATCACCCCCGGTATGGTCGAGCTCGGACCCGAGCAGGCGCGGCGCAACGCCGACTTCGCTCGGGCCGCCACGGCCGACGAGAGCATGCAGCTGTGCATCGTGGGCCACACCAACCGGACCGCGCTGCGGGCCGGGGACGCGAGCCGGACCCAGGAGTTCCGCAGCCGCGACGAGGCGGCCCGCCACGTCATGGCGACCGCGACTGCCGGTGACGTGGTGCTGTACGAGAACGACCTGCCCGACCACTACCCGTGATCCTCGGTGATTCGCTGGCCGGGCCGCGCACCTGAGAGGCTTGGACACCGTGATCAGCTCCACCATCCGACGGGCAACCGTGGTCTTCGGCGGAACCGCGAACGAACACGACATCAGCATCCTCACCGGCCTCCAGGCCGAGCGCGTCCTCGCGAGTGCGGGAGTGACGGTGCAGTCCGTCTACTGGTCCCGCACCGACGAGTGGTTCCTCGTGCCGGCCGGCCTCGAGGCGCGCGACTTCCTCGACGGCGTGCCCTCGGGCGCGAAGAAGCTCGAGCTCAGGATCGGGGCCAAGAAGGGTTCCGGGTTCTACGTCGAGGGCGGTCTCGGCGGCGGCAAGCTGCTCGAGACCGGCCCGATCATGAGCTGCTTCCACGGCGGCGCTGGAGAGTCCGGCGGGGCGCAGGCATTGTTCGAGATGCTCGGGCTCAAGGCCACGGGTGGCACAGTCAGCGCGGCTGCGCTCGGGATGGACAAGCTCGCGTTCGGCGGCGTGATGGAGTCCGCCGGCGTTCCGGCGCTGAAGCGGACACTGCTCTCGGCGACCGACAAGCCGCCCTTCGACGCCCCCTACATCGTCAAGCCGCGGTTCGGCGGCTCCTCGATCGGCATCGAGGTCGTCGACGACTGGGAGACGGCGGTCGCCCTGCTGGCCACCTCCCCGGACCTGCGCGAGGGTGCGGTAGTCGAGCCGAACCGGCCGGATCTCTTCGACCTCAACGTCTCGGTCCGCACCGCGCCGACCCTGGCCGTCTCCGAGATCGAGAAGCCGCTGCGCCCCGCCGACGGCGCAATCTTCTCGTACGCCGAGAAGTACCTGCGACGCGAGGGCCTCTCGGCCGCGCCGCGCGAGTTCCCCGCCGACATCTCGCCCGAGCTGCGCGCCACCATCCAGTCGCTGGCGGCTCGGGTCGTCGAGCTGACCGGGCTCACCGGCATCGTGCGGATCGACTTCCTCTCCGATGGCACCGAGGCGTTCGTCAACGAGGTCAACTCGATCCCGGGCGCGCTCTCGCTCTACCTCTGGCCCGACACACCTCCCGCCGACGTGCTCGTCGCCGCCCTGGAGGAGGCCGAGCGAGCCCGGCCCCGGGCCACCGGCAACTACGAGGTGGGTGTGGCTCTGCGCGCCGCCGGCGGCATCGCCGGCAAGCTGGCCGGCCTGCCGCAGCAGCGCTGAGCTGCGCGCGCTGGTCGAGGAAGTTGCGCTAGCAACTGTCTCGAAACCCCGCAACGATCCGCTGGGACCTGCCCACCGCTGGTCGAGCTTGTCGAGACCTCCTCAACCAGCGGTGGCGTCAGACGGGCGGGCCGGCTGTGATGGCTCGGCGCAACAGGTCGCGGGCCACCTCGCCCAGCGACGTTCCGCTGATCGCGCAGGCGAACGGGAACGCCGACGTCTCGGTGGTGCCGGGGGTGATGGCCGTCTCGAGGACGACGAACGAGCCGTCGGCGCTGACGATGAAGTCGGAACGGGAGACGTCGCGCAGGCCGAGCGTGCGGTGGGCCTGGCGGGCGACCTCGCCGAGGTGGTCGATCTGCTCCTCGGGAAGGTCGGGCCGGTCGAGGGAGACGAACTCGGCGGTGTAGCGGGCCGCGAAGTCGAACTCGTGGCCCTTCTCGTACTCGATCGCGATGGGCTCGAGCGACCGCAGCCCGTCGTCGGTCTCGAGCACGACCACCGAGACGTCCACGCCGTCGTGGAACCGCTCGACGAGCGCGTCCTCGCAATAGGCGTAGGTGCCGACCAGTGCCGACGGGAGGGCGGCCAGCCCGTCCACACCGGCGACACCGAGGGCGGAGCCGCCGCGGGCGGGCTTGACGACCACCCGCGTGCCGAGCCGGTGCATGACGTGCTCCATCAGGGCGGCGGCACCGATGTCACGGAAGGTCTGGGCTGAAAGCCCGACCGAGTCGGGGACCGGGATGCCGTCGCGACGCAGCAGCTCGCGGGCGTTCGCCTTGTCGTAGGCGAGCCGACAGGCGTGGCTGCGGGAACCGACGTACGGCATGCCGATCAGCTCGAGGAGCGTCTGGATCTCGCCGTCCTCGCCGAACTGCCCGTGCAGGGCGGGCAGCGCCGCAACCACCTTGTCGCGCTCCAGGGTGTGCAGCAGGTTCCGGTCGAAGTCGTAGGCATGCACCTCGACCCCGAGCGCGCCCAGCTCACGGACCAGGTTGCGGCCACTGGCTAGAGACACGTCGCGCTCGTGACTCAGCCCGCCCGCGATCACCGCGACCGGGCCGGGGAACTCCTCGGCGCTCGACATGCCGAAAGCCTCGCACACCCGGCGTACGGCGAAGCGCCCCACACCTTGCGCTGGTGCGGGGCGCTCGGAACGCCGTTCAGTAGGTCAGCCGGCGGTCAGATGTGGACCACCGGGCAGGTGAGCGTGCGGGTGATGCCGTCGAGGGTCTGCACCTTCGCGACCACCAGCTTGCCGAGCTCGTCGACGTTGCGGGCCTCGGCGCGCACGATCACGTCGTACGGACCGGTGACGTCCTCGGCCATCGTGACGCCCTTGACCTGGGCGATCGCTCTGGCCACATCCGCGGCCTTGCCGACGTCGGTCTGGATCAGGATGTAGGCCTGCACCACCATGTGCGGATCTCCCTGCTGGTTCGTGGTGTGGGGGGACTCTGTGCTCTTGAGACGGGGTCAACCTATCGCGACGCTTCGGCACGTCATAGACACGGTACGTCGGGCATCTGCTCGAATACGCCCATGACGTTCCCGCCGGAAGCCACGCTCGGCGACGTCGGCGAGTTCGGCCTGATCGCCGAGCTGACCCAGGTGTTCACCCAGGGTGAGCACGTGCTGGTCGGCCCCGGCGACGACGCCGCGGTGCTCCGGGTGCGTCAGGGGCACGTCGTCGTCTCGACCGACCTGCTCATCGAGGGGAACCACTTCCGCAACGACTGGGTCGAGGCCGCCGACGTAGGGCACCGTGCCGCCGCCCAGAACCTCTCCGACATCAACGCCATGGGCGGCCGCGCGCACTCGCTCACGATCGGCCTGGGCGCTCCCGGCGACCTGCCGGCGCGCTGGGCCCTCGACTTCGCGACCGGGTTCGCGGCCGAGTGCGACCTCGTCGGCGCCAGCGTGGTCGGGGGAGACCTGACCCGCTGCGACCAGGTCGTCATCGCCGTGACCGTGATCGGCGCCTGCACCCAGACACCCGTGCTCCGCTCCGGCGCACAGCCCGGCGACGTGCTGGCGCTGATCGGCCGCCAGGGCTGGTCCGCGGGCGGGCTGGCCGTTCTCACCCGGGGGTTCCGCTCACCCCGGGTGCTGGTCGAGGCCTACCGCCGCCCCAGTCCGCCGTACGACGCCGGCCCGGCCGCCGCCGACGCCGGGGCCACGTCGATGATCGACGTCTCCGACGGGCTCGTGGCCGACGCGACCCACCTAGCCACCAGCTCCGGAGTGGCGATCGACATCCGCACCGACGCGCTGGACGTTCCGGAGCCGCTGCATGCGGTCGGCGCGGCCACCGGCGCCGACCCGGTCTCGTTCGTGCTGGGCGGGGGCGAGGATCACTCGCTGCTCGCAACGTTCCCGAACGGGTCAGTGCCCGAGGGCTGGACGGTCATCGGTGCGGTCACCGAGGGCGAGGGTGTCACCGTCGACGGCGCGGCGTACCAAGGTGACACGGGTTGGACCCACTTCTAGCGGAGCTTGGGCCAGGGATCTGGGCCAATCCCTGACGATCTGGGGTGTTGCTTCGGCTGAGATCGTCAGGGTTACCCGGGTACCCGGGTAAACCAACGCCGCGGACAGCACAAAGGCCGCCGCCCCGAAGGACGACGGCCTCAGCTATGAGCAGGGTCAGCGGGTGACCTTCCCGGCTTTGATGCAGCCGGTGCAGACGTTGAGCCGCTTGGGCGTGCCGTTCACCGTGGCGCGGACCCGCTGGATGTTGGGGTCGAAGCGACGCTTGGTGATCTTGCGCGACCACGGCCGGTTGTTGCCGAAGCCGGGCTTCTTGGCGCAGATGTCGCAGACGGCGGCCACTGTGAGCTCCTGGAGATGGGATTGCTAGAGATCGGGGTGCCCGGCGTCCGGGCAACCGAAGGAGAATATCCGAACCGGTCCCTCCCACCCAAACCGCGAGACTCCATCTAGTCTCGCCCCCGTGAGCGAACCTGGCACGGTCGGGAGCGGCATCGAGCTCGCAACCGTGCTCAGCTTCATCGACATCGCCGTGGACGCCCTGGCCGGCGCCCGCGAGGAGATCGACGCACTCAACGTCTACCCGGTGCCGGACGGCGACACCGGCACCAACATGTACCTCACCATGGCCGCCGCCCGCGACGCCGTGCGTGAGAAGGCCGCGACCGGCGACGCCGACCGGGCCGCCCTGTTCGAGGCGTTCACTCGCGGCGCCCTGCTCGGGGCGCGCGGCAACTCCGGCGTGATCCTCAGCGAGATGCTCCGCGCCATCATGGGGCGGATCGCCGAGGCGCAGTGGGACGAACGCAACGGCGCGGTCATGGTCCACGCACTGAGGCAGGCGACCGAGGCGAGCTACGCGGCGGTCGGTACGCCGGTAGAGGGCACCATGCTGTCGGTCTGCCGCGCTGCCTCGGACGCCGCGGCGAGGCTCCTCGAGCGCGAGCCGAAGGTCCGATCGAGGGACGTGCTCACCACGAGCGCCGCTGCGGCGCGCGAGGCACTCGCGAGGACCCCCGACCAGCTGAAGGTTCTCCGCGACGCCGGCGTGGTCGACGCCGGCGGCCGCGGTGTCGTGGTGATCCTCGACGCGGCCGAGACGGCGCTCACCGGCAAGCGGCCGCCTCCGGTCGAGGCCGGACACCGGATCCCGCGACCCAACCTCGGTCAACAAGGTCTGGCCGAGCCCGGCGCCGACCTCGTGGACGGCGGTCCGGCGTACGAGGTGATGTACCTCCTCGACGCTCCCGACGCGACCATCGCGCAGCTGCGGAGCACCCTGGCCGGGCTCGGCGACTCCCTGGTCGTGGTCGGCGGCGAGGGCCTCTGGAACGTGCACGTCCACGTCGACGACGTGGGCTCCGCCATCGAGGCCGGTATCGAGGCCGGCCGGCCGCACCGGGTGCGGGTGACGCACTTCGCCGAGCAGATCGCCGCCCGGGAGCCGCGCCAGCGGGTCGGCCGGGCCATCGTCGCGGTCGCCGCGGGGCCGGGGCTGGCCAGCCTGTTCGAGGAGGCCGGCGCCGTGGTCGTGCATGGCGGCCCCGGCAACCGACCCTCGACGGGAATGCTGCTCGAGGCCATGGTCCGGTCGGGCGCACAGGAAGTGGTCGTCCTCCCCAACGACAACGACTCGGTGCGCGCGGCCCAGGTCGCCGCCAGCACTGCCGAGAAGGACCACGACATGCGGGTCGCGGTGATCCCGACCACTGCTCAGGTCCACGGGCTGGCCGCGCTGGCCGTCCACGAGCCGGGCCGCACCTTCGACCAGGACGTCCTGGAGATGACGGCCACCGCCCGGCACGCCCGCCAGGGAGCGGTCACCGTCGCGGGAAGGCAGGCGATCACCATGGCCGGGCCGTGCGAGGTGGGCGACGTGCTCGGTGCGATCGGCGGCGACTTCGTGGTCGTCGGGCACGACCTCACCGAGGTCGCCGAGGACGTGCTGGGCAGGCTGCTCGGCGGTGGCGGCGAGATGGTCACGCTCGTCTCCGGCGCGGACGACGCGGACGGCGCGCTCGCCAAGACCTGCGCAGCATGGCTCGAGGAGAAGCACCCCACTGTCGACGTCGTGGTGTACGACGGAGGCCAGGAGCGCTACCCGCTCCTCGTCGCCGTCGAATAGGGGAGGCAGATAGGTGCCCCGAGTGAGGAGATCGGATGCGCTTCGCGCACCCATGGCACGCACCTCGCGGCGTTGCCGTCGCTCGATGATGGGCCTACAGCGTCGTCGCTCCGGCGCCTTGCGATGCACGCACCCTGAGCACGCCAAGCACGCCCGCCCCCCTCACTCGGGGCACCTGTGATCGACCTCGACTCACCCGTCGAGTCGGTGCTCGGCGTGGCCAAGGGCAAGAAGGCCCAGTCGCGCCTCGAGGGCATCACCGAGCGGCTGGGCCTCCGGACGGTCGGTGACCTCCTGCGCCACTTCCCCCGCCGCTACCTGGAGACGGGGTCGTTGTCGTCGCTCGACGAGCTGAAGGAGGGCCAGCTGCTCACCGTGGTCGGCGAGATCTCGAGCTCGCACAGCCGGACCTACCGCGACCGGCGTACGAATCGGCTGGCTTATCGGCAGGAGGTCGTGCTCCGCACCGAGGGCCCGTCCCTGCAGATGTCCTTCTTCGCCCAGCAGGCCCATATCGGCAGGTTCAACGAGCAGCGGTTCAGCCCGGGGCGTCGCGGCATCTTCATGGGCAAGGTCGGCACCTTCCGCGGCGAGTGGCAGCTGACCAACCCGCAGATGGTGCTGTTCGGCGCCGACGGGGAGGCGAGCGAGGACCTGGCCGCCCTCTCCCTCGAGACGATCGGCCCGCTCTACCCGCTCTACCCGGCCACCAAGGATGTCGAGTCCTGGGACCTCCAGAAGGCGATCACCTTCGCGCGGACCATGGTCGACGAGGTGCCCGAGCTGCTTCCCGACCGGGTCAGGTCCGAGTTCAAGCTGCTCGACGCGCGGACCGCACTCGACCGGGTCCACGCACCCGAGACCTGGGCGGAGATCACCCGGGCTCAGAAGCGCTACCGGTTCGAGGAGGCGCTGGTCACCCAGCTCGTCCTTGGACGGCGCCGCCGGTTCGTCCGCGCACTAGGCACCGTGGCCCGCGCCGGGGGAGACGGTGGGCTGCTCGCGGCCTTCGACGAGCAGCTTCCGTTCACGCTGACCGCGGGCCAGCGGGAGATCGGTGCCGAGATCGAGGCCGACCTGGCCCAGTCGCATCCGATGAACCGGCTGCTCCAGGGTGAGGTCGGCTCCGGCAAGACCGTGGTCGCGCTGCGGGCGATGCTCCGCGTCGTCGACTCCGGCGGCCAGGCCGCGCTGTTGGCGCCCACCGAAGTGCTCGCCCAGCAGCACCACCGCTCGATCACCGCGCTGCTCGGCGACCTGGCCGCCGGCCCGATGTTGGGCGGAGCGATGGGCGGCACGAACGTCGAGCTGCTGACCGGCTCGATGACCAAGACCCAGCGCACCGAGCCGCTGTCCCGTCTCGCGATCGGCGAGTCGGGCATCGTGATCGGCACCCATGCGCTGCTGGAGGACCAGGTCCAGTTCTTCGACCTGGGCCTGGTCGTGGTCGACGAGCAGCACCGGTTCGGCGTCGAGCAGCGCGCCGCGCTCACCGACAAGGCCCTCGGGTCGCCGCCGCACGTGCTGGTGATGACTGCGACGCCGATCCCGCGCACCGTCGCCATGACGGTCTTCGGCGACCTCGAGGTCTCCACGCTCACCGAGCTGCCCGCCGGCCGGGCGGCGATCCAGACCAACGTCGTGCCCCTGGCCGAGCAGCCGCAGTGGATCGACCGGGTCTGGAAGCGGATCCGCGAGGAGGTCGACAAGGGCCACCAGGCCTACGTCGTCTGCCCGCGGATCAGTGGCGACGAGCTCGAGCAGGGCGAGCTCGATGCGACCTACGACGAACGCGAGCTCGACGACCGGGTCGCCGAGGCCACCCGCCCCACCCTGGCCGCGGTCGACGAGGTCCTCGCCGAGCTCGAAACCCACGAGCTCCACGGGCTGCGGATCGCGGCGCTCCACGGCCGGCTGCCGCCCGACGAGAAGGAGCGGACGATGCGCGCCTTCGCGGCCGGCGACCTCGACGTCCTCGTGGCCACGACCGTGATCGAGGTCGGGGTCGACGTCGCCAACGCGACCACGATGGTGCTGATGGACGCCGACCGGTTCGGGATCTCACAGCTCCACCAGCTGCGTGGCCGGGTCGGCCGGGGAGGGCTCCCGGGGCTCTGCCTGCTCGTGAGCCATGCCGAGCAGGGCAGCCCGGCGCGCGAGCGACTCGACGCCGTCGCCGCCACCACCGACGGTTTCGAGCTGAGCAGGGTCGACCTCGAGCAGCGCCGCGAGGGCGACGTGCTGGGCCGCTCGCAGTCCGGCTTCCGCTCCACGCTGCAGAACCTCCGCGTGCTCCGCGACGAGGAGACGATCATCGACGCGCGCGCCGCCGCTGAGGCGCTGCTCGACACCGACGCCGAGCTCTCCGCCCACGCCCTCCTCCGCGCCGCCGTCACCCAGATGGAGGAATCGGCCGAGGCCGACTTCATCGAGAAGTCCTAGTGTCGGAACCCTCATGACGCGGATCATCGGGGGCAACGCGGGCGGGCGCCGGATCACGGCGCCCTCCGGACAGCACACCCGGCCGACCACCGACCGGGTGCGCGAGGCGCTGTTCTCCAGCATCGAGGCGTGGTGCGGCTCGCTGCAGGGGCTGCGGTTCCTCGACCTCTACGCCGGCTCGGGGGCGGTCGGCCTCGAGGCCTGGTCGCGCGGCGCCGGGGTCGTCACGCTGGTCGAGTCGGACCGGCGTACCGCCCGGCTGATCGGCGACAACGCCCGGGTGCTCGGCTTCGCGAAGGCCGACGTCGTCGCCGCCTCGGTCGCGACCGCGCTGTCCCGGCCTCCGGGTGCGCCCTACGACGTGGCGTTCCTCGACCCGCCGTACCCCCTCGACGACGTGGCTGTCAGCGGAGACCTGGACCTGCTCTGGGCGCAGCACTGGCTCGTGCCGGGTGCGATGGTCGTGGTGGAGCGGTCATCACGCAGCCCCGAGCCGAGGTGGCCGCAAGGTACCGAGGGGCAGCGGAGGAAGCGGTACGGCGAGACGACCCTTTGGTACGGTCACGCCGCCGCGAACCCACAGGACCCCCAGGAGACCACCTGATGCGCCGAGCCGTCTGCCCGGGCTCCTTCGACCCGGTCACCAACGGGCACCTCGACATCGTCCAGCGCGCCTCGGGCCTGTTCGACGAGGTCATCGTCGCGGTCGGCGTCAACGTCTCCAAGAGCCGGCTCTTCACGGCCGAGGAGCGCCTGTCGATGCTGGAGCAGGGGACCGTCGGCCTCGGGAACGTCCGCGTCGAGGGGTTCACCGGCCTGATCACCACCTACTGCCGCGAGGCGGACGCCGTCGCGATCGTGAAGGGTCTTCGCTCCGGGACCGACTTCGACTATGAGCTGCAGATGGCCCAGATGAACGCGCACCTGACCGGCGTCGAGACCGTCTTCGTGCCCGCGAACCCGCAGTACGGCTACGTGTCGTCCAGCCTGATCAAGGAGGTCGCGTCGTACGGCGGCGACGTCTCAGGGCTGGTGCCGGACTTCGTGGTCGGCCCGCTCGCCGAGAGGCTCGCCCAGCGCTCGGCGGAGTAATTTCCAGCCCCAACGTGCGCGGCTTCGGCGGGTCGCTCAGTCCCGAGCAAGCTCGGCCCTGAGCCGAGCCCGCCTCGACCTCCTCGCTGACCGCGGTCCGAGCAAGCTCGCCCCGCGCGCTCGGAGTTTGGTCGCTGTGGTCCGGCCCGCGTACGATTCTCGATTGGATCTGTTTGCCTGGATACCGGAAGTGACACTGAACAGCTTGGACCCGAGAGCGCCGCTCGTGCTCGACACTCGCGAGCTCGGACGCCGCCCGGGGTCCCAGCGCGAGGTGTCGCTGACGGTGGCCGCGCCGGCAGATCTGGGCATCGAAGTCCTTCAGGTCACTGAGGGGTCGCCGGTCGAGCTCGACCTGCGCCTCGAGGCGGTCATGGAGGGGGTGCTGGTCACCGGGACGGCGCACGCCTCGCTCACGGGCGAGTGTGCACGGTGCCTGGAGCCGATCTCCGCCACTCAGAATCAGCAGAGTGTGGAGGTCACGTTCCAGGAGCTGTTCGTCTACGAGGACCACGCCCTCCCCGATGAGGACGACGAGGTCAGCATGCTGCAGGGCGACCTGGTCGACCTGGAGCCGCTGCTGCGGGATGCGGTGGTGCTCGCACTGCCGTTCCAGCCGCTGTGCATGGACGACTGTCCCGGCCTGTGCCCCGAGTGCGGAGCACGACTGGCCGACGACCCCGACCACGCACACGACGCGGCGATCGACCCGCGGTGGGCGGCGCTGGCGGACCTGACGCAGACCACCCAGACCGAGCAGAACTGAGAGAGAGAACACCATGGCTGTCCCGAAGCGGAAGATGTCGCGCAGCAACACGCGCCACCGTCGCTCGGCCTGGAAGACCACCGCGCCGACGCTGGTGACCTGCGCCAACCCCGCCTGCGGGGCCAAGCACCTGCCGCACCGCGCGTGCGGCACCTGCGGCCAGTACGGCGCGCGCAACGCCCGCCGCCAGGTTCTCTGATCCGACCAGACTTCTGAGCAACTACGCGCAGCTCCGCGCAGCCCTCGGGGAGCCGGTCCTGGACCCCGAGCTGCTCGAGCGCGCCCTGACCCACCGCTCCTACGCCTACGAGAACGGCGGGCTGCCCACCAACGAGCGGCTCGAGTTCCTCGGTGACTCCGTGCTCGGTGTGGTTGTCACCGAGACCCTCTACGTGACCCACCCCGACCTCTCCGAGGGCCGGCTGGCCAAGCTGCGCGCGGCCGTCGTCAACGCCCGCGCGCTGGCCGAGGTGGGTCGCGGCATCCGGCTCGGCGAGCACGTCAAGCTCGGCCGCGGCGAGGAGACCACCGGAGGCCGCAACAAGGCGTCGATCCTCTCCGACACCGTCGAGGCCGTGATCGGCGCCGTACACCTCAGCGGCGGCATCGAGGTGTCGTCCGAGGTGGTGCACCGGCTCTTCGACCCGCTCATCGAGGCAGCCTCCGCGCTCGGTGCCGGCCTGGACTGGAAGACCTCGCTCCAGGAGCTCGCCGCCGAGCACGCCTTCGGCGTCCCCGAGTACGTCATCCAGGACGAGGGCCCCGACCACCAGAAGACCTTCACCGCGCAGGTGCGTGTCGCCGACCAGCTCTACGGCAACGGCATCGGGCGCTCCAAGAAGGAAGCCGAGCAGGCCGCCGCCGAGACGGCGTACGGCGCGATCGCCGGCAGGCTCGGCATCGCGGACGACCCGATCGATGCCGCCGTCGACGCCGCAGTCGACGCCGCAGCCGTCGAGGCGACCGTCGACGACGCAGCCGACTCCTCACGCAACTCCTAGCCATGCCCGAGCTGCCCGAGGTCGAGGTGGTCCGCGCAGGACTCGCTCGACACGTCGTCGGCGCGGTCATCACCTCGGTCGAGGTGCTCCACCCTCGTCCCGTACGCCGCGACCCGCGCGGTCCGAGGGGGTTCGTGAGCGCGCTGACCGGCCGGCGCATCGAGGACGCACGGCGCCGCGGCAAGTACTTCTGGCTGCCCCTCGACAACGGTGACGCGCTGCTCGGCCACCTCGGCATGAGCGGGCAGTTCCTCCTCCGGCCACCGGACGCCGCGGCGGAGACGCACCTCCGCGTGCGACTGGCCCTGGATGGTGCGGCAGATGGCCGTGAGCTGCGCTTCGTCGACCAGCGGATGTTCGGGGGCCTCTCCGTCTCGGCCGGCGGCGCCGAGCTGCCGCCCGAGATCGCGCACATCGCTCGCGACCCGCTCGACCCTGAGTTCGACGACGACGCGTTCGTCGCCAAGGTGCGGCGGCGGTCTTCCGGGATCAAGCGGCAGCTGCTCGACCAGAACCTCGTCTCCGGGGTGGGCAACATCTACGCCGACGAGGCGCTGTGGCGGGCCCGGCTGCACGGCGAGCGGGCAGGCGAGAGGCTCACCGCCGCGCAGGTGCGCGACCTGCTCAGCCACGCGCGTGACGTGATGAACGAGGCGCTCGGGCAGGGCGGTACGTCCTTCGACGCCCTCTACGTCAACGTGAACGGCGAGTCCGGCTACTTCGACCGCTCGCTGAACGCCTACGGTCGCGAGGGCGAGGCCTGCGACCGCTGCGGGGCGCCGGTGCGACGAATGGCGTTCATGAACCGGTCGTCGTACTTCTGCCCGGTCTGCCAGCCGGTCCCGCGGCGCCGACGGGCCTCACCCCGCAAGGCGCTTGCAGCAGATTGACCGGAGGCCCCGCGAGTGGGACGCTTGAAGACGGTCCTTGGACCCAGCCTCAAAAGAACCAGCCCCACGGATATCGGAAGGTTCATCATTTATGGCAAAGGCGCTGATCGGCTACATGAACAGCGACCTGCGTGACCCCCGCCTTGCTGCCGAGAACAGTCGGCTGCGCGCGCGGGTGGGCGAGCTGGAGGCCCTTGTGGTCCGGCTCAGCGAGGAGAACGACAAGCTCGTGGCCGCCCGGGCCGAAGAGCTGCTGGTCGACACCGCTCCCCGCATGCAGGAGATGCAGCCCGCCTGACAGACAGGCACCCCTCAGCGGCCTGGCGCTGCCGGATCCATCCGGGAAACCAGGTGAAACGGGGAGCGACACGGCGTTAGCGTGCTGACTTCGTGAGCCGGTTGCTCGACGTCCTTGCTCCGCCACGCCTCGGTCGTGGCTTCCGTCTGCTGATGGCGTCGTCGTGGACCAGCAACATCGGCGACGGCATCGCCCTGGCGGCCGGCCCGCTGCTCGTCGCCTCGAAGACCGATCATGAGTTCCTGGTCGCGCTCGCCGCACTGCTCCAGTGGGCCCCCTCGCTGGTCTTCGGCCTCTGGGCCGGGGCGCTCACCGATCGGCTGGACCGCCGGCTGATCATCATCACCGTCGACCTGCTGCGCGCCCTCGTGCTGGCGTTGCTGGCCACGGCGATCGCCTTCGACGTCGCGCCCATCGCGCTGGTGCTGGTCGCGATGTTCCTGCTCGGCACCGCCGAGGTGTTCGCCGACAACACCGCCAGCACGCTGCTGCCGATGCTCGTGGCGCGTGACGACCTGCCCATCGCCAACGCCCGCCTGATGACCGGGTTCGTGACCATCAACCAGCTGGCGGCGCCACCCATCGGTGCCTTGCTGTTCTCGATCGGGCAGTTCATCCCGTTCGCGGCCCAGGCGATGGTCGGGGTTCTGGCCGTGGTCCTGATCTCGCGCCTGCAGCTTCCTGCGCACGGCCGAAGTCCTGACGAGGACCGCCCGGTCTGGCACGACATCGTCGAGGGCTTCCGCTGGACCTGGCACCACGCCGCTGTCCGCACCCTGGTGCTGACGATCCTGATCTTCAACGTGACCTTCGGGGCAGCCTGGTCGGTGCTGGTCCTCTACGCCACCGAGCACCTCGGCCTGGCCAGTGTCGGCTTCGGTCTGGTCACCACCGTCACCGCAGCAGGCGGCCTGGTCGGGACGCTGTCCTACGGCTGGCTGACCCGCCGGATCAGCCTCGGCAACATCATGCGGATCGGGCTGATCATCGAGACGTTCACCCACCTCGTGCTTGCCGCCACCTCGTCGCCGTACGTCGCGATGCCGGTCTTCTTCCTCTTCGGGGCGCACGCGTTCGTGTGGGGCACCACCTCGAACGCGATCCGCCAGCGTGCGGTGCCGACCGAGCTCCAGGGCCGGGTCGGGTCGGTGAACCTGGTCGGCGTCTTCGGTGGGCTCGTGGTCGGTGCCGGGATCGGCGGGGTGATCGCGCAGCGCTGGGGCGTGACCGCGCCGTTCTGGTTCGCCTTCGTCGGGTCGGCGGTGTTCGTCGTACTCATCTGGCGCCAGCTCAGGCACATCGCCCACGACGACGACCTGGCGTCCGCGAACTCCTGAGCCGGGCGGAGGATGGTGCCATGTACGTGCCCCGGTTCAACGCCCTCGACGACGTCGACGCGATCCATGCGATGGTGCGCGCCATCGGCTCTGCCGAGCTGGTGACCGTCGGTGACGACGGCTACCCGCTCGCGACCCGGCTGCCCGTGGTCTGGGACGGCGACCGCCTGGTGCTCCACATCGCCCGCGCCAACCAGCACTGGCGCTCGATCCCGTCGGACCGCGAGGTCCCCGCGCTCGCTGTCGTCACCGACGCCGAGGCCTACGTCTCGCCGGCGTGGTACGCCACCAAGGCCGAGCACGGGCGGGTCGTGCCGACCTGGAACTACTCGGCGGTCCACGTCACGGGCCGGGTCCGGCGCCACGAGGACCCGGAGTGGGTGCGTCGTGCGGTCACGTTGCTGACCGAGCAGCACGAGTCCCAGAGGGCCGAGCCGTGGGCGCTGACCGATGCGCCCGCGACGTACGTCGACAAGCAGCTGCGCGCCATCGTCGGGCTCGAGGTCACGATCGAGCGGGTGGAGGGCAAGGCCAAGCTGAGCCAGAACCGTTCCGAGGAGGACCGGGCCGGTGTCGTGGCCGGGCTCCGGCACGAGGGCGGTGCGCGCGAGTCGGCGGTCGCCGAGCAGATGGAGCGGCTGACGTAGTGCGGGGCACTAGAGGGCGAGCTCGGTCGTCACCTGGCGCCACAGGTCGCGTTCGGCATGCTCGTCGAGGAATGCGAGCGTCGCCGGTGAGAGGGTGCGCTGCTTGGGCGCCACCTTCTCGACGTAGGTCGCATGCACCTGGGCGAAGGCCGCGTCGATCTCCGGTGCGCGGTCGAGGCCCAGCCATGCGAGCACCTTGCCGAGGCTGGTGCCGGCAGGGTCGCCGAAGAATCGGTCGTACTCGACCACGACCGCGTGGTCGGGCCGCTGCCGCACGGCTCGGCGGATGCGGCCCAGGGTGCGGTTCCAGCGGACGACCGCCCGGCTCGCGTCCTGGTCGGGCCGCCAGCCGCGATCCTCGGGGTCGCGTGCACGCGCCTCCCAGGACGCCGCGACCGGCTCGATGTCGCGCACGATGCAGACGAACCGGGCCTCGGGCAGCGTCTCCCACACGTGCTGCATCCGGATCGAGACCATCTTGTCGCCGACGTAGGCCGCCGTGTCCCACTTAACCGCCATGGCGTCGTAGTGCACCTGCCACTCCTCGCCGTTCGCGGGCACGACGTTCGTCATCCCGTCGTCCAGTGCGAAGAACCGCTCACGGGTGAACAGCTCCCGGGTCACCGGCTCATCGCGCGGGTAGAGCCTCTTGTACCGCTCGACCCCGAGCACCACGCGCGGATGCGCGGACAGGACCTCGACCAGGGCCGTGGTGCCGGAGCGGCCCAGCCCCGCGAGGAAGAGCAGGTTCGGGTCGCTCGGCACGGTCGGTGAGCCTACGCGCGCGTGTCACGTGCGAGCTGCACCGCGGGCGCGGCGGCGCCGTACGCCGTCAGCAGGTCGCCCGCCTCCGGGAACTCCAGCGTCAGCGCGACCCCGGCCAGGATCAGCGCGGACATGGCGACGTCCAGCCCGGGCGGGCCAGGTCGCGCGTTGGTCCAGTCGATGACGACCGGCCCGGTCGGCCCCATGAGCACGTTGAACGGGTGGAAGTCGAGGTGCAGGAGGCTCTCGCCGCCTGGCCACGGCAGGGCGTGCAGGCGGCCCTGGAGGTCGGCCTGGATCAGCGCGCCCTCGTCGGCGGTGACGGTCCCGCCGAGCAGCTGCTCGCCGAGCGTCGGCCCGTCGATCCTCTCCATCACGATCTTCGGGCCGTCCCACTCGTCGACGCGGGGGACCGGGTAGCCGAGCGTGTGCACCGCCTGGATCAGGTCGGCCTCGGCCTGCGCGGAGCGCCGGTCCCGGTACCAGCGGACGACCCGGCCGTCGGCCAGGGCGAAGACGTCGCAGTCTCGCCCAGGGGCCAACGGCCGGGCCGGTGTCACCATGCCGCCGAATCTAGAAGGTCAGGCCAGCTCGGCTCCTTCGCGGGCCTCCTTCGGCAGCAGGAACGCCACCAGGAAGCTGACTGCGTAGCAGGCCACGCTCACCCAGATGATCCCCTTGGTCGCGTCGGCCCAGCCGTCGGTGGGCAGCCACTGGAAGAAGATCGTGCCGATGATCGCCACGCCGAGCGCGCCGGAGAACTGCTGCGCGGCGTTCAGCACCCCCGACCCGGTCCCGACCTCGTGGTCGCCGAGGTCGGCGAGGATGATGTCGAAGAGCGGGGCGAAGATGACGCCGCTGCCCAGCCCGACGACGAACAGCGCGGGTGCCAGGTCCCAGCCACTGGTCGACATGGCTCCTCGGTCGATGGTCAGCCAGAGGCCGAGCATG
The DNA here is from genome assembly GCA_963825455.1 of uncultured Actinomycetota bacterium. GTDB lineage: Bacteria > Actinomycetota > Actinomycetes > Propionibacteriales > Nocardioidaceae > Nocardioides. The sequence goes on from CAWGTG010000004.1 coordinate 53,701, forward strand.
CCGAGCCCGATGACGATCAGGCCGCCGTGCAGGACCTTGCGGCCGAACTTCGGGCCCAGAGCCGCGCCGGAAGACGCGGCACCGATCGCCAGGCCCAGAGCCAGCGGGGTCATCGCGACACCGGTGTGCATCGGGGTGAAGCCGAGGCCGAGCTGGATGAACAGGTTGACGATCAGCATCAGGCCGTTCATCGCGACGAAGAACGACGCGAGGAAGACCACGCCGGCGACGAAGCCCCGGTTGCGGAACAGCGAGCGCTCGATGACCGGGTGCGCGCTGCGTCGTTCGCTGACCACGAACCCGGCGAAGACGATCGCCGAGGCGCCCATCATGAGGAAGCACCACAGCGGCCAGTCGTGCTCGCGGCCCTGGACCAGCGGGTAGATGAGCAGCGCGGAGGCGCCGGCCAGCAGCAGGGAGCCCACCACGTCCAGCTTGGTCTCGCGGTTGCGCGGGACGTCCGGGAGGTACTTGACGGCCAGCAGGGTGCCGACGACGCCCACCGGGATGTTGATCAGGAAGATCATCCGCCAGCCGGTGCCGAACAGGTCGGCGTCGATGAGGAAGCCGGCCAGGATCGGGCCGAGCACCGCGGCCAGACCCATGATCGGGCCGAACGGGATGAAGGCCTTCTGGAGGTCGTCGGGGTGGAAGGACTGCTTCACCATGGCGAGCCCCTGAGGGATCATCACGGCGCCGAAGAGGCCCTGCAGGACCCGGAACGCGATCAGCGCGCCCGCGGTCGGCGCCAGGCCGCAGAGCAGGGAGGCGACGGTGAAACCTGCCATGCCGATGATGAACATCCGGCGCCGGCCGACCAGGTCGCCGGCTCGGGCGGAGACGACCAGCCCGACCGCGAAGGACATGGTGTACGCCGCGAGCACCCACTGCAGGGTGCTCTGGCTGCCGCCGAGGTCGGCCCGGATCGACGGGCCGGCCAGGTTGGCGATCGTGGCGTCGAGCAGGTCCATGACATCGGCGATGATCACCGCGGCCATGACCATCCAGCGGAACTGGTAGCCCCGCGGCCCCTGCTGCGTGGCTCCCGCAGCAGGCGACTCCGCGGGGGAGGGAGTGGTGTCCGAAAACGCTGACATTTGAGTTGCTCCTGAAGACCTGGAACGAACAGTGTTCGAATGACGAACACTGTTCTAAACCCGAACGGTGTTCGTGTCAAGTACACTGTTCGACATGGCGGACGGAGACGATCGTGAGCGCAGCTGGCAGGCCGGCCCGGTTCGGGTCCGGGTGACCCTCCCGCGCCGCGAGGAGCGGCCCCCGCCCAAGGAGCGGCTCACCACCGAGCGGATCGTCGACACGGCGATGGCCCTCATGGCGGCCCAGGGGTACGACGCGGTGTCGATGCGGTCGCTCGCCAAGGCGCTCGACACCGGCCCGGCGTCGCTCTACCAGCACGTCGCCAACCGGGACGAGCTCGACCAGCTCGTGATCGACCGGATCGCCTCCCAGCTGCACATACCCGAGGCTGACCCGGACGGCTGGGTGGACCAGCTCAAGGACGTCTTCCGCGAGATGCGGGACCTCAACCGGGCACACCCAGGCGCGGCTCGCGCAGCGCTGGCCCAGATCCCCACCCGCGAGGGGACGCTGCGAGCGGCGGAGGGAATCTTGTCGATCTGCCTCGCCGGTGGCGTCTCGCCCCAGGCCGCCGCGTGGTTCTGCGACCTCGCCGCGCTCTACGTGAGCGCGATCGGCTACGAGGAGTCGCTGTGGGTCCAGCGCGAGAACACCACCAAGTCCGGTGAGGAGGCCGACCACGAGCAGCTCGACGCCGAGATGGTGGCGTTCTTCGAGAATCTTCCGCCCGACGTCTTCCCGCTGATGTCGCGCTACGTCAAGGAGATGACCAACGGTGACGGCGACGACCGTTTCGAGTTCGGCCTCGACGTGCTGGTCAGCGGGCTGGCGGCGGCCTCGGAGAGGTACCGCTGAGCTGATTTTCAGGCTTGGAACACGCCCGTCCCGGAACACCGCGGATTCACGGTCCGGGGGCACCCCGCAGGTAGGGTTGGCGACGCTGAGCTTCCCCCGCGTCAGCCCTGCCGTAGCCGTCATTTGCGAGGGAGCACCGTGTACCTGAAGAGCCTGACCCTGAAGGGGTTCAAGTCCTTCGCTTCCTCGACCACGCTCCAGCTGGAGCCGGGGATCACCTGCGTCGTCGGGCCCAACGGCTCCGGCAAGTCCAACGTCGTCGACGCCCTCGCCTGGGTCATGGGTGAGCAGGGCGCCAAGTCGCTGCGCGGCGGCAAGATGGAGGACGTCATCTTCGCCGGCACGTCGGGCCGGCCGCCGCTGGGCCGGGCAGAGGTGCTGCTGACGATCGACAACACCGACGGTGCACTCCCGATCGAATATTCCGAGGTCACGCTCAGCCGGACCATGTTCCGCAGCGGTGGCTCCGAATACGCCATCAACGGCACGCCCTGCCGGCTGCTCGACGTCCAGGAGCTGCTCTCCGACTCCGGCATCGGCCGCGAGATGCACGTCATCGTCGGGCAGGGCCAGCTCGACTCGATCCTGCACGCGACACCGGAGGACCGGCGCGGCTTCATCGAGGAGGCCGCCGGCGTCCTCAAGCACCGCAAGCGCAAGGAGAAGGCGCTCCGCAAGCTCGACGCCTGCGACGGCAACCTGACCCGCCTCACCGACCTGCTCGGTGAGATCCGTCGCCAGCTCAAGCCGCTCGGCCGCCAGGCCGAGGTCGCGCGGAGGGCGGTCGGCGTCCAGTCCGCGGTCCGCGACGCCAAGGCCCGCCTGATCGCCGACGACCTGGTGACCGCCCGGGCAGCGCTTGAGCAGGAGCTCGCCGACGAGTCCGTCCTGGTCGCTCGCCGCGAGGAGGTCGAGGCCCAGCGGGCCACGGCGGCCCAGAGCGAGGGCGACCTCGAGGCCGCCCTGCGCGAGGACCTGCCCGCACTGGCGCAGGCTCAGGAGACCTGGTTCGCGCTGTCCGGTTTGCGCGAGCGGCTGCGCGGCACCCAGTCACTCGCCGCCGAGCGGGTCCGCAACGCCGAGGGCCTTGGCGCCGGTGACGTCGCCAGCGGCCGCGACCCTGAGGCCCTGGAGGCCGAAGCGGCGCAGGTGCGTGAGCAGGAGAGCACGATCGAGACCGAGGTCGAGGCGCATCGCGTCACCCTCGAGCAGGCGGTCTCGGCGCGGCGTACCGCCGAGGACGCCGTCGCCGAGGAGGAACGCCGGGTCACCGGTCAGCACCGCGCCGCCGCCGATCGCCGCGAGGGTCTGGCGCGGCTGATCGGACAGGTCAACGCGCTGCGCTCGCGCGCCGCTGCCGCCGACGACGAGCTCGGCCGCCTCACTGAGGCCCACGAGGACGCCCTCAGCCGCGCGACCCGAGCCCAGCGCGACTTCACCGCACTCGAGACAAGGGTCGCCGGCCTCGACGCAGGCGAGGAGGGGCTCGACGCCGAGCACGAGGCGGCCGCCGCCCAGCTCGACGACCTGGAGGAGCAGCTGGCCAAGGCCCGCGAGGAGGCCCAGCGCGCCGAGCGCGACCGCGCGTCGCTGGCCGCCCGCAAGGACGCACTCGAGCTCGGCCTCAACCGCAAGGACGGCGCCGGCGCCCTTCTGGCCGCCTCCGACCAGGTGTCCGGGCTGCTCGGCTCGGTGGCAGCGCTGCTCACGGTGCGCAGCGGGTTCGAGGCCGCCGTCGCCAGTGCCCTCGGCAGCGCTGCCGACGCGGTCGCGCTGGAGAACGCCGACTCCGCGATCGCCGCGATCGGCCACCTCAAGCGGCACGACCTGGGCCGGGCCGGCCTGGTGCTCGGCTCCGGTCCGGCGTACGACGTGAGCGGCTGGCCTGCGCTGCCGGAGGGCGCGTCGTACGCGCTCGACGTGGTCTCCTGTCCCGAGACCGTTCGCCCTGCGCTCGCCCGGCTGCTCGACCGGATCGCCGTGGTCGACGACCTGGCCGCGGCCCAGGCGCTGCTCGCCCGCGACGCCTCGCTGACCGCGGTGACCCGAGACGGCGACCTGCTCGGAGCACACGTGGCGGCCGGCGGCTCGGCCAGGCAACCGAGCCTCATCGAGATCCAGGCCGCGGTCGACGAGGCCGCCCAGCAGCTGTCCGAGGCGATCGCAGCGAGTGAGCGGCTCGGCTTCGACATGTCCCGGCTGGAGCGAGAGCGCCACGAAGCCCAGAAGCGCGTCGACGTCGCCCTCGCCAAGCTGCACGAGTCCGACGCAACCCTGGCCGCGGTGGCCGAGGAGCTCGGTCAGTTCGGCGCCCAGGCCCGCGCCGCCCGTGGCGAGGCCGAGCGGCTCGAGCGGGCGATCGGCGAGGCGCAGGAAGCCCGGACGAAGGACCTCGAGGGACTCGGAGACCTCGAGTCGCGGTTGGCCCGCGCCGAGGAGAACCCCGAGCTCGAGGACGTCACCGACGAGCGAGAGCAGCTCGCCGAGGCCGCCCGCGCTGCCCGCCAGGGCGAGATGGAGGCCCGGCTCTCGCTGCGCACCGCCGAGGAGCGGTCGCGCGCCCTGCACGGCCGGGCCGACCAGCTGCTGCGCGCCGCCCGTGACGAGCGAGAGACCCGCGCCCGCGAGATCGAGCGCCGGGCTCGGCTGGTCCGCGAGGGCGAGGCGGCACAGGCGGTCGGCGTCGCGGTCGCCTTCGTGCTGGACCGGCTCGACGTCTCGATCGGCCGGGCCGCAGCGGCCCGCACGGAGGTCGAGCGCGCCCGCCAGGGTCGCGAGGAGCAGCTGCTCGCCGTTCGCGCCCGGCTGCGCGACCTGGCGCGTGAGCACGACGAGCTCGTCAACTCCGTCCACCGTGACGAGATGGCCCGCACCCAGCAGAAGATGCGGATCGAGCAGCTCGAGGAGCGCGCGCTCGAGGAGCTCGGCATGGACGGCGACGTGCTGGTCGCAGAATACGGCCCCGACCAGCGGGTCCCTGTCGACCACAAGCTGCCCGACGGCGAGCGGGCCGAGTCCGCCGAGGCTGCCGACTCCGACGCACCCGCGGGGCCGGAGACGACGCCGTTCGTCCGCGAGGAGCAGCAGAAGCGGCTGCGGGCCGCCGAGCGCGAGCTGGCGATGCTCGGCACCGTGAACCCGCTGGCGCTGGAGGAGTTCAGCGCGCTGGAGGAGCGGCACCGGTTCCTCGGCGAGCAGCTCGAGGACCTGAAGCGGACCCGCAAGGACCTCCTCGACATCGTCCGTGAGGTCGACGCCCGAGTCGAGCAGGTCTTCACCGAGGCCTACGTCGACGTGGAGCGAGCCTTCGAGGAGACCTTCACCCGGCTGTTCCCCGGCGGCGAGGGCCGGCTGGTCCTCACCGACCCCGACGACATGCTCAACACCGGCATCGAGGTCGAGGCCCGCCCTCCCGGCAAGAAGATCAAGCGGCTCTCGCTGCTCTCCGGCGGGGAACGCTCGCTGGTCGCGGTGGCGTTCCTGGTGGCGCTGTTCAAGGCCCGCCCGTCGCCGTTCTACATCCTCGACGAGGTCGAGGCCGCGCTCGACGACACCAACCTCGGCCGGCTGCTGGAGATCTACGAGGAGCTGCGGGAAAACTCCCAGCTGCTGATCATCACCCACCAGAAGCGGACCATGGAGGTCGGCGACGCGCTCTACGGCGTATCGATGCGTGGCGACGGTGTCTCTGCGGTGATCAGCCAGCGGCTGCGCGAGGCCGAGTCGGCCTAGGTCCGGCACCGTGCCTGCGCAGAGACCCACCCGCGACCAGTACGTCCACTGGGAGCAGGTCACGACCCGCTGGGCAGACATCGACGTCTACGGGCACATGAACAACGCCCGCTACTTCGAGATCATCGACACCGTCGTCAACAACCACCTCGAGCAGGCCACCGGCACCGACATCCGCAGGCTGCCTGCGATCGGCGTCGTGGCGGAGGTCGGTTGCAGGTACTTCGCCGAGGTCGGCTACCCGGCGCCGGTCGACGTCGGCGTCTATGTCGAGAAGCTCGGCAACTCCTCGGTGGTCTACAAGGTCGGGCTGTTCCAGGGGCCCGACAACGGACCCAGCGACGAGGCGGCCGCGGAGGGGACCTTCGTGCACGTGTACGTCGACAACAACGACCCGGCCCGCCCGGTCACCCAGATCCCGGAGGAGATCCGCGCCGCGGTCGCGTCACTTGTGCGCTCGTGAACCGTTGAGCAGGTGTGACCGCGATCGTGATCGGGATGATCCTGATCGTCATCGTCGCGCTCGTCGTCCTCGCCATCTTCTCCGAGGACGAGGACGACTGGACGACGAACCGCCCCGGCCGGAGGGACCCCGACGAGGGCAGCCTCGACGACCTGTTGAGCGGCTGACCGCAGGGTGACCAGTTCGGCGCAATTGCGCTGATCTGGTCTTGTTTCACGCCGGTGAAACCAGACCTGTCCGGCGCGATTACGCTGATTAGGTACGCACGGTGGACGCCCTGATTGGATAGGGACATGTCCTCCCTGGCGCTGCTGATCCTCATCATCGCCGTCGTCGCCGTGGCGCTGATCGGTGTCGTGGTCGGCTTCGTGGTTCGGGGCCGCAAGCCCGCGCCGCTGCCCGACACGCACACAGGCGTCGTGGTCCAGCCGCCCGAGGCGACCGCGGACACAGATGCGCCGCCGGTCGAGGTCAGTGCACCACCGGCCACGATCGAGAAGCCGGAGTCGACCGCCTCGCGCCTGGTCCGGCTGCGGCAGCGGCTGGCCGGTGCGCAGGGCGGATTCGGCCGCGGGCTGCTCAGCCTGCTCAGCCGAGAGCAGCTCGACGAGGACACCTGGGAATCGATCGAGGACGTGCTGCTCACGGCCGACCTCGGGGTCGGGCCCACCCAGCAGGTAGTCGACGGGCTGCGCAACCGGCTGCGGGTCGAGGGCGCTCCCGAGGACGCAAGGGCTGCGCTCCGCGCTGAGCTCGTCACCCTCGTCGACCCGACCATGGACCGCCGGCTCCAGGTCAGCGGGGCCGACGGAAAGCCAGGGATCGTGCTCGTCGTCGGCGTCAACGGCACCGGGAAGACGACCACCGTCGGCAAGCTGGCCCGGATCCTGGTGGCCGAGGACCGCACCGTGACGCTCGGCGCCGCCGACACCTTCCGCGCAGCGGCGGTCGACCAGCTCGCCACGTGGGGCGAGCGCGTGGGCGTCGAGGTGGTCCGCGGCGCCGAGGCGACCGACCCCGCGAGCGTCGCGTTCGACGCGGTGCAGCACGGTCTGGACTCGGGCGTCGACACCGTGATCATCGACACCGCGGGCCGGCTGCAGAACAAGGCCGGCCTCATGGACGAGCTCGGCAAGGTCAAGCGGGTGATCGAGAAGCAGGCCCCGGTCACCGAGGTGCTGCTCGTCATCGACGCCACCACCGGCCAGAACGGCCTCATCCAGGCCCGGGTCTTCTCCGAGGTCGTCGACGTCACCGGCGTCGTGCTCACCAAGCTCGACGGCTCCGCCAAGGGCGGCATCGTGGTCTCGGTGCAGCGCGAGCTCGGCGTACCCGTGAAGCTGGTCGGCCTCGGCGAGGGACCCGACGACCTCGCGCCGTTCGACGCCGAGGCCTTTGTGGACGCTCTGCTCGGCTAGTGTCCCGCGCTGGAAGTACGGCGCGTAAGTCCGTGCTCCGAGTGCGTGCATCGCCAGGCGTCGGAGCGACGCTCTACTTGTTCGTCCAGCGAGGTTCGGCAACGCCGCGAGGTGCGTGCTCGGGGTGCGGAATTACGTGCCGAACTTTCGGTGCGGGACACTAGTCCCTCAGCCGTTGGGCCACCGCGTCGAGCAGGGTCTCGGCGCGGCGGTCGAAGGAGTGCTCGCGGACGACCCGCTCGGCCAGCCGCACCCGTTCGTCGTACGCCGGCCAGCCGGCTGGCACCTCGGCGAGAAGCCCCGCGACCTCGCCGGGCTCCGCGAAGCTCCGGACCAGCCCGCCGAAGAGCTCCTCCGCGCCGTCGACGTCGTCGCTGATGACGCGGGCACCGCACGCAGCGGCATCGAAAAGCCGATTGGAGACGAACCCGTCGCGGCGCATGTCCTCCCAGTGGTCGTTGAGCACCACTCCGGCGGAGGCGTAGAGCCGGCCCAGCTCTGCGTTGGGCACCTGCCGGCTCGCGACCGTGAGGTCGGGCCAGCCCTCGCCGTGCACCTCGACCTCCGCGCCGGCGGCCAGCGCGCCGGCCAGCGCCGCCCGCGGTGCACCCCGGTGGTTGCCGACGAACAGCACCGCCGGCCCGGTGTCCGGCTCGGCCAGACCGGCGTGGAAGACCTCGGCGTCGGTGCACTGCAGCAGCGGCGCGACCGGCACACCCCACGCGGCCGACCGGTCGCGAGCCCACGACGTGCCGGCGGCGAAGACCAGGCCGTAGCGGCCGGCCTCCTCGGCGGTGACCTCGTCGGGGTGGCTGATCACCCAGAGCACGTGCAGCGGCCCGGGCTGGGGCACGACCACGTCCAGCCCGCGCAGCACGAGCACGACGTCGTCGAGGCTGCGGCTCCACCGGGTGCGGGCGGGGGCCGGGTCGACGGCGACGTGCTGACCGCGCCGCTCGAGCGCGGCCGCCAACGACCGAGCGAAGTGGGTATCCCCCCACGTCTCCCCGCCGGCGCCCGCCGGCGCGGCGGTGTCGATGGTCCAGCGGAACCGGCCCGGCTCGCGGACCTCGGTCCGCGCGGTCGGCAGCGGTGCCGGTAACCCGCCGCTGGCCCAGATCATCGTGATGCCCGGCTCGACGACCATGCGGCCCGGCGGACGCAGGGAGCTCCAGTCCGGTCCGTCTAGGCCCGCTCCGGCGGTCTCCCGGGTCAGGGCCACGACCGGCGAGACGATCGAGGTGAGCTCGGTGCGGCCCAGGTCACGCGCGTCCCGCGGTGAGCGTCCGGCGAGCAGCACGCCGCTGTCACCGCCGCCGGCGCTGGCGACCACCCCGGACCGGTCGACCAGGAGCGGCTGGGCGGCGCCGACCGAGCCGTCGAGCACACCGGCCAGGGCGAGTGCGGACTCGGCGTCGGGCACGACACCGGCCCGGACCAGCACCAGCCGCGAGCCCGAGGCGCTCGCGACCCCGGCCGCGAACTGGTCGGGCCCGTCCTGCTCCAGCACCGGCCTTCCGCCGTACGCCCGGGCCACGGTGCCGGCGAGCACGCGGTGGCTGCGGGGGAGCCGGCCACCGACGGCGACCAGCTCGAGCCCGTCCAGCGCTGCCACCGCGCGCAGCCAGTTGACGGTGCGGGCCGGGTTCGTCCCGACCCGCAGCACCACGCTGACGTCCGCGCTCCCGGCGTACGACGAGCCTGGAGCCAGCGAGGCCAGTGCCAGCTCGCGGAGCCTGCCCAGCGTGATCTCGGGCCAGCCGGGTCGGGAGGGGACCAGGGCCGCCGGGTCGTGGCCGACGTGCTCGAGCCAGGCCGCGACAGGCCCGGCCGGGTGCTCGCGGGCGTCGGGAAGAAGCACCTCGAGCTCGGCCACCGCGAAGAGCGGGTGCGGCGAGCGCTGCCGGTGGGCCGGGTCCGCGAGGTACCACTCGACGCCACTGCGCCCCTCGCGGTCCCAGGGGCGCGAGGGGTCGACCCAGTCCGGCTCCAGCAGCGGGTGCGGCGACGGGTCGTCCGCGCCGGCGTCCCGCTGGGCGGCCAGCCACTCCTCGTCGACGAGCAGCGCCGGCAGCTCAGGCACGGCCGTACTCCACGAATCGCCGTAGCGGCCTGGCCACGAGCGGCACCGGGCGCAGCGCCTCGGCCGGCCGGTGGGGATAGAAGCGCTCCGTGTCCGAGAGGAAGCCGCGCACGCCTTCGAAGGCCTCGGGGTGTGTCTGCTCGCAGAGGTCGAGCAGCCGCCCGGCGTCCAGACCGTAGGGATCGTGGCGGAGCACGTCGAGCTTGACGTAGGGCAGCCGGCCACCATCGAGGGCGCGGTCGGCCAGGCCGGTCGACGGGTTCCACGGAACGGCCGAGCGCTTCCGAAGCAGTGCCACCTCGGCGGGCCGGTGAGGCAGGCCCGTACGGCGCAGCGCCCACCAGCGCACCCGGCGCCGCCCGATCCGGCGGTCCTCGTCGGACTCGGCGAAGTACGCCGCCGAGCGCAGCCCGGCCTTGTAGAACCGTCGGCTCAGCCCCACCTCGTGCTGCCGGATGACCTGCGAGCGGTCGTCGAGGACCGCGAGCCCGTCCCAGAAGGTGCGGAACTCGTCCGACTCGATGGCACTGCGGCGGAAGGTCAGGAAGAAGCTCTGCACGTGATGTCTGACCCGATCGGTCTCGGTGAGCCCCCAGAAGTCAGCGGCACGACCGGCCATCTCGGCGAAGACGCGGGCCGGGTCCAGCAGCGGCCCGACGTAGGAGTCGTTGGTGATGGTCACCTCGTCGTACCGCTCGAGGTCCGAGGCGTCCAGGCCGGCCTTGTAGGAGACGAAGTCGTACCCGGTGTTGTCGCGCTCGATCAGTCGGGCGAGCCCCGTGAGGAACTGCCGGGCCTCTGCGGTCAGCTCGGAGGTGCTGACGACGACCAGCTCGTCGACCGCGCCGGCCAGGGCCTCGACCTGGCGCCTCACGTGGGGGCCGAGGGTGCCGCGCGGATCGAACTGTGCCATCACCGCCAGCCTCACCACCGCACCGAGGATAGGGGCCGGACCCCGTCAGGTCCCCGCCGAGAGGCTCCGCGCCAGCGCTTCGGGATCGGCGACCCGGCGCAGGTGTGCGTCGAGCTGGGCCACTGGCGCGTCGGGGACGGCCTCGAGCACCCGCTCCTGCCACTCGGCCAGGCCCGGGGTGTCGTAGGGGTTCTCGGCCAGGAACCGCCGCTTGAGGAGAGGAAACCCCTCGCCCAGCAGCGTGAACGCGCCGGGTCCGTAGATCGGATGGTTGGGTCGGAGCTCGGGCAGCCACGTGTCCCAGTCGTAGCCCTGGCCCACGAGGTACTGCGTCGTGCCCGTCTCGTACTTCTGCACCAGGTTGGTGCGGTCACGCTGGGGGACGACGCGGTCGAGACGGCGCCGAAAGCCGCGATCGGCCAGCACCGGCCTCCGCAGGGCCAGGAAGTAGGAGCCGACGTGGACGAGCTCCGCAACGCGGAACGCCGTCGGCGGGAGCCACGAGCCCTTCACCTCGGTCAGTGGCACGGACTGGGGCTGGCTGGGCTCGGGCTCGAACCGGCGAGCGGTGACCTGCAGCCCCCAGAAGTCACCGGGCCGCGCGTCCATCCGGGCGAAGACCTCGTCCAGGGGCCGGAGCAGCCAGCACGAGTCGTTGGCCAGCAGCACCTCGTCGTACGCCGCGAGGGCGTCCCACCCGACCAGCTCCCGCGCCAGCACGCTCCACGAGCCGAAGTCGTGCGCGCCGTGCTGACGCACCCAGGCGCCCGCAACCAGTCCGGACAGGCGGTCCAGCTGGCCCGACTGCAGCGACCCGTCGAAGCACACGAAGACCTCGGCGTGCCGAGCCAGCTCGGCGACGTAGGACACCACGCTGTCGTCGACCAGCCCGTCGGGGTCGTACGCCGCGAACAGGCAGGCCCGCCTCGGCGAGACCGGGAGGGTGGCCTCGTCGCGCGGCGTACGGCGGGGGAGCGGCAGCCGCCCGCGGTGCCGGCCGTCGGTCAGGTAGTGCACCAGCGGGTTGGTCGCGGTCTCGGACTCGTCGGTCGGGTCGAGGTACTCCGCCCAGTACCACCACACGTCGAAGTCGAGGCTCGGGTTGCGCAGCGCCCGCCAGCCGCGCCGGCAGAAGTGGTCGACCGGCTCGGCGCCGCGCTCGGCCTGCGACGGGTTGTGGGCGAGGTAGCCGGCCTCGTCGACCGCGCCCGCGAGCCGCACCACGGCGATCTCGCAGCGCCGGCCCTGGCCGACCGTCACCTCGCCTGCCACGGGCAGGTCCAGCGCGTGCACGCCCTCGTCGAGCGCACGACGTACCAGCGCTTCGCCGGCGGCGCTGTTCTCGCCGAGCGCCAGCCACTCCGTGACCAGGCGGGCCCAGGCGGGCGCGAAGTCGGGCGAGGTCACGCGCCACATCATCGCCCGTGGAGCCTCGCGGTGGCGGACCTGGTTGCGTTCCAGCATCGGCTGGTCCTCGCTCGTTCCTCGCGAGGACCTGCGCGCTCGTAACACCGAAGTAACACGAACCGGGAACCCGTTGCATGTCCGCAACACGGATTCGGCGGTGGCGAAACCTGCCGCGGCGAAGGTTCTGGGCAACTGAGCGGGCGCGTCCCGCTCCCTGGTTTCCTTCTGGAGGTTCTGTGGACGGCTACTACGCCTGGATGATCGTGGCGACAGCCCTGGTCCTGATGATGACGACGCCGGCACTGGCACTGTTCTACGGCGGCATGAGCCGCTCGAAGTCCGTGCTGAACATGATGATGATGTCCTACATCGCCCTCGGCATCGTCGGCATCGTCTACGTGCTGTGGGGCTGGTCGATGGCCTTCGCGGGCGACGACGTCGGCAGCCTGTTCGCCAACCCGTTCGACGCGTGGGCACTCAAGGATGTCCCGTGGGAGAGCTACATCGGTGGCGTCATGTTCCAGATGACGTTCGCCGCCATCACGGTGGCGCTCATCTCGGGTGCCATCGCCGACCGCGTCAAGCTCTCGGCCTGGATCCTCTTCGTCCCGGTCTGGGTCACGCTCTGCTACTTCCCGATCTCCCACCAGGTGTGGACCACCGGTGTCGGCTTCGTCTCCAAGCACTTCGCGGCCCAGGACTACGCCGGCGGGACGGTCGTGCACATCAACGCCGGTATCGCCGGGCTCGTGCTCGCGCTGATCATCGGCAAGCGGGTCGGGTTCGGCCGCGAGCCGATGAAGCCGCACAACCTGACCCTCACCATGATCGGCGCCGGCCTGCTGTGGTTCGGCTGGTACGGCTTCAACGTCGGCTCGCTGGTCTTCGTCGAGGCGGACGGTGGTGAGCTGGACACCGCACAGTTCATGTCCGAGACGGGTGTCACCTTCCTCAACACCACGATCGCCACGTGTGCCGCGATGCTCGGATGGATGCTGATGGAGCGGATCCTGCACGGCAAGGCCACGTCGCTGGGTGCGGCCTCCGGCATCGTCGCGGGCCTGGTCGCGATCACCCCCTCGTGTGGTGCCGTCGGCATCACCGGCGCTCTCGCGATCGGGGCGGTCGCGGGCATGCTCTGCGCCTGGGCCGTGGGCCTGAAGTTCAAGCTCGGCATGGACGACTCGCTCGATGTGGTCGGCGTCCACCTCGTGGGTGGACTCGTCGGCACCATCCTGATCGGCCTGTTCTCCAGCGCGGACGCCCCGGGCGGCATCGACGGCCTCTTCTACGGCGGCGGGTTCGGGTCGCTCGTCGACCAGTCCGCCGCTGCCGGCTGGGCGATCCTGTGGACCGGCACGCTGACCACGGTCATCGCCCTGGCGATCAAGTACACGCTGGGGTGGCGGGTCGACGAGGAGGCCGAGGTCGAGGGCATCGACTTCGACCAGCACGGGGAGTCGGCGTACGACCTGCACACCAGCACCAGCAGCTCCGGTACGAGCGGCGTCCTCGCCGCGGCGACCGCGCCGGTGGTCAAGACGGAAGGAGCCAACGCGTGAAGCTCGTGACCGCGGTGATCAAGCCGCACAAGTGGGAGGACGTCCGCGAGGCCCTCGAGACCTTCGGCGTGACCGGGATGACCGTCAGCGAGGTCAGCGGCTACGGCCGGCAGAAGGGTCACACCGAGGTCTACCGGGGCGCGGAGTACGACATCGCCCTGGTGCCCAAGATCCGTATCGAGATCGTCGTCGACGACGGCGACGCCGAGGACGTGGTCGGCATCGTGGTGAAGACCGCGCAGACGGGCAGGATCGGCGACGGCAAGGTGTGGGTCAGCCCGGTCGAGACGGTGGTGCGGGTCCGGACCGGCGACCGCGACGCGGCCGCTCTCTAGGGGACGGGGCTCGACGTGACGCCCCGGCCGGTTCAGACATCTGAGACGGCCGGGGCGTTTACATCCCTGAAACATACGGTCGCTTCAGTGGTGGCCCATGACGTCGCTCGCGATCTCAGGACAGCTCGACTCCGGCGACACCGCCTGGCTCCTCGCAGCGTCGGCGCTCGTGCTGCTGATGGCTCCGGGGCTGGCGCTCTTCTACGGCGGTCTGGTGCGCTCCAAGAGCGTGCTCAACATGATGATGATGACGTTCGGCGCGGGGGCAGTCATCTGCATCCTGTGGGTGCTGGTCGGCTACTCGATCGCGTTCGGTGACGACGTGGGGGCGGGGCTGGTCGGGGACCCCACCCAGTACGCCGGGCTGGGCCAGCTGATGGGCCCGGACAGCAACGGCGACTCGACGTACCCGGTGATCCTGTTCGCGGTCTTCCAGGGCCTGTTCTGCGTGATCACCTGCGCGCTGGTCTCCGGCGCCATCGCCGACCGCGCCAAGTTCGGCGCCTGGCTCGTCTTCGCCGGGATCTGGACGTTGGTCGTCTACGCCCCGATCGCGCACTGGGTCTTCGACTTCTCCAGCGGCGACCACGAAGGTGGCTGGCTGGCCAACAAGGTCGAGCTGGTCGACTTCGCGGGCGGCACGGCGGTCGAGATCTGCTCCGGCGCCTCCGCGCTCGCGCTTGCTCTCGTCGTCGGGCCACGCGTCGGCTTCGGCAAGGACCCGATGCGCCCGCACAACCTGACCCTGGTCATGCTCGGCGCAGGGCTGCTGTGGTTCGGCTGGTTCGGCTTCAACGCCGGCTCCGCGCTCGGCGCCAGCCAGGCGGCGGCGGTCGTCTTCACGACGACGCTGCTCGCCGGTGCGGCGGGCTCCCTGGGCTGGCTGCTGCTGGAGCGGCTCCGTTACGGACACGCCACGTCGCTCGGGTCGGCGTCCGGACTGGTGGCGGGGCTGGTCGCGATCACGCCGTCCTGCGGCTCGCTGTCGCCGATCGGCTCGATCATCATGGGGTTCGTGGCCGGCGTGGTCTGCGCACTGGCGGTCGGGCTGAAGTACCGCTTCCGGTACGACGACTCCCTCGACGTCGTCGGCGTGCACATGATCGGCGGCATGGTCGGCACCTTCGGCATCGGCCTGCTGGCCACGGCGGCCGCACCGACCAGTGTCGACGGCCTCTTCTACGGCGGGGGTGTCGACCAGCTGGGCCGCCAGCTGCTCGGAGGCGGGGTGGTGCTGGCCTACGCGTTCGTGCTTTCGGGCATCATCGGGATCGCGGTCCAGAAGACCATGGGCTTCCGGATCGACGAGGAGCACGAGGTCAGCGGCATCGACCAGATACTCCACGCCGAGTCGGCCTACGACCTGCTGAACGCCTCGACCGGGGCCCGCCACGACTCCGGCGGGTTCCTCAGCCACGGAGGGACATGATGAAGCTCGTCACCGCGGTCGTGAAGCCGCACAAGTGGGAGGACGTCCGCATGGCCCTGGAGGCGGTCGGCATCACCGGCATGACCGTCAGCGAGGTCAGCGGCTACGGCCGGCAGAAGGGGCACACCGAGGTCTACCGCGGCGCCGAGTACGACATCGCCCTGGTGCCCAAGGTCCGCATCGAGATCGTCGTCGACGACCGGGACGTCGACGACGTCGTCGGGGCGATCACGACCAGTGCGCAGACCGGCCGGATCGGGGACGGCAAGGTCTGGGTCGTGCCGGTCGAGACCGTGATCCGCGTCCGGACCGGTGAGCGCGACGAGTCCGCAGTCTGAGTGCTGAGCGCCCTTGACCGCTGACGAGCGCGCCCGGCGTAGGAGGGACGCGGATGCCCTCTGCGCCAAGGCGTGGGAGGGCGTCGGCGGCCCGGACACCGGTCTGGCGCTGGTCGCGGTCGGCGGCTACGGCCGCGGCGAGCTGGCGCCGCACTCCGACCTGGACGTCGTGCTGGTCAGCGACGACGGAGTCGACGCACAGCAGCTTCGCCAGATCGCCGAGCAGGTCTGGTACCCGCTGTGGGACTCCGGCGCGAACGTCGACCACTCGGTGCGCTCCCTGGCCGAGATGGTCTCCGCCGCGGAGACCGACCTGAAGGTCGCGTCCGGGCTGCTCGACGTCCGTCACCTGACCGGCGACCCCAACCTCACCCTCCGGCTGCGCACCACCATGCTCGCCCAGTGGCGACGCGACGCTCGCGAGCGGCTGCCGGAGCTGCACAAGCTGGTCCGCTCGCGGCACGACCTGATGGGCGAGCTCGCGCACGAGTCGGTGCCCGACCTCAAGGAGGCCGAGGGCGGAGTCCGCGACGCGACCGTGCTCAAGTCACTGGTCGCGACCTGGCTGGTCGACGTCCCGCACGTCGAGCTCGAGCGCAGCCGGATGGCCCTGCTCGACGTCCGCGACCTCGTGCACGGCCTCGCCGGTAGAGCGACCGACCGGATAGCGCCGGAGCTGTGGACCGAGCTCGGCGCCGCACTCGCCCCTCAGCTGGGTAGGGCGGACGCGCGGGCGGCGCAGGTGCACGTCCGCGAGCTCGGCCGCCGGATCACCCACCTGTCCCGGCTGACCTGGCGCCGGGTGGACGACGCACTGGCCCGGCCCGCCCACGTCGGCGTACGCCGCCCCTCGCTGACGCCGCTGGCCGACGGCGTCGCGTTGGCCGCCAACGAGGTCGTGCTCGACCGACGGGCCCGCCCGGCCGAGGATCCCGCTCTGCTGCTGCGTGCTGCCGCCGAGGCCGCCGAGCGTGATGTCGTGCTCGCCCCTCCGACTGCTGCCCGGCTGGCCCGCGAGTGCCAGCCGCTGCCCGATCCCTGGCCGCCGGAGGCACGCCGGCTCCTTGTCCGGCTGCTGGCCTCCGGGCGCGGGCTGCTCGGCACCTGGGAGACCCTCGAGGAGACCGGGGCGCTCGCGCAGATCCTCCCCGAGTGGGAGCGGATCCGACTGCTGCCGCACGCGTCCGCGATCCACCGGTTCACGGTCGACCGGCACGTCGTGGAGACGTGCACCGAAGCGGCGGCGCTGATCCGGCAGGTCGCGCGCCCCGACGTGCTGATGGTCGCCGCGCTGCTCCATGACATCGGCAAGGGCAGCCTCACCGAGCACAGCGTCGCCGGCGAGCCGATCGCCCGGAGCATTGCGACCCGAATGGGTTTCGACGAATCCGGCACGGAGCTGATCGCCCTGCTCGTGCGCTGGCACCTGCTGCTGGCCGAGACCGCGACCACCCGCGACCCGGACGACCCGGCCACGGTCGAGGCACTGGCCTCCCGGCTCGGCTCGGCGGAGGCGCTCGACCTGCTCACGGTGCTGACCGAGGCCGATGCCCGCGCTGCCTCGCCCAAGGCATGGTCGTCCTGGCGGTCCGGGCTGATCCTCGACCTGTCACGTCGCACCAGGGCGGCGCTCACCAGTGGCGCAGCGTCGCCGCCAGTGGCCAACGACGAGGTCAAGGTGCCCAAGGAGGTGCGCCGGGGTGGCATCTCGGTCGCCGCCGAGCCCGTCGCCGACGGCTCGCGAGTCACTGTGATCGCTCCGGACCGGGTAGGGCTCCTCGCCGACGTCGCGGCGATCTTCGCGCTGCAGCGCATCGGGGTGCGGGCGGCCCGGGTGTGGTCGCAGGACCACTACGGCGTCATGGTCTGGGAGGTCGCCGAGGAGCAGGTGGACGCCGCGGTGCTGCGGCAGCGCTACGACGCGATCCAGGAGGGCCGCCTCGACCCGGCGCCCCGGCTGGCGCCGCCCGCCGGCCAGGAGCTGGCCCCCACCGTCGTCGTACGCCCGGAGGCCTCCGCGCAGGCCACCGTGCTGGAGGTGCGGGCCGCGGACCGGCCGGGCGTCGTCTACCTGGTGTGCGCGGCGCTGGCCCGGCTCGACGTCGCGGTCCGCTCCGCGCACGTCAACACCCTCGGCCCGCAGGCGGTCGACGTGTTCTACCTGCAGGAGGCCGCGGCCGGCGTGCTCAGCGAGGTGCGGGCGGCGGAGGCGGCACACGCCGTCCGGGAGGCGCTGACCGGCTGATGGGATGCAGGAGTCACCGGGGCCCCGGTGACTCCTGCACTTCCTGGCCGAGATCTTGCCCGGGAAGTGCAGGAGTAACCGGGGCCCCGGGGACTCCGACGCCGCGACCCGGCGCTCGTTAGGCTGTGAAGGTTGGTTACGTCACCACTCTGCTGAGGGAATCCCTTGTTCGCCACACTTTCGGACCGTCTCGCCGACACCTTCAAGAACCTGCGCGGGAAGGGCCGGCTCTCCGAGGCCGACATCGACGCGACCGCCCGTGAGATCCGGATCGCGCTGCTCGAGGCCGACGTCGCGCTGCCGGTGGTCAAGGAGTTCGTGGCCGCGGTCAAGGAGCGCGCGCGGGGCGAGGAGGTCAGCCAGGCCCTCAACCCGGCCCAGCAGATCGTCAAGATCGTCAACGAGGAGCTCGTCAACATCCTCGGCGGCGAGACCCGGCGGCTGCGCTACGCGAAGTCGGGGCCGACGGTCATCCTGCTCGCCGGCCTCCAGGGCTCCGGCAAGACCACGCTTGCGGCCAAGCTCGCGCTGTGGCTCAAGGAGCAGGGCAAGAGCCCGCTGCTGGTGGCGGCTGACCTGCAGCGTCCCAACGCCGTACAGCAGCTGCAGGTCAACGGCGAGCGGGCGGGTGTTCCCGTCTTCGCGCCGGAGCCGGGCAACGCCCAAGGGATCGAGCATGGCGGCGACCCGGTGGCCGTGGCTCGGGCGTCGATCGACGAAGCCAAGCGGACCCTCCACGACGTGGTCATCGTCGACACCGCCGGCCGGCTCGGCGTCGACACCGAGCTGATGCAGCAGGCCGCCGACATCCGCGACGCCGTACAGCCCGACGAGGTGCTGTTCGTGGTCGACGCGATGATCGGCCAGGACGCCGTCACCACGGCGCAGGCGTTCCTGGAGGGCGTCGGCTTCGACGGCGTCGTCCTGACCAAGCTCGACGGCGACGCGCGCGGTGGCGCGGCCCTGTCCATCGCATCGGTGACGGGCCGTCCGGTGATGTTCGCCTCGGCCGGCGAGAAGCTCACCGACTTCGACCTGTTCCACCCCGACCGGATGGCCTCCCGGATCCTCGACATGGGCGACATGCTCACCCTGATCGAGCAGGCCGAGAAGACCTTCGACCAGGAAGAGGCGGCCAAGGCGGCCGGCAAGCTGATGGGGCAGGGCGGCGAGTTCACGCTCGACGACTTCCTCGCGCAGATGCAGCAGGTCCGCAAGCTCGGCTCGATGTCCAAGATCATGGGGATGCTGCCCGGGATGGGGCAGTTCCGCGAGCAGCTCGACAACTTCGACGAGCGCGAGATCGACCGGATCCAGGCGATCATCCAGTCGATGACGCCCGCCGAGCGGGACAACCCCAAGATCATCGACGGCTCGCGGCGGGCCCGCATCGCCCGCGGCTCGGGCCGCCAGGTCTCCGACGTCAACAGCCTGGTGGATCGGTTCTTCGAGGCCCGGAAGATGATGATGCAGTTCGCCAAGGGCGGCATGCCCGGTCTTCCCGGGATGCCCGGGATGGCGGGAGGCGGCAAGCGCGGCAAGGCGAAGGCGCAGGCCAAGAAGGGCAAGGGCCGCAGAGTCTCCGGCAACCCCGCCAAGGCCGCCCAGGAGGCTGCTGCGGACAAGGAGAAGGCCGCCGCCGCATCGGCCAACCCGTTCGGCACCCCGAACGGCGAAGAGGTCGACTACGAGCAGGCCGCCGCGGCGCTCGACCTGCCGAAGGACTTCTCCAAGTACCTCAAGTAGGATCCACTCTTGACATGTCAGATAGATCATGATGACATGTCAGCATGATCGCAGAGTTCGCCACCGCCTCCCTGGTCCTCATCGCGCTGCCCGGCCCCGACCAGGCCCTGGTTCTGCGCAACACCGCGATGCGAGGCCGAAGCGCGGGACTGCGCACCGTGCTTGGTGGGGCCAGCGGCCTGTCCCTCCACGCCTCGGCCGCCGCGTTCGGCATCTCGGCGCTGCTCTCGACCTCCGCCACGGCATACGCGATCCTGAAGATCGTCGGCATCGCCTACCTGCTCTACCTCGGCGTACGGATGCTCCGCTCCGCCGGCCACGAGGTGGCTGACGATGCCCAGTCGCAGACCGGTCGGCCGTTCGTGCAGGGCTTCGTGTCCAACGCGCTGAACCCGAAGGTCGCGCTGTTCTTCCTCACCTTCGTCCCGCAGTTCCTGCCCGACAGCGGCTCGACGCTGCCCACCGCGCTCTTCCTGTCGGCGTTGTTCGCGGTCCTGTACGTCGCGTGGTTCAGCGGGCTCGTGACGGTCGTGGGTGTCGTGGCCGGCTGGCTCCGCCGCCCGCGGGTGAAGGCGTGGACCGAGCGGGTGACTGGCGCCGCCCTCGTGGCGTTCGGCGCCCGGCTGGCCGTGGCGGGCCGTCCCTGATGTCGGGCGAAGCCACGTCGGCCGCGGCGGCGTACGAACGGCTCAGGCGCGCGATCACCACCCTCGAGCTGGCGCCGAGTGCCGGGGTGTCCGAGGCCCAGCTGGTGGAGGCGTTCGGCTTCTCGAAGGCGTCGGTGCGGGCGGCCCTGGCGCGGTTGCGCGGTGAGGGGCTGGTCGTGGCCGAGCCGCGACGCGGGCACGTCGTCGCACCCCTGACGATCCGCGACGTACTCGACATCTACGACCTGCGGCTGCTGCTCGAACCTCCTGCTGCCGAAGCGGCCGCCGGCCGCATCGGGCTCAAGGAGCTGGCGACCCTGCAAGCGCTCGCCGAGCCAGTGGTCGACTCGGATGACGAGGACTCGGTCGAGCGGTTCATCGCGGCCAACCGCGCGATCCACCTGGGCCTCGTGGAGGCCGCCGGCAACGCGCGGGCCGCGCGCATCGTGGAGCGGCTGCTCGACGACAGCGAGCGGGCGCGGCGGGTCGCGTTGCGCTCGGGCGCGGCGAACCGGGGCGCTCGCGCCCGTGACGAGCTGCGGTCGGTCCTCGGCGCGGTGACCGCCGGCGACGGCGCACGGGCGGCCGGCCTGATGGCCGAGGCGATCGCGGCGTTCCGCGACGAGCTGGTCGCGGCGCTGCAGCAGGCGGCGCTCGACCAGCCGATCGGGCAGTGACATGGCCAGGATCCTCGTCGTCGACGGCGCCAACGTGGTGGGCAGCCGGCCCGACGGCTGGTGGAAGGACCGCGCGGGCGCCGCGCAACGGCTGCACGAACGACTGCTCGTCGCGGACCTGCCGTACGACGACGTGGTCCTGGTGCTCGAGGGCGGCGCGAAGGGCGGGGTCCCTGTCGGACGCGACAGGCACCTGCGCACCGTGCACGCGCGGGGGAGCGGCGACGACGAGATCGTGGCGCAGGTGACGGCCGCCGCGGGGCGCGGTGACGTTGTCACGGTGGTGACCGCCGACCGGATGCTGCAGTCCCGGGTGACCGCCGCCGGCGCGACGTCGATGAGTCCTTCGTGGCTTCTTGCCGAGCTCTGAGACCGAGCTCAGCTGACCTGGCGGTACCCCAGGAGCAGCTGCCCGTCCGAGGTGCTCCGGGAGTCGAGGAGCTCCCACTTCTGCCGGCCCGCGATGTCGCTGAAACCTCGTCGTCCGCCGTCGGCGAGCGCCGGGCACACGACCAGTCGCAGCTCGTCGACGAGCCCGGCCGCGATCAGCGACTGGGCCAGTCGGATGCTGCCGTGGATCCCGATGTCACCGCCGTCGCCCTGCTTCAGGTCGGCGACGTACTGCTCTGCAGGAGAGTCGACGAAGGTCGAGTTCGCCCATTCCACGTCGGGAGTGACGGAGGTGAAGACGTGCTTGGTGGTGCCATTGATGAACGACGCGAACGGTTCGTCGGTGGCGGTCGGCCAGTAGCCGGACCAGTAGTCGTAGGTCCCGCGACCCAGGAGCACGTCGGTCTGGGCGCCGATCACGGTGCCCAGGTTGTCGTACATGGTGTCGTCGGCGCCGAACATCCA
Source organism: uncultured Actinomycetota bacterium (assembly GCA_963825455.1). GTDB lineage: Bacteria > Actinomycetota > Actinomycetes > Propionibacteriales > Nocardioidaceae > Nocardioides. Next base: position 75,504 of record CAWGTG010000004.1, read on the forward strand.
GTCGCCGGGCTCCTCGGCGACACCGTCGAGGGACTGCAGCTGGTAGAGCACGACCTTGCGCATGGGGAACCACCTCTCGTGGGTTCATCAGTACGGACGCCACCCGCAATCGAAACTCATCGAACTGCCGACCCGTCGTTACTGATGAGCAGTAACGACGGGTCGGCGTGGAATTGGTGGTGAGCCGTCGTTACTGATGAGCAGTAACGACGGGTCGGTGTGGAGATGATGGTGAGCCGTCGTTACTGATGAGCAGTAACGACGGGTCGGCGTATAGCGATATGTCGTTCAGGCGGCGGCGACGCGGGCGATGGCGAGGGCGACCGCGCCCACGACCTCGGAGCGGTCGCCGAGGGCGCCGGGGACCACTTCGAGGGCTGCGGCGGTGTCGGGCTGGGCGTACCGGTTGATCGAGGCGCGCATCGCGTCGACGAGTGACCTCGACCCGCCCAGGGTCCCGCCCACCACCACGAGCTCCGGGTTGAGGCTGTTCGCGAGATCCGCCACGGCCCGGCCGACAGTGCGGCCGGCGTCCGACAGCACCCGATGGACACCGGCATCGCCCTCTGCGTCGAGCTCCAGCACGTGCTCGATGGTCAGCGGTTCGCTGTATGCCGGCCGCAGCACCTCGAGCAGCCGGGCGGCCGAGACCATCGTCTCGACGCAGCCGCGGTTGCCGCAGCGGCAGACCGGGCCTTCCTCGCCGACCTGGACGTGACCGATCTCGCCGGCGATCCCGCTCGCGCCCCGGTGCAGTCGGCCGCCGAGGACGATGCCGGCGCCGACGCCGCTGGCGATCTTCAGGTAGATCACGTCGTGCTTGCCACGGGCGCTGCCCTGGTGCAGCTCGGCGAGCGCGCCGAGGTTGGCATCGTTGTCGGCGTGCACGGGCACGCCGAGGCGCCGCTCCAGCTCCTCGCCGGGCAGCAGCCCCTGCCAGCCCGGCATGATGCCGGTCCGGATCCGAAAGGACCGCCGGTCCAGCGGGGCAGGCACGCACATGCCGACGGCCCCCAGGTCGGCCAGGTCGAGCTCGCTCTTGACGGTCAGCGCTCGGACCATCGCGGCGGCTCGGTCGAGCACCTCGGCACCATGAGCGTCCACGTCGACCAGGGCGTGCTCCTCGGCGTGCACGGCTCCGAGCCGGTCGGCGACGGCGACCCGGACGTGACCGTGCCCGACGTCGACCCCGACCACGCCGCCGGCCGGTGCGCTGAGCCGGATCTGCACGGGCGGGCGCCCGCTGCCGCCCTTGTGCGGCCGGGCCCGGTCGTCGGTCTCGGTGACCTGACCGGCGCGGATCAGCTCCGCCACCAGGCTCGACACCGTCGTACGCGACAGGCCGCTGGCCCGCACCAGGTCGGCCCGGCTCATCGGCCCCTCGCCGGCGAGCAGACCGATGACCGCGCGCTGGTTGGCGGCACGCAGCCGTTCGAGGGCGCCGGAACCGGGCATGTTGCCAGCCTAGGCCGATTAGTGCGGAAAGTGGAGGAACTCTCATCTCAGAGGGACGGATTCGGCATTGACCGGGATCAATCGCTCTTTCTAGGTTCTAGAGGCGCGGGTGATCCCGCCCGGTGGGCCATGGCGGCCGACCGGCTTCTTGATCGGGCAAGGAGAAATTGCAATGTTGCGCACCCCTCGAGGCGGCGGTCCTCGCACCCTGCTGATGACATTTCTTGCCGCGGCCCTCGCCGTCGGGTTGCTGCAGGCACCCGGCGAGGCCGCTCTACAGGCTGACGAGCCCCAGGTCACGCCGGCGTACAAGAACAGCAGCCTGTCCACTGCGCAGCGGGTCGACGACCTGCTGAGCCAGATGACGCTGGCGGAGAAGATCGGCCAGATGACGCAGGCCGAACGGATCGACGTGGACGCCGATCCGTCGCTCATCACGACCCATGGGCTGGGCAGCATCCTGTCCGGCGGCGGCTCCACCCCGGCCAGCAACACGCCCGAGGCGTGGGCGGACATGGTGGACCGCTTCCAGGAGGCCGCCCTCGAGACCCGGCTCGGCATCCCGCTGCTGTACGGCGTCGACTCCGTGCACGGCCACGGCAACCTCCGGGGTGCCACCGTCTTCCCGCACAACATCGGCCTCGGCGCCACCCGCGATCCGGGCCTGGTGGAGAAGATCGGCCACATCACTGCGATCGAGACGCGGGCCAGCGGCCCGCAGTGGGCGTTCGCACCCTGCGTCTGCGTCGCGCGTGACGACCGTTGGGGCCGCACCTACGAGAGCTTCGGCGAGGACCCGGCGCTCGTCATCAAGATGGAGTCCATCATCGACGGGCTGCAGGGCGGCCCGGGCGACCTCGCGCGGCCGGACCGCGTGCTGGCCACGGCCAAGCACTACGCCGGAGACGGACTCACCAGCTACAGGTTCGACCCCAACCAGCCGCCGGCCTACACGGTCGACCAGGGTGTCGACGAGGTGTCCCGCCCGGAGTTCGAAGAGCTCGCGCTGGCGCCGTACGGCCCGGCCGTCAACAAGCACCACGTCGGCTCGGTCATGCCGTCCTTCTCCAGTGTCGACTGGACCGAGGACGGGATGAACAACCCGATCAAGATGCACGCCAACAAGGAGCTCATCACCGACGTGCTCAAGGGCCAGCTCGGGTTCGACGGGCTGGTCATCTCCGACTGGAGGGCCATCCGGCAGATCCCCGGCGACTACCGCGAGCAGGTGCGACTGTCGGTCCTCGCCGGCATCGACATGTTCATGGAGCCGATCCAGGCGCCGAACAACCCCGACGGGTGGGACGTGTTCATCCCGACGCTCACCTCGCTCGTAGAGAGCGGCGAGGTGCCGATGAGCCGGATCGACGACGCTGTGTCGCGGGTCCTCGCCGCCAAGTTCGACCTCGGGCTGTTCGAGCACCCCTTCACCGACCGCCGCAACATCGACACCATCGGCAACAAGGCACACCGCAAGGTCGCTCGGCGGGCCGTGGCGGAGTCGCAGGTGCTGCTCAAGAACCGGCAGGACACCCTGCCGCTGAGCCCGGGCAAGAAGCAGCCGGTCTACGTCGCCGGCAGCAACGCCGACAACATCGGCAACCAGGCCGGCGGCTGGACGCTGACCTGGCAGGGCGGTGCGACCAACGTGATCCCCGGCCAGACCGTCCTCGACGCCGTCCGGGCCACGTCGGCCTCGCGGGTGCAGTTCAGCGAGACCGCGAGCGACCCGGTCCCGGCCAATGCGGCCGGAGTCGTCGTGGTCGGCGAGACGCCGTACGCCGAGGGGTTCGGTGACGTGAACGGACCGCAGTGGGCCTACGACCCCGGCGACAACAACGTGCCGCGGCCCAAGAAGACGATGGAGCTCAGCGACGCCGACACGCTGGCGATCCGCCGGGTCTGCTCGCAGGCGGCGTCGTGCACGGTGCTCGTCGTCTCGGGTCGGCCGATGATCGTCCCGCCGGAGCTGGGTGTGCAGATCGACGCCCTGGTGGCCTCGTGGCTGCCGGGCAGCGAGGGGATGGGCGTGGCCGACGTGCTGTTCGGCAAGCGAGGGTTCACCGGCAAGCTGCCGGTCAGCTGGCCGCGGTCGGTGGCCCAGGAGCCGATCAACGTCGGTGACCCGGGCTACAACCCGCTCTACAGGTTCGGTTTCGGGCTGCGCACGTGACCGAGCACTGACGGGGGGTACGGTCCGGAGGCGTGGCAGCCCTGCGCGTCTCCGGACCGGTCCTCCCCGACGGCGAGCCCCGCGACCTCTACGTCGTCGACGGCCGGGTGACCCTCGAGCCACAGGCCGGCGCCGAGACCGTCGCCAGCGGCTGGGTGGTCCCAGGGCTTGTCGACGCGCACTGCCATGTCGGTCTCGACGAGCACGGTGAGGTCGACCGGGAAGCGACCGAGGCGCAGGCGGTGGCCGACCGTGACACCGGCGCGCTGCTGCTCCGGGACTGCGGGAGCCCCGCCGACACCCGCTGGGTCCAGGACCGCGACGACCTCCCTCGACTGATCCGGATGGGCCGGCACCTCGCCCGCACCCGGCGGTACATCCGCGACTACGCGTGGGAGGTCGAGCCGGACGAGCTCACGACGTACGTCGAGCAGGAGGCGGGCCGCGGCGACGGGTGGGTCAAGCTCGTGGGCGACTGGATCGAGCGCGACCTAGGTGACCTGGCGCCGTCGTGGCCGGCCGATGCGTTCATCGCGGCGATCGAGACCGCGCACGCGCTCGGGGCGAAGGTGACCGCGCACTGCTTCGGTACCGAGGTGTTGCCGATCCTCATCGGCGCCGGCATCGACTGCATCGAGCACGGCACCGGCCTGACGCCCGACCTCGTCGACGGGATGGTCGCGCACGGCACCGCGCTCGTGCCGACCGCGATGCAGCTCAACAACTTCCCGCAGTACGCCGACCAGGCGGCGGACAAGTTCCCGGCGTACGCCGCCACGATCCGCGACCTGCACGCCCGGCGCCGCGACACGATCATGGCGGCCTACGAGGCCGGTGTGCCGATCTATGCCGGGACCGACGCCGGCGGGGTGCTGCCGCACGGCGGGATCGCCGGCGAGGTGGCCGAGCTGGCGTCGTACGGCATCCCCGTCGAGGACGCTCTGGCCGGGGCCTCATGGAAGGCGCGGGAGTGGCTCGGCCTCAACGGCACCCTCGACGAGGGCGCGCAGGCTGACTTCGTGGTCTACGACGAGGACCCCCGTCAGGACATCACCGTGCTGGGAAGGCCCTCGCGAATCGTCCTGCGGGGAGCGGTCGTCGGCTGACGCAGATCTCGGACCAAGTGCTCGGGCGGCGGGTATTTCACGACCGCGCAGTTGCGCTTGACCAGCTCCTCGCCGACGGCGTCGCCAGTGCGCTTGTCGATCAGCGTCCGCCAGATCTCGTTGCGCCGCCACACCCGCTCGTCGCCGACACCGCCCAGTCGGACGAACTCCTCGTCGCGTGCCTCGACCGTGTAGCTGTGCTCGACCGGCCGGTCGGCGCGCAGCTCACCGCGCAGGTGCTTCTCATCGAGCCAGGTGCGCAGCTGGAAGGTGGTGCGGGTGTCGTTGCGGACCACGAGGTCAACGTAGTTCCAGACGATCGAGCAGCCGACGCCCCAGGGGAGCACGCGGTTCTTGTCGGGGAACGGGTCGAAGCTGTGCTCGGACCGCTCGACCACCGTGAGCGGCGAGTGCAGGAACATCCAGTGCAGCAGGTTGGCCAGCTGACAGATGCCGCCGCCGACCCCGGCCTTCGCGTCGCCGTTCGAGAGCCGCATGCCGACGACGTACCCCTTGCGGCGGGTGCAGTTGCCGACCACCTTGTTGAACGAGAACGTCTCGCCCGGCCGGATCACCACGCCGTCCGTGCGGGCACTGGCCAGTCGCAGGTTGACCACCTTGTTGTGCTGGAGAACCATCTCGTCCGGGGAGAGCTCACGCAGCAGCAGCGAGCCGTGCTTCTTGACGCGGACCGGCAGCTTCGGGGTCCCCGGTGCGCGGGTCGCCCAGCTCGTGCCGGAGGTGAGCCAGGCGGCGTGGCGGCGAGCCTGATGGACGCGTACGGCGAGGGGATGGAGCCACGGGTGCCGCTCGGAGAGCCGGCGGCGGGTCAGGGTGTGCACGTCGGTACGACGCCCCGCGAGCCGGCCGAGTTGTGCTGGATTCGGCGGCAGGGGCGCGGTCTGGCAGACTTGCGGGTCGAGTCCTGCCCGCCTGGTCCCTCTCAACCACGGCGCGGCAAGGCCCATCGGAGATCTTGGCTCGGTGCCCCACACGTGCGTCCCGGTCTCCACCACCACTGAGTTCTGAGGAGACACCACAGCTGTGTCAGTCAAGATCCGTTTGAAGCGCCTGGGCAAGGTCCGGGTGCCGCAGTACCGCATCGTCGTCGTCGACTCCCGCAAGAAGCGCGACGGCAAGGTGATCGAGGAGATCGGCAAGTACCACCCCAAGGAGGACCCGTCGTACATCAGCGTGGTCTCCGACCGGGCCCAGTACTGGCTCGGCGTGGGCGCTCAGCCGTCCGACGCGGTCGCCAAGCTGCTCAAGATCACCGGCGACTGGCAGACCTTCAAGGGTTTCAAGGGCACCGAGGGCACGCTGAAGACCGCCGCCGCCAAGCCGGACAAGCTCGACGCCTTCAACAAGGCGCTGGCCGACGCGCACGGCACTGACTCCGGTGAGGCCCTGACTGAGAAGGGTGCAGCCAAGAAGGCCGCAGCCAAGAAGGCACCGGCCAAGAAGGCCGCCGCCGAGGCTCCTGCCGAGGAGGCGCCGGCCGCCGAGGCCGAGGCTCCCGCCGCGGAGGCGCCGGCCGCCGAGGCCGAGGCTCCCGCCGTGGAGGCGCCGGCCGCCGAGGAGGCCGCCCCGGTCCCGGCCGACGAGACCCCCGAGGGTGCTGCCGACAAGGCCGAGACCGCCGAGGCCGCCCAGGTGGATGCAGAGCTCGGCGCCGAGAAGTCGGAATCCTGACAGTGCTCGCTGACGCGCTGGAGCATCTCGTCCGCGGAGTGGTCGACCACCCCGACGACGTCGTCGTGCGCGACAAGCAGCTCCGTCGCGGCTCGATCCTCGAGGTCCGGGTCCATCCCGACGACCTCGGCAAGGTGATCGGCCGCGGCGGGCGCACCGCCACCGCGTTCCGCACCGTGATCTCGGCGCTCGCCGGCAAGGGTGGCGCGCGGATCGACTTCGTGGATGTCGACCGACGCCGCTGACGGCCCGGCTGATGTAGAGGTCGTGGTCGGCCGGATCGGCAAGCCTCACGGCCTGCACGGCGAGGTCACCGTCGACGTACGCACCGACGAGCCCGAGCGGAGGTTCGCGCCCGGAAGCATGCTGCGCGCCGAGCCCCCGCCGGGCTCGGCGTCGTCCCTGCGCTCGATGACGGTGACCGGCTCGCGCCGGCACCAGACGGTCCTGCTCGTCACCTTCGAGGAGCTGGCCGACCGCACCACGGCCGAGGCAGCCCGCGGCATCGTGCTGCACGCCACCATCCCGGCCGGCGCATCGCCGGAGGACCCGGACGAGTTCTACGACCACCAGCTGGTCGGCCTCGCGGCGTACGACGAGGACGCGACGCCGCTCGGCACCGTCGCCGGGCTCGTGCACGGCGGGGCGCAGGACCTGCTCCGCATCACGACGCTCGACGGCCGCGAGGCGCTGGTGCCGTTCGTGAAGGCGCTGGTGCCCGAGGTCGACGTGGCTGGCCGACGGCTCGTGGTCGCGGACCGCCCAGGGCTCGTCGCACCGCTGCCGGACGGGGGAGACGACGAGTGAGACTCGACTACCTGACGATCTTCCCGGAGTTCCTGACACCGCTGCGGCAGTCGCTCACCGGCAAGGCCGCTGACAAGGGCCTCATCGAGCTCCACGTCCACGACCTGCGGGACTGGGCGCACGACCGGCACCGCACCGTCGACGACGCGCCCTTCGGCGGGGGCGCCGGGATGGTGATGACGCCCGAGCCGTTCGGCGAGGCGTTCGACGCACTCGGGATCGACGGCGCGACGGTCGTCGTACCCACCCCGTCCGGGGTGCCGTTCAGCCAGGCGCTGGCCCGCGAGCTGGCGACTCGCACGAGGCTGGTGTTCCTGTGCGGCCGCTACGAGGGCATCGATCAGCGCGTGCTCGACCACGCCGCGACCCGGGCCGAGGTGGTCGAGGTCTCGCTCGGCGACTACGTCCTCAACGGCGGCGACGTCGCGGCCGTCGCGGTCACCGAGGCGGTCGTCCGGCTGCTGCCCGGCTTCATGGGCAACGCCGAGTCGCTGGTCGAGGAGTCGCACGAGGACGGGCTGCTGGAGTACCCCGTCTACACCCGGCCCGCATCGTGGCGGGGACTCGACGTACCCCCGGTCCTGCTGTCCGGCGACCACGCGGCAATCGCGGCCTGGCGGCTCGACGAGGCTCGGCGTCGTACGACGCGGCGGCGGCCGGATCTGCTCCACCCCAGCGTCGCGGCCAGTGAGTGGGAGATCGTGGCCGCTCGGCCGGGCGACGCCGGCGAGCTGCTGACCCTGCAGCGAGCGTGCTGGGTGCAGGAGGCACTCGCCAACGACAGCCTCGCCGACATCCCGGCCCTGCACGAGTCGCTCGACGACGTGCTGGCCTGGATGCCGGCCTGGTCGACCTGGGTGGTCCGCAGCGAGGGCCGGCTGGTCGGCGCCGTGCGTGGCCGGCTGGAGGGCGAGGCCTGGGACATCGGTCGGATCATGGTCGCCCCCGACCTCCAGGGCCGCGGGCTCGGCCGGGCCCTGCTCGCACACATCGAGGCGGTCGCGGCGCCCGAGGCCACGTCGTACCTGCTGTTCACCGGTGCCCGCAGCGCCGACAACATCCGGATGTACAAGAAGGCCGGCTACCGGGTCCGCACCGACCTCGACGCACCTCCACTCGCGGTGATCCTCACCAAATCGCGCTACTGACGGATTGGGCCGGCGAAGCGCCCCTGTGGCAGACTCGCTCCTTGGCCCAGTCGGCCGGTTCTCTGCCACAGGGGAGTCCGAAGCCGCCAGCCTCACACGCAGCAACAACTCCATGCACACATTCCGATTCCGCGGCTGACCTGTGGCACTCGCGAGGAGCAACACCATGAGCAACGTGATTGCCGATCTAGGCAGCGCCCTCAAGCGCGACGACGTCCCCGACTTCCGCGCCGGCGACACCATCAAGGTCCACGTGAAGGTCGTCGAGGGCAACCGGTCCCGGATCCAGATCTTCCAGGGCGTCGTGATCCGGATCCACGGGTCGGGCGTCGGCCGGACCTTCACCGTCCGCAAGGTCTCCTTCGGCGTCGGCGTCGAGCGGACCTTCCCGCTGAACTCGCCGATCTTCGAGCAGATCGAGATCGTCACCCGCGGCGACGTGCGGCGCGCCAAGCTCTACTACCTGCGCAACCTGCGCGGCAAGGCCGCCAAGATCAAGGAACGCCGCGAAGCCTGATCCGGCGAACCTAGACTCACTGACGTGACGATCGAGGACGCCGACACCGGCACCAGTGCCCGGCTCGAGGCACCTGCGTCCGAGGATTCGAACGCCGCCCGGCCGCACATCCCGATCTGGCAGGAGACCCTGATCCTGCTGCTGATCGCCGTGCTGCTGGCCGTGGTGCTGAAGGCGTTCTTCGTGCAGGCGTTCTACATCCCGTCGGAGTCGATGGAGCCCGGGCTGGTCAAGAACGACCGCATCCTGGTCCAGAAGGTCTCCTACTGGGGCGGCGACGGGCCGCAGCGCGGCGACGTCGTGGTCTTCGAGGACCCGGGCGGCTGGCTCGGCCCCGACGACGTCGCGGGCCCGAAGAACCCGGTGGCGAAGGCGCTCGAGAAGGTCGGGCTCTATCCTTCCGGCGGTCACCTCGTGAAGCGGGTCATCGGTGTCGCCGGAGACACCATCGTCTGCTGCGACAACCTCGGCCGGCTCTCGGTCAACGGCACGTCCATCGACGAGAAGGGCTACACCCTCCCGGGCGAGATCGACCAGCACGACTGCTTCGGCCCGATGACCGGCAACTGCAGCTGGAGTGTCGGGCCGGTGCCGAAGGGCACGGTGTTCGTGATGGGCGACAACCGCGCTCACTCGGCCGACTCGACGGTGCACATGTGCCTGGAGGGCCAGACCGAGTGCACCAAGAACCCGTACGTCGACACGGACCTGATCGTCGGCAAGATGTTCGCGCTGGTCTGGCCACTGTCGCGGTTCGGCGGCGGTGACGGCACGGACGCCTTCGACAAGGTCCACGACGCGGGCTAGCCGTGTCAGCGCTGCCGAGGGGGGCCACGGTCCGGAGCGACGCCGGTCTGTACGGCTACGAGCGCGCGCTGCGCCGGCACGGCATCGAGCCGATCGCCGGGGTCGACGAGGCCGGTCGCGGTGCGTGTGCCGGCCCGCTGGTCGCCGGTGCCTGCATCCTCCCGTCCGGCAAGTCCGGGATCGTGCCCGGGCTGGCCGACTCCAAGCTGCTCACGGAGAAGGCGCGCAACCGCGTCTACGCCCAGGTCGTCCGCCGGGCGGTCGCGTGGTCGGTCGTGGTCGTCTCGCACGAGGAGTGCGACCGGCTCGGCATGCACGTCGCCAACGTCGAGGCGCTGCGGCGTGCGGTGGCCCTGCTCGAGCTGCCGCCGGCGTACGTGCTGACCGACGGGTTCCCGGTCGACGGTCTCGGGGTGCCCGGGCTCGCGGTCTGGAAGGGCGACCGGGTCGCCGGCTGCATCGCGGCCGCATCGGTGCTGGCCAAGGTGACCCGCGACCGGCTCATGACCGAGCTGGATGCTGAGTGGCCGGTCTACGACTTCAAGACCCACAAGGGCTACATCACCGAGGTGCACAGCGCCGCCCTGGTCGAACACGGCCCCTCGCCAGTGCATCGCAGGCGGTTCATCAACGTGCGGCGGGCCGCCGGGCTCGAACCCCTCGACGGTGTGCAGAATGAGGAGGCGGTCACGCTCGAGAGGGCCGAGGAGCTGGAGGAAGCGCGGTGAGCTCGGCGTGAGTGCAGAGGATCTCGAGAAGTACGAGACGGAGATGGAGCTCACGCTCTACCGCGAGTACCGCGACGTCGTCGCCATCTTCAAGTACGTCGTGGAGACCGACCGACGCTTCTACCTGTGCAACCAGGTCGACGTGAAGGCGCGCAGCGAGGCCGGCGAGGTGTTCTTCGAGGTGTCCATGAGCGACGCATGGGTCTGGGACATGTACCGGCCGGCGCGCTTCGCCAAGACCGTCAAGGTGCTGACCTTCAAGGACGTCAACGTCGAGGAGCTCAGCCAGGCGGACATCGACCCGCCCAAAGGCCCCTGACTCCGGGCGCTCCGCAGCTCGAGGGCCAGGCCCTTCCCCCGTTCGGTCAGAAGTGTCTAGTCCTGACAGTTGAATCCACTCCGTTTCCCGTATCCGCGCGGGTGAGGTCTGCGAGCCTTTCCGCAGGTGAGGGAGCAGTACGGAGGAGGAGTTGTGCGCAAGGCGTTGGTTCGGAAGCGGGCGCGTGGGGAGCGCGGAGCGGTGGCCCTGGAGGCTGCGCTGACCTTTCCGATCCTCTTGCTGATCCTCCTCGGCATCATCGAGCTCACCTTCCTGATGCGCGACCACGCCGTCGTCGTCTCGGACACCCGCCTGGCCGCGCGCATCGCATCCACTGGCTCGAACGCCGGAGTCGGGAGCTGTCCGACCGGTGCGGGCGCCCCGCCCTGCGTTCCCGCCAACGTCCCTGCACTGGCCCAGGCCGCCGCCGACGCGGTTCAGCGAGCCGGTTCGGCGATGCCGGTCGACCAGATCGAGTACCTGCTGGTCTACAAGGCGAACTCGAGCGGCTACCCCGGCGCCGACAGCAACCACACGATGCCGACCAGCTGCGCCGGCTTCAGCAGCTGCGTGATGTTCAAGTGGCGGGACACCGAGAACAAGTTCCGATACAACAGCGGCTCGTGGATCTCGTCGACGATCAATGCCTGCTTCCCCGGCAACCTGGATCGGGTGGGGATCGCCCTGTCAGCGAAGCACAAGACCTTCACAGGACTCTTCGGCAGCTTCCTGACCCTCAATGACCACGCGGTGATGAACTTCGAGCCGCTGCCGGCCCAGATCTGCGCCTCGGGGGCCCACGCGTGAGGGGACCCGGTCGAACGCTCGCCGCCCGCCTCAGTCGACGGGCCACCCGGCTCGCCGACAGCCGGAGCAAGGAGGGCGGCTACGTCACCATCCTGCTGGCGATCCTGGTGACCAGCGGCTTCCTGATGGCCGCCCTCGCCATCAGCTCTGACACCGCGCGCTGGTACGACGAGATCAACCGGGTCCAGAAGGCCGCGGACGCCGCGGCACTGGCTGGCGTGCCCTACCTGCCGTTCGACCTGGCCAACGCCACGACTCGGGCGAAGGAGGTCTCGAAGCGCAACGGCTACGACGACGCCACCGCGGACGTGTCGGTCACGGTCGCGGTCGGTGACCTGGCGAGCCAGCTCAAGGTCACCATCTCCTCGCGCATCGACAACACCTTCGGCGGGTTCATCGGCATCTCGGACACGACCATCACCCGCACCGCCACGGCGGACTACAAGGGGCCCGCGCCCATGGGCAGCCCCTGCAACACCTTCGGCAACGAGCCGAACGCTGGTGGAGGCTCGAGCTCGCCCGCTCCCACCGGCACCTCGATGGGCGCCAGCCCCTTCGCGAACTGCTCGCGGACCCCGACGTTCTGGGCCGTGCTCGAGGGCCCCGAGACCGGCAAGGTCCAGGGCGACCGCTACTCGACCAGGAACTGCGAGAACACTGGCGTCGACGGGTGCACCGGGACGACCAACAACGAGTACGGCCCCAAGATCTCGGCCACGTCGACCACGGCGTTCGGCTACACCTTCGTCGTCAAGGTCCAGCCTGCGGCGGTCAACACACAGGTCGCCCTGCAGGTCTACGACCCGATCATGCTCAACGCCGGCCAGACCTGTGAGCTGTTGCCCACAACCGGCAGCTTCGCGAACGACTCGAACAACACCAACTCCTGGGTCAAGAACAACGACGCTCGGCAGCGGTACAGCAAGGACGGGTCGAGCGCCACTCTCGGGACGAGCACCGCCACCTTCTGTACCGGTGACAGCTACGCCGGGAACGGCTCGAATGCCAACCCCAAGCACAACATGACGACCAGCTTCGTGCTGCGCCAGCAGGTCGACTCCCTCGACGCGACAGCGGCACCGGTACAGAACGACACCGGCGGCAGCCCCTGCATCAAGCAGTACGGCTCGTTCATCAACGCGCCCAACACCAACATCTCCGCGAACCTCTTCAAGTCCTCGGGGGGCAGCACATACAACGCCGATGTGGCACGGATGTTCCACAACTGGGTCCCCCTCTGCACGTTCACTCCGACCCGGGCCGGTGACTACTACCTCCAGGTCCGGACCAACGTCAGCCTGGGAGGCAGCGGCACGGGGCTCGAGCGCTCCGGCAACAGCGCTGCCACTGCCCTGACCGGCAACACGACCTCCGGTGAAGGGTCCAACGCCTTCGCGCTCCGGGCCGTCACCGCGGCCGGCAAGGAGAAGGACGTCGCCGTCGCCGGCTACGAGCACATGCCGATCTTCATGAACGCCGACACGGCCTCCGCGACCTTCAACCTGATCCGGGTGCTGCCGGGCGCCGCTGGGCAGTCCATCGCGTTCAGCTACTTCGACGCCGGTGACGCGGCCGGCACCGGCTCCGTGAGGGTCCTGCCGCCGACCGACGCGACGGGGTCGATCCTCACCACGCCGTTCCCGGGGAACTGCAAGGCGGTCGGCGGGACGGCGGGCGCGGGCCAGACGTTGACCTCTCCGCCCTGCCAAGCAGCACTCAACCAGTCGGGCGGCACCTCGCTGAACAACGGCAAGACCGAGACGATCACGATCCCGATCCCCTCCGACTACACCTGCAACTACAACTCGTTCGGCGGCTGCTGGTACCGCGTCGTGGTCGCGTTCAACAGCGGCACGGTGCACGACGTGACCACGTGGGACGCGACGATCATCGGAGACCCGGTCAGGCTCATCAAGTAGCCACGAGTCGTCCACAGCAGGCTTGACGCCGGCGCCTTTCCACAGGGCCCGGTCCAGCCCTGCGACCTCGTCGGCCGCAGCGGTGATCCTCCTGCGCAGGAGGTCACCACATGACGACGACCGCGGCCAGCCGACTGGCGCTGGGTGCCTACGGCGAGACCGTTGCCGCCCGGCTGCTCACCACCGAGCGGGGGATGCTGCTGCTCGACCGCAACTGGCGATGCCCCGAGGGCGAGCTCGACCTGGTGCTGCGCGACGGCGACGTGCTGGTCGCCTGCGAGGTCAAGACCCGGCGCGGTGACGGGTGCGGGTCGCCGCACGAGGCGGTCGACCCGGTCCGGCTGGAGCGGCTGCACCGGCTGGTGTGGCGGTGGGCGGAGGAGCACGACGTCCGGCCCGAGGAGGTGCGCGTCGACCTGGTCGCCGTGCGCCGGCCACGACGCGGCGCCTCGATCGTCGACCACGTCGAGGGGCTGGCCTGACATGCCTTTCGCAACCACGCACACGGTGGCGCTCAACGGCGCCGTCGGTCACCTCATCGACGTCCAGGCCGACGTGTCGTCCGGCCAGGTGGCCACCGTGCTGGTCGGCAGGCCCGACGCCGCCCTCAACGAGTCACGCGACCGGTGCCGGATGGCCATCATCAACAGCCAGTTCGAGTGGCCGTCCACCCGCCGTACGACGATCCTGCTCTCGCCGGCCGACCTGCCCAAGCGCGGCACGCACTATGACCTCGCGATCGCGGTCGCCGTGCTGGGCGCCACCGGCGTGGTGCCGCGCGCCTCGCTCGAGGGCATCGCCTTCATAGGCGAGCTCACCCTCGCAGGAGGCCTTCGGTGTGTGCCCGGGGTGCTGCCGATGGCGATGGCGGCGGCCCAGCGCGGGGCTCGCCACGTCGTGGTGCCGGAGCCGCAGGTCCGCGAGGCGGCGATGGTGCCGGGGCTCGAGGTGCTGGGCATGCGCTCGCTGGCGCAGGTGGTCGCCGAGCTCCGCGACGAGCCGGTGCCGGAGGGCGCTCCGGTGGCCGCGATGTCCGGCACCCGGCTGCTGTCGTGGCGCGGTGACCAGCGGATGGAGGAGGTCGACCTCGCCGACCTCGCGGGCATGGAGGACGCGCGCTACGCGGTCGAGGTGGCGGCAGCGGGCGGTCACCACCTGCTGCTCTCCGGCCCCAAGGGGTCGGGCAAGACGAGCCTCGCCGAGCGGATCCCGGGGCTGCTCCCCGACCTGACCCACGCCGAGTCTCTGGAGCTCACGGCGGTCCACTCGCTGGCCGGGGCGCTCGAGCCGGGCGACGGGATGCTCACCCGGCCACCCTTCGCCGCGCCCCACCACGACTCCAGCACGGCCAGCCTGGTCGGTGGTGGTTCGGGCACCGTCCGGCCCGGCGAGATCAGCCGCGCCCACTGCGGCGTGCTGTTCCTGGACGAGTTCCCGCTCTTCCGCGCCGACGTCATCAACGCCCTGCGCCAGCCGCTCGAGAGCGGCGACATCAGCGTCGCGCGCGGCGAGGAGTCCGTCGTGCTCCCGGCCCGCGCGCTGGTCGTCCTGGCCGCCAACCCGTGTCCGTGCGGCGACTTCCACCCCGACGCCCGCCTCAGCAGGTGCAACTGCCGCGAGGTGCAGCGCCGCGACTACCGGCGCAAGGTCACCGGCCCCATCACCGACCGGATCGACATCACCCGTCACCTCGCCGCTCCCACCCCGACCGCCAAGCGCGACCGGTTCGCGGTCAAGGAGTCGACCGCCGACGTGCGGGCGCGCGTCGAGGAGGCCAGGGCCCGGCAGGCCGACCGCTACATCGACGAGCAGTGGCGGCTCAACGGTCATGTGCCCGGCCCTGCCCTCACCGCCCGCTGGCCGATGACGACCGAGGCCACCAAGCTCGTCGACGACCAGCTCTGGGACGGCCACCTGACCCGTCGCGGGGTCAGTCGCGTCCACCGGCTGGCGTGGACGGTCGCCGACCTCGCCGGCGTCGACCGCCCCGGCGTCGAGGAGGCCGAGGTCTCACTGCGCCTGCGCAGCGGCCGACCACTGTTGGCTTCGACCGTGCGGAGAGCGGCCGGATGATCGACGAGCGACTCGCCCGGCTCGCCCTCAGCATGCTGGGTGAGCCCGGCGGGCTGCGGATGGCCCGCATGGTCGCCGACCTCGGGGCCGAGCAGCTCTACGCCGGGCTGCTCGACGGTCGCGACCCCCACGGGATGCGAACCGACGCGGCGGCCCGCCTCCAGGACCTCGAGCCGGAGCGAGACCTCGAGCGGGCCGCCCGCCGCGGCATCCGTTGGATCGTCCCGGGCGACCCGGAGTGGCCGCCAGCGCTCGACGACCTCGACGCGATCGAGCCCCTTCAGAATCTGGGTGGCGCACCGCTGGGGCTGTGGGTCCGAGGGCCGCTACGTCTCGACGCCCTGCTGGCGCCGGTGGCCGTCGTCGGCGCCAGGTCCGCGACGACCTACGGCACCGACGTCGCGGCAGAGCTCGGCGCCGGGCTCGCCCGAGCCGGCGCCACCGTGGTCTCAGGCGCGGCCTTCGGCATCGACCAGGCCGCCCACCGCGGCGCCCTGGCCGGCGACGGGCCCACAGTGGCCGTGCTCGCCTGCGGCGTCGACCGCGCCTACCCGGCCGCGCACCAGCAGCTCCTCGACCACCTGGCCGAGCGCTGCGCGATCGTGTCCGAGGTGGCGCCGGGCTGTGCGCCGATGAAGGTGAGATTCCTGTCGCGCAACAGGGTGATCGCCGCGCTCTCCCGTGGCACCGTCGTGGTCGAGGCTGCCGTCCGCAGCGGCGCTCTCAACACCGCGAGCTGGACCTCACGTCTCTGCCGGCCGCTGATGGGCGTCCCCGGGCCCGTGTCGAGCGCACCGTCGGAGGGCGTGCACCAGCTGATCCGCGCCGGCGCGGCGACCCTGGTGACCAGGGCCGACGACGTCCTCGAGCTCACCGGCCAGATGGGCGAGCACCTGGCCGAGCTGCCACGCGGACCGGAGACGGCCCGGGACCGGCTCACCCGCCGTCAGCAGCGAGTGCTGGACGCCGTACCCCACTCGCGTCCGGCGGGTGCCGACTCGATCGCCCGCACGGCGGGGCTCGGGCTCGCCGAGGTCCGCACCGCCCTCGACGGCCTGGTCCGGACTGGGCTCGCGGAGCAGCTGCCGACCGGCTGGCGGCTCGCCGAAGCGGCGGAGGTGGGGTGAGCGCGGGGCCTGAGTTCCTACCCTTGGCGAATGACCGTGACTCGCGAGGCCGACGGCGGTCGCGACGCGCTTCCCGAAGGGCTCGCGCGCGTGCTCGGCGACTACGAGCGCCACCTCGCTGCCGAGCGCGACCTCACGGCGCACACGGTGCGGGCCTACCTCGGGGACGTGACCGGCCTGCTCGACCATGCCGCTCGGCTCGGGCTGCACGACGTGGCCGAGCTCGACCTGCGCTCGCTGCGCAGCTGGCTGGCCAAGCAGCAGACGCTCGGTCTCTCGCGCACCACGCTGGCTCGGAGGGCGACGGCCGCCCGGGTGTTCACGGCCTGGTTGCACCGGACCGGGCTCGCCCAGCGTGACGCGGGCGCCACCCTGGGTGCGCCCAAGGCGCACCGGACGTTGCCTGCGGTGCTGCGCGCCGACGAGGCACGCGACCTGATCCGGTCCGCGGCCGAGCTCGCCGACGACGGCAGCGCGGTCGGGCTTCGCGACGTGGCGATGCTCGAGCTGCTCTATGCCACCGGGATCCGGGTCGGCGAGCTCGTCGGGCTCGACGTCGACGACCTCGACCGCGAGCGCAACGTGGTCCGGGTCCTCGGCAAAGGCCGCAAGGAGCGCATGGTGCCCTTCGGCCATCCGGCGTCGAAGGCGCTCGACCGCTGGCTGACCGACGGCCGGCCCTCGCTCCGGGCCGAGGGGGCGGGCGCAGCATTGTTCCTCGGCGCTCGCGGTCGACGGATCGACCAGCGAGCGGTGCGCACCCTCGTGCACCGCCGCATCGTCGATGTGCCCGGCGCGCCCGACATCGGGCCGCACGGGCTTCGTCACACCGCAGCCACCCACCTGCTCGAGGGTGGCGCGGACCTTCGCTCGGTCCAGGAGCTTCTCGGGCACGCCTCACTCGCGACGACGCAGCTCTACACCCACGTCACGACCGACCGGTTGCGCGCGGCCTATCGCCAGGCCCACCCCAGAGCCTGAGAGACGTCGCCTCCGCCGGCGCATCACGCCAGAGCGGCAGCAGCCGGACCGGCCCGGCGCCGACCAGGCGGAGCGGGTCGAGGTAGGTCTCGCCCTCGATCCAGCCCCAGTGCAGGCAGGCTCGTGGGAAGCAGTGCGACCCGGCGAGCTCGAGGGTGCCGATCGTGGCGCCGGCCGCGACCGGTGTGCCGACGGCGACCGTCGCTGTGACGGGTTCGTAGGTCGTCCTGGTCGCACCGTGGTCGACCACCACGACGCCGCGACCGGCGAGCGACCCGGCGTAGGTGACAGCGCCGGGCAGCGCGGCGAGCACCGGCTGGCCGACCGTGCCGAGCAGGTCGACCCCGCGGTGGCCGGCGCCGTAGGGAGAGTCGGGCGGGTCGAAGGCGTGCACCACCTCGGGCTCGGGCTGCAGCGGCCACACGCCCACCGGGTCGGCGGTGACTGGCAGCGCGATCGCGGCCGCGAGCACGAGAGCGGTCAAGGGGGCCATGCCGACACCCTTGCGTCCACTGCAGGCCCGTGACGGCCGTCCGCAGCGTCGCTGTGGACGAACCGCCAGGTGGTGACGGCTGTGGACGATTGGCGGACGGCGACGGGCGTCGACTACTCTTGACGGGCAGCCCTCCGGGGCTGACTTCGCACGCATGCAGACCGCGACGGGCCGCTCTTGTGGGGCCCGATCATCCGCGGGCGACGACCCTCGGTCCCGACCACGTCGGGTCGGGTCCCGCGCAGGCGTCAGGACGGCCGACACCCGTTGAGCCGTGACCAACTGAAAAAACACGATCGGACCCGACACCGGCCTGCCCTGCTTCAAGGGCGGACAGACGTTGCCGCTGGTCCGCCACAAGGAAGAGAAGTTCAGATGGCAGTCGTCACCATGCGCCAGCTCCTCGAGAGCGGCGTCCACTTCGGGCACCAGACCCGTCGCTGGAACCCGAAGATGAAGCGCTTCATCATGACCGAGCGCAACGGCATCTACATCATCGACCTGCAGCAGTCGCTGGCCTACATCGACCGGTCCTACGCCTTCATCAAGGAAACCGTCGCCAAGGGCGGCACGATCATGTTCGTGGGCACGAAGAAGCAGGCCCAGGAGGCGATCGCCGAGCAGGCGACCCGCGTCGGGATGCCCTACGTCAACCAGCGCTGGCTCGGCGGCATGCTCACGAACTTCCAGACGGTGCACCAGCGGATCAACCGCCTCAAGGAGCTCGACGAGATCGACTTCGACGACGTGGCCGGCAGCAGCCGAACCAAGAAGGAGCTGCTGCAGATGCGCCGCGAGCGCGACAAGCTCAACAAGTCGCTCGGCGGCATCCGCGAGATGGGCCGTACGCCGTCCGCCGTGTGGATCGTCGACACCAACAAGGAGCACCTCGCCGTCGAGGAGGCCCGCAAGCTGCACATCCCGATCATCGGCATCCTCGACTCGAACTGTGACCCCGACCTGGTCGACTTCCCGATCCCCGGCAACGACGACGCGATCCGCGCCGTCGGTCTGCTCACCCGAGTCGTCGCTGACGCGGTGGCCGAAGGCCTGATCGCCCGCTCCGGTGTCAAGGCCGGCACCGACGGTGCCGAGGCCGTGGGCGCCGAGGAGCCGCTGGCCGAGTGGGAGCGCGAGCTGTTGGGCGGCGACGCCGAGCAGGCCGCTGAGGCCGCCACCGGCGCGCCCGCCGAAGCTGTCGACGCCGTGGCGGCCGCCGACCCCGCTGTCGAGGAGCCCGTCGCTGTCGAGGAGCCTGCGGCTGTCGAGGAGCCTGTCGCGGTCGAGGAGCCTGCGGCTGTCGAGGAGCCTGTCGCTGTCGAGGAGCCTGCGGCTGTCGAGGAGCCCGTCGCGGTCGAGGAGCCTGTCGCGGTCGAGGAGCCTGCGGCTGCCGAGGAGCCTGCGGCTGTCGAGGAGCCCGTCGCTGCCGACGAGCCCGTCGCTGCCGAGGAGCCTGCGGCCGTCGAGGAGCCCGTCGCTGCCGACGAGCCCGTCGCTCCCGAGGAGCCCGCGGCCGTCGAGGAGCCTGCCGCCGAGGCCGCCGCGCCCGAGGCCGCCGACGAGGCCGCCGACGAGGCCGCCGACGAGGCCAAGGCCTGAGGCTCACGCCCGTACACACCCACTGAACAACAGGAAGTAGAAGCACCCCGACATGGCTAACTTCTCCGCGGCCGACGTCAAGAAGCTCCGCGAGCTCACCGGCGCCGGGATGATGGACTGCAAGAAGGCGCTCGACGAGACCGACGGCGACCTCGACAAGGCGATCGAGCTGCTCCGCGTGAAGGGCGCCGCCAAGGCGGCCAAGCGCGGCGCCGAGCGCGAGGCGACCGCCGGCCTGGTGGCCCACGCCCCGGGTGTCCTCGTCGAGCTCAACAGCGAGACCGACTTCGTCGCCAAGAACGAGGACTTCGTCGCCACCGCCCAGAAGATCGCCGACGCGGCATCAGAGGCCGAGGCCGACGATCTCGAGGCGCTCAAGGCCGTCGCGCTGGATGGGCAGACCGTCGGCGACGTGGTCGAGAACCTCGCCATCTCCATCGGCGAGAAGATCGAGCTCGGTCGCTTCGTCCGCTTCGGCGGCGACGTGGTTGCCTACATGCACAAGCGCGCCGCCGACCTGCCTCCTGCGGTGGGCGTGCTCGTGGAGTACACCGGTGACGCCGACGCGGCCCGCGGTGCGGCGATGCAGATCGCCGCGATGCGCCCGCAGTACCTCACGCGCGAGGAGGTGCCCGCCGAGATCGTCGAGAAGGAGCGCGAGATCGCCGAGCAGACCTCTCGCGAGGAGGGCAAGCCCGAGCAGGCGATCGCCAAGATCACAGAGGGCCGGCTCAACGGCTTCTTCAAGGACGTCGTCCTGCTCGAGCAGCCCTCGGTCACCGAGAACAAGAAGTCGGTCAAGGCGGTTCTCGACGAGTCCGGTACGGCGGTCACGCGCTTCGCCCGCATCGAGGTCGGCGCCTGACCGATAGCCTCACCCCGCCACCTCACCCCACGGAAGAGTCGCCAGTGCCCGGTTACCAGCGCGTCCTGTTGAAGCTCTCCGGCGAGGTGTTCGGGGGAGGCAAGGTCGGCATCGACCCCGATGTCGTCCAGGAGATCGCCCGCGAGATCGCGGCGGTCACCACCGCGGGCGCCCAGATCGCCGTGGTCACCGGCGGTGGCAACTTCTTCCGCGGCTCCGAGCTCCAGCAGCGCGGCATGGACCGCGTCCGCGCCGACTACATGGGCATGCTCGGGATCGTCATGAACTGCCTGGCGCTCCAGGACTTCCTCGAGAAGATGGGCGTCGAGACTCGGGTGCAGACGGCGATCACCATGGGCCAGGTCGCCGAGCCCTACGTCCCGCGCCGCGCGATCCGGCACATGGAGAAGGGCCGGGTCGTCATCTTCGGTGCCGGCATGGGGTTGCCGTTCTTCTCGACGGACACGGTCGCCGTCCAGCGTGCGCTGGAGACCAAGTGCAACGTCGTTCTCGTCGCCAAGAGCGGAGTCGACGGCGTCTACAGCGCCGACCCGCACAAGGACCCGACGGCCACCAAGTTCGACGAGCTCACCTACGACGAGGCGATCTCGCGGGGTTTGCGGATCATGGACCAGACGGCGTTCACGCTGTGCAGCGAGAACAAGCTGCCGATGATCGTCTTCGGCATGGAGACCGAGGGCAACATCCTGCGAGTGGTGCAGGGTGAGAGGATTGGCACGCTCGTCAGCGCCAGCTGACGGGCACTCGAGACCAGGCAGGACAGGGGTTCAGCGGTGATCGACGACATCCTCAACGAGGCCGACAACAAGATGGACAAGTCGGTCGAGGCCGCGCGCGAGGAGTTCGCCGCGATCCGGGCCGGTCGGGCCCAACCGAGCATGTTCAACAAGATCCTCGTCGACTACTACGGCACCCCGACGCCACTCCAGCAGCTCGCGTCGTTCACCGCTCCCGAGGCCCGGATCATCCTGATCCAGCCCTACGACATGGGCGCGATGGCCAACATCGAGAAGGCGATCCGCGACTCCGACCTGGGTGTGAACCCGTCGAACGACGGCAAGCTGCTGCGCTGCGTCTTCCCCGAGCTCACCGAGGATCGGCGCAAGGAGTACATCAAGGTCGCCCGCACCAAGGCCGAGGACGGCAAGGTCGCGGTGCGCAACGTCCGACGTACAGCCAAGCAGGCCCTCGAGAAGCTCGCGAAGGACGGCGAGGTCGGCAAGGACGACGAAGCTGGTGCCGAGAAGCGGCTCGACGGCCTCACCAAGCGGCACACCGACGCCATCGACGAGATGCTCAAGAACAAGGAAGCCGAGCTCATCGAGGTATGAGCTGACATGACAGGAACCCCGCCGGCACCGGCCAAGGACCACGGCCGGGCCGGTCGGGACCTGAAGGCTGCGATCGGCTCCGCCGTCGTACTGCTGGGCGCAATCGCACTGTCGCTGTTCTTCTGGAAGACGGCGTTCATGTTCATCGTCGCCGCGGCCGTCGCCGTGGCGATCTGGGAGCTCCGGAAGGGCTTCCTGGCCAAGGACATCGACCTGCCCGAGCAGCCGCTGATGCTCGGCGGGGTGGTCATGGTCGTGGTCGCCTACGTCTGGGGAGCGCCGGCGCTGGTGACCGCCACGGCGGTGACTGCACTCGCCACCATGCTGTGGCTGCTCAGGCGCGGGATCGACGGCTACGTCCAGAACGCCACCGCGTCGGTCTTCGCGCTCATCTACGTACCGTTCCTCGGTTCGTTCGTCGCGCTCCTCCTGGCCGAGGGTGGCCGCACGGGCGCGGGGCTCGACGACGACGGCGTGGCCGGGATCATCACCTTCATCCTGGTCACCATCGCCTCCGACACGGGCGGCTACGTCGCCGGTGTGCTCTTCGGCCGGCACCCGATGGCCCCGGTCATCTCGCCCAAGAAGTCGTGGGAGGGCTTCGCCGGCTCCATCGTGTTCACCGTCGCCGCCGGCATCGTGCTGGTCGTGCTGCTGCTCGACGGCGACTGGTGGGTCGGGGTCGCACTGGGCGCGATCGCGGTGGTCATGGCCACCCTCGGCGACCTGTGCGAGTCCGTGATCAAGCGCGACCTCGGGATCAAGGACATGAGCCAGGTCATCCCCGGCCACGGCGGCCTGATGGACAGGCTCGACTCGCTGCTCGCCACGATCGCACCGATCTGGCTGCTGCTGCACTACGCGGTCTTCACCTGATTTCTCCTTCCCCTGTGGACCACTGCTCCTCAGAACGTCCAGTGTCGGTGGTCAATGCTTGACTGATCCATGCTCGGGATGGACGACATGGCGGCGCTGGGTGAGGACCGGATCCTCAGCATCGCCGAGGGGTGCGCGGAGGCGCTCCGCGTCGCGGACGCCGGGCTGCTCGAGGTCGCCTACGCCTGGGCTGTGGTCAACGACCCCGACCGCCTCGACCCGGACGAGGCTCGACTGCCGGGCCGGGAGAAGGCGCGTCACCTACGCGCGGTTCGTCTGTTCCAGGACCCGCGACCTGAGCAAGGACGAGCCGGCCTACGTGGATGCCGCGGTGGCCGAGTCGGCGGACGGCCGCATCCCTTGGACCCGGTTCGAGGCGCTGGTCGAGGCCAAGATCGCGCAAGCGGCCCCGGCGGCGGCCAGGGCGAAGGAGGAGCGGGCGCGGAAGGCGACGTTCGCGAAACGGCTGCGCCAGGAGGAGCACGGGATGGGCGCGCTCCTGGTCCGTGCGCCGCTCCCGGTCATCGACCAGATCGGCGCGGGCATCGACGCGTTCAGCGCCGCGATCGCCGACGACCACCCCGAACTCGATGACGACGAGCGCACCGTCCACGCCCTGCTCATGCTTGTCACCCCGGGCTCTGACACCCGCCCCGACACGGTCACCGACCGCGCGCCGGTGGTGCACTACTACGTCCACACCTACGCCGGCATCGACCACGAAGGCATCGCCCGCGTGGAGGGCCACGGTCCGGTCACCGACCTGTGGGTCCGTGAACGGCTCGGGCCGGCCTGCCGCTTCAAGATCCAGCCTGTTCTCGACCTCGCTGGCCAGGCCCCGGTCGATGCATACGAGATCCCCGACCGACATAGACAGGCCGTGCATCTGATGACGCCGGCCGACACCTTCCCCTTCGCCTCCAGCCTGTCGCGCAAGCAGCAGGTGGACCACACCGTCCCCTACGACGAGGGTGGTGAGTCAGGCGTGGGCAACTACGGCCCGATGCTGGCGAGATCCACACGGTGGGATCTACCTCGTCGACAACACGGGCACGCGGCGGTTGAGAGCCGGCTGACCCTTCTTGCGGGTCAGGCGAGAAGGTCTGACACGGCTGACCGTCTTCACGCGTGGACCCCTTGGACGACCGTGCGGGGTGCTGCGCGGCGCATGCTCCCCGGCCCGGAGCTACTTCACCTCGGAGCGGGCCAGGAACCGCAGCCCGAAGACGAGCGGCAGCACGATCCAGATAGCCGTGGTCGAGCCGAGCATGGCCCATTCCCTGGCCGTGTCCGTGCCGCCCTCGAACAGTGCGACCTGCGTGTAGTTCCAGTCGATCCACGGCTGCAGGTCACTGAACCAGTCACGCAGCTGGGCGAGCAGGACGAGGATGCCCGGCAGGACGAGGGACACGACGAAGTAGCCGACGATCGCGGCCGCAGAGTTGCGCAGTACGACGCCGAGCGTGAAGCCGATCGCCATACCGACGAGGTTGCCGAGCACGATCTGCGGCGCGGTCGAGAGCGAGATGTTCCAGACCGTGTCGACGCCCGCGAGCGCGGAACCAGCGAGGTTGCCCAGGGCACCGACAGCGAAGGCGACGGCCATCGAGACCACGCCGACCAAGAACGTCGCGATCGCCTTGGCCCCGATCACGCGGCCGCGTCTCGGCACCAGGGTGAACGTCGTGAGCCCAGTGCGCTGGCTCCACTCGCTGGTGACGCCGAGGATCGCGATCATCGGCAGGATCACCGACATCGGGAAGCCGATCGCGGTCGCGAAGATCTCGTAGGTGACTTCGTCGTCGGGTGCGAAGATCATGACCGCGCAGGTGGCCAGGACCGACAGCAAGCCGATGCTGATCAGCATCCAGAAGCCCGACCGGGTGTTGAACATCTTGCGGAGCTCGCTGTTGATCAGGCGAGCTGTGGGTATCGTGCGGACCGCTTGGCGAACCGGGACGGCCGCCGTCGCGTCGGGGGAGATGGTCGTGGCGGTCATGCCGCAACTCCTTCGCGTTGGGTGTCGGCAGTGAGCGACAGGAACATGCCGAGGCGCTGGCGCATGCCGAGTGAGTAGTTGCGCACGCGGCGCCTGGCCTCGGTCGGGGTCAGGCTGACCAGCTCGAGCAACTCCTCGACGCGCTTGCGGGGCAGGCCCATCGTGTCGGCGGCGGTGAAGCCGGAGTACCTCCGGGTCAGTGAGACAGCGGTGATCATGGGCCAACACTCGCGGCAAGGCACCGGTGGGCGCATCGGGCGGCACCCCCCATGCTCCCCCCCACCCGACCCCTGCCCAACCCGGAGTCACGGCTGACGTCTAGTCCCGCACACCCGTGCCGCAACTAGTACCTCACTCCGCGAACAGCGCTGGCCTGGAATGCCATGCAGGGCCACCCCCGGGGCGATCGCTGAGCGGCACGGTAGAACGGACGAATGCTCTACCTCGTCCGCCACGGCCGGCCACTGGTCGACCGCTCGCAGCCCGCACACGCGTGGGCGCTCGACCCGGCGGCGTACGACGAGGTCTGGGCGCTGCGGGAGTCGGGACGGCTGCCCGCGCGGGCGGCGTGGTTCAGCTCGCCCGAGCCCAAGGCGCTGGCCACCGCCGAGCTGCTGACCGATGGGGACGTCGGTGTGGTCGACGGGCTTCGCGAGCACGTGCGCGACAGCACCGAGTGGATCGAGGACTTCGACGACGCCGTACGCCGCGCGTTCGCGGTGCCGGACGCGGTGGCCGTGCCGGGCTGGGAGCCGCTCGCAGCTTGCCGCGAGCGGGTGCTGCGGGCCGTCGACGGCATTCTCTCGGCGTACGGCCACGACGACGTCGTGCTGGTCGGCCACGGCACCGCCTGGACGGTGCTGGCCGCGGCGCTGACCGACACGGAGCCGGATCTCGACAGGTGGCACGCGTTGCAGATGCCCGACCTCGTCGTCGTCGAGCGCCTACGATCGACGTGATGAGCACCGACAAGCAGGAGGCCGTCGACGAGGCCGCCGAGCCCGTCGCCGACGAGCCTGCGGCCGACAAGGACGACGGCGGGGACGGCGTCGGCGACGCGCGCCAGCCCAGCTGGTGGCACCGCGACCACCCGACGTTCGCCGCCCTGACGGGCTTCTTCACCGGGCTGCTGTTCGTCGCGCTGGTCCCGGCGGCGTTCTACGGCGTGGTCAGCCTGATCTTCGACAACGATCGCGCCGAGGACCTGTTCCCGTTCGTGCTGGTCACCCTCGTCGTCCCGATCGGGCTGGTCGCCAACGAGCGCACCCGCCGGTTCGGCACCTACTTCTGGATCGGGATGGTCCTCACGGCGATCGTCGTGGTGGGCGTGGGCGCGCTCGTGCTGTGGTACCTCGTCGAGAACCAGAACTGATGTCCCAGCCCACATGACACAGCCCAAGCCCCTTCCCCTGGTCTTCGAGGCGCCCAAGGGACGCGGGAAGCCACCGCGCCACCTGGCCGACCTCACGATGGACGAGCGCCTCGAGCTCGCGGATGAGGCCGGCCTTCCGGCGTTCCGCGCCCGTCAGCTCTCCGCGCACTACTTCCAGCGGCTGGTCGACGACCCCGAGCAGATGACCGACCTGCCCGCCGGTCAGCGCGACGAGCTGGTGTCGACGTTCCTGCCCGAGCTGATGACGCCGCTGCGCACCCTCGAGGCGGACAGGGGCACCACCCGCAAGACCCTGTGGAGGCTGTTCGACGGCGCGCTCGTCGAGTCGGTGCTGATGCGCTACCCCGACCGGGTCACGATGTGCGTCTCCAGCCAGGCCGGGTGCGGCATGGCCTGCCCGTTCTGTGCCACCGGCCAGGGTGGGCTCCAGCGCAACATGTCCACAGCGGAGATCGTCGAGCAGGTGGTGGCCGGCGCCCGGTCGCTCGACCGCGGCGAGGTGCCCGGGGGGCCGGGCAGGGTCTCCAACGTCGTGTTCATGGGCATGGGCGAGCCGATGGCCAACTACAAGGCCGTCATCGGCGCCGTACGCCGCCTCACCGACCCCGCACCTGACGGGCTCGGCATGTCCGCCCGCGGCGTCACCGTCTCGACCGTCGGACTGGTGCCGCGGATCAACCAGCTCGCCGACGAGGGCATCCCTGTCACGCTCGCGCTGAGCCTGCACGCACCCGACGACGAGCTGCGCAACGAGCTGGTCCCCATCAACACCCGGTCCTCGGTCGCCGAGACCGTCGCCGCTGCCCGGGAGTACGCCGACAAGACCCGCCGTCGGGTCTCGATCGAGTACGCCATGATGCGCGGCATCAACGACCAGGGCTGGCGCGCCGACCTGCTCGCCGAAGTCCTCCACGAGCACGGCACCTGGGGCTGGGTGCACGTCAACCTGATCCCGCTCAACCCCACGCCGGGCTCGAAGTGGACCGCATCAGATCCCGCCGACGAGCGCGAGTTCGTGCGCCGGCTCGAGGCCCGAGGCATCCCGACCACCGTCCGCGACACCCGCGGCCGCGAGATCGACGGCGCCTGCGGCCAGCTGGCCGCGATCGAGAGCTGACCGGGAGGTCAGCCCACGGGCTCGGCCATGGACAGGCACTGCTCCCTGGTCAGCTCCACTCCGTGCACGTCGGACGCGTGTCGCTGCGCGCCGGTGACGAGCTCGTCGTCGTCCGCTCCACGCACCACGAAACCGCAGTCGCAATTGATGACCTTCGCCATGTCGGTCTCCTCTCTGGCTTGGATGGGACGATAAGCCTCGTGGTTGGCGACAGGTTGGCGACGTGCTCCGCGTCTACCTGACCTCGCGGGTCCGGCTCGAGGACGGGGAGGTCCTGGTCGACGAGCGCGACCTGCCCGGTCGCCAGGGCAGGCTGATCCTGGCCTACCTCGTCGCCGAGCGCGCCCGGCGCGTGTCTCGCGACGAGCTCGCCGGTGAGCTCTGGAGCGACGACGTACCGCCGGCCTGGGACAAGGGGCTGATGGCCATCATCAGCAAGCTCAGAGCCGTGCTGCGCCGCGTCGGTCTTCCGGCGGATGCGCTCGAGACGGCGTACGGCGGCTACCAGTTACGCCTCCCCACCGACACCTGGGTGGACATCGAGGCCGCCGCAGCGGCGGTCCACGACGCGGAGACGCTCCTTGCCGACCAGCGGCCGCATGACGCCTATCCGTGGGCGTCGGTCGGCTACTTCATCGGACGCCGACCCTTTCTCCCGGGCGAGGACGGGCCGTGGACCAGCCGGAAGCGGGCCCAGCTACGTGAGCTGTACCTGCGCGCACTCGACTGCTGCGTGGTGTGCACCGCCGCCAACGGCGAGGTCGCCGACGCGGTCCAGGCGGCGGAGGACGCGCTGGCCATCGAGCCGCTGCGTGAGTCGACCTACCAGCGGCTGATGCGGGTGCACGCCGACGCGGGCAACCGGGCCGAGGCGCTGCGCATCTACGAGCGCTGCCGGAGTGTGCTCGACGAGGAGCTCGGAGTGCCGCCCTCGCCCGAGACCCGGGCCGTGCACGAGAAGATCCTCCGCGACTGACCTCGCCGAGGTCACGCCAACCTGGCGCCAAGCGGGCTGGTCCACAGTGCCGGCGACCGCCTGCACACGGCAGGCGCACAGCGTGGAGGTGCAAGATGCGAGCGAACCGTGCCGAGATCTGCGACGGAGCCGAGTGGGGCGACCTGAAGGTCGAGTTCGAGACCTTCCCGGGCGGGCTGGACACCGCGCCTCTGCTCCGTGGGCTCCCCGACGACGCCTGCCCGTGCCCGCACTGGGGGTACGTCTTCTCGGGCAGCATCCTGGTCCAATACCGCGACCGTGAGGAGACCTACCGGGCCGGCGACGCGTTCTACATGGCACCGGGGCATGTGCCGGTCTTCCTCGAGGACACCGAGATCTTCGAGCTGAGCCCCGCCGCCCAGCTCGCGGACGTCATGCAGGTCGTGGTCGCCAACATGACTGAGCTTGAGGCCGGCGGTCAGCCCATGAACGCCGGCGCCGGCAGCACCAGCTCCACGTTCCTCGACTCGATCACCCCGCGGTAGCCGTCGCCGCGGTTGTGCCAGTCGTTCGCCGCGAGCTCTCGAGCCAGGCCGGCCAGGTGGGTCGAGTCAGACGTGTTGCCGCCGTACGACGCCGGGCCGGCGTGGTCGACGATCGTCGTGAAGAGCGACAGCGTGCCGTCGCGGTTGTCGGCCAGCTCGATGATCCGCGACTGCGAGGGCCAGTCGATGTGGGAGGCGGTGTTGATCTCCCAGAGGCCGCCGCCACCCGCACGGTGTCGCGCCCAGACCTGGTTCTTGTGGGTGTGGCCGTTGATCCAGGCGACCACCTGGTCGTGGGCCAGCAGCTCGGCAAGGACCACGTCGCCGAGGATCCGGGTTTCGGTGTCGAGGCCCGGACCGTTGAGGCCGTTGGTCATCGTGTCGGAGGTGTGGTGGCTGAAGACCATCACCAGCCGGTCGCTCGACGCCGCGAGCACGGACTTGAGCCAGGTGAACTGGGTCTGGTCGATCGAGCCGTCGGCGTACCCGTTCGGGTTGACGGTGTCGAGCACCACGAACCGGCACAGGCCCCTGTCAAAGGTGTAGTAGGCCGTGCCCTTGGCGCGGTTCTCTGCGGTGAAGCCGTGACCTGCCGGGAGTCCGGCGGTGTGGAAGTGCTCCTCGACGATCTGCTTGCGCGTCAGCAGCCGGCGCCGGGCGTCCGCGGAGACCAGCCGCACGGCCGGCGATAGCGCCAGGGAGGCGAGCAGTGCGGGGTAAGACCCGTTCTGGAGGGAGTCGACGATCGTGGCGGGGGAGAGGCCGACCGGGGTCGACATCAGCTTGAGCGGCCCGGTCGCCACCAGGTTGAGCTGGAGGGTCGCCGACGGGAAGTTGCCCTGCGAGAGGCCGTCGTGGTTGCCGAAGGCTGAGTACCACGGGATCGAGAGCCCCTGGGCCTGGAACGGGCGCCGGGCCGCGTCGAGCAGCCCGGGCACCACCGGGAAGCCTCGCTGGCTGCGCGCGAGGTCGTCCGCCTTGCCCGCGGGCGTGCCGTGCGGGTGCCAGTAGTGCGGGTCGTAGTACGTCGGGTCGCCGTCGTGCACGCCCTCCCACCGCGACAGGTCGCCCGAGTCGACGCGCAGCTGGCCGCCGTCGAGGACGTCGATGTTCCAGCGCACCTCGTTGAGCTGGGAGTTGTCGGAGTTGTCGCCGGTCTGGATCGCGAGCGCCAGCGGCTTGCCGGTCACCGGCCCGGCCGTGATCTCGTTGAGCCGGCGGACCATCGCGTCGGCGATCTGGCCGGAGAGCATCTCGTGCGGTCGGTACGCCGACGCGAACAGTCCCGTCGCCGGCACCGCGCTCTCGTCGTCGAGCCGGTCGGTCCACTCCACCCGCATCGGCGACTGGGCGTCGAGGACGTGCACGTCGCTGAGCTGTGCGAACGCGATCAGCGGCTTGCGCTGGCCGGCCCGGTCCGGGCTCGGGGCGCCGCCGAGGTCGGTGCGGACCACGTGCGGCTCGCCGGGCGCCTCGACGATCGGGCGATAGCCCCCGGCACCGGCAGCGCCGCGGGTGAGCGTGCGTACGAGCGTCGTCCCGTCAGCCGGCCCGGCGGTGGTCGCGCCAGCGCCCGGCGTCCAGATCGGGTCAGCGGAGGCATCGGGGGCGGCGCCGGCCGCGGCCGCGGCTCCACCCGCAACTGCTCCGGAGCGGAACAGGCCGCGTCGGGTGAGCTTCACGATCAGCACAACGAGACGCCGAGACCACGGTCACGCCGGACACACAGGGTTCACGCGCCGTTGCGCGGGTGCTGGCTGTCCGTTGCGACGGCCTCCCTACCGTCCGAGACATGACGGACGCACCGTTGGATCACAGGCTGCGTGTCCTGGTCGTCGCAGAGTCGTTCCTCCCTCAGGTCAACGGCGTGACCAACTCGGTCCGGCGGGTGCTGGAGCACCTCGCCCGCGAGGGGCACGAGGCCGAGCTGGTGGCCCCGACCGGCCCCGCGTCGTACTCCGGGTTCCCGGTGCACACCACCCGTGGGGCATTCCTCCCGTTCTACCGGGACTTCCGCATCGGCCTCGAGACGCGGGCCCGGCTGCGTGCGGAGAT
Organism: uncultured Actinomycetota bacterium; assembly: GCA_963825455.1. GTDB lineage: Bacteria > Actinomycetota > Actinomycetes > Propionibacteriales > Nocardioidaceae > Nocardioides. Next base: position 106,394 of record CAWGTG010000004.1, read on the forward strand.
GCTGAGGTTCCGCCCCGACGTGGTCCACATCGCGTCGCCGGCGACGCTCGGCCTCCAGGCCGCTCGCGCGGCCGAGGAGCTCGGCATCCCGAGCGTGGCGATCTACCAGACGGACCTCATCGGGTTCGCCGAGCGGTACGCCAAGCCGGGGCTCGGAGCCGGCGGGATCCGCGCGATGGCCTACCTGACGCGCAGGATCCACACCCTCGTGGACCGGACCCTGGCGCCGTCCACGGCCAGCATGCGACAGCTCGAAGACCTGGAGGTGCCGCGACTGGCGTTGTGGCCGCGCGGCGTCGACCTCGACGCCTTCCACCCCGGGCTCCGCGACGAGGGGCTGCGCCGGCAGCTCGCCCCGGACGGACGGATCCTGGTGGGGTACGTCGGCCGGCTCGCTCCGGAGAAGGAGCTCGAGCTGCTCACCTACCTCTCCGGCGACCCCCGCTACGCGCTGGTGGTCGTCGGAGGGGGCCCCGAGGAGGGCCGGCTGCGGCGACTGATGCCCGACGCCCGGTTCCTCGGTGTCCTGCACGGCACCGACCTCGGCCGCGCGTACGCCTCCCTGGACGTGTTCGTGCACACCGGTCGGCACGAGACCTACTGCCAGTCCGCCCAGGAGGCGCTGGCCTCAGGCGTCCCCGTCGTCGCGCCGCGATCCGGCGGCCCGATCGACGTGGTGCACGACGGCGTGGCCGGCTTCCTCTACGAGCCCGGCGACGGCGACGACCTCGGCGGCTACGTCGACCGGCTCGCCCGCGACCCGGAGTTCCGCCGCCGGATGGGGCTCGCCGCGCGACGATCGGTCGAGGGCCGCTCGTGGCAGGCGGTCAACGAGGCTCTCGTCGAGCACTACCGCCAGGTCGCCGCGACGATGACCGGCTACCGGGAGCTCGCCGCCTGAGCCAACACGTCGACGGCCTCGTCGACGTGGTCGACGAGGTGGACGCGCTCCTCCATGGGGCGGCCGCGGGCCAGCGAGCGGAGCAGTGGCCAGGCGGGCAGGGTCTCGGTCCAGTACGCGCTGCCGACCAGGACCATCTCGGCGACCGAGGACTCGTCGGCGTAGTAGTTCTCGCATGCATCCTGGAAGACCTCCTGGACGGTACCGCCGGCGCCGGGCAGGAAGACGATGCCTGCGTCGCAGACCTCGAGCAGGATCGCCTCGCGCGTGGCGTTGCGAAAGTACTTGGCGATGCCTGTGGCGAAGACGTTCGACGGCTCGTGGCCGTAGTGCCAGGTCGGGATCCCGAGCGAGTCGTGCGGTTCGGAGACCACCGAGCTGACCTCGAGGGCCGGCTGGAGCCACGCGTCCACCGACGGCCGGAACGTGGGCGCCTCGGCCAGGGCGGCCACGGCGTCGGTGACCCGGGAGACGTGCGAGTCGGCCAGGTAGCAGCCGAGGTTGGCGGCCTCCATCGCACCGGGACCGCCGCCGGTGGCGACGACGTATTGTGCGCCGAGCGCGTGCCCGAGGCGGGCGGCCTCGGCGTACTCCGCGTCGCCGCGCTGCGCCGCGTGGCCGCCCATCACCCCGACCAGGTGCTTGCGGTGGATCCATGCCGTGAGCGCCTCGTCGATCGCGTGGTCGTGGAGTGAACGGGCCAACGCGTCGTCGGCGTTGCCGCGGGTCTGGGACCAGGCGTAGGCCCGGCCGTCCAGCGAGCGCAGGTAGGGCGTCGCGTCGTACAGCTCCTCGGCGGAGTAGAGGTTCGACCGGTAGACGTCCACCGGCGCGATCGTCAGGGGTGGGAGTACCAGCGCGCCGGAACCCTCGAGCCACTCCTCGACGCCGGCGCCGAAGGTGCAGCCGAGGAACGTCGCTCCGGCGACCCGCAGCCGGGCCAGCACGTCGCCACGCTCGCCGAGGTCCACCCCGGTGACCCGCCAGCCGCTGAGCCGGGTCGCGCCTGCCTCGACCCGGCGGTCGAAGTCGGCGAGCGACTCGACCCGCACCACCCGCCCGCGGCTGCGCCTCACCAGCGCAACCTAGCGGGCAGGATCAGAACGCGTGCGCCATCAGCTCCCCGAACAGCGCGTGCTCGTCGACGTCGAGTCCCCGGGAGTGGAACCACGCGCAGATGTTCGCGCAGTCACGCTGGAGGAAGTCCATGCCGTTGAGGTTGCCGACGAGGTCGACGATCTGCGGCAGGTCGATGATGACCAGCCGGTCACCCGCCGCCAGGATGTTGTACGCCGAGAGGTCGCCGTGCACGACGCCGTTCTGCACCATGAGCGCGAGAGCGTCCTTGACCTGCTCGTAGTACGACGCCAGGAGCTCGGGTGACGGCCGGGTCTGGGCGAGCCGGGGTGCGGTCTGCACGACACCGTCGTCGTCGACGACGGTGATCCACTCCATCATGATCTCGGTGCCGTCGATCTGGACCGGGTAAGGGACCGGCAGCCCGAGGTTCCAGAGCCGCACGAGTGCGCCCCACTCGGAGACCGCCCACTCGCCCGAGGCGACCAACCGGCCGAAGGTGCTCTTCCGCTTGAGGGCGCGCTCGTCACGCGAGCGCTTCATCGAGCGGCCCTCGGTGTAGGACGCGGCCCGGTGGAAGGTGCGGTGCTCGGATGACCGGTACCGCTTGGCCGCCAGGACCACGCCGCGCTCGGGGTCGAACGGGTCGGCGCGCTCGACGAGGTGGACGTCGGCCTCCTTGCCGGTCTTCAGCACACCGAGCTCGGTGTCGATCGCGCCCTGGGACGTCACCACCCAGTCCGGGCGGGGCTCGGGACCGCGGCAGAGGGGCTCGACGTTGAGCCAGGTCGACCAGCGCTGGCCGTCGTCGAGCTCGCCGTACGAACGGAAGTCGATGACGAACCGCTCGTCGACGTCGCTCAGGTCGTCCGTCGCCGGGACGTACCGGTAGGCGTCGGTGATGAAGTCGTCAGGAAAGGTTGGTTCAGAGTGCGAGGGATGCTGCGTGAAGTCGTTGTGAGACATCGCTGGAGGTGCTCCATGAGGTGAGAGGGGAACGGTCTGCGGGCAGGCCGAGGACAGTCGTAGTCACGGGTCAGCCCCCTCTCGTGGAGCACCGGGCAGTTCCCGGCGTCGAACTCATGGTCGCGGGGCGGGCACCGGGCCGCAACCCAATTAGGTGACGTAGGTTGCGGGCGTGACCGTCAGCCCCCGGCTCGTCCCGGCCCTGGTGGCTCCCTTGCTGGCCCTGGTGCTGACCGGTTCGACGCTGGGAGTGGCCCCCGCAGCGGCACAGCGGGCCCCGGCCTCGGGCTCTGTGGGGATCGGCGACCCGTACTTCCCGCAGGACGGCAACGGCGGCATCGACGTGCTGCACTACGACGTCCGCGACAGCTACTCGTTCGGCTCGGGGCGGCTCGCAGGACGGACCAGGCTGGACATCCACGCCACCCAGGAACTGTCGCGCTTCGACCTCGACTTCCTGCTGCCGGTCCGGTCGGTGACCGTCGACGGTCGGCGCGCCCGCTTCCGCTCCACCGGCGACCACGAGCTCCGGATCAGACCCGCCAAACCCGTGGCGAACGGCGCCCAGTTCCGCGTCGACGTCAGGTACGCCGGCGTGCCGGCCGCCGAGAGCTCTCACGGCGAGAGCAACTGGCTGGCCAACACCGACGAGGTCGTCACCATGAACGAGCCGCACATGGCGGCCTGGTGGTTCCCGGCCAATGACCACCCGCGGGACAAGGCGTCGTTCGACATCCGGATCACGGTGCCGCGCGGGAAGGACGTGGTCGCCAACGGCGTCCTCGTCGGCGCGCGGAAGCGGCACGGCCTCACCACTGCGCACTGGCGTGCCGTCGAGCCGATGGCGCCATACCTCGCGTTCTTCGCGGCCGGCGACTTCGAGAAGCGGTCGGTGAGCTGCCACGGCATCACCAACTTCGTGGCCGTTTCCAAGAGCAGCCCCGAGTTCGCGCGCGGCGAGGCGGCCAAGCAGCTGGCCGACCAGACCTGCACGATCATCACGGCGTACGAGAGCGTGCTGGGGCCGTACCCCTTCTCCGCCATGGGCGGCCTCGTGACCAGCCTCCCCGTGTCGTTCGCCCTAGAGAACCAGACCCGGCCGACGTACCCCCTGCTGTCAGGGCCGAGCCAGGGACTCATCGCACACGAGCTCGCCCACCAGTGGTTCGGCGACTCGGTCTCGGTCAGCAACTGGCGCGACATCTGGCTCAACGAGGGGTTCGCGCAGTTCCTCCAGACCTACTACAGCACCGAGGTGGTCGGCGGCGACCCGATGCAGGACTGGCTCGTCAGCAACTACGAGCTCTACGACTCGGAGGCGGGCCTCTGGAAGCTCTCCATCGACGACCCCGGTCCGGCACGGCTCTTCGACGGAGCCGTCTACCTCCGGGGCTCGATGGCGGTGCAGGCGCTCCGCCACCGGATCGGTGACACGGCGTTCTGGACGCTGCTGCGGACCTGGGTCTCGCACCGCGCCTACGGCAACGGATCGGTCGCGGACTTCGAGGCGCTCGCCTCCGCGGTCAGTGGCCAGGACCTGACGGCGTTCTTCGACGCCTGGCTGAGCGCCAAGGTCGTGCCGGCCAAGACCGCCGACAACGGTCTCCTCTAGGCCGCTAGGGGAGGGCGAACCGGCCGGCCCGGAGCTCGTCGCCCTCGGTCGCCCGTTCGCACGCCCCTGTGGCCGTGTCGCACCGGACCAGGTGGGCGAAGACCGGGATGAGCACGCTGTCGTCGCCGTCCCACCACGCCTTGTCGTAGGAGTACGGCTCGGGGTGAACGGGGCCGCCGGCCAGGTAGCGGGACTCGCCCGTCGTGACGTCGACCAGGCGGAGGTCGGCGGTGAGGGCCCAGCGCCCGCTGGGCGAGACCGAGCGGAGGCCGTCGATGCAGTCGGAGATAGGGGTGACACCGTCCGCGCTGAGCCGGACGACGCGGCAGCCCCGGTAACCCACGTCGGTGCCGTTGGGATAGATGCCCGGGTCGCCGTCGAGATCGACGACCGCCCCCTGGTTGCGCAGCACGTGGTAGCTCACGGCGCTCTTGCTGTGGTCAGCGCTGTAGATGATCCCGGTGGGCGTCCAGGCCAGCATGATGGAGGCTGCCTCGGGGATGTGGCCGATGACGACGAAGTCCCGGACATCGAGGATGTCACCGCCATTGGTGAACGCTGCACCGCTCGGCGAGACCAGAGCCTCGCGTGCGGCGTCCCGGGTCACGGTCGCGGCGGGCAGCTCACGCACCTCTCCGGCCGGGGTGACCACGACGTAGGTCGAGGTGAAGGAGAACGGGTGCTCCGTCTCCTTCTCCAGCAGCAGCACCAGCCCGGCCTCGGAGAGGCCGATGATCCCGAGCCCGGTGCCGCCGGTGTCGACCCGGGCGCCGTCGGGCTCGATGACGTCAGTGCCGGCGACGTACGGCACGGAAGGTGGGTCCCCGAGCGGCAGGCCGTTCGCCCACGCCCCGGGCGCGATCGTGGGCCCCGCCGAGGGAGGCGGAGTCGGGGAGGGTGACGGCACCGCCGGCTGCGGTACGCCGTCGTCGCGCTGGACCACGGCGACAGCCAGTCCCGCGACCACGGCGAGAGCCGCGGCGGAGCCGGCCATGGCACGACGGCGGTGACCACGCAGCGAGGAGCGTCCCGCCGCCAGGCTGTCCACCAGCACGCGGTCGGGCAGGCCGTCGGTGGTCCCGTGGCCGTGGAAGGCCTTGCGCAGCTGCCGCTCGAGGTCAGTCTCGACGGGCATGGGCATCTCCTTGGATCGGGTCGGAAGCCAGGCGCAGGCGCAGTGCGGCGAGCGCCCGGGAGGCGTGCCGCTTCACCGAGCCCGGCGAGCAGCCGAGCGCGTCGGCGATCTCGCGCTCGGTGAGGTCTTCGTAGTAGCGGAGCACCACGACCGCCCGCTGCTGTCGGGGCAGGGCAGTCAGGAGGGGGAGGAGGTCGAGTCGGCTGTCGACCTCGGCGTGCGGATGGACCGGCTCGTCGCGGGTCACGACCGGGCTCGATGGTCGCCGGTAGGACTCGCGCACCATGATCCGGCGGACGTAGCCGTCCCGCGCCGCCTCGTCGCGCACCCGGTGCCAGGCGACGTAGGCCTTCACCAGGGTCGACTGGACGAGATCCTCGGCGCCGGTGCGATCGCCGGCGCACAGGAAGACCGCTGTGCGCAGGAGCGCGCCACCGCGCGCCTCGACGTACCGCGTGAAGTCCCGGTCGCGATCGCTCACACCCATAGGAGCCCCGGCGAGCCGAGTTGGTTGACCTAGCCGCGCAAGCGGATCGACAGGCAGGTCACGCAGCCCTCGAGCTTCTCGTACTCGGAGATGTCCACCGAGACCACGCGCAGTCCCCGCGACTCGAACAGCTCCTGGGTGCGAGGGGCGGAGGCGGCCATCAGCACGGTCGAGCCGTCGAGCAGGACGACGTGGGCCCCGGGCTCCTCCGGCACCGAGAGGTACGGCTGGAACGTGCTCGGGTCGTCGACGAGCGGGTCATAGCCGATCACGGTTCCGTCGGGGAGCGCCGTGACCGCGGACTTCAGGTGCAGCACCTTGGTGACCGGGACCCCGAGGACGGTGGCCCCCAGCGGCTCAAGGTGGGCGCGCAGCTGGTTGAGGCCGGCCTTGTTGGTCCGCCCGCCGAGCCCGACCCAGACCGTGCCGCCGTGCTTGAGGACGTCGCCGCCGTCGAGGGTGCCCGGCGGCTCGATGTGCTGCATCCGGTAGTCGAGCCCGAGCAGCGCCTCCTCGGTGCCCGTCGTCTCGGGCTTGCGACGGTCCGCACCCGGGCGGGTGATCACGGCGAGATCGCCGTACACGACCGCGGTGTCCTCGACGAAGACCGCGTCCGGGCAGTCGTCCGCGGGGTCCACCTCGTAGAGCTCCCACCCCTCGGCCTGGAGGGCCGCGACGTACGCGAGCCACTGGCGCCGCGCTTTCTCCGTGTCGACCGGGACCCGCTCGAGGTGGGTCAGCAGCCCCTCCTCGAGCCGAGGTCCTGGACGGCGGACGAGGGCGCGCTTCTGCATGCGGCCATCATCCTCCGCAGCTATGCCGAGTGTCCGCCGACCAGCGGCGCCATCACCCGCCCGATCACCGATGGCCGTCCGGTCAGCCGCTCCTCGGCGTCCGCGAGCGTCATCGCTCGCAGGCCCGCGTTGATGCCGAGCCAGCGCAGCGGTTCGGGCTCCCACGTCGGCGACCGGTGGTCGACCCAGGGGAGCGCGGTCAGCTCGGTGGACCGGTCGAGGATCAGGTCGCAGAGGGTCCGGCCGGCCAGGTTGGTGGTCGAGACTCCGTCGCCGACATAGCCGCCTGCCCAGGCCAGCCCGGTGCCGCGGTCCAGCCCCACCGAGGCGCACCAGTCGCGCGGGATCGCGAGAGGCCCGCCCCACGCGTGCGTGAACCGGGTGCTGTGCAGCACCGGGAACAGGTCGAGCAGCGTGGCGTGCAGCGCCGCGAAGACCCGGGGGTCGCGGTCGAAGGCCGGGGAGATCCGCGACCGCAGGTGGTACGGCGCCCCACGGCCGCCGAAGACGAGCCGATCGTCCGCCGTCCGCTGCCCGTAGATGATCAGGTGCCGGTGGTCGGAGAACGTCTCCCGCCGCGCCAGGCCGATCTCGTCCCAGACCTCGGGAGACAGCGGCTCGGTCGCGACGATCAGCGAGTAGACCGGGACCACCGCCCGCGCCAGCCCGGGCAGACGCGGGGTGAAACCCTCCGTCGCGCGCACGACGTAAGGAGCCCGCACCGAGCCAAGTCGGGTGCGGACGACGCCCGGCTCGATCGAGAGCGCCGGCGTCCGCTCGTGGAGCGCGACACCGCGGCGGGTCACGACGTCGGCCAGGCCGCGGACCAGTCGCGCCGGGTGGATCGCCGCGCAGTCCGGGGTGTAGGTCGCGCCGAGGGTGCGGGTCGCCCGGAGCCGTTGGCCGGCCTCGGCGGGGGAGAGCACGGCATCGCCGTACTCGGAACGCGCACGCGCTAGCTGGGCCTTGTTGCGTGCGAGCACGATGTTGCCGCCCTTGGCGAAGTGGCACTCGATCCCCTCGGCGAGGGCCACGCGACCGACCTCGTCGACCGAGGCGCGCATCGCCGCGTCCTGCGCCTCGCCGAGCGCCGCGGGGAACAGCGCCGAGCACCAGCCGCCGTTGCGCCCGGAGGCGCCGAACCCGGCCACCTCCGACTCGACCACCGCGATCCGCAGCGTCGGGTCGGCCACCGAGAGGTAGTACGCCGTCCAGAGCCCGGTGTAGCCGGCACCGACGATCGCGACGTCCGCCTCGGCGTCACCGACGAGCGGCTGTCGCGGCGTCCAGTCGGTCGGCGTCGTCTCGTGCCACAGCGAGAGACCGGCCATCGACTGGCTGAGCGTCAGCGGACTCCCCACGAGTACGTCTGCTTGCGGAGGTGGAGGTACATGAAGGTCTCGGTCGACAGCACCCCGTCGATGGAGCGGATCCGGTCGCTGATGATCTCGAGCAGGTGCTCGTCGCTCTCGGCCACGACCTCGGCCAGCACGTCGTACGAGCCGGCCGTGACCACGACGTAGTCGACCTCGTCGAGGGCAGCGATCGCGTCGGCCACCGGTTCGATCGCACCGGTCACCCGCACGCCGACCATGGCCTGCCGCGCGAAGCCGAGCTCCATCGGGTCGGTGACCGCGACGACCTGCATCACGCCGCCGTCCGTGAGCCGCTGCACACGCTGTCGGACAGCGGCCTCGGACAGCCCGACGACCTTCCCGATCGCGGCGTAGGAGCGTCGACCGTCCTGCTGGAGCTGGCTGATGATCGCCTTGGAGACGTCGTCGAGGACCTGGCGCTCCCTCGTGCCCTTACCCCTCATGGCGCGCAACGTACTCCGGTCGCATGCTGTCCCGCCTCTCGACGCGGTGATTTACGAGGGATTTCGTTGCCAGGAGGTTACGACAGCGCGTGATCCCTTGTTGACCGCCCGCTCCCGTGCAACGATCCGCAGAATGTGGGGGATCTTCCGGAGAGCCGTGAGATGACGTCGGACCAGATGCACCCGGTTCCGCCGGACCGGCGCGGGCTGACCCGCCGTGGTGCGCTGCGGGGCGGGGGCGCGGTCGCCTTCGTCGGGCTCAGCGCCGCCGCGCTCAAGCTGCCGTTCTTCTCGGTCGACGGCGCGCAGATCGAGTCAGCATCGTGCGTGGGCGACGACGTCTCGTCGACCGACAAGCGGTTGATCATCTCCAACTGGCCGGCCTACATCGACCCGAGGCGCAAGAACACCTCGACCGCCACCGTCTTCGAGCAGACCACCGGCATCACGGTGGACTACACGCCCGACGTCAACGACAACTCCGAGTTCTACGCCAAGGTCAAGAACCAGCTCGGCTCCTGCCAGCCCGTACAGCGCGACATGATCGTGATGACCGACTGGATGGCCGCCCGGATGATCAGCCTCGGGTGGATCCAGGAGCTGGACGCCAGCAAGATCCCCAACTGCACGCAGAACCTCATCGAGCCGCTGCGCAACCGGCAGTGGGACCCGAACCTCGAACGCCATGTCCCCTGGCAGAGCGGTCTGACCGGTATCGCCTACAACTCGGACGTCACCGGCGAGGTGAAGAGCTTCGAGGAGCTGATCACCCGCCCGGAGCTCAAGGGCCGGATCACGCTGCTCACCGAGATGCGCGACACCATGACGTTCATGCTGGCGGTGGTCGGCGCCGACCCGCAGAAGTTCGACGACGATGACTGGGCCAACGCGATCGACCGGCTACGACAGGTGGTGGCCGACGGTCAGGTGCGAGCGTTCACCGGCAACGAGTACATCCAGGACCTTGCCGCCGGCAACATCGTCGCGTGCGAGGCCTGGTCCGGTGACGTGATCCAGGCGCAGTTCGACAACCCCGCCATCAAGTGGGTGGCGCCGGAGGAGGGCCTCAGCCTCTGGAGCGACAACATGCTGGTGCCCAACCTCGCGGAGCACCAGGCCAACGCAGAGGCCTGGATGAACTACTACTACCAGCCGGACGTGGCGGCGAAGCTCGCTGCGTGGGTCAACTACATCTGTCCTGTCCAGGGGGCCCAGGCGGAGATGGAGAAGATCGACCCGTCGCTGGTCGAGAACGAGCTGATCTTCCCCACCGACGAGATCCTCGCCGTGACGATGGACATGAGGCCGCTCACCGAGGCGGAAGCCACCAAGTACGAAGGAGAGTTCGCCGATGTCACAGGTGGTTGAGGCGCAAGCAGCGGAAGAGCCGGCCGACCCGTCGACGTACGACGGGCTGGCGCTGCGCAAGCTGACCCGGCACTACGGTTCGTTCTACGCCGTCCGCGAGCTGGACCTCGACGTACCGAGGGGCTCGTTCTTCGCGCTCCTGGGCCCGTCCGGCTGCGGCAAGACGACGACGCTGCGGATGGTGGCCGGCCTGGAGACGCCCAGCTCCGGCACGATCACACTCTCCGGCAACGACATCACCTGGGCCAAGCCCTACCAGCGGCCGGTCAACACGGTGTTCCAGAGCTACGCGCTCTTCCCGCACCTCGACATCTACGAGAACGTCGCGTTCGGGCTCCGGCGTCGCAAGAAGGAGGACGTCGACACCCAGGTGCGGGAGATGCTCGACCTGGTCGAGCTCACCAGCCAGGCCCGGAAGAAGCCGGCCCAGCTCTCCGGCGGGCAGCAGCAGCGCGTGGCGCTGGCCCGGGCCCTGATCAACAGTCCCGACGTACTGCTCCTCGACGAGCCGCTGGGCGCCCTCGACCTCAAGCTGCGCCGGTCGATGCAGATCGAGATCAAGCGGATCCAGACCGAGGTCGGCCGCACCTTCATCCACGTCACCCACGACCAGGAGGAGGCCATGACCATGGCCGACACGGTCGCCGTGATGAACGCCGGGGAGATCGAGCAGATGGGCGCCCCCTCCGAGCTCTACGAGAATCCGCGCTCGACGTTCGTGGCGAACTTCCTGGGCCAGTCCAACCTGATCGAGGGCACGGTGCAGTCGCGGGCCTCCGACGTCGTCACTGTCGACATGCACGGGATCGCGGTGTCGATCCCCACCGGACGGGCGCATGCGCCCGGTGACCGTGGCTGGATCGGAATCCGGCCCGAGAAGGTCCTGATCGGGGACGAGGGCCAGGCGCTCGACGCACCGGGCAACACCATCCCGGGTGGCGTGGTGAGCGACGTGAGCTTCGTCGGTGTCAGCACCCAGTACCTCGTCCGGATGCCGTGGGGTCAGGAGCTGCAGGTCTTCTCGCAGAACACGGGTCGGACCCGTCTCTTCGACGTCGGCGACAAGGTCGAGCTCTCCTGGCGACCCGAGTACGCCTTCCTCCTCGATGCTGCCCAGGACGCGTTCGCCGGCGCCCAGCGCGTGGACGACGATGGCTGAGATGGTGCGGAAGCGGGGCCGTACCGGCTACCTGCTGCTACTTCCGGCGGCACTGTGGCTGGCCATCTTCTTCGTCATCCCGTTCTACTCGCTGGTCGCGACCAGCCTGTTCGACCCGAGCGGCTCGGACTCGCGCGGCTACGACATGACCTACCACTTCGCCAACTACGGCCACGTGATCCAGGACTACTGGGGACCCCTGGTCCGCTCGCTGGCGTACGGCGCCATCGCGACCGCGATCTGCCTGGTGCTCGGCTACGTGCTGGCGTACGCCATCGCTTTCAAGGCCGGGCGCTGGAAGAACCTGATGCTGGTGCTGGTCATCGCACCGTTCTTCACCAGCTTCCTTGTCCGCACGCTGTCGTGGAAGCTGATCCTGGCCGACGACGGCTTCGTGGTGAACACGCTGCAGTTCGTGCACATCCTCGGTGACGACGGGCGGCTGCTGGCCACTCCGGTCGCGGTCGTGGCTGGGCTGACCTACAACTTCCTGCCGTTCATGGTGCTGCCGCTCTTCGCGAGCATCGACAAGATCGACCACCGCCTGATCGAGGCCGCCAACGACCTCTACGCGAACCCGGTCGTCGGCTTCTTCAAGGTGACCTGGCCGCTGTCGCTGCCGGGCGTCGTCTCAGGGACGCTGCTCACGTTCATCCCGGCCGCGGGCGACTACATCAACGCGCAGCTCCTGGGCAGTCCGAACCAGCGGATGATCGGTTCGGTCATCCAGAGCCTGTTCACCGACGCCAACAACTACCCGGCGGCCGGGGCACTCTCGATGATCCTGATGATCATCATCGTCGTGATGGTGCTCGTCTACGTCCGCCGCGCAGGGACGGAGGAGCTGCTGTGACGTGGGTCCGCAAGCACCTCGTCCTGATCCTCGGGCTGCTGGTGCTCCTCTACACCTTCATCCCGATCTTCGTGGTCGTGCTGATGAGCTTCAACGATCCCGCGAGCCGGCTGATCTACCAGTTCGACGGGTTCACGCTGCACAACTGGACGAACCCGTGCGAGGACCCCGACATGTGCTCGGCCCTGGGCCGCAGCATCCAGATCGGGCTGCTCGCGACGCTGGGGTCCACGCTCCTCGGCACCCTGGCGGCGTTCGCCCTGGTGCGCCACGACTTCCGTGGCCGCTCCACCGCGAACCTGCTGATCTTCCTGCCCATGGCCGCGCCCGAGATCGTGATGGGCTCCTCGCTGCTGGCCCTGTTCGTCGGCGCCGGCTTCGCGGGTCAGCTCGGCTTCTGGACGATCCTGATCGCCCACATCATGTTCTGCCTGTCCTTCGTGGTGGTCACCGTCCGCTCCCGCCTCGCCGGCATGGACGACAACCTCGAACAGGCAGCCATGGACCTCTACGCGACACCCAGGCAGACCTTCTGGAAGGTGACGTTCCCGCTCGTCTTCCCGGGCATCCTCGGCGCCGCGCTGCTGAGCTTCTCACTGTCCTTCGACGACTTCATCGTCACCAACCTGAACGCCGGCCAGACCACGACGTTCCCGATGTACGTCTGGGGCGTCGCCCAGCGCGGCGTACCGATGCAGGTCAACGTGGTCGGCACGCTGATGTTCGTCGTCTCGATCATCATCGTCGTCGGTGGCGAGCTGAACTCGAGGCGTCGGGCGCGAGCGCTGGCCTGAGCGTCGGTCGGTAGGCCGTTAGGGCTATCGACATCGTCTTCCTCGGGGCGCAGTGTGGGAGGTCGGGCGCAGTCGGCGTCATTGGGATGCTGGCGGCCTGGTGCCGTTCGGGGTCGGCGCGACGACCGAGGAGCAGCTCATGTCTGTCGACGAGACGAAGCAAGCAATGACGGAGTACCTCGACGCCTTGCAAACCGGCGGTGACTTCGGTGCATTCTTCGCCGACGACGTGCGTTGGACGACCATGGAGACCGGTGACGTCATCAGCGGCCGTGACGCGGTGCGTGACTTCATCGTCGCCTTCCACCAGCAGCTGTTCGATGCCTCACCCGAGTTCGGACGACTCATCTGCGACGACGGCGCGGCAGCCTTGGAAGCAGTCTTCGTCGGTAAGCACATCGCAGATTTCGCGGGCGTGGAAGCCACCGGAGCCGACGTACGCCTTCCGTACTCGGTGGTCTACGAGCTGGCAGCGGGAAAGATCACCGCGCTGAACGTCTACCTCTCGATCGCGGCTCTGCTCGAGCAGCTCAAGGCCGAGGCCGCGTTGCTCACGAGGTGACGCCAGGGTCACGTCCGAGATGGCACGTCAGTTGGGCCCAGCACAGCGATCGATGGATCCGATGCCGGCCGACTCCGCACGGACTTGTCCCTGGCGGTTTGACTGAGCACGTCACTGTGCCGCGAGCCTGCGTCCGCGTCTAGCCGAAAATCGAGCTCGATCGCCGCGGCTTTGTTCCGCCCACATTGACGCAGACAGAGCTAGAACAGGACGCTCGACGAGCTTAGAGGGACGACGATGCTGTCGTTTGGCACCCGTACTTGGCTCCACTAGGGGGCGCTTCGAATCGAACGCCGTCGAACGCGGCGATGCTGCGCAACGTCGGGTCCAAGGATCCGTGCCCCCTGTCACTCACCGACGCATGTGGCTCCGCGGCGGATACCCCACCCTTGGTACGGGCGGTTGCCGAGCCATGGACCGCTCCCTACAGTGTGCTCCCACCGCGCAGCGGGGAATGGGGGATTGCCTGATGTTTGGTGAAGCACGCGCTCGTACGGTCGCGCTGATCGTCGTCACGCTGCCGGTGGCCTGGCTGTTAAGTGCGACTCCGTTGGCGCAGGCCGACACGTCGACCGAGAGGGTCGATCCCGACACGTTCTCATGTCCCCAGGCCGGTCTCATCAACTTCGAGCAGCTCGCCGACCAGACGGATCTGGGGGTCGAGTCTTTCCCGGGTGTGGAGTTCACGACGACCGGCGGCTACACGTGGCTGGTCGGCGACTTCGACACGGGCGCCTACAACGGCAAGTACCCAAGCGGCGTCTACACCAGCCAGGGCACGCACTGGGCATGGCTCGGGCCAAACCAGGGCAGCGGGATAATCGACTTCACCTACGGCAACGCGTCTTACGTCAGCCTTCTGGTGTCGGCGAACTCGACCATCTACCTCGACGCGTACGACGCCTCCGGCTCGCTCCTCGAGACCGCATCGTCGGCGGGCGTCAACACCAACACTGGGCAGATGGACGTGTTGACCGTTCAACGCAGCCAGCGCGACATCGCCACGGTGATCGTCCACGACGCCGGCAACTACTTCCTCGTGGACTCGCTGTGCACCGACAGCAGGGGCGCCCAGTTCACCGACCAGGACCAGGACGGCATTCCCGACACCTGGGAGACCAACGGCGCCGACGTGGACGGCGACGGGAAAGTCGACCTCGACCTCAAGGCGATGGGCGCCGATCCCCTCCACAAGGACGTGTTCATCGAGGTCGACTGGCTCACCAAGAAAGGTGGCCTGTTCGGTATCGGAGGTTTCGACGCGAAACCGAGCGTCGAGGCCGTTAACCGGGTCAGCACCGCATACCACAACTTCCCCGTCTCAAACCCTGACGGCAAGCAGGGGATCAACCTCCACATCGATGCCGGACCTGATGCGGTAATGAACCCCCAGACCGGCGCAAAGTGGCGTTCGCGGAGTCGCGCCAACGCAATAGTCAACGGTCTGCGGTTCCCGGACTGGAAGTCCTGGACACAGATGGACAAGTTCCGCAGCAGTAACGTGGCGAAGGCGCGGCAACGGATCTTCCACTATGTCTTGTATGTCGACAGCATCAACTGTCGCGGCGGCGGGTGCGTCACCGGGAAGAGCAGGGGGACGCCAGGTCACGACCTGATCTTGGCCAAGGGCAGCGACGGAGTGTCCGGCGACATCCAGGAGTCGGTCACGCTAGCCCACGAGCTGGGCCACAACCTCGGTCTCGGTCACGGAGGGCGAGCTCGGGCCGACACGGACGATCCGCTTAGCCGGGACGTGAACTACAAGGCCAACTACCTGTCGATCATGAACTACTTCTACAGTAACCATGGCCTCAGGGCGTGGAACGCAGCGGACGGGATCATCCAGTTCTCACCGCAGGAGCCCAACTCGTTGGACACCAACAACCTGAACGAGACCGCAGGAATCAACCCCGACCCCTTCGGGCACTGGGAGGTCCAGTTCAAGTGTCCGGGCGAGTTCGACAAGGCCAAGATCAACAGGGCCGACTCGTGGGGTCCGATCGACTGGAACTGCGACGGCCAGATCGGGGACGGGAGCACCAACCCCAACCTGCAACGGGTCAGCGACTTCGGGGGCGGCGGAGATCCCTCGAGGGTCCGCGCGTCCCTGGACTTCGACTCGTTGAAATTCTGGGGCTTCAGCGACGCCTGGGACAGTCGCAACGAGGCGATGACAGCCTTCGACCAGCCTGGCACCGTCGAGCCCACCATCAAGCAGGCCAAGTCCGACGGAGTCTGGTGGCCGACCAGGGCCGTGATCGCACCGATCAACCCGGAGGTGACCGTCTTTACCGGCACCGGCAAGCTGCGGATCCCACTGCGGGTCACGAACCCCGGTAGGTCGGCGGTGCGGGTGCGCGCAGCTCTGAAGCATCAGAAGGGCATCAGTCTGGTGGGCCCCAAGACGGCGTCCGTGAAACACGCACGCGACCGCACTTTCACGATGCTGGTCGACACCGGACGCCTGCGCGCTGGGAAGTCGCTGCCCGTGACCATCACCCTCACCGAGGCGGCGACGCGTCAGGTCATCTTCACCACAGTGGTGCAGGTGCGAGTGGCGCGAGGGAGACCGCTCACCACCCAGCTGTGCGGCAAGGCGAAGCGAGCCTACGGTAACCATGCGGTCAGCGCTCAGCAAAAGGCAGCTCTGCGACCCGTCGTCTACGCCTGCCGTCGACTTGGCTAGACCCGAACCGGCCAGCGTAACTGGGCTCGTGATCCGCCAGCCCGCGTGTTGGGCCCGGAGGCGGGTGCCCCTCTGGGCTCGGGGAGTGCTGCAGAGTCATGACATGGCGACAATTCCGTTGTGTCTTCTTGGGCTAGGTGTCTTCGCCACGGCGCTCCCGTTGGCCGTTGCCAGCCCGGCGTAAACCGTTCTGCGACGACGATCCTGGTGAGCGTCAAGGGGTCGAGCGTTGCGGGCGACAACGCGATCGTCGTGCCGCCGATGCGCCGACGGCCGCTGAGGCTCCGCTCGACCGTGCCGTGGTCGGCCGCTCGACCATGAAACGGCAACCTCTGCATCGCCCACTACCAACAGCGGCAACGTGCAGACTCATACTTGGGCCGCCGATGGTAGGTATCGCGCGCCAACACCCGTGACGGACCCCGCGTCCTTAGCCCACTATGACGCGCTAACCGGCAAGTGCGTTCGCCCGATACCCACCGACAACGTCGTGGTGATCGGACTCTCCAAGAGTCAATCCAGCGACCGCCGCGAGGAGGGGATTCCACGTCGGTGAGGCAGGTTGGCCTCTGCAACTCGCAACCGACCTGGTCCACTAGGAGCCCAAGCAACCTGCAGCGGCGACCCCATGCATACTCGCCTTACGTCATTGTTTCTGACTCAGCCGCATCAACATCGGCGACCTGTGGAGCGCCGTTTGGATCTCGGAGCTCCTCGACGACGAGACGACCGTTCGCCTTGAGGCGGTCGCGTGCCGCGGTCGCCGACAAATCACCGTCGCGGACGAGCTCGCGCAGACGAAAAAGGTCCTTCGTGTCGACGAGCAGACCTCCGTCGCGGCCACCCGTCCCGCCAGGCTCGGCAAAGGTGGCTAGTTCCATCTTGTTTGACGACAACGCTTCGGATCTCGAGCCTGGGTCGGTCCCGATGAATTGGTTCACCGCGTACCAAGCCGATGTCGGCGGCTGTTCGTTCTCCCTCTCGTACCTCATGACGAACCGGCCGATCCGTAGCAGGTCGTTCAGTTGCGCACCGCGGGCATATCCGCGGACCTCAACCAATGCGATCCAATCTGGTCGTCTAGGTCACGGACTCGAAGGTCCTCAAGCAGGTCGCCCTTCCTTGCAGGCTGCTCATCGACGTCCTCTACGTCGAAGCCGAGCTCACTAAGCGCCGATGCCACCTCGTCCTTGAGTTCGCCTGCCTGTGCGGTGAGTAGCCGTCGTTCGCCGAGATCAGCCGCGTTAGCTGCGTTCTGCCGCTTGGTGGTGAGTCGGGCTCGCTCCGCTTGGTAGGCCGAGACAGCTTCCTCGTGTCGTGCGTGCACCACGTCGAGCTCTGCCGTGACAGTCCTTTCCGCGCTGGTCTGCCACCTAGAGTCCGTGACCCAATTGGTCACATCCGGCGCGAACCGCTCCGGCTCCGCTGCGCTCCACCGCGCAAGTGCCGCAGCGATCCACTTGTCAGGGTCGGGCGTGGAGGCCGGAAGGCCACCACCACTCGCGCGGGCCGCCTTCGGCACGGCGATAAAAGCCGGCAACTGCCTCACCGTCTGCTCGCGTGAGGAAGGGAATAATCACCCCGCCGTAGCCGACGAGACCGGGCGGAATCGCCATGCTCTGGCTGCGACCGACCGCGGCGAGGTTGGCGGCCAGCGCTGGCACCAACGTCGATATCTGCGGCGGGAAGTTGTCTGGCGCATCGAAGTGGGTGGAGGGTGCCGCGGCGGTGGCGAAGCCATTGAAAGAGTTGCCCGGAATTGTCAGGACGCCCGTCTGGCTACCCCCGAACTGGACGACGTTGACCTCGGGACCGACATTTGCATCGCACTGGCGCAGCACGATGACGTCCCACTCCAATTCGTTCACGTCGGATGCAAACGAGTCCAAGGTGACGAACTCCGTGGTCGGTGCCACCGCCGTCAGCGCGGCGACGAGCTCGTCGCTCAGCTGGGTGTCGTCGGACTCGATGACGAGCATCCGCGGCTTGGGTCGGCGGCCGAACGTTTGTGGCATCGCGACTCCTTTCCCATAGAACATGATCCCACTCGCCGCCGACAGGTGGCTTGCTCACGACGCCGACCGCGTACGCGTATCGCCTATGGGTGAGTGATGACTCGCCGTTCGGTTTAGAACCAGTCGCCCACACGTACAACTCGCCTCTCGGCGACGGCGTCCCGTCTCATCACGCTCGCTCTCGAACTCGAATCTGCGCATGCGACGAGCGCCGCTTGGGGCACGCGACCGGACGGAAGCCGACGACTCACGACGCACCAGCGGAGTGCAATCATCGGGCTATGACGCAGGAGCTGTTCGACGAACTGTCCGAGGAGTTCTGGCTAACCGCGGGTGTGATGACCTTCAGTCAGGTCGGCATCAAGAACCTAACGGACAGCATTTCGTGGAAGATCTCTGATCAGAACCCGGATCCCAAACTGATGATGGGCAAGGGCGATCCGAACGATCCGACGTCAGTCGCAGATGCGTCCTGGCCCAAGAGTCGGATTGATGACGCGGCTTCCGACGACGGGTGGCTTCGGGAGTGGTTGACTCATGCATGGCTCGCAATGATTTTCGCCAGATGGGAGGCGCACTACCGCCCGGCGTTCGCCGCTGCGAACGGCGTCGATGAGAAGCAGATCCGTTCAGACGTCATCGGCGATATCCGTCATCTTCGTAACGACGTCATCCATCATCGGGGAATCGCCACCGCGAAAAAACACCGGCAAGTGCAAGGTCTTCACGAAGTTCGTCGAGGGCGACCGGCTCATTCTTCAGCCGGAAGACATTCGGATGATGCGAGCCGCGTTGAAGGTGGAGATCGCACCCGAATCCACGGACTGACTCGAAGCCGCAAGTCGTGTCCTCGATGTAGTGACCTGTCCTCACCATTCGCTCAATCGGTCGTCACCACGTCCACAGCAGTCCGGACCGGGCAAGCCCGCGCAACGTCCGGATAGGCCGTGTGACATGCCGCGGCATGTCGGACCTAGCGGCTCGGCAGAATCCTGCGCGCGTGTTCGACGGTGGCACGGCCATCAATCAACGGCCTCTTGTCCGATACGCGATTGATCGTCGACAGCGCGAGCTGCGTCATAGATGGCAGCGGTGAACGCCCGGGCGGCTTGGAGGGCGGTCGGTGCGTGGAGTCGGTAGGGACCGAAGTTGATGCGTTCGGACCCGGGGTCGTAACCAAAGCCCCAGAAGTCCCTGGCAACGTCGCGGGGTGCGTCACCACCGTCGATCCGACGCTTTTGAGGGCCGTAGCCGGCACCGCGAGCCCATGAGTCGAAGTGCGTAAGGCCGTTTCGCATGTGTTCGAGTCCGGGCATCCCTTCGAGATAGCGCTCAGGTTCTGTCGCACAATTGGGTCGATTCCGAGATCCCTGAGAGCGAACTGCTCGAGTTGCTCGGCTCGCAGTAGCTGCGACAGGGCCAGGACCAAGCTCCGAGCGTCAACCTGCCGCGAGCTGATCGGCCAAAAATCTGGATCGTCGGGCGCACAGACGCGAGCGGCTGAGAGTTGAACAGCCCAGTTCCACCGCTGCGCCTCAGAGACCGCGACAGCATAAGGATGGTCCGCCGGCGACCAGTCCTCCGGAGGCTGACTGCTCACAGCACTAGAAGAGCACGGACGAGCGCCCACCGGGAACGTCTACGACCTGCGTCCTTCCGCCGCGATCCGGCGCCTTCAAGAACCGCCTGCTCTTCGCCGCCGAGACGCGGAGTCTGGCAATGACGGGTGTGGGCAATATGTGCGTTCGACTCCGCCATAGCCGCGCGTCTGTTTACCTCGTCTCGGGTCTATGCCCAGCGCATGGCCGAAAGCCAAACCTACGAATCGGGGACTCGTCATGGCCATGCGAGACAGGCTGCAGGACAACGGCCCGATTCCAGGCACCGCAAAGTGTCCAACATGCGGGGCCGGACATACGCAGCTCGAGCGTCAATCTCTCACCAAGCGCGCAGCAAAGATCACCGCTTTCGGAGTTTTCGCATTGGCGTCGGCCGCCAAGACGTTCAAGTGCGCGGCGTGCGGATACACCTGGTAGCACACGTCAGGAGTGTTCCCGGCCGCGGTGTACGCACCACGAGTCGAATCTCGACTCTGTGGCATGGACTTGCTGCCCAATGCGCATGGCCCGATCGAGCCATTGTCCGGGGGCCCTTCTTTGCAAGACCCTGCACGACCATGCCGCGGTCGTTCGCGGATCCGGGGGTGTCGGGTCCCTAGGCCGAGCTTGGTCGAGTCGCTGCCGCTCCTAGTAGCGAAGACCTTGTTGGACCCGCCGGGACGCGGTTGGATGCATCCAGGTGCATTGCACCGGCTCGGGTCACCGTCACCTGCCACGTAGCGAGGTTGGGTGAGAACGCTGCCGCGAAAGGTGGTCGCGTGTTGGGACGTGAGGCCCCCGCCGGGCAGGCTCGATTCGATGTCTTCGTCAGCTATGCGCGGGCAGACAGCAAGGCTGACATTTCAGGTCGACGTTGGGTCGAGGCGCTTCGAGACCGGCTGGTGGAGGACTTCCGGACTTTCGGCCGGCCATTGAGGGTGTTTCTGGACACCGACGAGATCGCGTCGATGGACGACTGGCGGCGTCGCCTGCTTGTCGGCCTGCGTGAGTCGCGCGTGTTGCTGGCGTGTCTGTCACCCAACTACTTCGCGAGTTCGTTTTGTCAGGAAGAGTTCGACGAGTACTTGGCGCGTCAAGCGCAGCGTGTCGCAGGTCACGAGACGCTGGCCGCGGTTTACCTCGTGGAGGTGCCGGAACCGCCACCCTCCGACATCAAGCGATGGCGAGAGCACATGGCCGCTGTGCAGCACGTGGATATGCGGGCGTGGTTCCCCCAAGGCGTCGCCGCACTCGATCGTGAGGACGTGCGGCAGCAGGTCCGGATCCTCTGCAGCAGTCTGTGGGAACGAATCGACCGCGCGCACCGCGCTGCCACGATTGACGGCAACATCCCACCCCTGAACCCCTTCTTCGTCGGACGCACCGACGAGCTTCAGACGCTCCACAGCGTGCTCTTCGCCGGCCGCGTCGGCAACATCGCTGTGGTTCACGGCCTGGGTGGAATGGGGAAGTCCGAGCTGGTGGCCCAATACGCCCATACTTTCCGTGCCGACTACCCGGCCGGCGTGTGGCGGTGCATTGCCGAGGGTGCAGGCCAAGTGCTGCCAATCATCGCAAGCCTCGCCGACGATCCCCTCGTGGGCATCAGCGTCGACCCATCCCTGCGGGGTGACCCTGATGCAACGGGGCGGCTGGTGCTGCGGGCACTGCGGGCTCGAGCCGCTCGCGCTGGTGGACCGGCACTGCTGATTCTCGACAACGTCTCGACCGCCGATCTGCTTTCCATTGGCGAACTGGACCTGCTCGATCCCGACCAACAGCTCGTCGTCGCAGCTACGACCCGACTCGGCCCGGCTGACTTCGGATTCTCCCGGGACGGGTTGACCTACGTAACCGTCGGTGAGCTCGCGGGAATCGACGCCCTGCGACTCATCCGTGAGCACCAGCCCGGAGAACCCCCCGCATTCACTTCGTCGGACGAAGAAGGTGCA
This sequence comes from uncultured Actinomycetota bacterium, assembly GCA_963825455.1. Lineage (GTDB taxonomy): Bacteria > Actinomycetota > Actinomycetes > Propionibacteriales > Nocardioidaceae > Nocardioides. The sequence goes on from CAWGTG010000004.1 coordinate 128,172, forward strand.
GCGGGAGAGATCATCGATGAACTCCAAGGATTCACGCTGGCGGTCGAGCAGGTCGCGGTCTTTCTAGGGCTACCTGGGGCGCCACCCCCTTCGAAGCTGTTGGCAGGGCTACGCGAGCGCGGCTCCCCCGTCATGGACCAACAGGTCGGTGGGCAAGAGAGTGTGAGGGCCGCGACCCGGCACCGCGACAAGCTCGTGGGATCCGTCCTCGAGCAGACTCTGGCTCAGCTCGCCGCGACGACTCCTGCCGCCGTCTCGGCGTTACGCTTCGCGGCACTGCTACCACCCGACGAGGTCCCCTGGACATGGCTCCACGACCTCGTCCTCGCGCGCCACCCCGAAGTCGCCACGGATGACCCCTTCGGACTCGACCCGTGGACCGAGCTGCGTCACCGCCTCGAAGGCCGGCGTCTCCTGCAGACCACTGACAACCCGCAGCTCGCTCGCATGCACAGGCTCGTGTCAGCCCACCTGATGGGTCCGGAGACCCAGGAACTACACGAAGCGCTCGCTACGACCATCGCCAAGCTGGTCGACGGCATGTCAGACGAGTCGGGATCCGCATGGCAATGCAGTGCCTTGGCGCATACTCTACTTGCGAACCTGGATGCCGATGCGCGGTACGTCGAGGTCGCGTCCCGCGCCTACACCCTTCAGTCCTTCGTGACCGACGGCTCGGTGCGTCGCCTTGCCGAGCGGGTCCTCTCCGAGCGGCGACGGGCGGTTGCCGCCGCGCCCGATGACGTCGAGGGTCGCTGTGCCGAGATCGAAGCGATCTGTGCGCTCCAGGAAGTAGTGCGGCCGAGTGACCCACTCCAGTCATTGGCTCTCAGCGAAGAGGCGCTTGGACTCTCGCGAGGCTTGCACGAGCAACATCCCTCTGATGCCGCCGCTCGGGACGTGTTCGATACTGCGCTCGGAGCGGCCGCCGAAACAGTGAGCCCTCGCGATCCCGCGCGGGGCCTCGCGCTTTGGGAGGAGCTCGTGGCCATCAAGCAGGCGTGGGGCGAAGGGAAGTCCAACGACCCTGTCGCTCGGTCGAACTATGCCTGGGCCCTTGGCGGCCTCGCCAATGCGTTGGAGAGTCGTGATCTGGACCGCGCCCGGCGGACCGCACTCGAGTCCGCGTCGATCAAGCTCGAGATTCTTCGGCGACGTGCCGAGAACGCACCCGGCGAGCACGCCGACAGAAGCGTCCTGAACGACGAGAGGTCCATTGCGGCCCAGCTCTGGAGCGTCAGTCCCGCCGGTGCGCGGCAGCTCCGCGAGACGATCCTCGTCGACGCGCGTGCGCTTGCCGAAGCGCAGCCCGACAACGTGGTCGTGCAGGTCGAGCTGCTGGACGACATGGCCCGCCTGGCCAGCGCCCTCAGACACGTGGCGCCGGAGCGCTCTGTCGTGCTGGCTGAAGAGGTCGTGGCCAAGGCACGGGCGCTGGCCGAATCATGGCCGGCGAACCTGCAGCTGCGGCGTGGACTCGCGTTGTCTTTAGGAGGGCTGGCCGAGTTGCACGCCGACCGAGATCCTGCCCGTGCGCGTCGGTTGGCCTCCGAGGAAGTCGCCATCCTTCGCGAGCTCGCCGACCTCGATCCGGACAACTGGGACGCACGCCGCGATCTTCTGCTAGCCCTCTCGGTGGCAGCGGACCTGTTCCGAGAAGCCGACGGCGCACAGACGACCCTCTTCGACGAGGAGGCACTCGTCGTGGCTCGCCCATTGATCGAAATGTACCCCGAGGACGCGCCCCTCCGGAGAACCCTGGTTGACCTGCTCCGACGAGTCGGGCGACGGATCTTCCTCGACGGTCAAGGCGACCCCGAGGCCACGCGGATGGCGTTGAGGTACTACCTGGAGGCAACTCAGCATTCGTTCGCGTCGGCGAACGCCAAGCCCGATGACCGCGCCGAGCAAGCCAACCTGGTGGTGAGCTACTGGGGGACCGCTTCCATACTGGACGTAGTGGGAGACCCGTCAACACGTCGGGACACCTGGTTAGCCGTCGTGACGGTCTTCGAACGAGTGGAACGGTTCGGCCCTCTCAGCGAACTGGAGACCAGGGTGCGGGCCCAAGCGCTGTCGAATGCGCGGACTTGCCAGCGCGCAGCGGACGAAACGCTCCCGGACGCCCAGTGAGGGCAACTGCCTCAGAGCCTCGCACCCGACGCGAGCCCTGACGATCGCCTTCGATGAACTGGCCTGGCCCGGCCGGGGCAGCTCAAGGCCAAAGGCTCGCGAAGCTTGGCAGGCGAGGGGGCCAACGTCCGTGGTGCAGGCACGGCTCGGCGTTTGCCGCAGGCGCACGAGATGACTCATCCGGCAGCCGATGCAATCACTCTGGGAAGCGCTCGCTCATGGCCGATCTTGGCGTTGCCGTCAAGTACTGGGGCCGAGATCGCCTTGGAGCAAAGCACCGTGATTTCGGTGGAAGGGTCGTCCAGGTCGTCCAGTTCGTCAATCTCAAGCGTTTCAGCGAACACTGGCGCAGTAGTCGAGGCATCAAGCACGTGATCGGTCATGTGATATGCCCACTTCGAGGCCGCGACGAGACATCCGTCTGACTCCCCAACCGGTTCGGGCTCCGCAACTTCGGTCTCCGGTTGCGTCGACCCGGCCGCTGTCGTTGGATCGGAGGAACAGGGCTTGCCCGTTCCCTGGTCTTCCGAGCTACCACCACACGCGGTCAAGGACACCGAGAGCAATGTCAAAGGAGCAGTCGAAAACGCATGAACTCGAGAGTAGGTGGACGCCGGCCCTGCTGGTCACGAATCATCGACGTCACCTGTGGGACACCTCCTACCGGGGTCTGCTGCACGAACCGGTGATAGGCGACGTGCGTCTATCCGCCGCGTGTATGCGGCGCCCATGCCGAGCTGCGGGCGCAGCCCGACCATGCCGATGGTCGGGCGAGGCCGCTCGGCGAAACCGCTCCAGCGAACGATACTGACGAGCATGGGTTCCTTCCGCCGCGAGACATCCATCGCGGCTCCTCGACCCGACTGCTTCGAGCTCGCCCTGTCCGTAGATGCGCATAGGGAATCCATGGCCGGCTCACGGGAGCGTGCATCGGCTGGCGTCACCCACGGAGTGATGAAGCTGGGTGACTCCGTGACATGGAACGCCCGTCACTTCGGAATCCCATTCGCCATGACCTCGGCCATCACCGAGTACGACGCGCCTAGCAGATTCGTCGACGAGCAGCAGCGAGGGCCTTTCGCCCGGTGGCGGCACGAACATACTTTTGTGGTCGTATCCAAGAACGAGACCTTGATGGTTGATGTTGTCGATTTCAAGTCTCCCGTTGGCCCCCTCGGCGCCATCGTCGACTTGGCGGTTCTCAACCGCTACATGGCCAACCTGATCAGTCAGCGCAACGGATGGCTCAAGTCCGCGCTCGAGAGTCGCCAGGGAGACAGTTGACGTGCGAGAAACGCACTCCTCTGCCGATGGTCGTGCGCCCGGCGCATGATGCTCCCATGCGAACTGAGCCTCCCCGCGTGACGTACGGACCCGACTATGAGCCTCGTACGGAGTGGGAGAACCTCGTCCTCCTAGAGGCCCTGCAAGCCACCCAAGGACAGATAGGGACTCACGTGCGGGGCATCGCGGTCGAGGCCGGCTACGAGTTTGTTGTCGTGCACGCGTGCATCGACAGCGAGGACGCCGACACCGCGGAAGACCTCGCAGAACTGACAAGCCACATTGAGGTGTCCATGGAGCAGTACGTCGAACCCACCCCTTCCGTGGAACTTCGACTGCATGTGGGCGATACCGACCCGGCCTGGCCCGGTTATGAGCACCGGAGGCTCTACCTCATGCACTGGCGTGCTCGCGAGGACTACGTCCCCGAGTAGGACCGCACTAGCCCGACCATGCCGCGGGTCGGGCGCTTGGCGGAATCGTCTAGTAGCCGCGACTGACCTACCTCATGTGCTCGGGAACCCGGTCCGGCATCAGCAGAAGCCGAGATCCCGGCGCTTGCCCTCGTAGTCCGAGAACAGGGTCGCGTCCGACACGTCGTTCGGATCCAGAGGTGTGCGATCGAGATCGCTGGGGTCCTGCTCACTGAAGAACGCGGCGATCGCATCTGAGCCGACAGCTACCCTCAGCGTCTTGCTCTGGATGAGGATGATCGTGCACTCCGGCTCCTGAGTGTCGCGCACAATCACCTTCGCATCTTCCGGGAACTCACCCAAGACGCGTTTCTCAGCTCCGTCGAGGGTCGTACCCAATGGGAAAGCCTGGGAATAGAAGTCGACGAGCGGATCCGGCAACACCGCGAAGTACTCATGCATATTCGGACGGACAATGACTCCGTACACCGAGCCCTCTTCGTACCCCGACACCGATTCCCCGTGTACGGATTCCCAGTCCGCAACTGTGGCGCCGAAACCCGTCAACTTCGTGGCCACGGGACTTGAGGACGGCGTCACCTCAGTGTTGGCGCTCTCGCGCTGTGTGGCCTCCTCGGAGGCCGGCTCGGAATCAGATGAGGAACCTTCGGCCGTGGCGGCCGTCGATGCACTAGTCGCCGACGTTGCCGACGAAGCGGTGTCCGCCGATTTGGCCTTTCCAGTTCCACTCTCGGCCGAGCACGAGGCAAGGAGGATGGCGGTGAGTCCGACGCCGGCAAGGACGAGGCCTGACCTTCCCGGGAGGCGCAAGACGATGGACTCCATCGAAACAGTCTCGCAACCTGCTGCGGCCCTCGCCGGAGAATCAAGAGTTGGTTCCACAGTTGATCGAGTCAGCCTGCGTCATTCCGTCGCGTGCGAGGAAGTCCTGGCGGCATGCTGTATCTCCGGGCCTTTGACCTCGGAGGCGATACTCCGCCTGCGGCCGCAAGCGCGTAGCCAACTTCAGGCCTAGATCCCGGGCGCTTCATCGGCCTCTAGTTCGGCAGGACCCAAGTCCTTCTGCTGCCGGAGGCGCTTGCTCAGCAAGAAGACACCGGCCCCGACTCCTGCGGCGAGAACCGCCGGAGCCGCCACTACGACGACCGTTCCGGCCGCCATACCACCGCCTACCGTGGCTCCGATCGCGGCAAGACCGCTAGTGATACCAGCTGCGCTCAGACCGGTGACCCCCGCAGCACTAACGGCCGCGACGCCTCCAACAGTGCTAGCACCTGCTCCGAGCACCGATGCCGTCCGACCGTCGCGTCGGGCCTTGCGCTCCTCAGTAGGAAGACTTTCGTCGTCCCGAAGCGCGACTTGAGTGATCCCGACACTGATGACGGCCGGCCCCAGACCGATCATCGCTGGACCGATGGCTGCGCCGCCTCCGACTACACCCCCGGCCGTCGCGAGCCCTGACATGATGCCGGCACCGCTAAGTCCACCCACAGCGCCCATCGCACCGACCACTCCTGTGGTCGCGGCAACCGTGGTCCCGGCAATCGCACCGTGTGCGGTTAGGCTTCCGGCCCCCTTGACCTGTTGGCTTGAGTTCCTGCCGGTGCAGCACCAGGTTGCAAAGTGCTCGCAGTTGTTGACGACGAGGTGGTAACCCTTCTCGCCAATACGAGATTCGGCTCTTGTCATTGTGGTGTCGGCGTCGTCGCGCCTGCCGTAGCGCCTGGTCTTGAGTTCACCACCCTTGAGGAAGTCGTCGATGGGCGTGCGCTCGATGGCCGCATTTATCTTGGCAGTCCCCGGTTCCCCGGTGAAGTGGATGACTGTTCCGTCGCCGGCATCGACTCCGTGATGCGTGTACGGGCCTCTGCTCACGTAGATGTGGTCAGCTCTGGCCATGTGACTTCTCCGATCCCCGGCGCGAGACTAAAGGTAGCCGCGCGCGCCGACAGCCTTCCTTGGAAGTCTCAACTCAGCGGTGTGCGCCGATCGCAATCAAGAGCTGTACTGATCGTGAGCGAGCCTTTCCGCCGCGAAGGCTGTCATCACCCGGGACGGGTACATCCCACGATCCAACGCGGCGTCACCTGGTCGCGGCCGCGGAGAACTAGACTGACTTGGGTGGGTTTCGAAGACGACGTGGCCGACGGTGTGGCGAACGCCCGCTCCGAGATGGACGCGCAGCGCGCGGTCGCCGCGGCGTACAAGAGCGCTGAGCCTGTCCTGCGCGATGAGGCAAAGCGACTGCTCGCAAGGGCAGTGGACCTGCTGCGGTCAGGCGGCGTGGCGACAAGACCACTGTTCATTTCGCACGTATCCCCGAAGAAGCCGCGCACCCGGCCTGCATCGACGGGACTCCAAGCAGAGCGTTCGATTCTCGACGGATTCATTCGGAGAAAGCGGTCTGAGTACATCGAGGGGTCGGGGACCCAGGTCTCGGCTTGGGGATTCAACGGACTCGGGGGTTCGCCTTCAGATCTGTATCTCCTCCCCGATGGACGGCTAGCCCGAGTACACAGACTTCGCATCGGCCGCCTCACGTCACGGGGAGGAGACGGGGGCCTTGGTGGGGACTGGGCAGAGTGCTGCTGTGGCCCGGAGTACCACCTACGCATGTGTTGTATGCCTCGAGCCGGACATGCAGCGCACCTCGAGCTTTCTCGCTTGGGCGAGTGGGACGAACCCACGCACGGCGAGCCCTTCAATGATTGGTTGGCCGGATCCGCATCCCGTCTCATCGCAGACGCCGCGCGCTGACCTAGGTTCACCCGTAATTCGAGGCCTCTTTTGAGCAGGTCAGCGAGGCCTCGGCCAACCGAGTTGCGTCTTACCGCCGCCAGTTGGGCGCCGCGGCAGCTGCTGCGGGGGCGAGGGCGCTTCCGAAGGACCTCGCTGATGCTGGATGCCGATAGTGAGGTGTGGCCAGTCCAGACAACTTCTCGCGTTCCGGCATCTGATTCTGCAAGTGCGATGTGGGCGCGTCTTGTCAGGACTAGCCTCCGCACGAGCGACAGAGGTGGCAGGTGGCCGGCTACGCGTGCATCGACTTCGAGACGACGGGTCTGTTCCCGACCCGCCACGACCGAGTGCTGGAGGTCGGGGTCGTTCTCCTGAATGACGAGGGTGCGGTCGAGGGAGAATGGTCGACTCTGGTCAATCCGGGTCGCGACGTGGGACCGACCAGCATCCACGGCGTGACCGCGCGTGAGGTGCTCAAGGCCCCGACATTCGCTGAGATCTCGCCTCTGCTGCTTCAGTCCGTCGCGAACCGCACTGTCGTGGCGCACAACGCACATTTCGACGTGCGGTTCCTCCGTATCGAACTTGCCCATGCCGGCTACTCATGGACAGGTCCGAATATTCCGGCGTTGTGCACGATGGAGCTGGCCGGCCGCTACCTGCGGAGTTCGTCGCGCAAGCTCGGCGAGTGTTGCCGGGCGGCCCGCTTGGACGTGACCGGCGCACACGAGGCGTTGGCTGATGCGCGAGCGGTGGCTGCGTTGCTGGTCCACTTGATGTCCACCACGTCCAGGCCACCGCCGTGGTCAGCCTTGTCGAGCGAAGCCCATCGCTACGCCTGGCCCGTCTGCGAGGGGAGCACGATAATCCCTGAGTTCGCCGTGCGTTCGGGCAGGGCCCCGGTCCGGGAGGAGTTCTGGCTAGATCGCATCGTGGCGTCGATGCCGCGGCACCCAGACGCTCGCGTCGACTCCTACCTCGAGATCCTCGAGTCCGCCCTGCTTGATCGCTACCTCTCGGCTCATGAGGAGGAGGCGCTCATTGAGATCGCCACCATGCTCGGCCTCAACCGGGACGGACTCGACGCCATTCATCGCGACTATCTGCTGTCGATGTCCGTCGTCGCGCGGGAAGACGGCATCGTCACCAAGGCAGAACTCAAAGACCTCGAAACCGTTGCCAGGCTCCTCGGACTCGGCGTCGACGACGTTGCGATAGCCCTCGATGCCGCCAAGGCGGCAACCTCGAGGCCCGTCGCCTCATCCTTCCACCTCAGGCCTGGCGACCAGATCTGCCTGACCGGCCAGATGAGTCACCCGCGAGAGGCGATCGAGGCCCTCTTGATCGAGCGGGGGCTTCGCGTCGGAGGCCTCACCAAAAAGACGCGCCTATTGGTCGCGGCGGACCCTGACTCTCAAAGCGGCAAGGCAGCAAAGGCTCGTGGCCACGGGGTGCCGATCGTCGCTGAGTTCGCTCTCCTCGGCCTCCTGCTCGACATGGCCGACCCTGACCTGGTCGAGGCTTAGCGCGACAATCGAGATGCGTCATTCCGCCGCGAATGCTGCTCAAGGCATGTCCGACCTGGCCTTGTGGACCATCCCGTCTTGGGCGCGGGTGACTGTCGGCGGTCACGTCTAGCGTGGTCTTCATGAGGGATCTCGGGGAGTCCGGAGCCAGCGGGTCGGGGACGACCACGTTGCCTTCGTGTGCCGAGGTCCAGGACTTCGCGGCCAGACTCGCCGGATCCGGCAGTGGGCTGGACGACGCCCAGCGGATCGATCTGATCCACGCGCTGGAGGTCCTCAAGTGCGCGGCCGAGGGCGCCCAGGCCGTGGTGACGGCGGACTTCGACGCCTCACAGCGTGACCGCGCCGCGGCGGCAGGTGTGCCCATCGAACGCCAAGGGCGAGGGATCGATACGCAGGTCGCGCTCGCGCGGCGGGACTCGCCCCACCGCGGCCGGCGGCAGGTGGGGCTGGCCCGGATCTTGCGCGACGAGATGACCTACACGCTGGCCGCGTTTCGCGAAGGCCGGATCACCGAGTGGCGGGCGACGATCCTCGTGCGCGAGACGGCGTGCCTCTCCCTGGCAGATCGTGTGGAGATCGATCGGCGGCTCGCCGGCGATGCCTCTCGACTCGAGGCGATGAGCGAGCGCGAGCTCGTCGACCGGGTGAAGGCGCTGGCTTGCTCGCTCGACCCGGCATCAGTGGCCGAGCGTCGTCGACGGGCCGAGACCGACCGGCACACTTCGCTGCGGCCAGCGCCCGACACCATGTCGTGGTTCAGCGCCCTGCTTCCCGTCAAGGACGGCGTCGCAATCCACAAGGCGCTGTTGGACGAGGCCAGCCGCCTCAAGAGTCAGGGCGACCCACGCTCCCGCGGCGCGATCATGGCCGACTCGCTCGTCCGGAGAGTGCTCAGTCCGCACATTGCAGGCGTCGGCCCGGCCGAGATCCCCCTCGTCATCAACGTCGTCGTTCCTGACACGGTCCTGCTCGGCGACAAGGACGGAGCAGGGTGGGTCGAGGAGTACGGCGACGTGCCCGGCGACCTGTTGCGGGAGTGGGTCGCCGCTCACGCGGAGCAGGGAGTGCTCGACTGGGTGACCAAGCTCTACCAGTCATCCATCACCGGCGAACTGGTCGCGATGGAGCAGGGTGGCAGGTTCTTCGAGGGAAGGTTGGCTGAATACCTCCGGCTTCGCGACCGCCGTTGCCGCACGCCAGGGTGCGGGGCACCTGTCCGCCACCTCGACCACGTCCACGAGGTGTCCGACGGCGGTGAGACCAGCGCGGCCAACGGCCAAGGCACCTGCGAAGCATGCAACTACGCCAAAGAGGGCCTCGGCTGGAGCGCCAGGCCCCGCCCTGGCCCGGGCCACGCGATCGAGACCATCACACCAACGGGCCATCGATATCTGTCCTACGCACCGGCCTTCGGAGCGGAGTTGAGGATGGAGATCTACCCGCTCGACATCCAGATCGGTTAGCCGCGCCGCGGGCAACGGGTTCTACTGTTGCGGGGTGGTCGTCGACGAGCGGACCGGCTCACCCGTGTTCACGATCCGCCCGGCTCGCGGGGACGACGCCGGCACGGTCTCGGCGCTCGCGCTCCGTTCGAAGGGGCATTGGGGCTACGACGACGACTTCCTCGAGGGATGCCGCGCCGAGCTCACCTACTCCGAGGAGGACTGCCTCTCCGGTGACCTGTTCGTCGCCGAGTCGGACTCCGTGGTGGCCGGCTTCTTCCTGCTCCTCGGTACCGCACCCGACTGCGTCCTCCAGGCGATCTTCGTCGACCCGCCGTGGATCGGCCACGGCCTGGGCGGCGTACTGCTCACCCACGCTCTTGATCTGGCTCGTTCCCGCGGCATCACCCGCGTGAGCGTCGACTCGGACCCGGGAGCCGAGCCGTTCTACGTGCACCACGGCGCGCTGCGCGTCGGCGAAGCAGCCAGCGGATCGATTCCCGGCCGGATGCTGCCGCAGCTGGTCTTCGAGATCGATCCCGCGCCGGTCGGCTGACCGTACGATCGCGCGATGGTCTACTCCCCGCTGCTGGACCTGCTTCCGGCCGGCACCGAACTCACCGAGGACGGCGTCCCGCTGGTCGGCGGGTGTCGGCTCGACGAGGTCGCCGCCGAGACCGCGACCCCCGTTCTGGTCGTGGCGGAGGACGCCCTGCGCGCCCGGGCACGCGAGTACGCCGACGGTCTCGCCGCACGCTGGCCACGCAGCCGCGTGGTCTTCGCGTCCAAGGCCTTTCCCTGCACGGCGGTGCAGCGGGTGATGGTCGAGGAAGGACTGGGGCTCGACGTGGCCGGCGGCGGCGAGATCCTCGGCGCCCTCAAGGCCGGCGTCGACCCGCGGCTCGTCATCCTCCACGGCAACGCCAAGCTCCCCGACGAGATCGCGCTCGCGGTCGAGCACGACCTCGGCCTCGTGGTCGTGGACGGCCCCGACGACGTCGACGGGCTGGAGGCGGCAGTGCCGGCGGGTCGCGTCGTCGACGTACTGGTGAGGGTGATCCCCGGCGTCACCGCCGAGACCCACGACAGCGTGCTCACCGGGCACGACGACTCGAAGTTCGGACTCGCACCTGCCGACGCCGTGGACGTGATCCGCCGTATCGAGGCATCCACGTCCCTGCGGATGCGAGGGCTGCATCTGCACGTCGGCTCGCAGATCCTCCAGACCGAGCCTTTCGCGGACGCGGTCGCGGCGGTCGCGAAGCTGGGAGAGTTCCCGGTCTACGACCTCGGGGGCGGCCTGGGCGCCCGCTACACCTGGTCCGACGAGGTGCCCTCTGTGGCGGCCTACCTCGACGCTCTGATCGAGGCCAGCCGGGCGCACTTGCCTGCGGAGGCCGAGATCATCGTCGAGCCGGGTCGCAGCATGGTGGCGGCCGCGGCCTGCACCGTCTACTCGGTGGTGACCGTGAAGCGCGGCAAGCACACGTTCGTCGCCGTGGACGGCGGCATGGGCGACAACCTCGAGGTCGCTCTGTTCGACCAGCGGTTCGAGGCGGGCATCGTCGGCCGGCTCGACCCCGCCCATCAGCAGGACGACGAGGTCTGCCAGCTCGTCGGCAGGCACTGCGAGAGCGGCGACGTCCTGGTGCGCGACCTGGTCCTGCCGCGACCGGCTGTGGGTGACCTGGTGGTCGTGCCCGCCACCGGCGCCTACTGCTTCACCATGGCCAACAACTACAACGGGAACCGGCGACTGCCCGTGGTGTTCGCCCGGGACGGCTCATGGCGAACCGTCGTCCGGCGCGAGACCTGGGAGGACCTGCTGCGACGGGACGTCGACTAGGGCCCTGGATCAGGGGACGACGACCACCGGGACAGGCGAGTGCCGCACGATCTTCGCGGCGTTCGAGCTCAGGAACAGGCGCTCGATGACACCCGCCGTGGAGGACCCGACCACGAGGACCTCGTCGTGGTCCCAGTCCAGGCGGTCGATGGCGGCACCCCATGACCGTCCGCTGGCGACCACGCTGTCGACCTCGGTCGGCGCGTTGCCGGACTCCTCCAGCGCCTTGAGGGCGTGGTCCTGCGCCGCCGTCGCCTGGCTGACCCAGCGATCCATCACCATGTCCTCGGCCCCGGCGCCGACCCCCGCGGTGTAGACGGTGCGGCCGCGCACGGCGAACGTGACCAGCCGCAGTGACGCACCGATGTCCGCGCTGATGGCCGCCGTGCGCTCGACCGTCCTGAGGGACCTCTCGTCCCCGCGGAAGGCGCACGACACGCGACGGACGCGACCGTGCTCGCTGCCGGCGTAGCCGTGGGTCGCCACGGCGACGGGGATGTGCGAGAAGTGCAGCAGCCAGTCACCGATGGCGCCGGGGTGGACGCGGCCATAGCTGCCGGTGCTGCCCGACCCGACGACGACCATTCTCGCCGCGACCTCCTCGGCCTGCTCGAGCAGCGTGCTGGCGACCGAGCGGCCAGGCGTCCACCGGGCCACCGAGGCCACCTCGGGGCAGTGCTCGGCAAGGATCGCGTTGGCCTCGGTCACGGCGGCGGCACCCTGTTGCTCGGCCCAGTCCTCGAACTCCCGGTCGGTGTGGCCGGCGACCGGGGTCGGCCAGACACTGGGTACGACGGTGACGACCAGCAGGTCCGTGTCCGCGGACCGCGCCAGGGTGGCCCCGAGCTCGATGGACGACCAGTCGTCCTTCGCGGGCGAGAAGCCGACGACCAGCGTCATCTCAGGCGTCCTCGCTCATCGGGACCGGTGCGTTGAGTCGTGAGTGGTGCCGTCCCCAGAGGAAGTAGAACGCCATCACGACCGTGAGCCAGACGCCGAAGATCACCCAGGTGATCGCCGCGAGACCGGACAGCACGTAGATGCACGCGGCAACCGTGAGTACGGGCGTGACGGGGTAGCCCGGCACCTTGAAGGGCCGCTCGAGGTCGGGTTGGGTGCGCCGCAGCACGAGCACTCCGATCGCGACCGTGGAGAACGCCATCAGCGTGCCGATGGACACGGTGTCCCACAGGTAGTCGGACGGGACGAACCCGGCGATGATCGCCACCACGACACCGACGACGATCGTGTTGAAGGTCGGGGTCAGGGTGCGCGGGTTCACCTGGGCGAACTTGTCGGGCAGCATCCGGTCGCGGCCCATCGCGAACAGGATGCGGGTCTGGCCGTAGAGGGAGACCAGGGTGACCGAGAAGATCGAGATCACGGCCCCTGCCGCGAGGATCGTCCCCGCGCCGGCGTTGCCAGTGATGTTCTCGAGGATGACCGACAGGCCGGCACTCTCCTGGTCCGGGCTGGAGAACTCCTCCAGCGGCTGCGCGCCCACACCGGCAACGGCCACGAGCACGTAGACCGTGACGACGATGATGAGCGCTCCGATGATCGCCCGGGGGAGTGCGCGCTGCGGATCTCTGACCTCCTCACCCGCTGTGGAGACCGCGTCGAGGCCGATGAAGGAGAAGAAGATCGTGCCGGCCGCCGCGCTGATGCCTGCCGACCCGGAGTCGAAGAAGTTGTCGAAGCGGTCGGCCTGGAACGCCGTCAGCCCGATCACGATGAACATCACCAGCACGCTCAGCTTGATGATCACCATGATCGTGTTGACCTTGGCGGACTCGCTGGCACCCCGCATCAGCAGCATCGTGCACATGGCGACCAGCACGATCGCGGGCAGGTTGACCAGCCCGTTGGTCCCGTCGTAGGGGATGGGCGAGTAGGACAGCGAGTCGGGAATGGTCGTGCCGATCGTCTTGTCGAGGAGCTCGTTGAAGTAGCCGCTCCATCCGACGGCTACCGCGGACGCGGCGACGCCGTACTCAAGGAGGACGCACGCCGCGATCACCATGGCCACGAGCTCGCCGAGGGCGTGGTAGGCGTAGGAGTACGTCGACCCGCTCACCGGGATCGCGCTGGCCATCTCTGCGTAGCACAGCGCCGACAGGCCGGCGGCCAGGCCCGCGATCAGGAACGACACGACGACGGCCGGACCTGCGTCCGGCACGGCCTCCTGCAACACGAAGAAGATGCCCGTGCCGACGGTGGCGCCGACGCCGAACATGGTCAGCTGGAACGTGCCGAAGCTGCGCCCCAGGTCCGGGCCCTCGTGGGGGCCTTTCTTCACGGCCATGGGCTTCTTGCGCGTGAACTGCTCGCTGAGCGTGGCAGACATGGGGGGCTCCCTCCCGAGGACGATCCTGAAACTAGTGCCTCGGGCAGGTGCGCGAACAGTACGGCTAGTCGGCGTCCAGGCGACGGACGACGGTGCTGGCGATGGTCTCGAGGGTGCGCACCTGCGCTGCGGTGAGTCCGTCGAACAGCAGCCGACGCACCAGCTCGACATGCGCTGGGGCGGCTCCCTCGATGGCCCGGCGACCGGCACGGGTGAGCGTGACGTAGGCACCGCGGCCGTCCTCGGGCGCCGCCTCCTTGGCGACCAGACCGCGCTCAGCCATCCGAGCGACCTGCCGGGAGACCCTGCTCTTCTCCCACTGCAGCCCGTCGCCGAGCTCGAAGGAGCGCAGGCGCTGCTCCGGTACGTCGGTGAGGTGGACCAGCACGTCGTAGTCGGACAGCGAGAGGCCGGACGAGGCCTGGAGCTCCCGGTTGAGCCGGGCGGACAAGGCGGCGTGTGCATCCAGCCAGGCCCGCCACGCGCGCTGCTCGCCGGCCTCCAGCCACCGCACAGCGTTGCTCACGGGCCGAGTCTAGGAACCGACCGTTGACACGCCGCGGCCGGGAGAGCAATGTGGTTGTCACGACAACTAACTGCGCGGTGGACGAGTCGGGAGGACGACATGAGCGCGTGGAACTTCATGAGCGCCGAGAGCAAGGACAACCTGCTCGGGGCGATACGCCGCGAGTCTGCGGGAATGTTCGAGCTGGCGGCCGACCCTGGGTCCTGGACCGCCCCGACGGGCGCGGGGCACTGGCAGGTGCGCGACGTGTTCGGGCACCTGATCGACACGACCGAGACCTACTTCGTCGGCTTCGACGCTGCCCGCGGCGACGGTGACGGGCCGCCGCTCGTGCCGCTGACCGACATGGCCGGCCACGTGGACCGCGGCGCCCAGGAGTTCCGGTCGCTGGACCGAGAGGCGGCGCTGGAGCGGCTGCACGGCGCGCTCGACAAGATGCTGGGCATCGAGGAGGCGCTCTCGGAGGAGGACTGGGGCGGTCTCCTGGTCCCGCACAAGTACATGGGCCCGCTGCCGGCCTTCTTCTACCCGGTCTTCCAGCTCGTCGACTACGCCGTGCACAGCTGGGACATCCGCGAGGGCAGCGGCCGGCCGCACGCGCTGGAAGGTCGCTCCGCCGATCTGCTCGTGCCGCTCTGCTTCGTGCTGTGGACCGCCACGGCGAAGGTCGGGCCCGACACCCGGCCGATGGACCTGGGCGTGCGGATCACCTCCGGCGAGAACGCCGGCGACACGCACATCACCGTCGGGCCCGAGGGTCTGACCACCAGCCCGGCGAGCCCAGGCAGCATCGACGACGTGCCGACCGTCATAGAGTTCGACCCGGCCAGCTTCGTGCTGACGGCGTACGGTCGCATGAACGCGGGCACCGTCCACGGCGATCGAGAGCTCGGTCACGAGTTCCTCGACGGCTTCTTCCGGATCTGAGGAGAGTCAGTGACATCGATCGACCTGGACGCCATCGCGGCCGAGCGGGAGCAGATCCGAACTGACTTCCTGGAGGAGTCACCCGACCGCCCGAGCAGCAGCGCGCGGGGCCTGCACCACTTCGCGCTGATCTGCTCCGACGTACGGCGGACCATCGAGTTCTACCAGGGCGTCCTCGAGTTCCCGCTGACCGAGATCTTCGAGAACCGCGACTACCCGGGCTCGAACCACTTCTTCTTCGACATCGGCCAAGGCAATCTGCTCGCCTTCTTCGACCTGCCCGGCCTCGACCTCGGTCCGTACGCCGAGGTCCTGGGCGGCCTGCACCACTTGGCGATCTCGGTGACCCCCGAGAAGTGGGAGCACCTGCGCGCCAAGCTCGATGCCGCCGGCGTGGACTACATGGTGGAGAGCGAAGCGTCGATCTACTTCCGGGACCCGGACGGTGCCCGCCTGGAGCTGCTGGCCGATCCGCTGGGGGAGATGTACGGCACCAAGGTGCTGTGAAGGACCACCCCTAAGCGGGTATCGCTCACGCCCGATCTCATGGATGCTGCCTGCCGAGCCGTCCAACCGGCGCTCGGCGACAGATTGGCCACCATTGCGGCTGCGGAACCTGACCGTCTCGGCAGGTTCCGGAGCGCATGCACGCGCTGCACGGCTCACCGAGCCCCGTCCCGTGGGGCCGGGCTTCATCGCACTTTATGCACTCTCGTACGCCGGTGGCGCGCTGGTGTTCCTCGCGCCGCTCTTGGTGTCATTGGCGTTGAAGGTGGAGTCGCTGGTCGGGACCGACCAGGCACCGAAGAACCTGGCGCTCGTCGCCGGTGTCGGATCGCTGCTGGCCCTGGTGAGCAACCCGTTCTTCGGTCGGCTCAGCGACCGGACCACCTCACGCCTGGGCAAGCGTCGGCCGTGGATGCTGGTCGGTCTCGCCGGTGGGACCGTCGGCACCCTCACGGTCGCCGTGGCGCCGAGCATCCCCGTGGTCCTGCTGGGCTGGTGCACGACGCAGGTGTTCTTCAACGCCCTGCTGGCGGCGCAGGTCCCGGTGCTGCACGACCAGGTCCCCACGGCCCAGCGCGGGGTCGTCTCGGGCGTCCTCGGGGTCTGCCTTCCGGTCGCCTCCGTCGCCGGCACCTACCTGGTGCAGGCGTTCGACGGCACCAACCTGTCGATGTTCCTGGCGCCGTGCGTCGTCGGCGGCGTCCTCGTGCTCCTGTTCGCCGCCAGACTGCGTGACGTCCGCCTCGACGCTGCCGATCGCGCCCCGTGGTCGGTGCGCGAGCTGGCCCGCTCCTTCTACTTCGACCCCCGGCGCAGCCCGGACTTCGCGTGGGCGTTCGCCTCGCGGTTCTTCATCGTGACGGCGTACGCCTTCCTGGTGACCTACCAGACCTACTACCTGAGGGACGAGCTCGGGAGCGCCAAGGACGACGTGCCGCACCAGATCTTCCTCGGCACCCTCGTCCAGTCGGCCGCCATCGTGGTCACGTCGCCGATCGCCGGCACGCTGTCCGACTGGGCCGGCCGACGCAAGGTGTTCGTCGCCCTGGCCGCCGTCGTGTACGGAGTGGCGCTGCTCCTGGTCGCCGGTGCCGACGACGTCGACGGCTACCTCATCGGCATGGCGGTCGGCGGGGTCGGCTTCGGCATGTACATGGCCGTCGACCTGGCCCTCGTCGTCGACGTCCTTCCCGACGATGGTTCCGTCGGCAAGGACCTCGGCATCCTCAACATCGCCGGTGCTCTTCCGTTCGCGTTCGCGCCGGCGATCGCCACCGCCGTGCTCGCCGTCGGCGGTGGCAGCTACTCGATCCTGTACGCCGTCGCCGCGGGCTGCGCTCTCGTCGGCGCCCTGGCCATCCTGCCGATCAGGCAGGTCCGGTAGGTCCCGTAGGACGCGGCCGCCGCCTCAGTGCCGGTGCTTGGTCGGCAGCGCGTAGGCGACCCCGTCCATCGGGAACGTCGGCTGGATCCCCATCGCCCTGAGGATCATCGGCATGATGTCGACCGACCGCACCTCGGAGCGGAGGTCCTTGCTGGACAGGCCTGCGCCCGCGAAGACGATCGGAATCTGCTGGGTTGCGCGCTGGATGCCACCGTGGTCGCCCAGGACGGAGTACGTCGTGTTGTCGGGGAGCGTCGCAATCAGGTCCGGCCCGTAGACGGCGGCCTCCGTGTCGACCAGCTCCTGGGCCTTGTCGGCGAACCACTTCCGCTCTCCCTTGGAGTGCATCAGGTCCCAGCGGACTGGGGATACCCGGTCGTAGTGGTCGCCGTTGCGCCGCCAGACGGCGGTGACGGCCGCCATCGACTGCATGGCCGCGGCCGCCTCGGTGACCTTTGCCGAGGACTGGTCCTTCAGCCAGACCCGCAGCATCGAGTCGCTGTAGGACAGTCCGACGTTGCCGGTGTTGACGAGGGGCAGCAGGGCGTCCTGCGGCTGGTTGTAGGTGACGGTGTCGTTCTCGACGTCGCCGTAGTACCAGTTGAAGTAGCCGTAGTCGCGCGTGGCGACCTGCTTGCCGTAATAGCGCTTGCCCGCGACCGACCCGTGGTCGGCCGTGAGCACCACAAGCGTGTTGTCGAGCTCGCCCTGGGCCTTGAGCTCGGCCATGAGCTTGCCCACCTGCCTGTCGGCCTCCGCGGTCGCAGCGGCCATGTGCGTCATCGGGTCGCCGTCAGCCCCGGTCGGGCCGGGATCGGTCACGCCGCCCCACATGTGGGCGGCCTTGTCGACGCCCGGGAGCGTCACGAAGATGCCGTTCCAGCTCGGGTCGTTGCGCATGATCTCGACGGCCGCGTCGGCGGCCCAGACGTCGCCACCCTGATGGGCCGGGTCATGACCGGTGACGTAGCGGTCGCTGTCCAGCGGGTAGAGCACCGCCGGCAGCTTCGTGGTGTCGTAGGCGAAGCTCGGGACAGCCGGTGGGTAGCCGCTGTGCACCCAGAACCTGCTGCACGGGGTCCCGAGGATGTACGACGGGACGTTGATGCCGCCGGGCTTGCGCCAGGCGCCTCCCGTCGTGCACTCGGGGCCGCTGCTGAAGGTGATGATCGAGTCCGAGCCCGCGCCGCCGAACGCGTAGCCGGCGTACCCCTTGGGGCTGATCGTGAAGGTCTTGGCCAACGGGTCCGCTGCACCCAGGTAGTCGGCCAGCTTGGGGTAGCCCGCGGCCTGTTGCAGCTTGAAGAGATCCGCGGTGGCGTTGCTTGTGATGTAGAGCTGGTCGGGGTTGGCCGGCTCGGGGTCGCCCAGGATCCCGGCGACGTCGCGGTAGCCCTCGTCGGTCCACCCCATGTGCTTGGGCAGCTGTCCTGAGGTGATCACGTTGTGCGTCACGACCGTGACCGAGCCGGTGTGGCCGAGGTAGCCGCGCGGGGTGTCGACGCCGTCCTTCATCAGCTTCTTGACGTTCTTCATGCGGTACTTGTCGACGATCTCCTTGCTCAGTGAGTCGACGACGATGATCACGACCTTGGTCGGCTTGGCCGGGTGGGACGGGTTGTGGCGCCCGTTCGCGGCGGCACCGGTCTGGGCGCCGCCGGCGCTGAAGGCGATCGCTGCCGCAGCTCCAGCGGCGGCGATGATGAACAGTGGGCGACGACGAGCCATGACGGTTCCCTCCCCTGGCGCGGCGCCATCGCCGCGAGCCGTGCTCGCGAACCTAGACCTGCGTGCCCCGCGTGCGGAAGGGCAAGCCGGCGGGCTAGCGTGACCCGGACCCGCTGGCGCCCGCGAGCGGGCATTTCCCGGAGGTGGCGCGATGCGGCTGCTCTTCGCCGACCGTCTGCCCGAGCAGACGGTCACGGACCTCGAGGCCCGTGGGCATGTCTGCGTGGTGGAGTCGGGTCTCAAGGCCGACGACCTCGCGTCGCGTATCGCCGGGTTCGACGGACTGGTGGTGCGCAGCACCAAGGTGAAGCGGTCGGTCTTCGAGGCCGCGGACCGGTTGGCCCTGGTGATCCGGGCCGGGTCTGGGACCAACACGATCGACACCGACGCCGCTGCCACCAACGGCGTCTTCGTCTGCAACGTGCCCGGCCGCAACTCCGCCGCCGTCGCCGAGCTGACGATGGGACTGCTGCTCGCGATCGACCGACGGATCGCGGACAACGTTGCCGACCTGCGAAACGGCCACTGGGACAAGAAGGGCTACAGCAAGGCCGGGGGACTGCTCGGGTCCACGATGGGCATCATCGGCCTCGGCTCGATCGGTCTGGCTGTCGCCGAGCGCGCGGTGGCGTTCGGCATCCACGTCCAGTCACTTGCCAAGCCCGGCCGTCCGACGGACGTCGTGACGCGGGCCGAGGAGCTGGACATCACGATGTGCGAGTCCTTGGCCGAGCTGGTGTCCTCGTCCGACATCGTGAGCCTGCATGTCCCGTCGTGCGACGAGACCCGGAACCTGGTCGACGAGACCTTCCTCGCGCAGCTGCGACCGGGCGCGATCCTCCTCAACACCTCCAGGGGGGACGTGATCGACGAGAAGGCGCTGCTGGACGCTGTGGACGCCGGCGCGGTGCGTGCCGGACTGGACGTGTTCGCGGACGAGCCCAGTAGCGGCAAGGGTCCCTGGGACTCGGAGCTCGCTCGGCACCCCGGTGTCGTCGCGACCCACCACATCGGCGCTTCGACGGAGCAGGCGCAACGCGCCATCGCCGCGGGGGTGACGGAGATCGTCGAGGCGTTCGTGGCTGGGGAGGCACGCCACTGCGTGAACCTCGAGCACAGCCGCCTCGGTTCGTTCACGCTCACCATCCGTCACCTGGATCGTGTCGGCGTGCTCGCGGAGGTGCTCGACCGGATCAGCGGCGCGGGCCTCAACGTCGAGCACATGCAGAACCGGATCTTCCGTGGCGGCGAGGCCGCTGCCGCCTCCATCGATGTGGCCGGTCAGGCCTCCGACGAGCTGCTCACCGCGCTCCGCGGTATCCCCCATGTGCTGGGTGTGTCCGAGGTGACCCTGGGCCGGCACTCCGGTGACGCGTGAGCGTCGTCCGCCCCTTTCCCGCTCGGGTCGTCCGTCCGGAGTGGGCCCGTCGCCTGGTCGCCGGCCTGTCCGAGCTGCCGGAGGACACAGGCACGCTCCCGGCCGTTGCGCCGATCGATCCCGCGTCGTACGACGAGTCGGAAGCCGCGCTGTACGTCTACCGGCAGGCGCGCGGCGGTGTGTCCTGCACCGGCGTGGTCTGCGACGTCGCGATCGGCGCGTTCGTGGCGCGACAGGTGCGCGGGCACGAGGCTGTGCAGGCCCAGCGCGTCGACAGCCTGGTCAAGCACCACGAGACGACCGATGCACCGCCTGCGCTTGTCGCCCTGCTGCACCATGCGGGCCCGGCGTACGAGCGCACGCTGGAAGAGGTGTGCAAGGCGCCGCCGATCCTCGACTTCGACGGACCCAGCCGCCTGCGGCAGACGGTGTGGCGCATCGTCGCGGGAACGGCCACCGCGAGCATCGTCGACGAGCTGGCTGCGGCGGACCACTACATCGCCGACGGCCACCACCGGGTCGCAGCCGCGCTCTCGTCGTGGCGCCGGAGCGGTGAGCCCTCGGACGCCGGCGTTCTCTGCGTGATCCACCCGATGGACGGCCTGCGGGTCTCGGCCTTCCAACGTCGCGTGAGCGGACCCGTGGACCTCGCATCACTCCTGGAGCTGCTCGCCACTGGCTTTCGTGTGGCGGCTGTAGGCAGCCCGCCCACCCCGCCGCGCGGTTCGTTCGGCCTGTACGCCGAGGGCGGCTGGTACGAGGTCACGCCCCACGTGGCCGGTGCCGGGCTCGACGTCGAGGTGCTGCAGGCGCAGGTCCTCGACCACCTGGACCACGCCATCGAGATCGCGCCCGCGCGCACCCCCGTTGACGAGCTGACGCGCCGGTGCGACAGCGATGAGGGTGTGCTCTTCACGCTCGCGCCGCCGCCGCTCGAGGCGCTCACCCGGCTCGCGGACGCCGGTGACGTGATGCCGCCGAAGACGACGTACTTCGAGCCCAAGCCCTGCGCCGGGATCTTCAGGCGCCCCTAGAGACACGCCCTAGCCCGAAGTCGGTGCAGCTCCCGCCTTGGAGCCGGCCTCCAACCAGATTCCAAGGGGTTTGCGAACGCTGCCCAGTGCCATGGATCAGCACGCCAACCACGGCGTGCGGCGCACAGAGGGAGCAGATCCATGAGCATCAAGAACCTTCAAGGGAACGGCGTGCAGGGCTTCACAACGGCCCGCCGGGCGGCCGTGGCTGCCGGATGCGCGCTGGTCGTCGCCATGACCCTGACCGCCGGGCCGGCGCAGGCGAAGCGTCCAGATCTCGATGGTCAATGTGACAACGTCGCCCGGGCCGGCTGGGACGGGGAGCAGAACATGGCCAAGCGGCACGAGCAGATGACCGTCGCATGGCGCCTCGGCCTCGGCGGCTGAGCCGTAGTGGTCTGCCCCGTTGGCGGTCTACGCTGTCCGCCAGCGGGGGGATTGGCTCGCGCATGAGTGATTCGGACAAGGCGGGCTCGGACCTGGCGTTCGGCGTCCTCGGGCCGCTTCACGCGTCGTACGCCGGAGCCGCGCTGCCACTCGGTGGCGGCCGGCAGCGCGCTGTCCTCGCCATGCTCGTCTTCGAGGTCGGCCACGCGGTTCCTGTCGAGCGGCTCGTCGACTGCCTGTGGGGCGAGGGGGTGCCGCCGGGGGCGGTCACGAGTGTCCAGACCTACGTGTTCCACCTCCGGCAGGCACTCGAGCCAGGTCGTGCCCGTGGATCGCCGGGCAGCACGCTGGTCACGGTGCCGGGCGGATACCTGCTCGACGTCGACCCCCGATGCGTCGACCTGGCTCGCTTCGAGGAGGGCGTGGCCGCAGGCGACGCCGCCACCAAGCGGCACGACCCGGCCAGGGCGGTGGCGGTCTACAACGAGGCGCTCTCGCTGTGGCGCGGTGACGTGCTCGCCGACCTCACGGACTACGACTTCGTGGCGCCGTACCGCGCTCGCCTCGACGAGCTGCGCGCGTCGGCACTGCAGTCGCGTGTGCAGGCCGAGCTCGACCTGGGACACCATCTCGAAGTCGTCGGCGAGCTGGGGGTGCTACTGAGCGAGAACCCCCTGCGCGAGGGCCTGCACGCACAGCGCATCCTCGCGCTGTACCGGTCGGGCCGGCAGTCCGACGCGTTGGCGGCCTACCGAGATCTGCGTTCGGTGCTGGACACGGAGCTCGGTATCGAGCCAAGTCCGCCGCTGCAGGAGCTCAACACCAGGGTGCTCCGCCAGGACCCGTTGCTGGACTGGACGCCCCCCGCTCGGACCGCACCCGCCAGCGTGGTCCACACACCGAGCCCGGTACCACCTGCCTACCTCCATGAGGGCCAGCGGCGGCGGCTCCCTGCCCTGGCCCTTGTCGCGGTCTCCGTGGCAGCCCTTGCGGGCGGTGCCGGGCTGCCGATCGTCGAGGCGCCGAGGGCGTCGGCGGCCGTGGCTGCGAACTCGGTCACGGAGATCGACGCCTCCGGGAGAGTGCTGGCCTCGGTGCCCGTGGGTACGAACCCGATCGCGGTGGCGTTCAGCCATGGAGCGATCTGGGTCGTCAACGCCAGCGACGACACGGTCTCGAAGATCAACCCGGCGACCCACGCCGTTCAGGACGTGATCGATGTCGGTCACGAACCCCGCGCCATCGCGGCCACCGGTGACGACCTGTGGGTCACCAACTTCGGCGACGGGAGCGTCTCCCGCATCAACGTCGAGGTCGGTCGCGAGGTGGACACGATCGCCGTGGGCAGTGGCCCGGACGCCATCGCCGCCGGACCCGCCGGGCTCTGGGTCGCCAACAGCAAGGACAACACGATCCAGCGCATCGACAGCGCGACCAGCACCCCCGAGGACCCCATCGACGTCGGTGACGGACCTGACGGCCTGGCCGTGGACGACACCTCGGTCTGGGTGGCCAACGGCCGATCCGGCTCTGTGATGCGCATCGATGTCGGGTCCGGGGACGAGATGAGGGCACCGATCCGGGTGGGCAGCGGTCCGCGCGGGATCATCCGGGTCGGCGACGACGTGTGGGTGGCGGACGAGCTCTCCCAGGACGTGACCCGGATCGACGTGAGCAACGGACGCACGGCAACGATCCCCGTCGGAGACGGGCCAAGTTCAGTTGTCGCCTTTGGCGGGTCCATCTGGGTGGCCGAGAGGTACTCGGGAGATCTGGTCCGGATCGACCCCGGCACCGGGAAGCAGGAGCGGATCGAGATCCATGCCCCAGTGCACGGCCTGGCGGTCGCCGGCGGCCACCTCTGGATCGCCTCCGGTGCGTTCCCCTCTACCAGCCATCGCGGTGGGATCCTGCGGATTGCGGCACACCTTCTGCCCGGGCAGGACTTCGGGATGGACCCCGCTCGTGTCTACGACGCCACGACCCACCACGCCGTTCGAGGCGTCTACGACGGCCTGGTGGCCTACCACTACGCCAGCGCGGACCCGCAGGTCCTGGTCCCTGACCTGGCGATCTCGGTGCCCGAGCCCACCAACGGCGACAAGACCTATACCTTCAACCTCCGACCCGGGATCAGGTACTCCACGGGAGCAGAGGTCAAGGCATCCGACTTCGTCCGTGGGGTACAGCGGGCCCTGGTCCACGGTCCCAGGCGCGACTTCTACAAAGGCATTGTCGGCGGCCGGGCGTGCAAGCACGGCCAGACGTCCTGCGACCTGAGCAACGGTGTCGTGGCGGACGACGCCGCGGGTCGCGTGACTTTCCATCTCGTGGCGCCAGACCCGCAGTTCCTCTACAAGCTGACGACGCTGGTCGTCCCCACGCCACCGGGGACGCCACTGGGTCCACTCACCGGACCCCTGCCGGGCACCGGCCCCTACCGGATCGCCGCCTTCACCCGGGACCAGACCCTCACCCTCGCTCGCAACCCCTACTTCGACCAGTGGTCGGCCGCGGCCCAGCCGGACGGGTTCCTCGACGGCATCACCTGGGACAAGGTGGCTGACGCCCACGAGGCGGCGGACGCGGTACAGCACGGGCGAGCGGACCTCGCCGAGGTCACGGCCGCACCCCGGGAGAGCGCCGCGGCGGTGGGTGCACTTTTGGACGAACTCCGGGTTGAAGCGCCGAGCCGCGTCCACCGCAACATCGTGCCGACCACGGCCTTCGGGATCCTCAATCCCTCCGTGCCGCCCTTCGACAGCCTCCAGGCGCGCCAGGCCTTCAACCACGCGGTCGACCGCAACAAGGTTGTCGAGCTCTTCGGCGGCCCCTCCATGGCCACGCCGACCTGCCAGCTGGTCCCACCGGGCATTCCCTCGTACACGCGCTACTGCCCGTACACCACCGGTCGACCTGACGGCGACTACGAAGGCCCCGACCTGGCCAGGGCACACGAGCTCGTCGAGGCGTCCGGCACCGAGGGCATGAACGTGACCGTGACGAGGGTCGACTATCAATTGGATACGTACTTCGCAACCGTCCTGCGCAAGCTCGGGTATCGGGTGACCCTTCTTCCGTACACACCGCGCAACCATGTCGGGCTCGACGGCTTCGCCGCCGACTTCCCGCTGCCGTCGAACTTCTACGAGATCGTCGCGTGTGGCGCGGACGTCGAGCTCCTCCACGACTACTGCAACCGGGAGCTGGACCTCGAGGCCGCGGCGGCGAGCGAGATGTTGCAGACCGACCCGGCGGAAGCCCTTCGTGCGTGGACCGAGATCGACCGGGCTGTCACCGACCAGGCTCCACTCGTGCCAGTCGCCAACCCAGTCATCTGGTGGATCACCTCGGACCGGGTCGGCAACTACCAGCCCGGCGCGCAGGACGTTGGCCCGCTGCTGAGCCGGCTGTGGGTCCAGTGAGGACGGCTACTGCGTGCGCACCCGCGGGTGCACCGTCGACGACGACGGCGAGTCGTCGATCAGGCTGCCGGCCTTGTCGAGCACGACGCGGAGGATCTGCTCCATCTCGTCGAAGTGCTCCTGGGTGCAGTTCAGGGGCGGCGAGAGCTGGACCACCGGGTCGCCGCGGTCGTCGGCGCGGCAGTAGAGGCCCTCGGCGTACAGCTGCTTGGACACGAAGCCGTAGAGGAGCCGCTCGCACTCCTCGTCGGTGAAGGTCTCCCTGGTCGCCTTGTCCTTGACCAGCTCGATGCCGTAGAAGAACCCGTCGCCACGTACGTCGCCGACGATCGGGAGGTCCTTGAGCCGCTCGAGGGTGGAGCGGAACGCTGCCTCGTTGGAGCGGACGTTCTCGAGGATGTTCTCGTTCTCGAACGCGTCGAGGTTGGCCATCGCGACCGCGGTCGAGACCGGGTGACCGCCGAAGGTGTAGCCGTGCGCGAACATCGCGCCGTCGGCCTGGAACGGCTCCATCAGCTTGTCGCTGGCGATCATCGCGCCTAGCGGGGCGTAGCCCGAGGTGATGCCCTTGGCGCAGGTGATCATGTCGGGCTCGTAGCCGTAGCGCTCCGAGCCGAACATGTGGCCGAGTCGGCCGAAGGCGCAGATCACCTCGTCGGAGACCAGCAGCACGTCGTACTCGTCGCAGATCTCGCGGACCCGCTGGAAGTAGCCGGGCGGCGGCGGGAAGCAGCCGCCGGCGTTCTGGACCGGCTCCATGAAGACCGCGGCCACGGTGTCGGGGCCCTCGTTCTCGATCTGTACGGCGACCTGGTCGGCGGCCCAGCGGCCGAACGCCTCGAGGTCGTCGGAGACGTGCTCGGGTGCGCGGTAGAAGTTGGTGTTCGGGACGCGGAACGTCGACGGCACCAGCGGCTCGAACTGCTGCTTGAGGCCGGGCAGCCCGGTGATCGACAGCGCGCCCTGGGTGGTGCCGTGGTAGGCGATCGTGCGCGAGAGCACCTTGTGCTTCATCGGCTTGCCGGTGAGCTTGAAGTAGTTCTTGGCCAGCTTCCAGGCGGTCTCGACGGCCTCGCCGCCACCGCTGGTGAAGAAGACGCGGTTCAGCGAACCCGGCGCATAGTCCGCGACCCGAGCGGCGAGCTCGATCGCGTTGGGGTGCGCGTAGGACCACAGCGGCATGAACGCCAGCTTCTCGGCCTGCTTGGCGGCCGCCTCGGCGAGGTCGGCCCGGCCGTGGCCGAGCTGGCTCACGAACAGACCGGCCAGGGCGTCGAGGTACTTCTTGCCGTTCGCGTCCCAGATGTAGGCGCCCTCGCCACGGACGATCACTGGTACGTCGGCGTCCTTGTAGGAGCCGTGCCGGGTGAAGTGCATCCAGAGGTGGTCCTTCGCTGCCTGCTGCAGCTGGGCCGGATCGAGTGCCATGGGTCCATGGTGCGTCCCGGGTTGAGTGGAAAGCAAATGAATCCGTGGCGATCCGGGCCTTTGGCGACGAAATCCGTCGTGGACGGGTCGGATCGAGCCTTTGGTCGGCCGGATGGATACCCAAGACCGATCCGCGACGAGACGGGCTGGTAGGACTAGCGCATGACTCGCTACGGGGGACAGTTCGGCCCTGACATCACCTTCCTCGGCGTCGACCCGGTCGATCTCGAGGACACCGAGGCGCTGGCCGCGGCCGACGTCGTGATCGTCGGGGCGCCGTTCGACGGCGGGACCTCGCACCGGCCGGGAACCCGGTTCGGGCCACAGGCGATCCGGCAGACCGACTACCTCCCGCACGACGGCTCCCGCCCGCACCTGGCGCTCCGTGTCGACGCGCTCAAGGACGTGCGGGTGGTCGACGCCGGCGACGTCGAGATGCCCCCGGGCGAGATCGAGAAGTCGCTGCATGCGCTCGAGGAGGCCGTGTACGCCGTGGCCAGCCAGGGCGCGATCCCGCTGGTGCTCGGCGGCGACCACTCGATCGCGCTGGCCGACGCGACCGGTGTGGCCCGGCACCTAGGCTTCGGCAAGGTGTCGATGATCCACTTCGACGCTCACGCCGACACCGGCGACATCACGTTCGGCTCGCTGTGGGGCCACGGCCAGCCGATGCGCCGGCTCATCGAGTCCGGTGCGCTGCGGGGTGACCGGTTCCTGCAGATCGGGCTGCGCGGCTACTGGCCCGAGCCGGAGACGCTGGGCTGGATGGCGGAGCAGAACATGCGGTCCTTCGAGATGACGGAGATCGTCAGCCGGGGGCTCACGGCCTGCCTCGACGAGGCGTTCGAGATCGCGCTCGACGAGTGCGACGCCGTCTTCCTGTCCGTCGACATAGACGTCTGCGACCCCGGTCATGCACCGGGCACGGGCACCCCCGAGCCGGGCGGCCTCTCCGCGCGCGACCTGCTCGACGCCGTTCGCCGGATCTGCCGCGAGCTGCCGGTCGCCGGCATCGACGTGGTCGAGGTGTCGCCGCCCTATGACCACGCGGAGATCACCGCGTTCCTGGCCAACCGGGTCTGCCTGGAGGCGCTCTCCGGTCTGGCGGCCAAGAAGGTCGGCATCACCCACGATCCCGCCGGCCCGCTCCTCGAGGGTCGATGAGCATTCTGTTCCGGGGCGGCACCGTCTTCGATGGGCGCCGGTACGTCGGGCGTGCGGATGTGCTGATCGCCCGTGGGCGGGTTCTCGAGGTAAGGCCAGGGGGTTTCGAGACAGGCGCCAGCGAGCCTTCCTCGACCACCGGGGAGGTCGTCGACCTCGATGGTCGCCTGCTGGCGCCCGGCTTCACCGACGCGCACGTGCACCCGATCCAGGGTGGGCTGGAGCGGCTCCGTTGCGACCTTTCGGAGCAGGAGACCCGCGAGGACTACCTCGCCGCGGTCCGCGCGTACGCCGAGAGCCACCCCGAGGTCGCGTGGATCCTCGGCGGAGGCTGGGCCATGCCGGCGTTCCCCGGCGGGACGCCGCTGGCGGCCGACCTCGACACAGTGGTGCCGGACCGGCCGGTGTTCCTGCCCAACCGTGACCACCACGGCGCCTGGGTCAACTCTCGGGCACTCGAGCTCGCCGGCATCACTCGCGAGACCGCAGATCCGCCGGACGGCCGGATCGAGCGCGACGCCGACGGCAGGCCGAGCGGAACCTTGCACGAAGGGGCGACCTCTCTGGTGTCGCGGCACCTGCCGCGCACCACCGGGGCCGACTACCGCGCGGCGTTGCTCGCCGGCCAGGAGTACCTGCACTCGCTGGGCGTCACGAGCTGGCAGGACGCGATCGTCGGCTCCTACGCGGGGATGGACGATCCTGCGTCGACGTACGTCGAGGCGGCGGCGAGTGGCGAGCTCCGCTCAGAAGTGGTCGGTGCGTTGTGGTGGGACCGGCGCCAGGGCGTTGAACAGGTCGCGGACCTCGTGGGTCGCCGGGACGCGTTCACCGCGGGCCGGTTCCGCGCCACGGCCGTCAAGATCATGCAGGACGGGGTCGCCGAGAACGGCACGGCAGCGCTGCTCGAGCCGTACCTCGACCGCTGCGGCCACGCGACGGACAACAGCGGCCACTCGTTCCTCGACGCCCGGGCGGTCAAGGACGCCGTCGCGGCACTGGACGCTGCCGGCTTCCAGGTGCACGTGCACACCATCGGTGACCGGGCAGTGCGGGAGACGCTGGACGCGATGGTCGGCACCGACCCGACCCGGCGCCACCACATCGCCCACCTGCAGCTGATCCATCCCGACGACGTGCCGCGGTTCGCCGAGCTCGGTGTGGCGGCGAACATGCAGGCGCTCTGGGCCTGCCACGACGACCAGATGATCGACCTGACGCTGCCCTTCCTGGGCGAGGAACGGTCTTCGTGGCAGTACCCGTTCGGCGACCTGCACCGCGACGGCGCGCGGCTGGTGGCCGGGAGCGACTGGCCGGTTACGACGGCCGACCCGCTGGCCGCGATCCACACCGCGGTGACGCGCACGGAGCACGGTGGCACCGGGCGGGCCGGCACCGACCCGTTCCTGCCCGAGCAGGCTTTGCCCCTCGAGGTGGCGTTCGCGGCGTACACCTCTGGCAGTGCGTGGGTGAACCACCGCGACGACGCCGGCATTGTCGACGTGGGCGCGGTCGCCGACCTCGTGGTGCTCGACCGGGACCCGTTCGCGGGGCCGCCGGAGGAGATCGGCGCGGCTCGCGTGATGTCGACCTGGGTCGACGGCGACCTCGTCCACGGCTGACGGCCCGTGGTGGCGGTGGGTTGGCAACCGCTGTCCACCGCAGCGCTCGGGGTTGCGGTGGGCTGGCAACGCTTGTCCCCGTGGACAAGGGTTGCCCTTCCACCTCTCCCCGGCCGGGCCTGTGGACTGCGGTTGCCCACCCACCGCCCGCCCGGGCGCAACTGATTCCGCACCGCATCACGGCCTGCCCTACCGATTCCGTTGTGGTCCGCCTAGGCTCCGAGCCATGGCCGACCAGCGCTTCCAGAACGTCATCAACGGTGAGCTCGTCGACTCCGCGTCGGGCGAGACGTACGACGTCATCGACCCGACCACGGGGGAGGTGTACGCCGTCGCGCCGATGTCGGGCGCTGACGACGTCGACCGCGCGTACGCCGCCGCGGCGGCCGCGTTCGAGACCTGGGGCGACTCGACGCCGCAGGACCGCGCCGCTGCGATGCTCAAGATCGCCGAGGCGATCGAGGCCCGTGTGGACGAGATCAACGAGGTCGAGTGCAAGGACACCGGGAAGCCGCTGCACCTGACCATGTCGGAGGAGATGCCCTACGCCTCCGACCACTTCCGCTTCTTCGCGGGCGCCGCGCGCGTCATGCAGGGCAGCTCGGCAGGCGAGTACATGGCCGACCACACGTCGTGGATCCGCCGTGAGCCGGTCGGCGTGGTCGGCCAGGTCACGCCGTGGAACTACCCGCTGATGATGATGATCTGGAAGATCGCCCCGGCACTGGCCGGCGGCAACACGATCGTCCTCAAGCCCAGCGACACCACACCCGCCAGCTCCACCCTGCTCGCCGAGATCTGCCAGGAGTTCCTGCCGCCCGGCGTTCTCAACGTCGTCTGCGGTGACCGCGACACAGGCCGCGCGCTGGTCTCGCACAAGACTCCGGCGATGGTCGCGATCACCGGCTCGGTGCGTGCCGGCATGGAGGTCGCCGAGGCCGCGTCGTCGGACCTCAAGCGGGTGCACCTCGAGCTCGGCGGCAAGGCACCCGTCATCGTCTTCGACGACGCGGACATCGAGAAGGCGGCCGAGGGCATCGCCGGCGCCGGACTCTTCAACGCCGGCCAGGACTGCACCGCGGCCACCCGGGTGCTCGCCGGGCCGGGCGTGCACGACGAGTTCGTCGCCGCGCTCAGCGAAGCCGCCAAGGGGATGCCGACCGGCGCGCCGGACAGCGAGGACACCTACTACGGCCCGCTCAACAACCAGAACCAGTACGACCGGGTCTCCGGCATGGTCGACCGGCTGCCCGACCACGCGAACCTCGAGACCGGCGGCGCCCGCCACGGCTCGGTGGGGTACTTCTACGAGCCGACTGTGGTCTCCGGCCTCCAGCAGGACGACGAGCAGATCCAGTCCGAGATCTTCGGCCCGGTGATGACGGTGCAGAGGTTCTCCGACGAGGGGGAGGCGCTGCGCTGGGCGAACGGCGTCGAGTACGGCCTGGCCTCGAGCGTCTGGACCAAGGACCACGCGCGGGCGATGCGGATGTCCAAGCACCTCGACTTCGGCGTGGTGTGGATCAACACCCACATCCCGTTCGTCTCGGAGATGCCGCACGGCGGCTTCAAGCACTCGGGCTACGGCAAGGACCTGTCCATGTACGGCCTCGAGGACTACACGCGCATCAAGCACGTCATGTCCTACATCGGAGAGTAGACACGTGCGCATCCTTTTGATCGGCGCCGGTGGCGTCGGTGGAGCCTTCACGGCCATCGCGGCCCGGCGCGACTTCTTCGAGGCGATCGTCATCGCCGACTACGACGCCGCCAAGGCCGAGAAGGCGGCCGCCACGGACGAGCGGTACGTCGCCGCGCAGGTCGACGCGTCCAACGCCGACTCGGTGACCGCGCTGTGCCGGGAGCAGGGCATCACGCACGTGATGAACGCCGTCGACCCGGTCTTCAACATGCCGATCTTCAACGGCGCGTTCGCCGCCGGCGCCGACTACCTCGACATGGCGATGTCGCTGTCGAAGCCGCATCCGGACGCGCCGTACGAGAAGACCGGCGTGAAGCTGGGGGACGAGCAGTTCGCGGTGGCGAAGAACTGGGAGGACGCCGGCCGCCTGGCGCTGGTCGGGATCGGCGTGGAGCCGGGGCTCTCCGACGTGTTCGCGCGGTACGCCGCCGACCACCTCTTCAGCGAGATCGACGAGCTCGGCACCCGCGACGGCGCCAACCTGGTCGTCACCGACGACGACGGCAACGAGATCTTCGCGCCGTCGTTCTCGATGTGGACCACGATCGAGGAGTGCCTGAACCCACCCGTGATCTGGCAGGACGGTGAGTGGTTCACCACCGCGCCGTTCAGCGAGCCGGAGGTCTTCGACTTCCCCGAGGGCATCGGCCCGGTCGAGTGCGTCAACGTGGAGCACGAGGAGGTGCTCCTCATGCCGCGCTGGGTGGACTGCAAGCGCGCGACGTTCAAGTACGGGCTCGGCGACGAGTTCATCAACATCCTCAAGGTGCTCAACACCCTCGGCCTCGACAGGACCGAGAAGGTGCGGGTCAAGGGCGTCGAGGTCAGCCCCCGTGACGTGGTCGCCGCCGTGCTGCCGGACCCGGCCACGGTCGGTCCGCGGATGAAGGGCAAGACCTGCGCGGGCCTCTGGGTGACGGGCAAGGGCAAGGACGCCGAGGGAAATTCAACCGGCGACCGGTCGACGTACCTCTACCACGTGGTCGACAACGAGTGGACCATGCGGGAGTACGGCCACCAGTGCGTGGTCTGGCAGACCGCGATCAACCCGGTCGTCGCGCTCGAGCTGCTGTCCCAGGGCACGTGGTCCGGCGCCGGTGTGCTCGGCCCGGAGGCCTTCGACGCTGTCCCGTTCCTGGAGCTGCTGACCGCCTACGGCAGCCCGTGGGGAATGCAGGAGGTCTCGGGATAGGTCGCCGGCTCAGCCGAGGATGATGGCGGCGAGGTCGCGCGCGGAGCGGGCGGGATGCTGGCTGTCGTGGGTGGCACCCATCACCAACGACCCTTCGACCAGCAGGTGCAGTTGCTCGGCTGCGTGTTCTGGCTGGCTGTGACCCAGCGCCTCGACCTCCCGAAGGAGGAGTGCGCGAATGCGCCGCCGGTACGCGGCGGTCTCGGCATGTGCCGGGTGGTCGGGATCCGCAAAGGAGAGGTCGGTCGCGAAGTACCGACAGCCACGGAAGTCCGCGTCCGAGACGAGCTCGTCCAGCCGGTCGAAGAGCCCAAGCAGCCGGGCTCGGGGTTCCGTGGCGCCGGCCAACGCGTCCTCGTACCACGCAAGGTCCTCGTCGGCGGCGCGGCGGAGGACCGCCGCAACCAGGCCGTCCTTGCCACCGAAGTGCTCGTAGAGCGACCTGCGGGCGACGTTCGCCTCCTTGAGCAGCGCGTCCACGCCGACCGAGGCGCCGCGGGCGTAGAAGAGCTGCTGGCCCGAGGCGAGCAGTCGTTCCCGGGGTCCCGGGGCGGTCTTGGCGCTCATCTGCTCGTCGAGATCCTCTTTGCTTGACAGTAGAACGACCAGTCTATACCGTCGTGAGTAGACCAATCATTCTACTTCCGAGGAGGATCGGATGAGCACATCCGAGACGTCAGCCAGGGACACCGCAGAGACCATCGATCTCTTCAACGACGCGTTTCAGCGCGGCGACACCGACGCGCTGGCCGCCCTCGTCCATGACGACTGCCTGATGGTGTCGGCCCAGCCCGGCCCGGACGGCACGGCGTACGTCGGGAAGGAGGCCTGCGTGGCGTTCTGGGCCGAGCTCATGGACGACGAGTCGACCACGTTCGAGGTCCAGCACGTGTTCGCGGCCGGCGAATGGGCGACGGTGCGGTGGCGATACCGCTTCGGCCCCACCGACGCAGAATCCGTTCTGGGCGTGAACGTGACGCGGGTCAGCGGCGGTCGCGTGCTCGAGCAGCTTGGCTACACCAAGACGCCGGGAGACCTCCCGCTCCCGGAGTGATCCTCCAGGGGTACCTGCGACACGGATCCCGTGTTTCCGAGGCGCTACGACGGCGCGAACCGTCGTCCTCGTGACCGAACGGTGCTGGAACTCGCCGCGAGACCTCACTAGGTTGCCTTGCATGGCGGATGCAGGAACGCCGGCGATCTCGGTGCGGGGGCTGAGCAAGCACTACGACCAGGTGCGCGCCGTCGACGACCTGGACCTCGACATCCGCGACGGCGAGTTCTTCTCCATGCTGGGTCCGTCCGGCTCCGGGAAGACCACCGTCCTGCGCTTGATCGCGGGCTTCGAGCCGCCGACCGCCGGCTCGATCAAGCTGGGCAACGAGGACGTGACCGGGCGGGCGCCGTACGACCGCGACGTCAACACCGTCTTCCAGGACTACGCGATCTTCCCGCACATGAGCGTGCTGCAGAACGTCGAGTACGGCCTGCGGGTCAAGAAGGTCGCCAAGGGGGAGCGGCGCAAACGGGCCGAGGAGGCGCTCGCGACCGTCCGGCTCGAGGGCTACGCCGCCCGGCGGCCGCACCAGCTCTCGGGTGGCCAGCGGCAGCGCGTCGCGCTGGCGCGGGCGCTCGTGAACCGGCCCAAGGTGCTGCTCCTCGACGAGCCTCTGGGCGCCCTCGACCTCAAGCTGCGCCGGGAGATGCAGGTCGAGCTGAAGGAGATCCAGCGCGAGGTCGGCATCACCTTCGTCTTCGTCACCCATGACCAGGAGGAAGCGCTCACGATGAGCGACCGCATCGCGGTCTTCAACGAGGGGCGCGTCCAGCAGCTCGCGACGCCGTTCCAGCTCTACGAGGAGCCGGCCTCGGCGTTCGTCGCCGGCTTCGTCGGCACCTCGAACCTGCTCCAGGGCAGGGTCGCCAAGGAGCTCGTCGGCGAGGACGGGACGTTCGTGATCCGGCCCGAGAAGCTGGTCATGCACGCGGAGGCCGACGCGCCGTCCGCCGACCCGGAGACGTGCGTGGCGCCTGGGGTCGTGCAGGAGGTCGTCTACCTCGGCGCCAGCACCCACTCGATCGTGGAGCTGAACGCCGGCACGAGGTTGACCGTTGCCCACCAGAACTCGGATCGCTCCATCGACGCCGCGCTCGAGCGGCGCCAGCAACGTGTCGTGCTGTCGTGGCGACGCGACCACCTGGTGGCCCTGGCCCAGGAGTCAGGTTCGCCTGCTCCCGACCCGGCAACGCCATCACCTGAGGAGGAACCATGAGGAGAACGACAAGTAAGCGGCTCGTAAGCCTCGCCAGTGTCGCCGTGCTGCTGTTGGCGATTTCCGGCTGTGGCACCGACTCGGACGAGGGCGATGACGATGCCGGCGGAAGCCCCGGTTCGGAGGGTTTCACCGCACCGGACCTGCCCATGCTCGAAGAGCTGGGAGACATGGAGGGCGAGGTCAACATCCTGGCCTGGCCCGGCTACGCCGAGGACGGCACCACCGATCCGGCCGTGGACTGGGTGACCCCGTTCGAGGAGGCCACGGGCTGCCAGGCCAACATCAAGTACTTCGCGACGTCCGACGAGGCCGTCCAGCTGATGAAGACCGGCGAGTACGACGTGGTGTCCGCCTCCGGTGACGCCTCCCTGCGGATGATCGCCGCCGGCGACGTCGAGCCGTTCAACACCGACCTGACACCGAACTACGCCGACGTCTACGGCTACCTCAAGGACCGGGAGTGGAACTCGGTCGACGGGCAGATGTACGGCGTGCCGCACGGCTACGGCGCCAACCTGCTGATGTGGCGGACCGACATGGTGGATCCCGCGCCCACGAGCTGGAGTGCCGTCTTCGACGACGCGTCCGCCAACTCGGGCAAGGTCACGGCGTACGACTCGCCGATCTACATCGCGGACGCAGCGATGTACCTGATGGCCACCCAACCCGATCTCGGCATCGAGCACCCCTACGCCCTCGACGACGACCAGCTCGACGCCGTGGTCGACCTGCTCAAGGCCCAGAAGGAGCACGTCGGCGAGTACTGGTCCGACTACCTCAAGGAGGTCCAGGCGTTCACGACCGGCGACTCCGTGGTCGGAACGACCTGGCAGGTCATCGCCAACGTGGCCCAGGGCGAGGACGTGCCCGTGGACGTCACCGTGCCGGAGGAAGGTGTGACCGGCTGGTCCGACACCTGGATGATCGGCGCCGACGCGCCGAACCGGAACTGCGCCTACGCCTGGGCGGACCACATCATCAGCCCCGAGGCGAACGCCGCGGTGGCGGAGTACTTCGGTGAGGCGCCCTCCAACCCCAAGGCGTGCGACATCGCGTCCGAAGGCCACTGCGAGACATTCCACGCCGGTGACGAGGCCTATGCCTCGGAGATCTGGTACTGGACGACGCCGATCGAGCAGTGCCTGGACGGTCGCACCGACGTGAAGTGCGCCGACTACGGCGACTGGACGCAGGCGTGGACGGAGATCAAGGGCTGAGTTGAGCTGACCTTGTCCGTCCTGAGTCGCCGCCCGGGCCTCCGGGTGGGCCTGCTCCTGACGCCACCGATGCTGTGGCTGGGAGTCGCCTACCTGGGGGCCCTGGCGGCGCTCCTCATCACCGCCCTGTGGACCCAGGACGACTTCACCGGGAACATCCAGCGGGCCTGGACCCTGGAGAACTTCCACGACCTGTTCACGATCGACGTCTACCGGACGATCACCCTGCGCACGATCGGCATCGCGGCTCTCGTGACGGTGATCGACGCGGTGCTGGCCTTCCCGATCGCCCTGTTCATGGCCAAGGTGGCCTCGCCGCGCTGGCAGCGGCTGCTGGTCATCGCAGTGCTCATGCCGCTGTGGGCGTCGTACCTCGTGAAGGCCTACGCGTGGCGGGGGATGCTGTCGTCGAACGGCCTCGTCGAGCAGATCGCGTCGCCGTTCGGGCTGGGAACGCCGGGCTACGGCCTGGTGGCGACGACGGTGACACTCGCGTACCTGTGGCTGCCGTACATGATCCTGCCCATCTACGCGGGGCTCGAGCGGGTGCCCAACTCGCTGTTCGAGGCCTCTGCCGACCTCGGGGCCGGCTCGGTGACGACGTTGCGCCGCGTCGTGTTCCCGGTGGTCTTCCCGGCCGTGGTGGCCGGGTCGATCTTCACCTTCTCGCTGTCGATGGGTGACTACATCGCCGTGAAGATCGTGGGCGGCACCGGCCAGCTGCTCGGCAACGTCGTCTACGACAACCAGGGCGCGGCCAACAACCTCCCGTTCGCGGCAGCGATGGCAACGATCCCGATCGTCGTGATGCTGGCCTACCTCGCGGCGGTACGGCGTACCGGCGCTCTGGAGCAGCTCTGATGCGGCTCCCGGCAGGCATGCGTGCGACCCTCACCCTGTTCACCGCGGTGGTGCTGGTGGTCATCTACGTGCCGCTCGGGCTGGTGCTGCTCAACTCGTTCAACACCAATCGGTCCTTCGGCTGGCCGCCGCCGGGCTACACGACCCGCTGGTGGGAGCTGGCCTGGCACAGCCAGGGCGCCCGCGACGCGCTGTGGACCTCACTGCAGGTGGCCATCTGCGCGACGGCGATCGCGCTGGTGCTGGGCACCCTCGCGGCGATGGGGCTGCGGCGGACCCGCTTCTTCGGCCGCAACGTCGTCTCGCTGCTGATCATCCTGCCGATCGCGCTGCCCGGCATCGTCACCGGCCTCGCCTTCCAGAACGGCTTCCGCACCATCCTCGGCATCCAGCTCTCGCTCTGGACGATCGTGATCGCGCACGCGACGTTCTGCATCGTCACGGTGTTCAACAACGTGCAGGCGCGCTTCCAGCGGCTCGGCGGCAACCTCGAGCAGGCCTCGATGGACCTCGGCGCCGGCCCGTTCACGACGTTCCGGCTGATCACGCTCCCGATGCTGCGCTCTGCTCTGCTGGCCGGCGCCCTCCTGTCCTTCGGCCTCTCGTTCGACGAGATCGTGGTCACCCAGTTCACGGCCTCGTCGACCGACCGGACGCTGCCCATCTGGATCTTCCAGAACCTGTTCCGCCCCAACCAGGCGCCGATCGTCAACTGCGTCGCAGCCGCGCTGGTGCTGTTCTCGGCGATCCCGATCTACCTGGCGCAGCGGCTCTCCGGCAATGCCGCCGAGGCGATGACGGGGGCGAGGTAGGACGCGCGGTGGAGCGACTGGTTCAACCTCCGTCTCGTCTGGAAGCGTTCCTCTAGGTACAGGGGGGCGCAGCCCGCCTCTCCAGGAGGAGCTCATGGAGTCGGTGAGGGATCGCGAACGCGACGTGGCCTACACGGAGTTCGTGCACGCCCAGTGGGCGGCCCTGTACCGGACTGCCTTCCTGCTGACCGGCGACCACCAGCGCGCCGAGGACATCGTCCAGACGGCGCTGATGAAGCTGTACCTCGCCTGGCCGCGCGTGGCGTCCATGAGCCACCCGGCAGCGTACGCACGCACGATGGTGGTCAACCAGTTGACGTCGTGGTGGCGGCTCAGGACGAATTCAGAGCGACCGACCTCGAATCGGACCGAGCAGGCGTTGCCGGCGTTCGACGAGGGTCTCGTCGAGGCTCGCGCCTTGTGGACGCAGGTCCTGGCCCTGCCGCCACGACAGCGTGCGGTGATCGTGCTGCGGTACTACGAGGATCGGTCGGAGGCGGAGATCGCGGAGATCCTCGGGATCAGCGCCGGCTCGGTGAAGACACACGCGCACCACGCCATGGCCACGCTGCGCGGCAGGCTGGGTCAGGAACTTCGCGATCTGGAGCTCGACGTACAGGAGGACCGGACGTGAACCTCGACGATCTGCTCACCAGGTCCGCCCGAGACATCGCTTCTGACCTGTCGCTCCCGCGGGTCCCGGACCCGGAGGCGCTGGGTGCTCGCGCGGTGTCCCTCCGGCGCCGTCGACGGATGGGCGTCACAGCGATGGCGACGGTCGCGGCCCTGGTCGGAGTGGCCATCCTCGTGCCCGCGATCAGCGGCCGCAGGTCGGCCGAGGAACCGGTTGAGGGACCCCGTCCCGCCCGGTTGGGAAACGTCCCGGTGTGGGAGGACGCCGAAGGGAGGCTGCACATCGGTGACGACGTCATCGAACCAGGTACGCGCGCAGGGACTGACATCCGAAACCCTCTCGACGGAGGCGTCCGGTTCGCCCTCACGGCACGGGGCGTCGTGTGGACCGAGATGGGAGCACGACCGCACCTCTACTGGCAGTCGCTCGACGGTGAGCCGGTCGAGCTGACGTCCGAGGCATGGCAGCTGTTCGCCGCGGACCCGTTGGGCGACCTGGTCGTCTGGGTGACAGCGGACGACCAGTTGGTGACCTACGACGTCGGGGAGGACCGGGTGGTCGACAGCCGACGCGTGTCCGGGCTCACCGTCGCCGTGGGCAGCGGGCTGGAACAGCCCGATATGGGACTGGAGTCGCCGGTGCTCTTCGTGGGCGACGACGAGGTCGTCTACGAGGCCGCCGGGAGCGTCTGGACGCTGGACGTCCAGGCCGGAGAGGCGAGCCAGATGCTGGGAATGACGGCGGACGATCTCCTCGACCACGGGCCGAATGGCTCGGTCGTCGCAGTCTCCAGCGTGCGCGACGGCCCGAGCGGCGCGCTCAGCCTGGGCCAGCTGGAGTTCCGCGGGTCGTCGGGAACGGTGCGCGCGGAGGGGAGCCAGTTGTTCCGGGAGGGTCGGTTGAGTCCGGACGGCCGCTGGTTCGTCACGTCCACGGGCTACAAGACCGGCCTGCGTACCGTCTTGCTGGACACCGCGACCGGCAGGCGGGTCCCACTCGACCTGCCCGACGCGATGCGCGGGGCCTACACGAACCCGTGGGGCTGGAGCGGCGCCGACGTACTGACGCTGGGGTTGTACAGCGAGGAGACGCAGGACGGGGGGTTCGTGGAGGAGGTGTGGGCCTGCGAGCCCGCTGACGGAACGTGTGAGCTGCTACCTGACGCCGTGCCGTTCTACCCGTGGTGAGACGACCGTCCACCGCTATGGTGCGGTCAACACCGGCCCGAGGAGATCGCCATGCCGCAGTCACGCGGTTCTCGACTCGTGCTGGGCCTGGCGCTCGGGTTCGTCGTGGGGCTCGGCGCGTGCCTGTCGACGACATCGGCCTCGGCGTCCCGAGCGGCGGTCTCGTCTCCGCAGGTCGGCAGCCTCAGCCTCTCGGTGATGAGCCTGAACATCTTCTACGGCGGGGACGACTACGACCTGGCGACCGGTGACTGGTGCCCGGTCGCCGACGGCTGCCCGCGCACCCTGCGCAAGGTCGCCCGCTACATCCGCGCGAGCGGTGCGGATGTGGTCGGCCTCCAGGAGGCCGAGCGCAACACGACGGCGCTGGCGAGGCTGCTCGGCTGGCACGCCGACCCCCGCGCGCACGTGATCTCGCGCTTCCCGCTGCTCCGACCGGCAGGTGGGCGGGGTCTCTACACGTTCGTCGAGCCGGTGCCGGGCCGGATCGTGGCCGTGGCGAATACGCACCTCCCGTCCTCGCCGTACGGCCCCTACAAGGTGCAGCGCGGGGCTTCGCGAGTGAAGGTGCTGGCGCTCGAGGAGCGGCTCCGGGTGGCCGCCCTGACCCACGTGCTGCGGGTCCTGCCCAGGCTGGCCGCGCGGGGGATCCCGGTGTTCCTCACCGGGGACTTCAACAGCCCGTCGCACCTCGACTGGACCAGCGCCGTCGCGGACGCCCGGGCGGACGTGCCCTACCCGGTCGTCTGGCCTGCCAGCGCGACCCTGGCGGCCGCCGGGTTCGTGGACTCCTACCGCCAGGTGCACCCGGACCCGGTCGCCGATCCGGGCTACACCTGGACACCCGGCGGCCCAGAGGGCCGGAGTCACGACGTCTTCGACCGGATCGACTGGGTGCTCTCCGCCGGGCCGGCCACCGCCACCTCGAGCCGGCTCGTCGGCGAGAAGGGAAACCCACAGGTGGACGTGGCGCTCCCCGGGAGGTTCCCGACCGACCACCGGGGTGTGGTCTCCACCTTCGACATCACGCCGCCCGAGGCGCCACCCGCCGTGTCACCGTCCGAGCGACGAGTGATCCTCGGCGACGGCAGCCGGCTGCACGTCCGGTTCCACGGCACCGGTGGGCGTGGCGAGGTGGTCGCCGTCGTCCGTGGCAGGGCCTCCAGCCGCTTGCTGGCCACGCAATCGACCGGCGGCCGCACCTCCGGAGGCGTCTCGCTGCCCACCTCGAGGCTGCGCGCGGGCCGCTACGACGTGGTCCTGCTCGACACCGGCACCGGTGTCGCGTCGGCCCGGTCGCCGATCTGGGTCTACGAGCACGGCAGCCACACCACGATGACGACCGACGCCCGCGCCTACCACCCCGAAGAGCCCATCAGGGTCGCCTGGGACCGGGCGCCCGGCGAGCATCTCGACTGGGTCGGGCTCTACCGGTGCAGTCGAACGTGCGACGAGCCCGGGAGCTACCTTGCCTACCGATACACCCGGACCAGGATCGAGGGGTCGCTGACCCTCTCCGAGACTGTGGCGCCAGGCGAGGGCGCGCCGCCATGGCCGCTGCCGCCAGGACAGTACGTCGCCCGGTTGCTTGTCGACGACAGCTATCGAGTGATCGGCGAGACGCCGCGGTTCACGGTGCTCCCGCGCTGAGCTCGTACGACAGCACCGCGGTCGCGGAACGCGTGCATCACCTGGCCGCGTTGCCCCCTGCCTCGCGCATCAACGCCCAGGCGTCGGCCACCGGGCCGAGGTGTTGCAGCTTGTCCGGGTTGATGACCGAGCGGATCACCTGTACCCGGCCGTCCAGCACGTCCAGCGCCATCACGTTGATGACCCGGCCGGTCGCGTCCCGGAACACCGCGCCCGGCTGACCGTTCACTTCGTGACGGTCCACCTGGATTCCGGCGCCGGCAAACCTCGAGCCCAGTCCCGCGAACATGCGCGCAACGTTGTCCAGACCCGCGACGACCCGTGTCCACTGCGGCGCCTTGCCGCCGCCGTCCCCGTGCACCTCGACGTCAGCAGCCAGGAGCTCGCGCAGCTCGTCGACGTCCCCGACGGTCACCGCGTCGAAGAAGCGTGCGGCGAGGTCTTCGCGCT
Source organism: uncultured Actinomycetota bacterium (assembly GCA_963825455.1). Taxonomy (GTDB): domain Bacteria; phylum Actinomycetota; class Actinomycetes; order Propionibacteriales; family Nocardioidaceae; genus Nocardioides. The sequence goes on from CAWGTG010000004.1 coordinate 169,417, forward strand.
CCTGCCTGTCGACGTCGAAGCGCGGTCTGCCGTCCTTCATCAGGCGTCGGGCACGAGACGCGAGCTGGCGGCACGCGGCCTCCGACTTGCCCACCACCTCGGCGATCTCGACGAAGGGGAACGCGAACACGTCGTGCAGCACGAAGACCGCGCGCTGCTCAGGGCTCAGCCGCTCGAGCAGCAGCAGCGCGGCCATAGACAGCGAGTCGGCGAGCTCGGCGGCGTGCTCCGGATCGCGGTACGCCGTCGACTCGTCGTCGGTGAGGAGCGGCTCGGGCAGCCACTGGCCGACGTACGACTCGCGGCGTACCCGCGCGGATCGCAGTACGTCGATGGAGACCCGGGTCACGATCGCCGAGAGGAACGACTTCAGCGAGATCGGCACGGTGGCGCTCGCGTCGTAGCGCAGCCAGGTCTCCTGGACCGCATCCTCAGCCTCGCTCACGCTGCCGAGGATCCGGTAGGCGATCGAGAAGAGCAGCGGACGCAGCTCCTCGAACTCCTCGGCGCCCACGGTCGGTCCTAGCCCTTCGCGAGCCCGTGTCGGAAGCCCTGCCTCCACGACGGCCAGCGCAGCTCCCACCCGAGCTCGCGCTTCGCCCGCACATTGGACGAGCCGCGTGTGCGGGTCAGCATCGAGACGGCGACGTCGCCGGCGAGGAGTCTGGCCACCCAGACCGGGAGTCGCAGCGGCGGCTTCGCCCCCACGCACTCGGCGAGGTACGGCAGCCACTCGGAGGCCGGCGCCGGCTCGTCGTCCACGATGTTGAAGACTCCCCGGGCCTCCTGCTCGAGCGCCAGGACCGTGGCGCGCGCCGCGTCATCCAGGTGGACCCACGAGGTGTAGCCGGGGCCGCCGCCCACGATCGGGAACTGCCGCTTCCGCACCAGCGGGATCATCGCGTCGGACGCGTCGCCGTAGAACCCGCCGTATCGAAGTACGGTGCCGTCGGACTTCTGCACCGTCTCCTCCAGGTAGCGGATGGCAGCCAGCGACTCGCGCTGCGCCTTCGGCGGGTCCGAGTCCAGCGGGTCCTCCTCGTCCTTGATCCATCCGCCCGAGCGGAGGTTGGGCCAGCCGGTGTAGCTCTGGGCCACGATGTGCTTCACGCCGGTGGCCTGCGCCGCGGCGACCAGGTGGTCCAGGCCCTCCGTGCGGAGGCGGTTGGTCACTGCGAACGACCGGTCGAAGTGTTTCGGATCGAGCTTGCCGGCCAGCGAGGACATCTGGTGGACGACGGCGTCCGGCTCGGCCGTGGCCACCGACTCGCCCACGGCGGCGCTGTCCAAGCCGTCGACCGTGACCGCGTAGGCGCCCAGCCCCTCGAGCCGGGCCAGCTTGGCCGGGTTCGTAGTGGTCGCGGTCACCCGATGGCCGCGCTCGACCAGCTGCGGGATCAACCTGGTTCCGATGGCGCCCGTGCCACCAGCGATGTAGATGTGCATCGATCTCACCTCTCGTCTCAACTATCTCTCTCAAGACCGAGTCGAGACGGCGGCTCGAAATGTGACAGCTTCAGGGTCGGGTCGAGGAGAACCGCACCACTGGGCGCGTCGTGCCCTCGACGAGGTCGGCCAGCATGCGACCGACCGTGGGCACGAACTTGAACCCGTGGCCCGAGAAGCCGGCCCCGACGACGACCGGACCGATTCGATCGAGGACGAAGTCGGTGTCGTCGGTCGACGTGTAGGTGCAGCTGATCGGGGTCAGCGCGTCGGCGTCGACTCCGGGGAGCCACTCGCGGGCGTACCGCCGGAGCGCGGCGAGCTGTGTGGGTTCCGGTCCGAAGGTGCGTGTGTCGGGGTCCGTGACCGGTCCGACGGCGTGCCAGCCGGCTTTGACGCCCTCGCCGGGCGTGAGCGTGCCGTAGACCAGGGAGTACCAGTAGTCGTAGCGGGCGTTGCCCGGCTCGGGAAGATGGTTGAAGCCCGGCCAGACGGCCGAGGGCACCGAGATGGCGAAGTGGGCCGGCTGCTCCTGGGTGACCACCAGCTTCGGCAGCGCGACAGTGGCGCCCAACAGCTTGCCGGTCCACGCGCCCACCGTGACCACGACCGTGTCCGCGACGTACACCTCCTCCGGGGTGGACACCTCGACCCGGTCGTCGGAGCGCACGGTGATCGAGTCGACCCGGGTGTCGAGGATGACCTCGCCCCCGCGTCTGGCCGCCTCTGCCTGAAGGGCTGCGACCGCCTCCTCGGCATCCAGCCGCCCGGCCTCCGGGGTGTGGACCACCCGCGTGTCGAACCGGATGCCGGCCCACCGCTCCTGCGCCTCCTCCGGCGTCAGCATCGACGCCCGCACGCCGAGGGCTCCGAGGGTCTCGTCGAGGTCTGGCGCGATCCCGGCCCCGTGGTTGGCGATCCCCACCAGCTCCAACAACGAGACGTCGCTCTCGGCCTCGAGCTCGCGCCAGAGCACCGTGGCCTCGCGCAGCATGGCTTGGTATGTCGGGTCGACGTACATGAGGTTGAAGTTGCGCGATCGTCCGTGCGACGCCCCCATCGTGTGCCGAGCGCCGAACCGCTCGATGAGCGTGACCTGGCGGCCACGGCGGGCGAGGTGCCACGCGGTCGCGGATCCCATCGCGCCACCACCGACGACGACGGTCTCGCGTCGTGCTGCCATGCGGTCAGTCCTCCGGGCCGGTCAGACCAGCCCGGTGGCGTCGAACAGCCAGCTGGCGTCGGCGGTTGCGAGGGAGTCGACCCACGAGGCAGTGGGCGTCATGCAGTGGCCGCGAACGCCTCGGCGACGACGTCGAACGCCTCGTCGAGGAGCCCGTCGGAGATCGAGAGCGGCGGCAGGAACCGGAACACGTTGCCCCACGTGCCGCAGGTGAGGGTGACGACGCCCTGCTGGTGGCAGTACGCCGAGACCGCGGCCGTGCGGGCCGCCTCCGGGGAGAGGGTCCCCGGCGTGGTCAGCTCGATCGCCATCATGGCGCCGCGACCGCGGACGTCTCCGATGACCGGGTGGTCCGCTGCGATCTTGTGGAGCCGATCGGCCATCCGGGTGCCGATCTCGCGGGCCCGCGAGACCAGGTCGTGGCTGCGCATCTCCTCCAGCGCACCCAGGCCGGCGGCGCAGGCGACCGGGTTGCCGCCGTACGTGCCGCCGAGGCCGCCGACGTGCACGGCGTCCATCAGCTCGGCCCGGCCCGTGACCGCGGCCAGTGGGAGCCCCCCGGCGATCCCCTTCGCCAGCGTGATCAGGTCGGGATCGACGCCCTCGTCGTCGCAGGCGAACCAGTCGCCGGTGCGGCAGAAGCCGGTCTGGATCTCGTCCGCGAGGAACACCACGCCGTTGTCCTTGGCCCACGCGGACAGGGCAGGCAGGAAGCCAGGAGCCGGCACCACGAAGCCGCCCTCACCCTGGATCGGCTCGATCGCCACGCAGGCGAGGTTCTCCGCGCCGATCTGCTTCTCCATCACGTCGATGGCCCGCACGGCGGCGTCCTCGCCGGACAGCCCGTCGCGGAACGGGTAGGACATCGGCGCCCGGTAGACCTCGCCGGCGAACGGGCCGAAGCCCTTCTTGTACGGCATGTTCTTGGCCGTCATCGCCATCGTCAGGTTGGTGCGGCCGTGGTAGGCGTGGTCGAAGACGGCCACCGCGTCGCGTCCGGTCGCCACGCGCGCGATCTTCACGGCGTTCTCGACCGCCTCCGCGCCGGAGTTGAACAGCGCCGACTTCTTCGCGTGGTCGCCGGGCGTGAGCTCTGCGAGCTGCTCGCAGACGTCGACGTACCCGTCGTACGGCGTGATCATGAAGCAGCTGTGGGTGAACGCCGCCACCTGCTCCTGGACCCGCGCCACGACCGAGGGGGAGGCGTTGCCGACGCTGACGACCGCGATGCCGGAGCCCAGGTCGATCAGCGAGTTGCCGTCCGCGTCGACGAGGATGCCGCCACCGGCAGCGACCACGAACACCGGCAGCATCGTGCCGACGCCGTCGGCGACGTACGTCTTCTTGCGGTCGAGCCTGGTGAGCGACTCGGGGCCCGGGATGGCCGTGACGAGGTTGCGCTGCTGGGGAAGTGAGGGGCCGCCGTTCATGTGGCGAATCTAGTGCCCAGTGCCGTTGGCCGCCCATGGGGGAGGATGGCGGGATGCGTGACGTCGTGGTGCTCGGGTCGACCGGATCGGTCGGCACGCAGGCGCTCGACATCGTGCGCGCCAACCCGGACCGGTTCCGGGTCGTCGGACTGACCGCGGGCGGCAGCAACCCCGAGCTCTTCGCACGGCAGGTCGCGGAGTTCGCCCCGGCGTACGTCGGTCTCGGCGAGGAGGCGTCCACGGAGGCTGCGGGCCGGCCGTGCGACGTGGTGCTCAACGCAATCAACGGCGCGGTCGGGCTTCGGCCGACGCTGGCGGCACTCGACGCCGGCAACACGCTGGCCCTGGCCAACAAGGAGAGCCTCATCGTCGGCGGCCCGCTGGTCGTCGAGCGCGCCAAGCCCGGACAGATCGTCCCCGTCGACTCCGAGCACAGTGCGCTGGCGCAGTGCCTGCGCGGCGGTTCGGCCGACGAGGTGCGCCGGCTGGTGCTGACCGCGAGCGGTGGGCCGTTCCGCGGGAAGACGGAGGAGGAGCTGCACGACGTCACCGTCGAGCAGGCGCTGGCGCACCCGACGTGGGACATGGGCCCGGTGGTGACGATCAACTCGGCGACCCTGGTCAACAAGGGGCTGGAGGTGATCGAGGCGCATCTGCTCTTCGGCATACCGATCGACAGGATCGAGGTCGTCGTGCATCCGACGAGCGTGGTGCACTCGATGGTCGAGTTCGTGGACGGCGCGACCCTCGTCCAGGCCAGCCCGCCGACCATGCTGATCCCGATCGCCCTGGGCCTGAACTGGCCCGACCGGGTGCCAGACACCGCGCCGGCGGTCGACTGGACCAGACCGGAGACGTGGGAATTCTTCCCACTCGACCACGACGCATTTCCCGCGGTGGCGCTGGCGAAGCGGGCTGCGACGATGGGTGGCACCGCTCCCGCGGTATTTAACGCCGCAAATGAGGTATGCGTAGAAGCCTTCCGACAAGGGAGGCTGGCTTTCACACAGATCGTGCCAACGATCTCCGCAGTGCTTTCACGACACGACGTACCTTTGACCCCGGGAACGTCGCTGACGGTCGAGGATGTCCTCGCCGCCGATGCGTGGGCCCGAGCGGAGGCCGCTGAAGATGGCACGGTCGAGGCGCAACTAGGGGGGGAGTAGAGGATGACCAGCCTCTATTACGCGCTCGGAGTCGTGATCTTCTTCGGCTCGATACTGATATCCATCGGGCTCCACGAGCTCGGACACATGATCCCGGCCAAGGCCTTCGGCGGGAAGGTGACGCAGTACTTCATCGGCTTCGGCCCGACCGTGTGGAGCCGACGGCGGGGCGAGACCGAGTACGGCGTGAAGGCGATCCCGCTCGGCGGCTACGTGAAGATCGTCGGGATGCTGCCGCCCGGGGCGGAGCAGCTCGGCACGGTGACCTACGACGAGCAGGGCAACCAGGTCACCAAGATCCGCAAGTCCAACACCGGGATGTTCACCCAGCTCATCTCCGACGCCCGGGCGGCCGAGTGGGAGCTGATCGGCCCCGAGGACGAGCCGCGGCTCTTCTACAAGATGGCGTGGTGGAAGAAGGTCATCGTGATGGCCGGCGGCCCGTCGGTGAACATCGCGATCGCGTTCTTCCTCTTCTGGGGCGTCTTCGCCTTCTACGGCAATCCCTCGGACCGCCAGATCGACGCCGGCACGCCGGCGATCAGCGAGGTCAGCGACTGCGTCATCCCCTACGCCGAGCAGCGCGCGACCTGCGAGCCGGGCGACCCACCCAGCCCCGCGGCACTGGCCGGGCTCGAGCCCGGCGACCTGATCACCGACTTCAACGGCACCGCGATCTCGTCCTACGACCAGCTGTCAGACCTCATCCGCGCCAACGACGACGGCGAGGCCGTGATCGGCTACTCGCGCGACGGCACGCACCACGAGGCCACGGTCCACACGCTCATCCAGTCGCGCCCCGCGTCCGCCGACTCGGACGAGCTCGTCAGCGTCGGCTTCCTCGGCATCCAGCCGACGACCCACCTCGTGACCGGTGGCCCGCTCTACACGCTCGTGCAGATGGGCTACACCGCCGAGCAGACCGTGGAGGCCGTGATCCGGCTCCCGCAGCGGGTCTGGGGCGTGGGCAGGGCCATCGTCGGCCTGCAGGACCGCGACCCGGAGAGCCCGGTCAGCATCGTCGGCGGAAGTCGCCTGGCGGGCGAGACCGTGTCGTTGCCCACGGACCAGTTCTCGACGGACAAGAAGGTCGTCTACCTGCTGCTGCTCATCGGCGGCTTCAACTTCTTCATCGGCGCCTTCAACTTCATCCCATTGCTGCCGCTGGACGGCGGCCACATCGCCAGCGCCCTCTGGGAGGCCGTACGCCGCGGGTTCGCGCGGCTGCGCGGTCGCCCCGACCCGGGCTTCGTGGACGCCGCTCGGCTACTGCCCATCGCCTACGTCATGGCGTCGTTCATGCTCGCGATGAGCCTGGTGCTGATCATCGGCGACTTCGTCGTGCCCCTGCACCTCCAGACGTGACGCCAGCGCCGCTCTGATTCGGGGCGGCGCCGTGCTGCGCCGTACGCTGAAGACCATGACCGAGATCAACCTGGGGATGCCCGCGGCACCCCCGCCGGTGCTCGCGCCGCGCCGCAAGACCCGCCAGATCCAGGTGGGCAAGGTCGGCGTCGGCAGCGACTCCCCGATCTCGGTCCAGTCGATGACGACGACGCTGACCTCCGACGTCAACGCCACGCTCCAGCAGATCGCGGAGCTGACCGCGACCGGCTGCGACATCGTGCGAGTCGCTTGCCCGTCGCAGGACGACGCGGAGGCGCTGCCGGAGATCGCGCAGCACTCGCAGATCCCGGTCATCGCCGACATTCACTTCCAGCCGAAGTACGTCTTCGCTGCGATCGAGGCCGGCTGTGCGGCCGTCCGGGTCAACCCGGGCAACATCCGCAAGTTCGACGACCAGATCAAGGAGATCTCGGCCGCCGCGAAGGACCACGGCACCTCGATCCGGATCGGCGTCAACGCCGGCTCGCTCGACCCGCGGCTCCTGGAGAAGTACGGCAAGGCCACGCCCGAGGCACTGGTCGAGTCAGCGGTCTGGGAGGCCTCGCTCTTCGAGGAGCACGACTTCCACGACTTCAAGATCTCGGTGAAGCACAACGACCCGGTCGTCATGGTCCGCGCCTACGAGCTGCTTGCCGAGGCAGGCGACTGGCCGCTGCACCTCGGCGTCACCGAGGCCGGGCCCGCGTTCCAGGGAACCATCAAGTCGGCCACCGCCTTCGGGGCACTCCTCTCGCAGGGGATCGGCGACACCATCCGGGTCTCGCTGTCCGCGCCTCCGGTCGAGGAGGTCAAGGTCGGCCTCCAGATCCTGGAGTCGCTCAACCTCAAGCCGCGACGCCTCGAGATCGTCTCCTGCCCCTCGTGCGGTCGCGCCCAGGTCGACGTCTACAAGCTCGCCGAGGAGGTCACCGCCGGCCTCGACGGCCTCGAGGTGCCCCTGCGGGTCGCGGTCATGGGGTGCGTCGTCAACGGTCCGGGCGAGGCCCGCGAGGCCGACCTCGGCGTCGCCTCCGGCAACGGCAAGGGCCAGATCTTCGTCAAGGGTGAGGTCATCAAGACCGTCCCGGAGTCGCAGATCGTCGAGACCCTCATCGAGGAGGCCATGCGGATCGCCGAGGGCATGGAGTCCGTCGACGGCACCGCGGCCACCGTCACCGTCAGCTGAGCTCTACTCCTCCGAGAGCTCGGCGTCGCCGATCACGCGCAGCGCCCGGTCCAGCTTCTGCTCGTGCCGGCTCTCCTTGGCGAGCCGCTTCAGCTGGTAGAGCACTGCCTTGACCGCGGCGCGGTCGCCCACGTCGACCGTCGGGACGGTGCTCAAGGCCGGCGCCAGGTCCGCGGCGGCGAGCGGTGCCTGCTTGCGGGCGACGCGGAACCGGCGCTCCAGCGGCTTCGACAGGTGCTTGACGTGGTTGAAGTGCAGGAAGTGTTCCCGGTCTCCCTCGGCGATGGCCAACCGACCCATCGGGTCGTAGGAGTGCAGGTCGTACATGAACGACTCGAGCTGGTCCCACTCCAGGGCGTAGCCGCCGATGAGGTCGGCGCAGTCCTGCGCGGTGGCGTTCTTCGTGTACGCCAGCGCGCCGTCGTACGCCGACTCCCAGCGCGCCACCAGCTCCGGCACCGGGGCCTCGGGGTTGCCGTTCTCGCCGTGCAGCGAGAGGAGGTCCGACCACTGCACGCGACACTGGTGGCGGGTAATGGCATCCGCGGGTGACCCCGCTGGCCCGAGGACGAGCAGCGTGAGGACCAGTCCGAGTGCGAGCCGACGCATCGTGCCAGCCTAAGCATGAGGTCTTGGCGTCGCAGCATCGTATTCTCGCCCCGTGCTCACGACGCGCCACGGTGTCCGTCCCTTGGGGACGCCCGACCTGGACGCGTTCCTCGCGCTCACCTGCCGGGATCCGGTGGTCAACGTGTTCGCCGAGCACCGGGCGCGGACGACCAATCTGGAGCCACGCTGGCTCGGCGGGGAGATGTGGGGCCGGTTCGACGGGGGAGACCTCGTCGCGGCGTGCCATGTGGGCGCCAACCTGGTGCCGGTCGAAGCGACGCCGGACGACGCGCGGGCCTTCGGGGAGCGGGCCCTGACGCGCAGCCGCAGTGTCTCGACGATCGTCGGCCGCCACGAGGCGGTCGAGGTCTTCTGGAACACGGTCGCGGCCCAGTGGGACCGGCCGCGGGAGCTTCGCTGGCAGCAGCCGCACCTCCAGATCGACCATGCGCCGTTGGTCGAGAGCCATCCCGACGTGCGCCGGACCACCCGCGCCGACCTCGACCTGCTCTACCCGGCGTGCGTCGCGATGTACACCGAGGAGGTCGGGGTCTCGCCCGAGCTCGGCGGTGGTGCCGAGCTCTACCGGGCTCGTGTGCAGCAGCTGATCAGCCGCAGCTGGTCGTTCGCGCGGTTCGAGCGTGACCGGCTCGTGTTCAAGGCCGAGGTCGCCTGTGCCTCGCCGTACGCCGCGCAGATCCAGGGCGTCTTCGTGCCACCGGACCTTCGCGGCCAGGGGCTCGCGGTGTCCGGTATGGCCGCGGTGGTCGAGCTGGTCCAGCGCGAGATCGCGCCGACGGTCTCGCTCTACGTCAACGACTGGAACGTCCCCGCCCGGAGGGCCTACGAGCGGGTCGGCTTCCGGGAGACGGCACGGTTCTCGACAGTCATGTTCTAACCGCAGGTCCGCCGCTGTACATCCGCTCGTGCTGCTCGATGGTGATCGCCCGCATCACCTGCCCCCAACCGGCCAGGGCCGCGACCATCACGGCCGCCGTCATGACCGACATCTGGCGGGCGGTCGCGGCGTTCTCGAGGCGCACGAGCGCGTCGCCCTGGAGGCTGAGAGAGCTCCGGACGCCGATCTCAGAGGCCAGGAAGAGAGCCCACCAGAAACCGATCAGCGCCGAGGTCTCCATGGGCGAGAGTGCCCTGCGCACGTCGCGCACGACCTGGAACGGGAACCACAGCGCCACCAACGGGGTCACCCAACCTCCCCAGGCCCAGCCCGCGCGACGGCTGTGGCGGCCGTCCGGTGCGAGGGCCTCGGCGTTCTTGCGAGCGCGGTGCAGCCACATCGAGCCGGTGACGAAGCCCGCCACCAGGCCGATCAGCGCCAGCGCGGTCGCGGCGTAGTAGACGCCCAGGCTCCAGTCGACGGCGTCCAGCCCCCGGCCGGCCCGGACCCGGGCGGCCCTTGGCAGGACCAGTGCCACGACGCAGGTGGAGACCGTCGCGATCGCCGCCGTCACGAAGGCGAGCACGCCCAGGGCGGTGAGGTCCTTGGCGGTGGCCGGCGCGCCGGTCGCCGGTGCGTAGTACACCGCGGCGGGGTGATGCTGCTCCCGCGTTTCGTCATGGCTCATCCTGTTCCCCCCTCAAGGACTGGTGGCCATCATCAACGAACGGCGGGCCCAGCGCTAACGTGTCTGGACGTGTCCCTCCCTCGCAGCTCAACGTTCCTCGTCGCTCTCTTCGTCGCCAGCAGCGCGGTCCACCTGGCCAAACCCGAGGTCTACGAGCCGCTGATGCCCTCCTGGGTGCCCGCCCACCGCGAGGTGATCCTTGCCAGCGGTGTCGCCGAGCTGGCGTGCGCGGTGGGCATGGTGGTGCCGCGAACCCGTCGGTTCTCCGGCTGGGCCAGCACCGCGCTGCTGCTCGGTATCTGGCCGGGCAACCTGAAGATGGCGCTCGACAGCAACCGGTCCTCCAGCACAGCGTTCAAGGTCATCGCGTGGGGGCGGATGCCGCTCCAGGTGCCGCTGATCCGAGCGGCCATCGCAGCAGCCCGCTCCGCGCGTTGAGCCCCGACCGCGCCGGGACGCCGTAGTCGAAGGACGAAGTCCCGGGCCGTCGGGGGAAGGTACCGCGTGGGCAGCGGGTGTGGTCGAAGGACGCCGCCGCGCAGCGTAGACCGGCGAGGCGCCCAGGAGAATCATGTGGGCGTGGCCGACCAGGAGACGGAGGAGGTCCTGGCGCGCAGCTTCCTGGGCGCCCTTCCGCGAGAGCTCCTCGACGAGCTGATGGCCAGCGGGGATCGGGCCGACTACCCCGACGGTGCCACGATCTATCGCGAGGGTGACGAGCCCCGGACGCTGCTGGTCCTGCGCGGCCTTCTCCGCGTCTACATGACCTCACCCGAGGGCAGGCAGGTGACCGTGCGCTACGCGCGTCCAGCAGACGTGCTCGGCATCGCCGTGCTGGTGGGCGGACCTGCCGATGTCAGTGTCCAGACCCTCGAAGCGGTCAGCGTGTATCGGCTCGACGCGCGTGTCCTCAAGGCAGCGGCCAAGCGCGACGCCCAGGGTCTGGTGGCGACCGGGTCCGAGACGATCGAGGTACTCGACCCCGTGGGGCTGCAGGCACAGTGCTGGTCCGCTCCGGACTGACCAGGCCGCTGTGACTTCTGTAGCGGCGGCGCACTACCTGAGTCACTGACGGTTCCCGTCGTGGCGACGAGGCTGGGCCCATGACCCGGAGCATCGAGTTCTCGAACCAGCTGCCGATCCGCCGTGACCCGGCGGACGTCTTTGCCTTCGTCGCCGATTTCAGCCAGGTGCCGACGTGGAACTACGCGATCCGGTCGACCCAGCAGGTCACGCCGGGTCCCGTCGCGCTCGGCTCGACCTTCCGGCAGGTCCGATCGATCCCCGCTGTTGCCGAGGAGGAGTTCGAGGTCACCGAGTGGGAACCCGGTCGCCGGGTGGCGATCACCGGCGACTTCGGTCCGTTCAGCGGGACGCTGAGCTACCGGGTCGAGCCCGCACCGGCGGGAACCCTGCTGACCAACGACGTCGAGCTGTCACCCCACGGCGTGCTGGGCGTGGTCGGGAGGCTCGCCGCCCCCCGTTTGAAGGCCGCGATCGCGCAGAACCTCGACGTCCTTCGGGCCGGACTCGAGACGGGCTGACAGGAGGAGCGTGTGTCAGGAGGCGACCCGCGGGTGGACGGTGGGAGACAGGGCGCTGGCCCGCTCGCAGCCGGCGTCGGTGCACCGGACCGTGGCCGCCCTGCGCGGGCCGTTGGTCTCGAGCAGCACTGCAGTGGTGGTCTCGAAGTCGATCGCCCCGAACCAGCCCCTGACCGTGTAGGCGCCGAACTTGTGCCCGGTGCTGCCGCGAACGGCGACGTAGCCGGGGCCGATGCCGTCGCTGAGGATGTCGACGGTGGTCATCCGGCTCCCGTCGGCGTTGAAGCCCTGGACCCGCTCCTTGCAGGACTTCCAGAGCTGAGCGCCGGTCGAGAGCGCGCGGACGACGGTGCAGCCGCCCTGGTAGGGGTCCTTGGTGTAGGTGGCGAGCACGTCGCCCGAGAGGTCGCCGGCGTACCCGGCGTCACGGACCACGACGCCGACCGAGTTGGTGCTCGTGGTCCAGAGCCAGGTCTTGCCCGGGCCGCCGACGAGCACCCGGTCGGTGTCGGCGTCGAGCGCCGACGCGTACCCCTTGAAGCTGCGCGAGGCGACGGTGTCGCCGCTGGTGGCCGACCACACCCTGACGACCGTCTTGCGGTTGCTCGGGACCTTGGTGGACACGAGCTTCTGGCCGTCGTCGGAGAGCTCCGTCTGGAAGATGTCGGCCCGGCCCAGCTTGGTGCGGGTGCCGTCGGGCTGGACGCGGAAGAACTGGCCGTGAGAACCCTGCGGGTCGGCGGTGCCGACGATGTATGACGTGCCGGACTTGCCGAGCAGCCGCAGCGTGGGCGCCTTGAACCTGATGCGCGTCGCGCCGTCTACGATCGTCTTCCCCTCGAGGTGGGGGATGGCGACGTCCGCCCCGCGCGGCAGCTTGGCCGGGTTGATCGTCGTCGTCGCGGCGGCCGAGGAGGGCGAGGCGACGAGGGTCGCGGCCAGAGTGCCGGTGGCGACTACGGAGAGGATGCGGACCAGGGTCCGGGGAAGGGGGCGCATGGGGCGTCCTTTCGAGGCGTTCGTGTTGCTCGGGCCGTGTAGCCCGTCAGATGGGGAGACGCGCGGTTGGGGAGATTGGTTGCACCGTCTCACGAGTGCGGCAGCGGGCGCCCGGCCAGCTCGCAGCGGGTCCCGGTGCAGCGGACCGTGCCGGACCGGTTGTCACTGAGAACGTCGATGAGCAGCGCGGTGGCGGTTTCCCAGCCGACGCCGCCGAGGTACGTCGGACGCGAGGAGCGGTACCGGTCGAGCACCCGGCCGTCCAGCGTGCGTGCGCTGACCACCGAGATCGGGCCGTCCAGGTAGCGGCCCGTCGTCGCCATCCGGGTAGCGTCGGCGTTGAACGCGAGGACCAGGTCGTCGCACATGGTCGTGACTACCTTGCCCGTGCTGACCCGCACGATCCGCGTGCACGCACCCTCGGCGGTGTCTGTCGACGGGTCGAAGCCGGCGACCACGTCGGCGCTCAGGTCGCCGTCGTAGCCCCGGTCCCGGGTGAGGACGTCGAGCGTGTCGGCCTCGGTGTGCCACAGGATCGTGCGCCTGCTGCCGCCGAGCAGCACCCGGACTCCGTCGACGTCGAGCGAGTGGACGTCGCCGCGGAACGTCCGCCGTGTGATCGGGGCGCCGGTGGTGGCTGAGCGGACCACGATCGTGCTGGTCCCGTCGCGCCGCTGGCGGGTGGTGACCAGCCGCTGGCCGTCGTCGGCGAGATGAGCGGGGTAGTCGTACGAACGGGCCAGCCGGGCCACGGTGCCGTCGGGCGCCAGCCGGACGATCCGGGAGTACCTGCCGTCTTCGTCGCCGGCCCCGACGACGTACGACGACCCGGACTTCCCGACGTAGAACAGGGTTTCGGCGTCGACGTGGATGCGCAGGTCGCCGTCGACCAGCACCTGCCCCTCGACGCGGGGCCCCGCCACCGCGGGGCCGCGGGGCAGCCCGAGACCCACGGTGGTTTCAGGGACAGCGCCGGCCGGCGACGGGACGAGTGCGGCCGCGACCAGTCCTGCTGCGATCGCGAGGACAGTTCTCATGCTCGGTGGACGCTCGTGGGCGGGCTGGAGTTGTGAGCGGGCGAAACCGCGTCGAAGTCGGCGGCAGTCCGCCCGTACCCTTCTCCGCATGATCCTCAGGATGTCCAGCCTGTTCGTGCGCACCCTGCGTGACGACCCCGCGGACGCCGAGGTCCCGAGCCACCGGCTCCTGGTGCGCGCCGGCTACATCCGCCGGGCGGCGCCGGGCATCTACACCTACCTGCCGCTGGGGCTTCGGGTGCTGCGGAAGATCGAGAACATCGTCCGCGAGGAGATGGACGCGATCGGCGCACAGGAGCTGCTGTTCCCGGCGCTGCTGCCGCGCGAGCCCTACGAGGCGAGCGGGCGGTGGACCGAGTACGGCGACGGCATCTTCCGGCTCAAGGACCGCAAGGACGCCGACTACCTGCTCGGCCCGACACACGAGGAGATGTTCACCCTCGTCGTGAAGGACCTGTACTCGTCGTACAAGGACCTGCCGCTGTACCTCTACCAGATCCAGACCAAGTACCGCGACGAGCCGCGGCCCCGGGCGGGGCTGCTGCGCGGCCGCGAGTTCGTGATGAAGGACAGCTACTCCTTCGACATCGACGACGCCGGGCTGGACGCGAGCTACCAGAGGCATCGCGACGCCTACATCCGGATCTTCGACCGGCTGGGGTTCGAGTACGTCATCGTCAGGGCGATGAGCGGCGCCATGGGCGGATCGAAGTCCGAGGAGTTCCTGGCCAAGGCCGCGGTCGGCGAGGACACCTACGTGCGCTGCACGGTCTGTGACTACGCCGCCAACGTCGAGGCGGTCGCGTTCCCCACGCCCGCCCCGGTGTCCTACGACGACGCGCCCGCCGCGCACGCGGAGCAGACGCCGGGCACGCCCACGATCGAGACGCTGGTGGACCACCTCAACGAGCGGTTCCCGCGCGAGGACCGGCCCTGGACAGCCGGCGACACGCTCAAGAACGTCGTCTTCTCCGTGCGCCACCCTGACAGGACGGTCGAGGCCCTGGCCGTCGGGCTGCCCGGCGACCGCGAGGTGGATGCCAAGCGGTTCGAGGCGCAGCTCGGCGAGGGTGTCGTCTTCGAGCCCTTCGGCGAGGCGGACTTCGCCGCGCGGCCGACCCTTGCCAAGGGCTACATCGGTCCCGGCGCACTCGGCGAGAAGAAGCCCGCCGGCGTCCGCTACCTGCTCGACCCCCGCGTGGTCGAGGGCACCCGCTGGGTCACCGGCGCCGATGTGGACGGCAGCCACGTGCTCGACCTGGTGGCCGGCCGCGACTTCTCCGGCGACGGGTCGATCGAGGTTGCTGACGTCCGCGACGGCGACCCCTGCCCGGTCTGCGCGGCCGAGGGTCGCGACGGCGTCCTGGAGTCGGCGCGAGGCATCGAGATGGGTCACATCTTCCAGCTCGGCCGCCTGTACGCCGACGCGCTCGACCTCCAGGTCCTCGACGAGAACGGCAAGCTCGTCACGGTCACCATGGGGTCCTACGGGTTCGGGCCGTCGCGGGCGATCGCCGCGATCGCGGAGGGCACGCTCGACGAGCTCGGCCTCGCGTGGCCGCGCAACGTCGCGCCCGCCGACGTGCACCTGGTCGCCACCGGCAAGGACGAGGAGGTCTTCGCGGCCGCCGAGCGGATCGCGACGGAGCTTTCGGCAGCAGGTGTCGAGGTCCTCTACGACGACCGCCCCGGCCGGGTCAGCCCCGGCGTGAAGTTCAAGGACGCCGAGATGATCGGCGTCCCCACCATCGTCGTCGTCGGCCGCAACCTCGCCGAGGGCACCATCGAGGTGCGCGACCGCGCCTCGGGTGAGCGCGAGGAAGTGCCCGTCGAGTCGGTCGTCGACCACGTGGTGGGAGTCGTCAGGGCCTGAAGCTGCGCGCGGACTGGCTCAACGACCGGCGGCTTGCGGCCTTCCTCGACTGCCGTGCTTGGGCCGCTGCGTGAGACCATCGAGCGGTCACGGTGCGAGTCTGCGCCGTCCCGGACGAGGCACGTCGTACCCGGTCTGCGAAGACGACGTGGTCCGGGAGGACACGTGTCCATCGAGAGTCTCGTCCAGATCGCCGGGTCGCTGCTGATCCTGGTGCCGTTCGTGCTGGTGCAGCTGCGCCGGATGCGCACCGACACCACGGCGTACGCCGCGCTCAACCTCGTCGGGTCGGCGGTGCTGGCGATCGACGCTCTGCACGGCCACCAGTGGGGCTTTCTCCTGCTGGAGGGCACGTGGGCGGTGGTGTCGGCGTACGCCCTGGTTCGCCGATCGCCGTCGGCGGTCCACTAGTTCCGACCTCGGTAGGACGCGGCGGGCGACCCGGGTCGGACAGGATCGGCCCATGGAACGAAGGACTGTCGAGCTGCCCGCCGGGACGGTCGACTACCGGGAGAGCGGACCCGCCGACGGATCGCCGGTGGTGTTCGTGCACGGGTTCCTCGTCGACGACACGCTGTGGTCCGACGTGCCCGAACGGCTGGCGGAGGCGGGGCTCCACACGTTCGCGCCGACCTGGCCGCTGGCCTCGCACAAGACTGCGATGAAGCCCGGTGCCGACCTGTCGCCGCGCGGGGTGGCACGCGTGGTCGCGAGCTTCCTGGCGGCATTGGACCTTCAGGACGTGATGATCGTCGGCAGCGACACCGGGGGAGCGATCTCTCAGCTGCTGCTCGACGAGGACCGGAGCCGGGTGGGTCGGCTGGTGCTGACCAACTGCGACGCGTTCGACTCGTTTCCGCCGGCACCCTTCGGCGCGCTGTTCCGGGTGGCCCGGCACCCCGTGCTGGCCACGGCGCTGATGCAGCCGATGCGCTCGAGCTCCCTCCGGCACAGCAGGCTCGGCTTCGGCGGGCTGGTCCGGCGCCGGATCGAGGCCGAGGAGAGCCGGCCCTGGGTCACGCCGTACCTCACGGACGAGGGCGTACGCCGGGACGTCACCACGTTCGCGAAGGGGTGGGACCCCGACGAGCTGGTCGACGCGGCCCGGTGGCTCGAGACCTTCGACAAGCCGGTGCTGCTGTGCTGGGCGCCGGACGACCCGTTCTTCAAGTACGCCCTCGCCCAGCGGCTGCTGGCGACCTTCCCCGACGCGACCCTGGTCGAGTTCCCCGGCGCGCGGACGTTCGTGTCCCTGGATCAGCCGGAACGGCTGGCCGAGGAGATCGTGGGCTGGCTAACGTCGTCGGCGTGACCCCGGAGCCCTACCGAGCGCGCTTCCCCGACTTCGCGCCGCGGCGCGGGGGCTACGAGAGCTTCTACGTCAAGGCCGCCGCCCCTGATCGATCCCAAGCGGTGTGGATCCGCTACACGATCCACCAACGCGCGGACGAGACCCCACGGGGCTCGATGTGGTTCACGTGGTTCGACAAGGATGCCGCGGGGCCGCTGGCGTCGAAGGTCACGGTCGCCACCGCGCCGGAGGTCGCGGCGGACGAGGAGCTGCACATCGGGGAGGGCGTGTTCGGACCACGTGCCCTGAGAGGCGCAGCTCCGTCCGAAGGGCTCAATGTGTCGTGGCAGCTCAGCTACGAAGGTGCCGCCGAACCCCTGTGGCACCTGCCCAGCGCGTGGATGTACACCGCACCGTTGCCCAGGACCAAGCTGCTCTCACCCGTGCCCAGGGCGCGCGTCAGCGGGTCGGTGCGCGTCGGCGACCGGGACGTCGAGCTCGACCACTGGCCGGCCATGGTCGGTCACAACTGGGGGACCCAGCACGCCGAGCGGTGGATCTGGCTCCACGGCGCGCTCTTCGACGGGCATGGCAGCAACACCTGGCTCGACGTCGCTCTGGGACGCATCAAGGTGGGCCCCTTCACGACGCCGTGGATCGCCAACGGTGCCCTCTGCCTCGACGGTCGGCGTCACCGGATCGGCGGCATCGGGAAGGCCCGCGCCACCAAGGTCGTCGAGACACCCGAGGGCTGCGAGTTCACCCTGCCCGGGACCGGCGTCGCCGTACGGGGCCGGGTGTCGGCGCGGCGCCAGGACCTCGTGGGCTGGGTGTACGCCGACCCGGACGGTTCGGAGCACGACACCGTGAACTGCTCCATCGCGGACCTGGAGGTCGACGTGCACATCGACGGGTCGCCGCCGCAGAGGCTGACGGCGCCCGGGTCCGCCACCTACGAGCTCGGCATGCGTGAGAAGGACCACGGGGTCACGATCCAGCCGTTCCCCGACCACTGAGGCTGACGCAAAGGCCTCTAGGGTGGCGCGGTGCCGATCGACGCCGTGATCTTCGACTGGGGCGGCACCCTGACCGCCTGGCACGACATCGACTTCCACGCAGAGTCGCTGGCGCTGGCCCAGGCGGTGGTGAACGCCGACCACGACGTCGAGGTCTCCCAACAGCTCCTGCACACCGCCGGGAACACGATCTGGAGCCGGTCGCGCGACCACCAGCAGAGCGCCACGGTCGCGGACCTCTTCGAGGAGGCCGGCCTCGACCACGACCCGGAGCTGCTGCAGGGCTACTACGACTTCTGGGAGCCGCACACCTACACCGACCAGGTGGTGCGGCCGACCTGGGAGGCGCTCCGTGCGGACGGCATCAAGGTCGGCGTGCTGTCCAACACGATCTGGCCGCGCGCGTGGCACGAGGGGATCTTCGAGCGCGACGGCGTGCTCGACCTGCTCGACGGGGCCGTCTACACGAGCGAGATCCCGTGGACGAAGCCGTCACCGCACGCCTTCGCGAAGGCGATGGAGGCGGTCGGAGCCACCGATCCGGCGCGCTGCGTCTACGTCGGTGACCGGTTGTTCGACGATGTCTGGGGCGCCCGCAACGCCGGGCTCCGCGCGGTCCACCTGCCACACAGCGCGATCCCGCCCGAGCAGGTCGGGCACACCGAGGGGGAGCCGGATGCCGTGGTGCAGTCCCTCGACGAGATCCCGGCCCTGGTCCGACACTGGGACTGACCTGCGAGAAGACGCAGTAGCACGCAGGAAACCGGTCCCGCCCGGCGCGGATACCCCTCCAGGTACAACTTTTGCAAGAACTTGCAATGCAGACTTGTGCAGGGATCGCTCCCTCGCGATCCCCGGCGCCGGGGCTGCATAGTCATGTCAGGACGAAGCAAGTGGGGATGGCCCAAGCCAGGGGTCCCAAGCGTTCGCCTCAGCGGTCCGCGTACTCGTCGGCTCCGGGGAATATCTCGGGAGTTCCCCGGAACGACAGTTCGCGGGCCGCTGCGTCATTGAGCAGCGCGATGGCCTCCAGTCGGCGCGGCCCCGCCGTGGCTCCCACGAGGGCGGCGTACGTCGACGCGCACGCCCGCTCCAGCGCCAGCGCCGCCTGGTAGCGGCCGTCGGTCGTTGCGAGCCCCAGCGGCGGCGTGTACGCCGGCGCGGCCGGCGTCGGGGTGGCCGCCAGCGCCGCGATCTCGCCGATCAGCGTGTCGCGCCGGTCTCGATGCGCTTCGTACGCCGCTCGCAGCGCGACGTACAACTCGGCCTCGGCCTTCTGCGAGGTGCGTGAGCCCAGCAAGCCGTACACGTAGACCGCGGCGTGCTCGGCTGCGAGTGTCGCCTGCAGTGCCTCCACCTCGGTGGTCATGCGGGGGCACCTGCGCTCGGGGGCGGAGGGAGCGTCGCGAGGTGCTGCGTCGTCGACGCCGACATCGATGCGAGCAGCTTTGCCAGGGCGCCGCTCTCGGCCCGGCCCGCGGCGTCGACCAAGCTCGCCTGGAGCTCTGTCTCGCTCAGTCGCACGGCTTCGGTGGCAGCGGACAGGTCGGCCGGTCTCGACGCGGGCGACTCGCTCGCGAGGTCGCCCTCGAGCACCTCCGCGTGTGACCGGTGGGCGCGCAGCAGGGGAGCGACTGTCGGGCGCAGCTGCTTGAACCGGCGCGTGGCCTGGAGCACGGCGACGGCGGCGCCGAGCTGGGAGATCACGTCATCGACCAGGACCTCGTCGGCGGTCCGCTCGGGTTCTTGGGCCACCGAGGGCGAGGGCGACGGCGACCCGGTCGTGTCGGTCTCGCCCAGGTCGTCGCCGGTGTCGCAGCCGGCCCCGAGCACTGTCGCGGCGATCCCGCCGACTGCACCCGCGAGCGCTGTCCGTCGGCGTACGAGCGGACGGTCGGGCGGCACGGCGCGACCTTATCCGGGCCGCTCGACCGAGCGGCTATCGTGAGTCGGAACAGCTCTCAGCACCACCACAACCAGCACCACACAACAGCACACAGGAGGTCGCCGCCGTGGCCAGCGCACAGGACGCTCCCAAGAATCGGGCAGAGCGGGACCGGATCGAGCAGGAGCTCGTGACCCCCCTGGGTGCCCTCGGCCTCGACGTCGAGGCGGTGGAGCTGACCCCGGCCGGCAAGCGTCGGATCCTGCGGATCGCCGTGGACGCCGACGACGGCGTCACCCTGGACGATGTCGCGGGTGCCACGAAGAAGGTCTCCGAGGTGCTGGACGCGAGCCCTGGCGTCCAGGAGGCGCTGGGCGAGCAGCCGTACACGCTCGAGGTCACCTCGCGCGGCGTCGACCGCCCGCTGACCCTGCCCCGGCACTGGCGGCGCAACACCGACCGGCTGGTCAAGGTGACCACCACCGGCGGCGACACCGTCACCGGCCGGATCCTGCGCTCCAACGACGAAGCCGCGACGCTCGACGTCGACGGCACTCCGCGCGAGGTCGACTACGCGGAGGTCGCCAAGGCGCTGGTCCAGGTCGAGTTCAACCGCAAGTCTTCACACCAGGAGTCGTGACCATGGACATCGACCTCAACATCCTGCGCAGCCTGGAGCGTGAGAAGGAGATCTCGTTCGACGTCCTCGTCGAGGCGATCGAGCAGGCGCTCCTCACGGCGTACCAGAAGACGCCGGGAGCGGCCGAGCAGGCCCGCGTCCTCCTGGACCGCAAGACCGGTCACGTGACCGTGTTCGCGGCCGAGCTCGACGAGGAGGGCGAGCAGATCGGGGAGCACGACGACACGCCCGAGGGGTTCGGCCGGATCGCCGCAACGACGGCGAAGCAGATCATGCTGCAGCGGCTGCGCGACGCCGAGGATGACATCCGCTACGGCGAGTTCTCCGGCAAGGAGGGCGACATCATCTCCGGCATCATCCAGCAGGGCCGCAACCCGGACGACGTCATGGTCGACCTGGGCAAGCTCGAGGCGCTGCTGCCGACGGCCGAGCGGGTGCCAGGGGAGAAGTACGAGCACGGCACCCGGATCAAGTGCCTGGTGTTCTCGGTGCGCAAGGGGATGCGGGGCCCGCAGATCACGCTGTCGCGCTCGCACCCCAACCTGGTCAAGAAGCTGTTCGCCCTCGAGGTCCCCGAGATCGCCGACGGCACCGTCGAGATCGCCGCGATCGCCCGCGAGGCCGGGCACCGCACCAAGATCGCGGTCAAGTCGAACGCACCCGGCGTCAACGCCAAGGGCGCCTGCATCGGCCCGATGGGACAGCGGGTCCGCAACGTCATGTCGGAGCTGCACGGCGAGAAGATCGACATCGTCGACTGGTCCGACGACCCGGCCGAGCTCGTCGCCCAGGCGCTCTCGCCGGCCCGCGTCACCGCGGTGGAGGTGGTCGACCTGGAGGCCCGCTCGGCGCGTGTCATCGTCCCCGACTTCCAGCTGTCGCTGGCCATCGGCAAGGAGGGCCAGAACGCCCGCCTCGCTGCCCGGCTCACCGGCTGGCGGATCGACATCAGGTCCGACGAGGCTCCTGCGGACTGATGTTCGTCCTCGGGGACGGCCCGACCGGGGTGCTGGTGCTCTCCGGCTCGAGCGGCCGGGTCGAGGAGGAGCGCTGCCGGGTGCTGGCCGGGCTGGGCGCCACGGCTGCGTCGTACCGATGGTTCGGCGAGGCGATCGACCGGGTGCCGCTGGAGTCGTTCGAGGAGCCCCTTGCGACGCTGCACGCACGGTGCGAGCGGCTGGTGGTGCTGGGGACGTCCAAGGGCGGCGAGGCGGCGCTGCTGCTGGGGTCATTGCACGCCGAGATCGACGCCGTGGTCGCCGTCTCCGCACCTCACGTCGTGTGGGCCGGGCTGTCGCTGGAGCGACCGCAGCGGTCGTCTTGGACCCGTGGCGGCGAGCCGCTGTCGTTCGTGCCCTACGACGACGACTGGGAGCCGGACACCGAGCCGGTCGAGTTCGTGGGCATGTACGAGCAGAGCCTCGAGACGTACGCCGACCGAGTGCCTGCCGCCCGGATCCCCGTCGAGCGGATCGCCGGCGAGGTGCTGCTGGTCGCGGGCGGCGACGACCGGCTGTGGGCCTCCTGCGACTTCGGCGAGCAGATCGTGGACCGGCGCAGCGCAGCCGGGCTGCACACCGAGCTGGTCAGCCACCCCCGCGCAGGGCACCGAGTGGTGCTGCCAGGAGAGCGGCCGCCCGCGCCATCGCACCTCGTGCACGGCGGCAACCAGGAGGCCGATGCCGCGCTGGGCGCGCTCATGTGGCCGTACCTGGAGGAGCTGCTGGCTTGAGGAACCGGTCGGGTCGGTGCGGCGTCTCACGGTCGTGAGGGCCGTCCTCGTGTGTCTCGTCGTGCTCGGATCGATGTCGGCCTGCGGTGCCGACACCGGTGAGCCAGCAGCCGGCGGCGGCGCGTGGACCGAGCGGCGGATCGAGGTCTCCCCGGGAGCGGATACGCCGATCGGCTTCGCGGCCGAGGGCGACGACGTCCTGGTCGCGGTGCTGGACGAGGGAGGGATCCTGCGGAGCGAGCTGTCGACGGACGGGGGCGACTTCCGGGCCG
This sequence comes from uncultured Actinomycetota bacterium, assembly GCA_963825455.1. GTDB lineage: Bacteria > Actinomycetota > Actinomycetes > Propionibacteriales > Nocardioidaceae > Nocardioides. The sequence goes on from CAWGTG010000004.1 coordinate 191,698, forward strand.
GCGAGCCGTTCGACACCGGGGGCGGCGCCTACCCGGGGTTCGCCGACCCGGTCCGGCTCGACGGGGTCTGGTGGCTGGTGGGCGCCGGTGGCGCCGCCGGCGAGGACGACGAGGACGACGAGGAGCCCGCCTTCGGGCCGCGGGCCCTCCGCAGCGCGGACGGCCTGACGTGGGAGTCGGTGGACGTGGCCGGTATCCCGGCGCCGGTCGACATCAGCGCGGTCGCCGCGGTCGCCGGCACCCTGGTCGCCGTGGGCGCGATGCGCAACGGGATCGACACCGGAGGGGCGGGGCTCGAGGCCGCCGTCTGGCGGAGCGAGGACGGCTCGTCCTGGACGCAGGTGGCGTTGCCCGGCGTGGTGCCGGAGCCGACGTACCGCGAGGAGTCCTACGCCGGTCAGGTCGGTCTGTCCGGCGATCGGCTGCTTGTCGGAGGATCCCTGAGTCAGCGGGCCGCCGTGTGGTCATCGACCGACGCGGGCCGGTCCTGGGATCGGGTCGAGTCCCCGGCGGTGGACGAGCTCTACTCCGTCTCCGGGCTGGTCGCGGACGACTCGGTCGTCCTGGTGAGCGGCTCACCGAGGGGCGAGGACAGCGGCAGCCGGATCCTGCGCAGCGATGACGGCGGCGCGACGTTCCTGGAGTCGGCCGAGCAGCCAGCAGCTGACGGCGAGGGCTTCGCGCCGTTGTGGGGCGGCGCCGGCCGGTTCTTCACCGTGACCGAGCCCAGCTTCGACGTCTACAGCGACCCGGCGGTCTGCTACGCCGACATCGAGCAGTGTCGAGACGGTGCCGCCTCGGACGTGGAGGTGGTGCAGGCGAGCGACGACGGCGACGCCTGGTCGGTCGTCGACCTGGCCGACCTCGGGGTGGGCGACGAGCTCGTGGGTGTGGTCGGGACGGACGGCGGGCGGGTCGTACTGGCCCACGTGGTGAAAGGAGCGCTGGTCCTGCACACCTGGTCCGCCGGGCCGCCGCTGCCGGAGGGATCGGCACCGAAGGAGCCAGAGCGCGTCGACCTGGTCACCGTGCCCGAGGGAGAGGACCCGGAGCCCGGCGCGCGCTACCACGCTCCGCTCTACCTTCACTGCGGCATGGAGTGGCTCTACCTCGGCGACCAGCCCTGGCAGCGCACGGACGGCGGCCCCGACATCGAGACGGGAGCGGGCGAGGCTCCGGACGACGGGTGGCCGGTCGCCGGCGAGGTCCTGTTCGGCTACGCCACGCTCGGTCCGGACGGAGTCGTGTCATACGCCGACGACAAGGGTCGGCTCATCGCGACGTACGAGCGCACCGGCGTCCAGCCCCCCGGATGCGACTGAGTCAGGCCGGGTCCAGGCACTCGAGGGGCAGGTCGAACCAGCGCAGGTGCTCGAAGTCGGGGCTGACGCGCTGGCCGTCGACGTCGGACAGCTCGGGCAGCGACTCGAAGAGCGCGACGGCCTCGTCGAGGTAGCCGGCGAGCGCGCCCTCCGGCGCGGTGTCGTGCTCGCGCGGGTAGGTGAGCACGCCGTCGGCGTCGTAGGACAGGTGGGTCAGCCGAAGCGGCGGCTCGACCGGGCCCTTGCGGTGCTGCCAGAGGCCGGTCTTGGGATCGAACAGGTACTGCGACGCGAGCTTGTGGCCGTGGTCGGCGACCAGCGCGACGGCCCGGACGACGTACTCGAAGACCGGCTCGCTGACGAAGTAGTTGAAGTTGATGCGCACCCAGCCGGGCTTGATGCCCTCGCAGCCACCGGTGATCTCGCGCTCGAACTCGTGGGACCGCTCGAGGTCGATGCCGAGCAGGCGGTGGCCGTAGGGGCCGGCGCAGGAGCAGCCACCCCGGCTCTGGATCCCGAACAGGTCGTTGAGGATCGAGACCACGAGGTTGTGGTGCAGGTAGCGGCCCGCTGGCCGACGGATCACGAACGACACGATCGAGAGCCGCTCGGCGTCGGGGTTGCCGAGCACCTCGATGGCCGGGTGATCGCGCCACGCGGTCACCGCGCGGCGCAGGAAGTCTTCTTCGTGGGCGCGGATCGTGGCGACGCCGACGGCGTCCTTGAGCGCGAAGACGAGCCCCGCGCGGATGGACTCCACGATCGCTGGCGTGCCGCCCTCCTCGCGGTGGGCGGGATCCAGGATGTAGCGGTGCTCCTGCGGGTTGACGTAGGAGACCGTGCCGCCGCCGACCACGTCCGGCACCGAGTTGGTGAGCAACCGGCGGCTGATCACGAGTACCCCGGGGGTCCCGGGCCCGCCGATGAACTTGTGCGGCGAGAGGAAGATGGCGTCCTTGCGGGCCGCCGGGTCGCCGTCGTGCGGGTTCATCTCGATGTCGACGTACGGCGCCGCGGCGGCCACGTCCCACAGCGCCAGCGCACCGTGCTCGTGCAGGAGCCGGGTGATCCGGTGGGTGTCGGTGACGATGCCGGTGACGTTGCTGGCGGCGCTGAACGAGCCGATCTTGAGCGCGCGGTCGGCGTACTGCTCGAGCTCGGCGGCGAGCAGGTCGATGTCGATGTGACCGTCGGCGTCCTCGTGGATCGTCACCACGTCGGCGATCGACTCACGCCACGGCAGCTCGTTGCTGTGGTGCTCGTAGGGGCCGATGAAGACCACGGGCCGTTGCTCGCGCGGGATCTGGGCCGAGAGCTGGTGCCGGTGGTCGAGGTCGGCCGGCAGCCGGATGCCGAGGATGCCCACGAGCTTGTCGATCGCGGCCGTGGTGCCGCTGCCACAGAAGATCACCACGGTGTCGTCGTCGCCGTTGACCGAGCGGTGGATCTGGGCGCGGGCATCCTCGCGCAGCCGGGTGGTCTGCAGCCCGGTGCCGCTGCTCTCGGTGTGGGTGTTGGCGTAGCGGGGGAGCACCTCGTCGCGGACGAAGTCCTCGATGAAGCCGAGGGCCCGGCCGCTGGCCGTGTAGTCGGCGTAGGTCACCCGGCGCGGGCCGAACGGCCCGTGCATCAGCTGGTCGTCGCCGATCACCGACTCCCGGATCTTCGTCAGGATCGGCGGGTCCTGCAGCGCGGGGTCGCGCGGCGGGATGGCGCACCACTCCCACGACTCTGCCCCTTGCTGGGCACCCATGGGTGGACCTTACGACGGTTGGCCCGGATCGGCGCCGTACCGAGTGCAGACCCAGCCGTCGGCGTCGGCAAGGACTTCGACGGTGTCGCAGTTGCCGAGCTGCTGGCGCGGGACTTCCATCCTTGCGATCGCTGGCACGCCGAGGCCGATCGCGCCGCCGTGCGACACCACCAGGACCGTCTCGCCTGGGTGAGCATCCGCGATCTCGCGGAGTACGTCGTCGAACCGGTCCGCGATCTCCTGGCCGGTCTCGCCCCCTGGCAGCCGGACGTCGAGCTCGCCGTTGTCCCAGCGCCCATAGGTCTCCAGGAACGGATCCAGGTCACGGGTCTCGCTGGAGAGGTCGCCCGACCCGAACTCGCGGAGCCCCCGGCGAGTGGTGACAGCGACGCCGAGGCGGGCCGCGACGATCTCCGCGGTCTGCACGGCGCGGGCCAGCGTGCTCGTCCACACGTGGGCGACGCGGCGACCGGCAAGCAGCTCGCCGAGGTCGGCCGCCTGGCGCCGGCCCCGAAGGGTCAGCGAACCACCCTCGTCGTCCCATTCGGACGACTCGTACTCCGCCTCGCCGTGCCGCGAGACCACGATCGTGGTGGCGCACTGCAGGGTGCTCACGAGCGCGTGCCGGCGATCCGGTCGACGACGAGTCTGGGCACCAGGTGGTCGTCGTCTCCGATCGACCACTCGGGGAAGTCGTAGACCGTCACCATCAGCTGCAAGGGGTACGTCGGCGGGCGCGGACAGCGGCGCACCACGACCCCGTCGACGGTGAAGACCGCTTCGTCCGGGTCCCAGTCGACGGCGTACACGTGTGGCTCGGCCACGTCGATGGGGAGCCGGGGCGCCTCGAAGTCCTGGCGCAGCGCCGGGTCTCGGAAGGCCTTGATGCCCACGCCCACCTCGGCAGACGGTTCGTCAGCCGGGCCCAGCGCGTTGCCGAAGATCTCGAAGACGCAGAGCTCGCCGCACTGCTCCTGGCCCTCGTCGTCCTCGAAGCCGCTCATGAAGAGGGCGGCCATCGAACGCGGCGAGAGCTCCATCCGCGCCGAGATCTCGACCCGGCCCTGGCTCGGCAGCCACCCCACGAACCGCTCCTGCTCCTCGAGCACCACCTGGCCCTCGCGGAACCGCTGCTGGCCGTGGGTCGAGCCGGCCGGCCCGGACCAGCTCCCGGACTGGATGCCCGACACCCGCAGCGGCGGGTCGTGGTCGCCCTCGCACCACAACGGGTGCTCGACGGGGATGTCGAGCGTCAGCCCGTCGCGGTCCAGGCGGAAGCTCGCGCGCGACCTGACCCGCGACGACCAGGCTGGTAGGTAGTGCGGGAACCAGGTGCTCTGGTCCAGGTCGGGACCGGTGAACCGGTCCTCGAACCAGCCTGGGTCCGCGGCTCCGAGCGCCATGGCGAAACGCTATCCGGGTGCGCCCGGTTCGGGGAACAGCCCCCTGAGCGGTAGTGTTGATCCTTGGTGGCTAGCGAACCGGTCCGGACCTGTATCGGATGTCGAGCGCGAGCCGCCAAGCGTGAGCTGGTGCGGGTGACCGTCGGCTCGGACGCGCACGGCCAGCCGGTCGTCGTACCCGATCCGCTGGGCACTGCACCCGGCCGCGGGGCGCACCTGCACCCCACGACCGCGTGTTACGAGCTCGCCGTGCGCAGGAAGGCGTTCGGCCGGGCCCTCCGATTTTCAGTGGGGCGGGGTCAGGGCAAGCTGGAGAGCGCTGCGGTGGGGGACTACGTAGCCGGACTCGCACCCGTACAGACCGAAGACCGACCAGAAGGCTGGAGCACAGGCTCATGAGCACTCGATGAGTACTTCCCGATGAGTTTGCAACACCCCTAACGGTCCCACTGCTCCTAAATAGACGGAGCGCCCGAACCCGGGTCTGGGGCCATAGAAGGAGAATTGTGGCCAAGACCCGCGTTCATGAGCTCGCGAAGCTCTACAACGTCGAGAGCAAGTTCGTTCTCGAAAAGCTGAAAGAGATGGGCGAGTTCGTCAAGTCTCCCTCCTCGACGATCGAGCTGCCCGTCGAGATGAGGTTCAAGAAGGAGTACGGCGACCAGCTGAAGTCTGCCGCCGAGACCTCCGCACCGGCCGCACCGGCCGAGGAGAAGCCCGCCGCCAAGAAGGCTCCTGCCAAGAAGGCCGCCACCCAGAAGGTCGCCGAGGCCGAGCCCGAGGCCGCCGAGGCCCCGGCCGCGCCCGAGGTGGAGGCTCCGGCCCCCGCCGAGGTCGTCGAGGCCGAGAAGCCCGAGCCCCCTGCGGAGCCCGAGGCGCCCGCCGCGTCCACCGACACCGAGGCCGAGCCCAAGGCTCCGGCCCCGCGGCCGGTCGGCCGGCCCGGCGCTCCGCGCCCGGGCAACAACCCCTTCGCGTCCAGCCAGGGCATGGGCCGGCGTCCCGCGCCGCGTCCCGGCACCGAGGCCGCGGGCAGCGACGCCGTCGACGGGCAGCGCCCGCCGCGGCCGCCGGCCGACGGCCGTCCAGGCATGCCGCGCCCCAACCCGGCGATGATGCCCAAGTCCCCGGCCGCCTTCGGTGGCGGCCCCGGCGGTCGCGGACCCGGTGGCCCGGGTCGCGGTGGTCCTGGCGGTGCCGGTGGACCCGGCCGTGCCGGTGCTCCCGGTCGCGGTGGCGCGCCGGGTCGCGGTGGTCCCGGTGGCCCTGGTGGTGCCGGTGCCGGCGCACCCGGTCGTCCCGGTGGCGGCTTCGCCGGCGGCGGTCGTCCCGGCGGTGGGCGTCCCGGCCAGCGTGGGCAGACCCAGGGCGCCTTCGGTCGCCCTGGCGGTCCCTCCCGCCGCGGCCGCAAGTCGAAGCGGGCGCGTCGTCAGGAGTTCGAGGCCATGGAGGCCCCGACGATCGGCGGCGTGCGCGTCCGCAAGGGCGATGGCGAGACCGTCCGGCTGCCCCGCGGCGCCTCGCTGACCGACTTCGCCGACCGGATCGGCGTCGACGCGGCCCAGCTCGTGCAGATGCTCTTCAGCCTCGGCGAGATGGTCACCGCGACCGAGTCGGTCAACGACGCGACGCTCGAGCTGCTCGGCGAGGAGCTCAACTACGTCGTCGAGGTGGTCTCGCCCGAGGACGAGGACCGCGAGCTGCTCGAGTCGTTCGACCTCGAGTTCGGTGAGGACGAGGGCGACGAGTCCGACCTCGCCTTCCGGCCGCCGGTGGTCACTGTCATGGGTCACGTCGACCACGGCAAGACCAAGCTCCTTGACGCGCTCCGCGATGCCAACCAGGTCGACAAGGAGGCCGGTGGCATCACCCAGCACATCGGTGCCTACCAGGTCACGGCCGACGTCGACGACAACGAGCGGCGGATCACCTTCATCGACACCCCGGGTCACGAGGCGTTCACCGCCATGCGTGCGCGCGGCTCGCAGTCCTCGGACATCGCGGTGCTCGTGGTCGCGGCCGACGACGGCGTGATGCCGCAGACGGTCGAGGCGCTCAACCACGCCAAGGCCGCCGGGGTCCCGATCGTGGTGGCGGTCAACAAGATCGACAAGCCCGACGCCGATGCGACCAAGGTGCGAGGCCAGCTCACCGAGTACGGCCTGGTTCCTGAGGAGTACGGCGGCGACGCGATGTTCGTCGACGTGTCCGCCAAGGCCGGCACCAACCTCGACAAGCTGCTCGAGGCGATCGTGCTGACCGCCGACGCGTCGCTGGACCTGCGGGCCAACCCCAACCAGGACGCCCAGGGCATCGTGATCGAGGCGCACCTCGACCGCGGCCGTGGCCCGGTGGCCACCGTCCTGGTCCAGCGCGGCACGCTGCGCGTGGGCGACTCGATCGTCGCCGGCGCCGGCTACGGCCGGGTGCGGGCGATGCTCGACGAGCACGGCGAGAACATCGAGGAAGCCGACCCGGGTCGTCCGGCGATGGTCCTCGGTCTCACCGCGGTGCCGGGCGCCGGCCAGACGTTCATCGTCGTGGACGACGACCGGATGGCGCGTCAGATCGCCGAGCGCCGCGAGTCACGCGAGCGGGCGGCCATGCAGGCCAAGCGTCGCGTGCGCCGTACCCTCGAGGACTTCATGGCCTCCATGGAGAAGGGCGCCGAGAGCCAGGAGCTCAACCTGATCCTGAAGGGCGACGTGTCCGGTTCGGTCGAGGCTCTCGAGGACGCGCTGGCCCAGATCTCGGTCGGCGACGATGTGAGCATCCGCATCATCGACCGCGGTGTCGGTGCGATCACCGAGACCAACGTCGACCTCGCCGCTGCGTCCGACGCGATCATCATCGGCTTCAACGTCCGCCCGCAGGGCAAGGCGACGGAGCTGGCGGACCGCGAGGGCGTCGAGATCCGCTACTACTCGGTCATCTACCAGGCGATCGAGGAGATCGAGGCGGCCCTCAAGGGCATGCTCAAGCCGGAGTTCGAGGAGTCGAGCCTGGGCCAGGCGGAGATCCGCGCGATCTTCCGCTCGTCCCGGCTTGGCAACATCGCCGGCTGCATGGTCACCAGTGGAGTCATCCGACGCAACGCCAAGGTGCGCGTGATCCGCGACGGAGCGGTGGTGGCCGACAACCTCGACCTCGCCTCGCTGAAGCGCGAGAAGGACGACGCGACCGAGGTCCGCGAGGGCTTCGAGTGCGGCCTGGTGCTGCGCAACTTCCAGGACATCAAGGAAGGCGATGTCGTGGAGGCCTTCGAGATGCGCGAGATCCCGCGCGCCTGAGTCGCTCATCGCGCTGACCCGTCAGAAAGTTTCTGACGGGTCAGCGCACACAGAGAGTAGGACACAGACATGACAAGCCCACGGGTCAGGAAGATCGCCGACCGGATCCACGAGATCGTCGCGGAGCTGCTCGAGCGGCGGCTGAAGGACCCACGACTGGGGTTCGTGACGATCACTGACGTGCGCCTCACCGGCGACAGTCAGAACGCCACGATCTTCTACACCGTGCTGGCGGGCGCTGTCGGCGAGCAGAGCGACGAGGCGGCGCTGGCCGCCACGGCCGCGGCGCTGGAGTCGGCCAAGGGCATGATCCGGTCCGAGGTCGCCAAGCAGCTCGGCATGCGGCACGCGCCGACGCTGGAGTTCGTGGCCGACGCCCTGCCCGAGACGGCCCGCCACCTCGACGAGGTGCTGGCCAAGGCTCGTGAGCTGGACGAGGCGGTCGCGGCTCAGCGCGGCTCGGCGTACGCCGGTGACGAGGACCCGTACAAGAAGCCGCGTGAGGTCGTGACGGACGCAGACGCCGACGACGACCCAACCGAGGATGACTGAGCCCGGGCTCGTCGTCGTCGACAAGCCCGCCGGCATCACGTCCCACGACGTGGTGGCCCGGGTCAGGCGGCTGGCCGGCACCCGCAAGGTCGGCCACGCCGGGACCCTCGACCCCATGGCCACGGGCGTGCTCGTGGTCGGGGTCGACCGGGCCACCCGACTGCTCGGCCACCTCATGCTCACTGACAAGGCGTACGACGCCACGGTCCGCCTCGGCGCCGCCACCGTGACCGACGACGCCCAGGGCGAAGTGGTCGCGACCGTCTCGGCCGCTGGGCTCACCGAGGACGTCGTACGCGATGTGCTCGCCGAGTTCACCGGCGACCTCCTCCAGGTCCCGACCGCCGTGTCCGCGATCAAGGTCGACGGCAAGCGCGCCTACCAGCGGGTCCGCGACGGTGAGCAGGTCGAGCTCCAGCCTCGACCGGTCACGGTGCACGAGCTCGTGGTGCACGAGGTGCGCTCCGATGGCGACGTCGTGGATGTCGACATCTCGCTGCGCTGCTCCAGCGGCACCTACGTCCGCGCGATCGCGCGTGACGCAGGAGCCCGGCTCGGTGTGGGCGGCCACCTGACCGTGCTGCGGCGTACCGCCGTCGGACCCTACGGCCTCGACGTGGCCCGGACTCTCGACGAGCTGGCCGACAGGTTCGAGGTGCTGCCGATCGCAGCCGCGGCCCGCGCGGCGTTCCCCTCCGTCGACCTCGACGACGAGGCGGCGGGCGACGTCCGGGTGGGCCGCCCACTCGACCTCGCGCTGACCGGGCTGAGCGCGGTGTTCGCCCCGGACGGCGAGTTCCTGGCGCTCTACGAGCCTCGCGACGGGGTGGCCCGTCCCGTCGCCGTGTTCGTGTGACCCATAGGCTTCCGGCCGTGGAGATCTGGCGTTCGCTCGCCGCTGTGCCGGCCGACCTGGGCGGCACCGTCGTGACGATCGGCAACTTCGACGGCGTGCACCTCGGGCACCAGCACGTGCTCGCCCGGGCGAGGGAGGTCGCGGACCAGCGCGGACTCACCCTGGTGGCCGTGACGTTCGACCCGCACCCGATGGCCGTGCTGCGGCCCGAGCACGCACCGACCCAGCTCACCACCATCGAGCGCCGGGCCGAGCTCCTCGCCGAAGCGGGCGCCGACCACGTGCTGGCCCTGCCGTTCGACCGGGACATGGCGTCGTGGACGCCGGAGGAGTTCGAGCAGCGGGTGCTGGTCGACACCCTCCACGCGGAGGCCGTCGTGGTCGGCGCCAACTTCCGGTTCGGCACCAGGGCCTCCGGTGATGTCGCCACGCTCCAGGCGTTCGGTGCGGACCACGGCTTCACCGTCGAGGGGATCCCGCTCGACGGCGGCCCGATGGTCTGGTCGTCGACCTACGTGCGCACCTGCCTGGCTGCCGGGGACGTGGCCGGGGCGTCGGAGGCTCTCGGCCACCCGTACGCCGTTCGCGGCGTCGTCGTGGCAGGTGACCGGCGTGGCCGCGACCTCGGCTTCCCGACGGCCAACGTGCCGACCGACGGGATGACCGCGGCCCCGGCCGACGGGGTGTACGCCGGGTGGCTGAAGCGGCTCGACACCGGCGAGACCTACCCGGCCGCGATCAGCGTCGGCACCAACCCGACCTTCGACGGCGTCCGCGCCCGCCGGGTCGAGAGCTACGTGCTCGACCGCACCGATCTGGAGCTGTACGGCGTCGAGGTGGAGGTCTCGTTCGTCGACCGCCTGCGCGGCATGGTCGCCTTCGAGTCCGTCGAGAAGCTCGTCGAGCAGATGCACGACGACGTCGACAAGGCCCGGGAACTGCTGGTCCCCTAGCGCCGCCGGGCCACCGTCACCCCGTCGCGGACCGGCAGCATCACCACGTCGACCCGCTCGTCGGCCGCGACCCGGTCGTTGACCGCTCGCATCGCGACGGCCCGCTCACCCTGCTCACCGTCGTCGAAGATCCGGCCGCCGAGCAGCACGTTGTCGAGCAGCACCAGCCCGCCAGGGCGCAGGCGGCTCACCAGCTCCTCGTAGTAGATCGGGTAGTTCTCCTTGTCGGCGTCGACGAACGCGAAGTCGATCGACGGCTCGACCGGCAGCGCGGCCAGCGTCTCCGCGGCGGGCGCCAGCCGCAGCTCGATCCGGTCCGTGACGCCTGCCTCGGCCCAGTAGCGCTCTGCCATCGAGGTCCACTCGCCACTGATGTCGCAGGCCAGCAGCCGTCCGCCCTCCGCCAGTCCGCGGGCGATGCAGATGGACGAGTAGCCGGTGAAGGTGCCGACCTCGACGGCGTTCCGCGCGCCGGTGAGCCGGACCAGCATGGTCAACAGGGCGCCCTCGTCGGAGCTGATCTGCATCTGCGCGACGTCGCGGAAGGTGTCCCGGGTCTCCTCTGCCAGCCGGGCCAGGACGTCGTCCTGGGCGGTGCTGTGCGCGAGCAAGTAGTCGCTCACGGTCTCTTCCGACGCGGCAATCTCCATGATCGTGATCACCCGGGCAACCTACGCCGGGCAGTAGCCTGCCCGCGTGCCGCCCCGGATCGATGCCCGCGCCCGTGCCGAGGCGTGGTTCCTCGAGCACGGCCTGCCGTACTTCGTCGACGACCTTCGGGCCGACGTACGCCGACGGCTGCACCGGTCGCGGGTCGCGGTGGTTCTCGTGGTGGCGGGCGTGCTCGGCGTGGCGGCGGGAGTCGCTGTGGGGCTGCTGGCGAAGGACGATGAGGGGACGAACGGCTTCACCGCCGGCGCCACAGTTGGGCTCGTCGTGGTCGCGGTCTATGCGCTCCGCGCGCTCAAGACGGGCACGATCGCGCGCTGGGCCGCGGGCCGGGCGCTCGGCAGCCTCGGACTTCTGGTGCCGCTGGCGACACGGGCGTTGCCGATGCTCCTGCTGTTCATCACCTTCCTGTTCATCAACACCGAGGTCTGGCAGGTCGCTAACGCGCTCAGCCCGGGGGTGCTGGGCGGCTCGGTGCTGTTCTTCGGGCTGGCCGCCGTCTTCTTCCTCGTCTCCCGGCTCGGGGAGGAGCTGGACGACGTCGACGACCTCGAGTCCACCGAGGCGGTGGTCGCTGCCTGTCGTGACACGCCACTGCAGGAGGAGGCACGCGGGCTTGCAGCGCGAGGCGAGAAGCTCGCCGTCGACTCCCAGGTGCTGGGCCTGGAGAAGGCCAACCTGGTGCTGGCGCTGGTGGTCGCCCAGGCGGTGCAGGTGTTCCTGCTCGCGGTCGCGGTCTCGACCTTCTTCATCGTGTTCGGCGCCGTCGCGATCGACGACGACGTCATCGCGAGCTGGGTGGCTGGTGGGGCCGACTACGAGCTCGGCCAGCACGTCGTGAGCGTCCAGCTGCTCAAGGTGGCGATCTTCCTCGGCTCCTTCAGCGGTCTCTACTTCACCGTCTACGCGATCACCGACGCGACGTACCGCCAGCAGTTCTTCACCGAGATCCTGCGCGAGCTGGAGCGGGCGGTGGGGGTCCGCGCGGTCTACCGCGACCTGCAGGACCACCACCACGAGGAGGACGTCAGAGACGGAGGTAGGCCAGCACCGCCTGCACCCGCCGGTTGACCTCGAGGTCCACGGGCAGGTCGAGCTTGGAGAAGATGCTGTTGATGTGCTTGGCGACGGCCTTCTCGGTGACGTGGAGGGTGGCCGCGACGGAGGCGTTCGAACGGCCCTCGGCCATCAGCGCCAGCACCTCCTGCTCCCGGGCGGTGAGCCGGTCCAGCGGCTGGTCGCGGTGCCGGGCCATCACCGTTGCCACGACCTCGGGGTCGAGGACCGTGCCACCCTCCAGCACGCGGCGGATCCCGTCGATGAACTCGCGCACGTCGGAAACCCTGTCCTTGAGCAGGTAGCCGATCGCACCTTCGCCGCTGGCCAGCAGCTCGCGCGCGTAGAGCTGCTCGACGTACTGCGACAGCACCAGCACCGGGAACCCGGGCCGCTGCGCGCGCACGGCGATCGCGGCACGCAGCCCCTCGTCGGTGAAGGTGGGCGGCATGCGCACGTCGAGCACCGCACCGTCGACGTCTGGGTCGAGCAGTGCGTCGTCGAGCTCGACGGCGTTGTCGACCGCGCGCGCCACGGTGAAGCCGGAGCCTTCCAGCAGCTGGGTCAGGCCGGCGCGGAGGAGGGCGTTGTCCTCGGCGAGGACGAGCCGCTCAGCAGGCACGGGACCTCCAGGGTGACGATGGTCGGCCCCCCGTCGGGGCTGGACACCGTCATCGTGCCGTCGAACGCCGCCAACCGCCGCATCACCCCCCGCATCCCGGTCCCGGAGTCGACGTCCGCGCCTCCCTGCCCGTCGTCGCTGACCACCACCCGGAGCAACCCGTGCGCATGGCCCAGCTCGACCCAGGCCTGCCGGTGCCCGGCGTGCTTGGCCGAGTTGGCGAGACACTCGGCGACCGCGAAGTAGACCGCCGACTCGATGGGCGCCGGCGGACGCCCGGCCAGGGCGCCGACGACGTCGACCGGCACCGCCATGTCGAGGGCCAGCGCCCGGATGGCGCCGTCCAGCCCGCGATCGGCGAGGACCGGTGGGTGGATGCCGCGCACCACCGAGCGCAGGTCGGCGATCGCCGCGCCGGTAGCGGCTCGGGCCTCGCTGACCGTACGTCGCGCCGCGGCGGGATCGGACTCGAAGAGCTCCTCGGCCATGCCCAGGCTCATCGACACGGCTACCAGCCGGGCCTGCGTCCCGTCGTGCAGGTCGCGCTCCAGCCGGCGCAGCTCGGCCGCCGAGTGGTCCACGGCCGCGGCCCGGCTCTCGGTGAGCGCCGCCACCCGGCGCTCCAGCGTCTCGGTGTTGCTGTAGCTGAGCAGCGCTCGGTCGACCACCGATCTGGTCCACAGGATCGGGTAGGTCCCGAACCACCAGAAGAACCCGGTGACCACGGCCAGCAGCAGCACCAGCACGATCAGCGACATCACCCAGCCGACGCCGATCGCCCACACGATCCAGAGCAGGTCGCGCCAGGTCATCGGGTCGGTGAGCATCGCGACGAGACGGACCAGGGGGCCTCGCTCCGGCAGCGGCCGGTACGGCGGCGGCAGCTCGACGCCCAGCACCCGGCCCGCGATGTGTCGCTGCCGGTTCGCGATCACCCGGATCAGCGGGACGGCGGCGGCCACGAGGAAGATGCCGACCCAGATGACGACCAGCAGCCCGCCGACCACGAAGAACACGAGCCCGATCACCAGCGGGACCATCCACAGCACCTGCTCGACGGCGTACCCCGTCAGCAGGAACGGGCTGGGCTGCTCACGGAGCCGCTCGATCACGGTCGGCTCGGGCCCGACGGGTTGAGTCACGGCTCCATCCTCCCCGAGCGGCCCGGTCCGGACAGTGGTGCCAGCACCACCACGGGCCGGGTCCTGGGACCCCTGACCTGCGCGTTTGCAGCCAGAAGGCTGGAGCCATGACGAATCCACTCTCTTCCTTCGCCCACCGCACCGCTCGCTGGTGCGCCCTCCACCCCTGGCGCGCGATCCTCGGCTGGGTCGCGCTCGTGGCCTTCGCCGTCGGGCTGGCCACGATGATCCCCACCCAGGAGACCGTCGACTCCGACTACCGGATCGGCGAGTCCGGTCGGGCCGACGCGATGGTTTCCGAGGCGGGGTTCAAGGACCCCGACACGGAGCAGGTGTTCATCACCGCTGCCCACGGGGACCTGGACAAGTCGGCCGCCCAGCAGGCGGCCGCAGACATCCTGACGCGCATGCAGAAGCTCCCCGTCGTCGACGAGGTGGCCGACCCGCAGGTCAGCCCGGACGGGACGGCCTACCTCGTCTCCATCCAGCTGGCCCGTGACCAAGAAGACGTCTCGTCGCTGCAGGACGTCACGAAGGCCGTGCAGTCCGACTTCCCGCAGCTGCAGGTCCGGCAGTCCGGCGACGTCAGCCTCGACGACGCGATCAACGACCGGGTCGCCGACGACCTCTCCTCGGCCGAGACGCTCAGCCTCCCGGTGACGCTGATCCTGATGCTGCTCGCCTTCGGCGCCCTGATCGCCGCCGGCATCCCGGTGCTGCTCGCCGGCACCAGCGTGGCCGCCACGGTGGGCATCCTGGCCCCGGTCTCGCACCTGGTGCACGCCGACTCGACGGTGACCAGCATGATCGTCCTGATCGGCATGGCGGTCGGCGTCGACTACTCGCTCTTCTACCTCAAGCGGGAGCGCGAGGAGCGAGCCAAGGGTCACTCGACCCGCGACGCCGTCGAGATCGCCGCGCAGACCTCGGGACACTCGATCCTGGTCTCCGGTGCGGCAGTGATCTGTGCCATGGCCGGGCTCTTCATCATGGGCGACACGACCTTCAACTCGCTGGCCGTCGGCTCCATCATCGTGGTGGCGGTCGCCGTGCTCGGCTCGATCACCGTGCTGCCGGCGCTGCTGGCCAAGCTGGGCCGCTGGGTGGACCGCCCGCGGGTCCCGCTGCTGCACCGCGTGCTGCGTCGTACCCGTCGTGGCGCCATCAGCGGCCGGGTCCTCGGGCCCGTCGTCAAGCACCCGTTCGTGTCGCTCGTCCTCGCGACCGTGGTCGTCGTGCTGCTCGCGATCCCCGCGCTCGGCATGAAGACGCACAGCGGCAACCTCGAGACCCTGCCCAGCTCGATCGCCGAGGCCAAGACGATGCAGGACCTGAGCGAGGCGTTCCCGTCGGAGGGAACCACCGCGGACCTGGTCGTGCGTGCCGACGCCTCTCAGAAGGACGACGTGGCCGCCGCGCTGACGAAGATCGAGGCCGCGGCCGAGAAGTCGCCGCTGTTCCGCCCGTCCGGCACCCAGGTCAAGGTCTCCAAGGACGGCACGGTCTCCGTGCTCACCCTCGCGATGCCCTTCAAGGAGTCCGACGAGCGTGTCGACACGGCCATCAGGGACATCCGCTCCAACCTCGCGCCAGCCGCGCTCGACGGGCTGTCGGGGGCACACGTGGAGTACGCCGTCGGCGGTGACTCGGCCGAGTCGCTCGACTTCGTCGACCGCGAGCAGTCCCGACTGCCGCTGGTCATCGGGTTCGTGCTGCTGCTGACCCTGCTGATCATGGGCGTGACGTTCCGCAGCGTCCCGATCGCGATCGTCTCAGCGGTGCTCAACCTGGCCTCCGTCGGCGTCTCGTTCGGCCTGATGACGCTGGTGTTCCAGCACGGCTGGTTCGAGGGTGCACTGGACTTCAGCAGCCCGGGCTTCATCATCGACTGGCTGCCGCTGTTCGTGCTCGTCGTCCTGGTCGGACTGTCGATGGACTACCACGTCTTCGTGCTCAGCCGGATCCGTGAGCACGTGCAGCGCGGGCTGCCGACCCGTCTGGCCGTCCGCCAGGGCGTGGCGGACACGGCCGGTGTCGTGACCAGCGCCGCCGCGGTGATGGTCTCGGTGTTCTCCATCTTCGCGACGCTGTCGATGCTGGAGATGAAGATGATGGGTGTCGCCCTGTCGGGGGCGATCCTGCTGGACGCCACGCTGATCCGGCTGGTGATGCTGCCGGCCATCCTCACCCTGCTCGGTGACCGGGCCTGGTGGCCCATGCGCCGGCCCCGCCCGCTGGGCGAGCGGGTGGTCGAGGACGAGCCGGCGTACGAGCTGGCAGGGCGGTAGCCCGCGTCAGTCCGCGTCCAAGTCCTGCTCGACATGGGATGACGGAGCCGGCGATTCGCCGCCGCTAGTCGGCATCCAAGTCCTGCTCGACATGGGATGACGGAGCCGGCGATTCGCCGCCGCTAGTCGGCATCCAAGTCCTGCTCGACATGGGATGACGGAGCCGGCGATTCGCCGCCGCTAGTCGGCATCCAAGTCCTGCTCGACGAGTGCGGCGATGCTGTCGACGGCCGACTGGTCCTCACCAGCGACCTCGACGGTGTCGCCGTACTTCGCGCCCAGGGTCATGATCATCAGCGACGAGCTGGCGTCGACGCCGTTGATCGTCACCGTGCTGTCGAGGCCGCCGGCGGCCTCGGCGATGAGCGCGGCGGGCCGGGCGTGCAGGCCGACGGACGAGCCGACGGTGACGGACTTGCTGGGCATGCGGTCTCCTAGGTGAGGTCTTGACTCTGCAGATCCTGGACGGCGACCCGTTCGGGGTGCAGGTCGTCGGGGCCGGGGATGGTGGTGCCGGGCAGCCCGGCGGCGGCGCTGCCGTAGGCCACCGCGAGTGCGAGCCGGTCAGGTGCGGAGAGGCCGCGCTGCTCGGCCAGCAGGTAGCCGAAGAGCGTGCAGTCGCCGGCGCCCACGGTACTGACGACGGTCGTCGGGGGAGGCGGTGCGTACCAGGCGCCCTCGGCATCGACCAGTACGGCGCCGCGAGCCCCGAGGGTCGCCAGCACCGCGCCGACGCCACGATCGACGAGGGTGCGGGCCGCCTTCGCGGCCACAGCGGGGTCGGTCTCGAGCTGAGCCGCATCGGTGCCGGTCACCGACGCCAGCTCCTCGGCGTTGGGCTTCAGCAGGTCCGGCGCGGCGCCGGGGAGGTCGTCCACGAGCGCGGCCAGGGGCCCCTCGCTCGTGTCGACGGCGACCCGGCTGACCCCGCGGAGCCGCGCGACCAGCTCGGCGTAGTAGCCGTTGGGGGCATCGGGCGGCAGCGACCCGGCGAGCACGGTCCATCCGCCGCCCGCGGCGCTGCGGACCAGGGTCTTGGCCAGGTCGTCGAGGTGCGCGGCGTCGACCGGGGCTCCGGGACCGTTGAGCTTGGTGGTGGTGCCGTCCGGCTCGGTGAGGGTGAGGTTGACCCGGATGTCTCCGGCCGGGTCGGAGGGGCGGCAGTCGATGCCGACCGCCTCGAGCTCGCGTACGAACGCGTCGTCCACCCGCGCCGGCAGCACCGCGATGGTCTTGAGACCGGCGGCCACGGCGGCTCGGGAGATGTTGACGCCCTTGCCGCCAGCCTGCGAGGTCATCGCCTCGACGCGCACCACGGCGCCGCGCTCCAGCGGCCCCGGCAGCGCGACCGTGCGGTCGAAGCTCGGGTTGGCCGTGAGCGTGACGATCGGCCCCGTGCTTGCACTCACGCCCGGACCACGTCCAGCCCGGCGGCCTCGAAGGCCTTCACGTCGGCCTCGGCGATGGTGTCGTCGGTGACCAGCACGTCGATGTCCTCGAGGTCCGCGAACCGCACCGTCCGCTCCTGGCCGACCTTGGTCGCGTCGGTGAGCGCGACGACGCGCTGCGCGCTCTCGATGAGCGCCCGCTTCGTGGCGGCCTCCTCGGGGTCGGGCGTCGAGAGACCGTGCCGCACCGAGATGCCGTTGGTGCCGATGAACGCGAGGTCCGCGCGGAACTGGCGGATCGCCTCGATCGTCGCGTGGCCGACGGCCGCCTCCGTGGCCAGGCGCACGCGCCCCGGCAGCAGGTGCAGCTCGACGTGGGGGAGCGGGGCCAGCAGCGCCGCGATGGGGACGGCGTGGGTGATCACCGTCCAGTGCTCGTTCGGCGGGAGCTGGGCCGCCAGCCGCACGGTGGTGCTGCCCGCGTCGAGCAGCAGCGTGCAGCCGCCCTCGGGGAGCAGCGCCACGGCGGCGCGTGCGATCCGCTCCTTCTCGGCCGCCTGGGCCTGGTCGCGATCAGGGAGCTGCGCCTCGAGCATCGTCACCGAGCGCATCGAGACCGCGCCGCCGTGCACCCTTCGCAGCAGCTTGAGCTTCTCGAGCTGAGACAGGTCGCGGCGGACCGTCTCCGTGGTGACGTCGAAGTGGGTCGCGAGCTCTGTCACCGCGACGCGCCCTCGGCTGGCCACCAGCTCGGCGATGGCCTGGTGCCGCTCCTCGGCGTACATGGCGCGCTCCTGACTCGACCCCGGACGGGCGATCTGTGAATATGTTGTTTTAGTCCCGAATGTGTTGACTGTCAAGGAGCCCGTGGTCTTGGATGTGGCCATGGTCACCTCCTCGGCACCCTCGGTTCCAGCCGCCGCGCTGCGCGGCACCCCCGTTGTTCCCGGGCTCGCCTACGGGCCCGTCGTGCTCGTCGCACAGGAAGTGTCGCCGCAGGCGATCGCGGCGTATGCCGGACACGCGGACCCCGAGTCCGCCCTGGCGGCGTACGACGCCGCGGCGGGGGTGGTGGCCGAGGGGTTCTCGGCCAAGGCCGCCCGGGCCAGCGGTGCCGCGACCGAGGTGCTCACCGCCAGTGCCGGGCTGACCCGCGACAAGGGGCTCCGCCAGGCGGTCTCGACCCGCGTCGAGGGCGGTGCCACGCTGCTGGACGCCGTGCACGAGGGCGTGGCCCAGTTCGTCGACGTCTTCACGGCCATGGGTGGGCTGATGGCCGAGCGCGCCACCGACCTGCTCGACATCGAACGCCGGCTCGTCGCCCGCCTGGTGGGCGAGCCAGAGCCGGGCGTCGTACTGCCCGACGTCCCGTCGGTGCTCGTCGCCAGTGACCTCGCGCCGGCCGACACCGCCGGCCTCGACCCCGCGCTGGTCCTGGCACTGGTGACCGAGAAGGGCGGCGCGACCAGCCACACCGCGATCATTGCGCGCCAGCTCGGCATCCCGTGCGTGGTGGGCGTGGCCGGGGCGCTCGGGCTGCCGGTCGGTGGCTCGGTGCTGGTCGACGCGACCGCGGGCACGGTCGACGCGTCCGTCGACGCGGCCGATGCGGAGGCGAAGGTGGAGGCCGACCGCGTCGGCCGCGCGGCGGTGGAGTCGTGGACAGGACCCGCTGAGACCACCGACGGCGTCCACGTCAAGCTGCTGGCGAACGTCGCGGACGGCGAGTCCGCCAGGCACGCGTCGGAGGCACCGGTCGAGGGCGTCGGCCTGTTCCGCACCGAGCTGTGCTTCCTCGACCGCCGCGACGAGCCGTCGGTCGACGAGCAGGCGAAGATCTACGGCGAGGTGCTCGACGCGTTCAAGGGCGAGGACCGGTACGTCGTCGTACGCACCCTCGATGCCGGCTCTGACAAGCCGATCGCGTTCGCCACGCTGGAGGACGAGGAGAACCCGGCGCTCGGCGTCCGCGGGCTGCGGCTCGCTCTGAACAACCCAGGGCTGCTCGAGCGGCAGCTCGACGGCATCGCCGCAGCTGCGTCCGCGTCGGGCACCGAGACGTGGGTGATGGCGCCCATGGTCGCCACGGTGGCCGAGGCGCGCGACTTCGCCCAGCAGGTCCGCGACCGCGGGCTCAAGGCCGGCGTCATGGTCGAGGTGCCGAGTGTCGCGCTGCTGGCGGACCGGATGCTCGAGGTGGTCGACTTCCTGTCCATCGGGACCAACGACCTGACGCAGTACACGATGGCAGCGGACCGCCTCGCCTCCGACCTCGCTCATCTCACCGACCCCTGGCAGCCGGCCGTGCTCCAGCTGATCGCGACCACCGCGGCCGCGGGCCAGCAGGCCGGCAAGAGCGTCGGCGTCTGCGGGGAGGCTGCGGCCGACCCGCTCCTGGCCGTGGCGCTGATCGGCATGGGGATCACCTCGCTCTCGATGGCGTCCGCCGCCGTACGCGCCGTCGGTGCCCAGCTGTCCGCCGTCTCGTCGGCCACGTGCGCCGAGGCCGCCAAGGCCGCGCTCGCCGCCGCCGACCCGATGGCCGGCCGCGACGCCGTCCGCGCTGTCGTCACCGACTGAGCGCGCCGACCCGTCGTTACTGATGATCAGTAACGACGGCTCGGCGTGGGGTTGTGGACGACAAGTGGCCGGTTCGGGCCCGAAAGCGTTGCTGACCCGTCGTTACTGATGAGCAGTAACGACGGGTCGGCGTGGGGTTGTGGACGACAAGTGGCCGGTTCGGGCCCGAAAGCGTTGCTGACCCGTCGTTACTGATGAGCAGTAACGACGGGTCGGCGACTGCTATGGCTCCACCGTCACCTTGATGGCCTCGCCGTTCTTGACGATCTGGAAGGCGTCGAGGACCTCGGCCAGTGGGATGTGGCGGGTGATGAGGTCCTTGACCGGGACCTGGCCGGTGGAGATGTACTCCAGCGCACGCTTGTTGTGCTCGGGCGCGGAGCCGTTGGCGCCGTGGATGTGCAGCTGGCGGTAGTGCACGAGGTTGGAGTCGCACTTGATGTAGGGGTCGGTCTTGGGCAGGCCGCCGAAGAACGAGATCCGGCCGTTGCGCGCGGCCATCGAGATGGCCTGCTCCTGGGTGACGTTGGCGGCGGTGGCGGTGATGACCACGTCGGCGCCGCGGCCGCCCGTCAGCTCCATCACTCGCTCGACCACGTCGACCTGCGAGCCGTCGATGGTCTCCTCGGGCTGGACCGCCTCGGCCGACATCTTCAGCCGGTCGGCGTTGACGTCGACGAGGTAGACCGGCCCGGCCTGGTGGACGCCGCGGGCGATCCGGATGTGCATGCAGCCGATCGGCCCGGCGCCGAAGACGACGACCGTGTCACCGGGCTCGATGCCGAGCAGCTCCTGGGCGTTGATCGCACAGGCGAACGGCTCGGCGGCCGAGGCCTCGTCGTACCCGACGTTGTCGGGGATCCGGTTGAGGCCGTCGACCTTGAGCACCTCCCGCGGGACGATCATGAACTCGGCGAAGCCGCCGTCGTACTGGTAGCCCATCGAGGTCTGGTTCTGGCAGACCGCCATCCAGCCCTTCTTGCACTCGTAGCACTCACCGCACGGGACGGCGGCGATCACCTGGGCCCGGTCGCCGACCTGCCACTCGCTGCCGTACGTCGCGTTGACGTCGGCGCCGACCTCGACCACCTCGCCGGCGATCTCGTGGCCGATGGTCCGCGGCGGCGTGAGGTTCTGGTGGCCGTTGTAGAAGATCTTGACGTCGGTGCCGCAGGTCGAGCAGTTCTTCACCCGCAGCTTGACCTCGTCGGGCCCGCAGGTGGGCTCGTCGACCTCCTCGAGCCGGACGTCCTCGGGAGCGTAGAAGCGCAGTGCCTTCATGGCCGGGCGGTTCCTTTCGGAAGGGGAAGAAGGGGGTCAACAACTCGTGACGCTAGTGCGCCTCCGAAGAAAAGACCACATCAACGGGCAAGAAAGTGTGCCCGAATGCTTGGCAACGTGCCCGAATGTGTGCAGACTGGCGGCATCGCGGCCGTGACAGGCGTCACGTCCTTGGGTTACGAGAGGGAAACCAGATGGCCTCGACCACCGCCACAGCGCCTCGCAGAGGCGCACGCGTACACGTCCAGCAGTTCGGCACCTTCCTGTCCAACATGGTCCTGCCGAACATCGGCGCCTTCATCGCTTGGGGCCTGATCACCGCGCTGTTCATCCAGACGGGCTGGATCACCCTGATCGGCGACAAGATCTTCGGCTACGCGCCCGGTCTCGAGCCCGGTCAGTACGACTACGGGTTCGTGTCACAGCTCGGCGGCTGGGACGCGGACGGCGGCGGCATCGTCGGCCCGATGATCACCTACTTGCTGCCGCTCCTGATCGGCTACACCGGCGGCCGGATGGCCTACGGCGGCGACGCCATCCGCGGCGGGGTGGTCGGTGCCATCGCCACCATGGGCGCGATCGCCGGCGCCGAGGTGCCGATGTTCCTGGGCGCCATGGTGATGGGCCCGCTCGGCGGCTGGTCGATGCGCAAGCTGGACGCCCTCTGGGAGGGCAGGATCCGGCCCGGCCTGGAGATGCTGGTCAACAACTTCTCGGCCGGCATCTGGGGGATGATCCTGGCCGTCGCCGGGTTCGCGGTCGCCGGGCCTTTCGTGGAGCAGTTCTCCGAGCGCGCTGGAGACGTCACGAACTGGCTGGTCGACCACAACCTGATGCCACTGGCGTCGATCTTCGTCGAGCCGGCCAAGATCCTGTTCCTGAACAACGCCATCAACCACGGCGTCTTCACCCCGCTCGGCCTGGACGAGGCGAGCAAGCAGGGCCACTCGCTGCTGCTGCTCGTCGAGGCCAACCCCGGTCCCGGCCTGGGGCTGCTGCTCGCGTTCATGTTCTTCGGCAAGGGTGCCGCGAAGTCCTCGGCCCCCGGCGCGATCCTCATCCAGTTCATCGGCGGCATCCACGAGATCTACTTCCCGTACGTGCTGATGAAGCCCAAGCTGCTCCTCGCGGTGATCCTCGGTGGCATGACCGGCGTCGCCACCAACCAGCTCTTCGACTCGGGTCTCCAGAGCGTGGCCTCACCGGGCTCGATCATCGCGGTCTGGATCGCGACCCCGGCCAGCAGCTTCGTGGGGGTCACCCTCTCCGTGATCCTCGCGGCGACCGTCAGCTTCCTGGTGGCCAGCTTCCTGCTCAGGCTCGAGACGGGAGACGACGAGGGCGACCTCGTGGCGGCCACGGCCCAGATGGAGGCCAACAAGGGCAAGAAGTCTTCGGTGGCAGGCATGCTCACCGGTGCCGGGGCGTCGGGCCAGATCCGCAGCATCGTGTTCGCCTGCGACGCCGGCATGGGTTCCTCGGCGATGGGTGCCTCGGTGCTCCGCAAGAAGATCCAGGCCGCCGGGCACGGCGAGGTCACGGTGGTCAACAAGGCCATCTCGAACCTCAAGGACGAGTACGACCTCGTGGTCACCCATCAGGACCTCACCGACCGCGCCAGGCAGAAGACCCCCTCGGCCGTCCAGGTCTCCGTGGACAACTTCATGGGCAGTCCGAAGTACGACGAGATCGTCGAGCTGGTCGACCAGTCGAACTCCGGCGAAGCGACCGCACCGGTCGAGGAGGCGGCAGCGGCCCTCGGGGGCGACGTGCTCGCCCGGGAGTCGATCCTGCTGAGCGGGACCGCGACGAGCCGGGATGCGGCGATCACCGAGGCAGGCGAGCTGCTGGTCGCGGCCGGCGCCGTCGACCCGACGTACGTCGACGCGATGCACGAGCGGGAGAAGTCGGTGTCCACGGCGATGGGCAACAGCCTCGCCATCCCGCACGGCACCAATGAGGCCAAGGGGCTGATCAGGAGCACCGCGATCTCGTTCGTCCGCTACGACCAGCCGATCGACTGGAACGGCAAGCCGGCGGAGTTCGTGCTCGGTATCGCGGGCGCGGGCGACGACCACCTGGCGCTGCTGTCCCGGATCGCGGAGACGTTCACCGACCAGGACGCCGTGGCCAGGCTTCGCGCCGCCACGACGCCCGACGAGGTGCTCGCCGTCCTCGACGTCGTCCGAGTCTGAGTCAGACCGGTTGGACCGTCACGGGAACGCCGTTCAACGCGGCGTTCCCGCTGACGTCCAGCCGCTCGGCGTCGGTGAGGTCGTTGATCGAGACACCTACCACCGTCGAGGCGTGGCGCATCCGCGTGCCGCCGACCTGGTGGCCGTAGCCGTGCGGGAGCGACACCACGCCGGGCATCACGTCGTCGACGGCGCTCACCTCGACGTCGACGCTGCCGACCCGTGAGGTGACGCGAACGACGGATCCGTCCTCGAGGCCGCGGTCGGCCAGGTCCTTGGGGTGCATGAGCAAGTGGTGCCGCGGCTTGCCGCGGGTCAGCCGCTCGGTGTTGTGCATCCACGAGTTGCAGTCCTGCTTGTGTCGCCGGCCGATCAGCAACAGCTCGTCCGGGGCCACCGGGTCGACGGCGTCCAGCGCTGCCCGCACGCGGTCGAGGTCGGCCACGACGAGCTGGGGGGTGAGGTCGATCCGCTTCGTCTTCGTCTGGAGCCGCTCGGGCATCGTCGGGCGCAGGGGCCCGAGGTCGACGCCCTCGGGGTGCTTGCGCAGCGCCCGCATCGTCGTACGCCCGCCGACCTTCAGCAGCGCGGCCATCATGGTCGCCGGCGACGCGGCGAACCGCGCCTTGACCGCCAGCCGGTCCTTCAGGCCGGCGCCAAGCCGCGTCGTCACCCGCTCCGCGAGCTCGCCGAAGATCTCCCAGTCGTGGCGGGCGTCGTCCGGCCGGGCGAAGACCGCCGGGGTGAACCGCGCCGTGTTGCGGATGGCGAACGTATGGAAGATGAGGTCGTAGTGGTCTCGCTCCAGGGCGGCCGTCGGCGGCAGGATCACGTCCGCGTGCCGAGTCGTCTCGTTGAGGTAGATGTCGACCGAGACCATGAAGTCGAGGCCGTCCAGCGCCTTCGCCAGCCCGGACCCACCGGGGGTGGAGAGCACCGGGTTCCCGGCGATGGTCACCATCGCCCGGACCTGCCCGTCGCCTGGGGTCTCGATCTCCTCGCGCAGCACCGCGACCGGCAGCTCGCCACCGAACTCGGACGCGCCGCGCACCCGGCTCCGCCACACGTCGTGGTGGCCTGGCCCGACGAGGCCGCGCTTGACCACGTCGATCGCAGGCTCGGAAACCAGCACGCCTCCCTCCCGGTCGAAGTTCCCGGTCAGCAGGTTCAGCACCTGGATCGCCCACTGGGCCACCGAGCCGAATCCTTGCGTCGACACCCCCATCCGGCCGTACGCCGCGGCGCGGTCGGCGGCCGCGAAGTCACGGGTCAGCTGCCGGATCGTGTCCGCGTCGACCCCGCTGGCCCGCTCGGCCTGCTCGGGGGTGAAGCCGGCGACGAGGTCGCGCACCTCGTCGACGTGGTCGACGTACGCCGGGGGAGTGGTGAGCCCCTCCTCGAACAGCACGTGCAGCATGGCGAGCAGCACAGCGGCGTCTGAGCCGGGTCGCACGAAGTGGTGCTCGGTGGCCACCTTCGCGGTCTCTGTACGCCGCGGGTCGAGCACGACCATTCGGCCGCCCCGCGCCTTGAGGTCGCGCAGTCGCTGCGGGAAGTCGGGCGCGGTCATCAGCGAGCCGTTGGAGGCCATCGGGTTGGCGCCGAGGACGAGGAAGAAGTCGGTGCGGTCGATGTCCGGGATCGGCAACAGCAGCTGGTGGCCGTAGAGCTGCCACGCCACGAACTGATGTGGCAGCTGGTCGACCGACGTGGCACTGAACTTGTTGCGGGTGCGCAGGGTCTTCATGAAGGGCACCCCGTGCGTGAGGAACCCGAGCGAGTGCACGTTGGGGTTGCCGACGTACATCCCGACGGCGTTGGCGCCGTGCTCGGTGACGGTGGCCGAGAGCCGCTCGGCCACGAGGTCGAAGGCCTCGTCCCAACCCAGCTCCTCCCACGTCGCGTCGTCACCCTCACCGACCCGGCGCAGGGGTCGGCGCAGCCGGTCGGGGTCGTCGTACACATCCGCCATCGAGACGCCCTTGGGGCAGATGTAGCCGCGCGAGAGCGGGTCCGCCTCGTTGCCACGGATGCCGGTGACGGCGCCGTCGGTGATCGTCAGCTCGATCCCGCAGATCGCCTCACACAGGTTGCAGACGCCGATCCTGGTGCCGGTGAAGCCCGCCGGCACGGGATCCTCGGTGAGCAGTCCCATGTCTCGCATCGTGCCACGCGGCCTTGCCGGGCGACATGACCGCCGGAGTAGTCCTCAGTCGGGAATCGAGCCGGGCGGCTTGCAGATGACCGTGTCGGAGGGGGTGTAGGTGGTGTGCATCTTCTCGGTGCGCTCGAGCTCGTCGGATCCGGCCCGACGCCAGTAGCGCCAGATGTCGATGTCGAAGCCGCCATACCCGCTGTTGGGGTAGCAGTCCGGCGTGTCGAGGATCCGGGTCGCGGGCGAGGTGAAGGCATAGCGCTCGCCGGTCTTCGTCGTGATGTCCCAGTACTTCGTCGAGAACATCCGCACCGTCACCACACCCTGAGAGGAGGGCGTGCTCGGCGTGACGTGGGCATGCACGAGGACGCCGTACGGCGTGTCGTTGCGCCACTGCAGGTCGACAGTCGGCCACGCCACGGTCGCCTCGCGCCCGACCGGGTAGCGGTCGATGTAGAAGGAGTGCGTCTTGTGCTCGACGTCGGTCATGCCGGCGAAGAACGCCGCGTTGAACGTCGTCGTCGCCATCTGTGAGACCCCGCCGCCGAGGTCCTCCTTGAAGATGCCGTTGCTGATGATGAAGCCGGTGGTGAAGCCGTTCTCGGCCGTCCGCTCGCCGATCGTGCCGTTGAGCGAGAACGTCTCGCCCGGCCCCACGATCGTCCCGTCGAGGATCTCGGCCGCGCGGCCGATGTTGGTGTTGCGGTACTCCGCGTAAGGGAAGTACGTCGTGAACTCCGAGACCTGCTCCTCGATGCCGAGTGCCTCGGCGTCCTCGGTGGTGAACGCGGGCTCGACGACCTCGGCCGGCACCTCCATCTCCCGCTCGCCCGTGGGACGGACGACCAGGTCGAGGAAGGCCGCGTCGACCTCGGCCTGGTCGAAGCTGACGCCGGGCTTGGCGGGGATCACCCGCGGTTTGCCAGCGAGCAGCTTGATCTCGGCGTCCACGGGAGCGGCACCGTTGCCGGAGACCAGGCCGGAGAGCTGCTGGGCAAGAGCCTTGGGACGCAGCTGCGGCACCAGCTGACCGCCCTCCGGCACCAGCCGCACGGCGCGCGCGTACTGGCGCGGCTTGAGCGTGACCGCCGAATCGCCGAACCGCAGCGTCACGGGAGCCGACAGCGCCGGCTCAGCGAACTCCTCGACCGCCCGGTCGACGTCGTCGCCGTCGATCTCGGGCGCGAGCTCGGTGGTGGGCAGGTCGACGCGCTCTTCGGAGAGGTACGCCGCCACGAGGGCGTCGCGGGCCGCGTCCGCGTCGACGCCGGTGCCCGGGACCGGGTCGGTGACCTTCGCCCCCTTGCGGGTCAGCCGCACCGCGCCTTCGACCGGCTCGGTCGCGACGTCGTCCACGAGGTCCGCCAGGTAGGAGTCGAGCTGCTCGTCGTCGACGTCGACCACCGCGTCGAGGTCGTCGCCGCCGGTGAATCGGTCCCAGAGCGTGGTCGGCGACCAGCGCGCACCGCGCGCCACCTGGTCGACCGATCCCGCGACGTCGACGGAGAGGCCGGCCTCGTCCGGGGCCACCTCGCTCGACCGGCCGTCGACCTCGACCGCGATCGGTGCTGCGGCGCGCTCGCCCAGCTCCTCATCGAGCCGGTCCGCGGCCTCGCCCCGGCTCAACCCGCCCACCGGCACCCCGGCGACGGTGGTGCCTCGGGGCAGGTCGTCGCCCGCGACCAGGATCGCGACGACGTACGCTCCGCCCGCGGCAAGCAGCCCGAGCCCGCCCAGGCGGATCAGCCGTCGTCGGCGATCGCTCTGAGTGCTGACCGGCGCGTCCGTCACCGGCGCAGGCGCTGCGCTCACGGCTGCAATCTACGGACCTGGCCCGAGCCGGCAAGGAGAAGGACGCCAACTCGAGACGAGGAGGCGTGACCAGGAGAGCGGGTTCGTGGCGGTCGCCCTGGCTGCGCAGCCGAGGTTTGGGTGGCTCCGAGGCCCGCTGATACTCTTCATCGGTTGCCCAGCAGGGCGACGCTCATCACTTTGCTGAACCGCCGTGCAACGGCCGCGGATCCAGAGTGCCCGGGTGGACAGGCCCCGGCGCGCCGCGCAGACGAGAGAACCGAAGGAGCCCGTATGTCAGTCGGAACCGACACGGAGACCAAGAACAAGATCATCGCCGAGTACGCCACGACCGAGGGCGACACCGGCTCTCCCGAGGTCCAGATCGCGCTGCTCAGCCATCGCATCGCACACCTCACCGAGCACCTCAAGCAGCACAAGCACGACCACCACAGCCGGCGCGGCCTGCTGCTGCTGGTCGGTCAGCGCCGTCGGCTGCTCAACTACCTGAGCAAGACCGACATCGAGCGCTACCGCTCGATCATCGAGCGTCTCGGTCTGCGCCGCTGAACTCCCGGAGGACCCGCTGGTGCGGGTCCTCCGCTACATTTCACAACTGAACACAGCACACACACATCACAGGAGCGACCCGCCGTTCTGGCTCGGTCCTCGGTAGTGGCTCTCAGAACTCTCACGCAGACGATCTGCGGGCCTCGATCGAAGACCGGCCCCGGAATCAGAATCCGGACCAGCGGGACGCCGCGGGATCGCTCCGCGACAGACAGGTATCCCCTTGACCGACAACTCATTCGAGCCCGTCGTCTCTTCCGTCGAAACGGTTCTGGACAACGGCAAGTACGGCCAGCGCACCATCAAGTTCGAGACCGGGCTGCTGGCCCGGCAGGCGGCAGGCTCCGTCACCGCCTACCTCGACGACGACACGATGCTGCTCTCGGCCACCACCGCGGGCAAGACGCCCAAGGAGCAGTTCGACTTCTTCCCGCTCACCATCGACGTCGAGGAGCGGATGTACGCCGCGGGCAAGATCCCGGGCTCGTTCTTCCGCTCCGAGGGCCGGCCGGGTGAGGACGCCATCCTCACCTGCCGCCTCATCGACCGCCCGCTGCGCCCGACCTTCAAGAAGGGGCTGCGCAACGAGGTCCAGGTCGTCATCACGATCCTGGCGCTCAACCCCGACGCTCCCTACGACGTGCTCGCGATCAACGCCGCGTCGTTGTCCACCCAGCTCTCCGGCCTGCCGTTCTCCGGCCCGGTCGGCGGCGTCCGCGTCGCCCTGATCGAGGGCAACTGGGTGGCCTTCCCGAGCCACAGCCAGCTCGAGGACGCCGTCTTCGACATGGTGGTCGCGGGTCGGGTCACCGAGACCGGCGACGTCGCGATCATGATGGTCGAGGCCGAGGCCACCGAGCAGACCTTCACCCTCGTCGAGAGCGGCGTCCAGGCGCCGACCGAGGAGGTCGTGGCCAGCGGCCTCGACGCCGCCAAGCCCTTCATCAAGCAGCTCTGCGAGGCACAGAGCGAGCTGGCCAAGCAGGCCGCCAAGCCCGTCCAGGACTTCCCGGTCTTCCTCGACTACGAGGACGACGTCTACGCCGCTGTCGAGGGCGCCGCCAAGAGCGACCTCGCCGCCGCCATGACGATCGGCGACAAGCAGGAGCGCGAGGCGCGCACCGATGAGCTGAAGGCGGCCGTGCTCGACCAGGTCGGCCCGCAGTTCGAGGGTCGCGAGAAGGAGATCGGCGCGGCGTTCCGCTCCGTCAACAAGGCACTCGTGCGCGAGCGCGTCCTGCGCGACAAGGTCCGCATCGACGGTCGCGGGCTGGCCGACATCCGGCCGCTGCACGCCGAGGTCGGTGTGATCCCGCGGGTGCACGGCTCGGCGCTGTTCGAGCGCGGCGAGACCCAGATCCTGGGCGTCACCACCCTCGACATGCTCAAGATGGAGCAGCAGCTCGACACGCTCTCCCCGGAGAAGCACCGGCGCTACATGCACAAGTACGTCTTCCCGCCGTTCTCCACCGGTGAGACCGGCCGGGTGGGCTCGCCCAAGCGCCGCGAGGTCGGCCACGGCGCGCTCGCGCGCCGTGCCCTGCTGCCCGTGCTGCCGACTCGCGAGGAGTTCCCCTACGCCATCCGGCAGCTCTCTGAGGCGATGGGCTCCAACGGCTCCACCTCGATGGGCTCGGTCTGCGCCTCGACCATGGCCTTGCTCCACGCCGGAGTGCCCCTCAAGGCGCCGGTCGCGGGCATCGCGATGGGGCTCATCTCGGGTGAGGTCGACGGCGAGACCCAGTACGTCGCGCTGACCGACATCCTCGGTGCCGAGGACGCCTTCGGTGACATGGACTTCAAGGTCGCCGGCACGCGCCAGTTCGTCACTGCGCTGCAGCTCGACACCAAGCTCGACGGCATTCCGGCCGAGGTGCTCGCTGCGGCGCTCACCCAGGCCCGCGACGCCCGCCTGGCCATCCTCGACGTCATGGCCGAGGCCATCGACGAGCCCGAGGAGATGTCACCGACCGCGCCGCGGATCATCAGCATCAACATCCCGATCGACAAGATCGGCGAGGTGATCGGGCCCAAGGGCAAGGTCATCAACCAGATCCAGGACGACACCGGCGCCTCGATCTCGATCGAGGACGACGGCACGATCTACATCGGGGCCACCAACGGCGACGCGGCCGAGGCCGCTCGCACGGCGATCAACCAGATCGCGAACCCGACGATGCCCGAGGTCGGCGAGCGCTACCTCGGCACGGTCGTCAAGACGACCAACTTCGGCGCCTTCGTCTCGCTGCTCCCCGGCAAGGACGGTCTGCTGCACATCAGCAAGCTCCGTCCGCTTGCCGGCGGCAAGCGCGTCGAGGCGGTCGAGGACGTCGTCTCGGTCGGCCAGAAGATCCAGGTGCAGATCGCCGAGATCGACGACCGCGGCAAGCTGTCCCTCGTCCCGGTGGTCGAGGACAGCGAGGGCGACACGGGCGGCGACGCCCCGGCCGCTGAGGCCGAGGCTGCAGAGTCGGCGCCGGCCGAGGCCTGATCCTGACCGCTCGTACCCCCCTGCTGCGCACCGGGGCGACCCGGACGCTGCAAACGGAGATGGACGACGCCGGACGCGTGACCTCACGCGTCCGGCGCACCGTCCTGCCAGGCGGCTTGAGGGTGATCACCGAGCAGCTCGCCGGCGTCCGCTCGGCCAGCATCGGGGTCTGGGTCGGCGTGGGCTCGCGGGACGAGACATCGACCCTGCACGGCTGTTCGCACTTCCTCGAGCACCTGCTCTTCAAGGGCACCAGCGAGCGGTCGGCGCTCGACATCTCGATCGCGCTGGACGCCGTCGGCGGTGAGTTCAACGCCTTCACCGCCAAGGAGTACACCTGCTTCCACGCCCGGATCCTCGACGAGGACCTCGGCCTGGCCGTGGACGTGCTCGGCGACATGATCACCTCCTCGCTCCTGACGCCCGAGGACGTCGAGGCCGAGCGAGACGTGATCCTCGACGAGATCGCCATGCACGACGACGACCCCGACGACGTCGTGCACAACCTCTTCGCGGAGCAGGCCTACGGTCCCACGGCGCCGCTCGGCCGCCCGATCGCCGGCACCGTCAACTCGATCGAGGAGCTCAGCCGCGCGCAGGTGGCGCGGTTCTACCAGCGCCACTACCGCCCGGCCAACATGGTCGTCGCCGCGGCCGGCAACCTCGACCACGCGGAGGTCGTGAAGATGGTGCGGGCCTCGTTCGGCCGCCGCGGCTGGCTGGCCGGCGACGAGCCGCCGGTCGCGCCGCGCAAGGGGGCCAAGCGGGTGCGCGTCCACCCCGGCACGGTCGAGGCGACCCGCCCGTTCGAGCAGGTCAACCTCGTGCTCGGGATGGAGGGCGTTCACCGCAACGACGACCGCCGGTTCGCCCTCGGTGTGCTCAACACCGCGCTCGGCGGCGGGACGTCGTCCCGGCTCTTCCAGGAGGTCCGCGAGCGTCGGGGACTGGCCTACTCGGTCTTCTCGTTCTCCAGCCATCATGCCGACTCGGGCCTGGTCGGCGTCTCGGTCGGGTGCCTGCCCAACAAGCTCGACGAGGTGCTCGCCGTGGTCCGCACCGAGCTCTCCCGGGTCGCCGCCCATGGCATCTCCGAGGAGGAGCTGGTCCGAGGCAAGGGCCAGCTGCGCGGGGGGCTCGTGCTGGGCCTCGAGGACTCCGGTTCCCGGATGTCGCGCATCGGCAAGGCCGAGCTCGTCCACGACGAGCTGCTCGGCATCGATGCCGTGATGGACCGGATCGGGTCGGTCACGCTCGACGAGATCCAGTCCATCGCCAAGCAGGTCTTCGGCAAGCCCGAGATCCTCGCGGTCGTCGGGCCGGCCTGATCTGAATACCCCCGCGAGCTTCGGCCCTCAGTCCGTGGCGACAGCTCGCTGGCGCTCGCCGGCGCGTTCGCTCGCTGCGCTCGCTCGGCGCAGTCGCCACGGCGATGAGGGCCGATCGCGGGGCGCGCGGGCTTCGCCCGCGAAAGACCGGGTCGCTGCGCTCCCACCGCTCTCATTGCGTGGGGGTTCTCCGACCCTGTGACTCAGCGCCTTACCAACGCAACCATGCCGGCGCAGGCCGCGGCCCAGAGCACGCTGGTGAAGGTGCCGATGATGAACCTCTCGGTGGCGGCGCCATGGCTGGTGCCGTCGCCCCGGAGGTCCTGGAAGCGGCCCACGCCCTTGAGGGCCAGCACGACGGCCACGCCCTCGGGGAAGCCGGCGGCCAGGCCGGCGAAGACGGCCAGCCGCTCCAGCGCGCCGATCCACGCCCCGCCCTTGAGGATGGCCCCGGCGTCCGAGATCGAGTCGACGGCCGGCTGACCGCGGTCGACGACCGTGAAGATGCGGATCGTCACCGGCCCGCCGCCGGCCACGGCCAGCAAGCCGGCGACCGCCACGAGGACCGTCACTTCGACCCGGCCGGCCGAGAGCTCGTCGGCGACCGCCGCCACGACAGCAGCGGCCGCCAGGCCCACGACCGACAGCGGGGGCCAGACCGACCTGCCGGACGGTGACCAGCCGAGCGCGCCCGCGACCAGGGCGAAGCCGAGCAGCGCCAGCACGAGCTGGGTGGTGTCGTCCGCAGTCATCCCTCGTGATCTTGCAACAGACCACCGACCATCTCGGTCACCAGCTCGCGAGCTCGCCGTCCCTCGACGATGCCGGCCGCCTGGGCGCGCTGGCTGATCGCCGACTGGGTGACGCCGAGCCGCTTCGCGACCTGGTCGTACGACGCGCCGGCGTCGACCAGATCGGCGACCTCCCAACCCCGCGACGTGCGGCGGTTCAGGACCGCTGCCCAGAGCCACAGCGTGGTCTCGAGCCCCCGGACGCGCCGTCCTTCACGGGGGTCGTCTCCGGCGACCCGCAGCCGCCAGGGCGCGGACTTGGCGGCGGTCACCGCCTCGCGGGCGTGGAGATAGGCCGGGCCGCGACCGGCTCGGGTGCTCTCAGGCAGTGGCTCCTCGACCTCGCCGATGCCGATGCCGACGTTCCAGCTCTCCTCACGCAGCAGCCGCTCGACGACTGCGGCCAGTGCGGCCGGGTCGTCGAGGACGCCCTGGAACTCGTCGCCGGCCGTGCGCTCGAAGGGTCGCAGCAGCGCGACGTCGGCCAGCGCGACGAGGGTCGCGGGGATCTGGTCGGTCGCAGCGTGGCGGCTCGAGCCGCGCTGGTCGATGGTGAGCACGGCGACGCGCATAGGATGCTCCTCACTTCAGGTTCTGTACTGAAGTGAGCCTATATCAGAAAATAACCTGATGTCGAGATAGTTCAGGGAAAAGTCTTCACCGCTTGCCGATGATCCCGACCACAGCGGGCGCCTTCTGCTCCACGACGGAGATCCGGAAGCCCGCGTGCTGCAGCGCCGCCGACGTCTTCTCGACCATGGCCGGGACCTGCTCGGGCCGGGAGGCGTCGTAGTACAGGTAGACCGAGCCGCCAGGCAGCACCCGCTCGTGCAGCAGCGCCACCTCGTCCGCGCAGTCGCGCACCCAGAACAGGTTGACGTTGAAAGCGAACACCTTGGTCAGCCGCTTCACGGGGACGCGCAGCGTGGCCAGGTCGATCTGGCGCACGGTGAGCCGGCCGGCCTCGATGAACTTCGCACACCGCCGCCGGGTGCGGTCGACACCGGACTCCGAGCGGTCGATGGCGAACAGCCTCCCGGTCTCGAGGCGGGAGCAGATCAGCTCGGCGCCGGCGCCCGGCCCGCAGCCGATCTCGAGGATGTGGTCGTTCGGCCGGACGTCCATGAAGTCCACGGCCCACCGGATCCGGGCCGGGATCGTCTGCACCGCCATGGCCACACCCTGCCATGCCCTCCCACCGCAGGTCAGCGGCCTCCCGGTAGGTTCTTGCCGCATGACGGCGGTACGACGGGTGGGCGTGCTGGGCGCTCAGGGAAAGGTCGGGACGAAGGTGTGCCGCGCCGTCGAAGCGGCTGACGACCTCGAGCTGGTCGCCGCCCTCGACGTCGACGACCACCTGCAGGCCCTGGTCGAGACCGAGGCGCAGGCGATCGTGGACTTCACCCATCCCGACGCGGTCATGGACAACCTCGAGTTCTGCATCGGCCACGGCATCCACGCGGTGGTCGGCACCACCGGCTTCGACGCGGACCGGCTGGCGACCCTCGAGGCCTGGCTGGCCGATGCCCCCGAGGTCGGCGTGCTGATCGCCCCCAACTTCTCCATCGGGGCCGTGCTGATGATGCGGTTCGCCGCGGAGGCCGCGCCGTTCTTCGAGTCGGTCGAGGTGGTCGAGCTGCATCACCCCGACAAGGTGGACGCGCCGTCCGGCACCGCGCGACGTACCGCCGAGCTGATCGCGGAGGCCCGCCGCGAGGCCGGGATGTCACCGGTGCCCGACGCGACGTCGACCGGGCTGGAGGGCGCACGTGGCGCCACGGTGGAAGGCATCCACGTGCACGGGTTGCGCGTCCGCGGCCTGGTCGCCCACCAGGAGGTGGTGCTGGGCGGGGTGGGCGAGACGCTCACGATCCGCCACGACTCGCTGGACCGGGTGTCGTTCACGCCCGGCGTGCTGACCGGGCTCCGGGCAATTGGTGACCGGCCCGGCTTGACCGTGGGCCTCGAGCACCTGCTCGGCCTCGGCTGAGCGACTCGTGCAGGTTCATGCATTGCAGGATCCTGCGAGAACGGTTGCTACCAGCTCGTAACCCCATTCGGGCACCGTTCGTTGTGACCTCGCCCGACTCGGGGCGTGTGAGAAGAAGAGGTTGACCATGCACAAACGCTCAACTCGGGCTTGGAGCGGCGCCACAGTGGTGCTCCTGGCCGCTGGGGTGCTCGGCACCCAAGGTCCTGGTGCGACCGCCGCGACCAAGACCGCCGATCGGTCCGACAAGGTCGTTGCCGGCGCAGTCACCGCGCTGCGCCAGCACTCGACCGAGCTCCGGCTGACCAAGGGTCAGTCGTTCCGCGCCACCGACACCGTGCTCGACCGGTCGGGCGCGACCCACGTCCGGATGAGCCGGACCTACCGGGGCCTCCCGGTCCTCGGCGGCGACCTGGTCGTGCACCAGGCGGCCGACGGCTCGTGGGCCGGCGTCAGCCGGACCCTCACCGCGCCTCTGCGGATGAGCACGACACCACGGCTCTCGAAGACCGAGGCGCAGGCGCGGGCCACCCGGCCCACCAAGGCCACCCGCGGTATCAGCCACTTCGGGGCGAAGGGAGCCCCGCGTCTGGTCGTCGACACCATCGGTCACCGCGCGCGGCTGGTCTGGGCAGTCACCACCGGTGGCCGACACAAGGACGGCACCCCGAGCCGGATGACGTCGTACGTCGACGCGCGCAGCGGCGCCGTGCTGCGCCGCGAGGAGGGCATCGAGACCGTCGACGGCTCGGGTCAGAGCCTCTACAGCGGCACCGTGCCGCTGAGGGTCACGCAGTCCGGGTCGACGTACCAGCTCAAGGACCCGACCCGCGGCAACACCTACACGACCGACCTGAACAACAAGACCGACTCGATCTTCTGCCAGCTGTTCGGCATCGGCTGCCAGGCCGGGACGACGTTCACGAGCTCGACCACGAGCTTCGGCAACGGGACGACCAGCAACCGCGCGTCGGCCGGTGTGGACGCCCAGTACGGCACCAACATGACCTGGGACTACTACAACCAGATCCACGGCCGCAACGGCATCTTCGGCAACGGCACCGGGTCCTACAACCGCACCCACTACGGCACCAACTACGTCAACGCCTTCTGGGACGGCACCAAGATGACCTACGGCGACGGTGACGGCGTCAACTACGGCCCGCTCGTCTCGCTCGACGTGGCCGGCCACGAGATGTCGCACGGCGTCACCGAGAACACCGCGGGACTGACCTACTCGGGTGAGTCCGGTGGGCTCAACGAGGCCACCTCGGACATCTTCGGCTCGATGGTGGAGTTCTTCGCCAACAACCCGAACGACCCGGGCGACTACCTCATCGGTGAGGAGTTCGACCTCGCCCAGCACGCCGGGCTGCGCAGGATGGACAACCCGATCTCGGACGGCTCGTCGCCGAACTGCTGGTCGACCAACACGAAGAACCTCGACGTGCACTACTCGTCGGGTGTGGGCAACCACTTCTTCTACCTGCTGGCCGAGGGCTCGGGCGCGAAGACCATCAACGGCATCGCGCACAACTCCCCGACGTGCAACGGGTCGACGATCACCGGCATCGGCCGGGACGCCGCCCAGCGCATCTGGTTCCGGGCGCTCTCGACCTACATGACGTCGGGCACGACCTACGCACAGGCCCGGACCGCCACACTGAACGCGGCGACGGACCTCTTTGGCGCCGGCTCCACGAACTACAACACCGTGGCTGCCGCCTGGAGTGCCGTCAGCGTCGGCTGACCGCCCGCAAGGGTGTGAGGCTCGCCCGCGTCGGACGGAAACGACGCGGGCGGGCTTCGCCATGCCGCGGTCATCCGGCCAGGCGGAGCAGCGCCGCGGTCAGGGCGGCCCCGGACGCGACGACGAGGAACGGCGCGCGGAGCAGCAACAGGACGACCGCGGTGGCCAGGCCGGCGGCGCGCTCGTCGATGACCAGGCGGTGGTCGGTGCCGAAGACCTGGACGGCGACCAGTGCCGACAGCAGCGCCACCGGGATCAGGTCGGCCACCCGGCGTACGAGGGGGCGCTCGAGCATGCTCGCCGGCACCGACAGGCCGGCCAGCTTGAGCAGGTAGCAGCCGATCCCGCCAGCCACTACGGCCGCCCAGATCACGGAGTCCTCTGCGAGAGCAGCCCGACCAGCAGTGCGACGCCGCCGGCCGCCAGCACGGGCACGCCGGCCGGGGTGACCGGCACGATGCCGACGGCCACCGCGACGGCGATGACGGCGACGATCCGGTTGCGGGGCTCGCTGAGGCGCAGCCAGAGCAACGCCAGGAACGCGCCACCGACCGCGGCGTCGAGCCCCAACGCGCGGGGGTCGCCCAGCGCACTGCCGCCGACGGCGCCGAAGAGGGTGGCCAGGTTCCAGAGCACGAAGATCGTGCCACCGGTGACCAGGTAGCCGAGGCGCGCGCTCGCCCGCGTGGCCCGGGTGACGGACATCGCGGTGGTCTCGTCGCTGAGCAGGTGGGCGGCACCGAGGCGGTGCGAGCCGCGAAAGCCGAGCAGAGGCGCCAGCCGGAGGCCGTAGAGGGTGTTGCGGGTGCCGAGCAGCAGCGCGGTCGCGCCCGCGCCCAGGCTGTCGCGGATGATCGCGCTGCGGTCCTCGTCCGCGCCCTCACCCGCATTCTCGGACGGGTCCTGGGTCACTGGAGCGCGGTGTGCAGGCGAACCTGCTTCATCCGTACGTCGCCCCTCTCGTCGAGCTCGAGCTCCCGGTGCGCCCCGTCGGCCACCCAACCGGCGCTGGTGAGGAATGAGCGCAGCGTGTCGTCGTTCGCCGGTACCCAGGTCACCGCGCGGGTGAACCGGTCGGCGATCATCGTGTCGGCCGCCGCCTGGAGCAGCCGGGAGCCGTGGCCCTTGCCGCGCTCGTCGGGGTCGATGGTCAGCTCGCGCAGCTCGCCGTCGGCGACCGGGTCGGCGTCCGGGTCGGCGGCGGGGCAGGTGATGACGAAGCCGCAGACCCGGTTGCGCTCCAGTGCCACGAGCACCCGGTTGCGTGCGTCGCCGGGCTTCTGCAATGACGCGGCCCAGGCCGCCGCGGCACCCTCCACGGCCTCCGGACCGGTGGGGATCGCCTCGGCCGGCACCAGGTCGCCGTAGAGGCTCGGCCAGGCGCGCAGCTGCACCACTGCGACGGCCGCGGCGTCGTCGGCCCACG
Source organism: uncultured Actinomycetota bacterium (assembly GCA_963825455.1). Classification (GTDB taxonomy): domain Bacteria; phylum Actinomycetota; class Actinomycetes; order Propionibacteriales; family Nocardioidaceae; genus Nocardioides. Next base: position 229,340 of record CAWGTG010000004.1, read on the forward strand.
CGACCCGGACGGAGACGTCGGCGGTGGGGTTGGCCATGCCCGCCATCCTGTCAGTCGGGTCGGCTGGCTAATGTCCGAGGCATGGAGATCCGCAACCTCGGTTCGAGCGGCCTGAAGATCTCGGCCGTCAGCTACGGCAACTGGCTCACTCACGGCAGCCAGGTCGAAGAGGACGCCGCGCTGGCCTGCGTTCGCCAGGCGCTGGACGAGGGCATCACCACCTTCGACACCGCCGACGTGTACGCCGACACGAGGGCCGAGAGCGTGCTCGGCAAGGCGCTGGCGGGGGAGCGCAGGGACGGGCTGGAGATCTTCACGAAGGTCTTCTGGCCGACCAGCCCCGGCCAGCACAACGACCACGGGCTGTCGCGCAAGCACATCATGACCGCGATCGACGGCTCGCTGCGCCGACTCGGCACCGACTACGTCGACCTCTACCAGGCGCACCGCTACGACTACGAGACGCCGCTGGAGGAGACGATGGAGGCGTTCGCCGACGTCGTGCACTCCGGCAAGGCGCTCTACATCGGCGTCTCGGAGTGGCGGGCCGAGGACATCGGGCGGGCCCACGCCCTCGCCCGCGAGCTGCACATCCACCTGGTCTCGAACCAGCCGCAGTACAACATGCTGTGGCGGGTCATCGAGGCGGAGGTCGTGCCTACCTGCGAGGAGCTCGGCATCGGCCAGATCGTCTGGTCGCCGATCGCCCAGGGCGTCCTGACCGGCAAGTACAAGCCCGGCGAGCAGCCACCGGAGGGCTCCCGCGCCACCGACGACAAGGGTGGCGCGGACATGATCAGCCGCTGGATGCGCGACGACGTCCTCGAGCGGGTGCAGCGGCTGCGGCCGCTCGCCGACGAGGCCGGCCTGAACCTGGCCCAGCTCGCCGTCGCCTGGGTGCTGCAGAACCCCAACGTCTCCTCGGCGATCGTCGGCGCGAGCCGCCCCGAGCAGGTCACCGAGAACGTCAAGGCAGCCGGTGTGGTGCTCGAGGACGAGCTGATGAAGAAGATCGACGAGGTCATCGAAGACGTCGTCTACCGCGACGCGTCCTTCAACGCCTCGCCGAAGACCCGCGACTTCTCCTAGTCGGGTTCGTCGCGGTGTCCCACCGTGTCCACGAGGGGCGCGGCGGGTAGACGTTCGGGATCCACGTCGGTCCGAACACCCACTCGTCCGACTTGCGGTACCACGTCGGCTCCGGGCCAGGCCTGGGCCACAGCCGGTTGATCGTCGTTGCGGCAGCCACCGCGATCGCCAGGCCGGTCCCGTTCGGGGGTACGTCGGTGAGCGAGCCGCGGGACAACGCGCCCGCCTCGGCCGCCTGCGCAGCGGGGAGCTGTTCGCCGAGGGCTTGGAAGAAGGTGGCCTCGAGGTCGCTGCCCGACGGCACCTCGTCGAGCAGGTGCCGAAAGGCGCCCGATCGGTCCACTGCCCACCTCTTGAACCCGCTGGCGTCCTGGTCGTAGCCCCACACAGCTTCGTAGAGGCTGCGCAGCTGGAGCAGCGTGAGGTTCTCAGGCAGGAAGTCGAGGGCGGCGTCGGTCTCTTCGAATGCTTGTCGCCAGTAGTCGAGGACGACGGCGTCGGCACCGGTCAACCGGTCCGGTGCGGCGCCCTTGTCCCGCTTGCCCGCGCTCGCGTGCACGAGCCGCCAGGTGAACCGCGTTCCGACCGTGATGTCGAGCTGTCCCTCGGCCATCGGAGACGGGATCACCGCGGTGTAGACGACGTCGACGCCGTCTGATCCCGGATGCACGCCGGCAAGCCAGACGTCGACGCCCGCGAGTCGCTGGAGGGCGCGGCGTGTCTCGGCTCGTGCCTCCGGGAAGGCGCCCGCGACCTCCTCCGCGACCTCCCGAAGCAGCTGGAGTGCGGCCGCCCGAGGGCCTGCATCCGCCGCGGCGGTCAACATCGCTCCGTCGCGTTGCTCGAGCACCACCAGTCGGGACGGGCCGTCCTCGACCACGAACGAGGCTGGAAGGAGCCGCACGTTGACCACTGTCACGATTGCAAGAATACATGGCTTTGGAACATGACTAGTCCGTATGTGCCATCGATAGACCAGTTACGAATGAACCGTGACAAACATCCTAATTAGCATGAGAATTGGACATACAGAGGACATCGCTCGGGCGTCCAGAGAGATCGGAGATGCCATGAGCAGCACGCAGCGGTTCGCAGCAGTCGTCGACGGCGACAACCTCACCCGGGGAGCCCAGCTCGACCTCGGATCCGTGACGAGGGTCCTGGGCTGGCTGTCGCGCTTCGCGGACGAGTGGCCGGTCACGTTCGCCATCCAGGGGTGCCAGGTGCCCAAGTACCTCCCTGCCTTCGCCGGTTGCCACTGGGCGGTGCGGTTCGTCCCGAAGACTCCGGACGCCGCCGACCGCCTCCTGATCGAGGCCGCCGCACACGCGCGCGACCATGGAGTCACTGATCTGGTGGTGGCCAGCGGTGACCACGCATTCGCCGAGCTCGCCGGTGAGGTGCGGCTGCACGTGTTCTGCTATCGAAGCTCCCTGAGCCGTCAGCTCGAGCTGGCCGCCACCACGGTGACCTACCTCGATGAACTGGTCGCCGCCGCCTGAGCCGACTGGCGTCCGAGCACCACAGCACCCATCGTCGAGAGCAGTAGCCCGACGGTCACGGCCGGCCACCAGCCGTCGCGGACGCCGTCGCCGAGCAGGGCGACGCCGACCGCGGCAGGCACGAACGTCTGGGCCACGATCAGCGAGGCCGTCGTCGACGGGACGGCCGCGCGGTGCATGCCGAGCGAGTAGAGCCAGAACGCCACGAGGCCGAAGAAGGGAACGGCCAGCGCGGCGACGGCCACGACGCCGTCCACCGGCATGCCGATGCCCCTGACCGAGATGGCCGAGCCGGCGTAGCCGAGACCGGCGAGCAGCCCGAGGACCGGACCGGCCAGGTGTCGGCCGACGATGGAGGCCGCGCCGAGGGCGGCGACGCCGATCCACAGCGTGACCACGAAGCGGGTGTTCGTCTGGACCTCGCCGGGGTCGCCGGCGCCGAGCGAGAGCAGCACCAGCCCGAGCGTGACGACGCCGACCGCGATCCATCCGGTGCGATGCAACGCATCCTCGACCCGGTGCGACGCGAGAGCGGTCACGGGGAGCGACATCGCCACCAGCGCCTGGGCCAGGTAGAGCGGCAGCAGCCAGATCGCGGTGGCGTGCAGGACGAATCCGACGAGGTACGCCGCGACGACCAGCATGGTGCGGACGTCGCGGAGCGAGCTGGCCACGAAGCCGAGGAGCCCGTCAGGCGTGCTCTCGAACCCGCGGACCGCCTGCGCCTGCACCACGGCTGCGACGCCGAACACGGCCGCGGACAGGAGTCCGACGGCGACCCCGACCCAGGTCATCGGCGCCTCATCGGCGCCTCATCGGTAGTGCTCGGGGAGCTCCTGACCAATCTTCATCTGCGACTTGGGGAGTCGCATGAACTTCATCTGCATCGCACGAGTGACCGCGTAGTACGTCGTCCCCTTCACCGTCTCGTCGGGGAATCGCGCGGCGAGCTGGCGACGCAGGCGGAACCGCAGCGTCAGCATGTCGACGATGACGAGCAGGATCGAGCCGAACAGGATCGCGTTGCCGAAGCTGGCGAGGGTGCTGTTGCCGGAGTAGCCGAGCACCATCGTGACCACCAGCAGCGGGATGAGCAGCTCGATGAAGCTGAACCGGCTGTCCACGAAGTCGCGGATGAAGCGCCGGACCGGTCCCTTGTCGCGGGCGAGGAGGTACTTCTCCTCACCGTTCCGCATGCCTTGGCGCACGCGCTGGCTCGACTCGCCCTTGGTGGCACGCTGGGCCGCGGCCTGTCCCCGGCGTGTGCGCGGCGGCTTGGCCCGCGCTTTGGCCGCGGCCTCGGCCTCCTTGCGGCTGGGCGTGGGTCGTCCCTTGCCGGACGGCTTGGACTCCTCCCCTGGCGGGGTGGTGACTTCTTCTCTGGTACGACGGAACACCGTGGGCCTTCGGCTGGTCTCGGACGACGAACGTCACCGAGCCTACCGGCGCCTTGCCGTAGCGCCGTAGGGTGAGTTCACCAAGCAGCCACCAGCAGCAACAGACGTGAGTGCACGGAGAGAGGGACCCGTCCGCAATGAGCCTGATGAAGCGCATCAGCCTGATCTTCCGGTCGAAGGCCAACAAGGCCCTCGACCGCGCCGAGGACCCGCGCGAGACCCTCGACTACAGCTACCAGCGGCAGCTGGACCTGCTCTCCAAGGTGCGGCGCGGCGTCGCCGACGTCGCCACCAGCCGCAAGCGGGTCGAGCTCCAGGTGGCCCAGCTCGAGCAGTCGGCCACGAAGCTCCAGGCCCAGGCCGAGAAGTCGCTCCAGATGAACCGCGAGGACCTCGCGCGAGAAGCACTGACCCGCAAGTCGGCCCTCGCCGGCCAGATCACCGACCTCAAGACGCAGTACGCCCAGCTCCAGGGCGAGGAGGAGAAGCTCACCCTCGCCCAGCAGCGGCTGCAGGCCAAGGTGGAGTCGTTCCGAACCCGCAAGGAGACGATCAAGGCGACCTACACCGCCGCCGAGGCGCAGACCCGCATCAACGAGGCGATGTCGGGGATCGGCGAGGAGATGGGCGACGTCGGCCTGGCCATCCAGCGAGCCGAGGACAAGACGGCACAGATGCAGGCCCGCGCCGGGGCCATCGACGAGCTGATCGCCTCCGGCGCGCTCGACGACGCCAGCGCCATCAACAGCGGTGACGACATCACCCGCGAGCTGGAGTCGATGAGCTCGCAGGCCGACGTCGAGGCCGAGCTGGCCCGGCTCAAGTCGCTCTCCGGCCCGGACCAGCCGGAGGCCATCGAGGCCGCGCCCGAGCCGGGCGAGATCCTCGACGCCGAACCGGAGAAGCAGGAGTCGGCCTCCGACACGAGCCCCGGCGCGAGCAAGGACGCCTAGCCGTGATCATCCGGATCCTGGGCGAGGGGCAGTACGACGTCGCGGACCACGCGCTGGACCGGCTCAACGAGCTCGACACTGTGCTCGAGGGAGCGGTCGAGGCCGGTGACGAGGCGGCGTTCGGCACCGCGCTCGACCAGCTGCTCGACGGCGTACGCACGGTCGGGGTCGCCCACCCCGCCGACAGCCTCGACGAGTCCGACCTGATCCTCCCGCCGGCCGACGCCACCATCGACGAGGTCCGCGAGATGCTCAACGAGGACGGTCTCATCCCGGGCTAGGGGGAGCACACAGGCTCCTCTTGGTATGCCGGGGGAGACTGGATCCATGGCACGTTCTCGGTTCGTCGGCGACGCGGGGCTCACCGTCCGGATGACCACGGTGATGTTCCTCCTCGGCGCGCTGTTCGTGGCGTTCGTCGTCGGTATCGCCCTCGCGGTCGGCGCGAGCCAGGGCTACGGCGTCAGCATCCTGATCGGCCTGGCCGGCATCGGCGTGGCCATCTACCAGTGGGCCAACTCCGACAAGGTCGCGATGCGCGCGATGCGCGCCCGCGAGGTGACGCCGGAGCAGGCGCCTGAGCTGCACGGCATGATCGACCGGCTCTGCGCCTTGGCCGACATGCCGAAGCCGCGGGTCGGCGTGGCCGACACCTCGGTCCCCAATGCGTTCGCGACCGGCCGCTCGCCGGAGCGCTCCGTGGTCTGCGTGACCACCGGCATCCTGGGCATGCTGACCGCCGAGGAGCTGGAGGGCGTGCTCGCGCACGAGCTCTCGCACGTCGCCCACCGCGACGTCCTGGTGATGACCGTCGCGTCGAGCGCAGGCATCGCGGCCGGGATGCTGGGGCAGGGCGCGCGCTTCGGCGGGCTCGGCTTCTTCGGCGGCCGCCGCGACAACAACGGCGGGGTGCCGGCCTGGCTGGTCGTGCTGCTGTTCAGCCTCGCGGTCTACGCCGTGAGCTTCGTCCTGTTGCGGCTGCTCTCGCGCTACCGCGAGCTCGCCGCCGACCGGGCAGGGGCTTATCTGACGATGCGTCCCGACGCGCTCGCCTCGGCGTTGCAGAAGATCACCGGGGGGATCAACCAGATCCCGCAGCGTGACCTGCGCCAGGTCGGCGCCGCCAGCGCGCTCTGCATCGCCCCGGCGATCAGCGGGGTCTCGCTCAAGACGCTGACCTCGACGCACCCGTCGCTGGAGCAGCGGCTCGAGCAGCTGGCCCGGATCCAGGCCGAGCTCAGCCGTCCGTCGACCTGAAGCAGACACTGATCACGTGGGTCTCTGGGAGACGATCTCCGGACGGAGCCGGCCCAAGCGCGCCAACCTGGACGCGCTGTTCCTGGTGCCGAGCGCGGCGATCACCCTGCAGACCGCGGCCGGGTTGACGCCGACCGGCGACGGCTCGGTGTGCTACCGCGCGGCGGTCGGCGCCGGGTTCCACGAGACCCAGGACGACATCGTGGCGTTGCTGGAGGGAGCCGCCGACGCGCCGAAGGTCCGGACCGACACCGACGAGTTCGGCTTCACGTGGCTGCAGGTGCACCGGGCACCCGACGACCCTGAGGGCACGGCCGGGCTGTGCACGGACCTCCACGCGGTCAACACCACGCTGGAGAGCGAGGGGTTCGGCCCCGGGCTGCTGTGCTCGCTGGTGCCGTTCGCGGACGCGACTGGTCGCCGCGTCGGGCTGGTGTACCTCTACAAGAAGGGCACCTTCTACCCCTTCGCCCCGACGGGTCCGCAGCGGCGCGACAACCTGCTCGAGCTGCAGGTCCGTGACACGCTCCGCGGGGAGCTGCCGATCGAGCCGGAGCTGTCCGGCTGGATGGCGCTGTGGGGGGCACCCGGGCTGTGAGTCCGGGCTGAGGCTGCTGTGACTCCTGTGACACGTGCGACCTGTGCAGTTCCAGCATATTCCGGGTACCCGGTGCCTATCCTGACTCGGTGAGAGTCGCCGAGGTCGACGACCAGCGGCGCGTGGCTGCGATCTTGGCGTACGACGCCGTGCGGATGCCGCCACGCGCGGAGCTGCAGGGCGTCGTGGAGCTCGCCGCACGGATGGCCGGCGTCCCCAAGGCGACCGTCAACATCATCACCGACATCGAGCAGCACCAGATCGCGACGACCGGGTTCGAGGGGACCGTGACCCCCCGCCGCGACTCGATGTGCGCGGCGATCCTCGGCGCCGGTCAGCCGGTCGTGGTCGCCGATGCCTCCCAGGACGCCCGGTTCGCCCGCAACCCGTTCGTGACCGGCCAGCTGGATGCGATCCGGTGCTACGTCGCCCACCCGCTGATCACGCGCGACGGCGTACCGGTCGGCACCCTGTGCGTGTTCGACAGCGAAGCGCGGGAGCTCGACGCCGAGCAGGTGGCTGGGCTGGCCATTCTCGCGGCGCGGACCGTGGACGTCTTCGAGGTCCGGCTGCGCGGCCGCGAGCTGGCGCTGAGCCTGATGGAGAACCAGGCCGTGCAGGCCGAGCTCGAGCGCTCGAACGAGCGGCTCGCGTCGTTCGCGGGTCAGGTCAGTCACGACCTGAAGACGCCGCTCACCACGCTGTCCCTGTCCTTGTCCCTCATCCGCGAGCAGCTCGAGGACGGCCAGGTCGTTGCCGAGTCCGCCTCGCTCCTCGACCGCGCCATCCATGTCTCGGCGCGGATGGCCGACCTGATCGATGACGTCCTCGACTACGCCCGCCTCGGCGGCACGTTCAGGGCGACCGAGGTGGACCTCGACTTCGTGCTCGGCAAGGTGCTCGAGGACCTCGCGTCGGAGCTCGCCGACGTCACGATGCACATCGGTCAGCTGCCGACGGTGCTGGGCGACCGAGCCCAGCTCTCCGCGGTGCTGCAGAACCTGCTCGCGAACGCCGCCCGATACCGCTCCGACGAGCGACCACTCGAAGTGCGCATCGCCGCCAGGCACGTGCAGCGCGCGTGGCGGATCGAGATCACCGACAACGGCCGCGGCGTACCGCCCGCCGAACGCCACCGCATCTTCGAGCCGCTCGCGCGCGTCGACGACTCGATCGAGGGCACGGGCATCGGTCTGGCCACGTGTCGGAGGATCGTCGGCGCCCACGGCGGCCGGATCGGCATCGACGCCTCGGTGACCGAGGGTGCGCGCTTCTGGTTCGAGCTGCCGGACTGAGGCACAGCCGGTGGTTGGGGAGGTTGCGCCGCACCGCGAGCAAGCTCGCGATGCGGCGGCTCAGTCCTTGTGGGTCTTCCCCGGCAGGGCAAGCATCCGGTCGAGCGCGACCTTGGCCCACTTCTCGGTGTCCTCGTCGACCTCGATCTGGTTGACGACCAGGCCGTCGACCAGTGACTCCATCGCCCAGACGAAGTGGGGCAGGTCGATGCGGTTCATCGTCGAGCAGTAGCAGACGGTCTTGTCGAGGAAGACGATCCGCTTGTCGGGGTGGTCGGCGGCCAGACGCTTCACGAGGTTGAGCTCCGTGCCGACCGCCCAGGCCGAGCCGGCGGGCGATGCCTCGACGGTCTGGATGATGAACTCGGTCGAGCCGACCAGGTCCGCCTCGAGCACGACCTCGTGCGTGCACTCGGGGTGCACGAGGACCTGGACGCCCGGAATGCTGGCACGCAGGTCAGGGATCGTGTCCGCGGAGAACCGGCCGTGGACCGAGCAGTGCCCCTTCCAGAGGATCATCTTCGCGTCGCGGAGCTGCTCGGGGGTGAGCCCGCCGCTCGGGCGGTGCGGGTCCCAGACCACGCAGTCGTCGAGCGAGAGGCCCATCTTCAGGACGGCGGTGTTGCGGCCGAGGTGCTGGTCGGGGAGGAACAGCACCTTCGTGCCCTGCTGGTAGGCCCACTCGAGCGCGGTCTCGGCGTTGGAGGAGGTGCACACGGCGCCGCCGTGGCGGCCGCAGAACGCCTTGATGTCGGCGCTGGAGTTCATGTAGGTCACCGGTACGACGTCGGGGGCGACGCCGGCGTCCTCCATGGCGGCCCAGGCGTCCTCGACCTGCCGGAGCCGGGCCATGTCGGCCATCGAGCAGCCGGCCGCGAGGTCCGGGAGGATCACCTTCTGGTCGGGCGAGGTCAGGATGTCAGCCGACTCGGCCATGAAGTGCACCCCGCAGAACACGATGAACTCCGCGTCCGGCCGGGCCGCCGCCTCGCTGGCGAGCTTGAAGGAGTCGCCGGTGACGTCGGCGAACTGGATGACCTCGTCGCGCTGGTAGTGGTGGCCGAGCACGAACACCCGCGAGCCCAGCGCCTCCTTCGCGGCCAGGGCGCGCGCGACGAGGTCGGGGTCGGAGGGCGACGGGAGGTCGCCGGGGCACTCGACGCCGCGCTCGGAGCCCAGGTCGACACCCCGGCCCAGGGGAAGCAGCGGCAGGTCGACGGTGGTCATGTCCTGATTCTATTCGCGCCGGTGAGAGCTACAGCAGGGCACCGTTGTGAACGTACGGCGCGGGCGGCTTCATCCCGCGCAGCCCCAGGTAGCCCTCCTGGTGCAGCTCGAGCCGGGCCGCGAACCCGACGTCCAGCACCCACTGGTTCGCACTCGTGACGTGCGGGACGGTGGCCCGCTCGGGTCCCTCGGCCAGGGCGGCCCACAGGAGCCGGACGGCCGTGCGCCGGTTGCTCGCGGCCAGGAGGCCCACCTGTCCACGCTCGTTGAGGTAGGCGTAGCCGGACCCGGTGTTCGTGTCGGACACCAGGAGCCGCCACGTCCGCAGCATCAGCTCGTGGTCGGGCCCGTGCCCCGCGCCGCGCGCTGCCCGGTCGAGGGAGTCCATCAGGTCGACGTCACCGGCGCTGCCTTCGCGCACCTTCTCGACCACGGGGATCGCGGACCGGTCGACCGTCCCGGTCAGGTACATCTGCGGGTGCAGGTCGAACCCGGCCTGGCGGTAGATCCGCGCCGCCTTCGGGTCCGACGATGACGAGAGCATGCCGCGGGTGCAGGCGCGCCCGTGGTCGAGCGCCGCCGCCAGCAGCGGCTTGCCGATGCCGTTTCCCTGGCGGCCCGGCAGGACGGCGTACGTCGCCAGGCACCACAGCGTCTCGCGGCGGAAGGACGTCGCCATGCCCACCATCCCGGTCTCGTCCTCTGCCACCCAGCAGCCGCCCGGGTCGGTGCGCACGAAGTGCCGGGTGCGCTCCATCCAGACCCCACGATGGGCCTCGGAGCGTCGCTCGGGCGCCGGGTCAGAGGCCCGCTGCAGACGGGTGTCGAGCTCGAAGAAGCCCTCGTCGCTCACCTGCTCGGCCGTCGATACGTCGTCGAGCGTCATGGGTCGGATCACGCACTGCACGCGGTCACCGTAGGTCGTCCGCGAGGATGACCACATGCGGATCCTCGTGGCGCCCGACAAGTTCGCCGGCACCCTGACCGGGGTGGAGGCCGCCGAGGCGATCGCCTCGGGCTGGCGCGAGACCGCTCCGGACGACGAGCTCGACCTGGCACCGATGTCGGACGGCGGCCCCGGCTTCGTCGACGTGCTGCACGAGGCTCTGGGCGGCGAGCTGCTCGCCGTGACGGTCCGCGGACCGCACGGGGCACCGACGCCGGCCACCGTGCTGGTCGTGGGCGACACGGCGTACGTCGAGAGCGCGCAGGCCTGCGGACTGCACCTGACCGGCGGGAAAGGTGCCGAGGAGGCGACCACGTACGGCGTCGGCGAGCTGATCATCGCCGCGATCCACGCGGATGCCCGGACCGTCGTCGTCGGGCTGGGCGGCAGTGGGAGCAACGATGGCGGCGCCGGCCTGCTCGCGGCGCTCGGGGCGACCGCCGACGTACCGCTGGACGGAGGTGCTGCGGGGCTCAACGGCATCAGCTCCGTGGACGACGTGTCCGCTGCCCGCGAGCTGGTGTCGGCCACGCGGCTGGTTGCGGCCAGCGACGTGGACAACCCACTGACCGGGCTGTTCGGCGCGACCAAGATCTTCGGCCCGCAGAAGGGGATCGGCGAGGAGCGCCTGCCCCTGGTGGACGGGTGGCTCGAGCAGTACGCCGCGGCGCTCGACCTCCGGGCCGCGCTCGAGAAGGGCGCCGGAGCGGCGGGCGGGCTCGGCTATGCGCTGCTCGTGCTGGGCGCCACCCGTGAGCCCGGGATCGCCCTCGTCGCCGACGCGGTCGGGCTCGCCGACCGAGCTGGCGCCGCCGACCTGGTGATCACGGGCGAGGGTGCCTTCGACTACTCCAGCCGCGCCGGCAAGGTGCCACACGGCGTCGCGCAGGTCGCCGAGGAGGCGCTGCGCCCGTGCGTGGTACTGGCCGGCAAGGTGCTCATCGGGTCTCGGGAGATGCGCGCGCTGGGGATCGAGTCGGCGTACTCGCTCGTCGACCTGGTGGGGGAGGAGCGGGCGTTCGGCGAGCCGGCCGCAGCCCTTGCCGAGCTCGCGGCCCGGACGGCGCGCACCTGGTCGCGCTGAGCCGATCAGCCTCGGGGTGCGTCGGCGAGCAGCGCCGCTGACACCGCTCCCGCCAGCCAGGCTTCGTACTGGTCGTGACTCCAGCCGCGGCGCTGCACCAGCTGGGCCCAGACCTCGGGGGAGATCAGCACCCAGAGCTCGTCGCGCGCACGATCCGCGTCGAGCCCAGGCCGCAGGGCGCCGGCCTGTTCGAGGTGGCCCACGAACGCGGTCGCGCCGAGCAGCCGCTCGGCCTCGATGGTCCGGGCGAACTCCTCCACGTCGGGATCCGCACCACGACACTCGAGCACCCGGATGGTGAGGGGGCCGGTCCGCTCGCTGATCCGCCGGCCGATGGCGGCGTGGCGGCGGACCTTCTGGACGGGGTTCTGCTCGTCCACCATGGCGCGGTACTCCGGGCGCTCGCTCAGCGGCACCGGCTCGTCGTCGCCGGCCAGCGCGACGTCGTACACCGCCTTGAGCAGGCCGCCCTTGTTGCGGAACTGCTTGTAGACGGTCTCCACGGAGACCCCGGCCGCCTCCGCGACCTCGGCCAGCCGCATGCCGGCGAAGCCTTCCGAGACCAGCAGCCGGTGGGCCACGTCGAGCACCTGGCGCCGACTCTCCCTGGCGCGCTCGGCGCGGCGGCTGTTGTCGTACTTGACCCGCGGTTCCGTCATTCGTTACAGTCTCCCGTATTCAATACATGTACCTGTAAGGAAGATAGCGCATGACCGACCAGCTGTACGCCGACACCCCCCCGCAAGCCTGCCCGCCACCCTGGCCGACCGGGCCGTGGCCTCGATGCGGGGCATGGCCACCGGCACCCTCGCCGACCAGGAACGGCTCATCCACCCGGAGGCGGTGAACCGCGAGGCCGTCGACGAGCCGCCCGCCTGTTCCACGCCCGGCGCCGCCGGCTTCTGGGCCACCGCCCAGTGGCTGCGCACGGCGTTCTCCGGGCTGACCTTCGAGGTTCACGAGGTCGTCGAGGACGGTGACCTGGTCGTCGTCCACAACACGATGTCCGGGCGGCACACCGGCGACTTCGTGGGCTGGGACGACGGGGAGATCGAGGTGGTGATGCCACCGACCGGCCGGGAGTTCGCGAGCACCCAGACCCACTGGTTCCGGTTCCGGGACGGTCTCGTCGTCGAGCACTGGGCCAACCGCGACGACTTCGGCACGGCCCAGCAGCTCGGCTGGGCGCCGCCCAGCCCGGCATTCCTGTTCCGGCAGGTGCGGGCGACGCGTCGCGCCCGCCGACGGCTGCCTCGCGAGCAGGCCGGGTAGCCGCGAGGAGCGACGGGAATAACCCGGCGTGTGCGAGACTTGAGGCAGGCAGAACACGAGCCTGCACTCACACCTGGGAGCCTGGACTACATGACCGAGCAGCTTGAGACCGAGCGTCGCACCGACAGCATCAACCTGAGCCCGGTCGCCGCCGCGAAGGTGAAGAGCCTCCTCGAGCAGGAGGGCCGCGACGACCTGTCACTTCGGATCTCCGTGCAGCCCGGCGGGTGCTCAGGTCTGCGCTACCAGCTCTTCTTCGACGAGCGCAGCCTCGATGGCGACGTGATGACCGACTTCGACGGCGTCGGCGTGGTGGTCGACCGGATGAGCGTTCCCTACCTCAACGGCGCGATGATCGACTTCGTGGACACCATCGAGAAGCAGGGTTTCACCATCGACAACCCCAACGCGGGCGGTTCCTGCGCCTGCGGCGACAGCTTCCACTGAGCGACGGGTCGAGGACCTCAGTCGAGGTGAAGGTGCAGCGCGTTCGCGATGCGCTGCGCGGCCTCGGTGATCTCGATCTCCGGCTTGGGCAGGTCGGACGGGAACCCGGCGTAGACGTCGGTGTAGGCCGGCCTCGGCGGCACGAGTGGCAGCCGGGCATCGGTCGCGGCCGCGTCGGCGTGCATGGTCTGCGGGCTGTCCAGCTCGAACCAGGCGCTCACGTGATCGACGGTAGGGCCTACCCATCGGTACGCCCACGACTACGCGTCAGTAGCAATTCCCCCTAGTCTTTCCCGACGTGCCCGACAGACCAACCGATGGTGGATCCCTGCTGATCGCCGGATCCATCGCCACCGACCACCTCATGAGCTTCGGTGGGAAGTTCGAGGACTCCCTGGTCGTCGAGCAGCTGCACAAGCTCTCGGTGTCCTTCCTGGTCGACGACCTCGAGATCCGGCGCGGAGGCGTCGCGGCCAACATGTGCTTCGGTCTCGGTCGGCTGGGCCTTCGGCCGGTGCTCGTCGGCTGCGCGGGAGACGACTTCGCCGACTACCGGTCCTGGCTCGAACGGCACGGCGTGGACTGTGACTTCGTGCGGATCTCCGACACCCACCACACGGCCCGGTTCGTCTGCACCACCGACACCACCGGCGCACAGTTCGCCTCCTTCTACCCGGGAGCGATGAGCGAGGCCCGGCTGGTCGAGCTCGCGCCGATCGTGGCGAAGGTCGGAGCACCTTCGTACGTCCTCATCGGGGCCGACGACCCGGACGGCATGCTCCGCCACACCGACGAGTGCCGTCAGCGCGGCTACCCGTTCATCGCCGACCCGAGCCAGCAGCTGGCGTTCGGCGCGGGCGAGCTGATCCGCAACCTCATCGACGGCGCGGCGTTCCTGTTCTCCAACGAGTACGAGTCGCACATGATCGAGCAGAAGACCGGCTGGTCGGCCGACGAGGTGCTCTCGCGGGTCGACATCCAGGTCACCACGCTCGGCAAGGACGGTGTCCGGGTGCTGCGCCGCGGCGAGGCGCCGATCGAGCGGCCCGCCGCGACCGAGGTCACCGCGGTCGAGCCGACAGGCGTCGGCGACGCCTTCCGCGCCGGCTTCCTCGCCGCGCTCGCCTGGGGGCTCAGCCTCGAGCACGCGGCCGAGGTGGGCTGCGTCCTCGCGGCGTACGTCGTGGAGACGGTCGGCCCGCAGGACTACACGTTCACCGCCGGGCAGTTCCTCGGCCGGCTGGACGCGTCGTACGGCGGCGAGGCGGCCGAGGCCGTTCGCCCGCACCTGACCGAGTTCAGCTGACCCGCCTGACCAGGTAGCGCGGCACGCCGTCGTCGGCCGGCTCCTCGCCGACGTACTCCTGACCGCGCATCCGGCACCACGCCGGGATGTCGTGGGCCGCCGCCGCGTCCGTCGACGCCACGGCGATGATCTGGCCGACCTCGACGTCGCCGATCCGCTTGCCCAGCTCGATGACCGGCAGCGGGCAGAGCATGCCGCGGCAGTCGAGCTCGAGGTCCGCGATCACAATCCTGCGTCCCGACGGATCTGCTGCACGACCTCGGGAAGCACGGCCAGGAACCCGTCCACGTCGGCCTGTGTCGCGTCCCGGGTCAGCGATACCCGGACGTTGCCGTGGGTCAGGGCGCCCATCGCCGCCAGCACGTGGCTGGGCTCGAGGGTGGAGGCGGTGCAGGCCGAGCCGCTAGCCACTTCGAAGCCGCGCCGGTTGAGCGCGTCGACGATCGCCTCGCCGTCGACGTAGAGGAACGAGAACGTGACCACGTGGGGGAGCCGGTCGACCGGGTCGCCGACGACCTCGGTGTCGGGGATCTCCGCCACGCGCGAGCGGATACGGTCGACGAGGGCGTGCTGGCGGGCGTTGACCTCGTCGCGGTCGGCCACGACCGCTTGGAGCGCCGCCGCAGCCCCGAGTGCTGCTGGGACGTTCTCGAAGCCGGAGACCCGCTCGTCGACCCGGTCATCGGCAGGGAACGGGTTGCGCCACGACGTCCCCTTGCGGACCAGCAGCACGCCGACCCCTGCCGGTCCGCCCCACTTGTGCGCGGAGCCGGCGGCGACCGACCAGCCGTCCGGGAGCGGGAGCCGGCCCATCGAGGCACCGGCGTCCATGAAGACCGGCGCGACCCCCGCTGCTTCGGCGACCCGCTGGACGGTGCCCACCTCGTGATTGGCGTGTTGGAGCGCGATGACGTCCGGGCTGTCCAGGTCCTCGACGGCCATCCGACCGAGCGGGTCGACGTGGACGGAGGCCGTCTCGATGTCGCTGCGCCATGCCAGGGCGTGCAGGACCGAGGAGTGCTCGACGGCCGAGTGCGCCACGGCCCCGCCGGGTCGGATCAGCCCGAGCAGGCCCCGGTGCACGGCGTCGGTCCCCGACGACGTGAAAGACACCTCGTCCCGGCGTACGCCGAGCGCCTCGGCGACCGCCTGCCGGGCGTTGTCGAGGATCAGCCGGGCGTTGCGGGCGGGGGTGTGCAGCCGACGCGGATCGGCGTACCCCTGGTCGAGCGCGGCGAGCATCGCCTCACGGGCCGCTGGGTGCAGCGGCTCGGAGGACGCGGTGTCGACGTACACGCACGAAAACTACCCGTACGGGGAACCCACCCGGGCGCTCCCGCACCCTGCGGTTGGGCTAGGGTCAGCAGTGTCCTAGGTGTTGGTCGAGAGGGGCTCTTCCGTGGGTCTGAAGCGCGTCGCGCGTTGGGCCGTACCGCTCGCCGGAGTGGCGCTCCTGACGAGCGGTTGCTCCGACGAGGGCAAGCGGCTCGCGATGCCCGATCCGGCGTCAACCCAGGGCGAGCACGTGCTGAGCCTGTGGCAGGGCGCGTGGATCGCGGCGCTCATCACCGGCGCCGTGGTGTGGGGACTGATCTTCTACGTCGTGATCCGCTACCGGCGGCGTTCCGACGACGAGATCCCGGTGCAGACGCGCTACAACCTGCCGCTCGAGATCTTCTACACGATCGCGCCGGTCGTGATGGTGATCGTGTTCTTCGCGCAGACGGTCCGCACCCAGAACATCGTCCTCGAGGACGAGACGGCTCCCGAAAACATCGTCGAGGTCACCGGTCAGCAGTGGTCGTGGACGTTCAACTACGGCCTGGGCGACCCGGACGAGTCCGCCGACGACGACCGCTACGACGATGCGTTCCCCTACGACTCCTACGTCCACGACGGCGGCACCGGTTCCTACATCCCGCAGCTGTGGCTGCCCGTCAACGAGACGACGCGGTTCAACCTGCACAGCCCCGACGTGATCCACGACTTCGGCGTCCCGGTCTTCCTCATGAAGATGGACGTCGTCCCGGGCCGGGTCAACCACTACGTCATCAAGCCCACCCGTGAGGGCGTCTTCAAGGGCAAGTGCTACGAGCTCTGCGGGGTCTACCACTCGCGGATGCTGTTCGAGGTCCACGTCGTCAGCCGCGAGGAGTACGACCAGCACCTCCAGGACCTCGAGGACGCCGGGCTGACCTCCGACCTCCCGCTGCTCGGCGGCTCGGAGGCCTACACGCAGGAGGGCCTCGACTCCGGATCCGTGGAAGGAGCGCCATGACCGCCACAGCGTCGCACCCGAGCACCGTCGTCAGCCCCCGCCGGCAGCTGGGCCAGCAGGTCGTCCGGGTCCTGACCACGACCGACCACAAGGTGATCGGCAACCTCTACCTCGTCACGTCGTTCTGCTGGTTCCTGATCGCCGGCCTGATGGCGATGCTGATGCGTTCCGAGCTGGCCTACCCCGGTCAGCAGGTCGTCAATGACGAGCTCTACAACCAGCTGTTCACGATGCACGGCACGATCATGCTGCTGCTGTTCGCGACGCCGCTGTTCTTCGGCTTCGGCAACGCGATCATGCCGTTGCAGATCGGGTCGCCGGACGTGGCGTTCCCGCGGCTGAACATGTTCAGCTACTGGCTGTTCCTGATCGGCGGACTGATCGCCGGCTCGGGCTTCCTGACCCCGACCGGCGCCGCCGACTTCGGCTGGTTCGCCTACACGCCGTTGTCCGACGCCGTCAGATCGCCGGGCGTCGGCGGCGACCTGTGGATCATGGGCCTCTGGATGGCCGGTCTCGGCACCATCCTCGGCGCGGTCAACTTCATCACCACGATCATCTGCATGCGCGCGCCCGGCATGACCATGTTCCGGATGCCGATCTTCGTGTGGAACACGATGGTCACCAGCCTGCTGGTCCTGATCGCGTTCCCGGTGCTGGCCGGCGCGCTGCTCTCGCTCGAGGCCGACAGACAGCTCGGTGCGCACGTCTTCGACGCGGCACACGGCGGCGCGATCCTCTGGCAGCACCTGTTCTGGTTCTTCGGCCATCCGGAGGTCTACATCATCGCGCTGCCGTTCTTCGGCATCGTGACCGAGATCCTGCCGGTCTTCAGCCGAAAACCGATCTTCGGCTACATCGGCCTGGTCGGCGCAACGCTCGGCATCGCGATCCTCTCGGTCGCGGTGTGGGCGCACCACATGTTCGTCACCGGCGCGGTCGACCTGCCGTTCTTCTCAGGCATGACGTTCCTGATCGCCGTACCGACGGGCGTGAAGTTCTTCAACTGGATCGGGACGATGTGGGGGGGATCTCTGTCCTTCGACACCCCGATGCTGTGGTCGATCGGCTTCCTGACGACGTTCCTCTTCGGTGGCCTGACCGGCATCATCCTGGCCAGCCCACCGCTGGACTTCCACGTCTCCGACTCCTACTTCGTGGTCGCGCACTTCCACTACGTCGTGTTCGGCACCGTGGTGTTCGCGATGTTCGCCGGCTTCTACTTCTGGTGGCCGAAGATGACCGGCCGGATGCTCGACGAGCGGCTCGGCAAGGTGCACTTCTGGCTGCTGTTCGTCGGCTTCCACACGACGTTCCTGGTGCAGCACTGGGTCGGCGTCGAGGGCATGTCGCGCCGTTATGCCGACTATCTGCCCGACGACGGCTTCACGACGCTCAACCAGGTCTCGACGATCGGCGCGTTCCTGCTCGGCGCCTCCACGTTGCCGTTCCTCTACAACGTCTGGATCTCGCGCAAGGGGCCTCTGGTCGAGGTCGACGACCCATGGGGCTGGGGCCGCTCGCTGGAGTGGGCGACGTCCTGCCCGCCGCCGCGACACAACTTCGTCACCATCCCGCGGATCCGCTCGGAGTCGCCGGCCTTCGACCTGCACCACCCGGAGATCGCCGCGATCGAGCTCGAGGACAACGAGGCGGCCGCCGAGGGCCGGCCGGCCGACGCTCCCGACATGGAGCACCGTGACGAGCTGATCGCGGAGCGGACAGAGGACGGGGAGGGTGAGGACCGGTGAAGGCAGAGGCCTGGATCTTCGCCGCCTGCACGATCTTCCTCGTGCTGGTCACCCCGGCGTACTGGCTGATCACTGACGCGAGCGACCACGGCCCTGACTGGACCGGCACGTCCGCGCTGGTGATGACCACGCTGCTGACGCTGATGGTGACCATCTACCTCGGCTTCCACGCCAAGCGGATGGACCCGCGCCCCGAGGACCGCTCGGACGCGTTGATCGCCGACGGCGCGGGGGAGCTGGGCTTCTTCCCGCCGTACTCCTGGTGGCCGCTGTGGACCGCCGCGGCGCTCGGCACGTCCGTGTTCGGCATCGCCGCCAGCGCGTGGTGGCTGTTCATCATCGGGGGAATTCTGGGCGCGATGGCGCTGGTCGGCTGGATCTACGAGTACTACCGGGGTGAGCACGCTCACTAGCCCGTAGGGCAACTCCGGCGCCGTTTGCACCGTCAAAGCGGCATGCGTGGTTTCGTGGGTTCTCAACGCCAGCGGATACTCTGGAGCAGCCCGAGCCGGACGGTTCGGGCTCCTTCGTGGGAGTCCAGGGAGTCGAGCATGTCCCCTCGCAGACGTCGTGTCCGCGGCCTGGTGGCGCTGTCCGCCCTGCTGCTCGGGACCTCGATGCTGAGCGCCTGCGACAACGGCGACGACATCCTCAACGGCGGCTCGGCCGACGACACCACCGGCGCCTCCGCCGACTCGAGCAACGGCTCCTCGGACTCGTCCGACACGGACGCCGAAGACCCGGATGCCGGCTCGTTCTCGACCAACATCAAGCGCAAGACGGACGTCCCGGTCTCCACCCAGCTCCTGGTCATCGCGCACCACGGCCGGCTCAGCTCCGTCTCCGTCAGCGGCTCCGACGACGTCGGCGCCCTCACCGGCGCGATCGCCGGCGATGGCAGCAAGTGGAAGGCCGACGACCTGCTCGAGCCCGGTACGACGTACACAGTGAACGCGAGCGTCGCCGGTGACGACGGCGAGCTCGTGACCAAGAAGCAGCAGTTCACCACCCAGGCGCTGTCCCTCTCCCAGCAGACCTACCCGTCGGTGGCGCCGCTGCCCGGCGAGACCGTCGGCGTCGGCATGCCGGTGGTCGTGAGCTTCGACGTACCGGTCACCGACCGGGCGAACATCGAGAAGCACCTGCACGTGACCACGGCGCCCGAGCAGCCCGGCACCTGGCACTGGCTCAGCGACTCCGAGGTCCACTACCGCCCGAAGAAGTACTGGAAGGCCGGTACCCAGGTCGACGTCAACCTCGACATCAACGGCGTCGAGGCCGGCAACGGCATCTACGGCCAGGAGGACCGCGACGTCCAGTTCCAGGTCGGGGACGCCCACATCTACAAGGTCGACACCAGGTCCGACCAGATGAAGGTCTTCTCGAACGGCAAGCTGCTGCGCACCATCCCGATCACCACAGGCCAGCAGCCCAAGTTCACCACCCGCTCGGGCATCAAGGTCGTCATCGAGAAGTTCGACTCGAAGCGGATGAACTCCGAGACCGTCGGCATCCCTGTCGACAGCGCGGACGGCTACGACATCGACAACGTCCAGTGGGCCATGCGGGTGACCTACTCCGGCGAGTTCGTCCACGCCGCCCCCTGGTCGGTCGCGTCCCAGGGCGTCGCCAACGTCTCCCACGGATGCACGGGCATGAGCACCTCCAACGCGGACTGGCTCTACCACATGACCGTCCGAGGTGACGTCGTCGACTACGTCGGCACCGACCGCCCGATGGAGTCCACCAACGGCTACGGCGACTGGAACATCCCTTGGGACGAGTACAAGCAGGGCTCCGCACTCGCCAGCTGACGCTGACCTGATCGGCGCGCGGGGTCGCGCCGGGGGAGCGGTGGGTCAGCAACGCTTGTGCACAGGGGAGCGGTGCGCCACCAACCGTTGTCCCCGTGGACAACGGTTGCACAACCACCGCCGCCGCGGGCTCACGTAGCTGTCCACAGGGCGCGAGTTCGAGCGGGTTCTCCACAGTTCCGCGATAGCCGACCCAACGAAGGTCGCGCCTGCACTGTGATGGCCGACCATGGACAACCCTTATCGCCGCCTTCCCTCCGGACCATTCACGAGGCGTCAGGCCCTGGCGGCCGGCTTCTCGTCGCGGATGCTCCAGGGTGAAGGATTCGTTCGCGTGTTCCCACGGGTGTGGCGACGAGTCGGCCACGACATGAGCGACGCCGACTGGGTCGAGGCCGCCCGGCTGGCGTTACCGGAGCAGGCACACCTGACCGGGATCAGCCTGATCCAGGAACTAGGACTCGACTACGGGCCACGCAAGCCCATCCACTTCGTGGTCGCCGGCGACCTCCACCTCGCCTTCGAGGGAGTGTTCCTGCATCGGACCAAGGCGCTGGCACCACTGGAGGAAGGTGATGTCTGCGTCGAGGCGGCGTTCATGTCCTACTGCGCGCAGTGCCGGGTCATCGACGCGATCAAGGTGGGGGACTGGCTCCTCCACAACCAGCACATGGACCTCGGCCGGCTAGAGGCACTGGCCATCGCCCACCCCTGGCGGGACGGTGCGTACGAAGCTCTCTGGGTGCTCGAGCATCTCGATTCTGACTCCTGGTCGCTGATGGAGTCAGAGACGAGAGGGATCCTGACGTTCGCGGGGCTTCCGAGGCCCGTCTGCAATCAACAGCTGCCCGAGATCACTGCCCGTGCCGTCATTCCAGACCTGCTCTATCGCGACCACGGTGTCGCGGTCGAGTTCGAGGGCGTGCAACACCAGGACGACCGCAACCAGTACACCAAGGACCTGGACCGGTACGCCCTCATGCGTGCTGCTGACGTTCCATACGTCCAGGTGACCAAAGAGAAGCTGCAGCGCCCGAGGAAGCTCGTCCACGAGGTGCACCGCGAGCTGGTCGCGCGGGGGTACGACGGACCGGCACCCGCTTTCGGCGAGCGGTGGCGGTCGCTGTTCCGCAGCCTCCGGGCGGCGGTCGGGGAGCGTGACTGGCCCACGAAGGCTGGCTGAGGGTTGCGCCATGTGGAGCGGTGGGTAGGCAACCACTGTCCACGGGGACAACGGTTGCCTACCCACCGCCCCCTGTGGACAACGGTTGCCTACCCACCGCCACCCAGGCGTACGTCAGTCGTCGGCGCGGAGCTTCTCGCCCTCGACGAGGTGGTGGCCGTCGAACTGGTGGCCGTCGGCGGCGTGGCCCTCCATCGGCGCCTGGAGCTCGTGTTCGTGCTCGGCGTGGTGGTGGCCCTCCTCGAGCTCCTCGAGCGTCGGCTTCTGGACGTTGTCGGCGTACATCACCGTCCGCAGGCGGTGGCGTACGGCGGCCAGGCGGGCCGCGATGCCGCCGTGCGGCTCCACGCCGTTGGCGTCCGGGCCACCCTCGAGCTCTCCGAGCACGTCCGGGTCGCGGTCGCGGGCGGTGAGCGTGAAGGCGCGCTCCGAGGACAGCGGCAGGTGCCGCTCGGAGTAGCCGCCCTCGGGGGAGCGCATGATGATGCCGGTCTCGTAGCCGTGCAGCACGTCCTGCTGGTCCTTGCGCTGCAGGGAGATGCACCAGCGGCGGGTGATCATGAACGCGATCACCGGGCCGATGAACACCGCACCACGCATGAAGTACGTGATCTGGTTGATCGACAGGTGCAGGCGGATCGCGATGATGTCGTTGCCGCCGGCCGCCCAGAAGAGGCCGTACATCGTCATCAGGGCCACCATCGTGGCGGTGCGGGTCGGGGCGTCGCGCGGCCGTTGGAGCAGGTGGTGGTCGCGCTTGTCGCCGGTGATCCACGCCTCGATGAACGGCAGCATCAGCAGGATCGTGAACATCAGCATCGGGAGCACGATGATCGGCAGCAGCACGTTCCAGGAGATCGTGTGGTGCCAGATGTGCGTCTCGAGGTTGGGCATGATCCGCAGTGCGCCGTCCGGCCAGCCCATGTACCAGTCGGGCTGGGAGCCCGCGGTCACCTTGGACGGGTCGTAGGGCCCGAACTTCCACACCGGGTTGATGGACAGCAGGCCACCCATCAGCGCCGTGGTGCCGAAGACGATGAAGAAGAACCCGCCGGCCTTGGCGGCGTACACGGGCAGCATCGGGAAGCCGACGACGTTCTGCTCGGTGCGGCCGGGGCCGGGCCACTGGGTGTGCTTGTGGTAGACGAGCAGCAGCATGTGAGCGGTGATCAGCGCGAGCAGGATGCCCGGGATCAGCAGCACGTGAATGATGAACAGGCGCGGGATGATGTCGGTGCCGGGGAACTCGCCGCCGAACAGGAAGAACGACATGTAGGTGCCGACGATCGGCTGTGACTTCAGGAAGCCGTCGGCGGCGCGGATGCCGGTGCCGGAGAGCAGGTCGTCGGGGAGCGAGTAGCCCGTGAACCCCTCGAGCGTCCCCAGGAGCAGCAGCAGCGCGCCGATCGCCCAGTTGAGCTCGCGCGGCTTGCGGTGCGCACCGGTGAAGAAGACCCGCAGCAGGTGGATCATCATGGCGGCGATGAACAGCATCGCCGACCAGTGGTGGATCTGCCGCATGAGCAGGCCGCCGCGTACGTCGAACGACAGCCTCAGCGCCGAGGCGAAGGCCTCCGACATCTGGACGCCGCGCAGCTGCGCGTAGCTGCCTTCGTACGTCGTCTCGCCCATGCTCGGGTTGAACCAGAGCGTGAGGAAGGTGCCGCTGAGCAGCAGCACGACGAAGCTCCAGAGCGCGATCTCGCCCAGCATGAACGACCAGTGGTCGGGGAAGACCTTGCGCAGGTTCTTCTTCGCCAGGGTGGCCAGGCCGAGCCGGTCGTCGGCCCACTCGGCGACGGCGCCGACCCGGTTGGGCTTCGAGGCCGTGGCCGCGGTGGAGTTCGTCGTGGCGACCTTGCTGGTGTCGATGCTCATGACTGGCTACCCATGTCTCGGCTCACTTGCTCGTGCTCTGCTGGGAGTCGCGCTCCCAGTAGCTGGGTCCGACGGGTTCCTTGAAGTCGCTCTGGGCCACGAGGTACCCCTCCTCATCCACCATAAGAGGCAGCTGGGGCAGCGCGCGAGCGGCCGGGCCGAAGACCACCTTGGCGGCGTCGGCGAGGTCGAAGGTCGACTGGTGGCACGGGCAGAGCAGGTGGTGCGTCTTGCGCTCGTTGAGCGAGATCGGGCAGCCCACATGGGTGCAGATCTTGGAGTAGCAGAGGATGCCGTCGACGGCCCAGTCGCCGCGGCCGGGTCCCGGCTTGTTGTCGTCGGGGTCCATGCGGACCAGGACGACTGCGCCCTTCGACTTGGCGATCTGGACGGTGACGCCTTCGAGCACCGGCTCGCCGTCCTCGCCGACCTCGAAGATGATCTCCGGCTCGGCGTTGATCAGGTCGCCGATCTCGAGGTCACCGGGGCGGATCGGGGTGCCTACGACGTCGCGAACGACGCGCATGCCCGTGTCCCAGACGGTGTGCTCGAGTCCGGCCCCCGGGTATGCGTCCTCCTTGATGACCTCGGCGTTGGTCTTGCCGAGGTCCTTCAGCAGTACGACGACGGGTGCGAGGAGGATGCCGACGGCGCCCAGCAGGGAGTTGCGGATCAGGGGCCGCCGCGTGATGCCGGACTCGTCGACACCGAGGTCGAGCACGCGAAGCGTCTCCACGCGGTCCTCGTCGGACGAACGCGCCGGGTGCCGCATCTCGATGATCTCGTGGTCACCCATGAGCTTGCGGGCCCACTGGATCAGCCCGATGCCGATCAACAGCAGCGCGAGGCCCAGCGACGAGCCGAGGGCGACGTTGGACGCGCCCAGCCCGAAGATGGTCTCGACCTTCTCGCCGCCGCCACCGCCGTTGACCTCGAAGGCGAAGTAGGAGACGACGAACAAGACGGCGCAGATCGCCGAGAGGCCGAACAGCCCCGCGACCTGCCGCTCGGCGCGCTTCTCGGACTTCAGGTCGACGTCGGTCGGCCGCCACACGTGTTCGGGCAGGCCCGGGTTGGTGATCGGCTCGTCCGGGACCAGCTCGCCGCCGTGCCCGTCGTGGGGCTGCCCATCGGTGGCTTGGCCGTCTCCGGGCAGCTCAGGAAGGTGGGTGTGGTCGTCGGTCATGCCACTGCCTCTTCCTTCTTCTTGGTCGAGCGAGCGGTGTGGGCGGCGATCCAGGTCGCGAAGCCCACCAGTGCGCCGATTCCCACGATCCATGCGAACAGGCCCTCGCTCACCGGGCCCATGCCGCCGAGTCCGAAGCCGCCGTACGAGGGCTGCTCACGCAGCGAGTAGAGGTAGGCGATGACGTCGCGCTTCTCCTCCGGCGAGAGGTTGCCGTTGGAGAAGGTGTCCATCTGGCCGGGCCCGGTCAGGAGCGCCTCGTAGATCTGCCGTTCGTCTGCCTCGCTCAGGTTGGGGGCGTAGCCCCCGCGCGGCATCGCACCTCCCTCGCCGGCGAAGTTGTGGCAGGCGGTGCAGTTGGTCAGGAAGATCTGACCGCCGCGGGAGACCGCCTCCTCGCGCTCCTCCGGCGACAACCCGGCCATGCTGTAGTCGGACGGGTCGGGGATCGCGGGGCCGGGACCGAGGCTCGCGACGTACGCCGCCAGGGCCGCGATCTCGTCGTCGTCGTAGGTCACCGGCTTGGTGGGGTTCTGGGCGCCCGGCTGGACCGCCGGCATCCGGCCGGTGCTCAGCTGGAAGTCGGCAGCGGCAGCGCCGACACCCACGAGGGAGGGGCCGAGCTGGTTGCCGTCCTGGCTGAGAATGCCCTCGCCGTTCTGGCCGTGACAGGTGGAGCAGCCGACGAGGAACAGCTTGCGGCCCTGGTCGGCGAGCTCCTGGTCGGTCTCGGTCGAGTCGGCCGTCGACGAGGGAGCGAACGCGGCATAGAGGCTCCCGGTCAGGACCAGGCCCAGCATCAGGAGCAGCAGCCCGGCTACGGGGCGGCGGCGGTGGCGGGACAGGCGACCCGCGGAGCGGTTCAGGAAGCGCACTGATGTCCTCACTGCCGGGTTACTTGATGAGGTAGATCGTCGCGAACAGCGCGATCCACACCACGTCGACGAAGTGCCAGTAGTAGGAGACGACGATCGCGCTGACCGCCTGTTCGTGCGTGAACCGCCTGGCGACGTACGTGCGGCCCAGCACCAGCAGGAACGCGACCAGACCGCCGGTCACGTGGATGCCGTGGAAGCCGGTGGTCAGGTAGAACATCGAGCCGTAGGCCGAGGAGGAGATCGTGACGTCCTCCTGGACCAGAGAGGTGTATTCAGTCACCTGGCCGGCGATGAAGATCGCGCCCATGACGTAGGTGAGCATGAACCACTCGCGGAGTCCCCAGCCGCGAGGATCGAAGATCGCGCCAGTCCGGCCCACCTGGCCGCGCTCGGCCGCGAACACGCCCAGCTGGCAGGTCACCGACGACAGCACCAGGATCGTGGTGTTGACCGCGGCGAACGGGACGTTGAGCAACGCGGTGTTCTGCTCCCACAGCTGGGTGCTCACCGACCGGATCGTGAAGTACGACGCGAAGAGCGCGGCGAAGAACATCAGCTCGCTGGACAGCCAGATGATGGTGCCGACGCTGACCATGCTCGGACGGTCGTGGTGCCCGTGGAGGCGCGAGGCCGGGATGGTCGTTGCTGTCGCCACGGGCTCATTATGTCCCGCCAGCTCCCGGGGGCCACCCCCGGGGCCGTGTGTCCCCACGTCTGTAAATTCACATCGTGCCGCCCTTCGACGCAGGCCGTCTCCTGACGGGGTGGGAGTTCGCTCCCGTGCCCCTGGTGGTGACCGTCTGGGCGGCCGGTCTCTACCTGCTCGGCGTGCGGTCCCTGCACCGGCGCGGCGACGCCTGGCCGGTGGGCCGGACGGTGGTGTTCGTGGGCGTCGGGATGGGCGGCTTCTACGTCGCCACGTCGTCCGGGCTGGCGGCGTACGACACCACCCTGCTGAGCGTGCACATGGTCCAGCACATGATGCTCGCGATGCTGGTCCCGCTGGCACTGGCGCTCGGCGCGCCGGTCACGCTCGCCCTGCGTACGCTGCCGCACGCCCCCCGGCGGTGGTTGCTGGTGGTGCTCCACTCGCGGGCCGCGAAGGTGCTGTCGTTCCCCCCGCTCACGCTGGCGCTGTACGTCGTCTCGCCGTGGGCGCTGTACTTCTCGGGCTGGTACCCCGCTTCCCTGGACCACGTCTGGCTGCACGAGCTGATGCACCTGCACCTGGTCGTCGTCGGCTCGCTGTTCTTCTGGCCGATCGTCGGCGTCGACCCGCTGCCGGGACGGGTCGGCTACCCGGCGCGGATGCTGCTGGTGGTGCTCACGCTCCCGTTCCACGCGTTCCTGGGCGTCACGATCATGGGCCAGGACACCCTGCTCGGCGACGGCCACTACCAGGCCCTGCGCGAGCTGCCCGGCTACGGCTGGCTCCCGGACCCGCTCGACGACCAGCACCTGGCCGGCGGCCTGCTCTGGTCGTCGGGGGACCTGGTGGGGCTGGTGCTGCTCGGGGTGCTCTTCGCACAGTGGGTCCGGTCCTCCATGAGGGAGGCGGCGCGCGAGGACCGCCGGCTCGACCTTCTCGAAGCCCGCGCCCGCGACGGCGGTGACGCGGTGGAGCGGTAGCATCCGGGCGTGGCCGACCAGAACCTGCGCGTGCTCGTCTACTCCGACGACGTGAACACCCGCCAGCAGGTCATCCTCGCGCTGGGCCGCCGGGTCCACCCCGACCTGCCCGAGCTGGAGTACGTCGAGGTCGCCACCGAGCCGGTGGTCATCCAGAACATGGACGCCGGCCACATCGACCTCGCGATCCTCGACGGCGAGGCCGTGCCGGCCGGTGGCATCGGGATCGCCAAGCAGCTCAAGGACGAGATCTACCAGTGCCCGCCGCTGCTGGTGCTCACCGGACGCCCGCAGGACGCCTGGCTGGCGACCTGGTCGCGGGCCGACGCGGCGGTGCCGCATCCGATCGACCCGATCCAGCTCGCCGAGGCCGTCACCGGGCTGCTCCGGTCCCGGGTCCCGGCGACCAGCTGATCCGCGGCATCGCAGGCCCCGGATGACCACTTGGCCCGAGGTGCTCGGTGCGCTCGTGACGCGCACCGACCTCAGCACCGACCAGGCGACGTGGGCGATGGGGGAGATCCTCTCGGGAGAGGCGACCCCGGCCCAGATCGCCGGCTTCGCGGTGTCCCTGCGCGCCAAGGGGGAGACCGTCGAGGAGATCAGCGGGCTGGTCGCCGCCATGTACGAGAAGGCCACGCCCATCCAGGTGACCGGCCGGCTGCTCGACGTGGTCGGCACCGGCGGTGACCGCTCGATGTCGGTGAACATCTCGACCATGGCCGCGATCGTGGCGGCCGGCGCGGGGGCGCGGGTGGCCAAGCACGGCAACCGCTCGGCGTCGTCCCAGTCCGGCTCGGCCGACGTGCTCGAGGCGCTCGGCGTCCGTCTCGACCTGCCGCCGGAGCGGGTCGCCGCGCTGGCCGACGAGGCCGGCATCACCTTCCTCTTCGCGGCGGCCTTCAACCCTGCGATGCGGCACACCGCGGTGCCGCGCCGCGAGCTCGGCATCGGGACGACGTTCAACTTCCTGGGCCCGCTGGCCAACCCGACCCGCCCGGCCGCGAACGCCGTGGGCTGCGCCGACCCGCGGATGGCTCCGGTGATGGCCGGCGTCTTCGCGGAGCGCGGCTCGGACGCCTGGGTCTTCCGTGGCGACGACGGGCTCGACGAGCTCACCACGACCACCACCTCGTCGGTGTGGGTGGTCGCCGGGGGCGAGGTCAGCACCGCCACCATCGACCCCGGCGCCCACGGCCTGGCACCGGCGACGACGGAGGACCTGCGCGGGGGCGACGCCGCGCACAACGCCGACGTCGTACGCCGGCTCCTCGACGGCGAGCCAGGGGCCGTTCGCGACGCGGTGCTGCTCAACGCCGGCGCCGCGCTCGCCGTCTACGACGCCCCGGGAGCGCCGATCGACGAGGCTCTGGACGCCGGGATCGCCCGCGCCCGTGAGGCCGTCGACTCCGGTGCCGCCAAGGCCACGCTCGAGCGCTGGGTCGCCGCGAGCGCGGGCTAGCCGTCCATCCAGCCGGCCGGCGGCCGCAGCAGCTCGAGGTCGTCGCTGTGCCGGACGACGCTCCACCCCTCGACCTCACGCAGGTTGTAGGCCAGCGGCGAGTTCGGCGGGAGCACGGCGTACGCCGCGTCGGTGTCCTGCACCAGCTCGACCCAGCCACCCCGGACGCCCTCGATGTCCGCGTTCCGCTCGAGCTCGTCGTCGGTGTAGAGGTCGCCGTAGCCGTGCACGACGACGTCGAGCTGGGGGAATCGCCACATCAGGTAGCCGCCGAAGCCCGTGTCGTCGATGACCCTGGTGCCCTCCGGCAGGTCGCCGAGCGCGCCGTCGAGCCAGGACGGAGTGTCGAGGGGCTCGTCAGCGGTGTGCGGCACCAGGACCGCGAGCGTGGCCAGCGCGAGCACGGAGCCGCCGACGACGAGCAGCAGCTCGCGCCGGACCACCGACGGCCGGGCGCCGAGGAGCGGCTGGACGGCAGCAGCGGCGAGCGGCGCGGCCAGGCAGGCCGCCACGGGCACGGTGCGCATCGAGTAGATGGCGCACAGCCCCGCGAGCCCGAGCAGCAGCACGTCGAACCACGGCACCAGCTCGGCGCGCCGCAGCCTCGGCACGACCGCCAGCGCCAGGACGACGACGAGCGTCGCGACCCAGGGTTTGGTGTAGTCGGGCGGGTTCCACTCGTAGAAGTACTTGGCCCGCGAGCCCACCCGCAGCACGGCCGGGAACAGGCCGGGGCCGACCGGAGAGAGCAGTGAGACGGCCGCCGACAGCACCGGCACGGCGGCCATCCTGGCCAGGGTGCGGCGCGGGTGACCGCGGTCGAGGGCGAGCCCGACCACGCCGACCACACCGATCACGATCCCGACCGGCCACATCCCGTGGCACATCGTCCAGACCCACGTCACCGGCACGAGGAGCCACGGCGTCCGCCCCGTATCTCGCGCGCGCTGCCAGGCCGCGACGGTCACCACGACCAGGAGGTAGCTGACCAGCTGGGGGCGCATCGAGATGCCCGACGTGCACGCGATCAGAGTGAGGACGACGAGCAGCGCGGCGACCGCCGGCTCGGCCTGGCGTCGGCAGGCCCAGTAGACGACGACGGCGAGGGACAGGAACAACAACCCGGACAGCCACGCGACGCCGGCCAGCCCGAACCAGTCCTCGGCCTGCGCCATGACTACTTCGGAGAGCCACTGTGTCGGGACCCAGTCCGCGGTCGCGAGGCTGCTCACCGAACCCGGGTCCCGCAGCGACCAGTCGCCGCTCAGGAACTCGTGCCCGAACCTCAGGTGGAAGTAGGTGTCGAGGTTGTCCAGCGGCAGCGCTGCCCGTCTGACCAGCGCGCCGAAGACGACCGCCAGGCCGGCGTACGCCACCAGGGGTCGCGCCCGGGCGAAGGTCACTGGCCGAGCCTAGGGCGTGCCCTGGGGGTCACTCAGGCGACGTCGGCGGAGCGGGGCCGAACGATCTCTGCCTGCGCCCGCGAGGCCTCGCCCTGGGCCGCGTTGAGGGCAACCTGGCGGGCCAGCTCGACGTACCTGTCGTGCATCGTCGCCAGCCGAAGGTGCAGCCCGATCGTGGTGAACAGGAACGTCACGCACAGCACGTAGACGACCAGGTCGGTGCCTCGGCCGACGCCGACGGCGTGTGCGACCTGCGTGACGAGATCGGGAAACAGTACGGCGACCGCCCCCAGCGCGAGCGCCAGCAGTGCGATGCCGCGGCGGACGAGGAGGCTGAGCGCGGAGCGCCGTCCGTGCATGAGTGTGTACGCCGCGGCGGCCAGACCCGCGAGGAGCAGCAGCTTGATGATCACGCGGCCGCCCTCATCCGGTTGACCGCCAGCTCGAAGAGGATGTTGAGCGCGTTGTAGCCGCGCTGGCCCTTGGCGCGCGAGTAGTCGGTGTAGCGGATCGTCACCGGGTGCTCCTCGACCGAGAAGCCGCCTCGTGCCAGCAGCGTGAGGATCTCGCTGGCGTGGGACATGCCGTGCAGCCGGAGCCGCACCGCCTCCGCGGCGTCGCGGCGCAGCACGCGCAGCCCGTTGTGTGCGTCGGTGAGCGCCAGCCCCGTGGTCTGGCGAGTGAACCGAACCGCCCCGCTCAGCAGCAGGCGGCGGCCGAGCGGCACCTCCTTCGACGCGTCGAGGAAGCGGGAGCCCAGCACCACCTGCAGGTCGCGGTAGACCGCCCGCTCGACCATGGCCCGTGCGTCCGCCACGTCGTGCTGGCCGTCGGCGTCGAAGGTGACGACGTACTCCGTGGCCGGCAGCGACAGGGCGAACCGGATGCCCGTCTCGAGAGCCGCGCCCTGGCCCAGGTTGGTGGGGTGGGGGACCACCACTGCGCCAGCGGCGCGAGCCACGGCCGCGCTGTCGTCGGTGCTGCCGTCGTCGACGCAGACCACCACGGGGAACGCGGTCTGCAGCTCGGTGACCACGCCGGCGACGACGGTCGCCTCGTTGTGCATCGGCACGACGGCCACCGCGCGGGGCAAGGCCTGGTCGTGGGTCACGGCTCCACACTAGGAACGGCGGCTCCCCGCCGTCGGCGCTCCGCAGAAGTCCGGTCGATCGACCGGGGCCGCATGGCCCACTTGGGCCATGCGACACGCCGATCGGAGGACTTCGGTTCGGGTCGCCCGTGGACTGGTCCAGTCCTCGCTACCGTCGCGGTGTGAGAGCAGGGTCAGGGAGCGGATGGCGCATTGCCGCGCTGGTGCTGCTGGCGACCCTGCTCGCCCAGGCGGCCTGGATCCTGGCCGTGCCGCCGTTCCGCGGGATGGACGAGTTCGACCATGCCTTCCGTGCCGCCGGCGTTGCCTCCGGCCAGTGGCGGCTGCACGACCAGGCAGAGGGTGGCCGCGGCCTGCTCGTCGATGTCCCTGACGACCTGGTGGCGGCCTCGAAGGGACAGTGCGAGGGGCTCGCGTACATCGTGCCCGAGACCTGTGCCGGAGACGGACCGGGCGCGGAGCCGGGCACCGTCCGCGCCACGACCTCTGCGGCCAACTACGAACCCGTCTACTACTGGGTGGTCGGCACGGCGGGTGAGCCGTTCACCGGAGCGAACTCCCTCTACGCCATGCGCGCGATGGCGGCGCTGCTGTGCGCCGTCGTCCTGGCGCTCGCCGCCTGGTGCCTGACCACCTGGGTCAAGGGGTCGTGGACCTTCATCGGCCTGCTCATCGGGCTCACGCCGACCCTCATCTACTCGACCACCCTCGCGGCGCCCAACGGCCTGGAGATGGCGGCCGGGGTACTCCTCTGGACCGCGCTCCTCGGACTCGGCGGCCGCGACGCAATCAGCTCCGCGATGCTGCGCCGCGAACGATGGCTGCTCGCTGCGGTAACCCTCTCCGTCGTCCTGCTCGCGGGGCTCCGCACGCTCGGTCCGCTGTGGGCGGTGCTGATCCTGGCCTGCGTCATGGCTCTGCGCGGGCCGGGCAACGTCCTCGCCGCCGCCGGCCGGCACCGGGCCCAGGTCGCCGTGGCGTTCGTGCTCGCCGTGGCGACCAGCGTGTCGGTGCTGCTCTGGAACCGGGGCAATGTCAGTTTCCCTCCGGGGGAGTACAACGGGGAGCTGGAGACGAACGTGGGCCAGGTGTTCCGCTGGCTGAACTGGATCCTCGGCAGCATCGGGGCGTTCCCGTTCCGGGACCAGCCGGCACCGCTCCAGGTCTACGTGCTCGCGCTGCTGGTGCTGCTGACCCTGCTCGTCGCGGCGGTACGCCGTGGAGCAGGGGTGGGCCGAAGGGCCGTCGTGCTGGGCACGGCGCTGTTCTTCCTGGTTCCGTCCGTGCTGGTCGCGATCACCCTGCAGGAGCGCGGTGGGATGTGGCAGGGCCGCTACAGCCTCCCCTTCACCGCCGGCATCCTCATGCTGGCGGGGCTGGTCCTGGACCGCGTGCGCTGGCGCTCGAACCCGCGTGACCTCCGTCCGCACGTGCTCGCGCTGGTGATGCTCGCCGTGGCGCAGGCGATCTCGGTGGTGCACGTGCAGCTCGCCGAGCTGCATCGCGACGTGTCCGCGGACGATGCCGGCTGGATCCACCCGCCGACCGCGGGCACCGCGGTCCTCATGGCGCTGGCCTGGGTCGTCCTCGGCGCCGTGGCGCTGTCGCTGCGGTCGCTCGACCCGGCGGACCCCGATGCGGCCCCGGGCCGCGCCGAGGCCGTGCCGGAGACGAGGGGCCGGTGAGCGCCGAGACGGTCTCGGTGCTGCTCCCGGTGCATGCCGGCGTACCCGTCGAGACCCTCGGGGCCGCCCTGGACAGCCTGGACGCCCAGACCCGGCCGGCTGACGAGGTCGTCGTGGTCGAGGACGGTCCCCTGACCGCGGACCACGACCGGGTGCTCGACCACTACGCCGCGTCGCGCGACGGCGTCGTCCGGGTCCGGCTCGAGACCAACCAGGGAGCCGGCGTCGCCAACGGGGCCGGACTCCGGGCAGCCACCGGCACCTGGATCGCCAAGATGGACGCCGACGACCTGCTGCTCCCGGGCCGGTTCGAGATGCAGCTCGCAGCGCTCGAGGCGACGGGCGCGGACCTGTGCGGGGCCGCAATGTGGGAGTTCGACCACGACCCGGAGCGACCGACCCGGCTGCGCACCAACCCGGCGACTCACGAGGCCATCGCCCGGCGGATGCGCTTCAACAACCCGATCAACCACCCGACCGCGATGTACCGACGCGACCTCGCGCTGCGGGTCGGCGGCTACCCGACGATGCGGTTCATGCAGGACTACGACCTGATGGCGCGAATGCTCGCCGGCGGCGCCCGGATGACGAACCTCCCCGAGCCGCTTGTGCTGTTCCGAGCCGGTGACGGGATGCTGCGCCGGCGCTCGGCCCGGGGCTACCTGGCCCTCGAGCGTGAGCTCCAGCGCAACCTGCGGTCCTACGGCCTGGTGGGCCGGGGCCGCGCTGTCGTGAACCTGACGATCCGTGGCGCCTTCCGTGTGCTCCCACGCTGGGGGCTCTCGCGCGCCTACGCTCGGTTCCTGTCCACGCCGGTTCCTGACGTGGAGGTGGAGTCGGGGAAGACGGCGGAGGTGGGCTGATGCCCGTGACGGGCGAGATGGTGCGCACCCAGCTGCGCCTGGCCGGACGTAGCGCGAAGGTGCTCGCACGGCACCCGCGCGTCGGCAGGGAGCTGCCTCGACTGGCCGCGACCCGCGGGCGCAGCACGATGCAGCTGCGGCTGCCCTGGCTGCCGTTCCGCCTCATCGACGAGCTCGCCGCCGTGATCGGACCCGGATCCCGGGTCTTCGAGTACGGCGGCGGCGGCTCGACGCTGTGGTTCCTGGACCGGGGCGCCGAGGTGATGACCGTGGAGCACCACGAGGGGTGGGCCGACCAGCTCCAGCAGGCGATCAGCTCGCCGGACTGGACCCTGCTGCGCCGTTCGTCCGACGACGACTACGCCGCCTACGTGGCAGCGATCGACGAGCAGCCCGACGACTCCCTCGACCTCGTCGTCGTCGACGGTCGCGAGCGGGCTCGCTGTGTCGCCCGGGCCACCCCGAAGGTGCGGCCGGGCGGGCTCCTGCTCGTCGACGACATCGACCGCGAGCGCTACCACGAGGCCGTCGATGCCATCGGCTGGCCTCGACGCGACGTGGTCGGCTTCGCGCCGGCGAAGCCGACCCTGTCCTACACCGCGGTGCTCACTCGTCCCGCGGGGTGAGCTGAGTTGACGCCGAGGCAGGGGACCGGACTGCGGGTCCCGATCGGCTGGTCGGCAGCCGCCACGCTGGTGACCGGCGTGCTCGGCTGGGTGACGATGGTCGTCGTCGCCCGCGCCTCCGGGCCGCGCGACTTCGCGTCGTTCGCGGTGCTCTGGGCGCTCTTCTTCGGCATCGGCGGCGCCTTCGCCGGGCTGCAGCAAGAAGTGACCCGCAGTGCCGCGGTCGCCGTGCGGGAGACCGCTCGCACCCGCCTGCTTCCCGTCGTACTGGTGCTCACCCTGCCCTCGGCCCTGCTGGTAGTGCTGGTGGTCGCGACCGACGCCGTGCGGGCGCCCGGGAGCGCGGTCGCTGCTGCCGTGGCGCTGGCGGCCGGGCTGGTGGCGCTCGGGATGCTCACCTTCGTCAACGGTGTCCTCGCTGCGCGCGGCGACTGGTTCGACCTGGCCCTGGTGCTGGCCGGTGACGCGGTGCTCCGAACTCTGGCAATCCTGGTGGCCGTCGCCGTCGACTCGACGGCGGCACTCCCGTGGGCGATCGCTGTCGGCGCCCTGGCCTGGCTGCCCCTGCTGGCTGTGCGTCCACCGATCCGCGCCACCCTCGGTGCGCTCGGCTCCGACCCGGTCGCCGGCCTGGTCCGGCGCACGGTCACCGCGATGGGGTCCACGGTGTGCGCAGCGCTGCTGGTGGCCGGGTTCCCGCTGCTGCTGTCGGTGCTCCGGGGGCACGACGACCTGACCGGACCGACCGGCGTGCTGCTGGCGACCCTGGTGCTCGTCAGGGCGCCGCTCCTGGTGGTCATCTACGGGCTCCGGCCAGCGATCATGCGGGCCTTCCTCGACGAGACCGGCTCCCTGGGTCGGTCCGTCGCCCGCTGGTGGCTGGTGCTGGGTGGGGTCGGCGGACTCGCGACGCTCCTCGCGGCGGCGATCGGACCGGCAGTCGTCCGGGCCGTCTTCGGCGATCAGTACTCGACGAAGGCGACCGACCTCGCCGCCCTGACCGGCGGCAGCGTGCTCATCGCGCTGCTCGTCGTCTCCGGCCTGGCCCTGGTCGCGGCCGACCGCCACACCGCCTCGACCATCGGCTGGCTGGCCTCGCTGGTGGTGTCGGCGTCACTGCTGCTCGCGGTGCCGTCCGTGCGCGCGGCGCTCCTGTCGGCCGTGCTCATCGCCCCGGTCGCCGGGCTCCTCGTGCACGCCGTGGCCCTGCGCTCGGCCCGTGCCGTGGCAGGGTCCGGACCGGCCACCGTAGCCACGGCGGCCGGCCCGACCTGAGGGCTACTTCTTCTTGCCCTTGACGACCTTGATCGTCACCTTGTCCGAGGACGACAGGGTCGACACGCTGCCCAGGTAGGTGATGGTCAGCTTGTGCTTGCCGAGCTTGAGCTTCTTCAGCCGGATCGTCAGCACGCCGTTCTTGCCGGTCTGCAGTCCGGGATTGGCGATGATCTTCGAGCCGTCCTTGACCTGGACCTCTCCGAGCGACACCCCGAAGTCGAGAAGGGTCACCTTCACCGTGAGCACGGCGCGCTCGCGTTGGGTGATCTTCTTCTTCGCGACGCTCGCAGACATGCTCGACGACAGCTTCGCGACGGACAGAGCGCCGCTCGAGGCCACACTCGGTGCGAAGCCGGTCATCGTCATGGTGACCCGCACGGACACCGGGAGGCCCGCGTCGCGGGTCCGGACGACGTACTTGCTGCTCGTCTCCTTGGCCACGGCCACGCCGTTGATGAACCACTGGTAGGCATAGGACTTGCTCCCGCCGCCCGGCCACACGCCAGGACTCGCCGTCAGCGTCTCCTTCGCGGCCGGAACACCGTTGATCGAAGGCAGCGTGGTCGGCGTCACGGAGGCAGCCTGGGTGGCGACGATCCCGTTGCTCGTCGACGTGCCGCTCACGTAGCCGGTCTTGGCTGCCGTCGCCTTGATGGTGATCGTCTTTCCGACGTCCGCCGTGACGACCTGGTAGGTGAGGCCCGACTGCCCGCTGATCTTCGTCGCGTCGCGGAACCACTCGTACGTGGTCGTCACGCCGGCGGTGTCCCACACGGGGGCGGTGGCGGTCAGGGTCGACCCGAACGCCCCGGTCCCCGTGAGTGCAATGGGCGTGCTGGCGATGGGAGCCGGGTTCAGCGCCGCGGCGACCGCGTTGCTGACCGAGAGGCCGTTGACGTAGCCGGCCTTGGTGCCCGTCGCCTTCACGGTGATGTCCTTGCCCATGTCGGAGGCGCCCACGACGTACGTCGTGCCCGTCTGGCCCGACACCGAGGACGTGCCGCGGAACCACTGGTAGGTGGTCGTGACGTTGGCGATGTCCCACGTGGGCGGGGTCAGCTCCAGCGTCGAGCCGAAGAAGCCGGTGCCGTTGATGATCACCGGGACCGACGCCAGCGGTGCGCCGGCCTGGGTGCCCGTGATCGCGTTGCTGGTCGACGTGCCGGTCGCGTAGCCCGGTCGGGTGGCGGTCGCCTTCACCGTGATCGCCTTGCCGACGTCGGCCGACGTGACCTCGTAGGTCACGCCGGTCGCGCCGCTGACCGCGGACGTGCCGCGGAACCACTGGTAGGTGATCGTCAGCAGGTTGTTCGGCATGTTCCACTGTGCCGGGTTCAGGGTCAGTGTCGAGTCGACCACGCCGGAGCCGGTGATGCTCACCGGCACCGAGGCGATCGGGGTGTCGACGACCGAGAACGGGTGCAGCCACGACGAGTCGGCGATCAGGTTGCCTGCCGTGTCGTAGGCGGTGACCCGCCACTGCCAGTTGCCGCCTGCGATCGCCGCGATGGGCGCCCACTTGGTGCTCGGCGTGTCCACCGTCTCGGAGGCGCTCCCGCTGGTGCCCGGACGACGCTCGAACTTGTACGACGTCGCACCCTGCACCGGCTGCCACGTGAACAGCTGGTCGGAGGGCGGCACCGCGGTCTCGTTGTCGGCCGGCGAGATCAGGGTGACGCCCGGACGGGTCACCGAGAAGGTCCGGTAGGCGCTCCACGCGCCGGGCCGGTTCTTGCCGTCGTGGCGGCGCACCCGCCAGGCGTAGGGCCCGGAGCTCGGGTCCAGGTTGGTGAGGACGTACTGCACGCGGTCGGTGCTGTCGTTGATCACCCGGTTGACGGTGTTGCCGGAGACGTCGCCACCCTTGTAGACCTCGAGGTCGTAGGTCGCGGCGTACGGCTGGGCGGCCCACGAGAGCGTGTAGTCACCCGGCACGGTGTCACCGTCCGCGGGCAGCAGCAGCTCCGGCGTCGGGGACTGCTTCACGAACGACCGCGGAGCGCTCCAGGCGAGCGTGTTGCCGTTGCGGTCGACCGCCTGGACCCGCCACCACGTGGTGCCCTCGGGGTAGGTGTCGGCGAAGGAGGTGAACGTCGTCTGGTCGACCTTGGTGGTGACGGTGGTCGGCCCGGGGACGAAGTTCTGGTCGGCCGCCGTCTGGACGTTGTAGTACTCCGCCTCGTCCTGTCCGGGCGTGGTGAGCGGGGTGTCCGGGTCGGTCCCGGCCTGCTGGCTGTCGAGGTAGTCGTCCCACGTGAGCGTCACGTCGTTCTGCACCTGCGCGCCGTTGGCGGGGCGAGATCAGGGTCAGCGGCCGGGTCAGCTTGTTGAACGAGTGCGTGGCGTGGGTCAGCGAGGAGCACACGTCGGTCACGACACAGGGGAGGAGCACCACGAAGTACGCCGAGCCGGCCTGGCTGTCCGGGAGCGCGTCCCGGTCCAGGTACATCGTGTTCACGATCGTGTTGGTCTCGATCGGGTTGGTGATCTCGGCGTCCTTGGAGAGCACCTCGACGTAGTGGCCCACGTTGGGGTCCGGGCTGTCCCAGCCGAGCACCGGGGTGGCGCGGAGGTTCTGGCAGTTCGAGGGGAGCTTCAGGTTGCACGTGTCGACCCCCGTCGAGGCGTTGCCGGTCAGCGCGTTTCCGGTGAGGGCGGCCTTGTAGGACTCGATCGGGATGTCCGGCAGCGTCATGATCGTGAAGGTGCCTGTGCTGCCGGTCAGGATGGTGCCGTCCTTGCGGATCGCCTTGACGAACCACTGGTAGTTGCCGGGGTTGAGGCGGGTGACGCCGGTGTCGTCACCGGCGGCCCACCTGAAGTCCCCTGCGACCTTGGTGAACGAGTTGCCCGCACGAGCCACCCAGATCTCGTAGGTGTCGACCCAGCTGACGGGGTTCCACTTCATCGCCGGGAAGCGGTACGACGAGCCGAGGTTCGGGGTGAGCGGGTTCGGCGGGCCGGCCGGCGGCAGCGGGTCGGGCACCGGCAGCAGGATCATCGGCGGCGGGTCCTCGGTGGACTCCGGGTCCGGGATCTTCGGCGGCTGGTTGACGGTGAAGGTGCGCTGCGCCGAATGGCCGGCGCCGATCGAGCCGAACGCGTCGACGGTCTGCACGTCCCACTGGTAGCTGCCGGGCGGCAGGTCCCGCGGCGCGTAGCTGAGCGCGGCGGTGGTGACGGTCAGGGACGTGGTTCCCTGGATGCTCACCTTGTACTTGTCCGCACCGGCGACCGGGTCCCACGTGAGGGTCGGCGCCCCGA
Organism: uncultured Actinomycetota bacterium; assembly: GCA_963825455.1. Classification (GTDB taxonomy): domain Bacteria; phylum Actinomycetota; class Actinomycetes; order Propionibacteriales; family Nocardioidaceae; genus Nocardioides. The sequence goes on from CAWGTG010000004.1 coordinate 268,002, forward strand.
GGGACTGGTCCGGGTCGTACGGGTCGGCGAAATGGCTGCCGCTGGGCGGCCCGGTGGTCGTGACCAGCTGCGGCTCGTACTGGAACGTGAAGACCTGGGCCGAGATCCCGTCGGTCACCGGCTCCTCGCTGGAGAACTCGTCCCGGGCGGTCACCCGCCATGAGTAGGTGCCGGGGGCGGTGGGCCAGCAATTGAGCGGGGTCTCGGCGTAGACAAGCGTCGTGTGCGTGGTCACGCAGGTGCCCGTGAAGGGCGCGGGCGTCGGGAAGCCGGCACCGCTGCTGAGCTGCACGACGTAGGAGCTGGCGTGCTTGACCGGCGTCCACTGGAAGTACAGGGGGTTCTGGACGTTGGTGGCGTTGTTCTCCGGGTAGAGCAGCGTCGGCTGGTCCGGCCAGTTCCGCTTGAACCGCCACACCGGACGGCTCGACCAGTCGGGCTGGAACCCGGCCGCGTCGGTGGCCCGGATCCGCCAGAAGTACTGGTCGTTGTTGATGGTCTTCGGCGGGGAGTAGCGGGTGCCGTAGACGACGCTCTGGCTGTCGACGATCGTGTTGGCCGGGAACTGCGCGTCGGTGCTGATCTGGATCTGGTAGCTCTTCGCGCCGTTGATCGGCTCCCAGTCGAGCACGACGTCGGTGAGCGCCAGGTTCGGGTTGTCCGGAGGCGACGTGGGCGGGATCGACGAGCTGTTGGCCAGGCCCATGACCTTGTAGGTGCGGGCAGGGGGCAGCGGGTTGGCACCGCCGGACCAGGCGGTGAACACACCGTTGGAGAGGACGCCCCGAACTCGCCACACGTAGGTGCCAGGGGTCTGCAGCGGCACGACGTACGACGACGCCTCGACGCTCTTGGTCGTCGTCTGGTCGACGAAGTTCGGGTCGGTGCCGTATTGCACGTCGTAGGAGTCGGCGCCCGGCACCGGCTGCCAGGACAGCGTGACGGGACTGTCCGGCTGCGTGAGCTCTTGCGCGTCGGCCGGGCCGATGAGCGTGGGTGCACCCACGATGTTGCGAGAGAAGAGCGTGGTGGTCCAGGTCTCGCCTCCGCCGGTGCCGCGCACCCGCCAGTAGAGCTGGGTCCCGGTGGGCAGCTGCACCTTGGGCACGTACTGGCGCTGCACCGTCGTCGCGTTGACCAGGGTGGTGTTGAACTGGTCCGACGTCGAGATCTGGAAGTCGTAGGTCGTGGCTCCGGGCACGCGGTCCCACGAGAACGTCGGGATGCCGGTCTGGGCACCGCTGGGAGAAGGGTTCGTGGGTGCGTCGAGAGCGAGCGCCTGAGGGCTCGCGTAGACGGACAGGCTGCCGGCGACAACGACGCTGGCGAGCGCGAGCGCAAGGGTGCGCAGACGACGATGAGGCACGGGGGCTCCTCCCGGGGTGGACCGACGACCCACGCTAGGTCGGCACGCTCGTGCCCCGCCGGGAAACAGGGGTCCCTATGGCCCGAACGGGCTACTTGTCCTGACTGATCAGGGGAGGTTCGCCGGACCCGAGCCCGGATCGCTCACTCGAGGCCGAGGGAGAAGGCGGCCTCGAGGTCGTGGCGGGAGTAGGCGCGGAAGGCGATGTGGGTCTCGGTGGAGCTGACGCCGGGGACCTTGTTGAGCCGGTCGGCGACCACGTCGGCGACGTCTTCGTGGGCCCGGACGCGGACCAGCACGATCAGGTCGATCTCGCCGGTCACGGAGTAGACCTCGCTGACCCCGTCGAGCGCGGCGATCGCCTCGGCCACTTCGGGGATCCGGGCCACGTCGGCCTTGACGAAGACGATGGCGGTGATCACGAAGCCCAAACTATCGGTAGGGCCCTATCGCGCGGGCTGGTGCACGGTCGTGATGTCGCGGCGGTCGGCGAAGGGGACCAGCGACCGCCGCGACTCGGCGACCGCGTCGTGGACCGGCAGGTGACGAGTGGCGCCGGCGACCGGGCAGGCCCACTCGCCCTCGACCTCGACGAGCCGGACGCCCTCGGACTCGAGCCAGCGCAGCACCTTCTCGGACTCCTCCGCCGTCGCGGCCGGCACCGGGCCGGGCGCGTCGCCGACGGTCTCGGCGGACAGTCGCAGCTCAGCGACGTACTGGTGCGCGTCGGCGCCCGGCGGGATCACGCCGGCGGCGGCCAGCCGGCCGTGCCGGACGACGTGGACCTCCCAGCGGCCGCCCTGGCTGTTGGGTTCTGGGGCGCGACGGGCGGCCACGATCTCGGGGCAGCGGGAGAGGGCGGTCAGCCGCTGGGTGCGGGCCGCTGCCCGGACGAACGCCGCCAGCCGGTCGCGGTGGACGCCGGCCTCCTCGAACCGCTCGTCGGCGGCCAGTGACTCCATGCGGCGGTTGATCGCGTCGACCACCTCGTCGGGTCGCCGCAGCAGCGTGTCCTGGAGCAGCCGCACCACCGCGGCGTACGTCGTGGGGTCGACGCTGCCGTCGCACGGTGAGAGACAGCGGCCCAGCTCGGCCAGGACGCAAGGGGCGCGGGACGGCACCTTGCCGAACCTGTCACTGCACTGGCGGACCGGGAAGGTGTCGTGGAGGGCGGCCAGGCACTTCTCGGCGGCCTTGCGGGACCCGAACGGGCCGAGGTAGTCGGCGTCGTCGGCGAGCACGCGGGTGACGAGCGAGAGCCGGGGCCAGGGTTCGCGGGTGAGCTTCACGAAGTGCATCCGCTCGGGGAACCGGGAGCGCCGGTTGTAGCGCGGCTTGTGCTCGGCGATCAGCCGCAGCTCGCGGACCTGGGCCTCGAGGGCGGTGCTGCAGACGATGCCCTGGACGGTGGTCGCGAGCCCGACCATCTCGCCCATCCGGGACCGGGTCTCGGACGCGGTGAAGTAGGAGCGCACGCGGGTGCGGAGGTCGCGCGACGTGCCGACGTAGAGGACCCGGCGCGCGTCGTCGCAGAACAGGTAGACGCCGGGGGAGTGCGGCAGCCCCTCGGCGAGGTGGCGCTTGCGGCGCTGGGCGGTCGACACCCGTGCGGAGAACGTCTGGAGCTCCTCGAGCGTGTGCACCCCTAGCCCGCCGAGTCGCTCCATCAGCCCGTGCAGCACGTCGACGGTCGCCCGCGCGTCGGAGAGGGCGCGGTGGTTGGGCGTCGTGCTCGACCGGAACGCCCGCGCCAACGAGGAGAGCTTGCAGTTGGGGGCGTCGTCGCGGGTGATGACGCGGCGCGCCAGCTTGGCCGTGTCGACGACCTCGAACCCTGGCCACGACCGCCCCTGCTTCTCGTTGAAGTGCTTGAGGAAGCCGACGTCGAACGGCGCGTTGTGGGCCACCAGGATGGTGCCGGCAGCGAACTCGAGGAACGCCGGCAGCGCGGACTCGATGGTCGGGGCGTCAGCGACCATGGCGTTGCTGATGCCGGTGAGCACCGCGATGAACGGCGGGATCTGGGTGCGCGGGTTGACCAGGGTCTGGAACTCGCCGAGCACCTCGCCACCGCGCACCTTGACCGCACCGATCTCGGTGATCATGCAGCCCGCCTCGGCGGAGCCGCCGGTGGTCTCGAGGTCGACGACGGTGAACGCGAGGTCACGCAGCGGGCGGCCCAGCTCGTCGAAGCTGCGCTGCGACTCCCAGCGGGCTTCGTGGACCGTCGTGCTCACACGAGCGACGGTAGGTGCGTTCGCCGACACTCCGGTGGACCACACGCCCACGAGGACCAGCCTGCGGAGCCTGAGTAGGGTCGGAGGGTGCCGCAGTTCGACGAAGATCCACCTCCCCTCCCACCTGGCTTCCTCCGCGTCATCCCACTCGGGGGCGTCGGCGAGATCGGCCGCAACATGGCGGTGCTGGAGTTCGGCGGCCGGTTGCTGATCATCGACTGCGGGGTGCTGTTCCCCGAGGAGCACCAGCCCGGAGTCGACCTGGTGCTGCCCGACTTCACGCACCTGCAGGACCGCTGGGACGACATCGAGGCGGTGATCCTCACCCACGGCCACGAGGACCACATCGGTGGTGTGCCCTACCTCATCCAGGCCGGCCTGCGCGCGCCACTCGTGGGGTCGCGGTTCACGCTCGGGCTGCTCGACGCCAAGCTCACGGAGCGCCGCCTCGACTCGGACGAGACCGAGGTGGCGGCCGGGCAGACCGTGCAGTTCGGGCCGTTCACGTGCGAGTTCGTCGCGGTCAACCACTCGATCCCCGACGCGCTCGCCGTCGCCGTGACGACCGAGGCCGGGACGCTGTTCCACACCGGTGACTTCAAGGCCGACATGACGCCCCTCGACGGTCGGCTGACCGACATGGCGGCGTTCTACCGTCTCGGCGACCGCGGGGTGGACCTGCTGCTCAGCGACTCGACGAACGCTGACGTGCCGGGCTTCGTTGCGACGGAGCGCGACATCGGGCCGGTCCTCGACCGGGTGATCGGCGACGCGTCCGGTCGGGTCTTCGTGGTGTGCACGTCGAGCCACGTGCACCGCATCCAGCAGGTGCTCAACGCGGCCCGCAACCGACAGCGGCACGTCGCGATCATCGGGCGCTCGATGGTCCGCAACGCCGGGATCGCCGGCGAGCTCGGCTATCTCAACGTGCCACCAGGGCTGGTGCTCCCGGTGGAGGAGGTCGACAAGCTGCCCGACGACGGGATGCTCGTGCTCTGCACGGGATCGCAGGGCGAGCCCGCCGCCGCGCTGAGCCGGATGGCCAGGGGCCAGCACAAGGACTTCACCCTCGGCGAGGGCGACCTCGTCATCTTCGCGAGCTCGCTGATCCCGGGGAACGAGAGCGCCGTCTACCGGCTCATCGACCGGCTCGCCTACTCCGGCGTCGACGTCATCACTCGCCAGCAGGCGCCGATCCACGTCAGCGGCCACGCCGCGGCCGGCGAGCTGACGGGGGTGCTCAACGCGCTGCGCCCTCGCAACTTCATGCCCGTGCACGGCG